>JAPPNI010000027.1 GCA_028873865.1 Chloroflexota bacterium | reverse complement strand
GACGAGGTTGATGAGACGGACGGCTCGGTGACGCTGACCGTCAACGCGGGCAGCGATTATACGGTTGGCTCTACGTCTATGCTGACCGTTACGGTTGCCGATGACGACCTGCCGTCGCAGGGTTTGTCGAACCAATCCGATTACCAGGCGGTCGTCGATCTGCTGATCGACGTGCGCGACGACCCTCCGAATCCGGCGATGCGCAACAATCCCGCGCACGTCAAGAAGTGGAACCGGGTGCTGGCCGCGATAGGCTATGACAGCGGCGAGTCGGCGATGCCGGACTCGGAGATCCACGACAACGCGGCGCAGTGGCCGGACAGCCCTTTCAAGCAAGCGTCCGATTACCTGAGGAGCCAGGAGCAGCAACAGGGCCAGCTGCAGCAGCAGACGCCGGAGGTGAGCGTCAGCGCGGGCGGCGGCGTGACCGAGGGCGGCGACGCCGTCTTCACGCTCACGGCCAACCCCGCGCCGGCAGCGAACCTCGACGTCACGGTCACGGTCACTGAGGTCGGCGACTACGGCGCGACCACGGGCCAGCGCACGGTGACGGTTTCCACCAGTGGCGTCGTCAGCTTCGCCGTGGGCACCACCGACGATCAGAACGACGAGCCTGACGGTTCGCTCACGGCCACGCTCAACGCCGGCAGCGACTACACGGTCTCGGCCACGCAGGGCGCGGCCACAGTGGCCGTGTCGGACAACGACGACGCGCCCTCCGCGGGCCACACGGTCGACGCAACGGTGCTGGCGAACGTGCAGTCGTATGCGGCCGAGACACACCAGGGCGCGGCCCACGTCAATCGCTGGAAGCGGGTGCTGGTCGCCTTCGGCGAGGAGGTGCCGGGCTTCACCGGCGCGGCGATGACATCGTCGGAGGCGCAGACCTACGCCGACCGCGGCTGGTCCCGCTGGGACCCGGTCGTGGAGGAGCTGACGGCGCTTGAGGTGGCTGACACCGACGCCCCCCCACGCAGGTGGTGGTCCCGGTCGTATCGATCTCAAGCGGCGGCGGGATCACCGAAGGCGGCTCGGCCAGCTTCACCGTCAGCGCCAGCCCGGCCCCGACGGCGAACCTGGATGTCACCGTCACGGTCACGCAGAGCGGCGACTTCGGCGTCATAGCCGGCTCGCGCACGGTCACGATCCCGACCTCGGGCAGCGCCACCTTGACGCTCGCCACGACGGACGACTCGACCGACGAGTCGGACGGCTCGGTCACCGCGACGCTAGCGACCGGCTCGGGCTACACGGTGGGCTCGCCCAGCGCGCAGACTGTCACGGTCTCGGACGACGACGATCCCGTGATCGTCAAGCAGGTCGTGACGCCGGTCGTCTCGATCACGGGCGGCGGCGGGATCACAGAAGGCGGCTCGGCCTCCTTCACGATCTCGGCCAACCCGTCGCCGACGGCGGAGGTCGACGTCACAGTCACGGTCACGCAGAGCGGCGACTTTGGCGCAACGACGGGTCAGCGCACGGTGCGGATCACGTCGGGCTCGACGACCGCGACGTTCACGGTCAGTACCACGGACGACGCGACCGACGAGTCGGACGGCTCGATCACGGTCACAATCAACGCGGGCAGCGGCTACACGGGCAGCGGCTCGGCCACGGTCGCGGTCGCGGACAACGACGATCCGCCGCCGACGCCGGTGGTCAGCATCACAGGCGGCGGCGGCGTGACCGAGGGCGGCAGTGTGAGCTTCACGCTGACGGCGAGTCCGGCGCCCTTGGCCAACCTCGATGTCACGGTTGCGATCACGCCCGTCGGCGATTACGGCGTTGCGGCCGGCTCGCGGACGGTGACGATCCCAACATCGGGCAGCGCCACGCTGACGCTCGCCACGACGGACGACTCGACCGATGAGGGCGACGGCTCCGTCACGGCGACGCTGGTCGACGGCGCCGACTACGACCTCGAGGCGTCGAAGACGGCGACGGTCGCGGTTGCGGACGACGATGATCCGCCACCGCCGGTCGATGGCGATCTGCCCGACGTGGCGACGCTCACGGCCTGCGAGGACAAGCCGGAGCTGTTGATTTCCAGTCCCGAGGCGAGCCGCTCGGACGCCACCGTGGACTTTACGGTCATGCTCAGCTGCCTCCCGAGCGGCAGCCAGATGATCCTGCTGGTCCCGGTCCGCGACGGCATCGTCGGCGAGAACATGTTCATCTCGCTGAGCAAGGACGAGCCGTTGACGACGGTCACGGTGGAGATCGGCGGCGAGACCGAGCTCGGCCTCGCCATCGGCTGGAGCGGCGGCCTCAAGTCCAAGGACGTGCAAGGCGAGGTCGTCTTCACAGACTAGCCGCTGACCAGATTAGGATCGCGACATCGTAGCGGAGGGCGGCCCACGGGCCGCCCCGCTGCCGTGTCCGCAGATGACCAGCGATGCGTCGGGTGCAATCCGCAACCAACTGCGCCGGCACGCCGCAGCGCGTCTAGGATGGGCGCAGTGGCCGCGTCTCCAGGTTGGGGGAGGCGGGAATCCTGAGAGGATCTTCGCATGTCTCTTGAGCACACGGCATCGCAGGCGATTGATGCGGCATCGGCGTCGCTGCGGGCGCTGAGCCTGGACATTCATGCCCACCCGGAGCAGGCCTACGCGGAGGTGCACGCGCACCAGGCGCTAACCGAATGGTTGGCGGAGGCTGGCTTTGCGGTCACGCCGTCGGCGTACGGGATGGAGACGGCGTTCGAGGCGACGCGCGGCGAGGGCGGGCCGACGATCGCAGTGCTGAGCGAGTACGACGCGCTGCCAGGCATTGGCCATGCCTGTGGCCACAATCTGATCGCCATCTCGGGTGTGGCGGCTGGGTTGGCGGTCGCGGAGGCGCTGGAGCGGGAGGGCATTGAAGGCACGGTGCGCGTGCTCGGCTCGCCGGCGGCGGGAAGATCCGCTTGATCAACGAGGGCGCATTCGATGATGTCGGCGCGGCGATGATGATCCACCCCGGCACGGACAACATCATCTATCCCTATGTGCTGGCGGTCGACGCCTGCTTTGTCGAGTTCCACGACCGCAACGCGCACGCCGCGGGCTCGCCCTGGAAGGGGCGCAACGCACTCGACGCGCTGGTGCTCGCCTATCAGGCCGTCGCACTGATGCGGCAGCAGTCGCAGCCGACCGTTCGCATCCACGGTAAGATTCATCACGGCGGCGAGCGGCCCAACATCATCCACGACTACACGCGGGCCGAGTACTCGGTACGCGCGCCCGACGCGCCGCTCTTGAATGAGATGAAGCAACGGGTCGTGGACTGTTTCGCCGGCGCGGCCCAGGCGACCGGCTGCGAGTACTCGGTGAGCTGGAAGAGCGCCGAGCTTGACTGCTACAGCAACATGGCGAACAACGGGCCGTTGGCCGAGGCGTACGGCGGGCACTGGCTCGATCTCGGCGTGCGCGCGACCGATCTCGCTGGCGACATGAAGGGCAGTTTCGGTTCTACCGACATGGGCAACGTCTCCCACGTGGTGCCCGCGATCCACCCGATGTATCTGATCCCGCACGAGAGCGGCAATCACACGGCGCAGTTCACCGCCGCAGCCGCGACCGAAGAGGGACACATGTTGACCCTCAAGGCGTCGCAGGCGATGGCGCTGACGGCGTTGGATTGGCTCACCGATCCTGATCTGCGAGACCGGGCGCTAGCCGACTTCGATCGCTATCACGGTAACTGAGCGGAGACAGCAGAGCCGCGACAGACTTGATCCCATCGCGCCGCCGCGCGCCGCTCAGCCCACGAGCGATCCAAAGGCGCCGCCACCGTCGTGCGGCGATCACGGGTCGTAGTCACTGAGTCGCGGAGCGGGACTGAATCGGAGGGCGGTTGACCGATGTCGTCGGTTCCTCGGCGCTGGCTCGGCAGTCTCGCTTGTCTCGCTCTGTGGGCGAGCACATGTTTGCTGGTCGCTTGCGCGAGTTCCGCTCCCGATCCCGAGCCGATCGTCATCGGCCTCGTGACCAAGACGGAGGAGAACCCGTTCTTCGTCACGCTGCGCGAGGCGGCGGAGGATCTGACGCAAGAACTGAGGTTCGAGCTGCGCAGCTACAGCGGTGAGTACGACGGCGACAACGAGTCGCAGGTTCAGGCGATCGAGGCGTTGGTGGACGAGGGTGCACAGGCGATCCTGCTGACGCCGTCCGACCCCGTGGCTCTGGTCGACTCGGTCGCGCGCGCGCGACGGGCGGGCTTGCTGGTGATTGCGCTGGACACGCCGTTTGCACGACCCGACCAGGTCGATGCCACCATCGCGACCGACAACTACCGCGCCGGACAGCTGGTCGGCCGTTGGGCGCGGGCGCGGCTCGGTGTTGACGCGGCCAGGGCCGGGCTCGTGACCCTCGATCTGTCGGCGGAGCAGATCACGGTCGATGTGCAGCGCCATCAGGGCATGCTCAGCGGATTCGGGATCGAGATCGGCGATTCTGAGCGGAAGTACGACGAGCGCGATCCAAGAGTGCTGGGCGCGGGCGCGACCGCCGGTTCGCTGGACGGCGGGCGTCGCGAGATGTTGCGGCTGGCCCGCAAGCTGCCGGTGATACGCCTGGTCTACGCCATCAATGAGCCAGCCGCCCGCGGTGCGCGCGAGGCGCTGGAGCAGCTGGGCCGAGCGAACGACATCCTGATCGTGACGATCGACGGCAGTTGCTCGGGCGTGGCCGATGTCGCGGCCGGTCGGATCGGAGCCACGGCCGCGCAAGATCCGGTGCGCATGGTTCGACTGGCGCTCGAAACGGCTCTGGCGCACCTGCGCACCGGCAGCAGCCCCCATATCTCGCCGGACACTGACTTCGTCGACAGTGGTGTCACCTTGGTCACGGACGAGCCGGTGGCAGGTCTGCCATCGATTGTCACGTCAGAGGCGCTGGAGCGCTGCTGGGGCGACTGAGCGGTCGGTCAAGCTGGCAGGCCGAACTCGTCCCGCTGCAACGGGTGCCCCCCGGCGATGCACGGCGTTGTCAGGACGCGTCGCACCATACGCGAATGTGCCGACTGAGAGCTTCAGGCGCACATCGCAATCATCCGCCGCCGAGATCAAGTTGCGCCGCCTGTTCGGCTGTGATGCCCGCTTGCCGCAGCACGTCCTCCAGCGCCCCCGGAGTGATCGACCTCAGGTACGCGCGCGCCTCCGCCCAGTCGAAGTACGCGGGCTCGATCAGGATGGTGGCCCCGCCAGCCTCGAGAACGTTGCCCGAGACCCAGAGCGGCGGGGTGAGCAGCAGGTTGACGGCGATGACGCCTTGCATCGACGGCTGGTCCCAAAGGATGAACGACAGCTGGCCGGTTGCCAGTGGTCCGATCAGTCGCGGTGAGTTGCCGAATCCGGCGACGGTCAGATCGTCGAGGCCGGCCTGCGCGGCGACATCGACCAACCACAGGAGCGTATCGGAGTTCAGGCCAACGATGGCGCTCACACCTGACTCCGGAAGTTGCCTGACTGCCTCAGCCTGGAGCGCCTCGTCGTGGATGCGCACCCGCGTCGTGGCGCCGCTGTAGGTTCGCTCCAGACCGTCGCATCGATCTTCAAGTCCTTGATTCTGCGCTTCGTGGATCAAGCACCAGATGTCACCCTCGATGCCGGCCTCGTTGAACTGCGTGCCGACGCGTTCGCCGCCAAGACGGTCGTCCAGTCCAACATGGGCGAAGGCGCCCACCGAGCTTGAAAGTCCGGCGCCGGAGTTGTAGGTCAGGACATTGATGCCAGCGTCGGACGCTTCGCGCAGGGAGTCGCCGACGGCGTCGGCGTTGGCCAGCGTCGCCGCGATCCCCCAGGCCCCGTCGGCGACGCACTGGTGAATGGCATGGGCCTGTTCCGCTCCATCAAGGCTGTAGAAGGTGCGCAGTTTCGCTCGAGACAAGTATGCGGAGTTGTAGGCGGCGCTAGCCAGGAACCGCCAGAACGAGTCGAGCGCCGGATCGCCGTGGCCGACCAGGCAGAGCAGACCCGGTTCGGGCACGAGCCCGAACTGTTCCAAGAGTGTCGTGCTATACAGCGACTCCGTCTCCAACCTCGACATTCCGACGCCGGGCCAGTGCGTGCTGACCGGGATGCTCGAGCTCAGCAGCCATTTGCCGGCCTCGGCGTCCGCCGGGAGATACCGCTGTTGCGGCAGGTGCAGTCCGCTCCAATCGCCGAACAGGCCGCGCTCTTGCAACGCGACCTCGACCCGTCCGTCGCCGGTGGCGCGGGCGGCGATGCGCACCTCAGCGTGTTCCGGTCGAGGCTCGGTGTGGTCGGCGGTTGCCGAGTCGGTCGAGAGCGGGCTGAGCGCGTAACCGGCAACGAAGGCTGCGCCGAGAGCGATGGCGAGAAATGCGAAGATGTTCAGCCGCATTGGCCTTGGACGTAGGGCTTTGATCAGTGGCATGAATCGCTCCTCACTGGTAGGCGCGGCTTGGGCGCAATGACATCGCGACAGGTCTAGCCGGATGGTAAGGCGAGTTTACAGTAACTGAAGCGCGTCCCGGAACAATCCGAGCTGGATGACGCTGCGGCGGATGAGGTCGAACTGGTCGGAGCGGGTGGCGATCCGACGGAAGCGCTTGAGCCCACAGCAGAGGCACTCGCCCACGTATCCGATCCCGCACGAGCGCGGCGATCACACGGCGCCGTTCACCGCCGCCGCGGCGACCGAAGCGGGGCACGCACTGACGCTGAAAGCGCCCGAGGCGACGGCGCTGACGGCCCTGGACTAGCTCACCGATGCAGATCTGCGCGAGCGGTCGCACGCCGACCTCGATCGCTGCCACGAGAACTGAGCGGAGACGGAGGTTTTGAGACACGATCAATCACCTTGCGCCGGCGCGCCCCGGAGACGCACGTGATGGGTGTCTTGGTGCGGCGCCGCAGGGCCGTTCGGTCCGCCGGCTGGGACGCTCGCTCTCGCAGGAGGCTTCGGGCAGCAGCGCGACTTTCGCCCCTGGAACAGAGGCCTGCCGCCGTCAATCGTCATCACGCTCGGCGGCATGGCAGGAGCAGTGTGACCGCCTCCATGGCGAACCAGGCCAGGTGGTCCGCGGGCAGCCAGATGCGCAGACTGGCCAGCGTCAAGCGCTGATACTCTTGTTCACGCGGCCGAGAGCACGGAGACGCGGACCAAAGCCTCCCCCGGAACTCCGCGCAGAGAGATACAGATGACGCCCGTCCGGCCTGCGAGGAGGTTCGTGCGGCGGCCTCTCGTAGAGCCGGGCTTGTTCGTGGGCAAGCTGATCCGATGAGCGATGCAGTCGGCTGTCTTCGGAAAAGAGCTGGTGGCGGTGCGGCGCCGAGATCAGGAGCAACTGACACATACCACGTCGGCGCGAGGTTGGTGCGAGTACGACGACGTTCGTGGGTGGCAAGTCGTTGGGGTCCGCCTCTCCGGCGGTTGGCTTCGCCGAGGAGCGCGCCCGTGAGATTGGCCGAGCGCGACCGGATGACGCGCGAGCCGCCGTCCGATCCTTCGGCTGCGTGCCGGCACAAGCCGCCAACGGTGGTTCCGCCATCGGTTGGCTGCGCACAGACGCAGTTGGCGTTGAGTAGAGCACGGGCAGTGCCGGCGAGGGACTATTCGCAGAGTATGATCGGATGGCACGAGTTGAGGGTAGGTGACTCCTGGGTGCGGAAACGGGCATCGACACCCGCCACGGCCGATGAGATTGCGGGCGGCGACTAGGGCAGCGCAAGGAGGTGAGTCATGCCGGAGCAGGTGACGACTGGATCCGCTCCCGACTACACGATGGGCTACAGCCTCAAAGAGCCAGACATGTGCACACCCATCTTCTTTGGCGTGCATGAGCACCAACAATTGGTGGCCGTTGTCGACCAACTGGACTTGGTGATGATTCAGCGACGTCGCGATCTGCGAGAGCCACCCGGGCACCTCGTCCAGGAACGCGCGATAGTCGGGACTCGGTGCAGACCGACTGTCGGCATGCAGGAACCGACACAGACGGCCGTGCAAGGTCTCGAGTTCATCGCGGGTGAGATACCCGTCTTCTACGACAACAGTTTCCCGGACGGAGCCGGAGTCTGGATCGAGAACCTGTCTCGTCGGTCGGGGGTAGAAGCGTGGGTTGATTCGTTCGATATCGCGAAGGATGTTCTTGGGATGCCAGTCCGTTCGGTAGTCCTTGCCGAACTGCTCTCGCAGGGCCGTGTACTGGGCTCGATTGGCAACCAGGGAGGCGAGCGAGGTCAACTCCAGGATCGCGCGCAGTTGAAGCGCGATGGACTCGACTGTGGTCTGGAGATAGAGCGCTTGGCCTTGCCCGGACAAGGAGTGCTCAACCACCTCGACCCGCCGCTTGATCTCCTCCATGCACTCGGCATAGCGAGCCATGTCCTCGGCCTTGGGCGTGGGCGAAGCGTTCGTCGTTTCTGTTGCCATTGCCGGGCCTCTCTGGACGTTCAGAACACAGCGCTCTGCGGGCCATCGTCCGCACATCGCGGCCGTCGCCCTAGGCACGATCGTCAGTGCGAACTGATGCCGTTGACGGCGCTGCTGCCATTGTCAGGGGGCGAAGTTCATCTGCGCTGACTTAGGCCGCGGGCGGCGGAGACTCCGTCGTCAGCGCGCCCAAACAGCAAACGCCTGCCTTCAGATCTGCTAGGCCGCCGCGGATCACTCATGGGCAAGCACGCAGATTGCGGCCGACTGATGCACTAGGACCGCAACAGGCCGCTGGACGAGTCTCACTGGTTGATGACGAATCGCGACAGCCGACCGTTACGCCTCACGGTCTCCACGAGTCATGGGTTTCGGGCGTACCCCTTTAGCGGTCCTCCCAACTGCCGGAAGCCGGCTTGTGTTCGCGGGAGGGATTCCGTTGTTCCGGTGCCAGCTTCGTCTTGATGAACCTTGTTGTGAGATCAGTCGAGCTGATCGTCGGACTGATGAGTCTGTCGGTTGACGGTCTCAGTGAACTTGACGATCCGATCGAAGACACCGTGTTCAGGCCATCGCTTGAATCGCTGACCGACGGCGCGCCGCTTGCTGTACTCGACCGGCACTTCTTCACAGGGCCTCCAGCACCCAGCATCCTCATCGTGGTCCTCAAAGGACTTGTGACGTTGGAAGCTGGCCCGTCCGGCACCGGTTGCAATCTCGAATGTGATTGCATAGCCTCGGCCGTAGACAAGGAAAGGCAAGGAACATGTCGACAGAACAGGTCAAAGACGCGGAAATCGAACCGACCAACACCCAGACCACCGACGAGCAGGAGCTCTCGGAGGACGAACTGGAGCATGTCAGCGGCGGCTCGCAGAACCAAAACTGGGCGAGCCATCACACCGGTGGCGACGGCACAGGCAGCCACTACGGCGAGTAAAGGCTCCTAGACCCCGAGTTGGGCGATCAAACGCAGCGGGGTAGAGCGTCGGTCTCCGCATGTGGACGGCGTACGTCCGTATCCGATGGTAGTGTTTCAACCAATCGTGGCGGAGCGCTTTCTAACGACGAATTCTCTCAGCGAGGCCTGTTGAGGCCGGGTTCGGTCGTGACCGACGAAGTGTTGCACACCTTGGGCTGAACGGAGGCGACGCCAGCACTGGCCATGCCCACACGAACTCCATGCAAGTCTCTCCAGGGAAAGAGCGACCGGCGTGTCCTGCGCGCGTCTTGGCACTCAGAGGGTGGGCACCTCAGCAGACGTGGAACACTCGCCCGCTGGCACGCTCGACGAGTCGCTTGGGACTCGAAGGTCTGGATCGACTACTAAGTCTGGCTCTGGCGCTGTGGCTGAGCCCGGTAGCACTCCGCTATAGGGTGGGCTCTGGGTGTCCTCCCAGGTCTGAAACGGGTAGTTCGAGCTTCCCGCACCGGTTTCCTGATTTCCTCCGCCACTGACTCTTCCAGCGCTTCGCGCATCAACTGGTCTTCGGCCAGCTCGTCAGTGGCAGGTTCGGTGCGCTCTGACATTGTTCACCTCTTTGCGTGCCAGTCCATCCTGGCGGGTTCGATCATGGGTAGCAGACAGGAAGTCCTCGCGCGCTCAGCGCGGCCGGCCAAGCGTTCAGCTGGCCTGGTCGTTACTACTGAGATCGCCCTTGCGAAGCGCTCTGCACACCCGGGGTTGTCGTAGACGCGGGTGTCGCTCGATACGTATTGCCCCGCCGTACCTGATGGAGGCGCTGTTCTGCTCCCGCCGCTGACTTCCGCCAGCTCCTCCGGCTTCAGTTCGTCCTCAAACAGCTGGTAGTTGGTGGATTCATTGCGATCCGACATGAGCCGCCTAACAGCCAAGCACGGCTACTGTGGCAGTCTCGGGCTGGGTGCTCGCCGCTGAGCGCCGAACGCCACGCGCTCGCTAGACTGCGACTGAACTGCCCACGGCTCGACCCGGGCGGTAGTGACCATCGGCAACACGGAGCGTTTCCTTGTCAGAGCGACGGCGACTGTTTCGCGACGAAGCGTTCGCTCGACGCGGCCGCACAGAGCCGATCGACGGTCTGCTGCGGACTACCGCGCCGCGAGAGTGGCTGTTCCTCGCCTTGCTCGGTGCCGCGCTGGTGGGTGTCCTGCTCTGGGCCGTGTTCGGCACGATCGAGCGCGGACTGAGCGCCAGCTGCGAACTCGTCCGGAGCGAGGCTGGTCAGACCGAAGTGGTCGCCGAGTTGTCCGCACAGGATGCGCACCGGTTGAGCCAAGGGCAGCGCGCGCGGGTGACTGGCAGCGTGAGCAGCCAGAGCTGGGACGGGTTCGTGGACCAGGTCACGCGCGCCGAACAGTCCACGGCGCTGAACGGCGCCGACGCTCCCTGGCAGGTCCGCTTCTACAGTCCTGAGGCTCTGCCGTTCGCGCCGGGTGGCGCCTGCCGCGTCCGCATCGTGCTCAGCCGCGAGGCACCAATCCGGCTGATCGCTACTGTCGGGTTGGATCGCTGGGAGTAGCCGCGCGTGCCGTCGCTTCCGCTCCGCCGCCGCATTCGCACACCGCTGATTCCACAGCTTGAGGCAGCTGAGTGCGGGGCTGCCTCGCTCGGGATCATCCTCGCCCACTTCGGATGCTGGACGCCGATGGAGGAGCTGCGGCTCGCCTGCGGGGTCAGCCGCAACGGCGCCAACGCGGCCGACATCGTCCGCGCCGGAGAGCGCTACGGGCTCGAGATTCGCGGCTGGCGTCGATCGCTCGAAGGGCTCGCCGAGACCGCGTTGCCGGCGATCCTGTTCTGGGAGTTCAATCACTTTCTGGTACTGGAGGGCATCAGTGGCGACCACTACCTGCTCAACGATCCGGCGAACGGCCGGCGCTCGGTCAGCATCCAGTCCTTCAGTGAGTCCTACACCGGGGTCGTGCTGACCGCTCAGCGGACCGATGCGTTTCGGCCGGGCGGCGATCCGCCCGGACTCTGGCGGCAACTCTGGCCGTGGCTGCGACAGGTGCGCGGCGCGCTCGCCTACGTCGCGCTCGCTGGGCTCCTGCTTGCGATCCCGGCGCTCGCCTTGCCGATCCTGCTCAGCGTGTTCGTCGATGACGTCCTGGCTGGGCCGCAGCGGGACTGGGGCGGCTGGATCATCGGCGCGATGCTGCTCGCCGCCGCCGCCGTCTACCTGCTCTCCTGGTTGCAGCAGCTGATCCTGCGCAAGACGGCGATCCAGCTCGCGGTGGTCAACGCGCAGCGCTTGCTCTGGCGGCTGTTCCGATTGCCGACGCAGTACTACTCGCACCGCTTCGCCGGCGACCTCGCGGCGCGCGTCGGCCTGGTCGACGACATCGCTGCCGGCGCGGCGCGGCAGGTCGTCGGGATCGCCGTTGAACTGGTGATGTCGGCGCTGTTGTTCATCCTGCTCGCGGTCTACGACCCGCTGATCGCGGTGATCGTGCTCGCGATTGCGGTCGCCAACGTGCTGTTTGCGCGCCTGCTGAGCCGGGCCCGCACCGACCACTACCGCCAACTGCGCCGCGAGCAGGCGCTGCTGTTCGGGATCGAGACGGCGGGTCTGCGGCAAATCGACTCGCTGCGCGCAACGGCCGGCGAGCAAGACTTTTTCCTGCGCTGGAGCGGCTACCAGGCGCGCGAACTGCAGGCGCGGCAACGGTTCGTCGAGCTAGGTTACGTCAACGCCTCGCTACCGCGGCTGTTCGCGCTGCTGGGCGGTATGGCCGTGCTGGGGCTCGGCGGCTGGCGCGTGATCGAAGGCGACTTGAGCATCGGCGAGCTGGTTGCCGTCTACATCCTGGCCGGGAACTTCCTCGCTCCGATTGGCCGCTTCGTCCAGTTCGCCGACGTGTTTCAGTTGATCGAGGCGGACCTGCGGCGCGTCGCGGACGTCCTCGACGCCGAAGAGGACCCCAGCCTGCGCGCGACCGAGGAGGTTGGACAGAACGGGCGCGTCGCCAGTCTCAACGGTCGTCTGCGCCTGGCTGGCCGACTCGAACTACGGGAGCTCAGCTTCGGTTATTCGCGCCATGCTGATCCGCTGATCGCCGACTTCAGCCTCAACGTGGAACCTGGCCAGCGTGTCGCGATCGTGGGGCCGACCGGGTCGGGCAAGTCTACGCTGCTGCGACTGGTCAGCGGGGAGCATCAGCCGTGGAGCGGGGAGATTCGCTTCGATGATGTCGCCGCCGAGTCGGTGCCTCACGCCGTTTTCACGACGTCGGTCGCGACCGTGGACCAACAGATCGTGCTGTTCGACGGCAGCATCCGCGACAACCTGACGATGTGGAATCCAGCCGTGCCGGAGCAGGAGATCGTCGCCGCGGCGCGCGACGCGCTGATCCACGACGAGATCATGAGCCGGCCGGGCGGCTACGACGCGCACGTTCAGGAAGGCGGACGCAACTTCAGCGGCGGACAGCGTCAACGACTCGAGATTGCGCGCACGCTGGTCAACCGCCCGACCGTGCTCCTCCTCGATGAGGCGACGAGCACGCTCGACGCCATCACGGAGCAGCGGATCGACGACGCGCTCAGGCGGCGCGGCTGCACCTGCATCATCGTCGCCCACCGGCTGAGCACAATCCGAGATTGCGACCAGATCATCGTGCTCGATCGGGGCCGAGAAGTGCAGCGCGGCAGCCACGACGAGCTGATCGCCGACGCGGACGGAGTCTATGCGCAGCTGGTGACGTCGCAATGATCAGCTCGACCCCGCCAACGCCCTCCGTGATGCTCGAACCGTCGCCACTGACCGAACTCGCGCTCAGCGATGGCGAACACGCGGCCAGCGCCGCCAATCAGCCGATCACGCTCGATGATCCCGCCGACGCCTGGCTGATCGCCGAGGGCGGCGTCGACATCTTCTTCTTCGAGCGTCAGGACGACGTGGTCAGCTCCAGCGGCCGACACATCATGCGCGCGACGGCCGGACAGGTGCTGTTCGGTATCGACGCACGCCGCGTCGATCGGCAGGCGATTGCCAAAGGGTTGCCCGGCGCTCGACTGATCCGCTTTCACGCCGATGCGCTCGAGTCGCCTGATCTGGCCGACGAGTTCGCCGATCAGGCGGACGCTTGGATCGCGGCGGTGGCCAGCGCGATCGCGGCCCGCATCGATCCGAGACCGCGACCGACCGATCTCCTCTCGACCGAGCTGCTTCGAGAACGCCCCGGTCCCAACGACGCCCCGAGCGTTGTGGTTGCGGCGAACAGCGTGCTCTCGACCCGCACCGGTGCCGTGGTCTGGGTCTCGGCCGCGAGTCATGGGTTGCCGCAGGACGCGCCAGCCTACCTCGGCACTGAGGAACCGCTGCCCGACAGCAGCGGCTGGATCCCGCTCAGCTTCGACACCTGGATGACCGTGCCCGACGCGACCGAACTGCGACTCGCCTCCTCGCGCCAGCTCGCGCGCGAGGGATGGTTGATGCGCGCGTTGAGCGAGTTTCACGCGCTGGCGCTTGGCGCGGAGCAGCTCAACACGCTGCTGCTGCAGGCCGACGTGGTCAATCAGCAGACCTCGCGCGCCGCCATCCGTCGGCGCGACGCCGAGGTCGCGAGCGACAACCTATTGCGGGTGGTCGACGGTCGCCGCGCCGAGATCGCAGCGGACGGCTCGGCGCTGATGACGGCGCTGGCCCTGGTCGGCGAGCGTGAGGGAATCAGGTTCCGACCGCCCGACGCGCAGCCCAGCATGGTCGGTGAGGAGCCGTCGCTGGAGGAAGCGGTGAGCGCGTCTGGGGTTCGCGCCCGCAAGGTTCGGCTGCGGGTCGAGGACCGCTGGTGGCTGGGCGACAGCGGCGCGATGCTGGGCTTCCGCGCCGCCGACGAACATCCTGTCGCCCTGATCCCTGGCTGGGGCGGACGCTACCGGATGATCGACCCGGGCAGCGGCCGCGCGACCACGATCACTGAGTCGCGCGCACAACTGCTTGCGGCGGACGCTTGGCTGCCCTACCCGGTCCTGCCCAGCGAGCGCGCCGTGCGGGTGCCGGACCTGATCGGCCTCGCCAGCCGCGGCATGAGCGCTGATCTCGCCCGATTCCTGTTCGCCGGGATCGTCACGGCGCTGCTCGTGCAGGCGCCGGCGATTGCGCTCGGCGTATTGACCGACTGGCTGCTGCCGTCTCGGTCAGGCGAGATGCTGCTGCAAGTGATCATCGCGCTGTTGGCCTTCGCGGTGCTCGGTCTGACGGTGCAGATGCTGCACGGCACGTCGATCATGCGATTGGAAGGTCGCGGCGCGGCCCGCGTCAGCGCCGCCGCCTGGGATCGGCTGCTCTCGCTCCCGCCCAGCTTCTTCCGCCGCTACACCTCTGGCGACCTCGCGGTCCGCATGGCGACGATCCTGCTGCTGCGCGACCAGCTCTCCGGCGTCGTCGCCAACGCGCTGCTCTCAGTCGTGTTTCTGCTGCCGACGCTCGGCCTGCTCTTCGCCTACGACGTCACCCTGGCCCTGGCCAGCATCGTCATCGGCCTCGCCACGATGCTGCTCACGGCGATCGTCGGACTGCTCCAGATCCGCCCGCAGCGTCGCGGCTTCGCCGCCGAACGGCGGCTCGCCGGCGAGCTGCTCCAGTTCCTCAACGGGATCAGCAAGCTGCGCGGCTCGGGCGCCGAGCCGTCCGCCTTCGCCGCCTGGGCCCGACAATACCGAGAGCAGCACCTCGCCGGCATTCAGGTCTCGCGCCTTAACGAGCACATTATCTCGTTCAGCGCCGCATTCCCTGCCGTGATTGGCGCCGTGCTGTTCGCGATCGCCCTCTCTCGCGGCGCCGACAGCTTGTCACTCAGCGACTTCCTCGTCGTCTACGCAGTCTCGATGACCTTCTTCGCCGCCGCCACCAATCTCGGACGATCGCTCGAGACCGTCGCCGCCGTCCTGCCCGGCTTCGAGCAGGTGCGGCCCGTCTTCACGGCGCTGCCCGAGACTCGTTCGCACAACACCGAGCGGGTCGAGATCGGCGGCGACCTGCGCTTCGACCACGTCAGCTTCCGCTACCAGGAAGATACGCCGCTGATCGAGGACGTCTCAATCCGGGCGCGATCAGGCGAGTTCATCGCCATCGTCGGCGAGTCCGGCTCCGGCAAGAGCACGCTGATGCGGCTCGCGCTCGGTCTAGAAGAACCCGGCGCCGGCAGCATCTACTACGACGGCCACGACCTCGCCTCGCTCGACCGCCAGGGGCTGCGCCGACAACTCGGCGTCGTCATGCAGGATGGCGAGCTGCAACCCGGCAGCCTGCTCGACAACATCATCGGACTAGGCGAGAGTCTGACGATCGACGACGCCTGGCGCGCCGCCGCCCTGGCCGACATCGCCGACGAGATCAGCGACATGCCGATGCAGATGTTCACCATCGTCTCGGACGGCGCGCAGACCTTCTCCGGCGGCCAAACGCAGCGCATTCGCATCGCCGCGGCGCTGGTGCGCAACCCGCGCATCGTCCTGCTCGACGAGGCGACCAGCTGGCTCGACGCCCGTAGTCAGGCGCAGGTGATGAGCAGCATCGAGGGACTCGCCGCCACCCGCATCGTGATCGCGCACCGACTCTCCACCATCCGCCAAGCCGACCGCATCTACGTGATGGATAGGGGCCGCGTCGTGCAAGAAGGCTCGTTCGACGAACTCAGCCAGCGAGACGGCCCCTTCCGCCGCCTGATCGAGCGCCAGCTCAGCTGAACGCCGCGGCCGTCGTTCGCTCCGGCGCTAATCGGTGAAGTCGACGTCGCCTTGCGCGAAGTGGTTGGCGAGGCCCGACGCCCAGGCGAGGGCGAGTCCCAGTTCTCGCGAGGCACCGATCGGCACAGCGACCGTCGTCGTCGGCTCGTCGCTGCTGAGTGAGGCGACGATGACGTCGTCCGACCCGCCGATCAGTCCCTCTCGGCCTACCGATAGGAGGAGCGATGCCGAGGTGATGGTTGGATTCCAGCGCGTGTTGTCCGCCCACTGATCGTCCGCTCAAAGAACGGCGTTCCTGTGGCCGTTTGGAACGCTGGGCCTGTTCCCCTTGCGCTCGAAGTACCCGGTGCCTGAATCCGAGGATCTGATTCCCTGCGCGGCATCGCTTGAGGGATGCGGCAAGAAGGATCCCGGCATCAACAGGACCGTGGCGACCGCGAGGCTGCGGGCAATCCAGTCACCGCAACCGAGGCGGCGCAACCCGATCCGAATCCGCGGGCGGTCTCGATGTTCGGTCATCGCAGCCTCCAATCCAGCCGAGCTCCGGGGCTCGACCGTCGAAGCGAGAGCGTCATATGCAAGGAACAGCCCGTTCAGGGAAAGTCGACGCGTTGCCGGTTTTGCATTTCGTTGCCACGAATCGATGAGTGGACGCACTTGGCGGCTACCGTGCATCAATGCTCCGGCAACCGGGCGGTCGGCACGCGCTTCATTCGAGTAGTTCGCGAGTCCTGATGGCCGACGGACCTACCGAGACATGGAGTCGCTGCCTAAAGCACCCGATGCGGGCATCAAGTCACGGACAGTTCCCAGGACAGCCGCCAGATCGCCAGCCAGCCTCGGTCCGGCTCTAGCCCACGCCGTCATTCGCACCAAGGGTATTGGCCGGGGTGGTATCAACTCGAGCGCGACGACCAATCGCAGTTCCGGTTCAGACCGCCGCCACTCTGCCCGCAACCAGTTCATCGTGTCGTCCGCTTCCTTGCGTTGTACGCACACCTGGTGCTACTTAGCCACCGACTTCGCCGCCGCAGCGCAGACTTGCTCATCGTCTGGTTCGGCCCCTCCATGATCCGCTTAGGGAACACGCGACCGGGCGAGGCCATCGGCAGCTGGAACTCGACCTTGTCTCAGGTATCCACTTCCTCCCCATCAACGCCGCCGCCCACGCTACCTCACCCCAGTTAGGCTTGCCACCCGACCGCCTCTACCCGTTCGCGCAGGGACGCCGAGTCCGCCCGAAGGGCCTCGACTTGCGGACGGTGGACGTGCTCAGCCTCCTGTAAGAGGGGGCTCACCGCTCCTGTTTCGATCGTTGACGCGTCCGTGAATCACCCGCTTCCTCACGAGCGGCGGCTCAGTTCCTAGTCGACGCCCCTCCGTTCCCACCCTATTCCGCCGACGTTCCCCGTTTGACCGAAGCACCTTGGCCGGTCGTTCTTCTAACTCCCGCTGCATCTGCCGGCCGAGTTCCTCCCCCCCGCCGACGCGCCCCGGGGTCACGACGTGCGCCGCCCAGTGCAAGGGCTCGGTCTACACCTGCTAGCGACGTGGCGCGCGCAGCCGGTGCAAGTGCACCTGCAATTCGTTCGCCCGGCGCACGTCGTCCCGGAGGAGACCTGCGCGTAAGTCGGTTTTGCGCTGTCCAGGTGGAATGCGGGGTGTTGGACGGCTCGGCGAGCGGGGCTAGCCAGGCTCGGTCGGCATCGGCGAGGCGCGTCGGCGTGGGCCGGCGCGGGCGGGCCTCAGGCGAGCAGACCGTCGGCGCGGCGAAGGTTGTAGGCCATGCATTTGAAGTGCAGTTCGAGCGCGTTGCGGGCCAGCCCGCGGTAGCGCACGCGGCGGTAACCGTAGTGCTGCTAGATCGTGTCGAAGATGCGTTCGACGGCCGAGCGGCGGCGTTCGATCAGCTGGTTGCAGCGTCGCTGCCAGTGGGGCAGGCGGGCCAGGTGCTTGTGTCGCCGGTGCTTGATCCGGTCTTTGACTCCGGCCGCGCGCAAGCGCCGCCGACGCTCCCGATGCTCGTAGGCGCGGTCGGCGTAGACGGCCGGCTCGTCGCCCACGATCAAGCCGTCGGCGACCTCGGATTCGTTGACGTGGGCGGGATGCAGCTCGGCCCGACGGACCAGGCCGGAACCCTGGTCGACGCCCAGATGGGCCTGGTAGCCGGAGTGCGCGCGGCCGCCCTTGCGCGTCCAGCTGGCGTCCGGGTCGCGCTCGCTGCGCCCGCCCGGACCAGCCCCGCGAGCGGGCCGGCGGACCTGCGCCTCGACCGGGCTGGCGTCCAGCAGCGCGCCCTGCTTGAGCACCAGCCGCTATCGTTCCAACTGCCGGTTCAGCTCGGCGAACAGCCGCGGCGCCAGCCCGCGGCGCACCAACTGCAGTCGGAAGCGGCTCACCGTCGAACGGTCCGGGGCGTCCTCGTCCAGACCCAGACCGACGAAACGGCGGAACGAGATGCGGTCCCATAACGCCTGCTCCAACTGCTCGTCCGAGAGCTCGTACCACTCGGCCAACAGCATCGCCTTGACCATCAGCAGCGGCGGATAGCCCGCCCGCCCGCGCGGCGTGTCATAGACGACCGAGACGATCTACGCCAACGCCGACCAGTCGACCAACGCCGCGATCCGCTCCAACTGCGCGTTGCGACCCAACCGCTCCGGAACCAACGCCTCGATGAACGTCTCGCCGCCTGACTCGCGATGCATGGCCCAACCCCCGCTACTTGACCCGTTACCAGCCATGATCGCACATCCAACGATTTACGCGCAGGTCTCCAGAGGGAGTCGTCGGGTGGCGGGGTGAGCCGGCGGTCGCCGAGCAGCTGGACTTCCAGCCGCAGCAGTTGCTCGGCGGCCCCGAGCCAGACCAGGGTGAGTGACGGCTCCTCCGGCGCCCGCAAAGCCCTGCGCCACTCCGCCACGACGGGCAGGGGCTCGACCGTGACCAGCTCTGGATGGGCGCGGTGGGGCCTCAAATCCCCCCGGCATCCCCGGGTATCCCCGCCCGAGCCTCGCCAGAAGCGCAGCCGCCGCTCCAAGGTTCGTACCTCTTCCTCCACCTGTCATAGGCCGTCGTTGAGGCATGCGACCCACTGCTTGTGCTCCCGCTCCAGCTCGGCGACCCGGCGCTCCGATTGGTCCACCGTGCTCCCAGCAGCCCCCTCCGAGGTGTGGGGGGCCTTGTCCTTCAGGTTCAGCCGGTTGCTCTGACTGTTCCGAACGTCGCCGGTCGCGTTCGTACAACAGCGCCGCGGTCGTCTTGAGCCTCTGATGCCGGCCCGCCAGGGTCCGGCGGATGGTCCGCTCTCTCAGGCGCAGTTGCAGCGCCGCCGTGTCTCGGCCCCAGCTCCACCAGGTCCTGAAGCGGCGCCCAGAGCTGTCCCTCCCCGTCACCGGGCTCGACCCCGCCCGCTCCACAACCGACTCGTTGCCTCCATGTCTGTCCGGCAAAGCCTGCCTCGCTACTGCCGCTGGCCAAGCCCCGTGCGACCAGCCCGCGCAGAATCTTCTGGGCCGATTGCTGTCCAGGAACAGTGTTCACCCTGTCAAACACTGAGTGCCGGGATTTCCTGCCCACTGTCCACCTACTCCCCTTTCCTGTTCACGGTTCGCGCGCTGCGGCCTGGACAGTTCGGCTCCGGTAGTGGCAAACGTTGTCTATGCTACAATTCTGTCCTCACATGAGAAGAAAGAAGGAGGCGCGACATGCCGAGCGAACACCAAACCCGTGCAGATGAGGTCCCCCCCCCCGTCAATGAGCAGGATGAGCTGTCCACTGAAGAGCTGGCCGAACTCGCTGGCGGCGCGAAGACGGCTATCAGCGGTCAGCCTGACCTGAACTCCTCCCAGACGACGACGTTCCAAGAGACCTCCGATCAGCAGAATATCCAGCAGTACCAGCAGTCGAACCTCTAGCGGAGATTCGATTCACGAGGGTGTCTCAGAAGTTGTCGACTGTAGGCGATAGTGGCGATGGTGAATACGCCGTACTGCCGATGATGCGAGATGCCGATCGTGCCGTTTCGCGAGATGAACCTTGGGCAGGTGTAGCTGTCGCCGCCGATGCTCAACGAGTTGCTCCCCGCCGATCATCCTGCCCGATTCTCTGCGGAGAGGCGCTGCCCGTGGTGGCGGAGTGGCGCAAGGAACTGCGCGGGTAACGACTCCCAGAGGTTGACATTTGCTGGTTAGTGACTGCCGAATCCCTTGCCTGCGCCCAGCACGGCAGCGGTCTGATTACCGTCTAGCTAGTCGCGCGCGGTCGTGTCGAAGTTGAAGCACGAGCTGTCCGACAGCCCCGCCAGCGTGGCGAGTTGTTCGAAGGTCTGAACTCTCAACTCCGCCAGTTTGTTGGCGATCTGCCATCGTGCCGCTTATCCAGCGGCCGCCTGCCCTCGCGCGCTGACCGCGCTGACCGGCCGATTCCGGTCGTAACCCGTACCAGCGATCAGCGCCACCGACTCGTCTCCGTCTGGCCCCTCACTCTTCCAGGCTTACACATGTCGTTACATCTCGTGGATATGACTCCGTAGGGGGCGCCGGCTGCCGACCTATCCTGAGAGGGACCACCCGGCTCGGTTCACAAGCGGGCGCCATGACGGGGAGGGTTGGAGATGACCTCAGGCGAACACGATCCCGCGGAGCACGCGCGACAGAGTGCCCAGGGGCTGACGTTCGTCTGGGCGCTGAACCTAGTGGCGATGTTCGCGCTGGTCTCGGTGTTCGCGCTGTCGGAGGTCGGCGGCGCGATTGCGGTGGGCGAGGTCGATCTGCTGGCCGCGGGCGCGATCAACGCTAGCGGCATGGCCCTGATCGTATTGCTCATCCGAGGCTGGGCAGACGAGTGCATCGCGCGCGGGGACGCCGGGAGGGATTCGTCTGGTTGTGGTACGCCGGCTGCACCGCGTACGGTGATGCCGAGGGCCGCGCACCTGGACGCTCGGTGCACACAGAGACGGCAAGGTCAGGCAGATGACCCGCGCGAGACAGCGCCGCGGCGTCCGCAAGCGCCGAGCGGCACGCGAAGCGACGGAACGCCGGGCCCGGCGGGTGCCAGCGACGAGCGTCCTGCCCCGCCCACCCGAGCGGCGCGAGCGGCCGGATTCCTGCCGGCACATCTGGGAGGAGCCCGCTGAGGTCGGGCACGCGGGCGGGCGGGACCAGGATCTGATCCGGTGCTGCGAGTCCTGCGGCGGGTTCGCGCGCCGCTGTCCGCGCTGCCGCCAGTTCCACCTGCCCTCGGCGGGACCAGGCGGGGAAGGCTCGATGCCCTGGTGGGTCTCCGAGGGCTGGCTGCGGGAGCACGGCTGTCCCCGCCGGCCCCTGGGCGAGGTGCCGATCCCTTTCGTCTGGCTGCCCGACGGCGAGGGTCTGCCGGAGTTCGAGCTGGCCGAGTACGAGGCGCTCAAGGACGAGCCGGGCCGCTACGAGCTGCGCTGGTTGAGCTGAGCGGGACCGCGTCGCCTTCGGTGGAGCGATGGCCATAGGTTCTGAGCCGTCCGTTAAACGCAGAGAGGCCCGCACAAAGAGGGCCGGAGGAGGTCATCGCCCAGGCGACGATGACCTCCTCCGTAGGCGCGGTCCGCTCAGCCGCCGGCGGCGGCCAGTTCGGCCTCTTGCTCGCGTTCCAGCGCCCAGTCGAACAGCGACGGCCCCGAGGGGCGCTGATTCCGCCCCCGGGGCTTCGGCTCGTCGGGCCCGTCGGCTAGGAACTCGGCCCAGCTGAACAGCGTCTGCTGCTGTTCGTCCTGGCCGTGGTGACCGCCGCAGGGAACCAACTCGACGACCGGCTCAACCGCTCCGGTGCCGGGCAATGCCGCTACCGGCATCTCTGCATCGGGAATCGGCCGCTGCCAATCGGCGTCGACCAGCAACTCTTCGGCCTGTGCCGCGACCTGCTGCGCTCGTGCGAAGATGTTCTCGACCGGCTCGGAATCGGTCTCACCCGAGACGAGCTTGCGGGCCAGGGCCATCATCAGGTCGTCGCCGGTGTCGCCGTAGGCGGCCAGGCCGTCCTCGGGCAGGTCGCCTTCGACCGCGAGCGACGATTGCAGCTTCTGCGCGACTAGCTTGAGCGCGTCGGCCTGGAGCGTCGAGCGGTAGGCCATGAACACGACCTTGACCGGCCGGTGCTGCCCGATCCGCCAACTGCGCCGCGAGGCCTGGCGCATGGTGTAGACCGAGTAGTCCGTTTCATACCAGATCACGGTGGGAAAGTGGATCAGGTCGAGCCCCGTCTGCACCAGCCGCGGATGGCAGATGAGTACGTCGATGCCCTCCTCGACCCGCTTGGCGACCCAGCTCTCGCGCTGCTTGGGCTGGACCTTATGGGCCTTCATCACGGCGGTCTTGAACCCGTGCCGGGTGAGCAGCGTCTCCAACCGACCGGTGATGTCCCGCGTCCCGGTGTGGGTGGCGTAGACCAGCACCCGCCGTCCGGCCAGGCGCTCGGCGGCGACCAGGTCGATCAGCTGCTGCTCCTTGGGGTAGACGCGCTCCGCATCCAGCGGCGGCAGCTGAACGATCAGGTCACCCGTGTCCGGGTCGAACACGGACTCGCCCCGGGTGCAGCCCTCGGGATAGGCCAGCAGCGCCTGCAGGTAGGTCGAGAGCAGCCGCGCCGAGCCGCGCTCGATAGCCTTGAGCAGCGCCCGCTTGAGGTCGGCGGCGAGGATCCGGTAGGCCGAAGCCTGCGACAGCCCGTGGATCCCTTCCTCGGTGTCCATGCTCGCCACCTGGATCTGCTCCTCGTAGGGCGGCAGTTCCGACGCGACGTCGGCGAGGCGCAGGAAGAGCGAGTGACCGATCAGGTGGAAGAGCGCCGCCGGCGCCATGCCCGGCCGTTCCTTCTCCTGTTTGCGGTAGTGGCGCCGGCGCGAGACCGAGCCGTCCTCGGTCGGGTCGTCGTCGTGGTCGTGTCGCACGCGCTGTTCGAGAAAGCCGTAGCGTTCGACCCACTTGCGCTCGTCCGAACGGCTGAACTCAGACCGGATCTCGGGCGAGAACCGGTAGAGCAGGTGGAAGAGGGTCGAGGCGTACCCTCCCATCAAGGTTCCACTCAGGCTGAGCGACTTGCCGCAGGCGTCGGCGAGGATGCCGGCTGAGAGGCCCTGGGCCGAGCCGCGGCCCTTGTGCTCATGAACCTCGTCCACGATCAGCAGATCGAAGTAGCCGCGCATGTGCTGCTTGACGTAGTCGGCCAGCGGGTACTTGCGCGGCCCCTGGCCGGGCGTGCGCCGAGCCATGAGCCCCGCATTGTAACCGGCCGTCTCGGTCTCGACCGGACGCGCCTCCGCCGTCCACAAGGGCGTCCCGCACTTCGGGCAGTTGTGGCGCTTCTTGTCCAGCTGCTTGTGGGTGACCGGGACCCCTTCCGGGTCCACGATCTGCTGGGTGCAGTCGGGGCAGGCCGGGGTCATGATGAACTCGCCGGTTTCTTCGTCGCGGACGGGCTGGCCGTCCCCGTCCTTGAGCCGGCGCATCCAGTAGGCGGGCCGGAAGCGGTGGCCCAGCTTGGCCCGCGAGTGGGACATGACCACGTACTGCGGCCCCGAGCCTTCTTGGCGGCGCAGCTGCTCCAGGTCGCTGATCGAGTCGGCGATGCCGGTGCGGACCAGGGGGATCGTCTCCTCGATCTCGCGCTGCCACTTGCCCACCAGGTGCGGTGGACAGAGCACCAACACGCGCCGGAAACCGGCCAACTGGGCGGCGGCGATGGCGATGAACGTCTTGCCCACGCCCATCTCGCCGACCACGGTCGTGCCGCGCTGCTCCGAGAGACTTAGCGCGGCGCCGCGGATGATGGTCTCCTGGGCGCCCATCGGCTGGCGCTTGAGTTGGGGCATCGGGCGTTGGTCGGCCTGGGGCCGGTAGCGGGGCGGGTAGCTGTGGACGATCCGTTTCGTGATCGCCTCTCGGTAGGTGTCGATGAACTCGGACAGGTTCATGGCGTTGGTTGCTCCTCGATGTGGGCCCGCGCCTGTTGGACGCAGTCGGCCAGTCGTTCGTACTCGTCGCGGTTGAGGCCGCAGCGGCACCACCAGCTGAAGGTGCTGCCGGCGGTCCGCTCGCCGTGTTCGTCGATGGCGACAAGTTCCTCGAAGAAAATCTCGCAGCCCTGCTGGTTGCTCCAATCAGTCATGGGGGTTACTCCTCGATGTGGCGCCGGGCGTCCGAGACGCAGTCGGCCAGGTTCTCGTACTCGTCGTGGTCGCGACCGCAACTGGCGCACCAGTAGCGGTAGGTGGGCTCGGCGGCATCGTTGCCGCGTTCGTCGATCGGGGTGATCCGGTCGAAGTAGATGTGGCAGCCCTCGTTGTTCAGCCAGGGGTTCATGGTTCGGGGCCTGTTCTAGCCCTACCCGCACGGATGGCGGGTCGGGCGGCTAAAGGATCGATGTGTGGTTTAGGCGGTGAGCGCGAGCGTCAGCTGCCGCTCGGGGGCGACTTCGCTGAGCCGGTCGGCCAGGAGGCGGGCGAAGTCGCGGTCGGCGAAGTCGTCGAGGTCGAGCCAGCCGAGCTCGAACAGCTCATTGACGACCTGGCCGACCGTGACGTGGGCGTCGAAGTTGGGCAGGTCCCGGTTGCGCTCAGGCATCGGCCAGCCAGACCAGATCGTCGGGCCGCCAACGTTCGACGAAGCGGCCGTCGGGCGCCGTGCTCTCAGCCAGCACCTGGCGTTCGATCGCCGCGCGTTGCCTGGACGTTCGGTCGAACATCGGGTAGTCGCGCTCACCACTGCCGCGGCCATCTTGCCGGGCGCAGGTTGCGCACTGGTTGAGCGGCACGGCGTGAGCGTCTGGCGTGTAGGTCTGGTCGCCGACCTCGTAGGTTTCGCGGCAGAAACCGCACTGGGTAGTCTGGGTCATGTCACGCTCTCCTTGTGTGACTAGAGCGGGCGAGGGATAGTGGCCCCTCGCCCGCTCGCTTGGTTCCGTGGGAAGCGGGTGAGCTCAGCCGCCCTCCTCCGTGACTCGCTCCGCCATCTGGGGCGTGTGCTCGGTCATGAAACCGCAGCCGTCGCAGGGCATGCGGACGACCTCGGTCTCGTGGTAGCGGTAGTCGAAGTACTCGGCGGTGGACGTGTGCCCGCAGCGGCCGCAGGCGTATTGGACTCGGATTCGGGGCATAGTGGTCTCCGTTTCGTGCCCGCGCGTGAGCGGGAGGTTGGCTAGAACTCGCGGTGTTCGCGCGGGTGCGCGCAGGCGTGGCCCATCGCGTCCTCGACGAGCGAGGCCAGCTGCTCGTGGGTCGGACGCGCCGGGAGATAGAAGTGGTGGTCGCACTCCTCGTCTCCCGAGGGCGCCAATGCTCCCGTCTCGTCCTCGCCGTAACCGGGCCAGGGGCAGCCGATCGGCGGCAGGCCTCTCAAGGCCTTGATGTAGGCGGCGATGGTCAGCACCTCGAACGAGCGCGGGTGCCGGTCGGCCTCGGCCTCCTGCTGCGCGGCGAAGGTGAGCATCAGGCTCTGCACGCAGTCCGTGCAGAGCGGGGTCGCCGTCGTCTCCGTTTCGTCGATGAGCACGTAGAGGACGGGACCGGCGTAGGTCTCATCCCGGTGGTGGTCGCAGTGCCAGTCCGTGTAGGGCTGGTAGTCGGGTCGGGTGATGGTCTCAGTGGTCATGGGTTCCTCTCCGGTTCTGTCTCAGCGGCGCTGGGCCGCAGGGTTGTGGTGGGGGTTGCTTGGCGAAACAGGCCAGGCTCGGCCGCTAGGCCTCGATCCGTTCGATCCGGCCCGAGTCGAGGTCGAGCGTGACCACGCTGGTGCGCAGCTGCTCGCGGTAGACGTCGTGCGTCTCGCCCTCCTCGACCAGGACCATCTCCTTCTTGGTCTGGCCTTTGACCAGCACGCGCGATTCCGGGGTCTCCAGTTCGAGGTTGTCGAGGAAGCCGGCCGCGACGAGCATCGCCAGGTGCCCCTTGCGCAGCGGCATCAGCGGGCGCGCGGTCGCGTCGGTCGGCGGCCAGAACGCCTCGGTGATCTCGTCCTGGGTCCAGAGCCCGCGCCGGCGCGCCTCGGCGACCGCTTTCCGGAAGTCGATCACCCGGGTCGTGAACATCACCGGACCGGCCGCCGACATGCCCACGTCGTACTCGGGCGCGAGATCGCGGCTGAGCGGGGCCAAGTCGTCGATACCCTGGACCAGGTCGCGCATCGCTCGCGCGTCGGGCCGCGGCTGCGGCTTGCGCACGCCGATGACCACGACCTGGTCGAACTGTTCGACTTCGGGCTCGGGGAACGACCAGGCCCTGACGCGCCGGTAGTTGGTCGTCAGGAAGCGGGCCGAGGTCGGGAGCTGGTTGCGCGGGACGATGTAGACCAGCACCCCGTCCGGCTCCAAGTACCTCGAGCAATGGGTAAGAAACGCCTGCTCCACCCGCTTGTCCTCCCGGTCCCAGTCGTAGGGCGGGTTGAGCCACAAGAGGTTGTACGTGCGGTTGGCGATCGAGCAGCGGAAGAGGTCGCTGGAGAGCGCGTGGTCCAGCTGCTCCGCGGCCTCTTGCGCCCGCTCGGTGTGCAGTTCCACCCCGTAGGTCTCGACCGTCACGTGGCGGTTGATCGAGTCCGCCAGCTGCCTCAGCGCGTCGCCCGGTCCGCAGCAGGGGTCGAGCAGCCTGACGATCTGGTCCCGGTTGCGGCCGTATCGAACAGGCGCGAACAGCAGCGAGCGGATGTAATCGACCACCCGCGGCGGGGTGGGGTAAAGTTGGGTAGGGACGGCGCCGCCGATGGCCGGATTACTCCGACTGGTTTGCGCCATCCCTCCCACCGAACCGGACGTGCCTCTTTCAAGGCATCCGGCTCTCCATCAGACGGTTGGTTGTTGGCTTGATTGGCTTACGGCCTTGTGGCACGCCCGGCAGAGCGTGACCAAGTCCTTGAGCGCGTGGGACTTTGTGCCCTTCGTGTGGTGGACTTGGAGAGGACTCCGAGCGCCACATTGCTGGCATTTCATTCCGTCGCGCAACTTGGCCTTGAGCCTCCGTTCGGCGAGTTCAAGAGGTTCGTTGCGGCTACGTCGGCCGCTACCTGCCCCAATGGTCGCCGTGTAGATGCGTTCGTCCGGGCCGATTTCTCCCTGAGGATGGTCGCCTGCTGCCTTTGCATCGCCGGACAGGTAAGGATGCGGGAAGCCCGCTGCGCCCTTCTGCCGGTAGCGTTGGCGGTCAAGTTCCCGTCGAGTCGGGAGCCATTGGTACGCTTCCAGTTTGTTGTCGCCTTCGCGCACCTCGGCGTGCCAGCGGGTTCTGCCATGGAGCCGTCTGGTCTTGGCTTTGATGAGTTGTCCCTTGCGGCTGCCCTTGTGCTTCGCCAGCAGCCAGTTGAGGTAGCGGAACCATGTGAACCGCGTGATGTCCTCAATGTCCTGCACGAGGCTGGTGTACCGGTAGTACTCGGCCCAGCCCCGGACGATAGCGTTCAGAGTCGTCAGTCGGGTGTACTCATCCATCCAAGTCCAGTTCCTGGAAGTCAGGTCCTTCAGCTTCCGTTTCACGCGCTCCTTTGCCTTGGCCGTCGGTCGGAGATGCACCGCCCATCGTCCTTCGGTCTTCTTCCGCTGGATGTGGAAACCCAGGAAGTCGAAGCCGTCGTTGACGTGGGTGATAACTGTCTTTTCTTCCGAGAGCGTCAGGTGGAGTTCGTGCTCCAGAAACTGCTGGATAGCCTGCATGGTCGCTCTGACCTCGGCGATGGGGCCGTTGCTGACGACCACGAAGTCGTCGGCGTAGCGCACCATCTTGTAGTTGCCGAGACCGGCGTACCGTCTCCGTCGTCGGGTGTTTCGGTCGAGGTCCCATTGCGCCGCCGCCCACTGGTCAAACTCGTTGAGGTAGACGTTGGCGAGCAGTGGGGAGATGACTCCTCCTTGCGGCACACCGGATTCGGTGCGAGCGAAGAGGCCTTCTTCCATGACTCCCGATTTGAGGAACTTCCAGATCAGGTCCAGTAGCGCCCTGTCCTTCACCCGTTTCCGCAGCAGCTTCATTAGCGTCCGATGGTGGACGGTATCGAAGTAGCTTTGGAGGTCGCCTTCGATCACGTAGTAGTGCCTCAGGCTGGTGTTGAACAGCGGCATGAGGACCGCGATTGCGTCCATCGTGCAGCGACCCTTGCGGAAGCCGTACGAGTGCGGGTGGAAGTCCGACTCGTAGATCGGGTCCAGGATGGCCCGAACTGCTTCCTGCACGATGCGGTCTCGCAGGGCGGGGATGCCCAGCGGGCGCTTCTTGCCATCGTGCTTGGGTATGTAGACTCGCCGGACCGGTTGCGGCTGGTACGTTTTGCGCTTCAGTTGGTCGATGAGGGCCGTCATCTGACCCTCGTATCCCTTCTTGAACGCATCCCGTGTCTTGCCGTCCACGCCGTCGGTCTGGCTACCCGGTCGCGCCAGTACCCGTTGGGCCGCTGTGTGCATCCATTCGTCCCAGTGCAACAGGTCGTACAGGTTGGTGAACCTGTGGTCTGGATGCTCAGTGGCCGTTCTTGCCAAGAACCGTTGCTTTTCTGCCATCTTCGTGGGGTTCATACATCCCTCCTCTGGCGTAGTTCGCTGTGTGTTCTGCACTCGTCTAACTGCCCTCCTTCGCCATGTGGCCGGCTTTCCCGACCTCCGACTACTACGAGGGCTCCGCCCCACGCTCGGCATTGGCCGCAAGCTGGCCTACTCCGTTGCCGGAGAGCCGAACGTGGTTCCCAAGTTCACGTAGGTTGCGTTTCCATTCCGCCTTAGGCTCTGCCTTTACGCCTGGCCCGGCTCCTTGCCGCGCTCGTCATCGGGGGACATCCGGTTGTCCGGAGTGCGGTGCCCCTGTCCTGGCGGACTCTCCCCGCAGTGGTTAGACGGGTATCCGATGACTCTGCCCTCGCCCTACCGTGGACGGGCAGTCACTGATTCGACGCTTCAACCGGCAGTTCCTTGTGTAGCCGTAGCGGAACTCTGGCTAGAGGCCCACAGCTTGGTAGGGTCGCTGCTGCCCCGTTGTCGGGAAGGCTTCAGACACGGTTCTGCTTCGGGTCCCCGTGCCTGCTTCCGTAGCCACCGGCCCACTCCTGGCCGGGTTCCAAATCTGGAACTCTCAACCTATGCGCTTCTTGGCGCACACCCTCCCTTGAGTTGGCCTCCGAGTCTCATTGGTTGTCCTTTCGTTGGTCGTCGGCCTCGATCAGGCTGACCAGGTGGTCTTCGAGGTCTTCCGCGATCTGGGCGATCTGCCAGTCGGACTGTGGTCGCTGGAGCCACCAGCGGGCCGTCTCGTCCAGGCCCTGGCGGACCGTGACGATGATCTCGTTGTCGTCGGCGTCGGTCATTCGCCGCCTCCCCCGTACTGCGCAAGCAGGTTGCGCAGGTGGTCGTGCAGGTCCTCATGGACCTGGCCATCGATGTAGGAGGCGTCCTCCTCCAGGTCGAGGTTGTAGATCGCGGTGATCTCCTCACCGCAGATGTCGTCCTCCGAGGCGCGGGTCTCGACTGTGACCGTGACGTAGCGGTGGCTCATGCCGCCGCTCCATTCAGCTGGCGCGGCAGCCGGAGCGCGCCGTACCTGACAGCGGCCGAGAGCTCGCTTTCCAGCCCGTGCGGGTCGTGGTGGCAGTACCAGGCGTGGAGGCCCTCCGACTTGAGCGGCCGGATCGACTCCGACTCCAGACCCTGCTGCCAGAGCCAGTCGGCCCAGCTGCGGTGAATCGGCAGCTCGGTGCGCTGGTTGAGGAAGCGCAGGTGCAGCGCCGGGGCTTCAGAGGCGTCCGGGGTGAGCAGCAGGAAGGCGTCGCGCTCGAACGAGAGCTCGGCCATTTGCGTGAACACCATCGCGTGCCAAGCGCCGGCCTGCGGCAGCCGCGCGATCTTCGTCTTCCAGGTGCCGATGCTGGTCTCGGGGATCTGGCAGCGCTCGTAGCCGCCCTCGTGCAGCTCATCCACGGCGCCCTTGATCAGGAAGGCGGGCGAGGGCGGTGAGTTGAGCAGCGCCGCCCAGATCGCCTTGAGCGAGGTCTGGGCGCCGACCATCGAGCAGAACCAGAGCTGGTTCTGCTCGGGATCGGAGGCGAAGGCGTCGCAGGTGGCGGAGAAGCCGCCCGCCGTGATCGTGTACAGCTGGGTCTCGGGTTCGCCTCCGGCAGGAGACGTGGTTGGGGTGTCGAGCATCGCTCGTCCTTGTATCTTTCCGTTTGGCCTTGGGAGGGTTGTCTCCCAGGGAACTGGGGGTGTGGTAGACCGACTCGTCCTTGGCCGAGCAGGCCGTACGAAAGCTTGGGTCGCCGCACCTCTGCATGCAGCAGAGCCCGAACAGTTGCCGGGGCCGTTGAGCCCGCATCTGGCAAGGACGGGCCAGTCCGTGACGAGAGGTGGCTATGAACCAAGCACTGGTGTTTGTGGGTGTCGACGTCTCGAAGGCGAGCGTCGACGTGGCGCTACGCCCGGGTGACGAGCGTTGGCGTCTGGCGCGCGACGACGAGGGAGCGCGCGACCTGGTCGCCAGGTTGCTTGCGCTCCGGCCGACGCTGATCGTGGTCGAAGCGTCCGGCGGTCTGGAGCTGCCTCTGGTCGCCGCTCTGGCGGCCGAGGCGCTACCGGTCGTCGTGGTCAACCCGCGCCAGGTGCGCGACTTCGCTCGGGCGACCGGCCCTGCGCCCGTTGCGGGACGCCGAGACCCAGGCGCTCACCGACCTGATGGCGCGTCGCCATCAGCTGATCGCGATGTTGGTGTCCGAGAAGAACCGTCGAGGGGTCGCCAGCGCTGCCGTCCTGCCCCGGCTAGAGGCGCACATCTCCTGGCTAGAGGATGAGCTGCGCGCCTTGGACGAGGAACTCAGGCAGACGCTGCAGCGCAGTCCGCACTGGCGTGAGCGCGATGAACTACTGCGCAGCGTGCCTGGCGTCGGCGAGCAGCTCTCGCTCACCCTGCTGGCCCATCTGCCGGACCTTGGCAGCCTGGACCGGAGACAGATCGCGGCCTTGGTCGGCGTGGCGCCGTTCAACCGAGACAGCGGCGCCCTGCGAGCCCGGCGCACGATCTGGGGCGGCCGAGTCCGCGTGCGCGGCGCCCTCTACATGAGCACCCTGGTCGCGACTCGGTTCAACCCCGTCATCCGGGACTTCTACCAGCGACTGCTGGCGGCAGGTAAGCCGAAGAAGCTGGCGCTCACGGCCTGCATGCGCAAGCTGCTCGTGATCCTTAACGCGATCGTCAAGCATCACTCGCCCTGGCGAGACCTGTCCGGTCAAGTGGCAACTCCTTCCTCTTGACTTTCAAGACAGTTGCTTTCGTTGAGTGCGGTGTGCGGGGAAGCGGGCTCAGGCGAGGCCTTGCTGCTTGATCGACACCCAGCCGTCCGCCCCGATCACGATGTGGTCCAGGAGTTCGATGCCCAGGAGATTGCCGACCTCGGTGAGGTCCTTGGTCAGCTTGATGTCGTCGCGGCTCGGTTCCGGGTCGCCGGACGGGTGCGAGTGCACGACGACGATGTGCGGAACGGCCTCAATCACGGCGGGTCGGAAGACTTCGGCCGGGCGAACCAGCGCCGCATACGAGTTGCCCTGGTAGATGGTCCGCTGGCCGACGACCCTGTTCTTGCGGTCGAGCAGCAGCACCCGGACCTGTTCCTGGGCGAGTTGGCTCATCTCCTCGCCCAGGAGGTCGACGACCGTCTCGGGCCGGTAGATGGTGGGCATGTCCGGTGGCCGTTCGGGCCGGGTCTCGACCTCGTAGCGGATCGCGAGTTCGCCCAGCAGGTGGAGGTTCTGCCGAAGCGCGTCGAGCAGCGCCTGGCGTTCGGGGTCGTCGGTGGACGGGATGAGGGGAGGTTGGTGCGCAGTAGTCATTTGGAGGTCCTTTCTGCGTGGACATGAAGCGGGGCCGCGTCCGACGAGGGAGCGCGGCCCTGTGTAGCGCCTCGCTATGAGGCGTCGATGAACGATGGAGGGTTAGAAGGGCTGGTCACCGTCGGCCTTGCGACCGTTGCCCTGACCGTTACCGTTGGCCGAGCCGAGGAAGATCACCTCGTGGGCGTGAACTTCGATCCGGCTGCGGCGCTCGCCTTCGTCGGTCTCCCAGCTCCGTTGCTGGAGCCGGCCGGCGACGTAGACACGCTCGCCCGTGCAGACGTACTCGGCCACGGCCTCGGCCTGCTTGGCCCAGCAGACGACGGTGTGCCAATCGGTCTCGTCGTTCCCGTTCTCGCGGCGCCGTTCGGTCGCCAGCCGCAGCTGGACGACGGCGGTGCCGCCCTGAGTGCGGCGCAGCTCGGGGTCGCTGCCGACCCGGCCCAGCAGTTCCACTCGGTTGATCGTGCGTGACATTGGTGGTGCTCCTTTCAGAGAGCGTGTGTCGGCGCGGACAGGTCCCCGTTCGAGCCGGGGACAGGCCGCGCCCGTTAAACGAGGCGGGCCCGCGTCCCCTGAGGGAGCGCGGGGCCGTGGTGCGCCTCACGGCGAGGCGTCGTTGGCTATCGGAGGCTGAACCTAGAAGGGTTGCTCGCCCTGGTTGCCTGCGTTGCGGCCGTTGCCGTTTCCGTTGCCTGAACCGAGGAAGATCACCTCCTGGGCGTGGACTTCGATCCGGCTGCGGCGCTCGCCGCCGTCGGTCTCCCAGCTCTGTTGCTGCATTCGGCCGGCGACGTAGACCCGCTCGCCCTTGTGGACGTACTCGGCCACGGCCTCGGCCTGCTTGGCCCAGCAGACGACGGTGTGCCAGTCGGTCTCCTCGCTGCCGTTCTCGCGGCGGCGATCGGTCGCCAGCCTGAGCTGGACGACAGCCGTCCCGGCCTGAGTGCGGCGCAGCTCGGGGTCGCTGCCGACCCGGCCCAACAGTTCGACTCGGTTGATCGTGCGTGACATTGGCAGTGCTCCTTTCAGAGAGCGTGTGCGGCGCGGAACTGCCCCCTACGTTCGAGTCCGGGACTGGCCGCGCCAGTTCAACGAAGCAGCCTCGCGTCCCTTCTGGGAGCGCGGGGCTGTGTGGCGCCCGGTCGAGCGGGCGTCGACTCCAAGGATTGGGTGGTCAGCTGACCCGGAGGTACTCCGAGACTTGCTCGGTCACGATCTCGGCGCGCTGTTCGGGTCCGAGCAGCGCGTTGAGCCGCGTGTGGTCGACCGAGTAGCGGCGGCTTGTGACCATGCCGACCGTGCGCGTCTTGTCGGACCCCTCCAGCTTTGCCTTGGTCTCTCCTTTCCGCTGGAGCCAGTGCTGAAGGGTCTTGAGGGCGCCGCGCTTGTCCGTTTCGAGCGACTTGATCCGTGCCTGGGCCTGTTCGTACTCGCGCAGCGCCTGGCGCGCCTGTCCGTCCGAGACCGGCTCGGTCTGTTCGCCGTCGTCTTGAGCCTCGCCCGCTCCGCCGGGCTGGCAGAGGTTGAGGTAGGGGCAGCGTTTGCACTGCCAGTCCAAGGCGGTGAAGTCGCGTTCCGGCAACGCTTCGGGGTCCGGCCCGTTGAGCGCGTGATGCTCTGCCAACGCCTCGATGCGCACCGAGGCGTTACGCCAGGCGCGCTCGGCCCGTGCGGCGGGAATCTCCTCGTAGTCCCACGTGCGCGAGCCGGTGTCGAGCGTGGCGATCACCACGTCGCGGCACTCACCGAACACGCCCAGCGAGTAGCAGGCCGCCTGGGCGACCGACTCGGGGTGGCTGCGTTCGGCGCCCAGCGTGCGCCAGCGCTTAAACGCCTCCGGCCCGCGCGTCTTGACCTCGATCACGATGTCCTCGTTTGGAGAGTTCGGTTCTGCGTCGCCGAACAGGAACTGCTCGACGGCTGCGGCGGCTCCTCCCTCGGAAGGAGGACAGCCAGTGGCGTCGGGATGGCCGGTCACGGTCAATCCTGGGCTCGCCTCGACCGTGACCGACTGAGGATCGGCGCGGTCGGCGGGAGTCACGCGCCAGCCGGCGCGGCGCATGGCGCGGACGACGACCGGTTCGAGCGCGTTGCCCGCCTCGAGCAGGGTCAGCGACTCGGACTCGGGTGGATTGGTGACCGGCTGCTCGGTGGCCGTGTACCAGAGCGCGCGGCGGCACTGGCCAAGGGCCGAGGCGCGGATGTTGAGCCCACCCGCGACGAAGCGGGCGGCGGGTCGGCTGAACACGTTCGTGGACGTGGTTGCGGTGGTGGTCATAACGGCTCCTTTCAGAGGGTCCGATAGAGGGGGAGCGGGGCGGCCCGTTGGGCGGACGACCCCGCTTCGCCAGGATGGATGTGAGCGCTAGTCGGCCGGAGTCCGCTGCATCCGTTCCAGCTTGTCGGCGGCCGAGGCGACCAGCGGGTTGAGCTCGGCCGGGCCAAGATCGTCAAGCGCACGGCCGGTCTTGGCCTGGACGGCCGAGCGGACCTGCTCGTCGGTGAACCCTTGTTCGGCGCTCAGCTCGATGAGCTGGGCGCGCAGGTTCTGCGCGTCGAGGGCGTCGCCTCGTGCTGCGTCGGAGGCGGGCTGCACGACGCGGCGCTGAGGCTGGCTCCCTCGCCGAGCCTCAGGCTGCTGGCGGCGTGGCGCGGGTTGGGTGTCGCGGTGCCGGTGGGCATTGGTCGGCGGGTCGCCGTAGAGGCCGTTGCCGAAGCGGTCGCCGAAGCTGCGCAGGGCGCGCTTCAGCCCGTCGGTCACCGCGCCCTTGAACGCGGTCTCGTGACCTTCGGGCGTCTCGTCGGCGACGGGCTGGAAGCCGACGTCGATGCGCGAGGGCGTGCCGGGGACGCTGACCCTGACGACCGCGGAGTAGGCGGCCGTGGTCGTCACCTCGCCGGTGCGCGAGTCGGTCTGCTCAATCCGGTGCAGGTTCACATCGCCGACCAAGTCATACCCCCAGCCCCCGAATCCGAAGATGCGGTTCGCCTGGTCGATGGCGGTGTGGCCTTCGATGTAATCGAAGACGCGCCCGCCGCGGCCCTTGCGTTGGGAGACCAGCTGCCGGTCGAGCGGCTGCGCCAGCGCTTCGGTCACGCGCGGCGCCAGGGCATCCCAGTGCAGCGCCTCCGGTGCGGACAGGGACGGCTGGGGCTCGGTGTTCGCCTGAGAGTTGCCATGGCCTCTGGCTCCTTTGCCGTTGCCGTAGGTGGACTGGGTCGGGCCCCGGCCGTTCGGGTTGCGCCGGACCGCTGTGACGGTCCCGTTGCCATTGCTGTGTGCTCCGTTGTTCATCTCGTGCTCCTGTTCAGGGGTGTGTTTGGGTGGGTGCGGCTGCCGAGTCCAGCAGCCGTGTGGCCGTGCGGAGCTTGTCCCGCACTTGATGCGGGGGCACGGTCGGACAAAGGCCATAAGCTGGCCCTCCATTCAGTGACTGGGTGGTTGATGGGTGGAGCGGGACAAGTCCGGCGGGTCGGACCGGCTACCGAGCTAGCGGCGCCGCGTTCCGGAGCGAGTCGAGGAAGATGGAGCGCCCATCCGGGCGAGCGCCCAGTTCCGCGACATCGCCGACCCCTGAGGGCATCGTCACGACCCGGGCGCGGTGCAGTCCCAGCAGTGCCCTGAGCTGGTGGGTGGCTTCGCGGCCAGCGTCATCGGCGTCGAAGGCGAGCAAGACGCGCGGTTGTCCCCGGAGCGAGGAAGCCAGCTTGTCCATCCCCTGTGTGCCGAGCGCGGCCACGGCGGGCAGGCCCCAGGCACTGAGTACGAGCCAGTCGAACAGCCCCTCGGCGACCACGATCCATGGCGCCGATGCAGGCAGCCGCGAGAGTCCGAGCACCGGCTTGGGGCCGGGCAGCGCCTGGAACCTCGGCCGAAGCTGGGGCCAGACGGCGCGGCCGGCGAGCCAGTGGACCTGGTTCCCGACCAGTTCGGGAACGACGATCATCCCGCGGAAGCGCTCCCGGCCGCCCGAGGCGAGACCGCTATCGAGGATTCGCCGGTCGTCGAAGCCCGCCTGCACGAGCCAGTCGCGCAGCCCGCGACCGCTGGCGTAGCCGAGTCCCAGGCGTCGGGCGGCCTCGGAATCGATGCCGCGCGAAGCGAGATATGCCTGGGCATCCTGGCTGAGCCCGAGCTGCCGCTGGTAGCAGCGCATCGCTGCCGTCAACAGGGCCGGGTCCCTGTTGGCCGGCAACGCTTGAGGTGCGGAAGTCTGACCGGCCGTGCTGGCGGGTAGCCGGGTCGGCGGAGCGGTCTCCAGCCGGCGGATCGCCTCCGGCAGGTCGACGCGGTCTGTGCGCTGGATGAAGTCCAGCACGTCGCCGCCCAGCCCACAGCCGAAGCAATGGAACTTCTGCGTGTCGGTGTAGACGGTGAAACTGCCTTCCCGTTCCTCATGGAAGGGGCAGAGGCCCTGGCGGACCCGGCCCCGACCGCGCAGTTCGACGCCGGCCGCTTCGACCACATCGCCGAGCGGATGGCGTCGCTTGAGCGCGGCGATGTCGACCTTGGCAAGGGCGGAACTCACCGTGCACCGCTTCTCGCCAGAGGTCTGAGCCCCCTGAGGCTGCGCTGCGAGACGAGTTTGCCCGGCCGCCAGCGCATGCCCAGAACGGCTCGGACTTCGAGCGTTCCATCGTCGCCAAGGGCGTCGGCGGTCAGCACCGCGGCGCGGCCCGTGCCGGGTCGATAGACCAAGGCCTCGTCATCGCGGAACCGCCGCCGGGCGAGGTCGAGGAACTCGCTGTGCGCCCAGCGCCGCTCGCCCTCGGTCGCCTCGGACAGGTCGAGATCGGTGAACGCGGCGAGCGCTCGGTCGAGGTCGCCCGTCTGTCTCAGGCGGCGCGCCTCGTGGATGCCCCGGGCCGGGGAGGTCAGCGGCTGGACCGTTTCGTCCAGGCCGAAGATGGCGTCGATGATCCGGTCGACCAGTTCCTCCAGCGTCGGCCGGGGAGCGGTCATGGTCGTGGTGGCTGCAGTCATGGGTGTCTCCTTTCGTTGAGGACGTGCGACTGCGTGTTGCCCTGGGGCAACGAAGCAGGGCCGCCTCCGGAGAGACGGCCCTTGAGGTGGATGGACTGTGTGCAGATGGCTCAGCGCGGTCGGCCTCCTTTCGCTGCGGCCCGGCGGCGACCTACCAGCGCACGACGCGCCAGCCAACCGACCCAGGCAAGGCCGCATGCGTTCAGGGCGACGACCTGGAGGTCGTAGCCGAACACCAGCGGCGCGGCCAGCAGCAGGACGATGAACGACGCCAGGGCGAGGCCCGATGAGCGGCCGCCGGTCCTGTCGTTCCCGCCGGTCTGGTGAACCTGAGCTTGCGTCGTCGTCGAAGCAGAGGTGCTGTGTTGGGTCGAGTAGGCCGACCAGATCGACTTGCCGGTCAGTTGCTCCAGCGAGCGGATCACCCGCTCGCGTGCGCAACCGGCCGAGCGGCAGCGGACATCGATCCCGTCGCCGTCCGGCCGCTGGCGGAAACTCAGCTGGTTCTGCTGCGAGCCGTGGCAGACGGCGGTGGTCCAGAACCAGCCGCGCTCGAAGCGGACCCGCTGCCGGGGCGCGATCAGCTCGGCGATCCGCGCGGCTGTGGGACCGACGTAGCGGGCCCTGGTGCCTGTGGCGTGCTTGACGTTCTCCATCTGGAACTCCCTTCGTGTTCCTGCGTTCAGTGGGTGGTGTGTGACGTGGGTGATTGGCGACCGGCGCCGGCATCCGGAGGCGCTGGTCTTTGCAGTTGGCGAATGAGACTGGCTGATGGACGCACTGCTCCCGTTGGCGGATGCCGTGACCGGCGGGAGTCGGAGTGCGCTGAAGAGGGGGTGGGCGGTGCGGCCGAAGCGCGCCTGAGAGCAGGTGTGCTCAATCGGCCAGGCTCGATCTATGGGCGCGGACACGAAGCAACCGAACTGCCCTGGGAGCGGCTCGGTCAGGTGTCAGTTCGGGGCCCTGGAGCCATACGGCGTCCGCCCGTGTCGATTCCGCTTCCTGAACCAGCGTGGGGGAGAGCAATCCTCATCCCTTGGCTCGTTCGCGCTGCGGGAGCGCTTCTGTCCCTCGGTGAGACCGGACGTGGGAGAGCAGACCTCATCCAAACTTGCCGGTCTCGGATCAGAGACGAATCCTCCAGCGTTTCTGGGCGGGAAATGCTGGCAAAGCCTGAAACCATCTCCAGTAGTACGCCCGTCCAATAGAGGTGAACAGGGCGCGGGCGTCGGGTTCTGGAAACTCGTTATGTGCCTCGGTCGGTCGGGCGTCGCCGAGGTTTGCCTAGCCTGCTTGGGCAGCGGTTGCCGCTCCATGGGTGGAGGCGCGATGACGATTACGGCGAACCAGGTCGAGCTGGCCATAGCCCGGGTCGAGCCTCCCTGCAGCGATGGGCCGAACGGATTGGCGCTGATGGCCGAAGCGGTCAACGGCGAACTCAGCGCCTGGGGGCACGCGGGTCACGAGGTCACCCTGGAGCGGGTGCTGCCGTTCTTCGGCGACCCCGGCGTGCTGTCCTGGCACTGTTGGTGCGAGACCTGTCACGTCTCGCAGTTGGTGCTGCTGGCGCGGCCGGAGGCTGTGTGAGCGTCGAGAACGCACGCGGCCACGTCGTAGCCTTCAGATCGGCTGCGATCGGTGACGCCTGAGTCCAAGACCCATGGCCTTGCTGGTTGGCGGCGACGATGGCGAACCGGCCCTGCTGGAACAGGTGCTCGCCGAAGCGGCCAAGTACGGCGTGCTGACGACGCGACGCATCTCTGGCTACTGGACCAGGCCGGAGCTGTCGGGTGGGAAGCGCGCGCTGCATGCGCACGCCGGCGATTGGACCGCGGTCGTGGAGCCCGCCGAGGACCGGACGATACCGGACGACGGTTGGGCATTCCTCGGCGCGGTCGGCGATGCGCTGCGGCCGTTGGATCCGGCCTTCGAAACCGCATCCACGGGTACAAGCAGCTCTCACAGATGATCAAGTCGAGATCGGACAGGGTCGAGTTCCGCCAGGACAGGGCCCAGGGGCGGGTCAGTTGTTCGTTTACCTGTAGCTGAAGTCCTGAGTCTGGGCCATGCGTCGACCGTGATCACCCGGGGATGGGTGCGGCGGGAACCTTCCGGCGCCAACGGAGCCATGGAGGCGGTCCCGGTCCCAGTGCTCGGTCCTTGGTCGGTGTCCCGACATCGTCGCGCACATCCGCCAATGTCCATGTCCTCTCCGGCAGCCCAGCCCGCCAACCTCGATGCGGCCGCCGCATAGCCGAACCGGCCCCGCCCGGCCGTTGACGCAGGAACCAACGCTCGGCGACTCACTCGCTCAGCCGCAGGAGCCGGTCCAGGTCCGCGCTCAGCCCGCGCCTGCTCGTCGAGCATGGCCTGGTCGTGTCCCTTCCGTCCGGTCTGCAGGCCGCCAGGGACAATGGTCCCCGCACGCCTGGCTGACGACTCTCGTCCGGCGGCAGCGGTCCGTGCCGTTCGCCAGCCTCACCGAGCCCTGCTGGCAGACGGACCAGCAACCGAGATGCGAGTGCACGCGGCGCGGCAGGGAGCGGGAGCGACGCTACTCGCCGCGCGGGTTGGGGGGCAGCTGCGAGCAGACATCGTCGATGCAGAAGTGATCGTCAAGCAGCCGCTGCCAGTCAGCCTCGCTGAGGGATTCCAGGTAGGCAACGTAGCTCGCCCAGGCGAGGCTCACCTCTTCATTGCTCCAGCGGTCTCCGCTCGCCTGCGACCAGCTGGCCGAGTGCGCAATCCGCTCGCAGGCGCCCGACCGCCGAGTCGGCACCGCATTGAAGGAACTGACCAGAGCAAACTCGGCGGAGACCATGCAGCGCTCGCCCGTGGCGAGCGCGTCCGGTGGGGCGAGGGCCGTAATCGTCAGTTCGCAGAGTCCTTGTGCATCGCTCACAGAGCGGTAGTGGATGGGGGACTCGCGGAACGATTCCTCGTCCAGCGCCAGCGACACGTCCGGCAGGGTCGCGCAGGCGGCGATCGTCGCCAGGCGCTTGCGGTCCTCCTCGCCGGTCACGTACGGACGACTGAGCATTGCGTCGGCGCGCGCCTCGGCCAACGAGTTGATCCCGCCGAAGCCCCAACCGCCCCACCAGACCAGTTCCGCGCAGCCCCTCGCGGACACCCGGCGGTCGACCGCCTCGACGACGCAGGAATCGCCATCAGCGAAGCGGAACGGCGCGTCGCGGTTGGGATCCTGTGCGACCGTGAGGTAGTAGTAGCAGCGGCGCTCGGCATCAAACGACACGACGTCGACCCGCTCGGCCTCAGCGAAGCTGACGGCGTCGGCCACGAGCCGCAGATCGGCTGGAGCCCCGCATGGGTTCCCGCTGCGTGGCTTCGAGCCGGGTTCGTGTCCCGCGCCCGCCCCGATCCGGTGCAGCGGCAGCTGGTACGCGGGAGTGCTCGATCCGCTGCCTATCGCCAGCCGGCATTGACCTTCGTAGTCATGCGACCCGCTCGTCCCGCGTCCGCCATGTGTCACCGTCGTGTACTCAGTCACGGTGCATGTTCCGCTGAGCTTGGAGTCATCGGGGCGTTCGGCGTACAGGTAGTAGCGCCACCCGCCCGAGCCGGTGATCACGCCCCGTTCGACCACGGCGTCGAGCGTGAACGATTGGGAATCAACGCGCAGCACCAGGGTCGGCAGACCCTCGGGCGGTTCACCGTCGCCGGGCAGCGCGGCCACCGCTACGGGAGCGCTGTCGGGAACGAGCCGGATCCCGGTCCAGCACGGTTCACGGCCGCAGTCGCGCGACTCCCGATCGGCGGCGACGCGCTGGACCCGCACCGTCCCCGCTGAGCCGCGGCGGGGCCCGACCGTGGTCTCGGCGCTGACGTAGTTGCCTGCCTCGATCACGGCGGCGAAGTGCGCGAGCACCACGCCCTCGCCCTCAAGATGCGCAACGACCCGCGAGGGCGGGCGCAGCGGCAGGCCGAGATAGAGCAGTCGTTCCCCTTCGCGCTGTACCAAGCGGAGCTCGACCGGCAGCGCGAACGGCGAACCCGGATTGTCGTGCAGGTGCACCACACGCAGCAGCGCCAGCCCTTCGAAGAGGCCGTTGGGCAACGAGCGCAGCGCGTTTCCGTTGAGACGCAACTCGCGCAGGCGGGTCAATCCCGAGAAGTCGTCGGCCCGGAGCGCCGCGATCCCGCGATCGCTGAGGTCGAGCTGTCGGATTGCGGCGAGGTCGTCCGCATCAATGTCGGCGCAGCTGTGTACGCCGTCGATCTGAGCAACGATGGCGTCGCGCAGCGCCGGCGTGCGCGCGCAGATGCCGAGTTCTGGCGGCGGGTGCCAGGTTTCGATCTCGTCAGCGCAGGCGGCGAGCGCCAGGACGCAGAGCAGGAGCGCAGCGAACCATGGAGCGGGCCAATGCACCGTCGGCCTCGTTTCCGATATCGGCGCGGGCCGCTTCCCGTTCAACCCTACCAACCCACCAAGAGGCCGAGGCTGTCACGGCATGGCATCCCTCTCCCGGCCTGCTGAGCAGTGGTGGTGTGATCATGGAGGAGCATTGGTCCGATAGGCGAGGGAGGTCTGGGTGCACGGCGGTTGGGAGCGGCGGGCGACGTTGATGCTGACCGAGGCCGACCCCGCTCACGCCAGGGCAGGCGGCGACGCTCAACGTGAGGCGGCCCGGGCCACGCGCAAGCGCAGTGTGACTGGCCCGGCCGGGGTGGCGAAGCTACCGCCCACGGCGACCCCGGCCGGGCCGGCAACCAGTTCTGACTTGAACCGACCGCCGCCGACAACCGCACCCGCCCGGCCGAACTGCCCCAACCGGCCTCTGACGCAGGAGCCGACGCTGGAGCTCACTCGCTCAGTTGCAGGACTCGGTCGCGAACTCCGCTCAGCCTGCTTGGCCCCGTTCCAGCGGCGACCTCGACTCCGTCGCCAGAGGCGCGATGATGATCGCGGCTGATCACGTCGACACGGCGTTGGCCCGGGCGGAACCGCAGACCGCGTGCCGGCCGAACGGCCTGTCGCTGTTGGCCGTACGCGCCAAAGGCGAACTCGGTGCCTGGGGCCACACGGTCACGCTGGAGCGGGCGGACCTTCTTTGGTGACCCCGTCGTACTCTGCTGCGCCTTCTGATGCGAGACCTGCCAGGTCTCGCAGCCAGTGCTGCTCGCGCGGTCGGAGGCAGACTGAACGCGGGGCCATGGTTCCTGTGTTCGACTCGGAGCGACGCCGGGCTCGTTACGCGGCACACCGCTGTCGGCGCGCCTCCTCGCGCAGCACGCGCACTCGCTCGGCCACCTGGCCGACTCGCTCGAGCACCGTTTCCAGCGACCCGGACAGGTCGAGCGAGACGACCTCAAGGCGCCGAGCCGCATGCCGGATGTGAAACGACGCCGGCTCCGTTTCGCCGGCGGCGTAGACCAGCAGGCCGCCCGGCAGATCGAGCGCCGTGGCGTAGGCCAGCAGCTGGTAGAGGTCGGCGTTGGGGGCGGACGAGTCGGCGAGCCGCTTGTACTTGGCGTCGCCGACGAAGCTGCAGGTCGGGCCGTCCCACCAGGACAGGTCCGGCTTGAGCCGTAGTTGGTCACCCTCGTCCAGCCAGATCTCGGGCAGCTGGCGATCGGCGCGGAGCGCCTGCTCGGATACCCCGAGCGATTCACGCAAGGCGACGGTCAGGAACTCCTGAAACAGCCGGTTCATGTCAACCAGGAAGCCTGATGCGCGGACGCGTCCGCGGCCGGATTCGTAGGCGCCGTGACGCAGCATGAGGCGGGCCAGCCCGACCACGGCGCGGTAGTGCCCGTTGAGGCGGTCGAAGCGGACATCGGGCACGTCGTTCGGTCTGAACTCGACCGCCGAGACCTGCTCCAACATCGCCGCCACCCAGCCCAACTCCCGGCGCGACTCAGGGGCGCGGAGCCGCATCGCGCCGAGCCGCACGACGGCCGCGCGCACGAGTTGGTGTTCGAGGATGTCGTCGGTGAACTCATCGAAGCGCAGCTCGACCGGCAGCCCCGCGCCGAAGCGCCGGCGCAGTTGCTCCGCGATCCGGATGCGGCCGCGGACCGTCTGCAGGGCTTGCTCTTCTGTCCGGTAGCCGTGCAGCAGTCCCTGATCGAAGGCTCGCCGCGCGGCGGAGGCCAATGCCAGCGCGAGGGTGTCGGGTAGCGATCGGCGCTCTTCGAAGTCGAAGAGTCGCTGGTCCTGGGGCTTGACCACGCCGATCGCGTAGCAGGCCAGCGAGAGCAGCTGGTCGATGCCGATCTTCGGCTCGATCGAGATGGACAGGTCGCCGATCTCCACGGCGCCGACCGTCGAGCCGGCCGTGAGCCGAACGGCGCCGCCGTCGTTTTGGGTGAGTTCGATCGAGAGATCAAGCTCGCTTTGATGCCGGAGCAGCAGGTCGAGCTGCTCCGGCGCCAGCGTGCAGTCGACCGGCGCATACTCCTTGAGATCGAGCCTGGTCGTCATTCGGCGGCGTCGGCTGCCGCAGCCTGCTCCTCCGGTGTCGATGCCGGATCCGGCTCAGCCGTCGCGCGCCGAGCGGCCTGGTCACGCAGCCGGTTGAGCGCGAACTCGTCGATCCGTTCGGCGCTGCCCAAGAGCCGTTCCTCCAGGTAGGGCAGGACGCTGTGCCTCCAGGTGCGCTCGACCGCCTCGTTGTCGAGGCCAGGCTTCATGAAGTGGCTTGGTCCGATCGCCGCGTGGCGGTCGTCGCTCAGCCGCTCGTTCGCGAGGTCGACGATATCCGCCACCCAGCTCATGTTGGCGAGATCGTGGCGCTCCAGCCAGCGACGCAGGTGTCCCTGGATCGGCCAGCGGTCCGGATGGAACTCTACGAAGTGGAAGCGGCGGCGCAGGGCGAGATCGACCAGCGCGATCGAGCGGTCGGCGGTGTTCATCGTGCCGATGATGTAGAGGTTCTCGGTCAGTGAGAAGCGCGCCGCTGCATCGCTTGAGTACTGCAGGCGAATGTCCCGATCGCGGTACTCCAGGAGGAAGTAGAGCTCTCCGAACACCTTGGCCAGGTTGCCGCGGTTGAGTTCATCGATGACCAGGAAGTGCTTCGCCTCGGGCTCAGCGCGCGCCGCCTCGGCGGCCAGCAGCAGGGGACCGCTTCTGAGCTCAAAGCTCGGCTGTCCGTTGACCAATGCCGGACGGTAGCCCTGGACGAAGTCCTCGTAGGCATAGGACGGGTGGAACTGGATCAGCGTCACGCGCTCTTCCGCCCCGGCGAGGCAGTGCGCTAGTTGTTGCGCGACGAAGGTCTTGCCGGTGCCGGGCGGTCCCTGGAAGATCACCTGACGCTTGTCTTCAAGCAGCAGCTCGATCTCCTCCAGGAACTCGCGAGGCAGGTTCAACTGGTCGGCCAGCTCCTCAAGATCTGCCGGCCCGACGGGTTCGGGCGTGCCCGGCGGCTGCTCGGTCGAACGAAAGACACCCCAGACAACCGACTGCGCATCGAGCCGGTGGCGCAACTGGAGGCCGCGCTCGGACGCCGCTTCGATGAACCGGTCGAGGAATCCAAGCGCATGGTGGTACTGCGCGGCCTCGTCCTGATCGCCTTCCGGCGGATCGTATCCGCTAATGTCGTAGGCCTTGGCGAACAAGGTCTTCTGGTAGGGCGGATAGTTGCGGGCATCGAGACCCATCAACAGCACCGAGGCCAGTGTCGTCCGGACCGCCACGCCGCCGCTGGCCGAGCCGGGCAGCAACTCCGCGAACCGCCGGATCCGATCTGGCGCGGCAACGTCGACGCCGGTCCAGAGCGCCTCCAGTGCGCTGAGCGCCTGCTCCGGGGACTCGTCCACCCAGTCTCGGAATCTGGCGAGCTGCAAACGGAAGATCAAGTTGTTGTCCTTGCCGATGCCGGTCTTGACCCGCTTCGGCCAGTCGTTCGACCCCGCCAGCACCGCTGCCCGCGCGTCGGCGAGCCGGGCGGCGATGGCAAGCTTGTAGTCGTTCTCGTCGAGTTCCAGCCTGCCGGAATCGAGGAAGGAGCGAGCCCTTGCGACCAACTCATCCCACTGGTCGGCCTGGTAGTCGTCGTCCCAGCGCTGGCGGATGTCGCGACGGTAGAAGTCGAAGCTCTCGCCGTGGGTTGAGGCCTCCAGACGAGCGCGGATCTCGCCGAGCCGGCGGTCGACATCCTCAACCGGGACCTCGTGCGACCGACTGAAGGCCGAGGCGATCATCTGCTTGTGATTGAGACTGACGATCGGCTCGAACGAGTCTGGGTGGACGAGATGCAGCAGCGCATGCCGCTGGGCGCCTCCCCAGTGGGGTCGTTCGCGCAGGAGTTGACTCCGGGGTTCGAGGCTCAGCAAGAAGTCCTTGAACGCCCAGGGGTCGGCGAGCAATCGTTGTTGTTCGCCTGGGGTCCGCTGCTTGAGTTGCTCGGCGAACTCGATGATCACCGCGAGTCCGAACGGGCGCTGGCGATGATAGGCCTGGCCAACCCCGGCCAGGCCGGGTGTGAGGCCGTCAACCAGCTGCGGCGGGATCTGCACCGGTTCGGGCGACAAGCTGAGGACCTCCTCGATACGCCGGCGCTCCGTCGTCGCGTCTTGCGTCCAGACGATCAGGAAGTGCACGTAGAGCGCTTCGCCCATCAACTGCACCACGGGCGCCGGCGCGCCCTCGAGCTGTCGCGACAGCTTCTCCAGAAACGCCCTCCCCGGCGTCTCGTCCGGCTGATCACCGAAGCGCGACCGCAGTTCGCTGAGCAAGCGAGCGGACCAGATCTCGCGACCGGGAGTGAAAAGTGAGTCATCCCGCTGGAGACAGCGTTCGACCCACTCGGCGGCCGCCGCATAGACCGGTTCGGCGTTGACCTGTCGGGAGCCCATCGGTCCTCCGCTTCCTCAGCGTACCTCGCTGCTAGCGCGATGATATCTGTCGGTCGAGCACCCCACGTTGCACGAATCTTGGGGCCGGAGGGTTGGTCGGGCAGATCGCTGAGTCTTGCACTGGACAGCATCGACGCTGGGCGATCGGTCCGGTCGTCTCCGGTCACGCGTCCGTAATCTGTCGTTCCTCATCGGCCTCTCAGCCCCAAGCTGAAGATGCGAACCACCCAGCACCGCCACGGCGCCCGCCGCAGGTTTGATCGTGCCGTCCCCAGCCGCTGCGTCCGTCGCCGGGTCAGGGCACGTCCCTGTCGGCCGCTGCGGTCTTCTGACCTAGTCGTCCAGAGCGCTTCCGCAGGAGCTCACTCGCAGCGTGATCTTCGGCTGGGTTCACGGCTCCAATCTTCCGGCGTCAGCGGCCGTGGAAGCCACAGCCGCCAATGTACGGCCTACGCACGGGGCGGGTCGCGCCACTACCCACGCGAGGGCTTGACTGATCACGTGCAGTTCGGTCCGCCGGCGGAGCTCGTCAGAGGAGCGATCATCGGGCTGCGGGGACCTGGAGGTCCAGTAAGGAGGAGGGAGGAACGGCTGAGGCAGGTGGCACGGAGAACACGTGCACTCAATCCGCCGGGTGCCGGCCTGGCGTGGACACGAAGTGATCGAAGCCCCCATGGAGCGAAGCAGTCAGGTGTCGATTGCGGGTCGGCGGGCCAATCGGCGGCACTCGCGCTTGAAGTGCGGGAAGATCTCCGTCGCGTGCGCCGGCTCCGGCCGCCGCGCTGGGCCGCCGGAGCCGGTCTGCGAGTCACTCGCCGGTAGGTTCCGCGTACATCGCGTCAACGACTCGCTGCATGTAGTCGGCGTCCGCGATTTGCGGGCGGATCAGCAGAGACATGCCGTTGAAGTAGGTCACAGGGTCGAGGCGCCAGCGCTCGGTCATCACCGCGGCGACCGTCGACATGTAGGCCTGCAGTTCCGGGTGATCGAGGATCGTGAACATCACCGAGCCGTCGAGCACGCCACGCGCCAGGCCGACGCTGAAGCCAAAGGCCGCGAGCGGCACGGGCTCAGCTCGGCGGTTGTTGACGATCCGCGCGTCCCAGGCGCTGTGCACGGAGAGCGTCAGCGTGGCCCTGACGTCGCCCTCGTCCAGCCGAGCCGCGAGCTCGCTGCGCGCCGCCGCGGGATCCTCCGCCGACCATCGTTCGACATCGCCTCGATAGGTCTCCTCGAAGCCCTCGCAGCGCTCGTGCAGGCCGATGTTGTTCGGCTCGTGGATCACGCAGAGCGCCGTGCCCCTGATCTTGCGGCGGTTGAACTCCTCGCCCGCGATCCGGCCCGCCTCGTGGTCGTCGAGCGCGATGTGCAGCACGGTGCCGATCTGGTCGGCCGCGTTGACGCCGGAGTTGAACGAGACGACCGGGATGTCGGCGGCGAGCGCCTCCTCGATCGCTGGCAGCAGCACCTCGGGTTCGACCAGGGTGGTCGTGATCACCGATGCGCCGCTGGCCACGCATTCGCGGATCGCTGCTGCCTGGCCAGCGACCTCACTGTGCGAACTGAAGTCGAGGCTGACGCCGAGTTGTGCGGCGGCCGCTGCGCTGATTTCGGACGAGAGACCCCAGAACAGGTCCTCTTCGTTCTCGAACAGGGTGCCGCTGTGCGTGACCTGGCAGAATGGCGCAACGCTCGGCGCCACGTGCTGGTCGAGCAACTCGATCCAGTAGGTGACCCAGGGCCGGTTGCGGGCCTGCTCACGCACCTCGAGCGCCAGGATGGTCGTCGGCACGCTCGTGGTCAGCATCGCGACGGGCGCCTGCACCGCCATTCGCGCCCGCAGCTCCGAGCGCAGGTCGTCCCAGTCGTCGTGTTCGACCCGTACCACTGGTCCGCGATAGCTCGATTCGAGTCCGTCGCAGAGCGCCTCGATGCCCTCGTCGTTCGGATCGATCACGCAGAGGAAGCGCCCCGGTACGAGTTCGGGGTGGTCGGGGTCGGTGAACCGGGAATTGTAGCGCTCGCCGATGCCGGCGCCGGCGTCAACGAGATAGTCGTAGTAGACAGTTGCGGCGCGCTCCTCGCGGGACGCCACCTCGACCTCGATCGTGATCGGCTCGCTCTGGTGCAGCGCACCGACCTCGGCATCTGGCGCCAGAAAGCGGTTCTCAGGCCGCTGCGTCTCGCCCCAGACGCCGCCCCCGCCGAGCTGTTGCAAGCCGAGTTCGACGCGGCCGTCCTCGAGTCGCTCAGCCGTGATCCGCACGTCCGTCGTGCCGATCTGCGTCGCGGCCCAGACCGCGCCAAACGTGAGCGAGCCGATCAACACGCCCAGCCCGACCAACATCACACCTGTGATCCGAGAACGCTGCATGAGGACCTCCACAGGTTCCAGTGGTCTCAGCTGGAGCCCGGCCCCGATGACCTACCCCCGCCGTCGCCGATTGCCTCAAGCCGCAGCAGGATGCGGCGCTGCTCTCGGCGGGTTCAGGATATCGAACGTACGTGAACGTCATGATGAGGATCGTGAACCAATCGATCATGAATCGGTCACGAACAGTCACGAACAGTCACGATCTGTCCTCGAATCTCTCTGGTCGGCGGACGCGCGGAGCGCGAGCGGGAACATGCTCAGCGCTGCGCCGGGCAGGTTCGGGGCCGCCAGGCCGGTCGGTGCTCCGCCTCTCTGCTGCCTCAGTAACTCCGGGCGCTGTTGTCTGAACGTGGGCGAGCGCCGACGCCGCTCTCCGAATCGTCCAATAGGCGAAGCCCGACCTCTCCGGTTGGCGTCTGGTTCTGGGTCTCGCTCGAGCACTCCGGATCAAGCCTCTCAACTTCCGGCGCGGTCCAGAGGCGCGCGACGGTACCCTCCCATCCGGCTGTGTGCGCCCGAGCTTGGCGCTCTGCCATCGCCGGCTAGCGGTGTTTCCACAGTCCAAACGTCAATGCTGTTGCTACAACGCGTCGCCGCCGCGCCCGGCGCAGCTTCGACCGCGCGTTCCCCAGCCGCTGCTCCCGTCGCCGTGCCTCCCGTCTTCGTTGGTCCCACTCCCAGGGCAGCTGGCCGGGCGGCAGGGTGAGGCGGCGTTCCTCGATCAGCTGCAGTTCCAACTCCAGCATTCGCACCTCGGCTTCCAGCCCCTCGACCGAGGGCCAATGCGCCTTGAACCGAGCCCGCTGGTACCGCCACTCGGCGATGAGCGGCATCGCATCGCCGAAGATCTGCCCGTCGTTCGGCAACGCCTCCACCGTGACCACCTGGGGGTAGGTGCGGTGGGGACTGCGAAGCGTTGAAGCGGTCGCTGCCTCTGTCCCAGCCCCGCCTGGTCGCGTCCAGTTCAGCGTCCGAACCTCATCACACACACCCTCCAGTTCCTCGCGCAACCCCGAGAGACCACTCGCCAGTTGCTCTTCTACGTCCTGTAGGCGCCGCTGCAGCCCCGCCACCCGCAATTCCAGCCGGTCGTCGCCCGCCTCCTCCTTCTCAATTGCCTTCTGTTCCCGTTCTAGGGCATCCCTCAGTCTCGGCGTCAACCGACCCGCGTCCAGCGCCCGCCAGATGGTCTTGCGGTCGACGCCCAGCAGTTTGGCGGTCTTGGTGATGTTTCGTTCCTTGATCAGCCGCCGGAGGAACTCGATCAGCGGGTCCTGGTCCTGACCAGCACCATCTCCTGCCGGGCGGTCGGGTGGAGCGGCTCCAGAGTCGGAGTCCTTGATCTGCGGTTCATCCGCGTCGCTGCCAGATTCATCCACGGCAGCCTCCGTTCTGCGGTCGGGTGGAGCTTCCCCTGAGTTGGAATCGTTCACCGGCGAGCCTTGAGAGTCTCGCGTCGGGTTATCCACAGCAGCCTCCTTCGTTCTTCATTGAGGGGAGCCAGCCGGCCTGTTGATTGGGTGGACGGTGGAAGAACCCACCCCGTCGCCCGAAGCCCCCCGGTCCCCAGCAGCACCACCCCCGGGTAGTGTGGCCTGGTTCACAGAGGCTTCCGCGGACAGGGCGGCAGGGGTCCGGTAGGGGGCCGCCCCACCCCGTCCCGCGTGTTCCAACTGCCCCATTTGCCGCCCGTTCTGCCCCAATACTCCGGAACTGGCCCTTCCACCCCGCCCCTCCAAATCCACCTGGCCTGGAACAGCGTTCGTTCAGTCCTGGACTGGAGATCGTGCCTGTATAGCCAACTGCCACAGGACGGGGATTCCTGTACACGCCCATGACACCACGGACATGCCTGGCCAGAACAGGGCGCGGACGCCGTGTCACGCGTGTCATGGCGCGCGCGCCCTGTTGCCGGCCTTCCGCGCCCTGCACACTCTCACTCCTACGAACAACTGTGCGGTTGAGGAGAAACCCATGAGGCAACGAATCCGGCGGACGCGCAAGCGGGCCAAGCGCCTGGCCGCAGCCGTCCTGGCCCTGGCGGCGGTCGTGTTCGCGCTGGCCGCCTGGCAGATCGCGGACGCCCAGCAGCCGCCCTCGGGAACCCAGATCGAATGGGTCAACGAGGACGAGGACTGGATCGAACGCAAGAAGCACGGCCAGTTCCGCGCCCGTCCGATCTTCAGCCAGCAACTGACGACCCTCTACTACGGCATCCGCGACGCCGACACGGGCGAGTGGCTGACCTCGATGTACCGCGTCTCAGGCGGCGAGACGGCGCGCGACGAGGGCTGGGAGTACGAGTTCGACTACCCCGCCCTGGACGAACAGACGCCGCTCGACCCGGACAGGACCTATCTCATGGTGATGCTGGCCGCCACCGGCCGCCAGCCGACCCCGACCACGTTCTACGCCGTCGTCCCTCTGCACCAGCCGGGCGGCCTCCTGGGCAGCCTCCTGCGCGCCTTGGACCCGGACGGCTGGGCCAAGGCGGCGGCGCGCTGGGTGATCGAGGGCGTGCACGGCACGCTCTGCGGCGTGCTCACCGCGCTGACGGCGGAAGAGCCCGTCAGCTGCCGGGACGAGGAGTAGCCGGATGTCGGACATCATCACCGGCACGCCCGCTGATCTGACCTACGGACATCTCCTAGTCCAGGAGGCCTGGCTCGCGGTCTGGGTCGTGACCTCGGCCGCGCTGGCGTTCATCATCGGCTGGATCGGCCTCTCGCTGATCACCCAGGAACCGCTGGGCGCACGACAGGCCGGCTGGCGCGAACTGATCCCGAGGCTGGTGCTGGGCGTGGTCGCGGCGGCCGCCTCGCTCTGGTGGTGCGCACTCGTCATTGATGTCGCGCACGCGGTTTCCGGGTTCATCGCCGTCACCCTAGACGTCACCCCCTCCGACCTGCTCCGCGCCCCCGTCGAGACCCTGATCACGGCGGTCGAGGGCGGCTCGGTAGGGCTCGCTCTGCTGCTGGCGTTGATCTACCTCATCTACGCGTTCTTTTGCATCTACCTGCTCGTGCAGATGGTGCTCCGCCTCGCCCTGATCGATCTCTTGCTGGTCCTGGCGCCGGCGGCTATGGGTCTCTGGATCCTGCCGCATTCTTCGGGCTGGAGCCGCCACTGGCTGCGCCTCTTCGTGACCACGGTCTTCCAGCAGGCGGTCCAGCTGATCGCGCTCGCCCTGGGCATCGGCTTCCTCGCAGAGCTGGCCCCGATCGGCGTCTTCGAACCGGTCCGCGATCTGATCTGGAAGCTCTTGATGTCGCTCGCCTTCATTTACCTGGCCACCCGGGTGCCGTCGATGCTGGGCAACTCCAGTCCCTTCGACGCCTGGCTGCAGACGCTCTGGTTCGGTCTCTCGCTGCCGGCCACGATGGTCCGCTCCGTCGCTTCCGTCGCCGCAATCGGCGCAGGCGGCGCGGCCGCGGGCAAAGCCTTGTCCAGCGGAGGAACCGCTGGTTCCTCGGGTGTGGGCGGGGCGACCCGCTCGGCGGCCGAGCTCTCGACGCCCCAGGGCGGCGCGGAGCCGTCCGGCCGCGGCCCCCGGAGCCAGAACGAGTAGCGGACCTGCGAGTCCCGCATCAGAAGGAGGTGCGCCATGTGCTGATCAACATCTCGTCCCCCTAAGGGACACCGCCACAGCAAGCGCCCCGCACCTGCTGCGGGGCGAGTCCCGCATCAAGTGCGGGACAAGTTCCGGGAAAGGAACGCAACTCATGGATGACCTGACCCAGACGATCTCGAACTTGGTCGGGATTCTGTTGGGCGTGGTCGGCGGCGTCGGCGTGGCCTACTTCGTCTTCGGCGCCTACCAGTACCTGACCGCCTCCGGCGCGCCCCATCAGATGGAGCGCGGCAAGACGGCGATGCTCACGGCTTTGGCCGGGATCGTGCTCGCGCTGGTCGCCTTCGGCGTGGTCGAACTGGTGATCGACGCGGTCTCCAACCCGGTCGTCACGATCGACACCCCGCCTGATCCGGCGGCGCTCGGCGGCGGCGGCAACACGGGCGGCAACACGGGCGGCAACACGGGCGGCAGCTAAGTCCGCGGAGAGAAAGGAGGCAGTGCCATGGATGAACACGAGGTGCCCACTCATGTGCAGGCCGAGGACCGCGTCCTGCTCTGGTTCACCTTCCCCCAGATCGTGGCCCTGACCGCGGTCGCGGCGCTGGCCTACGGCGTCTACCAGGTCGCCCCATTTGGACCGGAGGCGGTGCGAGTGGGGCTGGGCCTGGTCTTCGCCCTGGTTGGGGTCGCGCTGGTCGTGGGCCGGGTCGGCGGACGCCGGTTGCCGGCTGTGGCGGCCGACCTGATGCGCTTCGGTTTCGGTCCCCGGCACTTCGCCGGGCCGCCTGTTCAGTTGGTCCGGGCGGAACCGCCCGCGCCCGCTGTCAAGCAACGTGCGGCGGAGCCGGAGGGCGAAGCGGGCGGCAGCGTTGCTCGGCAGACCGCTCGCGCGGAGAGGGCAGCCGAGGCCGTCACGCAGCTAGCTGCTTCGGGTTCGGCAGCGCTCCGCCGTGGCGCGCGCAAGCTGGTCAACTTGAAGCGCTCGACGCGCTCCAGGACGCGCGGCGAGCGGATGCCGCTGCGGCCGCGCAACTGGTTCCGCAAGCGCGACCGGCGCAACGAATCGAAGCGAGAGTACGACGACGCTCGGCAAGTCATCGCCCGGGAGCAGCGGGAACACCGATCTACTCGGTGGCCCGCGCTCCTGGGCGGGGCCGCGGCCTTGGCGGTTGGGGCCTCGGTCGTGCTCTGCTGCCCGCCCCTGGCATCGGCCGATGAGGGCGAGGAGGAGCGCTGGACCTCGGACGAGATCGAGTTCGACCCGCCGCCCGTGATCTCCGGTCGGCGGCTGTTCATCGAGCGCCTGACCGTGACCCAATCGGCGGCCACGGTCGTGCTCAAGGCGGCTACGAACCTCGAAGTCGAGGTGCGCGCCTTCGGCGGCGCGGACGGCCGCGAGCCTACGTTCCATCGCGAGAACACGCTGGGCCGGGGTGGGCGCTCGAGCTACCTGCTGCCCTTGGACGGTCCCGTCCCCTCGTTCACCTTCGCCTGGCGGGACGAGCACGGCCAGGCCGGGGCGATCTCGCTTTCGGGCGATCAGCTGCCCTATCCGCTTCCTGCGGTCGAGGGCGAGCTCTGCGACCTGCAGCTGGTCTCGCTCGTCTGGCGGGCGGATCGGATCGAGGGCGGCGTGCGCCCAGGCTGCGTGGCGACGCTCGAGGAGCGGGTCGAACTGCAGACCGCAGCTGGTCACCGCGCACTGAGCCAGACGGCGCTGCTCGAGGCGCAGGTCACGCTCGTGTCCGGCACGCTCACCGTCTCGGTGGGCGGGCACGAGACCACGGCTGTGTTCGTCCCCGATGGCGAGACCCGGTTCACCATGGCGCTGCCGGCCGAAAGCGGGATCCAGGCCGTCGAGATCGCAGCCGCGCTGAGCGCAGACCTGCGCATCCCGCTGCCGCCGGTGGTCCAGCTGACGCATCACCCGCGCCGGGTCGAGCGGCGCACCGAGACCGTCACCCTGACCCGGCCGGGTACGAGCCAGACCGTCTCTGAGACGGTCACGCTGACCGACTCGGAAGGCAACACCAGCTCGCACACGATCTCCGCCCACCTGTCGATCCCCTCGGCCCAGGTGCAGAAGCAGGTGACCCTCGAGATCGTGCACGACGAGCACGTGAGGGCCGAGCTGGTCCAGCGTCCCGATCTGAGCAAGACGCGTTCGGAGTCGCTGTTGCTGGCGTCCGCGATCGCTTCCGACGACGCCTACCGCGCGCTGATCGTGGAGCAGGAGACGGAGCGTCCCGTTTCGATCCAGACCCGGCTCTCGCAGGCGGAGTTGGACGAGCTGTTCCAGATCCTGGGATGGGGGCCGTGATGTGGCGCCGACTCACCGCGATCATCTCGCTGGGCGCGGCGGCGCTGGTCACCACCGCCGCCGATCCGGATGTGGAGGCGGCCGAGCAGGCGATGCTCGACGCCTTCGACGCGGCGCTGACCGCGGTCGCCTACGCCGCCTCCGGCCTGGCCCTGTTCGGCCTGGTCTGGGCCGGGTTCCTCCTGATGGCGGACGGAGCGGAGGGACGCGGCACACGCGCCCGCTCGGCCGTCTTCCTCACGACCGCCGGGCTGGGCGTGGCGCTCTCGGCCAAGGGCCTGGCGGCGCTGATCTCGGCCGGCGTGATCCCGATCCCGATTCCCTGAGCCAAGGAGTTCCCAAGATGCGAAGACTGTTACCCAAGATCAACCCTCCGGCGGAATCCCCGTCGGAGGCCGACGCCGCCGTTCAAGAGCTGCCCCTCGAACCAGCCGTCTCTATTCCCGAATCGCCGGTCAAGGGCCAGATCAAAGCTGCTGCCGACCTTGCCGAGTCGCCGGTCGAGCCGGAACGACGTGCGAAGCCGTTGCCCGAGCTGCCGCTCTGCTTCATGCTCTCGCATGTCGAGCCGGACGGCCCGGTCCGCCTGGACGGGGTCAAGCTCGCGCTGACCGAGCTGATGGGCCTCGAACTGGACGCGCCCAAGCTGGGCGCCTTCGCCGGGCTGCTCAACGCCTGTGACTTCCCCCTCCAGCTCCTGGTCCGCCAGCACCCTCCCGATCTTGAACGGATGCGACGCGAACTGGAGGATGTCCAGCCCGTTGACCTGCCCGACCAGACCCGCGAAGCGGCTCGTTCGCAGCGGCGCCTGCTGGCCGAGCTGGAGTCGCGCGAGGGCATTCTCGACCGGCGCTTCTACGCCGTCTGCGAGGAGGAGCACGCGCAGGAGCTGCGCGGCCTGCTGGCCCGTTCCGGTCTCTCGATCCATCCGTTAGAAGGTGAACCGCTCCAGCGCCTCGTGATCGCTGCGGCGCTGGGCGGTTCGCCGGCCCGCACCACCCGGGATGGGCCGGTCGAGGTCCAGCTCAACCAGCGCAGCATCAAACTCGGCGGACGACTGGCCCGCTCGCTGCACCTCTCGAAGTGGCCGCGTTCGCTCGCGCCCGGATTCCTCCAGCAGCTGATGGCGACCGGCGCGCCGATGGACATCGCCCTGCACCTGGGGCCGATTCCCTCCGAGCAGGCGGCGCGCCAACTGGAGTGGCAGAAGGTGCGCTTCGAGTCGGCCCGCTCGCTCTCGCTCAGGCGTGGCAAGACGATGTCGCCCGAGGCCGAGATCGCGCTCGAGGACGTGAGCCGGCTCAGGGACAACGTGCAGCGCGGCCGCGAGCGGCTGTTCCACGCCTCGCTCTCGCTGACTCTGCACGCTGACGACCCTGACACCCTGGATGAACTGACCCAGCGCGCCTCGGCGCACTTCGCCGCCGCCCTGGGCCAACTCGACCCGCTGCCCTTCCGCCAGCGCGAGGGCCTGCTCTCGACCCAACCACTGTCCTTGAACGCAGTCGCCCACTGGCGCACGTTGGACACGTCCTCGGTCGCCCGCTGCTTCCCCTTCTCGCCGCCCGACCTCGACACCCGCTCGGGCGCGCTCTACGGGATCGACATGCGCGCCTGCGCGCCGATTGTCTACGACCCCTGGGACGGGACGCATCTGAACGCCAACACGGCCGTGCTGGCCCGCTCCGGCTCGGGCAAGTCGTTCGCGACCAAGCTGGGCGTGCTCAGGGGGCTGTGCCGCGGCGTGGTCGGCTACGTCATTGATCCGGAGGGCGAGTACGCCGACATGGCCCGCTCGGCCGGCGGCCGAGTGCTGTCGCCCGGCGTCGCCGGGCAGGGCATGAACCCGTTCGTGCTGGATCGCTCGGATCCGGAGGAGCTGCTCCAGCGGATCGGCTCGCTCCGCCGCCTGATCGACGTGATGGTGGGCGAGCGCTTGAGCGCCGAACGCCGGGCCGCGCTCGACCACGCCCTGGCCAGCTACTACGCGCGGCCCTCAGGTCGCACCGGCTTCCGCGACTTCTACCGCTTCCTGGAAGGGGACGACCCGGAGGGGCTGGCCAAGCTCCTGCGGCCGTTCGCCTCGGGCAGCCTCCGGCACCTGCTCTCGGACGAGGGCGACGACCTGCTGCACAACGAGGCGCTGGTCACAGTGTTCGACCTGAGGCTGCTGGAGCCGGAGCTGCGGCCGGCGGCGGCGATGGTCTGCACCGAGACCGTCTGGGCGGCGGCCGCCCGCGATCCGCGTCCGCGCCTCCTGGTGGTCGACGAAGTCTGGTCGATCATGCAGCACCCCGAGGGCGCGGCGTTCATGGTCTCGATGGCCAAGCGCGCGCGCAAGCACCGGCTGGGCCTGCAGTTCATCACCCAGGACGTGCAGGACCTCCTTTCCGAGGACCACTCGCGCACGATCACCGGGCACTCGGGACGGGCGCTGCTGCAGAACGCGGCGTTCAAGCTGCTCCTGCAGCAGGATGCAGCCGCGATCTCGACGGTCGCTGACGCGTTTGACCTGCCCGAGGACCTGCAGCGCTGGCTGATCTCCTGCCCGCGCGGCGACGGGCTGCTGCTGGCTAAGGGCGAGCGCTTCCCGATCCGGATCGAGGCGACTCCCGAGGAGACCGAACTGATCGAGTGGCGTCCGGGCCGGCACTGAGCCGCCCGATGCGCCGCGCTCACACGTCTACATAACGAAAGGACCCTCAGATGAAGTTCAACCCACTCCGATGGTTCAGGCGCGCTGCCAGCCCGCCAGGGCCGGCGCTGCTGGCGGTCACGCCGCCGCGCACCGGACAGCGCACGCTGCTGGGCGTCGAGAACCTGCTCGGCTCGATCGCGGCGCCGGAACCGTTCGCGCTGGAGCTGGCGGCCGACGAGCGCTCGATCGGCCTCTTCGTCCGCTGCGCGGGCGACCAGATCGTGCGCGGACAGGTCGGCGTCCACTACCCGCAGGCCCGCATCCGCGACGTGCCCTCTGAGCGCGATTACATGCGCCTGGACGAGGATGAGCAGGCCTGGTCGCTGGTGCTGCGCGCCTCGGGCCCCGAGTACGCGCCCCTACGCGTGTTCCGCGACCAGGACCTGGTCGACCCCGGCTCAGACCCCTTGCTCGCGCCTCTGGGCGCGCTCACCGGGCTCAAGGAAGGCGAGCGGCTGGTCTCGCGCCTGCTGTTGCGCTCGCTCGGCCCCCAGTGGTCGCGCCACTACCAGGAGAAGGCACAGCCGGTGCAGATCCAGAGCCAACCCAGGCCGGCCCCTGGCCAACCGGTGTCGTCCGGACCTGATCCGTTGGCGTTGGCCGTGCTTATCCCGGCTGGTTTCGGGTTCTACCAGGGCTATACATGGCTGCAAGCCGGCGAGATCTGGAACCTGGCCGCGCTCTGCGCCGGGGCGGCCGTCCTCCTGATCGGCGGCGGCTGGGCCTGGCGCAAGTGGAAGAAGTCGCGCGACTGCTACTTCGATCCGCAGCTGGTCAAGGAGAAGATCTCGCGCGGCGCGTTCGAGGCCGAGCTGGAGCTGGTCGCGGTGCTGCCGGAGGGCTCGCAGGAAGAGCGGGCCGAGGAGCTGCTGGAGCGGCTGGCCGCGGCCTACCGCCACTACGACCATCCTTCCGGGGCGCAGTTCGAGTCGGGCAAGGTCGGGCCGCTCGAACCTGGGCCGCCGCGCCTGCATCCCCGTCCTCCGGGCATGTTCCGCCGGCGCAGCGTCCTGGGCGTGCGCGAGGCGGCGGCGCTCTGGCATCCGCCCTCGGCGGCGGACGAATCGCCGCTCGTGGCCCGCGCCGGCGCCCGGGCGCTGCCGCCTGCGGTCGGCGAACTGGCCGGCGGGGCCGAGGTCGGGACGACCAGCGAGGCCGACCGCGAACCGGTCCACTTCCCCGACGACCTGCTTGGCCGCCACCACCTCTACGTGGCCCGCACCCGGATGGGCAAGTCGACCCTGATGCGCCACCTGGTCGAGCACAAGCTCCAGGAGAAGGCCGAGGGCCGCGACCGCGACGCCATCGTCGTGATCGACCCGCACGCCGACCTGGTCGCAGACATCCTCGAGCTGGTGCCGGAGCAGCTGGTCTCCGAAGTGCGCTTGATCGACCTGGCCGACGAGCGCGGCGCGGTCGGCGTCAACCTGCTCGACGCCCATGTGTTCACCGACCGCGACCGGACCGCCGACGCGGTCGTACGCGTCGCGCGCGGCCTGTGGGAGCAGTGGGGTCCGCGGATGCAGTCGATCCTCGAGCAGACGGTCAAGACCCTGCACGAGGCCAACAGCCATCCCGCGACCAAGCCCGAGGAGCAGTACACCATCCTGGACGGACTCAAGCTGCTGACCGACGAGTCGTTCCGCTCCGAGGTGCTGACCAGGCTGCGCGACCCCTACCTGCTCCAGTGGTGGGCCAACGACTTCGGCAAGTGGCGGCGCGAGTACCGGTCCGACGCCCTCGCTCCGGTGCAGACCCGGCTCAACTACTACGCCTCCTCGACCCACGCCCGCGCGATCCTTGGTCAATCCCGTTCGACCGTCGATCTCAGGCGGACGATCCTCGAAGGCGGCGTCCTGCTGGTCTCGACCGCGCAGGGCTCGGTCGGCCGCGACGTGGCCGCGCTGGTCGGGGCCTCGCTGCTCAACCTCGTCGACTCTGTCATCCGCGAGCAAGAGCGCTTGCCGCAGGGCGAGCGCCGGGGCGCACTGGTCGTGGTCGACGAGATGCAGACGATCCCCGGGGTCGAGTTCGAGTCGATGCTCTCCGAGCTGGGCAAGTACGGCGCCTCGTTCGTGCTCGCCACCCAGAGCCTGGCCAAGCTCCAGGACCTCTCGCCCACGATGCGTCACACGCTGATGGCCAACGTCGGCTGCCTCTGCGTCTTCCAGGTCTCCGGCGAGGACGCGCGCGACCTGCTCTGGGAGCTGGGCCGCGAGCGGGTCTCCGAAGAAGACATCGTCTCCCAACCCGTGCATCACTGCTACGTGCGGGCCACGGTCGGCACCCAGCGGATGCCGGTCTTTTCGATGACGGTGCGCAAGCCCGAACCGGGCGACCCCTTGCGAGCCGCACGCATCCGCGAGGCGGCCTCAGCCTACGTCACTCCGGCGCCGGAGCTGGAGCGGCAGCAGGCCGAGCGCCAGCGGTCGGTGACCGAGTTCCGCGAGCAGATGGAAGCCCGGCACAAAGCGGACAGAACGGCACAGCAGCAACAGAAGAAGAAGCAAAAGCCCAAGGCCGTCCGGCCCGAGCCGAAGACGCGGGAGCGGCAGCACCCCGGTGAGTCCACGCCGGCCGAGCAGGACGGAGCCGACCAATGAGGCTCTACCCAGGCGACGTCGAGCTGCTCGCGACGCTGGCCCGGATGCCGTTCCTCGACCGGCTGGAGCTGGCCGCGCTCTCGGGCCGTTCGCGCGCCGCCGTCTACCAGCGGGTTGACCGTTTCCTCGACGCAGGCCTGGTCGAATCGGTCGGCCAGGCCTCGGAGCTGGTCACGCCGACCCGCCGGTTCTGCGTCAGCGCCCGCGGCGTGCGTCGGCTGGCCGCGGAGGAGAGCGTCCCGGTTGCGCAGCTGCTGCGCACTCGGCCGGTCTCCGAGCAGTGGCGCCGGCTGCTGCTCGAACGCCTGGACGCGGCCGCCGTGATCTACCGGCTGGCCGAGCAGGCCGCCCAGTTCGCCTTCCCATTGGGTCTGCGCTGGCTCAGGGCCGCGCCGATGGATGCCCTGTTGGAATGGCCCGGGGAGCTGCGCGCGGCCGTGGTGCGCCAGGGCCGGACGGCGGACCGGACCGGGTTCGCCAAGCGCGTCCGCCGGCTCAAGGAGACGCACGGCCACGGCGCGGTGCTCATCATCTGCCCCGACGAGACCCGACTGCGCCACGCGCGCCGGCTGGTCGCGGGGCCGCCTGCGACTGCCTTCCTCGCGCTCGAACGCGATGTCGCCCTGGCCGGCGCCGAGACTGCCGTCTGGCGCGGTCCCACGGGCGCCTCTCAACTCGCCCTGCGCGAGGCGCTCGCTTACGCGCTGCCGGCTTCGGGCGCGCGGCCCGAGCGGCCTCTGGTCCGCGTCTCGATGCCCGAACCGCTGAATCCTGAGTGCTTCCGAGCCTCGTGGATGCTGCCCGCCGCGCTCACCACAGCCGAGAAACGCGCGCTCGATCTGGTTGGCGACTGGCCCTGGCTCAGGCCCGGCCACCTGGCCGCGCTGCTGGGCGTCGGCCGGCGCCGGCTGACGCAGTTGCTCGCACGGCTGGAGGCACCGAGTCTGATCGTTAGGCACACGTGTGCAGGCGCGCCGCGGCTCGCGCTCTCAGACCGCGGCCTCGCCTACCTGGCCCGCCGCGACCGGACCTCGGTCGGCATCGCGCGCAAGCGCTGGAGCCCCGAGCCGCGCTGGCCGGGCCAAGTCTTCGACTGGCGCAACGTCTCAGGGATTCGCTCGCGCCAGCTCCTGCGCAACCTGGAGCACACCGAGTCGGTGCACTGGTTCAACACGTTGCTGGCCCGCCAGGCGCGCGAGCAGGGCACCAGCGTCGTCCAGCTCGATCCGCCTCACCGCGCCTCGCGCTACTTCCGTTCGCACGAGCGGATGCGTTCGATCCAGCCCGACGCCCACGCGCTCCTGGAGACGCCCTCGGGCGAGCGGGCATTCTTCCTCGAATGGGAGCGGCGCGCCGTGCGTCCCGCCACGATGGCTGCGCGGCTGGCGCCTTACTTGCGCTACTACGCCACCAGCCGTCCGCTCGAGGACCACGGCCTGATTCCCAAGGTGCTGGTCGTGTTCGAAGACGAGCTGGCGGCCGACCATTTCCTCCGTATCGCTGCTGACGCCGTCGCCCGGGCCGAGGTGCCCCTGCCGCTGCTGGTCTCGGATCGCCTGAGGCTCCAGGAGCACAATCCCCTGGGCCGCGCCTGGCGCTCGATTGAGCACCGTGCGCCGCGCGGCCTGGACTGAGCGTCAGCTCGAGCCGCTCTGGCTAGGCCGCCCGCCTGATGTCCTGGGATCCATCGCTCGCCTCGCCGCCGCCGCACAACCCCGCCCACACATCCTCCCCGAACAACCGCGCCTGGCGCTCGTCCGCTTCCCCTTCGTTCGTGCCGGTCAGCAAGCAGTCCAACAGCTCCCGCTCCGTGGCGAACTCCACGATCGCCAGCATGTGCGCCGCGTCCGGACGAGTGCCGGTCCGCCAGCGGTAAAGCGAGCGCACCCCGACGCCCAGTTCTCGCGCCAGCCGGCGCCAGGTCAGACCCGACGCCTCCCGCAGGCGCTCCAGGCGCTGCGGGAAGTCGTCGGGAAAATCAGTCCCTCGGGGCCGGCAATCGGACTGCTGGGCGGGCATCATCGCCGGCGCTCATTTCGTGGAGCCGCGCAGGGGTCGTGGCCCAAGAGTTCGTTCAGCCCGCCCGGCATCTGTGCCGCCAGCCGGATCAGCGAGAGCATCGAGCCGCCTGAGGGACAGGACCCGCGCCGCCAGCGCAAGAGCTGGCGGTCGTCCACGCCCAGCGCTTCGGCCATCTCTTCCCAGGTCAGGCCGGCGCGCCGCTTGAGCGCGGTCAGCCGCTCGCCGAAATCGCCTGGCAACTGGGCCTCGCCTGGCGCGAACTCCAACCTTCTCCCCCGTCCTCTGCTGCTCATCGCTCGACCCCGCCCTGAACGCCGCTGGGGCCAGGGCTCGCCGCGTCGTCCTCAGGCTCGGTTGCTGTTGCGGCCTCGGCCGCCTGCCGGGCCAGGTGACGCCGCGCGATCATCCGCGCGACGATCCGCAACCCGGCCCGCAGGGTTTGCTGTTCGTCCTCCGTCATCTCCCGCATACGCATTACGTCCGTCTCTCGTGTGAACGGGAATCTCAAACAGATCGGAGGCCGGCAGGGTCATGACGCACATCTCTTCGTCGGTACATGTGTTCTGTGTTTGGTCGAATGTATCGCTTTTCTGCAAGTGTTGTCAATGTCTGTTGAAGTGCATCACTGATGCTGTGGACAACCTAATCTCTGCATCTGATCATTGCGATGCAGACTCGAGTTCTATCCGGTCAGCGACCAACTCAAGCCGCAGCGGGTCCCGAAACCGTTGGCGACGGCTCGCGATAGGTCGGCCTGAGTTCGAAGGTGGAAGCCGTCCTGCGGGGGAGCCGGCCGCGACCTGACGAGCCGCGTTCAATCGGCCTTGAATTCGTGCATGGACCGTTACCCGGCAGGACGGTGTCGCTGGTCTGCCGACCGAATCACTCGTCCCCGTCGCCGGCCAGCAGCGGCCGGATCTCGCGCGTGCGCATGTCGAGGAAGGCGTAGTCCTTCAGCAGGTCCACGTCGGGCACCAGTACTTCGCCTCGGAATCGCGCGCCCGGTCGGTCGCCATAGCGCACGACTTGCTCCCTGACCAGTTCGGCGAGGCCGACCGCGACACCGGAACGCGACATCGTGGTCAGCCGCGCGATGTCCGTCTGGCGCACGGCGATACGGCGATCGACGCCGAAGTCCTGGTCTTCCAGCGCCAGCCGTGAGACTAGCGCCGCCGCCACCCGCGAGCCGGGCGCGCCGCTGGTCGCGAGCGAGACCCAGTAGTAGCGGGCCAGCCGGCGCATGACCAGTTCGTGCATCCGCTCGCGCACCGACGGCAGCTCGCCCACCACGCGCGCCATCACCCCCTTCGGAATCCTGACCACGACCGCCTCGGTGATTGCTGAGTAGCTGGCCACCCAGCGTTCCGCGTCCATCAGGAACTCATGCACGCCGATCAGAAACGGCGCGCCGAGTTCGGAGTGGGGGGATTGCCAGGGCACTGCCGTGCCGTGCTGGACGAAGACCAGGTCCGCAAACGGCGAACCCGACTGGATGAAGGGCACGTCGGCGGAAGGATCGATGTAGTCCATCTCCAGCGTCTCGGCCGCGCCAACGAGCACTCGGTCCAACTGCTCGACCGAGACCGACTCGAAGTCGAGACAGCGGACCAGGCCCTTGGCGAATCCTGAGACACGAACCGACACCTAGGGCTCCTTTTCCGCGTTGGTCATGCGTACGGTATTCGATTTCAACGAGTGATCCTGGTCCTGGATCTCCGTTGGAGTAGGTCAGATTCAAGGACAGTGGAGAGGCCACAAGTGAATCGAGACTCTTGCCTTCGTGGTTCGTACTTCATGGCCGCTTCGAATCGCATTGCTTGGGCAATGTCGCTCCTTGGGTGGCGCCAACTAAGATCGTCATATGAGGACATCCACACAGACCGCAAACACGGCGACGACCGGGTACGAGGCTCAGCTCTGGGAAATGGCCGACGCGCTGCGCGGCAGCATGGACGCCGCCGAGTACAAACACGTCGTCCTCGGCTTGATCTTCCTTAAGTACATCTCCGACGCCTTCGAAGAGCAGCACCGGCGACTGCAAAAGGTCGATTTCGCGGACCCCGAGGATCCGGACGAGTACCGCGCCGAGAGCATCTTCTGGGTGCCGCCCGAGGCTCGCTGGGAACACCTCCAACACCAGGCCCCGCAGCCCACGATCGGCCAACTCGTGGACGACGCGATGTCCGCCATTGAGCGCGACAATCCCTCTCTAAAGGACATCTTGCCGAAGGACTATTCGCGTCCCGCGCTCGACAAGCAGCGGCTCGGACAGCTGATCAACATGATCAGCAACATTCAGGTCGGCGATCAGGAGTCCCGGTCCCGCGATGTCCTCGGGCGCGTCTACGAGTACTTCCTCTCCCGATTCGCCAGTGCGGAGGGAAAGGGCGGCGGCGAGTTCTACACCCCGAACTCGGTCGTCCGGCTGCTGGTCGAGATGATCGAGCCGTACCGAGGCCGCGTCTACGACCCCTGCTGCGGCTCATCTGGGATGTTCGTCCAATCGGCCGAGTTCGTCAGCGCCCACACGACCGGAAACGGCAACGGCGGCAAGGTGAAGTCCGACATCTCCATCTACGGCCAGGAGTCGAATCACACGACTTGGCGGCTCGCCAAGATGAACCTCGCCATTCGCGGCATCGAGGGGCAGATCGCCCACGGCGACAGCTTCCACAACGACCGCCACCCCGACCTCAAAGCTGACTTTATCCTCGCCAACCCGCCCTTCAACATTTCCGACTGGGGCGGCGAGCGGCTGCGCGACGACCAGCGCTGGCAGTACGGCGCCCCGCCGGCGGGCAACGCCAACTTCGCCTGGGTCCAACACATGGCGCACCACCTCGCGCCGAACGGCGTCGCCGGCTTCGTGCTCGCCAACGGCTCCATGTCGTCCAATCAGTCTGGCGAGGGCGCAATTCGCAAGAAGCTGATCGAGGCAGGCCTGGTCGACTGCATGGTCGCAATGCCGGGACAGCTCTTCTACTCGACCCAGATTCCTGTCTGTCTCTGGTTCCTGGCGCGCAACCGACGCAAACGTCGAGGCGAACTGCTCTTCATCGACGCCCGCAAGCTCGGGCGCATGACCGACCGCACCCACCGCGAGCTCACCAAAGACGAGATCGCCCGCATCGCCGAGACCTACCACGCCTGGCGAGACAGTAGCGACGAATACGACGATGTTCCCGGATTCTGCAAGGCCGCCACTCTCGAGGAAGTCGCCAAGCGCGACTTCGTGCTCACGCCGGGTCGCTATGTCGGCGCAGAACCGCAGCCCGACGACGGCGAGCCGTTCGAGGAGAAGATGACGCGCCTCGCCGCGCAATGGCGCGAGCAGCAAGGTGAGGCGGCACGGCTGGACAAGGAGATCGCAGCTAATCTGGAAGCGCTGGGGTTTGGCGAAGTCGCCAACCGAGATAAGTGACGGACAACCGCCGGATGCCGCTGGAACTCGGCCACCTTCGCGACTCGCTGGAATCGCTGACCGAACTTTTGGCGGTCGCGGAGAACGACGCGCGCATGTCGCAGTTCTCGGATGTCGAGCGCAACGGCATTCGAGCGGGCGTGATTCAGAACTTCGAAGTCACCTACGAGTTGTCCTGGAAGCTGATTGTCCGCTGGCTGAACACGAACGTCAGCGTCGGCATCGCTGACGGCGTGACCCGCAGACATCTGTTTCGCCTTGCTGCCGAATATGGGCTCATCGCCGATGTCGACCGCTGGATGGAGCACCACCAGGCGCGCAATCGGACCGCCCACATGTACGACCGCGAGCAGGCCATGCGGGTCTACCTCGCCACACGCGCGTTCGCTTCAGATGCTGGCCGACTGCTTGAGTCGCTGGAGGCGCGGAATGATTGATCTCGCTCCTGCGCATCTGGAAGAGATTCAGCGAATCTTGGCGGAACACGTGCCGGACCATGAAGTGCGCGCCTTCGGCTCTCGGGCGACGTGGACGGCTAAGGACTACTCCGATCTGGACCTCGCCGTCGTGGGCACGGCGTCCGTGGGTGCGTCCTTGCTGTCACGACTGCGCGAGTCGTTCGAAGAGTCCACGCTGCCCATCCGCGTCGATGTCGTCGATTGGGCGAGCCTGTCTGACGGCTTCCGTAAGGCAGTAGATGATGACTGTGTGGTCTTGCAAGAGGCAGAATCACCTGCCGGTTGGCACGATACAACCTTGGGCGAGGTCCTTGAGTTGAAGCGTGGCTATGACCTTCCGAAGCGAGACCGCGCATCCGGGTCTGTGCCCCTGGTTTCGTCTTCTGGGATCACGGACACACACTCCGAGGCCAAGGTGCCGGGTCCGGGAGTCGTAACGGGGCGCTATGGCACGCTAGGCGAGGTCTTCTACATCGAAGACGATTTCTGGCCTTTGAACACGACACTCTACGTCAGCGACTTCAAGGGGAACGACCCGAGGTTCATCAGCTACTTCCTCAAGAGCCTCGACTTCTTCGCCTACTCGGACAAGGCCGCCGTACCAGGCGTGAATCGAAACCACCTACATACGGCGCCGGTGCGCATCCCACCCCTCGACGAGCAGCGGCGCATTGCCCACATCCTCGGAACGCTCGACGACAAGATCGAACTCAACCAGCGCATGAGCGAGACCCTCGAAGCCATGGCCCAGGCCCTCTTCAAGTCCTGGTTCGTCGACTTCGACCCCGTCCGAGCCAAGGCCGAGGGCCGCCCAATCGGCCTCCCACCGGACCTCGACCCCCTCTTCCCCGACTCGTTCCGAGACTCGGAGTTGGGCGAGATTCCTGAGGATTGGGATGTTGGGGGATTGGGGGACTACTTCGACCTAACGATGGGGCAGTCACCCCCTGGCAGCACCTACAACGAGGACGGTGAGGGTTTGCCTTTCTTCCAGGGAAGCACCGACTTCGGCTTTCGCTACCCGACTTACCGAAAGTTCTGCACGGAGCCCAAGCGGATTGCGAACGCGGGAGACACGCTTGTCAGTGTGCGAGCGCCCGTTGGCGACATCAACATGGCTTCGGAGAAGTGCTGCATCGGCCGCGGGCTCGCAGCCTTGCGTCACAAAGCGAGATCCTCGTCGTACACCTACCACGCCGCCCGTGCTTTGCGAGAGCGACTCAAGAGCTACAACGACACCGGGACTGTGTTCGGAGCGATCAATAAGGGCCAGTTCGGGACATTGCCGGTGGTGGAACCGCCTGCAGCGCTTGTCGGCGCCTTCAACCGCTCTTTCGACGACAAGATCGCAGCCATGGCCGCGGAGAGCGACGCCACGACGCGAGTCAGGGATACTCTGTTGCCCTACCTGATCACGAAAGACGATAGGGATAGTGATGCCGCCTGACATGAAAGGCGATGCTTCCACCGGCTTGGAGCGACTGTGGGGCGATGGACATGTTCGCGTCTTCATTAGCCACACCTCCGCTCACAGGTGGGCTGCCACTCGAATTCAGGAACACCTGCGGGGTTACGGCGTTGCCACGTTCGTCTCTCATATCGACATCGAGCCGATGGCCGAATGGGAGTTGGAGATACGCCGAGCACTGCTCAGCGCACATGCTCTCGTTGCCCTGCTGACGCCCGACTTCCCACAGAGCGATTGGACGGATCAAGAGGTCGGAGTCACGATCGGTCGCGGCATTCCGGTCATCCCGGTCCGATTGGGACACGATCCCTACGGCTTCATCGCGAAGTATCAGGCAATCTCAGGATCGTTGGCTGACTGGCCAAGTGTGGACCGCGTTGCGTATGACATCTTCTCAGCAATGCTTGAGACCGAGGGCATCAAGGAATCGATGAAGAACATGTATGTCAACGCCGTTCGCAACTCGCCCAATTGGATCACGTCCAACGCCTTGGCTCAGTTCCTGCCTAGCATTCGTAGCCTAACTTCTGCCCAAGCACAGACTCTTGTGGAGGCGTACAACCTCAACGGAGAGGTAAGTGGCTCGTTCGGATTCAAAGGTAGTCAGCGGCACGGTTTCAGTGGCGGTTTAGCGCAGCATCTGACACGAATCACCGGCGAGGAGTACAGGCTTTTCCCAGGTCCCGGAGGAGGCGTGATGCTCGGATCTACGCGCGAGTTGGATGCCCTGTGGCCGTTTGGGCCGCCCGAGCCTAGCGTTCGCTGATCAGGTAGACACGATCCGTTAGGTTCCGGAATCAGCCTACTGTGACAACCCCAACCTGCTTCATTTGGAACACTCCCATCTCAATCAGCGCTCCCGCGTGGACAGACGCCAGGCCCAGGTGGATCGACGACTCTCCGCGGGCCGGCGGTGGTTATGAGACCGACGGATTCGTTGGAACCGACCTTCATGGACTCGACGACCAACAGAAGGCATTGCTGACAACCTGGCTCATCGACGAGAGAAGGCAGGGCAACCCATACCCTCGCATCACACTCTTCGGCTCGCACCAACTTCTGGAGAAGCTCAATCCGCTACAGATCGGTGACCGCGCGCACAGACTGCTGACCCTGTTGGCAGGGCGCTCGGGCACCATCGGGCAGCAGGTCTCAATCGCCCTCCCGGACGACGAGTCGGTCAATCCAAACCGATACGGCGCGATTGACGATGTGCCTGAGCTCGTTTGCAACTTGTGGCGAGCTATGGCGTGGTCGGAATCTACGACGATCGGCGAGGTCATCTTCCTGGTTGACTACCTGGTTGAGAATGGGTGGCTGAAGCGCAATGGTCTGAAACAACCGGACTCGGTGTCCGTCACCGTTGAAGGCTATGCCCACATTGAGGAATCGCGCGTCAATGTAGGTCGCTCGCAGGCATTCGTCGCGATGTGGTTCAACGACGAAACGGATGATGCGTTCGACCAAGGCATTCAACCTGCGATCGAGCAGGCTGGCTACACTGCTATGCGCATCGATCGCAAGGAAGATGTCAACAAGATCGATGACGAAATCTTCGCTGAGATTCGCAACTCAAGGTTCCTCGTGGCCGACTTCACTCAGGGCGAGAGCGGCGCACGTGGCGGCGTTTACTGGGAAGATGGGTTTGCTTCCGGCCTCGGCTTGGAGGTGATTCGAACGTGCAGAATGGACTGCATCGACAAAGTCGCGTTCGACACTCGCCAGTACTACCACATCGTCTGGGAGTCGCCCGAAGAGCTTCGGGAGGCGCTGAGGAATCGCATCCTCGCAATGATCGGCGAAGGGCCAATCACGCCATCCTGATCAGTTCTGGCCAGAGAATCCGAATGCTGAGATACGATCGGGCGCATGCTCATCGACCAGGACCTCGCGGCGATTCTGTCCGACAACACGAAGACGATCAGCCAGAACATCTTCTGGGACAAGGACGAGGATCACTCAGGCGCCCAGGAGTTCCGCGTCGGGGTCTGGTCTGAGGCGGATTGGCCGCTCCAGGTCTACGGCTGGTTCAACGACCAGATTGGTCAGCTGTCCTACTCCCTGCTCCACCTAAGGGATGGTCGAATCGTTGGACTCGATCTGGGAGACCGGTTGATTCACCACAATCCTGACTGCAATCGGAGACGCAGGCGCACGACTTGTGCGTGTCCGAGGGGCACGCACAAGCAAGTCCACTCGGAGCAGCATCAAATGCGCGTGGCATACGTCCCCGCCGACATATCAGCGTCCTGGGACGATCCGGTGTCCGTCTGGCGGCAGTTCTGTGAAGAAGTCCGCATCGAGCATCTGGGTACACTGGCCGCACCTGAATGGCAGGGGGAACTGGAGATATGAAACCGGAGTTGCTGTGCGACACTCTCCGTCTGACCCTGCCCGAGCTATTCGAATGTGGGCCAGCACCACGTGAGGGGGTACACGTCAGCACACCGATGCTTTATCCCGATGGAGGGACCGTCGCGGTGTTCGTCCTGGAGCGCGAAGAGTTGCCTGTGGTGACGGATCATGGAGCAGCGATCGGTTGGTTGCGGATGCAGTCGGTTGCAGAGCGATTGTCTGAGAGAACTCGCTCCCTGATCTCCGAGATATGCGAAACCCAGGGCGTAGCTGTGGAACGTGGGAGGCTCGTTTTCCGCTGTGAGAGCGCAGCCCAAGTGGCAGACGCAGTCCAGCGAGTCGCGTTGGCAGCTGTTCGAATTGCCGACATCTCCATCACTTTCACATCACGGATGCGAGGTTCGGTGGCCGACGAGGTCGATCACTGGCTCCGAGATCGCGCCTTCAAGTACGACCGAGGACTCAGACTGCATGGCCGCTCGAACAAAGAGTGGACTGTCGATTATCGGGTGTCGGTCGATGCGCGAACGTCGATGGTGTTCCTCCTCAGTACCGGCTCCCGGAATGCAACCCGCCGCATTGCCGAGCATGTGTTGGCAGGTTGTGTAGATCTGAGTCACCTCCGGGCGGAGCAAGCAGGCCTCGTGTTCGTCTCGCTGTTTGATGACACTGAGAACGTCTGGCGAGAAGAGGACTTCAGGCTAGTAGAAGCCCACTCCGAGATCGCCTTGTGGTCGCGGCCAGACCAGCTTGAGCAGATTCTCCAACCACAGTGACCACCATCAGCGAGGCCGATGTCGAGGAGATCGCGCTCAGCCACCTCCGCGATCTCGGCTGGGACACCGCCTACGGTCCCGACATCGAGCGCGACTACTCGCAGGTCTACTTCGAGGACCGCCTCCGCGCTGCGCTCGCCGATCTCAATCCCAATCTGCCCAATGACGCGTTGGAAAGCGCCTTCCGCAAGCTGACCCAACCCGAGGGCTCCAGCCTCGAAACTCGTAACAGAGCGCTGCATCGAATGCTCGTCTGGGGCGTCGAGGTGGAGTACCGCGACGGAGACCGCGTCCGCGGCGGCCAGGTCAAAGTCATCGACTTCAACGATCCTGTTACCAACGACTACCTCGCCGTCAACCAGTTCACGGTCACCGAGCGCGACCACAACCACCGACCTGACATCGTCCTGTTCGTCAACGGCCTCCCGCTTGGCGTCACCGAACTCAAGAACCCGACCGACGAGAACGCCACCATCAAGAGCGCCTGGCAGCAGCTACAGACCTACAAGGCACACATCCCCTCGCTCTTCACCTTCAATGAGTTGCTCATGGTGTCGGATGGCACGTTGGGTAGGGTCGGTTCGCTCACCGCCGGCTGGGAGTGGTTCAAGCCCTGGCGCACGATTACCGGGCAGGATCCCGTCGACGACCACATTCCCCAGCTTCAGGTGATGCTCGCCGGCATCTGTCACCCAGACCGGCTACTTCCGCTCATCCGCGACTTCATCGTCTTCGAGGACACCGGTGGTTCACTCGCCAAGAAGATGGCCGGCTACCACCAGTTCCACGCCGCCCGGATGGCTGTCGACGAGACGCTCCGCGCGACTGGCCAGCGCTTGCGCGAGGTCCGCGAGGAAAGCCGAGGCCGCTACGAGACGAGGCCGATGTCGGGAGGCCTCCCGGGCGACCAAAGGGTCGGCGTCGTCTGGCACACGCAAGGCTCCGGTAAGAGCCTGACGATGGCGTTCTTCGCCGGCGCCGTGGTGCGCGAACGGGCGATGGAGAATCCAACCATCGTCGTGCTCACCGACCGCAACGACCTTGACAACCAGCTCTTCGACACGTTCGCCCGATGTCAGGACCTGCTCCGACAGCCGCCACAACAGGCCGAGACGCGGGCTGACCTCCGCGCGAAGCTCAACGTGCAGTCCGGCGGAGTCGTGTTCACCACAATCCAGAAGTTCCTCCCCGACAACAAGGGAGATCGTCATCCGCTGCTGTCGGATCGCCGAAACATCGTCGTCATCGCCGACGAGGCGCATCGGAGCCAGTACGACTTCATTGACGGCCTGGCACGGCATCTGCACGACGCGCTACCCAACGCATCGTTCGTCGGCTTCACCGGCACTCCAATTGAGACGGAAGACGCCAACACTCGGGCGGTCTTCGGCGACTACATCAGCATCTACGACATCCAGCGATCCGTCGCGGACGAGGCGACGGTTCCGATCTACTACGAGAGTCGCCTTGCGAGGCTGGCCCTTGATGAGGATGAACGTCCGGACATCGACCCCGACTTCGACGAGGCCACGGAAGGGGAGGAAGTCGAGCGCAAGGAACGCCTGAAGACCAAGTGGGCGCAGCTCGAAGCGATCGTCGGGTCCGAGAAGCGAATCAAGCTCGTCGCCCAGGACATCGTCGATCACTTCGAGAAGCGGCTGGAGGTCCTCGAAGGAAAGGCGATGATCGTTTGCATGAGCCGACGCATCTGCGTCGATCTCTACAGGGAGCTGGTGCAGCTCCGGCCGGACTGGCATGACGATGCCGACGACAAGGGGACGATCAAGGTGGTGATGACCGGCTCCGCCTCGGACCCACTCGATTGGCAGCCCCACATCCGCAACAAGCCCCGGCGCGAGGCCCTCGCCAACCGCTTCCGCGACGCCAACGATCCGCTCCAGGTCGTCCTAGTCCGCGACATGTGGCTGACAGGCTTCGACGCGCCAAGCCTGCACACGATGTACGTCGACAAGCCGATGCGCGGCCACGGTCTGATGCAGGCCATCGCGCGCGTCAACCGAGTATTCAAGGACAAACCGGGCAGCCTCGTGGTCGATCACCTCGGCCTGGCCCACGAACTCAAGCGTGCGCTCGCCACGTACACCGAGAGCGGCGGCCTCGGCAAGACGACGATCGATCAGGACGAAGCCGTGGCGGTGCTGCAGGAGAAGTACGAGGTCTGTCTCGGTCTCTTCCACGGCTTCGATTGGTCTCAATGGGTGAACGGCACGCCGTCTGAGCGTTTGGCGCTCCTCCCACCCGCGCAGGAACACATCCTCAAGCAAGACGACGGTAAAGAGCGTTGTCTCGACGCCGTGAGGGCGCTTACCCAGGCATTCGCACTCGCTGTGCCGCACGAAGAAGCGCTGCGCATTCGCGACGACGTCGCCTTCTTCCAAGCCGTGCGCGCCTCGCTGGCCGAGCGAACCGCAGGCGAGTCGCGCTCGGAGGAGGAACTAGAGCTCGCCGTCCGCCAGATCATCTCCCGCGCCGTGGCTCCCGAGGGCGTGATCGACATATTCGCGGCCGCGGGGCTCGACAAGCCGGACATATCCGTGCTCTCCGAGGAGTTCCTCGCCGAAGTCCAGAGCATGCCGCACCGCAATCTCGCCGTCGAGCTGCTACAGAAACTCCTCAGAGGCGAGATCGCGACAAGGCGGCACCAGAACGTGGTCAAAGCCCGCTCGTTCGCGGAGATGCTGGAGCGATCGCTCCTGCGTTACCAGAACCGCGCGATTGAAGCGGCGCAGGTCATCGAAGAACTGATCGAGCTAGCCCGACAGATGCGGGAGGCGAGCGCTCGAGGTGAGGAACTCGGCCTATCGGATGACGAGTTGGCCTTCTACGACGCCCTCGAGACCAATGACAGCGCGGTCCAAGTCCTCGGTGACGACACCCTGAGAGACATCGCTCGCGAGTTGGTCGAAACAGTCCGCGGGAGCACGACGATCGACTGGATTCTGCGTGAGGACGTTCGCGCACGGCTCCGCGTTCTCGTACGCCGCATCCTCCGCAAACACGGCTATCCGCCAGACAAGCAAGAACAAGCGACGCTGACCGTGCTTGAACAAGCCGAGTCGCTATCGGCCGCTTGGACCGGGCAATCAGATGTATGAGCGCTAAGTCCGGGACATGGAAGCGACGCGCTTAGGGAATGGCACACTCTTCGACCTACGCCCCTGCCCAGTCACGCCGAGTCCTCATCCCAGACTCGCGCGACGATTACAACCGACAACACCTCGTTGAAAGGCGTGTGCTGACCAAGGAGGACATTGCACCGCAGATCCACGGCCTTGACTAAGGCGAGTAAACCGACGCTGAGTTGAGACAGCCTTAAGGAACAGGATACCCGCTGCTTTACGAGTCCGCGATGCGCACAGCACAACTTGACCGGAACACATTCCATCCTGAGGTCATGGGCGGCAAAACCTGCATCAGCCGCTCGCGCGTCACCGGCGGAACGCTCATCGGACTGTTAGCCGCCAGCCAGTCGTCGGCCGACATCCTGAGCGCTTATCCCTGCCTCGAACCCGAGGACATTGACCAGGCGCTCGCCTACGCCGCCTGGCGACTAGTGGAGCGCAAGGTACCGTTGTCGGTCCAATGAGACCGAAGCTCCTGATCGACCCAAATCTCTCGCTCGAATGATTCGAGTCGCTATCGGGGGAAGGTTGGGAAGACGCGCATTGGTCCGATGTTGGAGACCAGCCGGCTTCTGACCGAGAGATCATGGTCTGGGCGCTCGCCAAGGCATACGTCGTGTTCACGCACGATCTGGATCTCGGCACGATGCTCGCATTCTTACGCGGGCGTGGTCCGATGGCCCTTCAAGTCCGCACCGAAGACATACTGCCTGGCCAGCTCGGACCGACAGCGTCTCCCTGCTATCCGTCGTTCCATATGAACCAGGCGGGAACGCTCGGCGTTTGTTCCGTGACTGGAACAGCGAGGCGGATGTCGTAGAGCCATGCAAGAAGCCCTTGAGCAGCCTCAACGCCGCTCATTGTATCCACAACCACCGGCTCGACCAGCTTATGCGCCCATCTGTTGCGAGCTCTCCTAGCGCGCTCCAATTTCTGGTAGATGCCTGGCCCAATTGTGCCGGTGAGCTCTAGTGCCTCCGTTCTGATCGACGTGGTGTAGTCACGGTCCTTCAGCTTCTTCTTCCGACTGGGGGAGATGTCACGGCTATCCAACAGCCTGTCCCAGGCAGTGTTCAGCAACTGCTCGCAAACACCCCAAACCAAGACAATCGCTTCGCCAAACCTGCCCTCTTGGCACCGAGCAGCGGAGAGATAGATCGCCTCGACGATCTGGACTATTGCAATTCCCTCTAGGCTCAGGATTTGATCGAGTAAGGCGGAGGCATGGTCGACGACATCGGCATCAATGACATGACGAGCAATGCTTGGAGTGTCTGGCAGGAGCGCATTACTGTTCGCGACACTTCGCGCGATGCCCCGGCTGCTACCAGCATCGTAGTGGTACCGGAGCGCATCCTGGAAACTCCGGCCTTTGAGAGTGTCAGCGGAGGTCAGCGGACGTCCAATACCACTGCTACTGCCTCGAAGAAGCCACTGCGATGTCTCCAGGCATGCTTGGTGAACGTTCATCACTTGTGCTCGGAGAACGGCGATCCGTTCAGCGCGCTCGTATTCCTCGACGTGCTCCCTAGACGCGTAGTGAGGCTGGTGGGCAACTGGAATCTTGTATCCGGGAATCAGAACCCTTCCGGCCAGTGGCCAGTTTGTAAAGTCAAACAGGAATGTGCCGTCGCGTAAGGCACGCACAACGATGCCGCAGTCCAAGTCCCTGGCAAGTACTTCAGCGTGATGGACCTCAGGATTTAGTCGCGCCACTAGAACTTCATCAGGAGCTTCTCCAAGCCAAATCGGGGGAAAGCGGAAGTACCCTTCCACCGCAGCCGAAATCGTGTCCGATGTTATCGAGGGATCGGAATTGGGTTGGTTGAAGAGGTGATCTTCACCTGCCCCGCGAGTCCCTCTGGGAACGTCTTCCACAAGATCCTTCTCTTCGCGTGCTTTCCGAGTTGTGTCTGGGAGAGGCTCAAGCCACGATTAGCTGCTCAATGGGAATAGCTAACCGCATGAGTCGTTGTCCGTTGCATCACGCCGCCCGTTCGATGCGCTTGATATCGATCTGGTCAAGCATTTGTTCGGCCTGAGCGGCGTCATAGTTGGCCTGCACCTGGATCCAGAAGCGAGGCGTGCTACCGAGCGCCTTTGATAGGCGCACAGCCATATCCGTCGTGACAGGCGCGTTGCCCTGACAGATGTCCTCAAGAGATTCTGGGGGCACTTGCATATGCTTCGCCGCGGCCTCCACGGTCAGATCGAGTCCACCAATCCAGTCGTGAAGGATGAGCTCACCTGGATGACAAGGGTTCTTCATCGGCATCGGGTCTCTCCCTCAGTGGTAGTCCAGTAGCTCGACGTCAGTGACATCCTGCTCGTCGAAGCGAAAGATGATGCGCCGGTTCGCGCTGACGTCAACGGCCCAGTAGCCCGCCAGGTCGCCCTTGAGCGGATGCATTCGGTAGCTTGGCGCGTCCAAGTCCTTTGCTCCAGATGCTCCTTCGAGTGCTGTCATGATACGCCGAATCTTGCGGACTTCATGAGGTACCAAACCGCTTGCGTCGCCGCGGCGGTGGAAACGCCGCAAACCGCGATGCCGAATGCGCAGAATCATACATCGAGGATATCCCGGATGGATGCTGGAGCACCCGAACGGCGCTGAGCGCGAGCCTTGACCTTCGCGCAAGCGATGTCGACTCCCGCGTGGCAGAGCCACTGGTGCCGCTGCGATTTCCTTTGGTACCCGCCCAACGCCATCTAGGAGCTTTTGCGACGAACGAATCACACCTCCCGCGCCTGCGACAGTGCGATAAGATGTTTCGAACAAAGAATGCATGGTAACGAAACACCGAGCAGACAGGAGCGGCACCATGAAACACCAGCCCGACCGCGTCCCAGCCGCTCTGTACGCCCGTGTCTCCAGCGACCGCCAGGATGTCGACCTCTCGGTGGCCGCACAACTGCGCGCGCTGCGTGACTTCGCCGAGCGCAACGGCTTCGTCGTTGCCCGCGAGTACATCGACGAGGCCGAGAGCGGCAGAGTGGCCGACCGGCCTCAGTTCCGCAAAATGCTGGACGAGGCCTCCGGTCCAAACGCCCCCTTCCAGGAGATCCTGGTCTGGAAGTTCTCCCGCTTCACGAGGAAACGCGAGCACGCCGTCGCGTTCAAGTCGATGCTCAGGCGGCGCGGCATCCGCGTCACCTCGATCACCGAGCACGCCGACGACACTCCGACCGGCAAGCTGATGGAGGCGATCATCGAGTCGGTCGACGAGTTCTACTCGGAGAACCTGGCTCAGGAGGTCACGCGCGGGATGCGCGAGGCCGCCTCGCGCGGGTTCTTCCTCGGCTCGCGCGCGCCCTACGGATACACGCGGGTCAAGGTGCAGGACGGCGGCAAGGAGCGTCCCACGCTGGAGATCGACCCGGCGACCGTGCCGATCGTCAAGGAGATGTTCGAGCGCTCGGCCCGGGGTCAGGGGCTCAAGGAGATCTGCCAGGACCTGCACGAGCGCGGAATCACGAAGGGCGGCAAGCGCTGGCAGAAGAACATGCTGCACTACGTGCTCACCAACGAGGCCTACACCGGCACCGCGGTCTGGGGCAAGACGGCTAGGGATGGACAGACTCCCGACCCGGTGCGAGTCGCCGACGCCTGGCCCGCCATCGTCTCGCGGGAGTTGTACGACGCGGTGCAGGCGGGGCTCCGAGCCCGGGCGCCGAAGATCCAGGCGCCGGCCCGCGTGGGCAGCAAGTTCCTGCTCTCGGGTCTCTTGCGCTGCGGCGTCTGCGGTAAGCCGTACACCGGGCAAAGCGCCAAGAGCGGTCAGTTCGCCTACTACGTCTGCAACAAGCTTCTGCGCGAGGGCGCAGGCGCCTGTGACGGACGCTACCTCAACGCCGGAAGGATGGAGGACCAGGTCGTCGCCAAGATCATGCAGCGCATCCTCAACGAGGAGACGATCACGGAACTGGTCCAGCTGGTGGCCGAGGAGGTCGACGCGCTGGCCCAGGAGCGGGCCTCGGACCTGGCGATCATCGAGTCGGACTTGGACGATGTCCGCCGCCGCCTGGAGAAGCTCTACGACGCCATTGAGAACAGCGAGCTGACCTATGATGCGCTCTCGCCGCGCATCCTCAAGCTGCGCCAGCAGGAGGATCAGCTGGCAGCGGCCCGCGACGACGCCGTCCGCCAGCTGGAGCAGCGCCGCGCCGACCTACCTTCAACGCCCGAGATCAAGCGCTACGTCGCCGACTTCCGCGAGTTCCTCCAGACCGGGACCATCCCGGAGCGCAAGGCGCTGATCCGCAACTTCGTCCAGGGGGTCAAGATCGACGGGGATGAAGTATCGATCCGGTACACCATCCCCATGCCCTCCGATGGCGCAACCCAGGACCGGGAATCAGTTCTCGATTTCGTCCAGTCCGGCCCACCATCACCGCCGGTATCCCTTACCCACTCAGTGCAGCTTTCTGGCGCACCGATTCTGGCGGCGCGTCGCTTGTTTGCCGTCGGATGGCGCTGTTAGGCTTCGTGCAGCAAACTTCGTCCAGGTGCCCGTCCCGGGAGAATAGGGAAGTCGGTGAGATTCCGACGCGGTAGCGCCACTGTAAGCGGGGCCCGTACCAGCAGTCGATGCGGTCGGGGCAGAACGGAGAGCTGACACCCACTGTCGACCGACGTGAGGTCGATGGGAAGGGTCCAGCGCAGCATCCACCCGCGAGCCAGGAGACCTGCCTGGACGAGAGGTGACAACTCTCCGCTTCAGAGAGGTCCACCGATCTCCGGGCGTCAAATCCGGCCAGGTCGTACACCATCCCTCCAGCGGAGCCGCTGGAGGTTTTTCTTTGGTCGCGGGCATCCAGTCACTGCGTGGCTACCGGCAGATGGGCGTGACGACGCGCCTGGTGCTTGGCATGTCGATCCTGTTGTTGCTCGTCGTGGTGGTCGGCCTGATCTCTCTGAGCCTCGGTCCGGTCGATATCCCGATCAGTCACGTCGCCTGGATTGCCTTGTCCGCGATCGGCATCGATGTTCCGGAATTCGGGCGGACCGAGCAGCTGGTGATTGACCAGATCCGGCTACCGCGGATCGTGGTCGGCGCGGCGGTGGGGATGGCGCTGGGCGTGGCCGGTGCGACGATGCAGGGTCTGTTCCGAAACCCGATGGCCGACCCGGGGATCATCGGTGTCTCGGCCGGCGGCGCGCTGGGCGCGGTCGTCGCGATCGCCGCCGGCTTGGCCGGCCTGTTTTTCCTGGCGTTGCCGGTGTTTGCCTTTGTGGGCGCGCTGGGCGCGGCGCTGCTGGTCTACGGGATCGCGGTGGTGGGCGGACATTTCTCGATGGCGACGCTGCTGCTCGCGGGTGTGGCCGTGAATGCGTTTCTCGGGGCGATCGTGTCGGCGATCATCATTGTCCTGCCGGACAACGAAGCCCTGCGAGAGATCCTGTTCTGGCTCGCGGGTGGTCTCGACTCCCGCTCGTGGGAACACGTTCGGATCGCCGGACCGTTGATCCTTGGCAGCGCCGCGGTCCTGCTGTTGCTCGCACGTGATCTGAATCTGCTGATGCTGGGCGACGACGAGGCGCGGTCGATGGGCGTCCGGGTCGGTCTGACGCGGGTGACGATGTTGCTGGCCGCCTCGCTGGCGACCGGCGCGGCGGTCGCGGTGAGCGGCACGATCGCATTCGTTGGGCTCGTGGTGCCGCACACCCTGCGGCTGATCCTGGGGCCGGACAACCGTGTCCTGATCCCGATGAGCGCGCTGGGCGGGGCGGCGTTTGTGATCCTCGCCGACACCGTGGCCAGAACGGTCATCCAACCAGCCGAATTCCGGGTCGGGATCCTGACAGCGTTTGTCGGCGCGCCGTTCTTCATTCTGTTGCTGATCAAGAACAAACGACAAGTCTACTCGCTGTGAGCGGGCCACTGAGGGGAGTCATCAGTGAATGAGCGCAATGGCCGGCTGCCAGCCGTCGACGCCCGGTCGCTGAGCTTCAGCGTCGAGGCAGCGACACTGCTTGACCGCGTCGATGTGAGCGCCGAGCGAGGCCAGTTCGTCGGCCTGATCGGACCGAATGGCGCGGGCAAGTCGACCTTGCTCCGGGCGATCTCGAACGTACTGAACTATCAGGAAGGCTCGGTCTCGGTTCTGGGCGCTGATCTGAAATCCCTCGCTGCGAGAGAGGTCGCCGAGCTGCTGGCGCTGGTGCCACAGATCGCTCCGTACACGCAGGGCTTCACGGCCTTCGAGCTGGTTCTGATGGGGCGTTATCCGCATCTGGGGCGATTCCAGGTGGAAGGCCAGGACGACGACCGGATCGCGCGAGATGCGATGCGGCTGACCGAGACCGACGATTTCACCACTCGGACGATTGAGACCCTGTCGGGCGGGGAGCGCCAGCGCGTCTTCCTGGCCCGCGCTGTGGCTCAGCAGCCACAGGTGTTACTGCTGGACGAGCCGACCTCGAACCTCGACGTCTTGCACCAACTGAAGATTCTGACGTTGGTCCGCCAACTGGTCGATGACGGTTTGACGGCAATCGCCGCCATTCACGACCTCAACCTGGCGGCGCGCTACTGCGACCGGCTGGTCCTGCTCTCCGAGGGCCGCGTCGCGGCAGACGGCTCACCAAATGACGTGCTGACGCCCGAGATGATCGAGTCGGCATTCGGAGTGAAGTCCGCAATCTATCGGGAGCCGGTCACAGGAGCGCTGGCGATCAGCCTGATTGGTCCTGCGGGGGACACAGCGGCTGAGGCGGAGATTCCCGACCAGCCGGTACCGGTTCTGTCCAGCCCGTCTGGTTCAGTACGGAGTAGCGAGGCGACCAGTGCCGCCCGCTAACGACCCTAGCGAACGCCCGACAGCTCCCGGGAATGTCGGCCCGCGGCGGCGACACGGACTGGTGATCGTCAACACGGGCGACGGCAAGGGCAAGACGACGGCCGCGCTGGGTGTTCTGTTCCGCGCCTGGGGGCGCGACTTCAATGTGCGCATGTTCCAGTTCATCAAGCACTCGACGGCCAGGTTCGGCGAGCATCGGGCGGCGAAGAAGATCGGGCTGGAGATCGAGTCGTTGGGAGACGGTTTCACCTGGCTGTCCAAGGACATGGATGAGACGACGGCGCTGGCCGTGGAGCAGTGGGAGCGCTGCCGAGAGGCGATCCTGCGCGGGGATGAAGACATCATCGTGCTGGACGAGTTCACCTATGCGATGCACTATGGGTGGATTCCGGTTGAGGATGTGATCGAGACGCTGAAGCGGCGGCCGGAGTCGATGCACGTGATCATTACGGGTCGCTATGCACCGCAGGAGCTGATCGATTTCGCAGACTTGGTCACCGAGATGAAGCTGATCAAGCATCCCTATGAAGAGCAGGGGATCAAGGCGCAGCCGGGCATCGAGTTCTAGAGAGCACGGGCCGTTCAGATGATCATGCTCGACGACATCCTCCGGATTATCGAACCACTCGACCGCGAAGCGATGGCGGCGGCGGAACGGCGCCAGCAGCAACTGACGAAACCGCCCGGCAGCCTGGGACGGCTGGAGGAACTCTCGATCCTGCTGGCCGGCATGCAGGGCGATGAGCGTCCGCGCGGCTACCGCAAGCAGCTCATCCTCGCGGCCGGGGACCACGGCGTCGCGGCGAGCGGCGTGAGCAGTTATCCCCAGGAGGTCACCGCTCAGATGGTGCAGAACTTCCTGGAAGGCGGGGCGGCCGTCAACGCGCTCGCCGAACGAGCCGGCGTTGATCTGACCATCGTCGACGCGGGAGTCGCCGTGCCGGTGGGTCCGTCGGACGCCCTGGTTTCGGTGCGCCTCGGATTCGGGACGGAGAACATTGCCGAAGGTCCGGCGATGACCCTGGAGCAGGCCGAAGTCTCGCTCGACACGGGCGCCAAGATTGCCCGCGCTGCGGCGGCCTACGACGACATCATCGGTATCGGAGAGATGGGGATCGGCAACACGACCTCGGCCGCCGCGATCGTTTCGGTGCTGTGCGGGCGTCCGCCGGAAGCGGTGACGGGTCGGGGCGCGTCTCGCAGCGACGAGCAGCTCGCTAGGAAGGTTGATGTGGTGAAGCGGGCAATCGGCGTCAACGAGCCCGACCCGACAGATGGGATGGACGTGCTGCGCACGCTGGGCGGCTTCGAGATCGGCGTCCTGGCCGGCGTCGTGCTGGGCGCAGCCTCGCGTCGGACACCGGTCATCCTGGATGGGTTCATCACGGCTGCGGCGGCGTTGATCGCACAGGCGATTGTGCCGCTGAGCCGGGACTATCTGATCGCCGGTCACCGCTCGGCGGAGCTCGGTCATGGCATCGCGCTTGAACACCTGGGCCTCGAGCCGCTGCTCGACCTCGACATGCGGCTGGGCGAAGGCACGGGTGCGGTGCTGGCGATGGGCATCGTCGACGCGGCGGCGGCCTGTCTGAATGAGATGGCCACGTTCGCGGAGGCCGGCGTGTCGGACCAGGGCGCGTCGCCGTGAGCGACCCGCGCGCGGCGATTGGCTTCCTCACGATTCTGCCGATGTCCGCCAATCGCGCGCCGACCGGCGCCGATCGGGCCTGGTTTCCTCTGGTCGGACTCGTGTTGGGCGCGTGCCTCGTCGGACTCGATGCGGCGGCTCGCGAAGGGTTGCCGGCGATCGTGGTCGGCGCTCTGTTGATCGCCGCGCTCCTGATCCTGACTCGCGCATTGCACACGGAAGGATTCCTCGACTGCTGCGACGGTCTCTTTGGCGGCTATACGCCGGAGGACCGGCTGCGCATCCTGCGCGATACGCACGTCGGCGCGTTCGCGGTGGTCGGTGGCGCGGCGCTGATCGTGACCAAGTGGAGCTTGCTGGCCAGCTTGCCAGATGAGGGGCGCGTCGGGTTGTTGCTGGTGTTTCCCTGCCTGTCGCGGTTTGGCATGCTGGCGACGATGTCGGTCTTCCCGTATGCGCGAGCACAGGGGCTGGGCACGGCGTTCCTGGAGGGCGGACGCTGGTGGCAAGTTGGCGCCGGTCTCGTGACAGCGGCGCTGGCGGCGGGGCTGTTCCTTGGCCCGGGCGGGCTGATCCTGTTTGGCGTGGCGACGACGGTGGCGCTTGGCCTGGGTTGGTGGATGACCGGCAAACTGGGTGGGATGACTGGGGACGCGTATGGCGCGGTGAACGAGATGGGCGAGGTGTCGGTGTTGATGATCGGTCTTGCGCTCGCGCCGGTGTTGCCCGAGCTGTTCGACTCGCCGTTCTGGTAGGAGTGCTCGAATGAGTGACCAACGGGTCTACCCGGGGGATGCGGGGAGTGCCTGGTATCTAGTTAGGCACGGCGAGACGGACTGGAACCGGGAGGGCCGGATCCAGGGGCAGTCGGACGTGCCGCTCAGCCGGCAGGGAGAGGTTCAGGCGTCGTCGTTGGGACAGCGGCTTGCCGGCGTGAGCTTCTCGGCGGTTTACGCCAGCGACCTGACGCGCTGTATGGAGACGGCGCGGCTGGTGGTTGGCGAGTCGGGGCCGGAGGTCGTTGCCGTCCCGGAGTTGCGCGAGGTTGCCTATGGCGAGTGGGAAGGGCTGACGTTTGCCGAGGTGGAGGCTCGTGATCCGGCGGGATTCGCCGAGCGCGTGGTGCGTCGGGACGAGCGATACTCGCCGCCGGGCGGTGAGCGCGTCGGTGAGGTGGTTGATCGTGTGCGGCGCTTTCATGACTCGGTGCGGGCGCGGCATGGTTCGGGGGAGCAGGTGCTGGTGGTTGGGCATGGCGGGTCGTTGACGGCTCTGCTGGTCTGTTTGCTGGATCTGCCGACCGAGTCTCTTTTGCGGTTCAGGCTTCGTCCCTCCGGACTGTCGATGGTCAGAACGTTTGATGATGGGGCCGTGCTGGAGTCCTGGAATGAGACCGGTCATCTGGCGATGGAAGAGGGTGGGTAGCGCGTGAGCAAGTCGTTGACTTTGATCCTTGGCGGTCGGCGGGCGGGCAAGAGCACGTATGCGCAGCAGTTGGCGGAGCGGGGTGCGCGGGTGTTGTTTGTGGCGACGGCGGAGGCGGGTGATGCGGATATGGCGGCTCGGATTCGTCGGCATCAGTCCGACCGGCCGGCTGGTTGGGACACCCTGGAGGAGCCGCTTGACCTGGTTGAGGTCCTGCGGCCGGTCGTGGGGGAGTATGACACGGTGCTGCTCGATTGCTTGACGCTTTGGGTGAGCAACCTGATGCATGCGGAGGGGGAGCGGGATGTGCTGTCTGAGGCGGGGCGGTTGCTAGAGCTTTATCGGGCTCAGGAGGCTTCGTGGATCCTGGTTTCGAATGAGGTGGGGTTGGGGATTGTTCCGATGACCCAGCTGGGGCGGGACTATGCGGACCGGCTGGGGCGGGTGAACCAGCTGGTGGCCTCGGCGGCGGATGAGGTCTGGTTCGTGGCGGCGGGTCTGCCGCTGAATCTGAAGGCGCTCAGTCGGGATTCGAGCCCGTCGCGCTAGCCGGATTCGCGCCCAATGGCGCTAGGCTGAGGTCTCCGGGGCCGTAGCTCAGTTGGGAGAGCGCTGCCCTTGCACGGCAGAGGTCAGGGGTTCGAATCCCCTCGGCTCCACCAACACGTACCGATTTGCGAACTCCGCGCTCCAACCCCACTTCGGCGCGGTCTGAGCGTCCGATCGGGCTGTCCTCGGGCATCGGGATCGTGTAGCGGATCAGGGCCCGGCCGGGCCTCACCTCGATGCCCTGGATGAACGTGCGCAGGAAGGCGCGGGTCTCGGTCAGCTCGCTGGTCGCGAGGAACTCGCCCATCTCCGCGGCGAACGCGGCGACCAGCTCGGCCGAGTCGAGCAGCTCGCGCCGCTCGGCCAGCATCCGCCTCGACTCATCCACCGCCTGTTCAAGCTGTTGCTTGCGCTGCTTGTGCTCGCGGATGCGGTCGGCGGCGTCGGCCATCTCCAGGTCGGTGGTCTCGACCAGCCGCCAGATGCGGTCGAGCGCCCGGTTGACTTCACCCAGCTCGTGCTCGACCGTCTCCAGCTTGCGCCGCTGCTCATGGGCCAGACCGTCCAGCTCCTCATCGACCATCTTGACCAGTTCGCGGATGTTGCGCTCGGTCAGGATGTGGCCGCGCAGCTGCTCGATGATCGTGCGCTCGAAGTCGCGCGCGTTGAGCCTGGGCGTTGGGCAGGTCTCGGAGCCCTTCTTGATCTTCGACTGGCAGACGTAGTAGCTGTAGCGGCCGCCCTTGGCTTCGGCCGCCGACATGCTCACGCCGCAGGGCTCGCAGCCGACCAGGCCCGAGAGCAGGTAGGGGCTGGAGACGCGCCGCGGGTTCGCTTTCCTGGGCGCCCGCGACTTGAGCAGCCGCTGCACGTACTGGAACTCGTCGCGCGTGACGATCGCCGGGAAGGCGTCCTCGACCCGCACCGGCTCGGAACCGTCCTTGGCGTTGTGGCCCCAGACCAGCGTGCCGGTGTAGGCCTCGTTGGTCAGCAGCCGGTGCACGGTCGTCTTGAGCCAGGGCTTGCCGGTGGTGGTGGGGATGCCTTCTGAGTTGAGCGTGCGGGTGATGTCGAGCACGCTCTGGCCTGAGGAGGCCATCTCGAAGATGCGCCGCACGACCTCATCGACGGGCGGGTTGAGCACCAGCGTGGGACGCTCCTTGCCGCCGTCCTGGACCTTGACCCGCTTGTACCCGTAGGGCGGCCGGCTGGCCACCCAAAAGCCTCTTGAGGCGGCTTCGCGCATGCCGCGCGTGACCTCCTGGGCGAGGTTCTCGGAATAGAACTCGTCGACCGACTCGATGATCGCCTCCATCAGTTTGCCGGTCGGAGTGTCGTCGGCGTGCTCGGTGATCGAAGTGACCCGGATCCCGCGCCGGCGCAGCATCGACTTGAAGGCGACGGCGTGTTCGCGCTTGCGCGTGAAGCGGGAGAACTTCCAGACCAGGATCTCCTGGAACGGCGCATCCGGCTGCGCGGCCTCGTCCAGCATCTTCGTGAACTGCGGTCGGTCGGCGACACGTCCTGACTCGGCTTCGTCGATGTACTCGCGGGCGACGATGTAGCCGTTGCGCTCGGCGTAGTCGCGCAGCGCTCTGAGCTGTGCAGCGACGGAGAGGTCGACATCCTGCCGGTCCGAGGAGACGCGAGCATAGAGGGCGGCGGGGGTGTGATTCAGGTCGTCATTCATCGATGGCTCCTCTGCATACGTCCAGTACCGTCAGACGACGCTCGTGAGGTGTTCGGTCCACCTCAGCTATGTTCGAAACATCGTACAGCGGATCAACTGGTCAGTGCGTGGGAGTGTCGTCTGCGGCACCAATGGCGCCGGGTGCCGAGTGCGTTTCAGTCTTCATGGATAGCTCGCGTTCATGCCCTCCGCGACTCGCCCGGCTCGACGTTGCTAGTCGTCTAACACGGCGTCGGCCGCAGCGTGCCTCACGATGGCGCTCTTGTCCTCGGCAAAGATCGAGAGGAGTTGCTGTCTTGCCTCGGGGTCGAATGACCTCAGAGTATCGATCACTGAGAGACGCACGTTGCGGCTTGGGTCGGTGGCCAGTTCTAGCGCCAGCCGGATGTCGGGCGCTTCCACTACATCAGGCATGAACGGCGCCATCCAGCGAGCCATCGAATTGGGATGCTTCGCCAATTCAGCTCCATGGATACCGTGGCCCGCAAGGTTCCGCTGGCTGAGCAGGACGGCACCTCGGTATTGAAACTGTTGCTCAGCTGACCAGAGCCATTCCTTCGCAAGCGAGATCACGATTGCACGCTGTTCATCAGTTGCCGCGGCCCGAGCGAGAAACCAGCCGGCGGCGAGGCGCAATCCGTCGGCGCCTCCCATGCTGATCCGGATTCGGCTCAGTGGGTGGTCGGTTTCTGCATCGTGGCGCTCGTGTTCGGACAACTCCACATCGGGTCCAACCAGCGGCTTGACTGCTTCGAAGAGGCTGAGGCGCTGTTCCTCGGGCAACATGTCCACGACGTTTCCTCCAACACGGAGCGCTCCGGCCCTGTTCGTAGCATGAACGTGCAAGCAATTCGCCAGCGCCACGAGCTTGCGGACATACTGGACAATCGCCTCCACGTTCTGCTCTTCGAGGAACGGCCTCGGCACCTCGAAGTCATCACCAATCTTCTGACTCTTCAGGGGGCCTACAGGATGCTCTGCCACATACTCCAGGCGCTTCAACCAAAAGACCCGAGTCGACTCACTCAGGCGGTTCAGGTTGGCAAGGGCTTCATCCAAGTTGACTGAGGTTCGATCCGCGACTCGTTCGATCGCCTCGACTAGAGCTTCTGTTTCAGGGCCGCACTCGCTGGTCACCTCCCACCAATCGTTCGTCCTCGCCCCGATCAGTCGCTCAGCAAGGATCTCGGAGGCTTGTGCTCGCCACCTGTCCCGGAAGCGATACAGGAGAATTGCCAGGGTGACTACTCCAGGATCGGTCCAACGGTAGCCGCCCGGTTCCCGAACGACTGCTTGCCTCATCACCGGCATGAGTTCATTGATGTCCTCATCAGTCGCCTCAAGGACCACTGCCGAGAGAGCCTCGTAGAGAGCTCGAGTTACTGACGCGTCATCCGGATCGGCGAGGATGTCCCGAATCAGCTCGTGAGCGAGTCTCTTCGCCACCTGAGGTGGGGCGAGGTCACCTAGATGTTCAAGTGCATGCAGCGCCGCGAGTCGCACCCAGGGCGCTGTAGCGCCGACCATCGCATCCAGAACCACTGGCCAATCGTCGATCTGGGAGGCCGCTTTCTTCGTCAGTTCCGGGTCGCCGCCGAGCATTGCGTGCTCAAGAGCGTCATTCGGCTCACCCGACTCCATGTAGACACGTGCAAGAACACTATGGGCCTCGATCTCATCAGAGAGGCAGCCACTCCGAACTCCTTCGAGCACTCGATATCTGCTCAACTTATGAGCGCCGGGCAGTTTCCCGGTCGCCAAGTATTGATACGAGTACCGCGCTGTCTGAGCACTCTGAGAAATGAATGAATCGCTGCCGTCAACTGCCAACATGAGCTGATGCGCCTCGACGAAATCGTCATATCGCTCGGGCGAGCCGTAAAACGACAAGAGCGAACGCAGGGCACTCTTGACGTCGAGGTCTAGCCGGGCGTCCGCGGCGAATCTCATCGCTTGGCGGTAGAGCGACTCGGCCCGCTCGTCTTCGCCGCTCCACGCGGACCAACGCGCCGCACGCATGCAAATGAATGCCGCCTCACGCGGCCGAACACGGGGTCCCTCCGCATCGGCGATCAGATTGAGCCACACCCCGCCTTCGTCACAATCGGCGAGCGCGGCTCGCAACCGTAGAGCCAAGTCACCATCGGCATGGTCGGCCGTCTGCTGAAGTTGCAGCCGTCTGTCATTGACGATCTGATGATCTCCGGTTGCGACGGCGACCTCAGTCAGCAAGACGGCGATGTGAGGCGCGTACTCATCATCGAATGGCAAAGCGTCGAAGCAGTCCGCTAGGTCTGAGAGATCCTCGGGATCCTCGTGTGTCCAGCGGAAATGGAACAGAGCCTGCCCGCGCGCCCTTCTTAACGGATCAACTTGATCGCCAAGTTTGCTCAAGCCGCGCGCTACTTCCGGCGAGAGCTCAGGCTCAGCCCTGCCGAACAGGTCCCGCACGGCCAGTCGCATGAGTTCATCGTGGCCAGCCTTCGGCCCAACGGCGTCGATCAGCGCAAAAGCTCGCTTCTCGCGGAAACGGTCGGCGTGACGCGGGGAGTGCTCTCGCAGCTCCTGCTCGATCTCCTCGAAGAGTTCAACGGCCTCAGCCGGCGACGATTCTGCGAGCCGCTCCGCTTCTTCGACCTTCGTGGTGAGCCCATGAGCCTCGACCGGGCCATACAAGAGCGCTTTGGCGCCGAGATGCCGCGAGTCGGCTCGATAGGGAGCAATGAACTTGTCCCGCCAATGAGGACCGAAGTAGCGCTGTACGAGATTCGGCAGATCGACGAGTCGGTCAGTGAGCCAGGGAGAGTCCCACAGTTCGATCCTGAACTCGTGCTGTTCCCTAATGCTCGGGAGTTCGAGTTGGAGACTCCTGTCATTTCCCTCGCACGCGATGCAGACGACAAAGGCCGCGTACGCCTCTGCTCTGGGACCCTCGGCAAACTTTCGAACGGCGCTCCGAAGGTCGTCACCGGTGAACGTGCTCACGCACTTGCACTGCCAAGCGATGGGCGAGCCTTCTCGATCTATTCCGTGGAAGTCGATGCCGTCTTGCTTCTGCCCCTTCTTTCCGAACCGGTACACGGCTGTGTATCCGATCCTCTTTGCGATGTCTTGACAGAGCCGCTCAAAGGGTTCCGAGCCGATGAAACCGAATGGAAGGACAGACTCGGAAGTAGCTGTCGGTGGCGGGACATCTCCTGCCGATTCCTGTGCAACGCTCACGTTGTGTTTCCGTCACGAGTCTCATCAGTGCTCAAGGTCTCCATTCTGGCATAGGGCTACCTCGACCTCGTTCGCGGCTGCAGGGCGTACGTCGTTGCAAGAGGTCGTGCACTGCTCATCGTGATCTCTCCTTGGCGAGCCCGAGACACACCATCGGCCGTCGTGGCCAGCAGGCAGTACGCCCACCGCAAGGCGGGAGTTCCGGTTACGACGGATGGAAAGGTGGCGACCGATGCCGGGTGGACCCAATGTCACCCCCAGACCGTGGCGGGCAGGCTGCTGCTAACCATGGCGATGTGGGCGTGGCGGTAGATTGCATTGAGGAGGCTCTCAGCCGCTTCCCAACACCGAACGGCAACCGTGGCGAAGGCCGCGCTGCGGTACGGTTGCGTCTGACCAGTCAATCGAACGCTTCCCCTGGCCTCACGGTGCGACGCCGGGAGACGCCACACGGGGTTCTCTCGCAAGACACCGCGCCTGCCGACACTGGCCTTCGCAGATCGCGACACGCTGAGGAAGCATGACAGTGAACGCACGTAGGATCGCAACAGTGGGAGGCGACGCCGCGCACGCCGAAGAAACGGTGCTGGTTTGAGCGCTCTATTGGCATTACACGACTGCGGTGCTGCCCTCAGACGGGGCCTGATCTCCGCGTCGCAGCGCGGGCGCGAATTCGGCACATGGCTGGCTGTCCTCGGCTTGCGCCTAGCTCGCGACTGGCACCGCGAGACTCTGGCGGCGGCTGCGCCCTTCGTGCTTCTCGACGTTCTCGTGCGAGGACCAGTGGTTCCTGTGGTTCTGCGCTCGGATGCGTCGATCGGCGCGATTGCCGCAGTGCAAGGCGCGGTCACCGGCCTTTCGCTCATCGCATTGGTGCTCGCGGTGGAGTTGGCGCGACGCCAGGAAGACCGCGACGACACGGTCTACGAGATCATGCTGCGCGCCTCTTGGATTCGACCGATGTTCACCTTTGCGCTCGCGGCGCTGCTGGCGACACTGTTGTGTCTGGCGATTGCGGACTTTTCTGTGGTCCTCCAAGAAACTCGTACCGCGAACTTGTTGCTGTGCGCGTATCTACTCACAGGCGGCGTGGGCGTTGTGCTCCTTTGGACCGTCCTTCGCACCGTCTACGTATTGCGGCCTACCGGAGTGATCGAATACCGATTCCGGGCAAATGATCGACAACGGCGAGAGGAAGTTGCGCAGTACATATCGAATGCGCTCGATGAGTTCCCCATGCTCAGCCCATTTGAGCGGCTCCTCTTGCCCTACCGGCCTATGGGTTTGACGGCGACCGAGCGTCTGTTCGCCGAAGTGGAAGACGCACTACAGAGCGGGCAAGCCGCGCGATTTAGCGGGGCGCTGGGGCGATTGAGAAAACTGATCGAGAACTCCGCCGATCAGGTCGCCGAGAGCGACATTGGATTTCAGGCTCCTGGTGAACCGAGGTACGGATATTGGTTCCCCCTGAACGCCTTGCACGAGCGATTGGACGAGTTGTGGCGAGCTGCGTTCGCCCGGCAAGGATTCGAGTTCGAGATTGAAATGAGGGCGCTTGGGGATTGGCTCCTGCTGACGGGCGCCGAGCGAAGATCAGGGGAGCTCTTGGAGGTCGGACTGAGGTCGGGCCTGATCGGCGACCAGGCCGCACGGGAGGCGGGACGCTCTAGCGACCATACTCGTCACGCGTGGTCGAATCTCGGCTTCTCGGCCTGGTGGCAGCTACGCGAAACAGACAACGGCGAGATCGATCCAACAGCAGGACCTTACGTTCGAAGGCTGATTGAACACCTCGAAGAGTGCGGAAACACGCTTCTGGAGATCGATGACGCAGACTCATTCCGCGATTTGCTGTCTGAGTTTCGCGAGTCGTTCTATGACGACGAGCAACACCGTTGGACATACGAGTCGCGCATCGTGGACCGGTATTCGCCGCTGTCAAACTTCGAGTACGCGGTGATGGCGTTACTAGCTCTCGCCGGACGAGCAATCTCGCTGAAAGAGCAAGGTGAGCTCAGGGAAGGCGGTCCATACTTGGACTTGGTCAATGAAATGGTCGATCAATCCACGCAGATTGAGAGACTAGTACCTGCTGCCTGCGACAAGGCGGATTCACCTTTGCACAGGCAGTGGTCTCGCTGGGAGAGCAGCGGTGAGAGCAGCAGTGTGCCCATTTTCTCGTGGGATACCACCTGGCGATATCCATTGCTCCCGCTGTTGGTGGATCTTCTGAGGACGGGGACTGACCAACCGCTGCCGTCACTCGGTGGCCACGCGCATAGACTCGTTGAGACATGGACTCGGCACAGAGACATCATCTTGGAGTTGGCAGGTGTGCAACCGCAGGATAGGGAGGAGGCAATAGCGCGTTTCGAGCGGCGCCTTGAGACGGCGAAATCAGCCGAAACGCGAGAGGTTGACGACTTGCACATCGCGGCGGCTCTCGACCAAGAGCGAGTGTTGCGACTGAAACAGAACTTGAGGTCGTGGCGAGAACGGGACCGCGTGCTGCAGGACTGCTTTGAACAGGTGGGCCGGGTGCGGCGCTTGGACGATGACGAGTGGCTGGATGAGAGTCACTTCCGCTTGACGTGGACGTGGCCACGCTCGTCGTTTGTCGGCGACGTGGTTCGCTCCACGACTTATGGGGAATTCACCAACAAGCGGAGCGTGTTTGGATTCGAGCAGAGCCTCGCTGCGGCGCTGACAAGGGAGGTCGAAGCATCATCGGCAGTGCACCCAGTCCAAAACGCCACCCTTGAGGAACTGCTCGCAGCAGTCGATGTCGCGCTGAGCGAGCTTGACGGCGGGAAACTGTTGATTGTGTTCTTTGGGAACTGGTCAAGAGAGATCATCTCGAGCTTCCGCAGTCTGGCCGCAGGTCACAGAGATGAGGTCCTTGCCCCTCGTGCACGTGGATTTCGCCAGTCGCTTGGTGCGTACAAGAGACGGTCGGCAGTTTGGTTTCCCAGCGATGATGAATCCGCAATTCTCGTAGTCGATGTTGACCGTTGGGGATGGCTTGATCGTGCACCGATCAGATACGACGACTTCGCAGTCAGGGTGGAGGATGTTGATCAGGAGACCGCGGTACAGCAGGCGCAGAAGGACTTTCCTGGTGCAAGCCAAGAAGACGCCCGGTCGGAGCGGGTACGCCAGCTGCGACTGTTAGTGCGTATCCGAACGGGGGAACGCTCGAGATTCGAAGTCGAAGAACCCGAGGCAGCTTGGATCATTCGAGTGGGCTCGGATGATGGTGACGGTAATGAGGATGATTCGTAGTTGAAGTCGGATCGCCGCTTGGCCATGGACCTTCCACTTGGCGGCACCATCTGCGAGGACGACGCTTGACCTCTTGGGCTGTAAACACGTGTTCTCTAGCGATCTCTTCGGCGGATTAGCTGCAGTGGACGTTGTCTTAGAGCGCTGTCTAGAGATAACCCACGAGATCGAAGAACACGAAGCGCCGAGGTCGGCCGGCGTCCTGGGAACTCACTGAACTGGTCTGACGGGAAGACCCGCGCTGCCTGGTGTATCCCTAGCCGTACCTGGGAAATGAGGAGAACACTTGCTAAGGTCGCAAGGCGCCCCGCTAGGGAAGCAGAGGACGACGACACTCACTGACGCTTCAGAGGCAACTGCCAACGATGTGCTCATCGCGCGCGCCGACGCGTGCGAAGTCCACTTGTATTGATCGCTCTAAAAGTCGTCCAGTGATCGCTCTAAAACTCGGCCACTTGGGGGCCAAGCTCCAACCTGTGATCGGCGTGAGCCGACGCCGGTTGGGAGAGAGGGATGCTCGGAGTGATGGATATCTATGCGCTGCGGCGCAAGGTGCTGGTCGAGGGCCAGAGTCAACGCATGGTGGCCCGCGAGATGGGGCTGGCGCGGGACACGGTGCGCCGTTACCTGGCGACGCCGGTGCCCGAGCGGCAAGAGCGGCAACGCGCCAGCCCGGTCCTGGACCGGGTCCGGCCGCGGCTGGAGCAGCTGCTGGAGGAGTGGTCGCACCGGACCACGGCCAAGCAGCGGATCACGGGACGCCGGCTGCACCGCCAGCTGCGCGAGGAGGGTTACGAGGTCGGCCTGACCCTGGTCCTGGCCGAGCTGCGCGAGTGGCGCCGGCGGCGGGCCGAGGTCTACGTGCCGCTGGTCCACCGCCCGGCCGAGAGCGCCCAGGTCGACTTCTTCGAGGTCTGGGTCGACCTGGCCGGCGAGCGGCGACCGGTCTGGCTGCTCGTCTTCCGGCTGATGCATTCGGGCCGCGACTACGTCCGGCTCTATGAACGCCAGGACCAGCTCGCCTTCCTCGATGGGCACGTGCGCGCCCTCGAACACTTCGGCGGCGTGCCCCGGCGGATGGTCTACGACAACCTCTCGGCGGCCGTGCGCCGGGTGCAGTTCCCGCGCCGCCAGCTGACCCAGCGCTTCGCCGCGCTGGCCAGTCACTACGCCTTCGAGCCCAGCTTCGCCCGTCCCGGCGAGGGTCACGACAAGGGCGGCGTCGAGGGCCGCGGCCGGGGCGTGCGCTGGCAGGTGCTGACACCGCTGCCGCGCGGCGACTCGCTGGAACAGATCTCCGCGGAGATGCAAGCCGAGGTCGACCGGCTGGCGCCCGAGCAGGTTTGGGCGCGCTTCGCCACGGAGGGGCCGCTGCTGCGTCCGCTGCCGGCAGTCGCGTTCGAGCCGCGGCGGATGCAGCCGGTCTCGGTCAACCGCAGCGCCATGGTCCGGCTGGAGGGAGCCTGGTACTCGGTCCCGGAGCGCTGGGCGGGCCTCAGGGTGACCGCCTGGGTCGGCGTCTCCGAGGTCGCCTTCGAGCGCGGCGCGGAGCAGGTCAGCCATCCGCGCCAGCGCTTCGGCGGCCGGCGGGTGCGCTACCGCCACTACCTGGGCGAGCTCTCGCGCAAGCCGCAGGCCCTGCGCCAGGTGGCGCCGGAGCTGATCGACGAACTGGGCGGGCCCTATGACCGGCTGTGGACGCTGCTGGAGGAGGAACGCGGCGGTCACGAGGCGGCCCGCGCCCTGGCGCGGCTCCTGCAGGCGGCCGCCGAACACGGCGAGGAGCGGGTGCGGGTGGCGCTGGAGGCCGGTCTCGCCGAAGGCGGCTTCGACGAGTTGGCGATCCGGCGTTCTTTGGCCGCAGCCCAGGCGCCGGGCGAGGTGACCGTGCCGGAACGGCTGCGCGGCTACCGCGTTGAGTGCGCCTCGCTGGCCGACTACGACCGTCTGCTGGAACGAGGTGCATCGTGAGCGACGCCGCGCGCCGGGCCGTGCTCGAGGCCCACTGCCGTGAACTCAGGCTGCCCACCGTGCGCCGCCAGTACCCCGAGCTCGTCCGTCAGGCCGCGCACGACGGCTGGGACTACGAGGCGTTCCTGCTGCAGCTGCTCGAAGCCGAGGTCCTGGCCCGCCGCGACGGCGCCGTCGCCCGGCTGCTGCGCGGGGCGCGCTTCCCCGACCACAAGACCCTCGACCAGCTCGACTGGGACGCGTTGCGCGGGATCGAGCGGCCGCAGCTCGCCCAACTCGCCGCCTGCGACTACCTCGAGCGCGGCGAGGACGTCGTGATCGCCGGGCCGATCGGCACCGGCAAGACGCATCTCGCGATCGCACTCGGGGTCGAAGCCGTCCAGCGCCGCCAGCGCGTGGCCTTCATCCGCGCCGCCGACCTCGTGCGCGAACTGGTCGAGGCCCGCGACGAACACACGCTCTCGCGCCTGCACCAGCGCTACTCGCGCGTCGCCCTGTTGATCGTCGACGAACTCGGCTTCGTGCCCTTCGAGCGGGCCGGCGGCGAACTGCTCTTCAACCTGCTCGCCGACCGCTACGAGCGGCGCTCCACGATCGTCACCACCAACCTCGCGTTCTCCGAGTGGGCCCAGGTCTTCGGCGACGAGAAGCTGGCGACCGCCCTGCTCGACCGGCTCGGCCACCACGCCCACATCCTCACCACCCGCGGTCAGTCCTACCGGACTCGGCACGCGCGAACACCAACCGCGTCGCCGCCGCAGCAGGCGGGAGGTGAGGCCTAGCAACCACCAACGGGAGAGACTATGCCCGCCTCCAGGTGGCCTAGTCTTAGACCGATCAACTGGTCTAGATCAAGAGCGATCAAAACACCACTCGCACTAGGCAAACACAGCACGTGCATGGCGTTCGCCGTGCATGGTCCAGACGCGGCCGAGAGGGCCATGCTGCGTGAGGACTCGTCTGTCCGAGGCGAACACCGGCAACTCGACGCCGGCGTGGTCCATCTCTTCGCGCGCAACCCGCTGGAAGTGATCAGCCGCGAGCGCGTCGTCGAACACGATCAGGGCGAGCGGAGGGACTCCGTGATCCTCTAGCGGCCGCTTGGACGAGTAGTAGCGCAGATAGGGGGCGAGCCGTCGGGCCATCGTCGAGGGCCGGATCGCGCGGCGTTCCCACTCGAGGAAGAACTGCTGGTGGCACCCCTCCCGTCGCAACACCCCGAACGCGTCAGGCTGGACTGAGCGCAGGCGATCGTCGAAATGGAAGTACCGCGAGGCTCGCTGTGGCGGGTCAAGCTGCATCAGCATCCAGCCGTCGGATCGACACTGTTCGGCCACCATTGCCAGAAATCCGTGCACGGCTTCGGTGTGGGCGAGATTGCGCAGCAACTGGCGGCTCCTGGTTCCCCTGACGTTGCGCCAACCGAACCCGGCCGACGACTCGGTGAGTTCGACGCTCCAGCGCTTGCGCATCTCGCCGACCGAAGCGCGGTCGCGGCGGGCGAGGAGCGCCAGACCGCGATCCGAAAGCGCCAGGCGAGGGCGGCCGAGGACGGCGCGGCGGACGATCAACCCCCACTCGGCGGCTCGCCGCAGGAGTTCGCGCAGGCGCACGCGGCCAACGCCGAGCAGCGCGGCGATGTGATCGAGCCGCAGCCAGGGCCAGTCGCCGATCAGGTCGAGACAGCGCTTCTCCGAAGGATGCAATGTGGCGGGCAGCATCCAGTCGGATCGGGCGCCGGTGGGACCGCTCTCAGCAGGCGCTGCGACGCGGGAGAGTGGGCGCTCGACCGGCCAGCTGTTATGAGGCCCAGCGAGTCCCAGCGCCTCGCGCAGGCTGAGCACGGCCGCAGCCGACGGCGCGCGCCAGATCCTTGCGTCGGGTCCCGCCTCGACGGCGTCCCGCTCGAGGGCGAGGAAGCAGGGCTGCGGCATGGTCCGTAACCGCCGAGCGGCGTCGCGCAGCCTGAACTCATCGGGCGCGAGCAGCAGCACGGCGGCGAACGCCGCGCCGTCGCGCAGCCGGGCGAGCCGCCTGGCGAGGGACCGGCGTTCGTTGATCTTGCCCAGGCGGACGAGCGCGATCGTGCGCCCGTCCGCCAGCCGCAGGCAGAGGTCGAACGGCAGCGCCCGGTAACTGCGGGCCTGGACCGGGAAGGCGATGTCGGCGACGGCGCAGCTGAGCCGGTAAAGCGCGGCGAGCGCATCGATCCGGCCGAACATCAGCCGCCGCGCCTGGTCGGAGACGGGACGCTCACGCAGCAGCCGATCCACCGCGATGTCCCCCGACTGTGCCAAACGGCGCAGACCGGCGGCCGTGAGCGTGTAGCGCCTGGTCGGCGCGATCAGCTCGGAGGCGTGGGCGACGGGGTCGACGAACCGCTCCCGCTCCAGCGCCGCAACCGCGCGGTAAACGGCGCTGCGCGACCAGCCCGAGAGCGCCGCCAGTTCGAGCCGGTCGAGCAGCGGCAACCGGCTCAACCAGTTCAGGATGCTGACCGCCGGATCACCCGTTCTCATGCGTCGGCGTCCTCGTCGCGCCTGGCCTGGCGGTCCTCTCTCTTCGGCTTGGGCGAGTCATCCGGTTTCGGCGGCCTGGGTTCCTTGCCGTTGCGCAGCGCATCTGCGCCGTCCTGGTACAGGTCGAGCTGCCGCTTCAGCTCCATCTCCTGCGCCTCCAACCGGTGCGCGGGCGTGAGGTACTCGGATGCGGCCCGGCGGATCTCTGCGGCCCGTTCGGGTGAGCCCAGCTCGGGCTTGCGCACGCGCATCGAGAACACGGGCGTGCGCTCGGTCCCAACCGTGGCCCTCACGTAGCAGTGGTGCACGGGCTGGGAGACGATGTCCTCCTCCGAGACCCGCTCACGGTTGAACTCCCAGACCAGTTCGCGGGCATCGTCGCCGGCGACCTGGAAGACCGCCAGGCAGCCGACGTTGGCCAGCAGCGTGTGGCGCATCGTGGGCGAGAGCTGGTCCAGCTTGGCCAGGCTCTGGGTGGCGAGCACGAACGAAGCGCCGTACTTGCCCAGCTCTGAGAGCATCGACTCGAACTCGACCCCCGGGATGGTCTGCATCTCGTCGACCACGACCAAGGCGCCGCGGCGCTCGTGCTGGGGCAACCGCTCCTGTTCGCGGATCACCGAATCGACGAGGTTGAGCAGCGAGGCCCCGACCAGCGCGGCCACGTCGCGGCCGACCGAGCCCTGCGCGGTCGAGACCAGCAGGACGCCGCCTTCGAGGATCGTCCGCCTGAGATCGACGGTCGAACGGGATTGACCAAGGATCGCGCGGGCGTGGGTCGAGGAGGCGTAGTAGTTGAGCCGGGTCTGCACCGGAGCGAGGGCGTCGGACCGGTACTCGCGCCGCCACTTGCCGAAGTCGTTGGCCCACCACTGGAGCAGGTAGGGGTCGCGCAGCCTGGTCAGCACGTCCAGACGGAACGACTCGTCGGTGAGCAGCTTGAGCCCGTCCAGGATGGTGTACTGCTCCTCGGGCTTGGTCGCGGGATGGCTGTTCGCTTCGTGCAGGGTCTTGACCGTCTGCTCGAGGATCGACTGCATCCTGGGTCCCCACTGCTCCCACAGCCCGCGGGCGACTCTCACCACGGCGTCGGCGGTGCGGTCGCGGTCGGTGAACACGCTTGCGTCGAGCAGGTTGATCCCGACCGCGCCGCGCTCGTCGGCCAGGTCGATCAGCCGGACCTGGGAGACCAACTCCTCCGGCACCTGCTCGAGGATGTCTGCGACCAGGTCGGCGTGCGGGTCGATTACGACCACGGCGTCGCGGTCGCGGCCCGCCGCCTTCTCCTGGAGCTTGTGCTCCACCAGGTGGCGCATCAGGGTCGACTTGCCCATCCGGGTGCGGGCCACGTAGAGGTGATGGCGGCGCATCAGGTCGGGCGGGAAGTGGATCGGCCGCGCCAGTCCGCTGACCGCCTCGCCGACGTGCGCGCCCGCCCGCAGCTGCTGGCTTGGCGGCGGCAGCGCCCTGGCCCCCGCGCGGCCGACCTCGTAGGTCTCGTCGCCGGCGCCGGGCGGATGCCAGAGCGCGGCCAGTTCGCGCACGCCCAGCACCGCGGGCGAGCGGAACCAGCCCGGCTGCGCGGGCGCCAGCGCGGGAGTCTGCGGCAGCCAGCGCTGCAGCTTGCCGGCCTCGAAGCGGGCCCCGGCCGGATGGTCGTAGCGGCGGTAGGCGTCGGCGACCGGCTCCAGCAATTGCTTCGCCCGTCCGCGGTCGGCGCCCGCGGGCAGGATCGCGACGACCTCGACCTCGGCCTGGAAGGCGGCCTGGCTGATCTTCTCGCGCACCAGCACGGGGTCGAGGACCCGGTTGCGGCGGCGGTTCCAGCGCATCTTGAGCCAGGTGAACCCGGCGAGGGCGGCGATGACGCCGAGGCCGAGCCCGACGACGTTCTCAATCTCGCCTGCCTCAATCCACGTGAGCCCCAGGGCCCCGCCGCCGAAGACGAGGGCGAGCACGGTCAGCGCCAGGGGATCCAGGCCTCCCCGCTGGGTTCCAGCCGGAGCCTCGCGACGGACCTGGGTACGCTCCTCGCGCTCGTACGCCTGGGCCAGGTAGTGCTGGGACCAGTCCGGTCTCAGCGCCCGCAGCCGCAACCGAGCGACCAACCGTTCGCCCGGCCCGGCCCGGCCCAGGGCGCCGACCAGGGCCAGCAGGGGGTCGGAACCGGGGTCGAGCAGGTCGCGGTCGCGGAACGCGCGTAGCGGCGCGTAGGCGGGGCCGGAGGGCCGCAGCGTGATCGACCAGGCTTGCTCGCCCTCGCCCAGCCGCAGCGGGTCCTCGGCCGGGTCCAGCTCCCGCACCCGCGCCTGCGGGTAGTGGGCCGCGATCTGGGCGCGGACCACGTCGTCGCCGGAGCAGCGGGCGAGCAGGCTCACACCCGACGGTTGACCGGCCAGTTCCAAAGTGAAGGGCTCCGGCGCGGCGATCGACTGGAGCAGGTTCTCGACCCCGAGCAGGGTGCGTTCGCCGGTGCGCGGCGGGGTCACTTCGAGCAAAGCCGGCCCCTTCGGCCGGCGCCGTTGAATCAACTTGAGTGGATTGAATCTCATCTTCGTGTCCGTTCATGGTGGTCGCGGAGACCGCGACGATGCGTGTCTGATCGTCCTCATCTGGTCATCGCTCGGACCCCCGCTTGCCGTCGGCTATCCTCCCTGTGTAGCGCGGTTGTTCGGAGTTCGGTAGGGCGCGCGCGTCGGGTCGGCAAAATCCTGATCCGTCCGGCAGGGACTGTTGCCTGCGACACTCTCGATCTGTCCGGACAGCCGGAGGGGCGCGATTGCAGTCGGGGGCGTGTACAGGAAATCGGACTTGATTGCTTAAGCAATCGGCGGCCGGATCTCCAGTCCTGGGCTGGACCTCGCGCCTCCTACCGGACGTGAATCGCAAGCAGCGGGGCGCAAGGGCTCCTTCCCCCCGGATTGCAGTGAGATTGCAGTGAATTTGCACTTGGATTGCTGTATTGGCCGGGTTTGCCGGGGGTGGGGCGGGGTGATGGACAGCCTCTGGACAGTTGTCCCATGTGTTCCAGGCAACAGGAGGGGTAGGGCAGGGTGAGCCGGCGAGCACGCGAGGGGGCTCCCACGGACGACGTGTTGCTTCAGGCGCTGGACCTGCTGGTCGAGACCGAGGGCATCGTCAAGGCGGCGGACGTGCTGGGGGTGACCTACCGTACGGCGTCCGGCTGCCACGAGTCACGGCACGTCAGCCGGAAGATGCGCGGGGTGCTGGGTAAGTACCTGCGTGCGCAGACTGAGCAGTTGGAGCTGTCGAAGGAGCAAGTGGAGCAGGCCGAAGAACAAAGGGCGCTGGCGGCTGCGACAGGGCCGGACGAATCGTCGGCGGACGAAACGGGGGGTGGGGAGGAGTCCCGCCTACGGGAGGCTGAGCATGACCTGCGTCGGGAAGTCGAGGCTCTGCGGGCGGAGGTCGTGGACTTGCGCGAACGGGTAGCGGCGGTTGAAGGTCAAGACGCACGCGGGCGGGGAGACAGGGGCGACAACGTCAATGTGGAAGACGTGGATACCAAGAGCGACGGCAAGCAGCAGCGTTCGGTGGCCCCACCCCGCCGCATCTTCCCCGAGCTGATCACGGAGGCAGCGGAACCGGGTGAGGAGCAGGTCTACGGGGCGGCGGCGGAGTTCGTCGTCGAGTGGCGCGAGGCCTGGGCGGCACGCAGGTCGGCACCCTACACCCTGGACTGGTTGCGGGCGGAGCGGCGGCGGTTGGAGTTGGAGCTTCGGCTGATCGGCGTGTTCGGGCTGACCCCGCCCCCGGCCGATGTGCCCTGGCGCGAACGACGCCGCGATCGGGAAGTGGACTGGCGGCGGGGTGCGGTCAGACGGCTGCGCTGGCAGATTCCGCTGACGTGGTGTCTGCACTGGTCGCTGCGGGGATTGACGCTGGGGCGCTGGGGCGGGCCGAGCGGGAGCTAACCACTCCCGCCCGAGCCCTACTGACGAACCCGTGCTTCGAAACATGTCACCATTTGCATGAGATTTCCACGTCATACCACCAAGATATTCACATTCCCGACACGGCCCCCATGCGATGAACCCGGTCGACGTGTCGGCAAGGCGGATCCAGGCTCTGAGGATGACATTTCGCGTCAACATCCTCCGAGCGCCCGTTTTGTCGATTCGTGCAGATTGAGACTAAGCATGAAGGGATCTGGGATGACACTCACACACAAGTTGATGCTCGGCTTGGTAGGCCTGATTGCGACGTTCGCGGCGATGACCGTCGTGGGAGGATCGGTTGAAGCGGCGGCGACGCCCACTGATGGAGCCTCAAGCTGGCAGATGGATGTCGACGGAGAGCCGAAGGCGACCGTCTCCCAGGCAGACACTTGTGTGTCGTCAACGATTTTCCACACGCCATTGGCCTTGACGGCCGTAGACAGTGGCCGGACGGGCTTTCTGGGTGGCGCCTCTCCCGAGGCAGGTGGGCCGTGCCAAGTCGTTGTTCAGTGCACACTGACCCATTGGGGTTGGCACTGCGTCGTCACGATCGTCTGTCCATAACCGTCGAATCTGATTGACCGCTTATCCTGCGTCCGGTTGGCGTCTGACCCGTCGGCCGGGCGCGGGGTTTGAATAGAGTCGTTCGACGTGCATACGAGTCAACGCTCGCGGCTTGATGCCCGACTCAGCCGGAGGGGCGTGCTGCGGGCCGCATTCACAGCCGGCGTCGGGGTCGCGGGCATCGCTCTCGTTGGCTGTGGTGAGGATGGGGAGGCCGACTCTCCTCCAACGCAGAGTCGGCAATTCGCAACTCAAGGCCGGGGCGAGGCGCAACAGGACGTGGCGAGCCAGCGCCAAGGGCGACCGGCCCTGAGGCAAGAGGACGTCGAGCAAGCTGAATCCACCGACTCGGCGGTGCAAGAACAGCCGCAGGCGGGTCAGACCCGAGGCGGCGACGAGACTCGTGAAGGCTCGTCCCCCGCTGCTCCGGCGCCCGAGGCTCTGGTCAACCCGCTCGAATGGCGGGAGCTCTACCACTGGCGCGAATTGGCCGCGCTGCATGATCCGCCGCGCACACGGACGATTGGCGGGTCGCTCACCCTTGAGAGCGACGCAATCGACAGCTGGGATCCGTTCGCGGCCTGGGATCCCGAGATCGAAGCGGCGCAATCCGGGCACCTACTGCCGCTGGTCTACAGCCGGCTGGTCGAACTTGACGTGTCCGACAGCTCCGACGCACATCGGACGCTGATCCAGGGCGATCTGGCGCCCGGCTGGGAGTGGCCGGATCCAACGACGCTCGTCTTCCCGCTGCGCCCGGGCGTCTACTGGCCGGAGGGTTCGCCGACCGAAGGGCGTCCACTCGATGCAGTCGATGTGGCGACGTCACACGCGGCGCTGATGGAACCGGGACGCCGACAGGCGCCAATCTATGAAGCTGTCGAGCGCATTGAGGCGTACGCCGGCGACGAAGACCGCGGCGTCGTCTTTCATCTGCGCCATTCCAGCGCTCCCTTGTTGAATCAGATGACCTCACCCTGGCAGGTCGTGCTTCCGGCTGAGATAGCGAGCGGCACGCAGCGCATCGATCTGTCGCAACGGTCGGTCGGCAGCGGCCCCTTCACACTGAGGCGGTCTGACGGCCGCTCGAGCTGGGTACTAACTCGCAATCCGACCTACGGTCGCGCCGATGCAGAGGGTCTGCTGTTGCCGTACCTGGACGAGGTTCGCGGTGAGGGCTATCCGTTTCGCGACCAGGTCGCCGGGACGGCGCCGGGTTCGGCTCGCTGGGCGGCCTGGGAGAGCGGGGCGGCCCAGGCGATTGCGCTGGACGGCCCCGCCGATGCCGAACGGGCCCTCTCGTATCACCCGGACTCGCAGTTGCAGGTCACTCCACCGAGTCCGTCCGGCGGCTCGCACTTCAGCTTCCGCTCGCTGACCGACGGCCCGTTCGCCGACGTGCGGGTGCGCGCAGCGCTCTCAATGGCCCTGCATCGCGGCAATCTGGCGGCATTGGCCTATGACGGCTTCGCCGCCCCCGACGCCGCTCAGAATTGGACCTTCTTCCCCGCTACCGGAGATTCGTCCGGCGGGCTGCGCGAATGGCCCTGGGAGGAGGACGAACTGGGTGGGGCCCGGCAATACGATCCGAATCAGGCTTTGGCGCTGCTATCGGCGGCCGGCTACAGCGAGGAGCAACCGCTGGCGCTCGGCGTCGATATGCCGCCTTCCGTGAATCCGGCCGGACAGCCCTACGACCCCGGCGCGCACCGGATCGCCGAGTTGGTGGCCCAGCAGTGGGAGCAGTATCTCTTCGGCGCGGTGGAGGTGCGCCGGCTGGAGCGAGTCTGGGCCCAGTTCACCGACTCCCAGGGCAGCCTGTGGTTCATCCCCGAGCCCGATCCCGCGGTTGATCTGGTCTTCCAGGATCCCGCGGACGTTGACGTCTACGACGCCGACGCGGATGATCTGGCCTACGGCAGCGTGCACTCAGCGGGGCGCTTCAACCGCGCGGGGATCAACGACCCGGAGATCGACGAGTGGGCGACCGCTCAGCGCCGCGCGCTTGATCCGCTTGAGCGCGCCGATCTGCTGGAGCGCATTCGGCTCAAGGAACAGGACGAGGTCTGGCGCCTCCTACTGATTAATCCCTACGGCGTGCGCGTCCGCCGGGCCCACGTCTTCAATCTGGTCGACACCTACTACGCCAAGAGCCTCCAGCTCGCTCCCGACCAATTGAAGCACGTGCGGGTCGAGTCGTAGTCCGCGAACGCACGTCAGGGGAGAATCGTGACGAGCGTCTCTCACCGTTGATCGAAGACATTCAGCGAAGGCGGCGCATTGGCCCGCAGGGTTGCCAAGGTAGGTCGGTTTCCCGCCTACAGGAGCCTGAACCAACTCTGCGACGGGAGGTCGAGGCCCTGCGGGCGGAAGTGGCGTCGCTCCGCGAACGGCTGGAGGCAATTGAGGGTCGTGTCTCACAGCAGCGGAGGAGCGCCGTTGATCACGTCGATCTGGAGGATGTAGACATCTCAGGCGACAGTGGCGTCGGCGGACAAGGACGGACTGTGGTCGTGCCTCGCCACATCGTCACCGAGCGGGCGGAGCCGGGCGAGGCGCAGGTCTACGGCGCGGCGGCCGAGGAGATTGTCGAGTGGCGCGAGGCCTGGGCGGCACGCAGGTCGGCGCGCTACACCCTGGACTGGCTACGGGCGGAGCGGCGGCGATTGGAACTGGAGCTTCGGCTGATCGGCGTGTTCGGGCTGACCCCACCCCCGGCCGACGCGCCCTGGCGCGAACGGCGGCGAGACAGCGAGTTGGACTTGCGGCGGGGTGCCGTCAGACGGCTGCGCTGGCAGATTCCGCTGACGTTGTGCTTGCACTGGTTGCTGCGGGTCTTGACGCTGGGGCTGTGGGGTCGGCGCGCACTTGGGTGTATGAGTGAGGCGTAAAGAGTGGACCGAAGCAAGCGGGAGGACTGGCGGAGCGGGGCGGGCGTTGCTCAACTTGGATTCCAACGTCGCGGGTAGCGTGCCGGTCATCCGCATCGGCCCACCTACGGCGGCGAAACGCGTCGAGGGTACGCGTCAGTCACAGGCGCGTGGTCCGGCGCAGCGGATCGTCTTAGGGGTCGGAGCGGTCCGTCGACGGTCCCAGCAACATAGGCGCGTGGTGCTGAGACGCGCCTCGCATCCAAGCGTTCCCTCGTCAGTCGACTCCGAACCCGGCCATGGTGGCACGCGCTCCGGTTCAGACGCCCCGTGTGCCACAAGTCTGGCAGGGTCGCTATTCTCAGATCGTGATCCCGGTCCTGCGACAACTCGCCGGCGCGCTGCTGATGTCATTTGCCGTCGCCGCCTTGGTCGGAGTCGCCTGCCGCGACTCTGATCAGGGCCAGGAGAACGCGGGCGAGACCGAGTTCGCCACTGCAGCTGGCTCGACTGATGTCGCCGAGTTGCCCGAGTATCTGAGCGGCGAAGGGGTCAGCTGGATCGAACAGTGGCCGTACATCCAGACCGCCGGGCTCTGCGGCGAAGAGGCGCACAGCGATTTCGAGGAGGTGCCCAGACCGGGCCACGGACTGACGTCCCGAACTGAACCGACCGCCGCGCTCAGGGAAGCGAGCAGCATGCTGGGACTGGAGTGGGACGACTGGGAGCGCAGGTGGTTCGACCGCGACGGCGTGACGCTCTACCGGCGCAGCCCGTGGCAGGGGCAGTCCGGAGAGTACGCGGGCGCCTCGCTCTACCTGGTCTACCAGGGCGAGCCCCCGCGCTGGGACGAGGCGCAGTCAAGCCTCCTCTACGCCTGCGAGGGGGAGAGCGGCGAGGCCAGGCCGTTGCCTCCGCCGCTCTACATCGAACTCGACGGCGAACGGGTCGATGTCCGCTACGGCGCCGTCCTGGCGCTCTTGAACCCGACGCATCTGCCTGGTGTGGATCTCGAACGTTCCTGCTCGTGGTTCCATCCCGGATTCGTTGACCATCGATCCGGCCGCCGCCAGGCGCGGCCGCATGGCTTGTCGGAAGGGGCGGTGGCGGCCTCGGATCTGCCCGAATCGCTGCTTACAGCGGTAATCGAGTACGGCCACGAACGACCGTTGGACGAGTTCGACTATCTCTGGGTCACCGAGCATCGGGTCATGGCGTTCGCGAGAACGCCCCGTGAGGGCGGCCGATACTCGCTCCTGGGGGAGGTCCGCGAGTTTGGTCTGATCGATGATGACGGCCAGGAAGAGTGGGTCGAACTGGCCCACGGCGTGGTCTGGGAGTGCGGCGGGTGAGCCCCGCTCCGGTTGTTTGACCGGTGCCCCGTCCTCTGAGCGGTGTGCGAGTCGGCCACTCACCAATTGCGATCGGCGGACGATGCGCGTGGCGACTCACACCGTCAGGCACAGTCGGAGCATCGACCATTTGCGAACGGTCCTCCTGACGCGCCCGTTCCTTCCCGCTCATGACATGAACGCAGACAGGGTGTCGTTGTTCTCGCACCGAGCGCAGTGCTGCCTGTGTTCGCAGTCAACCCGCGAGAGGTGCGCGACTTCGTTCGGGCGACAGGCAAGCTGGCCAAGCTCAACGCGCACCTGAGTGAAAAGGACATCCAGCCCTGGGTCGGGGATCGGATTTCCCGGCCCGCAGGCAACCGAAATCTCGGGCACAATGATGCTTGAGAGAGCTGCAAGCGCATCCGGATGGACGACAGAGTGCCGGGGCGGAGGATGGCATGAACCCACCGACAGAGCCACAGGGCGGCGATACCAATGCCTATCGCTCGTGGTGGCATTCGTTCGACGATCGGGCGTCAGACGACCGATCGATTGGCCCAGCGCGCCGAGTGGAGATCGCCGTGCGCTGCGCCCGTTGCTGGGGTCAGGCCAGCGCACTGATGGCAGCGGACGACCGTTGCCGTGAGTTGAGCTGCCTGGTCTACGGCCGCCGCCTTGACGCTGAAGACTCAGAGCGCCAATGGCACAGGATGGTGGACGAGGCGAACCGCAACGTGGCAGGCGCCAGGGTCGGCGGGCGTTCGGCGTACGCCGAGAATGCGAAGTTCGTGCTGAAGCTGCTTCCGGAGATGGACCGGGACCGGGCAAGATTCGAAGGACGCGTGAAGAAGGCTCAGAGAACAGCGGCCCAGAAGTCGAATCGGTCCCGGCTGACAAGGCTGGATTTCGATGAGAACGGAACCGTCGGGTTCCTGTTTCTTCAGGCCTCCGCCCTCGTAGCCGGCTTGAACGCTGCGCCTCGCGAAATCTCGGTAGCGCCTCATGCACATGCCCTCACGGATGAGCTCGGCCACAGTGCTGTTGTCGGGTCGCAGGACGCCGCCCATCTACAGGCAACCGCTCCGCCTGCCCCTGCGCAGATTGGCGTGGTCGAAGACATGGTTCGGAGGATGGGTGTCGCGTTGATGGCGGGACAGTCGGCCGCCTTCGCCTGTAAGCTTGGGCTCAAGGCCATCCTTCTCACGCGCACTGACGAAGCGAGCAAGACACACGACCTGGCGAAGCTGTACGACGAGTTGCCGGAGGACTGCCGGAGCCGGATGCGTGGGGACTTCAGCGGCCTTGAGACTGTTCTTCGGGACTATGGGCCAGGCATTCGACACTTGGCGCTACTTCGAGCCACGAGTAATGCGGGACGCGATCTTGGCGCTGGTGGATGTGGATAGAGTCCGCGGCCTCGAAAAGGCGGCCAGGGTGATCATCGACGAGTGCGCGATCGCTGGGTTGCAGTGCGATGTTGACCGCGACGTGAATATCGCCTGTGACCGCGACGAGGGTCTCAGTGCGCGTGGACGGATCGGCGATGGCGCGTAGGACGCGACGCATGTCCTGCTCCGAATCAGTCAGGATCAGCGTGAGCAATGGACGCTCGCCAGCGTCAATCCGTTCGATGGTGCGGATGCGGTAGCGCAGGCTGGCATTGGTCAGCATCGGTCCCTGGCGCACCAGGCCCACCGTGCCTCCGCTGGGCAGGCGCAGCAGGAGGTCGAAGGGTCCCGTCCGGCAATGGGTGACGACGACCGGCGCGTCGCTCGCGTCCAAGGTCGCGATGATGGAGGCGACGCGGTACAGCGCGGCCACGGCGTCGAGACGGTCCCCCAGGACCCGGAACCACTGCCGCGACTCCGGGTAGAGCCGCATCAGACGCTGGGTCCCCGCCCGCTCGCCCGAGGCTAGGGCGACGATGCCCTCCCGCGTCGGGAAGAAGCGCCGCTGTGGCCGCGGGCCCAGCAACTGCAAGCGGTGCGGGCGCGAGTCGGCGAGTCCCTTCTCCGCCAGCCGCGCCAGCCGCTCCCGCAAGGTGTTGGCCGGCAGCCTGACGAGCGCCGCCATCTCGTCAACCGTGGCCAGCGGCGTGTGGCAGAGCGCCTCGATGGTCTGCTTATCCGCGCTCGTCAGCCGCGGGCGCGGTCGCGAGCGGTTCGCAGACGCTGACCTACCAGTGGGCGATCAGCGGCGCCTCGGTGGACGAGCTGAAGACGGTTGGGGTCGACTTCCTGGCCAACGCCGACCAGGCCCAGGCGAGCTTCACGATGATGAAGCGCAAGCACATGACCGACCGCTCGACGCTGGACGACGACAACTGGATCGAGTTCACCCTGACCGTCACAGACGGCAACGGCGAGTCGGACAGCGACACGGTCAGAGTCACGATCGGGGGCACCACCTGGGTCGCCACGGCGCAGTAGCCGCCATCAACGCGCTGCGGGGCGTCCGCCATCGGCCCCGCGGCCACACACTCTGCCGGCCATGCTCCTTCTTCGAGTATGTTCAGGTGGGTGCGATCGAATCGAGGCGCAAGTCGGTGGGCGAACGAATCTACAACCTCGTCGGCGACGGAGGGTCGGCGACGCTGAGCGAGTTTCAGGAAGCGTCGTTCGACGAAGAGGACGCGCTGCAGGAACTGATCGCCAGAAACCCGGAGTTACTCGCGGGCGAGCAGATGAACCCAGAGGACCCACCTCGCTGGATCCTGATCAGTCGAGAGGCGGGCATTGCCGACCAGGCTGACGGTGCGGCGCGCTGGTCGCTGGACCACGCCTTGATCGATCAACGCGCCGTGCCCACACTGGTCGAAACCAAGCGCGGAGATAACCGCGAGCTGCGCCGCACAATCGTCGGCCAGATGCTGGACTACGCAGCGCACGCGTCAAAGTATTGGAGTGCCGCCGAACTGCGCGAACAGTTCGAGCAGCACGAGGACGCAGACGTTCGCCTATCGGATCTGCTTGACCAGGAAGATCCGGATCAGGAGGAGTTCTGGAAGCTCGTTGAGACCAACTTGAACGCGAGGAACCTCCGGTTGCTGTTCGTGGCCGATCGTATTCCCGACGAGCTGGCAACCGTGGTCGAGTTTCTCAATGAACAAATGCCGCGCATTGAAGTCCTCGCCGTGGAGATCAAGCAGTTTCGAGGAGATAGCGGGCTGATCCTGGTACCTCGGGTGATTGGCCGGGTTTCCGCCCCGGCTCAACGTCGATCCGCGTCCCGGCTAAGGCTGAGCAGAGAGAGATTCCTTGACAGCTTCCCAACCTCATCGGGCCGCGACGCGGCCCAACAACTACTGCGCACTGCCGAGGCATCGGGAGCGAGAATCGACTTCGGCGACTCTTCAGCATCCATACGAATGCACAGCGAACTGTGGCCCTACCGACAGCCGGTCACCGTTGCCTGGCTGCATCCTCAACCTGACCGCACGGGTTGGAACAGAGTACAGAACTTCACCTTTGGCTGGGCTGCCGGCCACTATGCCATCGATGTCCATTCGCCACTCAAACGCAGACTTGACCAGTGGTCGGATGAGTTTGCCGAGGACGCCTACTCAGATGTCGTGCAGTCCAGCGACCTCCGTGCCTGGAGCGTCAGCCATCAGGATGCCGCCGAGAACATCGAGGCCATCAACACACGCCTGGCCAGGGTCCTGAAGGACATCGCCTCGCTCTAGCGTACGAATGCCGACCCCACAATCGTCGCCTGACCGAGGGCTGTTCCTCGTCGCCGAAGCGGCCGACGAGGGAGAGGCCAATCGGGAGGCCATCGACTTCGCCGAAGGGCAGGTCAATCACCGAGGAGGCGGAGGAGGACGAGGAACAGGTCTACGGGGCGGCGGCTGAAGCTGGTTGCCGAGCGGCGGAAGTCGCGGGCGGAACGCAGGGCGGCCCGACACGCCCTGCGCTGGCTGCGGGCGGAGCGGCGGCGGCTGGACCTGGAGCTGCGGCTGATCGGCGCGTTCGGTCTGACCCTGCCCCTGGCTGACGCGCCCTGGCGGGAGCGGCGACGATACGAGGAAGTGGACTGGCGGCGAGGGGCACTGCGGCGGCTGCGCTGGCAACTGCCGCTGACCTGGTGTCTGCACTGGATGCTTCGGGCGTTGACCCTCGGCTTTTGGGGACGCAGGTGAGATGTCCTCCGCTCGCTCCGTTCGGCGCCGCCAAAGCATCAACCCCCCCCCGTTCAGACGGGCGTCCTCGGCGCGGGGCCTGGCTTGGCCGGGGCGGAACGACGGCGGCCGAACCAGGTGGATTAGCGCTTAGAGCTGTCTGGGTCGTAGCGCGGTGGGCCGTATTGCAAGGGCTCCGGTGTCTTTCCGAGCCGGATGCACTCTGTCAACAGCAAGGCCGGCAACGCCGCCCCCGAGCACGCTTTGTGTATCACTCCGTCGCCTCACAGACGAGCCCCCGGGCCGGCAGGATGCCGCCTCTGGGGGAAGAGCGGGACATCGCTCGCCGCATCCCCCGATCAGGATTCAACCGCTTCCAACGTCGACGCAGTGTGGCGTTCCCGTGACACGGCCGCGCCGTTCCCTTCGCGCCGCGTCGCTCTGGGGAGGTGTCGAGCGCCGGCTCACTCATTCACAGCGGCGCGATCACCTGAGCCCTGGTTTGCGGCCGTTGGAGAGAGAATGCCACGGCAAAGCAGCGAGCTCGAACCATTGCTCCTCACCGGGGCGGCTGAGGCGGCGGCCGTAGAGTGGGCATCATGGATCGCCCAACGTTTGCCGGGCTGATGGCCGCGGTCACTGCACTCTCGCTCGCGGTTGCGGCCTGCGCCGATCAGGCGCCGCAAGCGCAGCCGATCGAACCCGATGCGGCACTGGCGGCCGGCATCTGCGACCGCACTCCGGAGATTCGGACTGCGCTGCTCGCCGCCATCGACGGGGCGGAGCACTGCGCAGAGGTGTCGGATGAACACCTCGGCGCTCTCGATGGCACGCTCGATTTGAGTGGCCTGGGCATCGAGGGGATCAGCCCGGACGATCTGAGCGGTCTCACGCGCCTGCGCGGGCTCAATCTCAGCGGCAATCAGATCCACCAGATCCCAACTCGGCTGTTCGCGCGCTTGCCAGCGCTATGCCAGGTCGACGTTCGGGATAACCCCGGCGCGCCCTTCAGTTACATGTTGCGGCTGCTCGAAACTCATGCAGATGATCTTCACAGCGTGGCGGTCGATTCTGACCCGGCGCCGCCATTCTCCCTGAATGTGCTACTGAGCAACGAACATGTGGCCCTCTCTGGCGCGGTCGTGCGGATCTCGGCCGGCGAGCAGCGCAGTTCGCTCGCGCAGTTGGGCGGCGTGTTCGGGGCCGACGAAGGGCAGGTCTGGATCGCCGACGCTGCGTTCGCAGCCGGAGACGAGTGCGGTCAGGCGTTCCTGCATCCGGGGCTTGAGATCTCCGTTGATCGAACCGAACTCGTTGTTGCCGCAGGGCAATCGATTCAGGGAGCCGAGGGGGCGGCCGAGAAGAACGCGGTGTGCGCGGGCATTCCCACCCAGGTGATCGTCGTCGGTCCTCATTCGTTCGCCAGCGACGAACGGATCGAGCGTCTGGTCACCAGCCGCTCAGGGGCGTGTTTCGCTGCGATCACGATCGAACCGGAGCCCAGCAGCGCGCCAGGCGGCAGCTGCACGGTGACCGAGTACGTGGAGGCGATCAGCGGAGGCACAAGCCAGACAGGCGACCTGCAAGGCGACTGCGGCTGGCTGCGGATCGAGCATTCAGCCGGTCAAGGCGGGGCGGCGGGGCTCGAAGGATGCGCCGTCGAGGAGCTGCGATTGCAGGTTGACGCCGCGACGTTCAACCGCACGGGACGCGCCGATCTCGTCAGCTTCGACCAGGAGACCCGGTGTTACACGTTCATCAGCGCCGCTCAGGATCCAGTGCGCGATGAGCCGCTTCAATTCTCCCCGGACCAAGCGTGCTCGATCACGACGGGGGCGCCGCTGAGCGGCGACTGCGGCTCGATCCTGATCTGGAGCGGCGTCGGCCGGGGCGGGGTGAACAGCGAGCGCGAGGCGCGGGCCGAAGTCGCGCGCATCCGTCCAGCCGTGGAGGGCGAGGCTGAGGCGACCCACATCGGGCTTATCGAGGCCTGCCTGGGCCTGCCGCCGCTGTCAATCCGGCTCGACGCCGACGCGTTCAGGGAGGCACCGGCGGTGCACACCTACAACGCGGACTCGGATGAGCAATGCCACATGGCGCTCGTCGTGGCCCCGGATCCTCGCGTCCAGTCGCAGATACGGGTAGCGGGCGATCGGCAATGTGTCGTCGGCGCGGCATTCCAACTGCTCGGCTATCCCTACCTGCTGCCCACGACACGGACCGGCGACTGCAGCGGACTGATCCATTTCGCCTGGTACCTGCCTGCCGGTGGTCAGATCTCCGAAGCTGACTTCGCTGCTCTCGTCAAGGAAGCTGCCCGCGATGCCGGGGACTCTGGGGCAGAAGGCTGGTTCGGCTCCCAGGCGGAAATGCTCTGCGTCAACGATGTCTGTGCCCTCGTCTGGTCCCAAGCAAACCAAGAAGCGCAACCGTAGCGACCGTGCAGGGTCAGGTCATGATGTCCTTGGCGCACCAGGTACGTCCCGATGAAGCGCCACATGCGGCAGGCAACCGGCCGGACCATCTTGCCGAATGCCTGCGATCGGCGCTCATTGCTCCCGAAGGAGTCGATTCGAATAGCGGCACGAACCGGGAGGAGGATCGACGATGTCCAAGGTATGGGTCGTCCGCGCTGGCGGCGGGACGCTCGCCGACGACTTTCTGGACGGCGGGTTCGCCAGCATCGGCTGGGAGATGGGCGACCTGACCGAAGTCAAAGACTTGGATGCGCTGCGCGACAGCTACAGGGCGGTCCATCCCGAACAGTTTCCGCCGGCAGCGGGCAACGTCGTGGCGCAGATCCACGCGTTCATGAACCAGATCGCCTCGGGCGACATCATCGTGACGCCGACCATCAACGCCAACGTGCATCGCTTTGGCGAGGTCATCGAGCAGGAGCCATACGCTCCGGTCTCCGCCGATGCGCATCATCACGTCAATCGCCGCAAGGTGCACTGGCGCGACGATTGCATCCTGCGGACGCAGTTGCCCGACGCGGAGCGCAAGACGCTCAGAGATCGGCGAACGGTGTTCCTGCTGTCCGACGACCGAGACGCTTTCCTCTCCCTACCGGCGATCGGCCTGCCCTGTGATGCACCATTTCCCGGCAACGCCGCGCAAGCCGCGATTCTAGCGAGGATCCACCAAAAGAACCCCGGCTTCTTCGAGCTGCTGATCGCCGAACTGCTCCAGGCGATGGGCTGTACCGATCTGGATGTGCGCGGCGGTCCTGGCGATCAAGGGGTCGACGTGGCCGCCCACATCCAGATCCCGTTCGCCGACACTGTCAAGGTTCACGTGCAAGCCAAGCGCTATCAGCCTGGTCGCGACATCGATATGCGAGCCGTGAAGAAACTCAACCACGGTCTGCCGGACGCCGGCAGAGGTCTGCTGATCACAACCTCAGGCTTCAAGCCCCACGTCCCTGCCCGCAGCGCGGAGGAGACCCCGTCCGTCTTCCTCATCGACGGCCCGACGTTCGCCGAGCAGCTGTTCGACCATTGGCAAGAGATCCCCCAGTACTTTCGCGATCAGCTGGGACCATTGTCCGAATGACCGTGTGCGTTTGCGGAGAGATGTCCAATCGCCCCGTGTCGTCTGCTTTGGTTGCTCGGCATCTGGCTAGCGAACGTCGGAAGCAAGGTCCATCTCACCCGCTGCGTAGTCCCTGATGCAATGATGCCAGCCAGGCCGCTTGCATCCGTTCTGGTTCCGGGATTCGATCCCGGTCAGGATGGCAACTTCGGCTGCATTGCCTGTCGCGCTGGCTGCGGCAGCCATCGCCAGTGAGTCTGTTGAGCTGTTCAGGCGCGAGACCGCGATGATGCGCACGGGGCTGGGTCGATGAGTTCAGCGACCCCGGCGATCTGCCGGAGTTGTTTGATTGAGGGACCAGTGCTCTGCAGGTGCGTTCGCCGCGCGTCGGGACCGGTGGATGGTCCCTATCCGGCCTGTGATCGGTTGTCCCAGTGCCGCCATCTCCTCGAGCCGTGGCGGGGCTTATCCCGACCGTTCGAGGTCGAATTGCAGCCCAACTCTGTGAGGTCGACGTCGACGCGCAACCCCGGGTGGCCCGGTGGCGGCGCGCACCCGGCAGTCGCTTCCGGGGGCTCTTGGCTCCGCTCCGCCACATTTGTCAACGCGGGTCTGTCGCTCGCGCACCCCGTGATTCTGATCGTTGGGAAGACAAGGTGCCCGTGTCGAGTCCGGTTGTGTGGCAGGCGTCTGGCCGGCAACCAAGCCTGGATCCTAGCTCCTGAGGTCCCATCGCACCTTCTATCGCTGCCGCTCGCTGCCCTCGGAGACCAGCAGTATGCTCGCTCGCCATTCCCGCCGATCCGGTTGCATCGCGTCGATCAACTCCGACGCCCTGGTACGGGAGATTCCCTTGATCGAGCGTGCTGAGATTCCGATGTCGCGGGCCCTGCCCGGGTGCTGTGCGATCAGGTCGCGGAGGTAGTCCAACTGTCGCCTGGTCGCTGGTCGAAGCGGCCGGCTCGCTCGGTCTTGCCGATGTCGCCACCAGAACGCGGCGACAAGGATCAATGTGACCACGACCAGGATGGCAAGCCCCACATATGCGATTGGAAACGCACGTGCGTCAGGAGCGGGCAGGTTCTCGCAGCCGATGCCGTCGCCATCGCCGTCATGCGTGCCGTGCAACTGCTGGACATCGTGATCGGCACAGCTATGCCTCGGCCCTCCCTCGTCGGCGGTAGCGATCCTTGTTTCCGCGGCGTTCGCTACGAGCGCCACTGCGATCGCAATCAGGGCGATGCGCGCCGCGGCGACCCCGACCCATCGGTTCGGCACCACATTAGCTAGGCCCAGGCCTAATCCCATCCTGATCCCCTCTGCCCGACGGACCTCTGAGGTCCGCGCCGCAAAGCGCAGCATATGGGGAGCACCGGCAGTTCACCGGTGCTGCCGTTCCTTGCCAGGAGCGGTTGACCGATTCCTAGGGCTGTGATCAGTTCTCCGATCTGATAGCCAGATCCCCGATTGATTCACCAAGTCAGCTGCCGGCAAGCCAGTGATCGTTGCTCCTCTCGGACAGGGCGACGTTCCCTAACTCGGCGACGATCAAGAGTGCGATATCTGGCGAGGCAGCCCATAGACCCACGCGATCCTGCGCTCTGTTCGCTCATAGATCATGGCGATTTGCGCACCACCTCTTGTTCATCGATGACCTCGGTCTGCTCAGGCTCGTTCATCGGCACTCGATCGACCTCTACAAATCGGTCATCGCGTGACCCGCCATCGCCAGCTTGGCGATCGACTCCAACATCAATGCCTAAGGTTGCCTCGGTCCGTTGGACAAACAGAACGTCACGGACAGCGCCCTCGACCTCCTAGCCAACGCCTGCTACCAGTTCGTCATTGACGGCGAGAGCAGCCGTCAGCGACTCTAGCCGCACCGAACCCCACTCGAACAGAAAGAGGTGGTTGACCCGCCAAGCCCACACTGATGTCGAACCCTCAAGTGATCGCTCATCTGGCCAAGAGACTATGGCGATGAGTGGTCAATAGATCCTGGCAATTGACGGCGAAGCAGCGCTGTTCCTTCCCTACAGGACCGGCTGGACCATGACGGAATCGCCGCCCAGTTGCGCTGACAACGTTGCTGACCGTCGGTGCTGTTGACACTGAGGCGAGCGAGCGAGCCGTAAGGTACCCGGTGGCGGGCAATCGATTGCCAGACCGAGTCCACCTTCATCGATGCAGAGAGGCAGAGCGCCGTGACAAGCGAGAGCACCGAGCCGCCCGCGATTTCCTATGTCAGAGAGTTTCTGAGAGGGTTCAATCCCAGCACCAAGCCGACCAGGGACTCCATCGATAGCGGTTTGCCTTGGATAAGGGCAGAGGGTCTGTTGTCTCCCACCCGTGAGGAGCGGGCCAAGTATCGAGAACTGCTTGTTCGTCTACACCGTCAGGTCGCTGTTCGGGAAGACATCTCTTTGGCCGCATTGGATAGGGCAGCACAGACCGCGGTATTTCGGGTCGCAGACCTGGCTCGGACGGGTACGAGGAGACGAAGGGACCGGGTTCGCGATGCGGCCGAGGAGCTAGAGGCATTCGTGCACCGTCCCGCGCGCGACTTCGTGATCGGGATCCAAGTGCGCGGAATCGATGTCGCCACCATTCCATTCGAGTTCGGTCGAGTGCGTTTCGAGCGCATGAGCCAGGCTTATGCTCAGATCGTCGAGGTACGGAGTCCCGCTACGGTGGATGACTCCGGCAGTTCAAGTCCGGATGACAATGATGAATCAAACAGTGATCACGACGCGATCATCGGTTCACTCACGATTCGCGCCCGGGACGACAAGGCAGCGGAGACACTCGGCGAGCGCGAGGTGCGCGAGACCGTTGAGTGCCTGAACCTGTTTCTCGCTCACGTCCCATCCTTCAGCTCCCCGCTCTACGTCTTGACCGAGCGAAGCGGGGCGAGCTTCTTTGACCGGCTGATTTGGGATTCGGATGGCAAAGACAGCTCCTACAGCCACGCTCCGAGCCCCGATCTCTTTGCGATCGGGGCCGTGCGCGATAGCCAAGGGCCGGCTCTCGATAGAGTTGAGCAACTGCTGAAATCGAGTCGCCGCACTGAAGTCGAGGAGCTCCTTCTTCAAGGCATGAGATGGGGCGGCCGTGCGTTGGCAGCGCACACTGCCGAAGACTCCATTGCATTCGCATTCACGGCACTCGAGTGCGTCTTGGTCCCGTGCGGTAAGGACGACATCGTTAAACGCCTGTCTGCGCGTGTGGCTTGGGCTGCTTCAGATGCTGAGAGTGGGCGCAAAGAGGTCCTGAAAGAGATCAAGGATGCCTACGATCTCCGATCAAGGATTGTGCATGACGGGCGGATCGAAGTGTCCGAGAGGGATCGGAACTGGGTGAACGGAGTGATGCGGTACGTCTTGCTGAAGAGCCTGATGAACCGTGACATTGCCGAGCTGGCCACCGCACAGCACCTAGAAGAGTATCTACGTAGAGAGACACGAGAGGCTGGGCCTGGCCAAGAGTGCCGCACGCACGCCTGATAAGTGCTTGAGCATCGCAGCCGTTGATTCGAACCGGACGACACTCTGGTTGGACGCTTGCTGATGTTTCAACGGGCGTCACTCGGCTTCCTCGTCCTTTGTGCCGTAAGCAGAACTCGTTCACCAAGGGCGGCCGTCCGGCCCTGCATCCACACTGGCCGAACGCCGAAATGGAGAGGGTGCGTTCCTCGCATCGAGGCTGGTGGGGGGTCGGTCGGATAGGACAAGAGGATCCTCGACTCATCAGTGGCGGTCATCTGCAGATTCTCTTAGGCGAGCAGCGGCGTGTCGTGCCAGCCCTCGCTGCTTATTCCCCGACCTGATCACGGCGCAGGCGGAACCGGGCGAGGAGCAGGTCTACGGGGCGGCGGCGGAGTTGGTCGTCGAGTGGCGCGAGACCTGGGCGGAACGCAAGGCGGCGCACTACACCCTGGACTGGCTGCGGGCGGAGCGGCGGCGGCTGGAACTGGAGGGTCGGCTGATCGGCGTGTTCGGGTTGACCCCGCCCCCGGCTGACGTGCCTTGGCGCGAACGACGCCGCGATCGGGAAGTGGACTGGCGGCGGAGGGCGCTCGGGCGGCTGCGCTGGCAGCTGCCGCTGACCTGGTGTCTGCACTGGCTGCTGAAGGGCTTGACGTTGGGGCTGTGGGGCCGGATGCGCGCGAACTAACGGGCGAGTTAAGCCAAGCTTGGAGTCTTCTGTGAACTCTCCTCGTCTCTGGGTGGTTCGGGCCAGCGGCGGGCAGAAGGCGGATGTGTTTCGCGAAGGCGGATACGCCAGCGTCGGGTTCGACCTGACGGCCGATTTGAGCGAGATGACGAGCATCCGGGACATTGAACAGGTCTGGCGTGAAGCGCATCCGAATAGTCGTCGCAAGACGAACGCGGTGGATCAGACACACTGCTTTCTCAACGAGATTGCGCCCGGCGACCAGGTCATCACCCCAGCCCCTGAGGGCAAGCTGTACGTCGGCGCGGTCCAGGGCGGGGACCACGAGGGCAAGTTCTACTGCGCTCAGCCGGGCCCGAGCGATGCCCACCGCAACCGCCGGCTGGTGGCCTATCGACCGGATTTCATCTTTCGCGAGGAGTTCCCGGTGCCCATGCGCTACTCGTTGATGGCGCACATGACGGTCTTCAACATCGACGAGCATTTCGAATCGTTCGCGAGCGTCGTCGGCCAACCGATGCCGGCTGATTCTCCCGGCCCGCGGACGCTCATCCGGCGCTTGCTGGAACTGGACGCGCTCGACACGGAACGACTGGTGGCCGCGCTGCTCAAGGCGATGGGCTGCACGTCGGTGCGGAGGACGGGCAAGACAGGCGATGGCGGCGTCGACATCCGGGCCAGGCTCAACGCTCAGGGCCTGGCCGAGGTGGAGCTGTTCGTCCAGGTCAAGCGCTACCGCCCGACCGGCATTATCGCAGGCAGCATGGTGCAACAGTTGCGCAGCGCGATTCCAGTCGGCGGTCATGGCCTGTTCGTGACCACCAGCGCGTTCAGCCGGGAGGCAGCAAAGGTGTCGATGCAGGCGGGCTTTCCGCGCATCGAGTTGATCGACGGCGCGCAGCTGGAGCAGCTGGTCGCGGTGCATGCTGGTTCCTTGCCGCGGGACCTGCGCCGGGTGCTGGAGCTCGGAACTGACCCAGGTTGATTCGGGCTGACGAGCCGCGCGGAAGACGCGGCAGTACTAATCGTTTCAGCCGTGCGAAGATGAGGGAGGCATATCGCGGTTCTTGCTTGCGGCGCTTCAACGGCAACGATCGGGCGAGGGGGTGAAGGGTGTGGCGGCAGTTCCTGATGAGAGATTTGACTCCAGCCGCAGGGCTGGCGCTCACGGCGATCGTCGTGCTGGCCGTCTTCGCCTGGACCGAGCGGACCGTCTTGGTCGACCCGGAGGGGTCGTCGGACTCTTACTGGCCCTGGCGGCTCTGGCAGATCGCGCCGCTCGTGATCGCTCTCGGCGGGGTCTGGTGGATCTGGTTGGGCACGGCGCGGCTGATCTGGCTGCGCAGCCTGGCCCTCGGTCTGCTCGTCTTGGCCATCTTCGTCAACGCCTACACGGGCGGTTTCGGCGAGCATGCGGGCAACGTCTGGCGCACGATTAATCCGCTCTACATCGCTTGCGCCAGCGTGGCCGCGGTCAGGCTGTGGGACCCGGGCAGATTCGCGAAGTGCACGGGCGCGGCGCTCTCGGCTGGATTGGTCGGTGCCGTCTTCGCCAACGGCTACTTCGTCGGCGAGGCCGTGATCTGGCAGATCGTGAATCCACTGATGATGCTCACGGCGCTGACCTGGGCGGCGGGCGTCGGCCCGGCCGGAGCTGCGAGAGGCACGGACCCGGAGCCGGGTTGAGCGGCCTCCCGGCGATCGGCGTCGATCAGCACAGACGAGCTCGAGGTTCAACCTCCTACCGGACCCCTGGCGTAGGCTGCACGTCCTCTGCTCCTCAACCGCGAAGCCGTCGGATCTGGTCGGCGGTTGGCTGTGCGCCCGACCGCTGGGCCTACCGCACCGGAAGACGGGCCCAACGGTTCTGCAATCGACTGAAGCGCCTCGGGGGACATCGCCAGCCGCCATCAAAAGCTCGATGTTGTCTGTCTGCGATTACTCTCTTCCGCCGGCGTCCAGGCCGCAGCAAGACTGAGCCGACTCAGCCAGTCATTCGCGCAGATTCAGCACCAGCATCCATACGCATGCGATTCCGGAGGCGATGGTCGTTGCCACAGCGACCTCGCGAAGCCGCCCAGGAGGGAAGTCCGGCCAGACTTCGCGGCCATATGGAGTGCCGAAGAAACGACGCCAAGCTGCCGCAACGGTTGCCAACGCTGCGTACAGAGAGAGGCTGACGGCGACGAACAGCATCCCGATATTGCTCATCGCCATCGGACCTGCGATCGCCGCAACCATTGGGCGATTGCGGGCAGCGCCAGGGCGATCGAGAGTGCGGTGCGGGCGCGCGGGAATCGGTCCCATTGATAGAACCGGATGAAGTTGTCTCTCGCGACCGACGCCCGCTGCCTGCCTGCAACCACGCCGCCGGTCATTCATGCACCGTGCGGGCCACACGTACTGAGAGAGCCTGGGGCGCCGACTCGAGCGAGAGTGCGGCTTCAAACACTGTCCCGATCAGCCATCCGACTGCAGCGGTCGACCATTCCGGCAATGACGCTGCGATGCCGGTATCGCCGCGCGCCCACGGAATCCAGTCCCAATCGAGGCCGGCGGCGAGTGCCTCCGAGGCGGGTACGAGCGGCCCAATCTCGAAGAAGTCGGCGCCCAATCCCTCTATTCGGTTCAGGACCTCTGTGACCAGCGAGTCGCCTCGCTGATCTGATGCCACCGTGACCAGGGCGGGCGTCACCGCGGTGGGAATGACGACGCTGAACCACTCGCGCACCGAACCGAGGAGGTACTGTCGCGGTTCTGGTCGCAGGTCGTAACCGGTCACCTGATACGCGGATACGTCGGTCTGTCCGAACCAGCGCAGCGAGTCGTCCAGGCACTGAATCAACGGCGAGATCGCAATCACCGGATTCGTTGGAGGTCCCGCGTCGTCACGCGTCGGTAGCCTCGCCGCCACCCAATCCCCTTGCGACCGATCGATGCCCGGCGGCGGTTCCTCGTCGATCATCTGGGCGGCGGGTATCAACGGAGTGGCCGGGTTGACCTCGAGCCCGACCTGGGCGAAGCCGATGCGCGATGGTTCGAGATGGTAGGTCAGCTCCGCCTCTTCCACATTCCACAGGTGCGAAGTCCCGGTCCCTTCCCGGACCGACCAGCGCATGTGCTCCGATCGGTTGCGAAAGGCGCCCCACAGGTAGCCGTCGAGCGGATTCCGTGGGGCCGGCCTGAACTCGAGATCGGGAGCGACCCGTTCGGGGATCGGGGTGAGCCGTCCGAATGCGTCAGCGAACAGCGTGGCAGGCACATCGGGCTCCTATCTCCAGCGCCGCTCCTCCAGGACCTTATCAAGGATCGGACAGGAGGTGCCGCGGGCTGTGATACAACTCATGGCCCGGCCGACCGCCGCTGCCGCGAAACTGTCCGGGCCTGCGTCGACCGCTCCGTGGACAAGACCTTCCGCAGCTTCCTGGCGCCCGACTTGACGATCATCGACGACCTCTGTCTCCACCGGCTCGGCCACAGGCAGCGGATCGCCCGCTGCGAACCGTTCATCGCCCGCCGCTACACCGACAGCCCTTTAGTCGCCCGCGACCGCGACGCCGAGGAGCGGCTCGGTCTGTTCGACGCCCCCATCCTCGGCAACAGCGCCCTCGATCGGCTCGCCAACGTCAACGACCAGATAATGATCGACAGCGAGACCTACAGCCAGCGACTCTCGCCACACAAAGGCCTGCTCACGTGGAAAGAGGTGCCTGACCCGCCAACCTCGCACCGATGTGTGACCCTCTATCGGCCGCGCACCTAGTCAGGCGTCTGTGGTGACGAATGGCCGACAGACCCTGGTTGTCGACGGCAGACGGTCGACTCAGTCCGGCGCTGGGAGTTCATCGACTATCTCGAATCCTCTTGCCGAGGTGCATGCTGAGAACAGCCGGAGGGCGAGGTTTTGTGCATAGCGCGCACGATCGAGGACTCTCTGCGCATCCGTCAAGAGCAAGTGCTTGCCTCTATCGGGCGACAGTCGCAAGGCTGGCCGATCGTTGGACGTGGTTGAGACACCATGCGCGATAAGGTTCCGTTCGCCAAACCACTGGTCAAAACACTTCCAGAGCCTCGCTTGCAACTCAGCGATCTCCTCTGCTCGTGGATGGCCAGACGTCTCCGCATACCGGAGTATCCGCTGGAGGCGCGCTTTGCGCCGCTCGGCATCAGATCCCTCGTCTACCTGCCCAACTCCCAAAGCGTCTGCAGCTTGAGTGATCACCATGTCTGTTTCGCTCCAACGAATAATGGCCTCTCCCAACAACACATATATCGAATCGTCAAGTTCGTGATGAAGCAGAGGGCTTATCCGAGCCGCCGGTGGATCAGGGTATGGGCCTTCGATCTGGGACATTTCTTCCCTATGCAGAGCGAGGAACCCGGAACGACAGGTGCGGGAGTGCCGATTCCGGCGACATCGCAACGTCAGGCACTCTAGCGGGACGCCAGCCGAGCGCGTCAGGGGCGATCTCGCCTGTGGTCAAGGCGGTCGACTACTGGCCTGCGAGACGTCCTCTGGTTGGTCACCAGACTCCAGACTCGATTGGCGTCAACGCGTAAGGGGATGCCCGATCCCGCGATTGAGCGCACTGGTAGGGTGCTCCGAGATTGCTTCACTCTGTCGTTAACCATCCGGGGAGGAAGTGGTGCATGCCAAATCTTGACGACTCTCAGAGGGCCTTCTGTGAAGCGCCGGTAGGGAACATTCGATTACTCGCTCCGGCCGGCTGCGGGAAGACGCTTTGCCTCCTCTATCGGTGCAGGCATCTGGCGAGCCTTCACCCAGAACACCGAACCCGCTTCCTCGTCGTCACGTTCACCGTCGCCGCCAAGCAGGAGCTCCTTGCTCGCCTCAACGAGGAACCTGAGTTCGCCACTCTGAGGGACACGACCGAGGTCACCACCCTCAACTCTTGGGGCTGGCGACGAGTTCGCAACACCGCCTTCAGCCCTCAGCTCGTCAAGAGCGAGCGAGACTACCACTTTGCGATGCTCAACCAGCTGCAAGGAGTCTGGCAAGCGCATGAGGACGTCAAGCGTGCGGTTGAGGCGAAGAAGAACATCGCTCCTCGTCGACTGATGGACGTGATCGACTCATTCAAGTCGCTCGGCTTCGACCATGTGCGCCATGTCGATTTCGACGCGTTCTCGAACCACGTCGACACGCTGTACGGCCAGAATCTTGGATGGCGGTTGCAGGAACAATTCGACGAGCTAACGAAGTACGGCGTGCTCTCGAACGGGATCGGGGGGTCCGCTCTCGAACTCTCCGGCGACGAAAAGGAACGGGTCTTCGAGTCCTTCTTGCGGTTTTGGTTGGACGCATCAGGCCACCTGCTCAGCAACGCAACATTCACCCTGGAAGATCAGAAGTACGTGGCTTACCTGGACGAAGTGGAGAAGCTGGAAGAGGGCAGCATTCTCTCCGGTGCTGCGCGATACGACCACATCCTGGTTGACGAGTTCCAGGACATCAACCCGCTGGACCTCCGGCTTATCAAGTCGATCGTTGAGCGAAATCGCGCAACCCTAACGATCGTGGGGGATGACGACCAAGCCATTTTCGAGTGGCGAGGCGCCACGCCTGAGTACATCTTGGAACCGGAGCGCCACTTCGAGTTTCCGTTCGAGACCCACAAGCTGGGAGTGAACTACCGGTCACCGGTCAACGTTGTGGACTTATCGCAGCGGCTAATCGCGCACAATACTCGACGTGTTTCGAAGGAGATTCGTGCCCACGGCACCGATCAGGCCGCCATTGAACTGCGCAAGACCACGGGACTGTTTGACGCCTTGGACTACGTGCTATCCCTCGTAAAGGAGTCAATCGAGCAAGGGAACAGCCCCAGTCGCGTAGCCATCATCGGCAGGAAGCGAAGTCAGATCATTCCCTATCAGGTCTTCTTCGCTTCGCAGGACATCGCCTTCTGCGCTGCTGAGGACCTCCAGGTGTTCCTGAGCAGCGCCTTTGAGCGACTGCTTGAGTTGCTGATGATCAAGACCAGAGCGAGCAGTCGACAGAGCAGGACGCAAGTTGTGGGGGACATGCTCAAGCTCTGCGATCTCGCCAAGCGATATCCGCTCAGCAAGTCCGACAAAGAGTCTCTGAGGCGCCACCTGCAACAGTCGAACGTCCGCTCTCTTGAGGCCGCTGTCGGGGCTCTGCAGGAGTATCGGGGAACTCTCAAAGGCGCGAACAAGGAAGGCGCCATGAGCCTCGCCATGGCCGGGGCGGTCCGCGAGTTCATCGATGCAGAGACAGTATCCGAAGCGCTGATGAGCCTGAGCGAGCATTTCGACGGCCTTCAGTTCGATCTGGGCAAGGCCGAGACCGACATCTTCTACACCGACCCTCCGTTTCTGCAACTCGCGGAGTATGCCTCGCGCTACGGCGACGACTACGACGAGTTCGTCGACGACATTGAGCGCGCCAAGGAGCAGCTTGTCTACGTGCCGCCTTTCGAGGACGGTGCCTCGGGGAACGACGCAGATGAGCTCTGGCGACGACCACTCCATCTGATGACCGCGCTTCGCGCGAAGGGGAAGGAGTTCGACGTGGTCGTTCTCCTGGGAGTACGCGACGGGATCTGGCCGAACCGGAATGCCCAGACGCCAGCCCAGATTGAGGCGGAAAGACGAGTCTTCTACGTCGCATTCACTCGGGCGAAGAAACGGGTCGTCATGATTCTTGACGAGCGAACGGGCAATCACCAGGCCGTGGCCTCGCCTTACATCGCGGAACTCGGGCTCCGGGTGTAGCAGGTCTTTCCGCTCGTTGGCCCTTCTTCACCCGCTGCTGGTGAACGTCAACGAGGAGGCCCTCGAATCTGTCATGGGCGAAGGTACTTCGAAACTCTCACCTACCGGGCCCAGCACGGCGAAGGGCAGCCTGCGGACCACCTTGCCGCGCTCAAGTGCCTACAGAGCGTCCGGCGGGAGACGCTGCCCCGGTCGGCCGCGCGCCTGTGACCGTGGATCGATGTGGAGGCATTCAGATAAACCCAGAACCCGTCGATCAACTCGTTGTCGACGCTTGCCGAGCACCGCACTACCTAATCATCAGGTGGTCTCGGCGTACGCCTGCTGCGACTCGCGACTCCATGATGTCGATGCCGACCCTACCTAGCGGAACGAACGTGCGGACTGAGGCGCTGGGCCTCAACTGACAACCGAATCACACTCACATCCCGGCGACCATTGGCAGCCAGTTCGGCGTCTGGACCCTGCCTGTCGCGCCTGACAGTCGCGGTACTGGGGCAGCGTTCTGCTTCACACGTGGCGGGCCCGACAGTTTGGTCCTGTGCACAGAAACGGCTGGCCGTGCTGTCGTGCACTCAGTTCGGATCCCGGCCCAGCGACTAGCTGCCTCACCGCGACCGACCCTGAAGCGGGCTACCGCTAGACCGCTGACAGCAATGTTCTATCTGAGCGCGAGCAACCTGGACGGGAGAGCCAGACGGCTGTCAAGGCGCCGAACCGTACGGCTTACAGGGAGCAGACGGCGAACTCAATCAATGCAGGCTACGCTCGAGAGAGGCAGTCGGCCAAGCGGACAAGGATTCGCAATGCGGCAGCTTGAGGATTGGTCCGACGAAAGGCAGAGAGGGCCATGCCTCTACTGTGGCGAGGATGTTCCAGAGGACGAGACAACTAAGGACCACGTACCTACAAAGGCGTTGTTGAGGCGCCCGTATCCACAGAATCTACCTGTCGTGCCGGTTCACCTGGAATGCAACAGGCGATTCGCATTGGATGAGGAGTACCTTGCCTGCTTTCTCGCATCTGTGATCTCCGGCTCAACTGATGTGGATGCGTCACTGTTTCCAAAGCAATCCCGAGCGTTGCAGCGAAACAGTCGCCTGCGTGAGCGAATCGACCGTTGCCGGACGGTTCAGTTTTCGCTGGGTGGCGGGCAGGTGATCCTCTGGAAGCCGGAGCGCGAGCGCGTGGAGCAGGTGATTGCGAAGAATGCCCGCGGCCACGCGCTCTTCGACGTTGGTCAAGCGTTGCCCTGGTCACCGCGGCATGTTTCGATCACTCCGCTTTCGAGCCTGTCAGAGGAACAACGACAGAGCTTCGAGTCACCTCAAGAGCCAATGCTGTGGCCGGAGGTAGGAAGCCGACTGTTTCAGCGATTCGCGCTCCGCGAGATTGACCCTGGAGGATGGGTCACAGTGCAGCGAGGTGTGTACCGATATGCGATCGAGGGGATCGACCGGATTAGGGTAGTGATCTACGAGTATCTGGCTGCTGAGGTTGCTTGGGAGAGTTTCTGACTGGCAGGTTGGCGAAACACCAGGGGTGAAGCGGGCGCCGGGACGCGATCGACGGCTCGTCTGCAGCTGATCCTTGACGACCTCGGACTGCACTCGCACGACCTTCAACTGTCGATCGACCTTTAGGAACTGGACATCGCCCGTCATTTGGTGGCGCGCTCCGCGATCGCCTCCAACAGTGGTGTCGAGTACTGGCTCGGACGGTTCGACGACCTGATCCTCGGCAATCGCACCACCAACCGGCTCGCCAACGCCAGCTACGAGACTGTGATCGACGGCGAAAGCTGCCGCCAATAGCTCCCAGAACACCTCGTCCTGCTCGAACAGAAGGAGGTGGCTGGCCCACCAACCGCGCTCTGAAATCCGACCATCCATCGGCCGCTCGCCTGGTCAAATGTCCGCGGCGATGAGTGGCAAAAGGACCCAAGCTTTCGACAACAAGTGCCCCTGTTCCCGCGGCGCGGCATTCGCTGCTTTGGTGCTCCCATGCGACGCTGCGACAATGTAGTCGGCATCCGCATCGACCATGGAGTGAAGAAGGGAATCGGCGCCTAGATGGAACTCGACTACGCCGCAATCAGCGCCGCCAACACCCGTCGATACGGGACCGACGTCGGTGAATACGGACCGGTGCTCCTAGCCAGCTTGTACGCCGATCGCACCCACTTCATCTTTGAGTTGCTACAGAACGCTGAGGATGCGCTGCGCCGCCGGGGGGGATGGAACGGACCACGTACCATTCGGTTCGACATCAGCGAGGATTCTCTGACCGTTACCCACTTCGGTCGGCCGTTCGATCAGGACGACGTCCTCGGAATCAGCGGCATCGCCCTGAGCACCAAACTGGCTACCGATATCGGCCAGTTCGGGATCGGCTTCAAATCTGTGTACGCCTGGACCAATCGACCTGAGGTACATTCCGGCGACCACGACTTCGCCATCGCCGACTACGTGCACCCTGCTCGAGTCGGTCCGATTCCCCGCGATCCGCAGGCTACGGTGATAGTGATCCCCTTCAAATCCGAAGTCGCACAGGATCGTGGGCAGATTGCGAAGGCGTTGCAGCGCGACGCTGGCGCCGCGATCCGCTTTCTGCGAGAGATCGATGAGATCGAGTGGTGGGTCGGTGCCGAGCGGCAGGGCCAGTTCCTCACCGAACGCCGACGGGTCGCCGTCGGCGTTGACTATCTGACCGTCGTCGGTCAACTCGGTGACCAAGAGTCCACCGAAGAATGGCTCGTCTTTTCCGCGCCTGTCACACGCCAAGGCCAGGATGTTGGCAGCCTGGAACTCGCCTTCGCTCTCAACGGGGCTGATGCGGGCTATGGGAATCGCTTCAGGCGATTGAGCCACTCCTTCTTGGCCGTGTACTTTCCTACGGAACACGAGACACATTTGCACTTTCTCGCACAGGGTCCATACCGGACCACTCCCAGCCGAGACAACGTGCTCAAGCAGGATCCCTGGAACTCCGACCTTGTCCAAGAGACCGCGGCACTGCTCAAGCGAACACTACGTTGGCTGCGCGATCAAGACGATCTCAGTCCCAGCGTCCTGGAGTGCCTGCCGCTCGACGAAGGCAAGTTCGACGCCTCGAATATGTTCTCGCCGCTGTTCGCGGCAACCAAGGACGCACTGGCTTCGGAACGGCTGCTGCCAGCGCATCCCGACGGCTACGAGCTTGCTTCTCAGGCGGTTCTCGGCGGTACCGTGGCCTTGCGCGAGCTCTTCGACGCCGTGCAGCTTGCCGAACTGTTCGCAGCCGATGGTCCGCTCTTCTGGCTCAGCTCCGACATCACCGCGGACCGCACCCCCGCTTTGTACCAGTATCTACGCCGGGACCTCGAACTGCGAGAGGTCGCCAGTCCGGAGACGCTGGTCCGGAGGTTGACGCAACCTTTCCTTGAGAGGCAGTCAGACACGTGGATTGGACGGCTCTACGAATTCCTGAGCGATCAGCACGCCCTCAGTCGGCAGAACTGGTTTAAGCAGCTACCACTCATTCGCTTGGCCGACGGAAACCACGTGGCACCCGGAGACGAGGACTCGCCTAATGCATATCTGTCAGCGCCCGCTGGGCTGGAGCGGCTGCAAGTTCGCGATTCACTCCGCCGGTCTAAAGCAGCGCGAGAGTTCCTAGCCCACCTCGGATTGCGCGAGTTCGATCCCGTCGACCAGGTGATCACTGAGGTGTTGCCCAAGTACATCAGCGGCGAGGTCCAGGTCGACAGTGCATCCTACTTGGCGGACATCACGCTCGTCTCCAACCTCTATCAGAACAACTCGGCCCAACTGCGCCAGCGACTCGTTCGAGCGCTGCAGGCAACGCCCTTCGTTCGAGTGAGAGACGCGGGTACGAACGAAGTCGGCTGGGCTCTACCCGGCGAGGCCTATCTGGAGACCAAATCAATCGGACCTTTGTTTGATGGACTGTCTGGGGTGCAGTTCGTGAGTTTACCGGGGCCAAGTTCGACAACTGACAGTATCCGAGAGCTGCTTCTGGCTTGTGGTGTTGCGGACGATCTGCGGGTCGTCTCAGTCAGGCGCGACCACCGGAGTTCCGACGCGGAGTGGCAAGCTGTCCGCGACATCGTGGGCTCGCGTCATTCGACGAGAGCACCCTCGGCCGAAGACTGGACCATTGAGCACCTCACCGGGCTGTTGGATCGAGCGGCAAATGACGACCAGGATCGGCGGGCGGAGATAGCATCGCTGCTTTGGCAATGCTTGTGCGCAGTGAACTGGCAACCAAGGCGACACTTCCAGGGCACTTACAGATGGTTCTACTACCGCCAGCAGTCAAGGAGCTTCCCGGCCGAGTTCATTCGCGAACTCAATGGACGCGATTGGGTGCCACAAACCGAGGGTGGATTCGGCAGGCCCGGCGAGGTGGTCTTCGACTCGCTTGGCTGGCCAACCAACGACCTGCTCCTTGACGAGATTGAGTTTCTCGCGACTCCGGACCCCGTTGAGGATCAGGACGAGGTTGAACGGCTCGCAGGACAGGTCGGCATCGATCCCGAAGTGCTGAGCCTCATAAGCGAGGCCGATGACCGGACAGTGGAGGAGCTAATGGCGTTCCTGAGGGAGCGAAAGGCGCGCACAGAATCTCCTGCGCAAGCCGGGGGCACAGGACAAGCCAATCAGCAAAGAAACGTCACCGCCATAGAACGCGAAGCGCACACCGCGCGTTCCATCCAATCGCTGAGCAGGCGAGTGGCCTTCCAATCGTACGTCGCCGTCCAGCAGGAGAACGCCAGTGTCGAGAGAAACTCGGTCGAGCACGAAGAGCGAATGCGAATAGAACAGGCGGCGATAGAGTTCATATTGGACTTGGAACCTGAGTGGCAGCCTACGCCGGTCAACAATCCAGGCTTCGACCTGTACCAGACCGATGAAGCGGGCGAACCACGCATGTGGTGCGAGGTGAAGTCCCTGCGCGGAGCCTGGGGCGACCATCCTGTTGCGATGACGCGAACACAGTTCGAAATGGCGCGCGAGAAGCGAGATCGGTTCTGGCTCTACGTGGTCGAACATGCCGAGGACGATGCCCGACAACTCTTCGCGATTCAGGACCCTGTCGGCAGAGCGGAGATGTATGCGTTCGATCGCGGCTGGGAGTCGATTGCCGGGATCTCGACCGGCCTGCCGTAGCCGCGTAGCGCGAGTAGGTCCAGCGAAAACGCTCGGTGCCATCGGCGGGAGCACGATCGGCTGCAGCCAAACTCAATTCGTCGCTATCTGGTTGGCAAGGGACAAAGAGGTTCAATGAAAGGGCTCCGGCACTGTTGTGGCTGGCGGGGTCTCAGTTCCTCGCTGGCACGGAGGAACATCCTCAAAATGGGGCGAAGAGTTCGCCGGAAAGGGCGGACTCTGAGAAGCGGCGATCATTCTCATCGCCGATCTGGTTGATTGCGCAAGGGCGTATGCCATAGCATCGAAGCGTGCGAGGGGTGCGAGCGTGGCGTACAGACCAACGGAGGCTCGCAGCCGCAACATGGCGGCGATCCGCGGCAAGGACACGGGCCCTGAGATGCACGTACGTCGCTCTGTCCATGCCGCTGGCTTCCGCTTTCGTCTTCACCGCAGAAGTCTTCCAGGGCGACCTGACTTGGTGTTTCCAGGCTTCCGCCTCGCAGTATTCGTGCACGGTTGCTTTTGGCATGGCCATGATTGCTTGCGCGGCCGTCGGCCCCGAACGAACACCGATTACTGGATTCCGAAGCTCGAGGGCAATAGACAGCGGGACGAGCGAAACGTTTCGGCGCTAGAAGAGGCGGGTTGGGAGGTGTTCACGATATGGGAGTGCGGATTGAGCGCCGAAACGGAGCGACTCTTGTGTCGGCTCAAGTACCTTCGCACCAACAATGAAAGGAGCCAGGCGTGAGTAATCCAACCGTCTTCGAGATTTGCGCAGGGGCTGGTGGCCAAGCTCTGGGGTTGGAAGCGGCGGGCTGGCAACATGTCGCAGCAATCGACAACGACCCTCACGCCTGCGCGACACTGAGGCTGAATCGTCCTGAATGGCGAGTCATTGAGTCAGATGTCAACCATATGGACGGCACAGATTTTATGGGGCTCGATCTGCTCGCTGGCGGGGTGCCTTGCCCTCCTTTCTCAATAGCCGGAGACCAGTTGGGCGCGCGAGATGAGCGCGACCTCTTCCCGCAAGCGCTGCGTCTCATTGCGGAGGCGCGGCCGAGGGCCGTGTTGCTGGAAAACGTCCGCGGGTTTGCTACTCGGAAGTTCGAATCTTATCGAAGTTGGCTGCTAGCGCAGCTAAAGGACCTCGGATACCTGACAGACTGGCGGCTGCTCACGGCTTCCGACTACGGAGTGCCGCAGCTTCGTCCTCGCTTCGTCCTGGTCGGCCTGCAGCCTGAGGATGCCGCCCGATTTGCTTGGCCGCTACCCACAGTACGAGCTCCATCAGTCGGTGAGGCAATAGGTGACTTGATGGCTTCTGGCGGTTGGCTGGGAGCAACGAAATGGGCAAGAGCTGCCAACAGCGTCGCTCCTACCATTGTGGGAGGCTCCAAGAAGCACGGGGGCCCAGACCTTGGGCCAACTCGGGCCCGTGCAGCCTGGAGGACCCTCGGGGTCGATGGACTTGGTGTTGCTGACGGACCGCCAACGCCCCAGCATGCAGCCGATGTCCTACCTCGACTCACGAATCGTATGATCGCCCGTCTTCAAGGCTTCCCGGACGAGTGGCGTTTCTCCGGAGGTAAGACGGCCGTTTACAGGCAGGTTGGCAACGCCTTTCCACCACCAGTCGCCAGGGCCATCGGCGTCGCCATTCGAGACGCGATTGACGGCGACCGTTACCCCAAGTCTGATGTCCTTGTTGCTCAGCAACGTCTGTTTGAACCACGAAGGCAGTATGAGGCGGCCAATGCCTAGGCTGGGAACAACGGACGACCACGCGGAGTTTGCTGTTCGGCTGTACACCGGCCTGCTGGTAGAGAATCAGTGGCAACTCGACCGTGCGTGGCTCGCGATCGCCGTTCTGCTAATGACCTGCGACGTCTGGCGACACGCTCGGTGGGTGCCATTTCACGGGGCGCCCGTTCTGACCGAGTCCAACCAGTACCGATTGCTCCGTGGTGGCGCTCCGAACAAACCTTTGACGGAAGCGCTGAAGGTCCGGGACCGATTGGCGGCAGAGTTGGGGATCGATCGAAAGGATCTCTGTTCGGCCATAGGAAGGTTCTTCGCTCATCCAACCATCGTCGGCCTTCAGCCGAACAACCCCCGCGGACACGCCTTCCGGTCACTCGTGGCCGAGACCATCTCCAGATTCGGTGACCCTGAACTTGTTGTCCATGAGGAAGTGTCTCCGCGAGAGCTGTTTCCGGGGTTCGACTTCGGAAACCGCAGCAAGGATGCCCGTATAGACATTGTGGTTCAGAGGAACGCGCGAATCGTCGCTCTGGTCACGACGCGCTGGACCTACCGGCACGACCGCGTTGACATCATCGACGAGGCGCTAGCTTACGTCCCATCCGCGCGGCGGCAAAACCACGGCTGCCGATTCTTCGGGGTCACGGCGGAATTCATGGCGGCGAGGCTGAGAAAGGTGATTGACCAATCTTCGCCGAAGCTGCAGAACGCAGCGATTGATCGGCTTGTGCACCTCAATCCAGAACTGCCTAGCGATCTGGTAGGTCGGAATGGTGACCTCAAGGACATGTGGTCGTTGGAGAACATGGTGGAGGACTCGTTCAACTGGCAGTGAGCTACGTCCCCACATATGCCACGACGCCTTAGCGGCGATAACGAGGCCCAGGAAGCTCGTGCCTTGCGGTCTGGTGCAGGGACAGCAGGTCTGGTGAAGCACTTGAACGTGCCATATCTGGTCCCGTGAGGTGAACGGGTGTGGCGTGAGGAGACAGTCCTGCCGATAGGCCGATTGTGTAGACGACTTGCTGGCAGACAGGCTGATCATGGTTCCAATTGGCACCTCTATCCGGTCTCGCGAGGAGGTTCGCGTGCCCGATCTGCAGGGCCAGCCTTTGGCATCTGCTGCCTGCTCGGAGGATCAGGACGAGAGTGCTCTAAGGCGGTAGGCCACTGCTGATCTCCCTGTCGCCAGGGTGAAGCGTCCACTATTGACAGCGTGGAGGAGGTGCGGGTAGCTTCGGCGGCTGGACGATTCGCCAACCGGCGTCAACTGCCCCAGGGGCACAAGAGAGGCGATTCGGGTAGGCGAAGGTTGAGAACCTGTTGAGAGTGCATAGGTTGGAGTCCCCACCGGAGCATGAAGACCACACTCGTCGAGAACGGGCGCGATCAGTGAAGGGCGCCAGCAAATCGCGCAGCGGGCGCTGGCCTACCGCTATTGACCTCTTCTGTGGTGCGGGTGGCTTGAGCCTCGGCCTTAGACAGGCCCGATTCCGCATTGTGGCCGGGCTCGACATCGCGCCTCTCGCGATCGAGAGTTACCGATTGAACTTCCCGCGTATCCCTTTGCTCGAGGCCAACGTGTGCGACACGAGCGGAGCCGAGCTACTAGAGAGGGCAGGATTGGCGCGGGGTGAGCTGGACCTTCTGGCTGGCTGCCCTCCGTGTCAAGGATTTTCGACGTTGCGCACAATGCGGAGGCAATCGGCTGTACATGACGACCGCAACGAACTAGTGCTCGAGTTCTTGCGTCTAGTCCGAGAGACTCGACCGCGATTCGTGCTGATGGAGAACGTCCCAGGACTTGCCCGCGATGAACTGTTCCGGAAATTCGTGAAGGGTCTCGGCGACATGGAGTACGGAGTTGACAGCGGTGTGCTTGACTGCTCGAAGTTTGGTACTCCCCAGCGGCGACGTCGTCTCGTGGTGGTCGCGGCTCAAGGCATGGAGCCAAGTCTGGTGCTGAGCGGGGGAGAGGATCGAAGCGTGCGAGATGCGATCGGGGCAATCGCAGGCAGCGCAGGACACTCAGGTGATCCTCTACACGACCACGGCGAACGACGATCCCCCGAAATCCAATCCATCATTGAAAGGATTCCGAGCGACGGGGGCTGTCGTGCTGACCTCGGCGAGGATGCCCAACTCGAGTGTCACAGAGTGGCAGCAGCGCGTGGTGATGGGTGGGGCAGGGACTGCTATGGACGAATGGCTTGGGACAGCCCGGCGCCAACCATCACCGGGGGATGCGTGAATCCGGGCAAGGGCCGATTCCTGCATCCTGAGAAGAACCGAGCGATGACTCTACGAGAGGCGCTGTTGCTCCAGGGATTCCCCGAGGACTACAGACTATCCATGACTCGCGGCAAGTACGCTGCGGCCGATCTTGCGGGCAATGCAATTCCACCCCCGTTTGTGAAAGCGCAAGCCCAGGCGTTGAGACATCTAGCCACGTCGGGAGGCTTCGCACCGTGACCGTTCCAAGGACGACAATCGAGGCGATCCTGGAAGAGGAACTGACAGCGGCTCAGCGCAACGCTGCGATCGATGCTGCCGCAGACATTCTGATGATCGCATGCGCCGGATCCGGGAAGTCCAGAACGCTCGCCTATCGGATCGCGTGGCTCATCTCCCAGGGTGCTGAGCCTGAGTCAATAGTCGCCTTCACGTTCACAAATGCGGCGGCAGAAGCCATTCAGCAGCGCGTGGCGACCGCGCTTGCCCGAGTGGGCCGCCCTCCGACCGAGCTGGGGAAAATCCGCATCGGCACCATCCACGGATTCTGTCAGCAGCTGCTGAAGCAGATCGATGCCCGTTACCGGCAATTCGAGGTGCTCGATGAGAACGGCCTACGGCTATTTCTGATGTCGCGGTATCCAGAGTTGAGACTTCAGCGGTTCCAATCCAGGTCGAGCCGCTACTTCGACCGCATCAAGGGATTCGCCGATGCGTGGACGACTCTACACGACGAGGTGCTTGAGATAGAGGAAGTGCATGCACGCGACCCTGAATTGGGATCCGCTCTCCTGCGCCTCGAGGAGTTGCTCGATGAATCCAACTACATTGACTTCTCACTGATGATCCGGCTGATAGTCGACCGGCTGGACGCACGCGACCCTCAAGCCCTTGTCGCCACTGGGCATATCCGGCATTTACTGGTCGACGAGTATCAGGACATCAATCCTCTAGAGGAACGCTTGATCCAGCTCCTCAAGAAGGAATGCGACTCACTTACTGTGGTCGGAGACGATGACCAGAGCATCTACGCGTGGAGAGGGGCAGACGTCTCAAACATCTTAGGTTTCAAGAATCGGAATTCTAACGCCAGCGAACACACACTTGCGCATAATTTCCGCAGCACACCGCTGATCGTGCGTTCCGCAGACGCCTTGGTTCGCGCCGAATTGGGTGCCAGCCGTCTGCTGAAGGATCCTGAGGCGGACCAGGGGCAGGGCCCCCATCAACTCGGCGTATTCGGCTTCGCTGATCGACCAACAGAAGCAGCATGGATAGCGGATCGGATTGCAGCCCTCCTGGGCAGTCCTTACTACGAGGAAAACGGCGTTCGGGGACTAACTCCTGCCGACTTTGCCATTCTCATGCGATCCACCGGCGGGAAAGAGAAGGATGGCACTTCGCGATCGTCGGCGTTCACCACAGCTCTCGAAGAGCAGGGCATTCCCTACACTCTGGAGGCGGGAGGCACTGTGTTTGCCCGGCGTCACGTCGCAGTGCTGCGCGACGCCATGGAGCTTCTCAGAGAAGACTCGCCAGTTCGGCCCACCGTCGTAGATTTTGTTGCTTCAGTTGTCCGCCCGTTGTTTCCCGATGTGGACGAGGCTGCGGTGATCTTCCTTTACGAACAGTGGGGAAGGGACATACATACGTCGATCGAAGTCGAAAGGAGGCGAGTCTACCCTCAACAGTTGCTTCACGACTTCCTCGCTGCGTTCGGAGTCTCGAAGTCGCAACCAGACGATGGGGCCATGGCGGATATCGGGGTGCTTAGCCGGTTGCTCAGCGATGTCGAGACTGCATACGTCAGCATCGATACCCCGAGGCGTTTCCAAGGCATCCTGAACTTCATGCAAAACCTGGGGGAGGGCGGTTATCAGTCGGCCACCGACGCTGCAGTTCGACGACCCGATGCAGTGACCGTCTCGACGGTTCATAAGGCGAAAGGGCTGGAGTATCCAGTGGTCTTCGTTGCCGATGCGGAAGCGCAGAGATTTCCCCTTAACGAATCCTCGTACAGTGGCTGGCTGCCCTCTGAAATGCTAAGGGAAGCCCTCAATCCGCCGCGCCGGGCCTATGGTAATGACCGCGGGCAAGAGGCTCGTCTGTTCTACACGGCGCTGACGCGGGCTGAGCGATTCCTCTACGTCACTCACGCTGCTCATCTGCCGGGAGGTGCTCAAGTCAGGAGGGAGTCGCCTTTCTCCGCTCGGCTTACCGATGAATCCATCTTGAGCGATGTGCCAATTGCAACAGATCTGCCCGACAACGATCTTCCAAAGGCGGCGGCGCGACGCCGCGTCGACGAGACAGTACTGCCGACGACGTTCTCGGAAATTCGATACTACCTTCGCTGTCCGCGTGACTATAGGTATCGCCATGTGTGGGGGTTTAGTGCGCCAATTCCCGAATTGTTCGGATTTGGGCAGGCGGTTCACGCTGCAGTCGGCAAGCTGCACGAGGTGTACCAGAACCGTCCGCCGACAACTGGCGAGGCAGAGGCGGTCGCCCGAGATCTCTTCCATGTCAAGCACGTCCCTCCCAGCAATGACCCAGTCAACAGGCCCGGCGCGTATGAGAGGGCAGCAGATGCATCAGCCCGCATAGTCACGCAGTACGCGAGGGAGTACGCCGAGGACTTTCAGAATCGCCGCCAACTCGAGGTACCATTCGAAATCCCGCTTCGCGACTCGGTTCTGAGCGGATCCATTGACCTCCTACTCCATCTCGACCAATCAGGGAACATCCTCGACGCGAGTGTGGTGGACTTCAAGACCATGGAGGGCGGTCCGGAACCTGAGAGCAATCCTGACCTAGATTGGACTGAGCTAGCGCTGCAGGTGCAGCTTTATGCTCGCGCCGCAGACGCCGTGTTGGATGCTCGTGCGCGAACTGGAGCGGTTCATCTCCTCCGCGATGGACAGCGTATCGATGTTCCTGTAGATGACGAGGCGATAGAAGCAGCTGTGCAGAATGTTGAGTGGGCAGCGCAGCGCATTATTGCCGATGACTTTCCTATGCGGCCTCATGCGGACAAGTGCAGCACGTGCGACTGGAGGCATCTATGTCCTATGGAGCGAGAAGAGTTCGACACGGATGAGACCCCTCCGCCGCTTCATCTGCCGGATGCTCCGAACAAGCAACTGGTGCCAGCTGTCGGGCAAGTCGCTCCGTGAGCAGGGCATCGTGGGAACGTGTCGCGAATCGTCACTCTCGGGAGAGCCAGAGTGTCAATCAGCAGAGACAGGACAACCCGAGCCTCCGTGCTCCGGTATGTCTAAGTTCGAATCGGGCATACACGTCTCGCGCGCCGCGGCCTCCTGTGATCTGCGTACGTTACCCGGGGCCAGCTCGCGCTCGTTGGCCGGGCGTTTGGAGCACGACTGGTTTGTCTCCGCGGGCCGAAGTGACGCTGCGAGTGTCGGCGGCTCCAGTGAGGCAATCCTTCTGTACCAAGTCCTCTCTGACGGAGGACGACTGATCCTCCTGCCGGACCAGCCTTTCTAGCCCCTCCTCCTCACTAGGAGAGGGGCATCGCGGACCGGCATGGCTGCGGTGCCCGCTCAAATGTCCAACGCCCACTCGAAGGTTCGCAGTTCGGTATCGCTAGGCCCACCACCCCGGATTTCCACCGTTTGGACCGACCGATGAGTGAGGACGCACCCGACCAGCGGCCTGAGCAGCTCTTGGGCCGGATTGGCTGGCAGGACCTGACGGTCGGCAATGCCGAGCAGGTTCGCGACTTCTACTCGGCGGTCGCCGGCTGGCAGTCGCAGCCGCTGAGCATGGGCGACTATGACGACTACGTGATGCTCAGCCCGGATGGCGAGTCAGCGGTCGGCGGGGTTTGCCATGCTCGGGGCGTGAATGCCAGGATCCCGCCGGTGTGGATGGTCTACATCAACGTCGAGGACCTCGATTCCAGCGTGGCGCGCGTGACGGAGCTGGGCGGCGAGATCGTGGACGGGCCGCGAGAGATGGGCGAGGGTCGGTTCGCGGTGATCCGCGATCCGGCGGGGGCGGTCTGCGGGTTGATTGAGCCGTAGGGTCGTTCGGTTCTGTTCGGCTGTGTTCGGTTGAGAGCGCGTGGCTGTGGGGTGGTTGGGTGGTTGGTGGAATTTTTTTCTTTTCGGGTCGGTGGAGAAAAAACGGGCCTCCGGCCGCTGAAAACACTGGGTTTCGTGGATTTTGAGGTGGTTGGAAGTGGTTGGGTTTGGTCGATTTTGGAAAGTCGTGGTCGACCGATCCGGGGCGGAGTCGGGAATCTGCGGAATCGGGTGCCGGCGGTCCCTGGTGTTCGGATTTGTCCGAATTTGTCCAGATTCGTCTCGGTGAGAGCGGGTTTGGGCGGGCTGGGTCCGGGTGAATCCTGGTTGGTCCGGGATTGGGACTTGGCCATGTCGGGCTCTCCGGTTTCGGGTCGTTGGGTGATTGTATATGGACTGATGTTCGATGGATCGGGAGTGTGTCGGGGGTGACGGTTGGGCGAGCGGGCTCTCAGATCGAGATGATGTCCGTGTCCGCGGCCGTTGGCGCGGGTGGAGGCTGTGAAGGCGCGCCGGACGGTATGCTGGTACCGGTGTAATGAGGAGTGAGTCGTGGGCGAGATTATCGTTGACATCGAGCTGGAGAACGCCGAAGACCGATCGGATGTGCGACGCGGACGGATCGATGAAGAGTCGGTGCGGAGAGCGAGGATCGAAGCGGTCGCGGACACCGGCGCCGTGATGCTGGCTCTGCCGGAGGACGTCGTGGCGAACCTGGGACTGCCAACACTCCGGACGCTGGAGAGCACATTTGCCGACGGACGACGAGGGCAACTGCCGGTCGCTGGCCCGCTGACGATCCGGATCGGCGATAGGCAGGCGCTGATGGAGTGCGTCGTGGTGCCGGAAGGCGCGGAGGCGCTAATCGGCCAGGTGGTGATGGAGACGCTGGATCTGATTCCCGACCCTGTGAATCAGACGCTGGGCCCGAGGCCGGAATCGCCGGATCGGCCGTTGTTGCGGGTGTAGCTGAGGCTAGAAGCCAATCTCCCTCACGAAGAGCTCAAACTCATCATCGAATTCTTCCGTATCGACGGTCAGGGTGAGTTCAAGCTTGACTACCACTAGCTCGCCGGTATCCGGCGCCTGAATGGCCTGATCAATCTGGTTGAGCATTGTATGGCCGTACTCCCACGTGTCTTCCCTCATGTTGGAGTTCAGCTGGGAAAGCAGGAAGACGACGCGCTCCGCTCGTTCATCAACTCGAGCTGCGCGGCAACGCAGCGTCCAGCGTGCATTGTCCTCCCATGCTTGTGCGAGGCGGCGAGCCACTTGGGCGATCGCGACAGGATCGCCCGTCTCGCCGTCCTTTGCGAGGGCCTGCGGCAGGTAATCGTTGACGATTGTGGCCATCGTCTCTGCAAGCCTCCCAGCCTCATGCGTGCGGTCTTGTATCCAGTCCCCGAAGCTATCAAGGTGAACGTAGGTCGCTTGCTCGCTCGCAAGATTCAACTCAATCTCTTGACGGAGGTTCACATATCGGTCGAGTTCTTCTTCAAGAACTGTCGCGAATAGTCTGTACTTCCAGTAGGGGCCGCGCTGCAGCGCGATCTTGAGAGCGTTGCCGTGGAGCTCAGCGAGGACCCGATCTTGTCCCCGAGTTTGTTGGCGCACCTCCAGGGCGTCTTGTACGAGGAACGCGAACTGTCGGCTCAAGGTGTCAATGATGTCCTGTGCCGACTCGAAACCGAACGTCCACGTATCTCCACTTCCGCGCAGCGAATCGATGAACTCGAAGATTCGAGGGGTGTCTACGATGCTGGAGTAGTCCGCGTCAGGGTTCGCCTTCCAGATCGCCAACTGTGCAAGCACGTCCTTTCTCACAAAGACGTACGCAGGTACGCCGCGCGAACGGGCCTCCTCAAATTCGAGGTTAGTAACGGACTTTCCCGATTCCGCATCGATCGAGCCGTATCTGGCACCGACTGCGATCACGAAGATCTCGGCGTTTTCGCGGACATTCCGCCGACAGTTCTCGATCGTGGACTGGTCAGGATCGATCGGAAACGAGTCGTGCTCTGACATCACCGGACGCCAGCCGAGTGCAGCAATGGACTGGCCGAGTTGTGCTCTTAGGTCGCTAAGGTCATACATAGTCGAGCTTACGAAAACGTTCGGAGGCCGGTTCTTCATGGATCTGCTAAACCCTTTCGCAATGGTGCGAAAGCCAGGTTCAGACGGGCGGGATTGGCGCCTCGTTTCGGCGAAACAACAGCGCCATTCTAGCAAATCGCTCAAGCCATTGATCGGTATCGAGGAGAGGGTCACCGCCCTCGGTTCTTGGCGACTGCTCCGTTGGCGAGCGAGTCGAGGAGGTCGGCCGGGTTGCATGTGCAGGAGTTCGTGAGTGAGGCGCGGGCTACCTCGATGGGTGCTTGGACGTGCTACGATTTTGATTGAGCTGGTGATCGTTGCGCGGTGGGACCACCCGTTCCCATCCCGAACACGGAAGTGAAACGCCGCAGCGCCGACGATACTGGGGGGGCAACCCCTTGCGGAAAATAGGTCGTCGCCAGCTCGCTCTCGACACTGCCCGCCCGACTTCCTGCAGAGGAGTCGGGCGGTTTTGGTTTTCGGCGCGGGGAGCCCCCCACCGCCCCTTCGAGGCAGCCCCGCATCGAGTGCGGGACGGTGGATCGAGCGCTCGCTTGCGCCTTGCGGTGCGGTGCGGCCAGACAAGCGCTAGCAGGCCCCGCCTGCGCGGGGCCGACTTTGTTTGATTTGCGCGGGTCTGGTTGGGGAGAGCGGGAGCGGGGAAGGGAGCGGGTTCGACGGCTGGATGGGTTCCCGCTTTCGCGGGAATGACGGAATCTGGGGAAGGCGGGACGCGGGGGGTGCTGTGGTACGATTCGGCAAACCCCAGAAAGGAGCCGGGGCGGGTTCTTGCGTGCTCCGCGAGGGCTTTCCGTCCCAACTCACCACCCCTTGACCACACCCAGCACTGACATCGATCCGAACGCCTCCGCGCCCCCGACCGCACCGGAAGAGGGGGCATCCGAACCCACCACCATGGACGAACTCCTGGCCGAGCCCGGTCGGGAGCCGCTGAACCCGAGACGCGGCGACATTGTCGAAGGCATTGTCGTGCACTGGTCGGGCTCGGCGCTGATCGTCGATGTGGGTGCGAAGTCGGAGGGCGTCGTCCACTACGAGGAGATGCGCTCGCTGACGGACAGCGAGCGCGAGGCGCTGAAGACGGGCGACGCGGTGCACGTGTTCGTGACCGACTCGGAGTCGGAGGGCGGCTCGCTGGAGCTGTCGATCGACCGGGCGCGGGGCGAGCAGGGCTGGCATGAGCTGCAGCGCCGTTTCGACGAGAACGAGGTCTTCGACGCGCGCGTAACCGGCTCGAACAAGGGCGGTCTGCTGGTCAACGTCGAGGGCGTGAACGCGTTTGTACCGCTGTCGCAGATCGTCGAGATCACGGGCGACCGGGAGCAGGCGATTGCCCAGCTCTCGGAGTACGAGGGCCGCACCTTGCGGTTCAAGGTCATTGAGATTAACCGTCGCCGCAACCGCGTGATCCTGTCGGAGCGCGCGGCCGTGCAGGAATGGCGCGCGGAGCAGAAGGATCGCCTGCTGGAAGAACTCCAGGAAGGCGAGATTCGCTCCGGCCGGATTACCAGCATTCGCTCGTTCGGCGTGTTCGTCGATCTGGGCGGGGCCGACGGCCTGGCGCATCTGTCGGAGTTGAGCTGGGAGCGGGACGTCGACCCGGAGTCGATGTTCAGCATCGGCCAGACGATCGACGTGTACATCACGAAGATCGACAAGGAATCGAAGAAGATCGGCCTGTCGGTTCGGCGCGCGGCGCCGGAGCAATGGGACGAGGTCGTGGCCAAGTTCGAGGTGGGCGAGATCGTGCCGTCGGTGGTGACCAAGCTGGTCACGTTCGGTGCGTTCGCGCGGCTAGAGGGTCCGGTCGAGGGCCTGGTGCATGTCTCGGAGCTGGCCGACCGGCGGATCACGCATCCGCGCGAGGTGGTGCTGGAGAACGACATCATCCCGGCGAAGATCGTGCGGATCGAGCGCGATCGGCACCGGCTGGGGCTGTCGCTGCGTCAGGCGCGGTCGGACGCGGAGCGTCTGGGCTGGGTCTTCAACCAGGACGGCGGCGTCCTGCGGATGCCGGAAGACGTGGCCGAGCGCTTCGGGATCGAGCAGGAGTCGCTGCCCGAGCCGCCGCCGCAGGCGGAAGCGCCGGACGAGCCGTCGCAGGCGGCCGAAGAGCAGCCGTCGGAGCCGGCGCCCGAGCCGGTGCGGGCGGTGTCGGCGATGCAGGAGGCGCTGGAGCGCGCCGGCGTCACCGAGCAGGACTTCGGCGACGAGCGTTAGGTTCTGGTTCCGTTCCGGGAGTGCTCTGATTCTGTCCCCGATCGGGTCGGACGAGTTCCACCACGGCGACTTTGGGCGCCGATGGCTCTGATAGGCTGACCGTATCCGCGAGCGGCTGCATCGCGGCCACTTCGAGTACGGGGTGCACTGGAGACTGCCATGGCAGATCGATTTGACAAGTTCACTGAACGCGCTCGGCGCGTCCTGACGCTGGCGCAAGAAGAGGCCCAGCGCTTCAACCACAACTACATCGGCACTGAGCATCTGCTGCTCGGTCTGGTGCGCGAGGGCGACGGCGTGGCGGCGAAGGTGCTGTCCAACCTGGGCGTGGAGCTGGGAAAGGTTCGATCTGCGGTTGAATTCATCATTGGACGCGGCGATCGCGCCGTGCTGGGTGAGATTGGTCTGACTCCGCGAGCGAAGAAGGTGATTGAGCTGGCGGTCGATGAGGCGCGGCGGCTGAATCACCATTACATCGGAACCGAGCACTTACTGCTGGGGCTCGTCCGCGAGGGCGAGGGCATCGCGGCGGGGGTGCTGGAGTCGTTGGGCGTCAATCTGGAGCGGGTTCGCGCGGAGACGACGCGGATTCTCTCGCAGAGCGGTCCCGCGACGGCGGGCGCCGGAGCGGGCGCGAGCAGCGGCTCCGGGTCTCGCTCGGCGACGCGGACTCCGACGATCGATCAACTGGGCTTCGACCTGACCGCGGCGGCGCGGGCGGGGACGCTGGACCCGGTGATCGGACGGTCGAAGGAGATTCAGCGGGTCGTTCAGATTCTCTCGCGGCGGACGAAGAACAATCCAGTACTGATTGGCGAACCGGGGGTCGGCAAGACGGCGGTGGTCGAGGGATTGGCGCAGCACATCGCCTCGGGCGACGTCCCGGAGACGCTGCAGGGCAAACGGCTGCTGACGCTGGACATCGGCTCGTTGGTCGCGGGGACGAAGTATCGCGGCGAGTTCGAGGAGCGACTGAAGAAGGTCGTCGAAGAGGTCAAGGGCGCGGGCAACTGCGTGCTGTTCATCGACGAGCTGCACATGCTGGTCGGCGCGGGTGCGGCGGAAGGCGCGGTCGACGCGGCGAACATTCTCAAGCCGTCGCTGGCACGGGGCGAGCTGCAGACGATCGGCGCGACGACGCTGGACGATTACCGCAAGCACATCGAGCGCGACGCGGCGCTCGAGCGGCGCTTCCAGCCGATTGTGGTGGAAGAGCCGTCGATCGAGGAGACGATTGAGATTCTTCGCGGGATCAAGGATCGATACGAGGAACATCACAAGCTGGAGATCACGGACGAGGCGCTGGTCGCCGCGGCCGAGATGTCGGCTCGGTACATCTCCGACCGCGCGCTGCCGGACAAGGCGATCGACCTGATCGACGAGTCGGCGTCGCGGGTGCGGATTCGCCGCTCGTACACGCCGCCGTCGCTGAAAGAGGCGACGGTTGGGCTCGAGGGCATCCGCAAGGAGAAGGAACAGGCGATCAATCAGCAGCAGTACGAATACGCGGCCGACCTGCGCGATCGCGAGCTCAAGCTGACGCAACGAATTTCCGAGTTGGAAGAAGACCTTGACCAGCAGCGGGAACGCGACTCCACCGACGTACTGGCGGAGGATATCGCCGAGGTCGTCTCGATGTGGACCGGGATTCCGCTGGTACAGATCGCGACCGAGGAGTCCGAGCGGCTGCTGCGGATGGAAGAGGACCTGCACGAGCGGATCGTGGGGCAGGAAGAGCCGATTGTCGCGCTGGCCAAGGCCGTGCGGCGCGCGCGCGCTGGGCTCAAGGATCCGCGCCGACCGATCGGCGTGTTCATGTTCCTGGGACCGACCGGTGTCGGAAAGACGGAGCTGGCTCGCGCGCTGGCCGACTTCATGTTCGGCTCGGACGACAACATGGTCCGGCTGGACATGTCGGAGTTCATGGAGCGGCACACAGTTGCGCGCCTGGTTGGAGCACCTCCCGGATACGTCGGCTACGACGACGGCGGGCAGCTGACCGATACGGTGCGGCGCAAGTCGTACTGCCTGATCCTGCTGGACGAGATCGAGAAGGCGCACCCTGAGGTCTTCAACATGCTGCTGCAGGTCTTCGACGACGGTCACCTGACCGACGCCAAGGGCCGACGGGTGGACTTCCGCAACACGATCATCATCATGACCTCGAACGTCGGCTCTGACCTGATCCGGCGCGAGTCGGCGATCGGGTTCTCGACGATCAACGACGAGGATCAGTCTGAGAAGCAGCGCTACGAGAAGATGAAGGACAAGGTCCTTCAGGAGATGAAGCGCGTCTTCCGACCGGAGTTCCTCAACCGAGTGGATACGACGCTGGTCTTCCACCCGCTGAGCCGGGCGCACATCCGCAGCATCGTCGACATGATGCTGAATGAGGTGGACTCGCGGATCCAGGAGAAGCAGGTCGAGCTCGAGGTCACCGAAGCGGCCCGAGACTGGCTGGGTGAGAAGGGCTACGACCCCGTCTTCGGGGCGCGTCCCTTACGCCGGGTGATCCAGGAGCGGCTCGAAGACTCGCTGTCCGAGGCGCTGCTGCGCGGCGACTTCGAGGCCGGCGACACGATCCGCGTCGACCTGATCAAAGAACTCAACGAAAACGGCGTTGAAGAAGAGATGCTGCACTACGAGCGGATCGAGGGTCTCTCGAAGGCCGAAGAGCTCGCCGCGGAGGTCGAAGCGGCCAAGGGCGAGTCTGAGGAAGAGGAGGGCGAGGAAGAAGGCGAAGCGGTCGCCACTTCCTAGTCCCCGCTTTACCGCACAACGACAAAGCGCCCCTCAGAAATGAGGGGCGCTTTGCATTGATCGCCTGCTCGCCAGCTAACCGCCGTCTGGACGTTGAACGAGGACCCAGCCGTTGCCGTCGGGGTCGTGGAAGAGGGCCTGAGTTCCCCACATCTGTTGGGTTGGCGGCTCGCTGAACTCGACGCCCTTGGCCGACCAGTCCTTGTAGGTGGCCTGGATGTCGTCGGTCCAGAGGACGTAGCCGCTATTGGAACCGGGCTGGGCGCCGTCGGGGTCGAAGGCTCCGAAGTTGGCGAGCACAAACTGGACCTCGTCCTCGGGCAGTTTGACCGTGATCCAACGGAGCTCGGGGCCCATCGGGTCGTCCATGATCTTTTCCATGCCCAGGTTCTCGGTGTACCAGCGGAGGGCGGCCTGCTGGTCGGAGACCTGGATGGGAACGATGGAGAGCCGGACGGACATAATGGACGCCTTTCGGAGAGCGACCGATGACTAAGGAGTGGGCCCGCGGCGGGCGTCGTCCTGCCAGGCGAGGACGCTCTGCAGCAGGCCCAAGCCGATGAAGAATACCAAGAGCGATGAGTTGCCGGTGCTGATGAAGGGCAACGGGATGCCGGTCACGGGAATCAGGCGAATGTTGATCGCCACGTTGATGAACACCTGGATGGCGATGATTGTCAGGAGTCCGACCGCGAGCAGCTGGCCCAAGGGCTCTCCGGCCCTGGTCGCGACGCGCAGCATGCGGAAGAGCAGGAGCAGGAAGAGGGCGAAGAGCGCCATCGCGCCGACGAAGCCGAGCTCTTCGCTGAGCACGCTGAAGATGAAGTCGGTCGTCTGGATTCTGACGAAGTCGAGCTGGGTCTGGGTGCCCTCGGTCAGTCCCTGTCCCCAGAGTCCGCCGGAGCCGACGGAGGTCTCGGCCTGGATCACATTGAATCCGGCTCCCTGGGGGTCTGATTCGGGGTCGATGAAGGCGCGGATTCGGTCGCGCTGGTAGTCCTGAACTCCGGCCGCGAGTCCGACCGGGACGAGGCAGAGGCCGATCGCTGCGAGGATCACGTAGTGACGCAGCCGGGCTCCGGCGAACAGGGTCATCACGAGCCAGAGCGCCATGAAGACGACGGCGGAGCCGGCGTCGGGTTCGATGAAGACGAGGGCGGCCGGCAGGAGGGCGATGCCGAGCGAGAGCAGGAAGATGCGGAACTCCAGCAGGCGATCGCGGAAGTCGGTGAGGAATTTGGCCAGGCCGATGATCGTCATCAGCTTGCCGATCTCGGACGCCTGAACGACCGTGAAGCCGAGGTCGAACCAGCGCCTGGAGCCGAACTCGTCGCTGCCGAGGAAGAGGACGGCGACCAGCACGATGATGCCGAAGCCGTAGGCGAGCCAGCCGAGGGCGTCGATCAGGCGGTAGTCAAGGCGGGTCAGGGCGATCATCAGCAGCGCACCGACCAGGGCGAAGATGATGTGGCGCTGGACGGCGCTGGAGAGCACGACTCCCTCGGCACCGCGCGGGAGCGAGGCCGAGTAGATCACCAGCGCTCCGTAGCCGGCGAGGGCGAGCGCCGCGATCAGGATGATTGGATCGAAGTGACGCCAGGAGTGGCCGGCCATCAGTAGGACCTCTCTCTGACCGCTTCGGTGAGACGCTGATTTTCCTCTTCAGACAGCTCCACTCTGGCGTAGGGCGGAGGGATAGCGGTGGAGAGGGCGCCGCTGGTTTCGGCCCAGGCGCGCAGGATCTCGCCGGCCGCTCCAGCGGCCAGGTAGCCGGCCGAGAACTCGAAGAAGACGGCGAGCGCGATCTGCGGGTTGTCGAACGGCGCGAAGGCGATGAACCAGCCGTGGGTTGGTCCTTCTTCAGCGCCGGAGACCGCAGTGCCGGTCTGGTTGAACTCGGCCGTACCGGTCTTGCCGCCGATCAGCATCTCGGGCAGCTGCACGAGGGCGTCGTGACAGGTGCCGGCGAGAGTGCACAGCGCCATGCCTTCGCGAACGATGCGCAGGATCTCGGGATCGATGTCGAGCTGATTGCGAATCACCGGTTGCCAGGGCTGGACGACTTTGCCGTTGCCGTCGATCAGTTCCCGCACGACGCGCGGCTCGAAGACTGTGCCGCCGTTGGCGATCGCCGCTGTTGCGACCGCCATTTGCAGGACGGTGACCGTGGTGAATCCCTGGCCGATCGCCATGTTGTAGGTGTCGCCGGCCCGCCACTCCTCGCCGAAGGCTTCCAGTTTTTCCTGTCCCGAGGTGATGAGTCCGGGGGCCTCGCCGGCCAGATCGATCCCTGTCGGAGCGTCGAAGCCCAGTTCCGTAGCCCATCTGGCCAGCGCCTCGTTGCCGGCGCCGGTGAACTCGACATCGCCGGCGACGATCCCTTCTTCGGCCAGGGCGTCCAGTCGTTCCTGCTCGGCGGGATGGCGGGGCGGATTGGCGGGATTGCGATAGGGGTCGCCGCCGGCGACGTAGTAGAAGAAGACGTTCGACGATTCGGCCAGGGCGTAGCGGATGTCGTACACGCCCATCGTGGTATCGCCGAAACGGTAGATGATGCCCGGGGAGAGTTCATTGTGGACTTCCAGGACGCCGGGTGAGTAGATTCGGGTATCGGGCGCGATCGCGCCCTCGGCTAGACCGGCGACGGCGGTGACGATCTTGAAGATCGAGCCGGGTGGGAATTGGGCCTGGATGGCCTGATTGATGAGTGGTTGGCCCGGATCATCCAGCAGGGCCGTGTATTCCTCCGTTGTGATGTCCTCATAGACGTTCACGTCGTAGTTCGGCACCGAGACCATCGCGAGGACCTGGCCGGAGTGCACGTCGAGCACGACCGCCGAGGCGAAGAGCGAGGCGCCGAGATGGTCGAGCAGGATCTCCTCGATCAGTTGTTGCAGTTCAATGTCGATGGTCAGCACGGCGCTGAGACCGGGAGTGGGTTCCCGACTGTCCAAGGTGCGCAGGACGTTGCCGACGGCGTCGACCTCGACGAGCTGTCGCCCGGCGCTGCCTCTGAGCTGGCGTTCGTAGGCGGCCTCGACCCCGGCCCGGCCGATCTGGTCGCTGTAGAGATAGCGCGAACTGGAAAGCTCCTCGTACTCATCGGCGGTGATTTGTCCGACGTAGCCGAGGATGTGGCTGAGCAGACGGCTGTGCTCGTAGCGACGAATCGCGATGGTCTCGACCTGGACACCGGGCAGTGATGAGCGGCGCGATGTCACGTCGATGACCTGCGCTGGGCTGGGTTCGTCCGAGATCAGCATTGGCAGGAAGGGGTCGTTGGAGTACTTGCGATCCCAGATCTGTTCTTCGATCTCCCAGGCCTGGAGGCCGAACATCTCAGCCAGTTCGTCGGCCACTCGCTCAACCTGATCGTCGGGCACGTCGGCGGAGATCAACATGACCCGGTAGGCGGGGGCATTCTCGACGAGCAGGTTGCCGTCGCGGTCGTAGATCAGTCCGCGGGCCGGGGCGATGTCGATGGTCCTGACTCGATTGCTGGCCGCGCGGGCGACGAACTCGTCGTGACGCAGCAGCTGCAGTCGCACCAGCTGGACGGTGAGGATGCCGAACAATAGCAGGATGAACCCGCCGAGGATCCAGACCTTGGCTCGAACGGGGAAGCCCTCGCGGTGCTCGAGGTGTTGCGCGTATTCCCGCGCGACTCCTTCTGATCTCCTTCCGCGTGGTCGGCGTCGCATCAGAAGCCGGCCGTTCTCGCCGGCGCCGACACGGCAGCGGCGCCGGAGGTCGGCAGGCGGACAAACCAGTAGACGACTGCGCCGACCAACACGTTGCCGAGCAGGCCGCCGAGCATCACCGTACGCAGGGCCGCCAGCCAGTTGACGCCGCTGGTCGAGAGCTCAACGGCGATTGCGTGCACCGTGAAGTGGATGATCGAGGCGGCGCTGATGAGCATGAGTGTTATCGCCCATTCGCGCGTCAGGGGGATGTGGCCCCGCGATTCCTTCCATGCCTGCCAGGTCAACGCGGCCAGCCCGACGGGGGCCAGAGCGGCTACGGACTCAGCCATGCCCTGGAAGGCGAGCAGGCCCAGACCGATGCCGGCCAGGGGAATCATCACGAGGGTTTCGATCGGCGGCCGGACCATTGCCCAGCAACAGAGAACGATCAGAACCACCTGAGGCCCCACCCCGAAGATCGGAAACGACGGGCTGGCCGCTGTCTGGAAGACGACCAGGACGAACAGTCCTCCAAGCAACAGCAGCCAGCGAACGACAGCCATGTCTAGCCTCCGTCGGCGTTCGCCGGCTCGGGGCTCAGGATGGAGAGATCCGGAGGCGGGATGGTGAGCTGGACGAGGACTTGCTCGAGCTGGTCGAGCGGGGCGATCGGCTCGAGCACCACGTGGCGGAAGGCGTCCTGGACGGTGCCCTCGGCGGCCGAAACCCTGCCGACCGGCAATCCCTGGGGCAGGACACCGTCCAGGCCCGAGGTGACGAAGATGTGGCCCAGTTCGACCTCGGAGGTCCAGGGGATGCGGACTTCGAGGTTGCCCAGGGTGTCTCCACTGGCGACCACCTCGCTGCGGGACGGCTGGTGCAGCACCCGGACGGCGCTGTCCGGATCGGTGATGAGCCGTACGAAGGCAGTGTTCGGACGCACTTCGATGATCTGGCCGATTAACGTCCCGCCGGCGGCGAGCACAGGCAGGTCGACGCGGAGACCGTCGACTGATCCTTTGTCGATGCCGATGATTGTGCGCAGGCCCGTCAGATCTCGCGTAGTTACGTATGCAGCGATGGTGATGGCATCGGTCTCGGCCTGCACCTCGAGGAGCGCCTGTCGCGCGGTGACCTGGACCTGTTGCTCGCGCAGCCGCGCGTTATCGGCCTCGAGTTGCTCGATCCGGGAATGCAGCGCGCGATTTTCGGAGTTCAGGCGGCCGAAGTCGTCCAGATCGCTGAGCAGGTTGGAGATCGGTTCGCCAGCCTGTCGAAAGGCTCTCTGGACTGGGTTGAGAGCGGTCGCGGCGCGGTCCTCGATCGTGGCGGCCCAGCCGATCAGACCGAGCAGGGTCAATCCGCCCACGATGAACACGATCAGCAGGACCCATCGAATGCGCGCTCCGAGGAGTCCTACGAGTGCTCCGAGGATTCGCACGGTAGCCGCCTATCGCATGAACCGACCCTAGCGCCGCCCGGCCAGCACCTGGCCGTCGGCTGCGGCGAGCGCGCGGGTCTCGTTCAGCGCCTCGGCACAGCCGCGCACGACGCAGGTCAAGGGGGAGTCGGCCTTGTAGACGGGGAACTTCGTCTCCTGGGACATACGGCGATCCAGGCCGGGCAGGTACGCGCCGCCGCCGGCGAGCGCGATCCCCTGTTGCATGATGTCGGGGATCAGCTCGGCGGGCGTGATCTCCATCGTCCGCAACACGGCGTCCATGATCGAGGACACCGCGGTCGTGATGGCGTCGCGCAGCTCGACCGTCGTGACGGTGACGATTTTGGGCATCGAAGTGGAGAGGTCGCGGCCGCTCAACGTGACATCGCGTTCCTCTTCCAGTGGGAACGCCGACGCGCCGGCGATCTTGATCTTCTCGGCGGAGGCTTCGCCGATCTGGATGTTGTGGACCTGCCGGGCGTAGGTGATGATCGCCTGATCGATCTCGTCTCCGGCGACGCGGGTCGAGGTGCTGACGACCATGCCGCCCATCGAGCAGACGGCGACCTCGGTCGTGCCGCCGCCGATGTCGACGACGATGCTGCCCGTCGACTCGAAGATCGGCAGTCCGGCGCCGATGGCGGCGGCCATCGGTTCCTCGATCAGATGGACTTCGCGAGCGCCGGCCGAACGCGTGGCCTCGAAGATGGCTCGCTTTTCGACCTCGGTTGCGCCGCCGGGAATCCCGACCATGACGCGCGGGCGGCCGATGCCGATGCCGCTCTTTTGCAGCGCCTTGTGGATGAAGTGGTTGAGCATCCGCGCGGTGACGTCGAAGTCGGAGATGACGCCGTCGCGCAAGGGTCTGGTGGCGACGATATGGGCCGGCGTGCGGCCGACCATCGTCTTGGCCTGCTTCCCGATCGCGAGGACGGAATTGTCGATCCGGTTGATCGCGACGACGGAGGGCTCGTTGACGACGATCCCGCGTCCACGCACGGAGACGAGCGTATTGGCGGTGCCCAGGTCGATGCCGACGTCGGGGGAGAATCGCCGGGCCAACCAGCCAAAGGGAGACCAAGCCATCAGGACTCCTCAGTTTCCGGCCTCATGCATGCCGATCGAGGACACTCATCAACGATAGGCACGAACCGCCACGCCAAATCGACATTGACCAGCGTACTCGTTAACCCCTCGATACCTGTACCAGTTGAACGTCAATTGACTCCCGAAGGTTCCTCTTCCGTCAACCAGCTCAGCAGCGCCGACGGGTTGGCCAGCGCGGCGATCAGGCGGTCTTCATCCCAGATACGCAGGCCGAGCGATTCCGCCTTCGTCCGCTTCGATCCGGCCGCCTCGCCGGCGAAGAGGGCGGTGGTGTTCTTGCTGACCGAGGATCCCACCGCTGCGCCCAGGGACTTGAGCTGCGCTTCGGCCTGGGGGCGCGTCATCGCGCCGAATCGGCCGGTGAGTACGAATCGCAGTCCGTCCAGCGGCGTTTCTGCCGGCTCGTCCTCGCTGACCTCGATCTCGTCCTCGACTCCCGCTTTCTGGAGGCGATGCACCAACGACCAGTTCTCACCGTCCAGCGCCCAGTCGACGATGCTGTCGGCGATGACCGGCCCCACGCCGTCAACAGCCGCCAGCGCGTCGCTCGGAGCCAGCAGGATGGCATCGAGCGAGCGAAACTCGTCGGCGAGCAACGTCGCGTTTTCGCCGCCGACGTGTCGAATGCCAAGTCCGACCAGTAGATAGGACAGTCCGCGCGATTTGGATCGCTCGATTGCGGCGGCGAGGTTGCGCAGGCGGTCGCCCACCTCGTAGTGATCTTCGCCCTTACGTCGCTTGATCTGTCCCAACCCGGGAATCCGAGCCAGTTCCGTGAGCCGGTCGGGGATCGTGTAGATATCGGCTGCGTCGTGGATTGCGCCCTCGCGCAGCAGCAACCGGACCATCTTCTCGCCGAGGCCGCGAATGTCCATCGCGCCACGGCCGGCGAAGTGTTCGAGACTGCGTTGCATGATTGCCGGACATGACCGATTCGAGCAGTAATGCATGGCGTCGTCGGCATCCCGCACTGTCTTTGACTCGCAGACCGGGCAGGTGTCCGGCATCGTCCAGGGGATTGAGTCCTCGGGACGGCGTTCCAGCACCGGGCGGACGACCTGCGGGATCACTTCGCCGGCGCGGCGGATCACGACCGTGTCGCCCTCGCGGATGTCCTTGCGGCGGATGTCGTCGAGGTTGTGCAGTGTGGCGTTGGTCACCTGCACGCCGCCGACGCGGACGGGTCGCAGGCGGGCGTAGGGATTGATGCTGCCGGTGCGGCCGACGTTGACGAGGATCTGTTCGACCACGGTCGAAGCCTCCTGCGGGGGAAACTTCCAGGCGATTGCCCAGCGCGGTTCTCTACCGACGATCCCGAGGTCGGCCTGCAGGCCGAGGTCGTCGACCTTGACCACGACACCGTCCATCTCGAAGGCCTGTGAGTCACGGCGCTGGGTCCAACGCTCACAGGCGGCGAGCGCGTCTTCGATGCCGCTGTGGTGCGCCGCGTCGGGCGTGGTCGGGAAGCCGAACTCCGACAGCCAGCCGAGCGTCTCCCAATGGGTATCGGGTGTGACGGCGTCGTCGCACCAGCCGAGCTGGTAGACGCCAATGCTCAGCGGGCGAGTGGCGGTGACTGAAGCGTCTTTCTGGCGAACCGATCCGGCGGCGGCGTTTCGCGGGTTGGCGTAGAGCGTGAGCGCCGCGCGCCCCTCGTCTCGGCGGCGCTCGTTCTCGACCGCGATTTCGTCGTTCATCGCTTCGAAGCCGGATTTCGGCATGTAGATCTCGCCGCGGACCTCGAACCGCGGCGGCGGGTTGCCCGACAGCTCGTTCGGAACCGCGTCGATGGCGCGCAGGTTGGCGGTGACGTCCTCACCGGCCCGGCCGTCGCCACGAGTCGCCGCCTGGACGAGGCGCCCGCGTTCGTAGACCAGCGCAATGGCCAGCCCGTCGATCTTGGGTTCCGAGACGTAGGTCCACTCTTCACGGTCCAGCAGATCGGCGGCGCGCTGCCGCCAGGCGAGGAGTTCTTCGGCGTTGAAGGCGTTGCCCAGCGAGAGCATCCGCAGCCGGTGCTCGACGACCGCGAAGGTGCGTCCCGGCGGCGCGCCAACCGTCTGGGTCGGGCTGTCGGCCGAGGCCAGTTCCGGAAAACGGGCTTCCAGGCTCTTGAGTTCGGCGAGGAGCGCGTCATAGTCGGCGTCGGAGACTTCCGGCTCATTGAGCGCGTGATAGAGATGGTTGTGGCGCAGGATCTCGGCGCGCAGCAGTTCGACTCGATCGCGCGCGACGATGATCTCGTTGTCGCTGACTGACGTTTGCGTTGACATCGAGTTCACTATAGGAACGAAATACGGCGCAAACCTACTGATACGCTCGGCCTGTGAGCGATCCTCGTCTGGCTGATCTTGACGTAATCATTCTCGACTACGGAGCCGGTAATCTGCGCTCCGTGGTGCGCGCCGTGGTGCGCGTCGGGGCCAGGCCCGACGTCGCCTCGGTGCCTGCGGCCCTCGACGAAGCGGATGTGGTCATTTTGCCAGGGGTCGGCGCCGCTGCGGACACGATGCATAACCTGCGCCAGCGGCAGCTGGTCGAACCGATCCACGAGTACCTCGCCGCGGACCGCCCCTTTCTTGGCGTCTGTATGGGCTTGCAGGCCTTGATGACCGTCTCCGAGGAGGGTGGTGAGCACGCTTGCCTGGACGTGCTTGAGGGACGCGTCGTGCGACTCCCGGAGGGGCGCAAGATTCCCCACATGGGCTGGAATCGAGTTGAGCAGCGTCGCCGAACGCCGCTGTTCGACGGCATCCCCGACGGTGCGCACTTCTATTTCGTCCACTCCTACTACTGCGACATGGCCGAACCGGAAGACGTGGTAGCGGTTGCCGACTATGGCGCCGATGTGACGGCGGTGGTTGAGCGAGGACGACTCGCGGCGACGCAGTTTCACCCGGAGAAGAGCGGCGCCTACGGACTGCGGATCTACCGCAACTTCCTGCTCGAACACTCGGCCAACGGAGCGCCTTGATGAGTCCTGGGATGACGCCCAACATGATTGACGTACTGCCCGCGATCGACATCCGCGGCGGACGTTGCGTGCGCCTGGTCCAGGGCGACTATGAGCGCGAGACCGTCTTCGACGACGATCCGATTGCGCCTGCCCAGCGCTGGATCGACGAGGGCGCAAAGATGCTGCATGTCATCGATCTCGACGGCGCGCGCGAGGGGCGGGCTGCAAACGCCGAGTTCGTCGAACGGATCGCTGCGCTGGGCAAGCCGGTGCAGGTCGGCGGTGGGATTCGCAATCTCGATACCGTTCGCCGCTATCTCGAAGTGGGTGTGACGCGGATCATCGTGGGAACGGCAGCCGTCACCGATCGCGAGTTTCTCGGCGATGCCGTCGAACTCTGCGGTGATGCGTTGACGGTCTCCGTTGACGCCAAGGGTGGCCGAGTGGCGCTGAACGGCTGGACCGAGGCCTCGGAGCTGCCCGCGGTGGCGCTGATTCCACAGCTCGAAGACCTCGGCGTCAGGCGCTTCATCTACACCGATATCGCCTCGGACGGGATGCTCGGCGGACACGATGAGGCTGAGTTCGGACGCGTGGCCGGCGTCGCTCGATCTCCGGTGATTGCCGCCGGTGGGATCGCCCATCCAATGCAGATTCGCCGTCTGGCCGCCGGTGGCGCTGCGGGAGTCGTGCTCGGCCGTGCGCTCTACGACGGGCGCCTGAACCTGTCCGACGCCTTCGAGGCTGCCGAGGCCGGCATCCGCGAGCGGACCTGTTGACCCGATCATGCTGACCAAGAGAATCATCGCCTGCTTCGACGTTGACGCCGGCCGGGTGGTCAAGGGCATCTCATTCGTCGAGCTGCGCGATGCCGGCGACCCGGTCGAACTGGCGACGCTCTACGACCATGAAGGCATCGACGAGCTCGTCTTCCTCGACATCACGGCTTCGCACGAAGACCGCAACACGGTGGTCGACATGGTTCGGCGCACGGCCGACCGGGTCTTCATTCCCTTCACCGTTGGCGGCGGGCTGCGCTCCGACGACGATATGCGGCTGATGCTCGAGTCGGGCGCGGACAAGATCACGATCAACACCGCGGCGGTGGAACGTCCCGAGTTGATCTCGGAAGGGGCTCACCGGTTCGGTTCCCAGTGCATAGTGGTGGCGATTGATGCGCGCACGGAATCCGACGGTTCAATGCAGGTCTACACGCACGGCGGCCGGCGCCCGACCGGGATCGACGCGATCGCGTGGGCGAAAGAGGTCGTCGATCGTGGGGCCGGCGAGATCATGCTGACCTCGATGAACACCGACGGCCACCAGGACGGCTACGACATCCCCCTGACCCGCGCCGTCTCGGACGCGGTCAGTGTGCCGGTGATCGCCTCGGGCGGGGCGGGCAACGCCCAGCACATGATCGATGCGATCACCGATGGGAGAGCGGATGCCGTGCTGGCCGCCTCGATCTTCCACTTCGGCACCCACCCGATCATGGATGTCAAACGCCGGATGCAGGCGGCCGGCATCCCCATGCGAATGGAGCACGCGGACTATGACGACGTCCTCTGATCCAACCGAGTTCACCGTGCCCGAGCTGAAGTACGACGCCGATGATCTGATCCCGGCGATCGTCCAGGACGACGCCAGCAACGAGATCCTGATGCTGGGCTACATGAACGAGCAGTCGCTGCGGATGACGCTGGAGAAGCGGCTGGTCACGTTCTGGAGCCGCAGTCGACAGGAGTACTGGACCAAGGGCGAGACCAGCGGCAATGTGCTGGAACTGGTCGGGATTCGCAAGGACTGCGATGTCGACGCCCTGCTCGTGCGAGCCGTGCCACACGGCCCGACCTGTCACACGGGGAATCGCTCCTGCTTCTACCGCGACCTCGGCGAGGACTGAACCGGCTAGTTCTCGTCCTCGTCGATGCCGTAGCGGCGGCGGAAGCGTTCGACCCGGCCGGCGGTGTCAACGATTCGCTGTTCGCCGGTGAAGAACGGGTGACAGGTCGAGCAGATCTCGATGCGGATGTCCGCCTTGGTCGCGCGCGTCTGCCAGCTGTGGCCGCAGCCGCAGGTGATGGTGGCGTCGACGTACTCAGGGTGAATCTCGGTCTTCACGCGCCCACCTCTTCAAGCTCCGCCGGTATCACGGAGACCTTCTTGCGCCGATTGTGCGCGTATGGCGAGAACTTGACCGTGCCGTCGGTCAGGGCGAAGAGCGTGTGGTCGCGGCCGACGCCGACGTTGTCGCCGGGGTGGATGCGGGTGCCGCGCTGGCGCACGATGATCCCGCCGGTACGCACGACCTCGCCATCGAACAGCTTGACGCCCAGTCGCTTGGAATTGCTGTCGCGGCCGTTGCGCGACGAGCCAACGCCTTTCTTGTGAGCCATCGCGCTCTCCTATTCCTCGGACTCTTCGCTGTCGGCGGTGGATGCCTCAGCCGACGCTTCGGCGGCTTCTGCTTCGTTCCCTTCGGTCACCTCGGCGACCGGCTCGGATTCGGCTTCCTCGTTCGCCTCTTCCACGACTTCCGGATCGGGTTCGATCACGTCCGCCGCGACGGGAGCCGTCCAGGTTTGGTCTCCCAGCGAGACTTCGTTGACGAGCACAGCGGTGTGCAGCTGCCGGTGACCGTGGAGCCTGCGGTAACGGGTCTTGCTCTTGTACTTGAACACGTTGATCTTGCGCCCGCGGCCCTGCTCGACGATCTCACCGCTGACGGTGGCCGACTCAACGGTCGGGGTGCCGACCGCTACGGCGCCATCGCCGCTGACCAGCAGCACGTCGTCGAATCTGATGGCGTCCCCGGCGTCGCCGTCGAGACGTTCCAGCTTGACCCGCTGGCCAGGTGAGACCCGGTACTGCTTGCCGCCGCTGCGAATCACGGCGTACACGTCGGACGGATCAGTGCTCATATTCGTCTCGCATCGATCTCTGAGTGATCGTTTTGTCGGTCCTGAAGTACCCAGCGTAGCCAGCGCGAGACAGCCGTCAAGCGACCAGCCAACACAGAACTCTACACCTCAGTCGCCGATTGCTGCCGCGGACTTAGTCGAGCGAGCTGCTGTTCTGGTTGCCACCCCAGGCCAGGCCCGGCTTGGGCGGCATCAATGGCTCTCGCTCGTCTTCCGGTTCACCGCCTGAAGCGCTCGGCGGCGGAGTGGGATCCGGGGCTGGCGGTGGCGGCGTCGGCTGCGGGACGGCGTCGCCCGGTTGCCAGGCGAGGATCGCGCGCAGGTCGTCGCCCTCAAGGGTCTCGACTTCCATCAGCCGCGTCGCCAGCAGATCGAGCTGCTCGCGGTTGCGGCGCAGGATCGTCCGGGCGCGATCGCGGGCGCGGTCGATGATTTCGCGCAGCTCTTCGTCGATCTGCTCGGCCACCATTTCCGAGTAGTCACGCTGCTCAGAGATGTCGCGGCCGAGGAAGACCATCGATTCCTTCTTGCCGAAGGTGCGTGCGCCGAGTCGTTCTGACATACCCCACTGGGTGATCATCGCGCGGGCGATCTGCGTGACCTTGCTCAGGTCGTCGTGCGCCCCGGTCGTCATCTCCCCGAAGACCACCTCTTCGGCGGCGTGTCCGCCGAGGGCGGAGGCCATGAAGCCCTCGTAGTAGGTCTTACCGGCCAGCCGATGCTCCGACTCGGGCAGGTAGCGCGTGTAGCCGCCCGCCATGCCGCGCGGCACGATCGTGACTTTGTGGACGGGGTCGTGGCCGGGAATGTGTGATGCGACCAGTGCGTGGCCGGCCTCGTGGAAGGCGACCACTTCCTTCTCTCGCCCGACCAGCAGACGCGACTTGCGCTCCGGGCCGGCCATGACGCGGTCGACCGCTTCCTCCACCTCTGCCTGGGTGATGTGCTTCTTCTGCCGGCGGGCAGCGAGGATCGCCGCCTCGTTGAGCAGGTTGGCCAGTTCGGCGCCGGAGAATCCCGGCGTCTCCTTGGCGATCGTGTTGAGGTCGACTTCCTCTGCCAGCGGCTTGCCCCGAACGTGGACGTCGAGGATGGCCACGCGACCCTTGACATCGGGCGCGTCGAGCACCACCCGGCGGTCGAAGCGGCCGGGACGCAGCAGTGCGGGGTCGAGAATGTCGGGCCGGTTGGTCGCGGCCACCACGATCACGTTGGTGTTCGTGTCGAAGCCGTCCATTTCGACCAGAATCTGGTTGAGGGTCTGCTCGCGCTCGTCATGCGAGCCGCCGACGCCGGCGCCGCGCTGGCGGCCGACCGCGTCGATCTCGTCGACGAAGACGATGCAGGGTGCGTTGCGCTTGGCCTGCTCGAACAGGTCGCGGACGCGGCTCGCTCCGACGCCGACGAACATCTCGACGAACTCGGAACCGGAGATCGAGAAGAAGGGCACGCCGGCTTCGCCTGCGACGGCGCGGGCGATCAGCGTCTTGCCGGTGCCCGGAGGTCCGACGAGCAGACAACCGCGCGGGATGCGTGCGCCGAGCGAGGCGAATCGCTCGGGGAACTTGAGGAACTCGACGACTTCCTGTAGTTCTTCCTTGGCCTCGTCGCAGCCGGCGACGTCGTTGAAGGTGACGGTCGGTCGGTTGGCGGTGACCAGACGCGCCTTGCTCTTGCCGAACGACATCGCCTGCGATCCCTGGCCCTGGGCCTGGCGCAGGAAGAAAAAAATCAGACCGATGATCAGCAGGAAGGGCAGCAGGTTGATGAACAGTCCGGCGATCGTTGAGCCGAATCCGCCGCCGCCGCCCACCTCGATGTCGGGGAAGCCCTGCGAGCCGACGTCGATGCCCTCGCGCGAAAGGAACTCGAAGAAGTCGAAACCGGTCTCGGGGACGTTGGTCTCGTACGATTCGGCGCCGTCGCGGTAGTCGAGCGTGACCTTGTTGGTCGAGACCTGGATCGCTTCGATCAGACCCTGGTCATTCTCAATCCGTTCAAGCAGCGATTCGGTGCCTCCGGCCAGCGGGATCTCGTTGGATCCTCCGCCGCGCGGGAAGACCGAGAAGACGACGATGATCAGAACCACGAAGATCAGCAGGTAGACGAGGAAGCTGCGCTTGAACCGAGAGCCGCCCATCGTGGCCATCCCTCAACAGCGGCGCAGACCGAGCCCTGCTGGCCACGCCGATAGCAGGTCGAGACACTTCCGAGCATATCGCAACGCTCGTCGGCAGGACGTACGCGTTCGGTCAAATTCGGGTAGCAGGCAGGATCCCAACCCGATTCTGAGCGGGATGGAGGCTCGCTACTCTCTCTGCAACCCTCCATCCATTCTTCTGGGAGCAAGGGCCCCAACCCACAGCGGAGAATTGCACGTTGGCGATCGCCCCCGACCAGACGTCCGTTCAGTACGAGCCGGAGGAGCCGTGTCCGCCGCTCGTCGCGCTCGTGGTTGGATTGCAGGGCGCAGCCTTGGTGCTCGCACCGACGGTACTGATCGTCGCCATCTCGATCCGCGCTTCCGGTCTCGATGACACCTATCTCACCTGGGGAGTCTTTGCCGCGCTGCTGATCAACGCGGCAACCACCGCGCTTCAGGCGTTTCAGGCCTGGCGATTCGGCGGCGGCCACATTGTCATCACCGGGCCGACGGCCCAGTTCATGGGATCACGGTGGCGGCGATATCTGCCGCTGGACCGGAGACCCTCGCCAGCCTTCTCGCCGTCTGCTTCGTCATTCAGGTGGCCCTGGCCTGGTAGTTGCCGACCTTCCGCCGGATCGTGACCCCGGTCGTCTCCGGGACGGTGATGATTCTGATCGCGATCACCATCCTCCCGATCGCGTTCGACAACATCCAGACCCTGCCGGAAGGCGCTTCGGCGGGAGCCGGTCCGGCGATCGCCGCCGTGACCTTGCTCGCCTCGGTGATCCTGACCCTGCGGGCCACAGGACGTTGGCGATTGATTGCCCCGTTCCTCAGCATCGTCGTCGGCTGTCTGGTCACGGTCGCGTTCGGTGAGTTCGATGTTCAGCGAATCGGTGAAGCCAGCTGGTTCGGGGTCCCCGACATACCCGATCTCGGCTTCGACCTGACGCCCGGCAAGGAGTTCTGGGCGCTGCTGCCGACATTCGCGATTCTCACGCTGACCATGGGGATCAAGTCGATCTCGGACAGTGTCGTGATCCAACAGGCCTCCCGCCGCCGGCACCGGGCGATCGACTTTCGCCAGGTCCAGGGCATGGTTGGCGCCAACGGCGTCGGGATGTTGCTGGCCGGCATCGCCGGGACGCCGCCAACCATGATCTACTCGTCGTTCAGCATGACCTTGATCAACCTCACGGGCGTCGCGGCTCGACGGGTCGGCATTGGTGTGGCGGTCGTCTTCCTGGCCCTCGCCTTCTTCTCCAAGTTCGCGGCCGTGCTGCTCAGCATTCCCGGTCCGGTGCTGGCCGCCTACCTGATGCTCGCGATGGGTCTCTTCTTCGTCGTCGGCGTGCAGACGATCATCCGGGGCGGACTCGATCCGCGTCGAGGTCTGATCGTCGCGCTGTCAATCGCGCTGGGCCTGGGTCTGCACGAGCACTCCGTCATCCGCGACCTGCTGGGCGACGAGCTGGGCGCGTTGCTCGGCAACGGGGTGATGATCGGCGCCGTGGTCGCGATCGGGATGACCCTGTTGCTCGAGGCGATGAACTCAAAGGCGTCGCGGCTCGAAGTCACGCTGGACATGGCATCGCTTGCGGCCATCGACGAGTTCCTCGCCCGGCTGGCGGCGCAAATCGGTTGGAACGAGGCTTCAGCGCTGCGCCTGCGCTCTGCCAGCGAGGAGACGCTGGCCAGTCTGCTGCCCGAGGACGAGGACGAAGCCGAGAGCTCTGACGCTCCGCGTCTGATCGTGGTGGCGCGTCCTCAGCGCGGCGTGGTGGAGTTGGAGTTCGTCGCAACCACGCGTCGCGAGAACCTGGAAGATCAGATGACCTACCTGACGGACGAAGCGGCCATGCCGACGGTCAACGAACTCTCCCTCCGCTTGCTCCGCCACTACGCCTCCAACGTGAGACACCAGAAGTTCCACGGAGTCGACATCGTCACCGTCCAGGTCGAGGGCAGCGCGTGGCAGAACCTTCAGCTAGCCGACCTCCATCTGACCCTTCATCTCGCCCTGCCGACCGAGACCTGTCCAGGTCGGCCGCTTTCGAGCGTCGAGCACTCCGCCCTCTGGAATCGGCGGCACGCCAATCGTGTTGGCGGACATCCAACCGCCGTCGACCAGCAAGGTGTGTCCGGTGACGTAGCTGGCCATGTCGGAGAGCAGGAACAACACCGCCTTGGCGACCTCGTCCGTGGTACCCAGGCGCTTGAAGGGGATCAGGCCCTCTGCGGTTCGTTTCACCCGCTCGGGGGAGGCCGGAATTCGCGGCGTCGCAATGCTGCCCGGCGCGACCGAATTGACGCGAATGTGGTGCGGCGCCAGCTCGACCGCCATGCTGCGCACCAGGTTGATCAGGCCGGCCTTGGCCGCGCCGTAGGACGCGTGATTGGGCGCCGACTGCATCCCTTCGACCGAGGAGATGCAGACGATGCTGCCCGGCGCGCCGCGCGCGATCATCGAGCGGGCGACCAGTTGGGCGTTGAGGAAGAAGTAGCGCAGGTTCATCCGGTGATCGCGGTCCCACTGCGCCGGCGTCATGTCGGTGATCGGATTGAACGACCCCTGGCCGATAATCGTGACCAGCAGGTCGATGCCGCCCAGTTCCTGTTCGGCCCGTTCGAAGACGGTCGCAACCTGCACGTCGTCCAGCATGTCGGCGGCCAGCGAGACTGACGGCTGACCGAGCAGATCGACTTCCGCTGCCACGGTGACGGCGCGCCCTGCGTCGATGTCGGCCACGGCAACGCCGCAGCCCGCCTGAGCCAGCAGCCGCGCGGTGCTCAAGCTGATGCCCTCACCGCCACCGACGATCAGCGCCGATTTTCCTTCGAGCTGGAACAGCGAATTGTCCGTTACGTCCATGTCGTGGCCAATCCCTTGTCTTCAGGTTGTAGGTGAGATCCTTCAGCCAAGAGCTTAGACAGTCACATCAGGCACTCACCTTGAGATGGCTGACACGCCTTAGGCTCAATCCTCAGATGACAGTCCGCAGCGCCGACCAGCCGATCCAATACGAGCCCGAGGAAGCCTGTCCTCTGACAGTCGCCCTGACGGTTGGATTTCAAGGTGCCGTACTGGTTCTTGCACCGACGGTGCTCAACGTGGTCATCGCATTTCGCGCCTCCGGGCTTGACGACACCTGGTTGACCTGGGGCGTCTTCGCCGCCATGTTGATCTGCGCAGCGGTAACAGTGCTGCAGGCGTTCCAGTTCCACCGATTCGGCGCCGGGCACATTGTGCTCAACTGGCCCGCCGCCATGTTCATCGCGATTATGGTTTCGGCCGTTTCGGCCGGCGGACCGGAGATCTTCGCCAGCCTGCTGGTGATCTGCAGTCTGGTCCAGATCGCGCTCGCCTGGTGGCTGCCAACCCTGCGCCGCATCGTCACGCCAGTTGTCTCCGGCACGGTCACAATGCTGATCGCCGTCAGTGTCCTACCGATTGCTTTCGATAGCGTCCAGGACCTGCCCGAAGGCGCATCGGTCGGCGCCGGACCGGCCATCGCTGTCGTGACCTTGCTCGCTTCGGTCATCGTGACCCTCCGGGCAACGGGTCGCTGGCGGCTGATCGCACCGTTCATCAGCCTGGCGATTGGCTGTGCGGTCGCGGCCGCCTTCGGTGTAATCGACGGCGATCGAATTGCCAACGCCAGTTGGTTCGGCGTCCCCGACTTGCCCGAACTCGGCTTCGAGCTCACCCCTGATGGCCAGTTCTGGGCGCTCTTACCGTCGTTCGCGATCCTCACGCTCGTGCTGGGCCTGAAAACGATCAGCGATGGGATCGCGATTCAACAGAATTCTCGCCGGCGGCCCCGGGCGATCGACTTCCGCCGGATCCAGGGCATCGTCAGCGTCAATGGCATCGGAATGCTGCTGGCCGGTCTCTCAAGCACGCTGCCGCCGATGGCCAATGCCTCCTATAGTCTCTCGCTGATCAATCTCACCGGCGTCGCCGCTCGTCGGGTCGGGATCGGCGTCGCCGTCGTCATCCTGTTCCTGGCGTTCTTCTCCAAGTTCGCCGCGATCCTGCTCACGATCCCGGGCCCAGTGGTCGGGGCATTCCTGATGCTCGCGATGGGCATGCTCTTCGTCAGCGGCTGGCAGACGATCCTGCGGGAGGGACTCGATCCTCGACGCGTCCTGGTCGTGGCGCTGGCGAGCGCGTTGGGCCTGGGCCTGCATGGCCACCCGCTCATGACCGACCTGTTCGGCGATGAGATCGGCGGGTTGGTGGGAAATGGCGTCACGATCGGGGCTGTCGTCGCGATCGTCATGACGCTGCTGATGGAAGCAATGGGTTCACGACGCTCGCGCCTTGAGGCGGCGCTGGACATGGCCTCGCTTCCGGCGATTGACGACTTCCTCGCCGCGCTGGCGATCAGGCTGGGCTGGGACGATGCCTCCCGGCTCCGCCTGCGCTCGGCCGGCGAAGAGACGTTGGCCACCCTGCTGGGCCAGGAGGATGAAGCCGGCGAAGACGCCGAACAGCCGCGGCTGGTCATCATCGCCCGGCCCCAGACCGGGATGGTCGAGCTGGAGTTTGTCGCGACGACGCGTCAGGAGAACATCGAGGACCAGCTCGCCTATCTGACGGACGAAGCTCCGGTGCCGACGGCGGACGACCTCTCCCTGCGCCTGCTCTGGTACCACGCCTCCGAAGTCCGGCATCAGAAGTTCCACGGAGTCGACATCGTCACCGTCCAGGTCGAGGGCAGCGCGTAGCTCGACGAGACCCGGTGCTGGCAGACATAACGTGTTGGCCCTACCCTCCTCACGTGGCCCCGCTACGTCCGACACGCCGCCGAGAACTGGCGCATTGGCGCAACGGTGCACGATCGATCGTCGGTCTGGACGAAGTCGGTCGCGGCCCGTTGGCCGGTCCGCTCGTGACCGCCGCCGTCGCCTTGCCCCTGGATCGCCGACCGGCGTGGCTGTCCGAGCTGCGTGACAGCAAGCAACTCAGCCCCCAACAGCGAGAGCGTCTGGCGCCCAGGATCCTCGAAGGCGCGTGGCAGTGCAGCCTGGGCTGGGTCCACGCGTCCGAGCTGGACCAGTTGGGCTTGACCGCTGCCCTGCGGCTGGCCTCCCGTCGAGCAACAGCCGGACTGTCCGAATCGCCCGACATCGTGCTGGCCGACGGCCGCGACGATCTGCGGCTTGCCTGCGCGACCGAGATGATCGTCAAGGGCGACGCCACAGTGGCCTCGATCGCCGCCGCCTCGATCGTGGCCAAGGTCGCCCGCGACCGTTGGATGGTCGAACTCGACGAACGCTTTCCCGGCTATGGATTCGCGCGTCACAAGGGCTACGCCTCGCCCCAGCATCTCGCGGCGCTGCAATCGCTCGGACCCTGCCCCGAGCATCGTCGCTCCTTTGCTCCCGTAGCCAACCTGACTCAGCCTCGCTTCCCGCTCGATGGGGCGCTCGATGCCGCCGGATCCTGACCACAGGCGTCGACTGGGCGCAGCCGGGGAACAATGCGCCGCCGACTATCTGGTTGCCCGCGGCTACAACATCCTCGAGCGCAACTATCGCCGCAAATGGGGCGAGGCCGATATCGTCGCGCTCGCGCCCGACGGCACGCATGTGGTCGTGGAAGTGAGAAGCCGATCCAACCCTCGCTACGTCGTCGAGGCGGCGCAGTCGGTCGGTCCGCGCAAGCAGCGACAGCTCCGGCGGCTGGCGCACGGATTGTTGGCGGAGCATGAGGCGGACATCGACATCCGCGTCGACCTGATCGTGGTCTCGACCGACCGCCGCGGACGCCTGGCCGTCGCGGCCCACATCGAGCACGCAATCGAGGACGACTAGTCGGCTGCGGAGACTAAGCTGAGAGCGGAGGCTGAAGCCCGGACCATGCCGATCTACGAGTACTACTGTCCGGAGTGCGCGCGAATGGTCGAGCTGTTCCAGCGCCGCGTCCGTGCCGAGGACGATCCGCTGCCCGGATGCCCGGAGTGTCGCGGGGGCGAGTTGCAGACCCGATTCTCCCGATTCCGCTCGAAGACTGAGCTGTCGTTCCCGGGTTTCGACACGCTGGACGATGTCGACGCCGACGATCCCGAATCGGTCGCCGCCTGGCGCGAATCAGCCGGCGCCGCGCCGGAACTGCCCGCTGATCTCGCCTGACCAGTTCACTCCTGAGCCGAAGGAGGCCGCTCGTGCCGATCTACGAATACCGATGTCAACAATGTGGCCACGTGCAGGAGCAGTTTCATCGCTCTCTCGAACGGGCCAGGGTCCCTGTCTGCGAAACCTGCCCCTCTGACCAGATGGAACGCGTGATTTCACGCTTCGCAACGCCCAAGACCGAGGCTCAGGTGCTGGACCAGTACGGTACTCCCGGGCCCGGCGCCGGTCCCGACGCCTACCGGGATCCGAGACAGATCGGCCGCTGGGCCGAGGAACGGTTCGATCAGATGGGCGTCGAAATGCCCGCCGAGGCCAAGCAGATGATCGACGCCGCTCGCGAAGGCGATCTACCGGCGCCGGTCAAGGACCTCTAGGCCTGTAAATCAAGAAATTGCCGCGCTATGGCGTGAGCGATAGCCTGCCGTCTGGCGGAGCCGTCGGTTTCGCCGACACCGGAACCGCACGGGTTCGAGCTGTTTGACCTGTTCGTGAGGGGACCTGCATGGAAATTCTGATCTTTGCCATCATCGCAGCTGTGCTCGCGTTGCTGTTTGCGGCGGTGCGTGTGCGCGATGTCCTCGCCGAGGACGAAGGCAACGACCTGATGAAAACGATCGCCCGGGCGATCCAGGCCGGCGCCGCCACCTTCCTCAAGCGCGAGTACACATTCCTGGCCGGATTCGTCGCGGTCGTGTTCGTGATCCTGCTGATCTTCATCGACCTCGACGTGCTCGACAAGTTCGACGGCACCGCCCATCGCTGGACCTCGATCTCCTACATCATCGGTGCGATCCTTTCCGCCTCCGCCGGATACGCCGGCATGCTGATCGCTGTGCGGGCCAACGTCCGCACGGCGGCCAAGGCGCGCGAGGGCCTCAACCCGGCCCTCCGCGTCGCGTTCGGCAGCGGCACGGTGATGGGTATGACCGTCGTCGGGCTGGGCTTGCTCGGCCTCGTGATCATGTACCTGATCTGGCAGGACGTCGCTCCCCTGGCCGGATTCGCCTTCGGCGCATCATCGATCGCGCTCTTCGCCCGAGTTGGCGGCGGCATCTACACCAAGGCCGCCGACGTCGGCGCCGACCTCGTCGGCAAAGTCGAGGCAGGTATCCCCGAAGACGACCCGCGCAACCCGGCCACCATCGCCGACAACGTCGGCGACAACGTGGGCGATGTCGCCGGCATGGGCGCCGACCTGTTCGAGTCCTATGTCGGCTCAATGGTCGCCACGATGGCGTTGGCCGCCACGGTGCTGGCCGCCAACATCAGCCTCGAATGGGACGACGGTCTCGTCGTGCTGCCCATGCTGATCGCAGGCATCGGCATTCTCGCCGCGGTGATTGGAACGTTCTTCGTTCGCACCGGTGAACAGGCGGATCAGGGTCGGCTCCTGTGGGCCCTGCGCGCCGGCGTATTCGGCGCGTCCGGACTCGTACTCATCGGAGGCATCGTTGCCATCGCCTTGCTCGACCTCGACTCGCTCGACGGCAGCAAGTGGAATCTGTTCTTCGCCATCCTGGTCGGTTTGATTGCCGGACAGATCATCGGCACCGTGACCGAGGGTTACACGTCGTCGGAGGGCTTCGCCCTTGGTGGTCGACGCTACTCGCCGACCGTCAACCTCAGCCAGCAGGCCGAATCCGGCACCGGACCGATCATCATTGGTGGTCTGAGCCTGGGCATGATGTCGACGCTGATTCCACTCATCACCATCGTCGTCGCGATCGTGATTGCCTACGAACTCGCCGAGTTCTACGCCATCGCGCTGGCCGCGGTCGGCATGCTCGCGCCGCTCGGCGTGACGCTCGCCACCGACGCCTACGGCCCGGTCGCGGACAATGCCGGCGGCATCGCCGAGCAGGCCGGTCTCGACCCCGAGGTGCGCGAGCGCACCGATGCGCTTGACCAGCTTGGCAACACCACAGCCGCGACGGGTAAGGGCTTCGCGATTGGATCCGCAGCGCTGACAGCACTGGCCCTGCTCGCGACCTACGCCATCACGGTGTGGGGGGACATCGGCAACGCCGTCTTCAACCTGCTCGACTACAAGGTGTTGATCGGCCTGCTGATCGGTGCGCTGATGCCGTTCGTCTTCTCCGCCCTGTCGATGGGCGCGGTCGGACGCGCGGCCGAGTCGATGGTCCAGGAAGTCCGACGCCAGTTCCGCGAAATGCCGGGCATCATGGACGGCACCCAGGACCCCGACTACGAGCGGGCGATCTCGATCTCCACCGACGGTGCGCTGCGCGAGATGATCATTCCCGGCCTGATCGCCGTGATCGTGCCGATCTTCGTCGGCGCGGTGATCTCGGCGGAAGCGCTCGGCGGCCTGCTGATCGGCTCGATCGCGGCCGGCGCGATGCTCGCGCTGATGATGGCCAACGCCGGCGGCGCCTGGGACAACGCCAAGAAGTACATCGAAGAAGGCAACTTCGGCGGCAAGGGCTCCGACGCCCACTCCGCCGCGGTGGTCGGCGACACGGTCGGCGACCCGTTCAAGGACACCTCCGGCCCCTCGCTCAACATCCTGCTCAAGCTGATGTCGATCGTGGCCGTGGTCTTTGGACCGCTCTTCCTCTAGGCCGCTCACTCATACGAGGACGGCGGCGGGTCACTCCGATCCGCCGCCGTTTTCTGTCCCGCCCGAGCGGCTACCGCGCTCTCGCTCCGCCTGTTCGCGCACCTGAGCCTGCAAAGCCCGCCCGGCGTTACCGGTAGCGAGAATCGTCAACACCGCGCCGGTCAGCAGTCCCAGCAGCAGACCGATCAGAAACCGCATAAGGCACCTCCCCCATACGCTGACATCAGCCTCCACGATACGACCGCCGAAAACCCCGCCGGAAAGGCGCCCGACATGTCCGCCCAGAAAGCCAACGCATCGCTCGACACCCTCGTCTCACTCTGCAAGCAGCGCGGGTTCGTCTTTCCCGCTTCCGAGATCTACGGCGGATTCGGATCGACCTACGACTACGGGCCGCTCGGCGTGGAGCTGAAGCGCAACGTCAAGGACCTCTGGTGGCGCTCAGTCGTTCGTGAACGCTCCGACGTCGTCGGGCTCGATTCGGCCATCATCCAGTCGCCGCGCGTCTGGGAGGCGTCCGGCCACGTGCAGAACTTCCACGACCCGATGGTCGACTGCCTTGAGTGCAAAGAGCGCTTCCGCGCGGACCATCTCAAGGGTCCGGCATGCCCAACCTGCGGCGTCATTGGCAAGTTCACCGAGGCGCGGGAGTTCAACCTGATGTTCCGCACCCAGGTTGGCCCGGTCGCCGGGACGGGCTCGCAGGCCTATCTGCGTCCAGAGACCGCGCAAGGCATCTTCATCAACTTTGAAAACGTGCTCACTTCGACCCGCCGTCGCCTGCCGTTCGGAATTGCGCAGCAGGGCAAGTCGTTCCGCAACGAGATCACGCTGGGCAACTTCATCTTTCGCACCCGCGAGTTCGAACAGATGGAGATGGAGTACTTCGTTGCACCCGACGAGTCCGATGAGTGGTACCGACGCTGGATCGACCTGCGCGAACAGTGGTACACCGATCTGGGCATCGACCCGGCCAGCATCCGCCGCGACGTCCATCCGACCGAAAAGCTGTCGCACTATTCAGCCGGCACCACCGACCTGCAGTACCGCTATCCGTGGGGCTGGGACGAGCTCGAAGGCATCGCCAATCGCACGGACTTCGACCTGACCCAGCACGGGCAGTCATCCGGCAAACGGCTGGAATACTTCGATCCGCAGACCAACGAACACATCGTGCCCCACGTGATTGAACCCGCTGCCGGTGTCGACCGGATCATGTTGGCCCTGCTCTGCGACGCCTACACCGTCACGCCCGACGAAAAGGGCGACGACCGCACCGTCCTCGCCTTCAGCCCGCGCGTCGCGCCGATCACCGTCGCCATCCTCCCGCTCTCACGCAAAGAGCCGGTCGCGAACCTCGCACGAGATGTCTGGGCCAGGGTCCGACCGCACTGGACGACGCAATACGACGACACCCAGTCAATCGGCCGGCGCTACCGCCGACAGGACGAGATCGGTACCCCGCTCTGCGTCACGGTCGACTTTGAGTCGCTGGACGACGACTCGGTGACGATCCGCGATCGGGACACACAGGAACAGGTCCGGGTCAGGATCGAAGAACTGACGGACGTGCTGCGCGATCGCTTGAGCTTCTAGACACAACAACGCTGCCGCGATTGGTCGGATCGCCAATCGGGTGGCGTCCGACCGAGACGGCAGCGTCGTGGGGGTGAGATCGCTGAGATCGCCCGGACTATGGGGCGAGTTCAGCAACCTTCGATCGGGCGGAGGCCGGGTCGTCGAACCACTCGGCGTTGATCTCGGTGAACGCCTGCCACTCGTCCGGCACATCGTCCTCGGCGAAGATCGCCGTCACCGGACAGGCCGGTTCGCAGGCGCCGCAGTCGATGCATTCGTCGGGCGAGATGTAGAGCATGCGGTCGTCGTCGTCCGCGTGGATGCAGTCCACCGGACAGACCTCGACACAGGACTGGTCTTTCACGTCGATGCATGGTTCAGCGATTACGTAGGTCATCGATCCATCCTCTCGTCCGCTCGTCCGACGCTACGCCGCTTCCGGCGTTTTCGCGACTACAACACTTATAGGACGGCTCTCCGATCTTCGCAATAGCGAATTGAGTTTGCTGCACACACTGACTTTTATCCAGGTGAGCAACCCGGTCGAACCGTCACGCGGCTAGGAGGCGGCCACCGCTTCGGCGGGCGCGTGCCAGCCATGCTGGGCCAGCACATCGCGCAGGAATTGCCCCGTGTACGACCCCTCGACCAGCGCCACATCCTCCGGGGTGCCCTCGGCGATCACCTGTCCACCACGGTCCCCGCCCAGCGGTCCCAGGTCGATGATCCAGTCGGCATTCTTGATCACGTCCAGGTGATGTTCGATCACCACGACCGTATTGCCGCCGTCAACGAGCTGCTGCAGGACGTGCAGCAGCGCCTCGACATCCGAGAACGAGAGACCGGTCGTCGGCTCATCGAGCAGATACAACGTCCGTCCGGTCGAGCGCTTGGACAGTTCCGTCGACAGTTTGACCCGCTGCGCCTCGCCGCCGGACAGCGTGGTCGCCGGCTGACCCAGTCTGATGTAGCCCAGCCCCACCGCCTGCAGAGTGCGCAGCTTGCGCGAGACGGTCGGATTCGCGTCGAACAACACCGCCGCTTCATCGACGGTCATGTTCAGCACATCGGCGATCGTCTGGTCCTTGTACAAAATCTCCAGCGCCTCGCGGTTGTAGCGGTCTCCGTGGCAGACCTCGCAGGGCACGGTGACGTCGGGCAGGAACTGCATCTCGATCGTGTTGTAGCCGTCGCCCTTGCAGGCCTCGCAGCGGCCGCCTTTGACGTTGAACGAGAATCGGCCCGGCTTGTAGCCCCGCATCCGAGACTCCGGCACCGATGCGAACAGCTCCCGGACCGGCGTGAACAATCCGGTGTACGTCGCCGGATTCGAGCGAGGAGTCCGGCCGATCGGCGACTGGTCGATGTCGATCACCTTGTCGATCGCATCCAACCCCTTCAGCCCACGCATGGCGCCTGGCCGACGCCGCGCGCCATGCAACTGCTGAGCAGCCGAGGCGTGCAGCAGATCGTTGACCAGCGTGCTCTTGCCCGACCCGGAGACGCCGGTCACGCAGATGAACGTGCCCAGCGGGAAGGTCGCGTCGATCTCCCGCAGGTTGTGCTCCGACGCGCCCAGCACCGTCAGGTCGTCGCCGTTGCCGGGTCGACGTTCGGGCGGCATCGGAATGCTGCGCCGACCACTCAGGTAAGCGCCGGTCATCGAATCGGAACTGTCCATGATCGCCGAGGGCGGTCCCGCAGCCACGATCTTGCCGCCCGCCTCACCCGCGCCCGGTCCCATGTCGACGATGTAGTCGGCCGCCCGCATCGTCGCCTCGTCGTGCTCAACGATCAGCACCGTGTTGCCCAGGTCCCGCAGTCGCTTCAAGGTGCGGATTAGCCGCTCGTCGTCGAGCGGATGCAGACCGATCGACGGCTCATCGCAGACATACAATACGCCCATCAGCGACGACCCGATCTGGGTCGCCAGACGAATCCGCTGCGCCTCGCCGCCGGACAGCGTCGCTGCCGCCCGGTCAAGCGTCAGGTAGTCCAGCCCGACGTCGACGAGGAAGGTCAGCCGCTCGCGAATCTCCTTCAGGATCTGCGTCGCGATCGCCATCTCGCGAGGACTCAACGGCGTGTGGTCGCCGCTCAGTCGACGCGACCACAACGACGCCTCGGACACCGACATCCGCGTCACATCGACAATCGACCGCTCGTCGACTCGGACGGCCAGTGATTCAGCCTTGAGCCGCGCCCCGCCGCAGGATGAGCAGGGCACAGCGGTCATGTACCGCTCGATCTCGGTGCGCGACCAGTCGGAGTCGGTCTCTCGGTGTCGGCGGTCCAGGTTGTTGACCACACCCTCGAACTGCGTTTCATATCGCCGGTGACGACCACGATGGTTGACGAAGTCCACCACGATCGGCTCGGGCAGCCCATAGAGAATGGCCTCGATCAGTTCCGCGGGCAGCTCCTCGAACGGTACGTCCGTCTCCGCGCCGAACTGCTCGAACACCGCCTCAAGCATCCGCCGATGCCAGCCGGTATTCGTCGTCGAGCGCGACCACGGAGCAATCGCGCCCTGGTCCAGAGACTTCGCGCGGTCGGGGATGACCAGCAGCGGATCGACCTGCATCGTCACACCGAGTCCGGTGCAATCGGGACAGGCGCCATGCGGCGAGTTGAACGAGAACGAGCGCGGCTCGATCTCGCCCAGCGCGAACATGTCTCGCGGGCAGGCCAGTTGCTCAGAAAAAATCAGATCATCGTCGGCGTCAAGCGGTCGAACCCGCACGATGCCGTCGCCCAGACCGAGCGCCTGCTCGATCGAATCGGCCAGCCGATTGGCCAGGATGGTGCGATCTTCGTCTTCGGTCTCGCCGTCTGGCAAGGCAACTCGGTCGATCACGATGTCAATCGTGTGGTTCTTGTTCTTCTCCAGCTCGATCTCGTCGTCGAGCGAGAGCACCTCGCCATCGACACGCACGCGGACGAATCCCCGTCCGCGCGCGTCCTCGAAGACGCCCTTGTGCTCGCCCTTGCGGTCGCGGATCACCGGCGCCATGATCATCAGCCGCCGTCGCTCGCCCAGGCCCATCACCGCATCGACCATCTGTTGCACGGTCTGCTGAGCGATCGGGTCGCCGCAGATCGGACAATGCGGCCGCCCGGCCCGAGCAAACAGCAGGCGCAGGTAGTCATAGATCTCGGTCACCGTGCCCACGGTCGACCGAGGGTTGCGAGAGCCCGTCTTCTGGTCGATCGAGATCGCCGGAGACAGACCCTCGATGTAGTCGACGTCCGGCTTCTCCATCCGGCCCAGGAACTGTCGCGCATACGCCGACAACGACTCGACGTAGCGCCGTTGGCCCTCGGCGTAAATCGTGTCGAAGGCCAACGATGACTTGCCCGACCCCGACAGGCCGGTGATCACCACCAGCTGGTCGCGCGGCAGTTCAACGTCGATGTCTTTGAGATTGTGCTCCCGCGCGCCGCGGACCAGAATCCGATCAGACGGCACCTGTCACACTCCAAGCTCACCCGAGGTGGTCAGCCTGTCCAGCGTAGCCCAACCCGGCTCCCGATTTGGCCCGATTCGAGGCTACCTATACTCGACCCATGTCAACCACCACTGCCGAATCCGAGCAGCAAGCCCGGATGACGGCGCTTGCCGAAGCCGGCGATGAGGCCGGGGCGCAGACGAAGCGAATCGTCATCTTCGACGCCTACGCTCTGATTTTCCGTGCCTATTTCGCCATGCAGCGAGCCAACCTCCGCACGACCGCTGGCGAGCCGACCGGCGCCGTCCGCGGCTTCACCGCGACGCTGCTGCACATTTTCCGCACGCTCGAGCCGACCCACGCCGCTTTCGCCTTCGACGTCGACGATGCGACGGTCTTCCGCCGCGAAATCGACGAGAACTACAAGGCGCACCGCGAACCGATGCCGGAAGACCTGCCCTCGCAGATTCAGCGTTGTCGCGAAATCGCCGAGGCCTTTTCGGTCCCGATCTACCAGGAACCCGGCTTCGAGGCCGATGATGTCCTCGGCACCCTCGCCGACCAGGCTGTCGACGAAGGGTTCGACACCTGGATCTGCACCCTCGACAGCGATCTCCTGCAGCTCGTCACCGACGACATCTCCGTCTACCTCTACAACCCCTACAAGAGCGAGTACACGCCCTACGACGGCCCCGCCACCGTGCGCGCCCGCTACGACGTCGACCCAATCCAGATCATCGACTTCAAGGCCCTGGTCGGAGACAAGTCTGACAACATCCCGGGCGTCAAGGGTGTGGGCAAAGTCGGCGCGGTCAAGTTGCTCAACCAGTACGGCACGGTCGAGCAGATCTACGAGCACATCGATGAGGTCAAGCCGGCCGGCACCCAGAAAAAGCTGCTCGACGACCGCGACAACGCCTTCATGAGCAAGGAGCTGGCCATGATCCGCCACGACGCTCCGGTCACACTCGACATCGCCGCGGCGGACGTGACCGCCTTCGACCGCGAGACCGTCGTCGCCAAGTTCCAGGAGCTTGAGTTCCGCACCCTGATGGATCAGATCCCCGGCCTCGACGATGATGCCGAACCCGTCATCCAACAGCCGTCCGTTGATGACTACGACCTCGTCACCGACGAGTCGATGCTGCAGGAATGGGTCGAGCGGGCCGCCCGAGCGCCGCTACTCGCCGTCGACCTCGAAACCTCCTCCACCGACACCATCGATTGCGAGATCGCCGGCTACGCGCTCTCCGACGAAGAAGGCCACGGTTGCTACATTCCGGTCGGCCATCGCGGCGAAGAAACCCAGCTCGATCACGAGTTGGTCAAGTCCGCCCTACGACCGGTACTCGAGAACTCGCTTGTTCCCAAGCTGCTGCACAACGCCAAGTTCGACATCAAGGTCCTGCGCCGGCACGGCATCAACCTGCGCGGTCTGAACGACGACACCATGGTCGCCGCCTTCGTACTGAACAAGTCTCACGTCGGTCTCAAGTCGCTGGCCCTGGGCGAGCTCGGCATCGAGATGACGCCCATCGAAGACCTCATCGGTAAAGGCCGTAACCAGCTCTCCATGGTCGACGTTCCCGCCGAGGAAGCAGGCAAGTACGCCGCCGCTGATGCCGACATCACGCTCCGCCTCGCCAACCTGCTGCTACCCGAACTGGGCAAGAACGACACCTTGGAAAAGCTCTACCGCGAACTCGAACTGCCGCTAATCTCAATCCTCGTCGACATGGAGCTCGCCGGCGTCACGCTCGACACCGAAATCCTCGACGACCTCGATCAGCAGCTCAACGGGGAGATTGCCACGGTCACCACTCAGATCTATGAGGATGCCGGGCACGAGTTCAACATCGGTTCGCCCAAGCAACTCAGCGGCGTCCTCTTCGACCAACTCGAACTGCCCAAGACACGCAAGACCTCGCAGGGCTACTCCACCGACGCCCAGCAGATGGAGCGCCTCGTCGATGCCCATCCGATCGTCAATCGCATCCTCCAGTGGCGTGAGCTGACCAAGCTGCGCAGCACCTACGTCGAGTCGCTGCCCGACGAGGTCCACGCATCCACCGGACGAGTCCACACCGACTACAACCAGACCGTCGCCGCGACCGGCCGGCTCTCCTCCGAGTCGCCCAACCTGCAGAACATCCCGGTGCGCACCGAGCAGGGCCGCCAGATTCGCGCCGCCTTCGTCGCGAAGCCCTGGGACGAACTCGCACCGGACGCCGACGTCAGCTTCGTCTCCGCCGACTACTCGCAGATCGAGCTTCGCGTGCTCGCGCACCTCTCCGAGGATGAAGGCCTGATCGACGCCTTCCGCAACGGCGAGGATATCCACGCCGCCACCGCTTCGGGCGCCTACGGTGTCTCGATCGACGATGTCCAACCGGAGATGCGCCGCGTCGCCAAGATGATGAACTTCGGCGTGATCTACGGACTCTCCGCGCACGGACTCTCCCAGCGCAGCGGCATGGAGCGACGCGACGCGCAGGCCTTTATCGACGCCTACTTCGGCCGCTTCGAGCGCGTCGCGCAATGGATCGAGGAGACCAAGGAGTCGACCAAGGAACGCGGCTACGCCGAGACCCTGATGGGCCGCCGTCGCTATCTGCCGGAAATCAACTCGCGCAACTTCCAGCGCCGCAACGCCGCCGAGCGCATGGCGGTCAACATGCCCGTCCAGGGCACCGCGGCCGACGTGATGAAGCGCGCCATGCTCGACATCGACTCAATGCTGGGCAGGCAAGAGTTACGTTCGCGCATGCTGCTCCAGGTCCACGACGAGCTAATCTTCGAAGTCCCCGACGAGGAAGTCGACCAGTTGGCGTCGCTGCTCAACGAGATCATGCCGGCCTCGCTCAACCTCGTCGTGCCGCTGCAGATTGAAGTCAAGAGCGCCGCCAACTGGCGCGACCTTGAACCGCTTGAGGTCAACTGACCGTCGACTGAGAAACGCTGGATCGAAAGGCGAGTCTCATGTTCCGCACCATCGGCAACACCTGGCAGATCACCAAGCTCTCCTGGAAGGTGCTCCAACTCGACCGTGAGCTGATTTTTTTCCCAATCATGGGCACCATCGGCGCGATCATCGTCGGGGCGGTCGCAGCTGGCGTCTTCGCCGGCACCGGCACCTTCGATCGACTCGGAAGCGGCAGCGACGCCGAATTCAACGTCGTTGACCTGATCATCACCCTGATCGCCTACTTCGGCGGCCTCTACATGGTCATCTTCTTCAATGCCGCGCTCGTTGCGGCGGCCCGCGAGCGACTCGAAGGCGGCGACCCCAATGTGATGTCCGGTATCCGCGCCGTCCGCGGCATGTGGCTCGCGATTCTCGGCTGGACGATCATTACCGGTACCGTCGGCCTCATCCTTCAGGCTCTGCAGAGCATGGCCCGCGAGAACAGCCACGGAGTCATGCGCATCGTCGCCATGATCCTCGTCGCCCTCTTGCAGACCGCCTGGGCCTACATCACCTTCTTCGTCATCCCGGTCCTCGTCGTCGAGCGCGTCGGACCCATCACCGCCATTCGACGCTCCGGCGGACTGCTCCGCCGATCCTGGGGCGAGCAGCTCACCGCCAGCTTCTCCTTCTTCCTCATCTACCTCCTCGCCATCCTGATCGTCGCCATCCCCGTGGTCGTCCTGATCTTCATCGCGCCGGTCGCGGCCATCATCGTCGGAGTCATCCTCGGCGGAATCGCCCTGGCCTCGGTCGCCGCGATGGAAGGCATCTTCAAGGCAGCGCTCTACGAGTGGGTCTCGGAAGGCAAGGGCAGCGAATGGTTCGACCAGCAGCTCCTGGCCAACGCCTACACCCACCGCGAGTAAACCGCACCGATGCCCGAGCTGCCTGAGGTCGAAACCGTCCGCCGGCAACTGGAGCCGTTGATCGCCGGCCGGCGAGTGCTCGGTTTTCAGGTCATGCCCGGCGCCGAGCGACTGTTGCGAGGCCGCTCGCACTTCGAAGTTGCGGAGCAACTCAACGGCGCCGCCTTCACCACGGTCGCCAGACGCGGCAAGTACCTCGGCCTCAACCTCGACAGCGGTCAGGTCATCGTCGTCCACCTGCGCATGACCGGTTCGCTCCGCTACCGCCAGCACGGCCACGAGGAAGAACCCTTCACCCGCGCCGTCTTCGATCTCGACCACGGCGACCAACTGCGCTTCGTCGACGTGCGCAAGTTCGGCACCATCGACCTCGTCGAGCAGATGCAGGAAGCCCTGCCGGAACTCGGCCCGGAGCCGCTATCGGACGATTTCACACCCGAGGCCATGTGGCACGCCCTGCGAGGACGACAACAGCCGATCAAGGCCGCGCTGCTCGACCAGCGCAACATCGCCGGCATCGGCAACATCTACGCCGACGAAGCGCTCTTCCTCTCCCATCTCAACCCCGAGGCGCCCGCGGGCTCACTGCGCCCGGCCGAACGTCGCGCGCTGCACGCCGCCATCAGGCAGACCCTGCAGGACGGCGTCACCCACGGAGGCGCATCCTTCCGCGACTACACCGACGTCGACGGCGCCGAGGGCGAGCAGCAGTACTTCGTCCGCGTCTTCCGCCGCACCGACGAACCTTGCGACGATTGCGAAGCGACCATCCGCAGAATCGTCGTCGGAGGTCGAGCCACCCACTTCTGCCCCCGCTGCCAGCCTGTCCGACAGCGAACGCGGCAAGTCAGGTCAACCCGTCCGTCCCGTCGTTCCAGCAACCAGTAGGCTCCATCTCCTGCACCAGGTTGTGTGCGTCGAAACTCCCGCCTGCGGACGCTTCTGCGTCAGCCCTGCCACCTCTCCTCTTGTCATTCCTAACCTGTCTAGGAATCTCGATCCGGCTTCGCTCTGTCAGAGGATCGCGTCGAAGACAGACCAGTAAACCGAAAGCACGATGAACACGTAGAGCACGTAGAGCACGGTCACCTGCCCTTATACATCTTGGATCAAGGCGTTGCCGAGATCGTCGATTCTGACGATCTGACGGCTTTCAGAGCGATGGTGACCGAAGAAGAAGCCGGGCCACCAAACCAAGAGACACAGAGTGAAGCGAGCTGGCGACACGTTCCGCCGGACGAGGATGGCCTGTTCGGGCGACTGCGACTCCACTCGTGCTCCGCCCGCCACCGCGTTTGCTACCGCTTGAGCCAGGAGACGTGTCTTATCGATCTCGGGTGTTTGATCCTGCGTGGTCACTCAAATGCTCCTCTTGGCCGCGCGACACCGTGCCGCAGCGCACAGAATACACCAATATGGTGTACACAGGATCGGCGTTCACGATTGAGGCGTGGCCTCCATCTACGACCCCCGCTACGCCGACCTTCGCCGACGCTTGAGAGCAGCACGATTGCGGGCCGGACTGACCCAGGTGGAGGCGGCCAGTCGATTGGGCAAGAACCAGCAGTACATCAATCGCTGCGAGGCCGGCGATCGTCGAGTCGATTTCCTCGAAATCCTTGATTTCGCGGTGCTCTATGAGTGTCCGCTCGAGTCGTTCATCCCTTCATCGCCCTCAGATAGCATCGAGCTGAAATGAGAGGGCAGCCGTACCTCGGGTGAAGGAATGGCCAAGGAGAGCAGAAATGGTGAACGAGTGGCTCGTCGCGGCCGGTGTGGTACTAACACCGATTGTCGTCGTCGTACTGGGCTGGTGGTTCAACAGGCAGCAACAAGACCGTGCGCGCTTGGCGGCGTTAGAACAACAGCTGCAGGGCGATCGTGTCCAAGTCTATAGGGACATCTTAGAGCCGTTCGCCGTCATGTTTACCTCTGACGTTGCCTGAGCCAACGAGCAACAAACTGATCGGCAACTCAAGAACAAGAGCAAGGGGCAAGTCGCGGAAGAACTGCTGCTATCCAAGAACCGGGTTGAGCAATCACTGCTCCTGACCCTCATAGGGTCCGATGAGGTGGTTAAAGCGTACAACGCACTGTTTGCTCTCGCGTACTCGGCAGAAGCGCAACAATCGAATCCCGAGCGGGACATGGAGATGGTAGAGAGGTTGGCTGACTTTCTTCTGGCCATCCGAAGGAGCACAGGAAACGAAGAAACCGGATTGTCGAACTGGGACATGCTCCGCTGGCTAATCAAAGATTTGGATCAAGCGCTCTCCACCACGCCTTAGGGCGTCGCGGCTCAGCCGAAGTGCTCTAGCCCCGTACAGGAGAGGCCACCCTTGCCCTGTTCAACCTTGCCCCGCGGTCGCTGGTTGGTGAGGTGGTCGTCAGTGGTAGCCTCCTCAAGCGGAGGCGACCATGTCCAGGCAGCAGCCCACCGAGCCGTATCCGCGACAGCCCTACCGGGCCGATATCGACGCTCGCCACGACATCGCGATCGCCAACTGCGAGGATTGCGGCGACGAGTTCGACCTGGCCAATACCGACCCGCGTACACGCGTCTGCGCCCCGTGCTGGGACCGCTCACTCGAAGCGATCGAAATCGCCTTCCTCGACAACTACGCCAGGTTCGGCGCCAAGGCGCACCGCACCGTCGCCGAGGCGCTCTTCCGCTCGCAGGCCCTCGCCGACCCCGACGACCGCAAGGTCATCGGCATGCGCATCGTCGAGGAGTACCTCAACGCCGCCCAGGACCTCATGGCGCTCTACGTCGCGCTCCGCCGCCGGCACGAGCAGCCGCTCCTGACCACATTCACCAACTTCGAACTCAGCGCCCCGTCGGTCGCGGCATTCCGCATCCTGACCGCCGGTCGCACCTCCGATGAGCTCTTGCGCGACCTGCAGCTGCCCACCCTCGCCGACGTCGACGCCGCCCGCGACGACATCCCACGCAAGGAGTGGCGTCAGTTCGCCGGAGCCGTGCTCGCGATCTCCAATGGAATCGAGCGCGTGCAGAAGGTCGACCAGGGCGTCCTGCTCGAGTTGGCCGACGGCCTCAAGCAGTCCACCGCGCTGACGCACAAGATGGACTGGCTGCCCGAACGGGCAATGAATCCCGACCAGGTCGCGCTTGTGGTGCTCAATCAGCGCCGTCGAGTGCTGCTCACGCATTCTTTGGCCGTCCATGAGCCGCAGCTCGAAGTCTTCATCGACGCCATCGACAAGATCACCGCCGCCGCGCGCGACCTGATCTGGCTGTATCTTCACGTCCGCGACACCGTCGCGCTCGAGGATCCGCAACCAGGACGGTCCTGAGCAACGTTCGGGAGGCAGCGAATATGAGCCAGTCCCCCTTCCGCCTCGATGGTCAGGTCGTACTCGTCTCCGGCGCGGGACGCGGCATCGGCCGCGCCGCCGCCGAACTGATCGCGCAGATGGGCGCCAGGGTCGCAGTTACCTCGCGAACCGTCGCGCAGGTCGAGGAAGTCGCCCAGGCCATTCGCGACGACGGCGGCCAGGCCTGGGCCTTCCGCGCCGACGTCGCCGCCATCGAGGACCACGAGTCCCTGCTCGATGACGTCGAGGACACGATCGGCCCCTTGACCGGCCTCGTCAACGTGGCCGGCATCTCGCCAATCCTCCAGCGCGGCGAACGGATCACGGCCGAGGACTACGACCACATCCAGAACATCAACCAGCGCGGCACCTTCTTCCTCACCCGAAACTTCGCCGCCCGCCTGATCGACGCCGATCGCGGAGGATCGATCGTCACGATCTCCAGCGTCGGCGCGGAATACGGTCTCCCAAGGCAGGCCGCCTACTCGATGACTCGCGCAGCGGTCGAGGCGATGACCAAGACCCTCGCCGCCGAGTGGTCGCATTCCCTCACAGCCCCGATCCGCGCCAACTGCGTCGCTCCCGCCTTCATCGACACCCCGCTGACCGAGCCCATGCCCGGCTGGTACCGCGAGCGCGTCGAGTCGCACACCGCCATGCGCCGCCTCGGCGCAGACGACGAGGTCGCCGGCGCAGTCGCCTTCCTCCTCTCCGACGCCGCCAGCTACATCACCGGCACCGTCGTCCCCGTCACCGGCGGCTACGGACTCTGGTCCCTCGATCCCCGCTGAACCACCCGCTGAAACGAACCGAACCATGTCCTATCTCGCCGCCGCCGTCCAGCGCGCACCCGGTCTCACCCTTGAGCAAGGCATCGACAAGGCAGTCGCCGCCATCGAGGAGGCGGGACGCGAAGGCGCAAGCCTGATCGTCTTCCCCGAGACCTGGATCCCCTCCTATCCCTACTACCACGGCCAGTCGACCAACCGCCAGGCCTTCACAACCCTCTACCAGCACACCTTCGAGAACAGCATCGCCATCCCCGGCCCCGATTGGGACCGCATCGCGCAGGCAGCCGCCGAGGCGCAGGCCCACGTCACCATCGGAGTCAACGAGCGCGAACCCCACGCCGGCACGATCTACAACACGCTCGCCTACATCGGACCCGACGGCTCGCTGCTCGGCAAGCACCGCAAACTCGTGCCCACACTCACCGAGCGTCTGATCTGGGGCTACGGCGACGGCTCCGACCTCGACGTCTACGACACCGAGGTCGGCCGCCTCGGCGGTCTGATCTGCTACGAGCACCAGATGGCCCCCGCCCGCTACGCGCTCTCAACGCTCGGTATCCAGGTCCACGCCTCCGTCTGGCCCGGTTGGGAACAGCTCCACCCGGTCATCGACGCCGCCACCCGGCACCTCGCCTACGAGAACGCCTGCTACGTGATCGTCGCCCGCGAAACCATGTCGCCCAAACTCCTGCCTGCTGGTACGCCGCTGGGCGAGGAACCCTTCTGGCACGCCTCGGGCGGCTCGGCCATCATCGCGCCGGGCGGCAAGTATCTCGTCAAGCCGGTCACCGACCAGGAAACCATCATCTACGCCGAGATCGACCTCGAATCCACCATCGAATCCAAGCGCTGGGTTGACTCCGCCGGACATTACGCCCGACCCGACGTCTTCCAGCTCCACTGGGACAAGCGACCCAAGCCGCCCGTACAGATCGATGACTGAACCCCGCTCCGCTCCCGGACCCCACGACGCCATCACCGACGTGCCCGGCATCGAGGCCGGCCACGACACCGATCTCGACAACGCCACCGGTTGCACCGTCGTCCTCGCCCGGGCTGGCGCAACACCCGGCGTCTTCCAGCCCGGAGGCGCGCCCGGCACCCTCGACACCGACCTCGCCGTTGCCGAGAACTCGATTCAGGAGATCCATGCCGTGCTCCTCACCGGTGGCAGCACGATCGGCCTCGACGCCGCCGAAGGAGTCCGCCGCTACCTCAAGGAATCCGGTGCCGGTCTGCCGCTGATGCCCGAACTGGCCCCGCTGCCGCTCACGATGGGCGCAGTCGTCTTCGACCTCATGATCGGCAACGCTGTGCATCCAACCGGCGACAGCGGATACCGCGCCTCCTCGAGCGCGTCGAGCGGACCCCTGGAACAGGGATCCGTTGGCGTCGGGACAGGCTGCACCGTCGCCAAGACCGGGGGTGCGAACACGTTGCTCAAGGGAGGCGTCGGCACAGCCTCGCTGGTCCATGATTCCGGCTTGATCGTCGGAGCGCTGGTCGCGACCAACTCCGTCGGCGACATCGTCGACCCATCAACCGGCAATCTGGTCGCCGGATCTCGCGGCGAACAGCAAGGAACCATGTCTCGCTCAAGTCAGGCGCTGCTCAATCGATCCCTGGCTGAGTTCGAACAACTCCAGCAGTCCCGTCCCAACTTCAGCAGCGATTCTGCCGGCGCAAACACCACGCTCGCCGTGATCGCCACCAACGCCAGACTGCACAAGGGAACGGCCAAGCGCGTCGCGATCATGGGATCGGCTGGCCTCGCCCGCACCATCGACCCCGTCTTCACCCCCGGCGACGGCGACACCATCTTCACCCTCGCCACCGGCGAGATCGACGTCACGACCATCCCCGCCATGCTCACCCTGACCGGAACGATGGCCGCCGAAGCCGTCGCCGAGGCCACCCTCCGCAGCGTCCGCGAAGCCACCTCGCTCGCCGGAATCCCGTCGGTCTCGGAGTGGCGATCATCCGCCCATCCGGACGGCTGATACGATCCCGCCATGACCGACCGACCCCTCGTGCTCGCCACCAACGACGACGGCATCGAAGCCCCCGGCCTCTGGCATCTGGCCGAGGCCGTGCTCGACTTCGCCGACGTCCTCGTCGTCGCCCCCGCCTTCAACCAGTCCGGCATGTCGGCGTCAGTCACGCTGCGACGGGACCTGGAGACGGAACGCGCCCACTCACTACTCGACGGCGTCGACGCCTGGCAGGTCAACGGCACCCCTACCGACGCCGTCCTGCAGGGCATCCGCCACCTCGCCCCGCGACACATCGACATGATCGTCTCCGGCGTAAATCCCGGACCCAACGTTGGCCGCGACATCCTCCACTCCGGCACGGTCATGGCCGCCATGCAGGGCTACCTGCGCAACCTGCCCAGCATCGCCGCCTCGCTCTGGTCCTTCGAGGACGACCATCTCCGCGACGCCGCGGTCATCGCCGGACGCATCGCTCAACGACTGCTGGCTAGCGGACAGGTCCAGTTCCTCAACGTCAACGCGCCCGATCGGTCAATCTCCGATTTCGCCGGCGTCCGCGTCACCCCGGTCGCCAACGTATCCCCCTCTCGTGTCATCGACCGCACCGACGAACACGGAGCGACCCGCCGGCAGCTCGTCCTGCGTCCCGACGCCAATATCGCTCCCAACACGGACGTCGCCGCCATCATCGAAGGCGCCGTCACTGTCACCCCGCTACACAACGACCTCACATTTCATGCCATGCTTGCCGATGCCGAAACGATCGTCGGCGACGTCAACACGCTCCTCGACGGCGCGATAGACTGATCTTCCCAGTCGCAGCCGCTTGATCGCACGGGAGTTCGACAAATGGCCGGTCATTCCAAATGGGCCCAGATCAAGCGCAAGAAAGGCGTCACCGACGCCAAGCGCGGCCAGCTCTTCACCAAGCTCGGACGCGAAATCGCCGTCGCCGTCCGCTCCGGTGGACCGAAGCCCGAGGAAAACTCCGCCCTCCGCCTCGCGGTCGAACGCGCCCGCGCCTCCAACATGCCCAACGCCAACATCCAGCGCGCCATCGATCGCGCCTCCGGCGGCGGAGACGGATCGCAGCTGGAAGAAATCCGCTACGAGGCCTACGGACCCGGCGGCGCGGCGCTGCTGATCGACTCCCTCACCGACAACCGTAACCGCACCGTCTCCGAGGTCCGCGCCGCCCTCACCCGCGCCGGCACCGGCATCGCCGAATCCGGCGCCGTCGCCTGGCTCTTCGAGCAGAAGGGCGTCATCGCCGTCGATGTCGACGAACAGCTCGACCCCGACGACATCATGCTCGCCGCAATCGACGGCGGCGCGGAAGACGTCGATGTCGACGAAGGACTGGTCGAGGTCATCACGGCGCCGGCCGACCTGGAGTCCGCACGCAGCGCAGTCGAGGAAGCCGGCGCGCCGATCGCCTCGGCCGAGGTCGTCATGCGCGCCACCAACACCGTCCCCGTCGACACTGACCAGGCCGGCAAGCTGATGCGCCTGATCGACTCCCTCGAAGACCTCGACGACGTCCAGCGAGTCTTCACCAACGCCGACTTCCCCGACGCCGCCCTCGTCGAGGCATAGCGCCACCACGTCCGTCATGCCCGCGCTTGCCGCGGGCATCTCGCAGCGTGCAGCACAGTCGTCCCCATTTGAAGCAAGCCTCCAACCAACGCCCTCCCGGCAACCCCTAAACTCGATCCATGACCCGCATCCTCGGCATCGACCCCGGCCTCAACGCGACCGGCTGGGGCCTGCTGGAGATCGCCCCCGACGGCGCCGCAGGACTCCGCTGGGGAACCATCCGCCCCCCCGACGGTCCATTGTCCGAGCGGCTGAACACCATCAACTGGAACGTCAGGGAACTGGTCGAGCGCCACCGCCCCGACTCCGTCGCGATCGAGCGCCCCTTCAACCACCGCAACGTCAAGACCGCGGTCACCCTCGGCCAGGCCCAGGCCGCCGCCATGATCGCCGCCGCCGCCGCCGCCGTCCCCGTACACGAGTATCCCCCGCGCCAGGTCAAGGAAGCCGTCGCCGGCCTCGGCTCCGCCGACAAACCGGCCGTCAAGCAGGCGCTCATGGCCCGGCTCGGCCTCGCCGAGCTCGACGCCCCCGCCGACGCCGCCGACGCCCTCGCCGTCGCCTACTGCCACCACCTGATGACGCCCGTCGCCGAGAGCCTGGAAATCCAGTGATCTCTCGCATCCGCGGCCGAGCCGTCGACTGGCACGAGGAATCCCAGAGCGTCGAGATCGACACCGGCTCCGAAGCCGGTGGACTCGTCTACGAGGTCCGCCTGCCAACCGCCGTCTGGCTCGCGCTGGAGGACAACCGTCCCGACGTCCTCGATCTCTTCACCCACTACCACGTCCCCGACCGCGCCCCGCTGCCTGTGCTCATCGGTTTCCTTCGACAAACAGAGCGCGACTTCTTCCGCAAACTCATCGGCGTCCCCCAGATGGGCGTCGCCAAGGCCCAGCAGGCCCTCGCCGCCTCCGTCTCCACCATCGCCCAGGCCATCGAGGCCGAGGACCGCCGCACCCTCACCCAGCTCCCCGGCATCGGCGCCCGCCAGGCCGACCGCATCATCGCCGACCTCAAGGGCAAGGTCGTCGAGGAAGCGATGCTTGTCGACGAAGGATTCGATACCAAAGCCAGACGCCCGGTCAGGCCCACCGACGCCATCGCCGCCGATGCCACCGAAGCCCTCGTCGGACTCGGCTACACCCGCCGCGACGCCGACCGCTGGATCGCCGCCGTCCTCAGCGCCCCCGATCTCGCTCCCCCCGAGACCACCGAGGATCTGCTCCGCTCCGTGCTCGAGCACATCGGCTCGGCGCCCTGACCTCTGTTACCCGCTTCACCACGCCGCAACCCATAGAACCCATATTCGTATACGATGGCCCCAGCGCGCATGATCGAAGCCGGAAGCAGCAGCGACGATGCCACTCGACCGTCCCCGATATACACCCGAGATACCCCCGAATCAGTCCGCACATACCCGCTCTCGTCCGCACAAATCCGGACAGAATCGGACAAATCCGTACGAAACCGTACAAATCCGAACAAAATCGAACGCCCGGCCACCGAAAACACCTGAAGAAACCTGAAAGAACCTGAAAAAAGCTGAAAGCGAAAACGACCCAATTCCCTGTAAAACACTGGAGATCGTCGTGCCGGACGCCCCGAAAAAAGTTGTTCGCCTGAAACCTGAAACCCCGGCCGTCATCGAGAAATTCTCGCCCCCAATCTCCCCGATCTCGCTAAGCTCTCAATCATGACCACCGTTTCCGCGCCCGCCCGCAACGCGAGGGCTTTCGAACTCAGCGCCGACTACCAGCCCACCGGCGATCAGCCCTACGCGATCGAGCGCCTGGTCGAAGGACTCGACGCCGGCCACCGTGCCCAGACCCTGCTCGGCGTGACCGGCTCCGGCAAGACCTTCACGATGGCCAACATCGTCGCCCGGCTCAACCGCCCCACCCTCGTCCTCGCCCACAACAAGACCCTCGCCGCCCAGCTCTGCACCGAGTTCCGCGACTTCTTCCCCAACAACGCCGTCGAATACTTCGTCTCTTACTACGACTACTACCAGCCCGAGGCCTACATCCCCCGCTCCGACACCTACATCGCCAAGGAGTCGGACATCAATGACGAGATCGACAAGCTCCGACACGCCGCCACCCGCGCACTCTTCGAGCGCCGCGACGTGCTGATCGTCGCCTCCGTCTCCTGCATCTACGGTCTCGGCGAGCCCGAGGATTACCAGGGCATGGTTCTCAGTCTCGAACAGGGCAAGTCCTATTCACGAAACCTGATTCTGCGACGCCTCGTCGACCAGCAGTACGAGCGCGACGAGCTCACTCTCTCTCGCGGTAAGTTCCGCATCCGCGGCGACACCCTGACCATTCATCCCTCCTACGAAGACCTCGCCGTCCGCGTCCAGTTCTGGGACGACGAGGTCGAGCGCATCGTCGAACTCGATCCGCTCACTGGCGAGATTCTGGCCGAGCGCGACCGGGTCGACATCTACCCGGCCAAGCACTTCGTCACCACCGACGAACGCATGGCGGCCGCGGTTGAAGACATCCAGGCCGAGCTGGCCCAGCGCCTGGAAGAACTCCGCCGAGAGGACCGCATCCTCGAAGCCGCCCGGCTCGAAGAACGCACCCGCTACGACCTCGAAACCCTGCGCGAGACCGGCTATTGCCCCGGCATCGAGAACTACTCTCGCCACCTCGCCCGCCGCGCCGCCGGCTCCACGCCCTGGACCCTGCTCGATTACTTCCCCGAGGACTGGTTGCTCTTCATCGACGAGTCGCACATGACCATTCCCCAGGTGCGCGGCATGTACGGCGGCGACACCTCGCGCAAGCAAACGCTGGTCGACTTCGGCTTCCGCTTGCCCTCGGCGATCGACAACCGGCCGCTCAACATCGACGAGTTCGAGCGCCACATCAACCAGGTCGTCTTCGTCTCGGCGACCCCCGCCCAGTACGAGCACAACCACTCCGCCGAGATCGTCGAGCAGCTGATCCGCCCTACCGGCTTGCTCGACCCCGATGTCGAGGTGCGCCCCACCGACGGACAGATCGACGATCTCGTCAGCGAGATCAAGACCCGCGCCGACCGCGGCGAACGCACGCTCGTCACCACCCTGACCAAGAAAATGGCCGAGGACCTCGCCGATTACCTGCGCGAGGTCGGCATCCGCACCTACTACCTCCACTCCGAGCAAGACGCCTTCCAGCGAGTCGAGGTGCTGCGAGACCTGCGCCTCGGCGTCTTCGACTGCCTGGTCGGCATCAACCTCCTGCGCGAAGGCCTCGACCTCCCCGAGGTCTCCCTGGTCGCCATCCTCGACGCCGACAAGGAAGGCTATCTGCGCAACGAGAGCTCCATGGTCCAGACCATCGGCCGCTCCGCCCGCCACGTCAACTCCCACGCCATCCTCTACGCCGACCGGGTCACCGACTCGATGCGCCGGGCAATCGACGAAACCCACCGCCGGCGCGAGGCGCAGCGCGAGTACAACGAGGCCAACAACATCACCCCAATCGGGATCACCAAGGAAATCCGCGACATCGCCGCCGACGTCGCCAACCAGGTCCGCGACGAGTTCGAGCAGCGGATGGTCGCCGAGGACGGCCCCGGCTACGATGTCGGGCTCGGCGCGACCATCCCCGAAGACATGACGCCCGATCAGATCGCTCGCATGATCACCGAGCTCGAATCGCGGATGAAACAGGCCGCGCGAGACCTCGAGTTCGAGAAGGCCGCCGCGCTCCGCGACCAGATCGTCGAGCTGCGCCGCGATCAGGCCGCCCTCGGCGAGGACCTCCAGCAGTGGAGCGATCAGGCCTACGGGCGCCGCCGACGGCCGCTGCGGCGTAAGGAGCCAGTGTCACGCCAGCGTTAACTCGCCTATCTGGTCGACCCCCGTCCGTCCCCCTCCGTCCCGCGCTTGATACCGTCAAGCCGACGCCCAACCCGACATCTTTGCGCCTGCGCTGTTATCATCTGGCGCGCCTGCCGTGGCGGGCTTTGTGAGAGCATAATCTGGTGGCTGACGAACCCGGGCAGGAACGCTGGCGACGCGCCAACGTCGACGCGCCGCCCTCATGGTTGGGCGGAGGTCCCGAACAGGAAGAGGCGCGCGCCTGCGCCTTCTGCGGCGAGGTGCCGCCGCCCGCTTCCTCCTTCTGCCCCAACTGCGGCCGCGCCGTGACCGCCTCCCTCCTGCCCCAGCAGGGCAAGGCCGCCACCGTGCTCTTCACCGACATCGAGGACTCCACCCATCTGACCGAGCGCCTCGGCGACTTCCAGTGGGAAACGATCATCGACGAACACAACGAGATCGTCCGCGAGGAAATCCATCGCCACGCCGGCTTCGAGGTCAAACTCACCGGCGACGGCTTCCTGATCGTCTTCGCCGACGGGATGCAGGCCCTGCGCTGCGCCGCCCACATCCAGGCCCAGGTCACGGTCGAGGCCGATCGTCGCGGCGCCGACTGGCCGGTCGCCGTCCGCATGGGCGTCCACCGCGGCGACGTCATCCTCCGGCCCGGCGGCGACATCCTCGGCCGCACCGTCAACATGGCCGCCCGCATCATGGCCAAGGGCCGCGGCGGCTCCATCGTCGTCTCGCAACCGCTGAGAGAGAACGTCCGAGGCCAGATTCCCCCCTCATTCTGGGACAACATGGGCGCCCGGCGAGTGCGCGGCCTCAACCGTCGTGAGCGTATGTTCCTCTTCAAGTGGCCCGACTATCTGCGCCACGAGGCGAATCGGCAGCAGCCCGGCGTCGACCCCGCGCTCTCCCTGCCCGAGGACCTGGTAGAACACCTGGATCCCGTCCTGCTCGAAGCCGAAACCGCACCGGTCGAGAGCTAGCCCGCCCCGCTGCGAGGTCCGCTACTCGGAACGAGCCAGCACTCGCCGCGAACGCCCACCTGCCGAGCCTTCAATAACACCGCTCTGCTCAAGCTGCTCGATCAGCCGCTCGGCCCGAGGTCGCCCCACCCGCATTCGCCGCTGGAGCAACGTCGCCGACACCCGCTCATACTCACGAGCCAGCGCGGTCGCCTCGGCCAGGCGGCTATCGGCCGGCTCCCCACTCTCCCCTGCCGCCGGAAGGCTCTCGCGAAGCGTGCCGCCCGGCACCTGCTGCGAGGATCGACGAGGCTCCGCCTCCACCACGATGTCCGGCGCCTCCTCCGGGACCTCGGCCTCCAGCGCCGTCTCCAGAGTCGAGGTCAGGCTGCGCAGATCCGCCTGCGCCGCCCGAGCCTCAACCTCGGTCGCCGCCCCCGGTGACTCCTCGGACAGCTCCTCCAGCACCTCATCCAGGGAACTCCGCCCCGTGACGCCTTGGTTCGGCTTGGTCCACGACTCCAGCAGCCGTTCGATCTCCCCATCCGAGACAAACGCGCCCTGCACCCGCCGCGGCTTGATCGAATCCGACGACATGTACAGCATGTCGCCCCGCCCCATCAGCTTCTCCGCCCCCGCCCGATCCATGATCACCCGCGCGTCCGTCTGCGACGTCGTCGCAAAGGCGATCCGCGTCGGGAAGTTCGCCTTGATCAGCCCCGTGACCACGTCGACCGACGGCCGCTGCGTCGCGATCACCAGGTGGATACCCACCGCCCGCGCCAGTTGGGCCAGACGGACGATCTGACCCTCCACCTCTGCCGCCGCCGCCATCATCATGTCGGCCAACTCGTCCAGCACCACCACCCAGTACGGCATCTGCTTGTCGATCGTTGGCAACGCGTTGTACGCCACGATGTTGCGCGCCTTCCACTCCTCCAGTCTGCGGTAGCGCCGTTCCATCTCCGCCACCACGACGCCCAGCACCGAGACCACCTCATCCGGCTCCGTCACCACGTGCGAGAACGCCAGGTGAGGCGCCGAGCCATAGTTGGTCAGCTCCACCCGCTTCGGGTCAACCAGGATCAACCGCACCTCCTCCGGCGACTTCTGCATCAGCAACGACGAGATGATCGTGTTGATGCAGACCGACTTCCCCGACCCCGTCGCGCCCGCGATCAACACGTGCGGCATCATCGTCAGGTCGGTGATCACCGGCCTGCCGGTCACGTCGCGGCCCAGCGCGATCGGCAGTCCGCCTTCGGCTGCCATCAACCGGAACTCGTCCGACTCGATCAACCCACGCAACGCCACGATCCGCGTGTCCGCATTCGGTACCTCGACCCCAACAATCGGCTGGCCCGGCACCGGAGCCTCGATCCGGATCGACGGAGCAGCCAGCGCCAGCGCCAGGTCGTCGGCCAGCCGCGTGATCCGGTTGACCCGCACCCTGGTCCGCGAGACCTCCTCCGTCTGCATGATTTGCTGGCCGTGCTCGTCCAGCAGGGGGGCGCCCGCCTCATCCTTGGCCGGCGACAGTCGCGTCTTCACTTCCCAGCCCGGCTCAACGCCAAACTGCGTGATCGCCGGGCCCTCGTTGATCTGCGTCACGCTCGCGTCGACACCGAAGGACGCCAGGGTCTCGACGATGATCCGGGCCTGATCCTCCGCGCCCGTGCGCAGCGTCGCCGCGGGATCCTCATCCAGCAGGTCGATCGGCGGCAAACGCCAACCATCGGTGGCCGTTCGTTCGAGAGTGCGCAGCGTCGACCGAGGCGCAGCGGCAGCCTTCGCCTTCGGCTTGCTCGGCTTCGCAGCGGGCCGCCGCTCAGGTTCTTCGTCAAGTGCTTCGGTCATGGCCGGCCACGCAGGCTGAGAATTCGGCGCCGGAATCGGCTGTCGAGCCACTGGCTCGGGAGTCTGGCTGAAAGGTTGCGGCTGCCGGCGACGCGACTCCCGCCACTGCTCGACGATCACGTGAAATGCCAGCCGCAACTCACGGCTGCTCCATCGCAACGCCGCCCATGTCGCAAGCGCCAGGGCGACAACGCCCCGCCCCGCGCCTCGAACCATCGCGCTCACGACGCCCGGCCCTCTGGTCTTGATCTCGCGTCCGGCGTTGCGCATCGCCGCCTCGAGTCCGCGGCCGGCTGCATTGGCCAGCGCCCGCGTCGCCGAAGGCGAGATCAACGCGAACGCGCCAACCAGCCCAATCAGGATCAGTCCCCAGCCAACCGGCGAATCAAGCCACCCGCCAATCTGTCCGCCCGCGCCATAGCGCGTCAGCGAGACACCGCCCAGCGACGCCTCCGGAGTAATCGCACCCGCGATCCCCCACAGCGCGAGCGCCGCCAGACCGACGCCGAAGCTCTGACGCATCAGACGCCGATCCTTGCGCACCGTGGTCCGAACTCTGGGAATGGCGGTCAGGACGCCGATCATCGCGACGACCGCGGCCAACAGATAGGCGCCGCCCCCAAACCAGTGCACCACGCTCTCGCGTTGAGCCCCGAACGGCAACGACGCCATCGTGACCCACACGGAGAACACCGACGCTGCGCCCGCAATCAACGCGCCCGCCATGAGCCGTTGATGTTCTGAGATCCAGAGGGAGATTCGGTCAGGCAGCGCCCGCCTGCTCCGGCTCGAAGCCGCGCGTCTCGTCATACATCAACTCGGCCGCCCGTGGACAAGCCTGATGCTGCCAATCAGACCTGTACCGCCACCACTACCACCATAGGACGTTGCCGCGTCTCTCGTCGAAGGTAAGCGGAAACCTCCTGCTGCACCTGCCGCTCTCGCTTGTCCCATGGAACGGGTCGCTTCGAGTTCGCCTTCGAGTTCAGCACGTCCCGAGCCACCTGCGAGGCCCCGGCCTTGAGGTTGTCCGTGGCGCGGATCTCGGCGAATCCGCGAGCCGCCACCTCAATCTCACCCGACAGCTCGCCCGTCTCTTCATCGATCGGGACCGCAACCAGCAGGAACCCGTCCCCGGCCAGCTTCTGACGGTCGCGAATGATCGACCGGTCCACCCCGCCGACGTTCATACCATCGACGTAGATGTACTCGGCCGGCACTTGATCAACCACTTCCGATCGTTCCGCGGTGAGTTCGAGCACATCGCCGTCCAGCAGGATGTGCCGCTCCTCATCGGCCACGCCCATCGATTCAGCTAGCTTCGAGTGAATCACGAGGTGCCGGTACTCCCCGTGAATCGGCACGAATGCCTGCGGTTCGGTCAGCGAAATGACCGTCTTCAGCTCCTCTTGCGCCGCATGCCCTCGGACGTGGACGTGTTCATGCCCCGAGCCGACCGAAAACACGTCGACGCCGCGCTTGTACAGGTTGTTGATCGTGTTGTTGACCGCCGATTCGTTGCCTGGAATCGGAGACGACGACAGCACCACCGTGTCGCCCGGCTTCAGGTTCACGTCGCGATGCGAGCCGGTCGACATCCGCGACAGAGCCGACATCGGCTCGCCCTGCGCGCCGGTGCAGATGATCACCGTGTTCTCGTCGTGGGCCGAGCCCAGGTCCGTGATCGGCCGCAAGCGACGGTCGTCCGTCCGCACGTAGCCGAGATCGCGCGACATGTCGATGTTCTTCTCCATCGATCGGCCAGTGGCGAAAACCACCCGCCCCGACTCCTCGGCGGCGTCGATGATCTGCTGAATCCGGGCAATCTGCGAGGCAAAGGTCGCAATGATCACTCGTCCCGGGGCAGTCAGGAGAATCTGTTCCAGCGCCTCGCCGACGAGCGTCTCCGACGGTGTCACGCCCGACTTGTCCGCGTAGGTCGAGTCGGAGCAGAGCAGCCGCACGCCTTCCTGGCCATAGGCGGCCAACCGCTGCAGGTCCGTCGGTTCCGACATCACCGGTGTGTGGTCGATCTTGAAGTCGCCGGTGTGCACAACCAGCCCCGCCGGCGTTCGCAGGGCGATGCCGAACGCATCGGGAATCGAGTGCGCAACCGGGAAGAATTCGGCCGTCAGGCTGCCGAAATCAAAGACCGATCCATTCCTCGCTTCGATCATTTTCGCATCGAGAATGCCCGACTCTTCAAGACGCCAGCCAATCAGTCCCAGCGCCAGGGGCGGACCATAGATCGGCGCCTGGAGCTGGGGAATCAGGAACCGCAACGCACCGATGTGGTCCTCGTGCCCATGTGTGATCAGGTAGCCGCGCAGCTTGTCCCGACGCTCGAGCACATACGTGGCGTCGGGAATGATGTAGTCCACGCCATGCATGTCGTCCGAGGGAAACAGCAACCCGGCGTCGACGACGACCATGTCTTTGGCCGTCTCGTAGACCATCATGTTGCGGCCGATTTCGCCCAGCCCGCCCAGCGGCACGACCCGCAAAGCGTCCTCGGCGATATCGGACACGTCAGTCACTGGTTCCTCATTCTGCAGTTCTGCGTTTGCGTCGTCAGAGCAGCGAACGCTGCGAGTCGTCGTCTTCGTCGCTATGCGCGTGCTGGTGACCAATCTGCGGCCGGGACACTTCGGGTCGCTCCGCCCGGGCAAGCAGCGGAGGAATGATCGAGAAGTCTTCTCGCATCGTCGACATCAGGTTCGAGTTCCGCAGCGCCGCCGCCGGGTGATAGACCGGCAGAATCAGCCATGGTCCGGCCTGATACGGCTGACCGCGCGCCTCTCCCATCTTCGCGTTGGGCAGGAAGTACTGGGTCGCGAACCGGCCCAGCAGCACGATCAGCTTCGGCCGTATGCCCTCAATCTGCTCGCGCAGATAGACCTCGCAACAGCCGATCTCGTCGGGCTGGGGATCGCGGTTGCCGGGCGGGCGGCACTTGAGGACATTGGCGACGAACACATCCGAGCGGGCGAATCCAATCTCGCCCAGCAGCTCATCGAGCAGTTGACCGGCGCGCCCGACGAACGGCAGCCCTTGTTGGTCTTCGTTCTGTCCGGGCGCCTCGCCGATGAACATCAACTCGGCGTTCGGGTCGCCGTTACCGGGGACCGTCTGCGTCCGGCCTTCATGCAACCGACAAGCGGTGCACCCGGCGATCTTCGCGTTCAGCAGTTCCAGTAACTGAGCATCCACCGAGTCAGTCTAGAACCACCCCGGATCAGGCCGGCTGACCTTCAGGATCGTCGTCATCGAGGTCCGACTCGATCACCGGGATCACGGTGCGATTCTCCACGAGACGCACCAGCGCCACGCCGAGGACAAACAGACCCATCGTCGGCACGGCGACGAACGTCTGGGTGACCGGGTCAATCGACGGTGTGACCAGCGCGGCCAGCAGGAACGAGCCGATGATCGCCCAGCGCCACATGCCCAGCAACTTCCTCGATGTCACCAAACCGATCGCGCCCAGACCCATCAGGAAGAGCGGCAACTCGAAGATGATTCCCGTCCAGATCACGAAACGCGTGAGCATGTCGATGTAGTTGTTGATCCGCACCTGCGGATCGGCGATCTCCTGGCCGAAGTTGAGCAGGAACGTCAGCGCCGGCGGCCAGCCGATGAAAAACGCAAATGCGCCGCCGCAGGCGAACGCAACCGTTGCCAGAGCGACGATCGGCATGATCCATTTCCGCTCGGCGCCGGTCAGCCCGGGGTGGATGAACGCGTAGATCTGATACACGATCACCGGCATCGCGCCGGCCAGACCAAGCATCAGCGAGATCTTGATGTACGCCCCGATGAAGCCGAGTAGCTCGGTGTAGATCGGCCGGAATTCAGGCAGAGCCTGGCGGCCCGGCTCCAGCAGGTAGTCCAGGATCGTCGAGGCGAAGACAAGCGTGATCACGGTCGTCAGCACCAGCGTCAGCACGGCGACGGTCAGCCGCTGGCGGATCTCGTTGAGGTGTTCGCCCAGCGTGAGTTCCGCGCCCTCGGGATCGTCCGGCGGTGTGCCCGTCGGATCGTCGGGCGGCATCCCGGGCGGGAGATCGTCCGTGCCATCCACGACGACATCCAGATCGGAGACCTCAGGCGGCTCCGGCAGTTCCGACGGCGTGGGAACGGGTCGAGTCGCCATCAGCCGCTAGCCAGTCGCATCGAACTCAACAGCATGGCAACACGCCTACTGCGCATCGCGTTCAAGATCGCGGCGTCGCCGGTTCAGCGAGATCACGTTCGACGGTCGCGCAGGTTCTGCCGTCTCAACATCGTCGGCGTCGCCGCCGGCTGTTGCCGTCGCAGCGACCCGGCGCGGCCTGACCACCGGTCGGCGTCGTCGTACGCGGCGAATCTGGCGCTCGTCTTGCTGTTGGGCGTTCGCTGGTTCAGCGGTCGACGTCGCGGTTGTGGCGCTCGATGGCTCAGCCGAGCCCCCGTCGCGCGCCGCTTCGATCGCCTCTTCGGTCATCACCTCGGCATCGCGCACGGCCCCACGCACATCTGCCTCGGCCTGTTCCAGGTCGGCCCGGATATCGGCGTCGATCTGTTGCAGTTCGAATCGCTGCTCGACCAGTTCTTCGCGGACCTCTTCGAAGTCGGTCAGGTACTCGTCGCGGAAATCGCGCGCGTACTCGCGCAACTCACGGATGGCGCGGCCGAACTGCCCGGCAATCTCCGGCAGCTTGCCCGGCCCAAAGATCAGGGCCGCCAGCAGCAGCACAACCAGGATTTCTGGAATTCCGACGCCGAAGATGTTCATCGGCAGTCAGCGTACCCGATTACAGAGCATCCACAGCCGCGGCGGAGCGGTTTCGCGCCGCTCCCATAATCCGCCGATAACGCTACTCGTCCGACACGCCCTTCGACACGAGGAAGTCGATCGCGTCCTGCACCGTCCCGATCCCTTCCGCGTCCTCGTCGGAAATCTCCAGGTCCGGCACCTCGTCGCGGAACTCGTCCTCGAACGACATGATCAGCTCAACCAGGTCGAGCGAGTCCGCGCCGAGATCGTCGACAAACGACGCCTCCGGGCTCACATCGTCAGGGTCCGCCGACAGTTGGTCGACAATGATGTCCTTGATCCGATCAAACAGGGCCATACTGCTTCCTCCAACTACTCCGCAGTCCCAGCCTGCAGACGGTTCCGTGTGACCGTGCCCAGCACGCCGCTCACGAATCGCCGACTACCATCATCGCCGAATCGCTTGGCCAGCGTCACCGCATGTCGGACCGCGGTGTTCGGGCGTACCGCGTCATTATCGAAGAGCATTTCAAACAGCGCAATCCGCAGCACCGTCAGGTCGACCAGCGCGATCTGATCGAGCGGCAACCGATCCGCCATCTCGTCGATCAGTGAATCAAGCTCGTCGCGGTGCCCGATCACTCCCGAGACAATCCTTGCGGCCCGCTGAGCCTTCTCGCCCGACATCGGAACGTCGTCATGCGACCGCCGCAGCGCGGTCGTCGCCGGCATGACCCCGAACTCAGCCTCGAACAGTGCGCAGAAGGCTCGCACCCGGGCGTTGTCTTCGCCGTCCGGACGGATCGCTACAGGCCTCGGGCTAGCCGCCAACGCTCTCCCGATCGTTGATGTTGATCAGGGCCGGCATCTCCGCTGGCTTGAGCGGACGCAGCGTCGTGCGGACCAGTCCGGTCAGCACCTTGCCCGGACCCATTTCGACATAACGCGTCACGCCCATCTCATGCATCCGCTTGACGGTGTCTTCCCAGCGCACCGGACGGCGAATCTGCGCGGTCAGGTCGCCGCGGACGGCGTCAGCTGTGGTCAGCGGCTCCGCCCCGACATTGCCGATCACCGGCATCGCAGGATCGGAGACATCCGCCTCGGCGATGATCGGCGCCATCGCATCCGATGCCGGCGACATCAGCGAAGTGTGGAACGCGCCGCCCACGTTGAGCATCACCACCCGCCGCGCGCCGCGTTCCTCGGCCAGCGCCGCAGCCCGCTCGACCGCCGGCACCGCGCCGCCGATCACGATCTGTCCCGTCGCGTTCAGATTGCAGACTTCCGCGCCCGCCTCGTCGCAGACCGCCTGCACGTCCGCCTCGTCCATGCCCAGCACCGCCGCCAGCGTGCCCGGATTCTGCTCGCCTGCCGCCTGCATCAGCTCGCCGCGCTTCGCGACCAGCCGGACTGCCTCGGAGACGCTCAACGATCCCGCAGCCACCAGGGCCGAATACTCGCCCATGCTGTGACCGGCCGTGCAGACCGGCTCGGAGTTCAACGCGTCGTGACCTGCTGCGCTCGCCGCGCGCCAGGCCGCCAGCGACGTGACCAGGATCCCCGGCTGCGTGTTTACTGTCTGCCGCAGCACTTCATCGGGACCTTCGAAAATCACGCTCGACAGCGAACGTCCCAGCGCCTCATCGGCCTCCTCGAAGATCGCGCGAGCCTCGGGAAACGCTTCGTAGAGGTCGCGGCCCATGCCAACCTCCTGCGCTCCCTGTCCCGGGAACAGCCAGGCGGTCGATGGGGCGTCGGACACCGCTAGTCCTCCAGCTCGATCACGCTGCGCCCGCGATACATGCCGCAGGCCCAGCAGATCCGGTGCGCCTGGTGCGTCTCGTTGCATTCCGCGCAGACGACGAGCTTGGGTCGGCGCACGGCGTGGTGTTGCCGGCGCAGTCGTTGTCGGGTTTTCGCGTACTTGCGCTTCGGAAGCGGTGGCATCGTTCAGTCTCCCTTGAGTTCCAACTTCAACGCCGACAGCGCCGACCAGCGATCATCCACCGGTGCTTCTGTCGACGTGCTCGTGTCCAGTCCGGGGCAATCCGTGCCGCAACGCGGACTCATCGGACGCTCCATCTCTACATATTGTCGCACGGCCTCCATTAAATCGATCTGGCCGTCAATCACCGAGAAACCGGCACGTTCCGGCGGTGGTTCGATCGACAGTCCCGAGACCAGGTCCATCGAGGGCCAGAACTCCTCGTCGAACGCCAGCTCCAGAAACAACTCGACTTCTTCCAGGCAGCTGCCGCAAGTGTCACTCAGAGTCGTTGTCAGCGCCGCTGTCGCCAGTACCGACTGATCCGTGCGCAGCAGCTTCAGTGATCCATGCACGTCCGAGTCGAGCCCGTTCGCCCGCGCGGACTCGAGCTCGTAGTGCCGCAGCGACCCGATCGGCTCCTGGAGGAGGGTCGAGACATTGAACAGCAAGGAGTTCGAGCGTCGGACCGGCGTACCGGCGGCCCTGCCTTCGGCAGTCATGGTCAGATCAGCCTAGCAACGGATATCGCAGCCACACCCGCCGATGTCGTATGAGATTGGCATTGGCAGTGGTCGGGCATACACTCGGTTCGTGAGCCCCGAGCCTTGCTCAGTCCGCTCGCTGCGCATCCCGCCCCCTCGCCGCGCTGCACACAAGGAAGACGAGCCGTCGCCATGGACCTCGAAGGGCTGCAGCAACTCCAGGAAATTGACATCCAGCGCGACCAGGCCAAGCGCGAACTGCAAACCATTCTCGACCAGATCTCCGACCCGCCCTTCGTGCCCCAGCTCGATGCCGAGATCCAGGCGCAGGAAGAGGAAGCGCGTCGCGCCGACGACGCCGTCCGCGAGGCGCACGCAGTCGTTCAAACCGCCCAGCGGCGCATCGAAGTCACCGACAACCGGCTCTACTCCGGCTCGATCACCGACCATCGCACCCTCGAAGAGTTGCAGCGCGACCTCTACTCGCAGCGCCAGCAGCTGCCGCCGCTCGCCGAGGCAGAGACCCGCGCATCCTACGAAGCGCAGCAGGCGCACGAGGCAGGCGCCTGGCTGAGCCGACTCCGGACCAACGCTGTCGACGCCTGGGCCGCTCGCCAGAGCGAACTGGATGCCCAGCGCGGCCAGGCCCAGGAGCGCGTCGACGAATTCTCACGCCAGATCGAGATCCTGCGGGACAAGCTCGGCGACGAAGACCTCGCTGCCTACGATCGCTACCGCCGCCGTCGCCCCCGAGTCGTCGCCAGTGTCGCCGGTGGTGTCTGCGACGGCTGCCGTCTGAGCCTGCCGACCATCGTTGTCACCCGGGCCCGGCGAGGATCGCGGGCCGTCGAGTGTCCATCTTGTGGATGCTTGCTGCGCGTCGTCTAGTACTCCTCCGGCGAACGCCATAGCATCAGTCTGTGCGCGCCATCGGCTATCTCAGTCAATCTCATGACCGCCTGACCAGATACGCCCGGGACACGGAGTCATCCGCGGTCTCAACCGCCGAACCGCTCCCCTCGCTGGTCGAACAGAACGCCAATTTCCTCGAATACTGCCGGCAACACGGCTTCGAGCCCACCGCGACCTTCCTCGACTCCGACACGTCGTCGGCTCGCGAGCGACCCGGTTTAACCCAGCTGCTCCGCCATCTCAACGAGGAGGCGCCCGGCTTCACGTTCGTCATAATCCAGAGCTTCGCCAATCTCGGCCACGACGCCACCCAGGCCGTCCGCACCGTCCTGCAACTGAGAGCGCGTGGCGCCCAGCTGGTCTCGCTCGCCGATGGACCGATCGACGAAGCCTCGCTGATCGACCTCTGGCGCATGCACAGCGACCCCGACACCGACTCCGAGCGCCGCCGCGAGCGACTCCAGGAGCGCGCCCGGCTCGGTCAGGCCATCGGCCGTCCTCCATACGGCTACCGTGTCGGCGGCGACGGCCGCTACGAGATCGATGAAGAAGAAGCGACCATCGTGCGCCGAATCTTCAACCTCTGCCTGCACGACGGTCTGGGCATTCGGCGGATCGCGCAGCGCCTCAACCAGGATGGCTTCCGCACCCGTCGCGGCCGCAACTGGAGCATGGTCACCATTCGCGACCTGCTCCGCAATCCCGTCTACATCGGCCGCTACGACAAGCTCGGCGTCAGTGTCCCCAACAACCACGAAGCGATCGTCTCCGAGCCCGACTTCGCCGGCGTCGCCCGCCAGATGGCCGAGCGCCGCACCGCGACCGGCGTCAGCCACCCTTCCGACTTCCTGCTCGCCGGTCTCGTCTGGTGCGGCGAGGACCAGACCCGCATGATCGGCGTCACCCGGCGCCAGCAGTGGCGCAAGGCCGGCGGCGAGACCGCTTCAGCCACCTACCGCTACTACCAGTCCGAGGCCCGCACCAACCAGTCCGTCGGCGGCTATCACACGCGCCGCGCCGACGAGTTGGAAGATGAGGTCCTCGCCCACATCCGCGGCGAACGACAGGGCGGCGAAATCGCCGTGCTCAACATCGGCAAGGACGACACCGCCCTCGCCGCCGAGACCGCCGTCGCGCTCTCCTCCGCCGAGGCCCGCATGCGAGCCATCGATCGCAAGCTCGCCCAGCTCCTCGAAGACGCGGCCGCCGGAGATCCACCGCCATCCATGCTGCACGAGGCCGGCGCCGAGATCATCGCCGAGTGGGAGTCCGCCAGCGCCGACCTCGCCCAGATCAAGAGTCGGGTCAGGGCCCAGGAGCGAGAGGCCGACCGCCGCCGAAGACGCGACCAGCGCCTCCAACGAGTCCGCGAGAGCTGGGAAACCCTCAACTTCCCCCAGCAGCGAGACCTCATCGAACAACTCGTCGACCGGGTCATCGTCTTCGACGACTCCGTCACCACCCAGCTCAAAGCCTGAGCAAATCCCCCGCTAACCTCCCCGACATGCACCTCATCGCCTACGCCGACGGTGCCTCGCGCGGCAATCCCGGGCCCGCCGCCTACGGCGCCGTCCTCTGCGACATCGACGGCCTCGAACTCGACGCCTGGGGCAACCCGATCGGACCCGCCACCAACAACGTCGCCGAGTACCACGGCGCCATCGCCGCCGTCGAAGCGGCGCTCGAGCGCGGCGCTACCGATCTGGAACTCCGGCTCGACTCCGAACTGATCGTCCGCCAGCTCCAGGGCCGATACCGGGTCAGGAACAAACAGCTCAAGCCGCTCTTCGAGCAGCTGTCGGCGTTGATCGACCAGCTCGATTCGTTCCAGCCCACCCATGTCCGACGACACCTCAACCAGCGCGCCGACGCCATGGCCAACGAAGCGCTGGATCGTTAACACGGCAAGACCGCGATACAGTAGATCTCGCCAGGCCGCCGGGCGGTCGCGGTCTTCGGACAGGTCCAACCTGCCCGGAGGTCGAGGAAAGTCCGGGCTCCGCGGGACAGGGCGCTGGGTAACTCCCAGGCAGGGTGACCTGACGGAAAGCGCACAGAAACACACCGCCTACCCGTCCCTTTGTGTGTTTGGGGGCGGCGGTAAGGGTGAGATGGTGCGGTAAGAGCGCACCAGCGGTCGGGTGACCGGCCGGCTGAGCAAGCCCCGCCTGGAGCAAGACCAAATAGAGAGGCGATGGCTCGTCCCGGGCCGCCTCCGGGTAGGTCGCACGAGGCGGCGGGTAACCGTCGTCCCAGATGGATGGCCGCCACCCGATGCGCGACACAACTCGTGCCGTGGGGTACAGAACCCGGCTTACAGGCGGCCTGGCATTCAACCAGAATCTGTTGGACAAACGCAGGAAATTGTGAGAAGAATCATGACGAAATCGAGACCAGTCTGGACGAATCTGGACAAATCTGGACAAATCTGACATCCAGAATGCCTCAAACACCGCAATACACGCCAAAACCTGCCAATTCTGTCCAGATCACGCAGATTCTCTCGACCATTCCGCACCAGTTGGTGCAGGGTGATCGATCGAGCGCGATCAGCGGAGTCCGTCAGGACTCCCGCCAGCTCACCCCCGGCGACCTATTTGTCGCCATGCCCGGATTCACCGTCGACGGCCATCGTTACCTCGAATCTGCCATTGCGAATGGGGCGGCGGCGCTTGTTGTTCAGGACGATCGCCGTCAATTCTGGCAGCCAATCGCCGACGCTCATCCGCAGCTCACCGTTGTCAGCGTCGACGACACTCGCGCGGCGCTGCCGGAAATCGCCGCCGCCTTCCACGACTATCCCGCTCAAAAGCTCAGTGTTGTCGGAGTCACCGGTACCGACGGCAAAACCACTACCACCTATCTCACCCGTGCCATGCTCTCCGCCGCCGGCCACCAGACCGGCCTGCTCAACGGTGTCGAGTTCCACATCGGCGGCCAGTGGTCCCGCAACGAAACCGGCGAGACCACGCCGGAGGCCGACATCATCCAGGCCACACTCGCCGAAATGGTCGCTGCCGGGGACACCCACGTGGTCATCGAAGTCAGCTCCCACGCCCTCGAGCTCCACCGAGCCGACCAGATCAACACCCGGGTCGCCGTCTTCACCGGACTCTCCGACGATCACCTCGACTTCCACCGAACCCGAGACCAATACCTCGCTGCCAAACTCAAGCTCTTCGAGTCGCTCGACGACCATCCCGGAGGCCGGGCGGTCGTCGGAGCCGAGGACGAGCAACGCCCGACCATCACCGGCGCCCACAATCGCCCGACAACCATCGTCACCGCAACGCCCGACACCGTCGCCGACGTCAGCGTCATCGCTGGCTCACGCGACGCCCGAGGCTCCGACGTTCGAATCGTCACCCCCGCCGGAGCCTTGGGTGCGCGGCTGCCAATTCCCGGCGACTACAACCTCGGCAACGCCGCCCTCGCCGCAGGCGCCGCCTGGAGCCTCGGCGTCGGCCCCGTCCCCATGCAGGCCGCTCTGAATCACCTCCGACCGATCCCCGGACGGATGGAATCAATCGACGAAGGCCAACCGTTCACGGTCATCGTCGACGCCGCCGCCACCGGACCCGCGCTCGATCTTGCGCTGCAAACGCTCAAGCCGCACGTGACCGGCCGCCTGATCCTCATCTTCGGCGTCGCCGGCGAGCGCGACCCGATCCGCAAGTCGAGCATGGCGACCGCTGCCGCAACCTATGCCGACCACACGGTGATTACGAACGAGAATCCGCGCTCGGAGGATCCCGTCGAGATGGTTGACGAGATCGCCGCTCACCTCGTCGAGGCCGGTGGTGAGTCGTTCGACAAGCAGCCCGACCGCCGCGAAGCCATTAGCCGCGCCATCGCTCTCGCCCAGCCCGAAGACCTCGTCCTGATCGCCGGCAAGGGCGCCGAACCGTCCCTGATCTACGCCGACCGGATCGAACCCTGGGACGACCGCGAGGTCGCGCGAGAACTGCTCAACGATCTGCCTACTGCTCACCTATCTCAGTAACGACTCAGCCCATACCCTTCCGCCATAGAACTCCTGCAATTCACGGAGCCAACCAATGAACAACGCCGAATACCGCGCGCTCGTTGAGGACGACCTCAATCACTGGGTGCACCCGCTCTTCCACCCCGACTTCCACCAGGAGCCGGTGCTCTTCGAGCGCGGAGAGGGCGTCTACATCTACGGAGCCGACGGTAAGCGCTACATCGACGGTCTGGCCGCGCTCTGGAATGTCGCCGTCGGTCATGGCCGCGAGGAACTGGGCGAAGCGGCCAAGGAGCAGATGTCCAAGCTCGGCTTCTCCAACTCCTACGAGGGCTACACCAACGAGCCCGCCATCCGCCTGGCGAAAAAGGTGATCGAACTCGCCTACGACAACATGCAGGCGGTCTACTTCACCAACTCCGGTTCGGAATCGAACGAGACCAACGTCAAGGCGGCCCGCTTCTACTGGATCCAGAAGGGCCGGCCCGAGAAGCAGAAGATCATCACCCGCGTCGAGGCCTACCACGGCAACACCGTCGCCATGACCGCCGCCACCGGCATGCAGGTCTTCAAACCGCAGTTCGGCCGTCCCGTGCCCGACATCATCAACGCGACCACGCCCGACGCCGTGCCAACCGGCGGCGGACGGATCGACAGCGGCAACCTGATGATCGACAACATCGTCGCCACCATCGAGCAGGAGGGCCCGGACTCGGTCGCCGCCGTGATCGCCGAGCCGGTCCAGGGCGCCGGCGGCGTCTACCCGCCGCCCGACGACTACTTCCCCAAACTGCGCGAAGTTTGCGACCGCTACGAAGTGCTGCTCGTCGTTGACGAAGTCATCACCGGCTTCGGCCGCACCGGCAAGTGGTTCGCGCTCGAGCACTTCGATGTCCAACCCGACATGATGTCGATCGCCAAGGCGATCACCTCCGGCTACGTGCCCATGGGTGCGGCTATCTGGTCGAAGGAGGTCCACGAAACGATCACCGACGGCCCCGGCAAGTTCATGCACGCCTACACCAACTCCGGCCACGCCACGGGAGCGGCGGTCGGCCTGCGCAACCTGCAAATCTTCGAGGACGAGCACCTGGTCGAGAACGCCGCCGCCCGCGGCGACCAGCTCCTCTCCGGCCTCCAGCGTCTGACCGAGAATCCCCACATCGGCAACGTCCGAGGCCTGGGTTTCATGTGCGGCTTCGACATCCTCAAGGATCCCGAGACCGACGAAGCCTTCCCCGCCGAGGACGCGATGGGCGCCAAACTGCTCAAGGCCTGCCAGCAACGCGGGCTGATCAGCCGCGTCCGCAACGACGGCTATCTGCTCGCCCCGCCGCTCGTCGCAACCGAAGAGCAGGTCGACGAAATCCTCACCATCGTCGAAGACGCCGTTCGCGAAGTCACCTCGGCCCTCTGATAGGGATTGAGGCCGCGCTCACTTCCGTGCTAGCCTCTGAGGCAGGAAAGGAGGTGATGCAACTTGGGACATAGTCAACTTTCGCCCAGGTATCGACGACGCAGCGTAGTGGAGGTGGGCGCCTCCTAAGCGCTTCCAGAAACGTCGCCCGATTCCTGGGCGAACAACAACGACCCCGGGCCGCCCAGCTCGGGGTCGTACCGTTTAACTCGCTAGCCTTCCGCCATGTCCAACCACGACATGCTGCCGCCCGATCAGCGCCTCGACATCGATCTGGTCCGTTCCCGGCTCAGGACCACAGAAGTCGGCCAAAACCTCCACTACCTCGTCCGGACCACATCCACCATGGACGACGCCCGACGCCTCGCAGAGGAAGGCGCCCCACACGGAACCGTGGTCGTCGCCGACGAGCAGACCGCCGGACGAGGCACCAAGGGACGCATCTGGGTCTCCCCTCCCGGACAGAGCATTCACACCACTCTGATCCTCCGCCCGTCGATCGACGAGTTGAAACGACTCAGCATCATCAGTCCCGTCGCCACGACCGACGCCGTGCGGGAAACCACATCCCTCCAGCCGACGATCAAGTGGCCCAATGACATCCAGATGGAGCACCGCAAAATGGGCGGCATCCTGATCGAGGCCGACTGGAGCGAAGGCCAACCGGGTTACGCATTGGTCGGCATCGGCCTCAACGTCAATTTCGATCCGGCGCCCTGGGCCACCCAGATCGACCGCCCAGCAACAAGTCTGATGATCGAACTCGGCCAACGTCAGCGGCGAGAACCGGTCCTCGCCGCGCTGCTCAACGCGTTTGAGCAGCGCTACCGCCAGTCCGGCGCCGCTGAACTGCACGACACCTGGATCTCTCGCCTCAACACGCTGAACAAGGACGTAACGGTCACCCTGACCGGCGGCGAAGCCATCGACGGTCGCGCGATCGGCGTCGACGACGCAGGAGCGCTGATTGTGGAAACCGCTGACGGCGCCCGGCGAACCTTCATCGCCGGCGAGGTCACCCTGCGAGAGGCAACGGCTCCCGGCTAGTGCCGGTCGGCGTCTCCTGGATCACCACTAGCGCGGGACCGACAACCGGCCGGCCGAAAGCGTGGAAACCCCACTCGTCCGTGACCAGGTTCATCACGCAAACGCTGGGGGCGCGAAACGCATCAAAGGCCCCGCTCAGCTTGACACGAACGTCAAGGTCTGTCGGAACACCGCGGAGATCGCTCGCGCCGATCAACCACCCTGAGATCCGCACAGAGCCGTCCGGCGTCCAGCATGACGACGGTACCCCTTCAAGCTGTTCCAGAATCTTCGCGAGATGGTCGATTCGGACCACCTCGATTTGAGCCGGTTGGTCGCCGATTCGTCCGGCGTCGGCTGACACCGCCACGTCTCCGCGGACCACCCTGCTCCAGCCTGCGCCACCCTCCAGAATCGCCCGAACCCCGTCTTCCGAGGCGAATCCCCGAGCCAACTCTCGCGCCAAGATGGTCTCCCCGCTCCCCGACCGAAGCCTCGCGTCCGTGAGCCGCTCAGCGACTGACGTGGGAGCGGAGGTCTGATTCTTCACCCAGAACTCAAACGACTCCAGCGCCAGCTTCGATCGATCTCTGACCTCGCGCCCTTCACCCGGCGCGTATCGCACCGCGACGGCATCCAGCGAAGTCACCCGCTCGGCCAGGGTCAGCGTCACGCTCTCCGACAACCAGCTCAGCGACTCCACCTCGATCGCCCTGCGCCCCGCAGACACCAGGAAGTCCGAGGGCAAGGCGCCATTGGCCTCGACCGGCTGATCGAAGGTCAACAGGATCTTCGAGGAATCCACCACCGCCGACCGCACGGACGGCGCGGTCTCGGTGAAGTTCTGCACGAGGAACACCGAGTCCTCCACCCTCACGCCGGTCAGACCCGCCAGCCCGCCCCGAGCGCCCGCCCGGTAGACCAGCGCGAACAGGTCGGGATCATCCGGCAACGACTCCGACAGCTCCAGGTAGACCGACGAGCCGCCCACGAACACAGCCTCCACGCTCACCTCAATGCCCGGTCCGGCCAGGATGAAGCGAGCCGCCGGAATCTCCCTGGCCAGCAACGGCTGATCGAAGGTCAAAAAGATCGACGAGTCGACGGCGAAGGCCGAAACCAGCTCAGGCGCGGCCGTCGCGTCCAGCACCGGCAGGACAAACGGCCCGACGGTCAAACCCCGACCAACCAGACTGTCGCCGTGGTAGGAGACCTCGGCAGCCTCGCCGCTATGCAGACCAGGCGGCGTCAGCCGGAGCGTCACCCTTCGCTCCTGCACCCCCTCGACCGCCTCCAGAGACGCGCGCCCGCTGATCGTGAAGTCCGCCACGTCTGGGGACGAGCTCCCAAGGATCCCGTCGAATCTCACTCTCAACATCACGCCATCCGCCGTCGCCGACATCGCGCAAGGCGCAGCGGTTCCAATCTGCCGTTGCAGCTGAAAGCGCTCGGACGAATTCACAGAGACATACTCGAGCACCGCAAGATCGCCCTCGCAGATCGACTTCGCAGGACTGAAGACCAGGACATCCTCCGATGTCCCAACGCTGAATGTCTGATCTTCCTCATTCACGGAAATCAACCAATCGAAATCCGGTAGGTCGAGAGCCGAGATATCGCGGAACGTCAACAACAGCGCGCCGGCATCGGAGCGAATACATCGGAGTCCCCAGTCGGCATCGATCAGATTCGCGACGTCGAAGCCAAACCCGATGACCTCCCGGTCATCGACATCGAGCAGGGGAGACTCACCCGGAACGTAAGAGAGTGCAACAGCGGCGCACTCGGGCACTGGATCGACGAGCCGCAGTCGTACCTCGGAACCCTCGGAGCTCACGGACTCGACATCGATCGATGCTCCGTCCACAGAGACGGAAATCGACGGCATGCCACCGTCGACGATTGCCGAAAGTTCGCCGTCGAACTTCACGTCGATTCGGTCGGGCTCCGCCCGATCCAATACGGCGCCCAGGGCGGCCGCAGCCGTCAGATTCGTCGCCGAGAAGTGGTCGAACCTCTCCACCAGATGCGCGGGGGAAGATGTGTCGCGCAGGTTGTAGCGGCCATCCCCAAGCGACTCGGGCGAATATCCAACCTGGATGGTGTCGCTTCGCCCGACCGGCTGCGACAACGTCAACGAGACCATCGCCCCGGCGACCTCAACGCTCTGCACCTCAAGCTCCTCCGAGCCGTCGCGCAACACGCTGAACCAGGAGGTGTCCGCGTCCCCATGACAGGCCGACCGATGCTCGGGAGTCTGCAACTGCTCGCAGTTCGCGGGAGGGACATGATCCGGATCCACTGACTGATCGAAGCTCAGGGACACCGTGCTTCGATTCACGGTCGCAGCGACCAGGCGCGGAGCCACGTCAACGCGGTTGTCTACCGGCTTGCTGAACGAAGAGACCAGGTTGGACGCGTCGTCGTCCTGCAGGCCTCCCTCCGAAGGAGGCTCATATTCCAGCTGGATCGAAACACCCTCACCGATCCTGGCGCCCTCGCGCAGGATCAGCTTCAGCGTCGCTCCCCGACTGTCGTCTGTATCGATGATCACCGAGTGCAGATCTGTCTGTGGTTCGAACGTGAAGAGCGATGCGTCAAGGGACTCATCCGGCTGCAGGCGTTGGTCGAAGACCACATAGACGAAACGACCGTCTTCGTCCGTCCGCAGCTCGACCGGAAATGGAGCGTAGTCCGTCGCGTTCTCGACATCCACAGTGAAACCATCGGCCTCATTGCCGGTCAGATCACGCAGCTTCCCGGAGGCTGGAGGCGTGTACGTCAGCGTGTACTCGGCATCCTCGACAGCCGTCGTCGACAGCGTGAGCGTCAGGACCTTCTCGGAGATCGATGCCGCGGAGATCGTCGGCCCGGAGTTCGACAGCGAAAAGTCCGCCTCATCTGGCCTCGAATCGCCATCAAGAGCCTGATCAAAAGTGACAACCAGATTCGTCCCGTTGACGGTCGCCGACACGACAACCGGTGGGTGGTCGTTCAGATTCTTGAGCGCATAGCTATTGAACTGCGCCCGATTCTGCCCTGCGTCGTCATCGCGGATACGAATCGAACCGGTCGCTGGGAAGTATGTGATCGACACCGCTTCGCTCTCTGCAATCTCCCGCGACAGAGTGATCACAACCTTCCCGACCCCGCCTTCACCTCCGTTCGACACAGCGACGAAATCGATCGTGGCGTCGGTTCCGCCCAGGCTGAAATGCTCGGCCGGATAGCCGGCCTCGAGCTCGAACCGGGGATCCTCGTACAGTTCCTGGTCGAGAATGATCGTGATCGCGTCGGCTTCCACAGTGCCCGATACCGGAACCGGCGCGGTATCGGTCTGGTTGTCGATGACCAGGCTGAACGACTCCGTCCGATTGCCGCCCGGATCCGCGATGCCTTCCTCTTCAGGCTCCGTGTAGGAAATCGAAGCCGACTCGTCCTCCACCAGCCCACGGGACAGCGTCAACTCCAGGCCGGCAGCCATGTACGACACAGCCGTCACCGACACCGCCGGGTCCGCCGTGACGTCGAACGCCCCTTCGCTCAAGGCGGAGTCGCCATCGAGCGTCTGATCGAGCCCGATCGTCACCGTCGAACCGTCACCCCTCGCGGATATCGCCCGCGGCGCGACGTCAGTGGCGTTGGTCACTGATGCAGAGAAACTAGGAATCTCCACCCCTTCGAACGTTCGCAACGCCGACTCCGTCGGCGCCGTGTACGTCAGCGTGTACTCGCCGCCCTCGCTCAGCGCCCGGTCGAGCGTCAGGTCGACTGTCGTGGCGTTGACCGTCACCTCGCTGATCGTCGGCTGATCCGCGCCCAGCGAGAACGCGGACGTGTCAGGCGTGGAAGTCATGTCCAGGCTCGCGCTGAAGGTCAACACAATTGACTGCTCGTCGCCCGCGACGGAGCGCAGCAACGGCTCCGGCGTCTCGTTCTCAACCTCGACCCCACTGAAGGCCGCGACGGTGAGCGCCCGCCCGTCGCGCTTCAGCTTGACCATGGCGGCGGCCGAATACGCAACGCTCACCACGTCGTCATGCTCAAGCTCCGCCGACAGCGTGAGCGTCACCGTCTGACCGTCGATATCGACTTCGCTCACCGACAACTCGCTCGGCACGATGCTGAAGTCGGCCTTGGGCGGCACGGCGTCCTCGTCCAGGCCCCGATCGAACGTCAGGGTCAGCGTGTTCCCGTTCGCCGTGGCCCCGACCAGCCTCGGCACACCGTCGGCGCCATTGGTCGCAGACGCATCGGACCAGGCGCTCGCCTTCCACTGACCGTCCATACTTTGAAGGGCTGCCGTGGTGGGGTCGCTCGGCGGCTCATAACTGACCGATATCGTCTCGTCGAGATCGGCGGCTGGATCGAGACGCAACAGGACGTTCGAACCCGAAATCGATACGGAGTCGACCGCCGCCTGGGTGGTTCCCGACAGGGTGAATGCCGAGGCAGACGGCGTGCCCGTCGCAGTCGCAAGCAACGGGTGCGACATCACAACCGTCAACGTCCGGCCGTTGGCGTCAACCGACGCCGAGGCAAACGTCGGCGTCGGGTCCCCGGTGACGTTCATCACCGACTGCCCGGAAAACGAGTCGACCAGCAGCGAGCTGCCCTCCCGCTTGAGCGGAGTCTCGGTCGGCTGGGTGTAGTCGACCGTGATCGCGTCGAGATGGGTGACTCCCGGACTGATGGTGAGCGTCAGAGTCTGCCCGTCGATGGAGGCATCGGAGACTGTCGTGGCGACCCCACCGATCGCGAAAGCGGAGCTCGCAGGCTCTGACTCATCATCCAGGCCTCGATCAAACGTGATCTCAACGTCGTCCCCGTTAACCGTCGCCGAGACCGGACGCGGCTTGCCATCGGTGTTGTTGGTGACCGGCTGGCCGCTGAACGCCTCGACCGCCTTCTGGTGCGCCGACGATCTGAGCTTCGGATCGGCATCCCCGCCGGGCGGGTTGTAGCTCACCGTGATCACCTGGTTCACATCAGCCAGGGGTCGTAGGCCAAGGGTCACCCGGCTGCCTGAGACCGAGACCGAGGAGACCGATGCACTCGTTCCCGACAGCGAAAACGAGGAGGCAGCCGGCGTTCCCTGGTCAGTCGCGTCGAGCGCCAGCGTGAACTCGATGGTCAGGCTGCCCCCGTCCGCCGAGGTCGCCGCCCGGCTGTACTCAGGCGCCGGCGCCGCCGTCTTGTTCGTCACGGTTTGATCGCTGAACGCGTCGGCGTCCCGGTTGTTGCGAGCCTCAATCCTGGGCGACGAGCCAGGCACGGAGTACGACACGGTGATCGAGGCATCGATCGTCGCTGCTGGAGCGATGGTCAGCGTGACCACCGAGCCGTTGAACGCAGACGCAGTGACCTCAATCCCGTCATCGCCCCCAATGCTGAATGCCGAGGCGGGCGCGACCGCCTTGAGCGGCAGGTCGAACGTGATCGTCAGCGTTGCTCCATCAACCTCGGCATCCTCGACCTCCGGCTTCTTGTCCGGTGTGCTGCTGCTGAACTGGAACAGACGGATATCGGCCACGTGATGCGCGCCGTCGAGCTGACGCAGCGGCGACTGATTCGGTTCGGAGTAGTTGAGCGTGTACGTCGGTGATCCTCGACTGTGCAGAATCGCGCCCAGCCCCAGCGTGACGGTCTCTCCTGAGATCGACACCGTGTCCACCGCTGGAGCGTTCTGGACTCCGCCGATCGTGAATGCAGACTCATCCGGCACGCTGCCTTCGTCCAGCTCCTCGCTGAACGTCAGCGTGACCACGTCGTACAACGCCGAGACCGATTGCAGCGTGGGCGGCCCGTCGACGTTGTTGGTCACCGAGCGTGCTGACCAGCTCGCAACGCGTTTGTTGCCCTGATCGAGGTCCCCGAGCGGATAGCTGGCATTCCCGCGGCGCTGATCGTAGGCGAGCGTGACCGTCTCGCCATCCGCGATTGCATGACTGCGGCTCAGCTGGATATCGAGCCGTGCCGGCGTGGCTGAGCGCCGCAACAGATCATTGACCGGTCGGGTGTTCCCATCCACCGAAACCGTGAAAGCCGAGAAGTCGGACCACTGGTAGCTCAGATCCGCGATCGCTTCGCAGAACCTCACGTAGATGTATCGACCTGTGGCGTCCGATTCGATCGATTCGATCTCGGGAGCCGCATCGGTCGCGTTCGTGACGGTCTGATCCGAGAATTGGCCGACCATCCCACCGTTTGTGCCGACCAGCGAAGAGCTCGTCGCCGAGTAGCCGACCGTGACGCCCTCATCACTGCAATCGACGTCCGGCACGGCTTCCATCAAGGTCAGCGAGACGTCCGCGCCGTCGATCGCGGCCGACGACACCGTGATCGTTTCTTCGCCGTGCGTAACCGCGAAGTCCGACGCCACAGCCGTACTGCCGGAAGTCAGGGACTCGGAGAACGCGATCGTCAGCGTCGACCCGTCAACGCTGGCCGAGTCGACCGTGGGTGCGGTCTGCGACAACGCAAACGGTATCGACAACAGAACCCGGACCAGGCAGAGCGCTAATCCGGCTGCGACCAGCAGCCGGACTTCGCGCCCGCCTCGGCTCATTCAATCGCGAGGAGTCTCGCCATGACGTTCAGCGTCCGGTCCAGTTCGGCGGGCGCTTCTCGACGAACGCGCGCGGGCCTTCCTTGGCGTCTTCGGAGTTGAGCACCGTGCGGCTGACCCACTGACCGACCCGATACGACTCGTCGATCTGCAGTTGCCGCCACTGCTGCGCCATGAACTTCGTGCCCTCGACCGCCAGCGGCGCGTTGGCCGCGATCATCTCCGCGATCTCGACCGCCCGCGGCATCAACGCATCGGGCTCAAGAATCTCGCGGATCAGCCCCATCCGCAGCGCGTCCTCCGGCGAGATCCGGTCGGCCGTCAGCATGATGTACAGCACATCGCCAATCGGCAGCATCCGCGCCAGATGGTGGATCGCGTAGCCGGGCATGATCCCGCGCTTGACCTCGAACAGACCGAAGAACGCTTCCGAGGAGGCGATCCGAATGTCGCAATCCAGCGCCCGCTCCAGCCCCCCGGCAATGCAGAGGCCGTTGATCGCCGCAATGAACGGCTTACGGGCCCGGGCAAAGGGCATCGACTCATCGAGGTCGTAGCCCATCGTGTTGCGCAGCCCCTGCCGCCGCTGATTGCCCTCGTTCATCTCCTTCAGGTCCGCCCCGGCCGAGAACGCCCGGCCCGCGCCGGTCAGGATCCCGACGCGCATCTCCGGGTCGGACTCAAGGTCGTCAACCGCCTCGCGCATCAGACGCCGCAGGTCTCCGCCCAGCGCATTCAGCCGGTGCGGCCGGTTCATCGTCAGGACCGCGTAATGATCGAACTTCTCGTAGATCAGGTCCGGACCGTCGGCCAGGCTCTCTGCCATCGTGGATGTCCTACAGGTCGGCGAGGATGTCCCGCATCTCGCGATCGTCGACGATGTTACCCGTGTACGACGCCGGCTGGCTCGCGATCCAGACGCTGGCCGCGGCCATCCAGTCCGCCGACTCGAACTCGGTCTGCGGATTGTCCGGCGTGGTCAGCGCGTACCAGTGGCCCGGCGTCTTGATCAGGTAGCGCAGCGTCAGCACGTTGCAGGCGATCTGATACTGCTGCAGCTCCATCGCCCAGCCCTGCGTGATCCGCTCCAGCCCGGCCTTGACCATCCCGTAGAACTGCCCGCCCTCGCGCACCTCGTCATACGGGCCCGGACCGGGGAAGTCCGCGGCTCCCGACGAGATGTTGATGATGTCGCCGCCCGACTCCTTCATATGCTCGACCGCATACTTGGCCAGCAGCACCGGACCGCGCAGGTCGAGCTGCCAGATCAGATCGATGTGTCGGTCCTGCACCGACTCCAGCGTCCCCGGCACCAGCACGGCCGCGTTGTTGATCAGGATGTCGAGTCCGCCCAGCTCCGACGCGGTCGTGTCAATCGCCCGAACGATCGATTCCGGATCGCGCACATCCAGCTGCACCGGCACGGCGTGTCCGCCTGCCTGTCGGATCTCCTCGGCCACCGTCCGGATCGTGCCTGGCAACCGCGGATCGGGAGAGGCCTCGTCAGACCGCGCCGCCACGGCCACGGCAGCGCCGCGCGCCGCGAGACCACGCGCGATATCCGCGCCGATTCCCCGGCTCGAACCCGTCACGAGCGCTTTGCGTCCGTCCAACAGACCCATCTTGGCCTTCCCTTCCCCTGCCGGCACGGGGTCCCGCGCGCAGCGGGCGCAGGCTAACACGGAGCCAGCCAACGCTCCGCCTAATACCGGCCCAATACCGGCCCAATACCGGCCCAATACCGGCCCAATACCGGCTCGCTCAGATCATCATCCACCAGGGCGTGGCGAGCACGTTCGGCGCGATCCATTCCAGGGCGTCGCCGGTATGCAAGAGCAGCCCGGGTCTGCTGATCTCCTCATACTGCGACAGAAACGTGCGCAGATGCTTGCTGTCGCTCAGGCGCGGTCTGCCTGGCTTGACCTCAACTGGCAGCAGCCGGCCCTCCGACTCGATGACGAAATCGATCTCCTCGCCGTTTACGGTGCGCCAGTAGAACAGATCCGCGCGCCAGGGCGGACTGGTTGAGCAGTTGACCCACGCGCAGACAGGCAGCCCGCATCAGTCGGCGGAACTCGGGCAGGGCCGAGATGTTGGACAGATTCTGCAAGTCGCGCTCGAGATAGGTGCGAACATAACCGTCAAACCAGATCGCACCGTCCTCGTCGTTCTCCAGTTGCAGCGCCGGCACCGGGAATCCGCCGCGGCGAGCCAGCGCTCGCCAGTCTTCCGGCTCGTTCGGCTCCGAACGCAGCAGATCGCTCCACTCCGAGGGCCGGGTCTCGAATAGCCGCTCCCTGATCGCGCCCGGTCCCAGACCGCGCAGTTCCCGGCGAGTCATCGGCCACAGATTGAGGTAGCTCGCGCGTCCGGCCAACGATTCGGACACGCACTGCATCAGCAGCAGGTTGGCCGATCCGGTGAGCAGGAATTGTCCCGGCCGACGGTCGCGGTCGACCGCGCGTTTGACCGCGTGCAGCAGCTGAGGCTCGCGTTGAACCTCGTCGATGGTGATCGGTTGCGGGCCATCGACGAGCAGTTCCGGGTCTTCGCGTGCCGCGCTGAGCACGTCGAGGTCGGCCAGCGTGACGTAGCGCCGTTGTTCGCCGCCGAACTGTTGGACCAGGGTGCTCTTGCCGGTTTGCCGGGCGCCTGTCCGGCAATCAGCGCGAAGCTAGACTGCCCCCATGATCAGCGCCCGGCACACGTCAATCAGCGGCCTGATCGAACTCTCCGGCGGCGCATTCGTCATGGGTTCCGATGACCGGCGCCGCGACGAGCGTCCGGCCCATTCGGTCAATGTCGGACCGTTCTTCGCCGCCGAACGACCGGTCAGCAACGACGAGTACGCGGTGTTTGTCGAGCAAACCAGTGCTCCGCCGCCGCCGTTCTGGACGCAGAACGGTTTCCGGATCCCTGATGCGCCCGTCGTGGGCATCTCCTGGCACGATGCGGTCGCCTACTGCGAGTGGCTCTCAACACAGACCGACACACGCGTTCGACTGCCAACCGAGGCGGAACGCGAGTACGCGGCTCGGGGCGGGCTGGCGGAGGCCGACTGGCCCGAGCCCGACGTGTGTTGGCCAGAGGCAACGGCTCGGGCGTCCATCGCGGCAGCGGAGCATCCGCACGTGCCGCTGGACGCCTGCCGCAACCGCTTCGGTCTCTACTGCATGGCCGACAACGTGCACGAGTGGTGTTCCGACTGGTACGACCGCAACTACTACTCCATCTCTCCGGAGAATGCGCCGACCGGCCCCGCGACCGGCACACGCCGCGCCAGCCGCGGCGGCTCCTGGCGCCATCGGATCAAGTTCACTCGCGTCAGCGCCCGCTCCAGCCTCTCGCCCAGCTACCGCTACAACGACTACGGTTTCCGCGTCTACGCCGACGCCCACGACCACTGGGAAGTTCGAGCGAGCAACTGAGGAGCCCACCATGGCCATCCGCACGACCGTCGTCGGCTCCTGGCCGATCCCCTTCGGACAGCGTCTGGAACTCAAGCGTTACTACGCCGGCGAACTCTCCGATGAGCAGGCCAACGGCCTCCTCCAGACCGCCGCGCGAATCGCCATGGACGAGCAGCTCGCCTGCGGCCTCGACCAGATCATGGGCGGCGAGGTCTTCGCCCCCGACTTCCTCCACCACATCCCGCCGCGTCTCGACGGCCTCGAGACGCTCGCTCCTCGAATCACCGCCAGGGGACAGCAGGGCGTCGGACGCTACCGGGTGATCGGCAAGGTCACCGCGCCCCGAGGCACCGGCCACGCCAGGGCCTGGCGCCGGGAGCGGGAGATCGAACCGCGCCTGGACAAAGCCTCCGTCCCCTCCCCGCTGACCATCGGCGGCGGATTCGTCACCGACGAGGGCGTCGATCAATCTCGCCACCTGAACAACCTCATCGAAGTCGTCCAGGACGAAATCGCCGACATGGTCGACAACGGTCTCCGCGAAATCCAGCTCGATGCACCGGGCGAGGCAATCGGCCTGGTCTCCGCCAACCGCACTACCGAATCACTGCTGCCGCTGGTCAAAGAGCCGCTGCAGCCTGCCTCCGGAATCACGAGGACGATTCACTTCTGCCTCGGCGACATCGCCCGCAAGCCCTCGATCGAGGTGCAGAACCTGCGCTCGCTGATCCCCTTCATCCAGCAGCTCGAGGGCATCGTCGACCGCGTTCACGTCGAATGCTCATACTCCGGTCAGTGGGAAGAACACGGCCTGCTCGCCGAGCTGCCCGAGACCATGCAGATCATCGCCGGCATCGCCGACGTCAAGTCAAAGCCTGCTCCGGTCACGGAACTGCGCCAGAAGACTGAACAGCTGACAGAAGTCATTCCGCCCGAGCGCCTGCTCGTCTCCACCAGCTGCGGCGTGGGACGCGTCCCCCACGACGAAGCCATCCGCCTCATGCGCAACCTGGTCAAGGCGGCGGCGCTGGTGTAGCGCGATTCAGGCGACGGGTCGACGAGTTCATGAGGCTGCGGTTTCGCTCAACCCGCCTGCGACGTGCCTACGAGCGCTCAGACCATGCGACTCGCCGATGGGGACCGGACGTTGCGCGTCGCTACGTTACGCGGCTGAACACGATTCAGGCAGTCCAACGCTGGGAAGACCTGTTCAATCGTCCCGAACTGGGATTGCACCCGTTGCACGGCGACCGACGAGGCGAATTCGCCATTCGCCTCACCGGGAGATGGCGGCTCATCGTTGTTCCCTCAGAGGATGGCGATGAAATCACTATCATCAACGTTGAGGACTACCATGGATGACACTGCTTCCCTGATCGTCTCCGACCTCCCCATTCACCCTGGCGATGTTCTGCTTGAGGAACTTGAGGCTCGCCGAATGTCGGCCGCCGAGCTTGCGCAGACGCTGGGTTTGCCGACAACCCAGGTGGAAGCCGTCCTGGCTGGGCAGCGTGAGATGCCCGATGCAATGGCGGCAGACCTGGAGCGCGTGCTTGGCTCTTCATCCGGATTCTGGGCGAACCTGACGGTCCTGTACCGCCTGTCCGTGGACAAACAGCGTCAGGCGTCCAGGATTGCCGCCGCCGACTAGTAGTAAATCCCCCGGCCAACCCCGCCGCCCGCCGCGATCGTATCCCCGGTTATCGCAATCGACTTCGGCGACGCCAGGAACGCCACGATGTTGGCGATATCGTCCGAATCGATGAGCGTCCGCACCGAGTTCCCCGACGCCATCCGCGCTTCGGCCTCCTCCAGCGAGATCCCGTCCGACTCCGCAATTTGAGCAATCCGGTCCGGCGTCGCTTCGGTCCGCGTCAGACCGGGATGCACCACGGTCACGTTGATTCCGTCCGGCCCCAGCTCGTCCGCCAGGTTCTTCGTCATCGCTGCCACCGACACATTGCGAATCGATCCCACCGTGTTCCCGCTCCCCCGCGCCGCCAGCCCGGAGACGTTGACGATCCGCCCCCAGCCCTGAGCCTGCATGTACGGCGCAGCCGCCCGCGAGCAGCGCAGGTAGCCCAGCACCTTGACCTGCAGATCGGCCAGCGCATGGTCGGCGGTCAGATCGGCCAGCTTCATCGGACCGTGCACGCTGCCCGGCGAGGCCGCATTGTTGACCAGGATGTCCAACCCGCCCAGCGACTCAGCCGCGCCCGCGACCATCGACTCCACCGACCCATCGTCCGCCGCATCATAGGCAAACCATGCCGTCGCGCCGACCTCCTCGGCCGCCGAAGCCAGACGTTCTGGATCCCGAGCCGAGATCACCACCTCACAGCCCTCCTCGACCAGCACCCGCGCAATCGCCTTGCCGATCCCACGGCTGCCGCCCGTCACCAGCGCTCGCTTGCCCTGCAGTTGCAGATCCATCTCAGACTCCGTTCGCGACGACCCGCTCATGCGGCGCCTTCAGAAATTCACTCGGCGAGATCGAGTGCCCGTCGAGCGACGCCTCGACCACATGCCCGTACTCCACGACCACATGCTGCGGCCGAGACGGATTGCGATGACCCTCGCTCGGACCCAGCGCAACGATCTCCGCCTCCAACCGGTGTGGTGTGACCGTCAGCATGCCCACCGCGCCCAGACGCGTCGACAGGTGATGCGGCAACGACGGACTGCCCGGATTGATCAGCAGCACATCGTCCCGGAACTCCAGCCGCTCGACATGCGTGTCCCCGCCGATCAGCACGTCCACCCACTCATCGTCGAGCGACGCCGCCAGGATCTCCCCAATCGGCCGCGACTCGGGCCGCAGCTCATGCGCCAGCCCGATCCGGAAGCCTTCCACATCGAGAAACTGGTGCTCTGCCAGGCGCGGATCATCGAAGATGTCGTTGTTGCCCCGCACCGCGAGCACCGGCGCGAACTGCTCGCACCAGTCGAGCACCGCCGGAACCGTGATGTCGCCCCCATGCAGGATCAGGTCGACGCCGGCCAGCGCCTCCCCCGTCTCCGGTCCCAGTTCGTCCATCGAGTGCAGCAATTGCGGAAGATGAGTGTCGGAGATCAGGCCGATGCGCATGACGGCAGGCTACGCCTGAGCCGGAATCGGCGCTAGCCTGTGCCGCGTGCGTCGCCAGGACGCTGAACCTCTTGCGTCTGTTCGACGAGGAAAGGTTGTCAGATGGCACAGGAACGATTGGCCGCGATCGCCGGCATCCACGAATACCCCTTGCGGGTCGCCCCCGGCGTCTCGTCCATGCAAATCAAGGCCGAGTCGATGAAGCGCGCGCTCGACGACGCCGGCCTCGACTGGGGCGACGTCGACGGACTCTACGACGCGCTCGACGGCGAGGGCGGCGGCGGACTCGGTCTCGCGGCCTATCTCGGGATCAAGCCGCGCCTGCTCGACACCACCCAGGTCGGTGGCTCCTCCTACGAGTTCCACGCCTCCCACGCCCTGCGCGACATCGCCGCCGGACGCTGCAACGTCGCCGTTACCACGTACGGTTCGACCGCCGCCTCGATGCGCGTGCCGATCGGCACCGGTGGCATGGGCCGCGGCGGAGCCTCCTGGCAGCAGAACATGGAGGCCCCCTACGGCTCCACCCTGATCAGCAACTACGCGATGGTCGCCCACCGCCACATGCACGAGTACGGCACCACGACCGAGCAGCTCGCTCAGATCTCCGTCGCCACGCGCAAGCACGCCATGCGCAACCCAGAAGCCGTCAAGGCAATGACCGACCTCCAGTTCGTCAAGGTCGACGAGATCACCGTCGAGGACGTACTCGAGTCGCGGATCATCGCCGACCCCCTGCACCTGCTCGAGTGCTGCATGATCTCCGACGGCGGCGGCGCGGCCGTCTTCGTCTCCCCCGAAATCGCGCGCGACATCAAGAAGAAGCCCGTCTGGATCATTGGCGCCGGTGAAGCCACCAAGTACCGCGAGAACGGCGGCGACATCACCACCTCCGCCGGCGCGCAGAGCGCCCCCGCCGCCTACGGTCAGGCCGGTGTCACTCCCGACGAGATCGACATCGCCATGATCTACGATTCCTTCAGCATCACCGTCGCCGTGATGCTCGAAGACCTCGGCTTCTGCGCCAAGGGCGAGGTCGGCCAGTTCATCGAGGACGGCCATCTCGCCTTCGACCAGCCCGGCCTCACGCTCAACACCGACGGCGGCGGACTCTCCTCCAACCACCCCGGCATGCGCGGACTCTTCCTCCTGCTCGAATCCGTCCGCCAGCTCCGCGGCGAGTCCAACAGCCAGGTCGACGGTGCCAAACTCGCCGTCGCCCACGGCAACGGAGGACTGCTCGGAGGCACCCACACCGGCGGCACCGTCATCCTCGCCGCCGACTAACCGCAAGTCGTCATTGCCGAGCTTGCCTCGGCAATCTCGCTGCGTTCGGCAACGTCGTCTCCGACGCGGCGAGATGCCCGTGACAAGCGCGGGCATGACGGGAATCACTCAGAAAGGCACTCCATCATGGCCAACCGACCACAACCTAGCTTCCCCGAGCCGGACACCCAGCACTTCTGGGACGGCTGCAAGGCCGGTGAGCTGCGCTACCAGACCGACTCCGACGGCAACGTCGTCTTCTACCCCCGCGGACACTCCACCGTCACCGGCGACCGCGAGCTCAGCTGGAACGTCTCCTCCGGCCTCGGCACCGTCTACACCTACTCCGTCGTCCGCCAGAACCGCATGCCCGGTTTCCAGGAACTCGGCGCATACGCCGTCGCCTACATCGACCTCGATGAGGGCTTCCGCATGATGAGCACCATCGTCGGCGTCGACGATCCCACCACGGACATCAGCATCGGCCAGCGAGTCAAGGTCGAGTTCGAGGAGCAGGCTGGCGAGGACTCCTACCCGATCCCCGTCTTCCGACCGGTCTGACCGACGACTGTGTGTTCTAGGACACACGTTCGTTATCGAGAACGACCACCGTCTCCCGACCAGCGCTATTGACCCGGTACGCTCACGGTCATGTCCACCAGTTCGCCGACTGTCGCCGAACGTCTGCTCGATCAGATGGCTGCCCCGGCGCCGCAGCACGACCGCGACCCTGACCTGGCGATCGAGGCCCATGGCCTGGTCAAACACTTCGGCGACATCCACGCGGTCAACGGCATCGATCTCCGGGTGCGGCCGGGACAGATCTTCGGCTTCCTCGGACAGAACGGCAGCGGCAAAACCACCACCGTCCGCATGCTGACCACCCTCCTTCGCCCAACCGCCGGCGACGCCCGCGTCGCCGGCTTCGACGTCCTCGTCCAGGACCGCCAGATCCGCCGCGCAATCGGCGTCGCCCTGCAGGAAGCCGGACTCGACATCCTCCAGACCGGCCGAGAACTCCTCCGCCTGCAGTCTCGGCTCTACAACGTGCCCCGCGGCGAGATCGAAGACCGCATCGCCCACCTCCTCGACGTCGTCGACCTGACCGAAGACGCCGACCGACGCATCGGCGGCTACTCCGGCGGCATGCAGCGCCGACTCGACCTCGCCTCCGCCCTCGTCCACTCGCCCTCGATCATCTTCCTTGACGAGCCCACCACCGGCCTCGACCCCGTCTCCCGCCAAAACCTCTGGGAGTACATCCAGCGACTCAACCGCGAGGACGGCGTCACCTTCTTCCTCACCACTCAGTACCTCGAGGAAGCCGACCAGCTCTGCGACGAGATCGCCATCCTCGACGCCGGCGAAATCGTCCAGCAGGGAACCCCCGACGGACTCAAGGCCACCGTCTCTGCCGACGTCATCTACGTCCAGGTCGAGGGTGACGAGCGAGCCCAGCAGCGCGCCGTCTCCGCCCTCTTGCCGCTGCCCAACGTCGAGGATGCCAACTGGGACTTCAACGAGGGCATCGCCGTCTACAGCAAGAGCGGCCACGACACCCTGCCTCGAGTCGTCCGCACCCTCGACGACGAAGACCTGCCCTTCAGCAACCTCCGACTCGCCCGAGCCACCCTCGACGACGTCTTCTTCAAGGCCACCGGACACCGCATCGAACCGGCCGACCAGGCCGCGCAACCGACCCAGGGCGGTCCCGCATGACCACGCTCGAGGCCCCCGGCGCGCCCCAGACCTCCGCCTCCCAGCAGTCCGGTCCGCTCCGCGTCCTCACCGACGCCCGCTACCTCGCCGGCCGCGCCATTCGCGAATCCCTCCGGCAGCCCGGCGTCGAGATCACCAACATCTTCATCCCGCTCTTCTTCCTCGCCGTCTCTACTGGCGCGATCGCCAACTTCTCCGAGCGCGGCTTCGGCGTCAACAACTACCTCGCCTTCCAGCTCCCGGTCGCCGTCCTCCAGGCCGTCGCCGGATCATCATCCGCCTCCGGCATCGCCATCGTGCTCGACATGGAGCGCGGCTACTTCGACAAGCTCCTGCTCACACCCGCCTCGCGCTGGTCGCTGATCATCGGCCGCGTCTGGGCCGACGCCGTCCGCGCCATCTTCTTCGCCTCGATCATGCTGATCGCCGCCCTCGTCGCCGGCTCCGGCATGGCCACCGGCGTCCCCGGAGCCATCCTCATCCTCGTTATCGCCGGACTCTTCGGCGGCGCCTACAGCGGCATCGGCATCTTCATCGCCATGC
>JAPPNI010000004.1 GCA_028873865.1 Chloroflexota bacterium | reverse complement strand
AGCAGCGGCAGGACTCGAACCTGCGACACGGGGCTTATGAGTCCCCTGCTCTGCCAACTGAGCTACGCTGCCACGTTCGCTCAGGGTATCCCAACCTATCGAGCGACGCCGTTGTCGTCAAAGTCGGAGCGCGCTCCCCGCACATTCTGATCGCATACTCTGACGCAGACATCGGTCCAGTCAGACGCGGACGATCCGGCCCATGGCGCTCGAGTGGCGACCCAACGATCCCAACTTCTCGCTCGTAGGGCAGATTCTCGTCGCTTCGCGACACTTGGCCGACCCGAACTTCTTCCGCACGGTCGTATTGATCCTCGAACATGGCGACGGAGCCTTGGGTGTAGTGCTCAATCGACCCACAGGGATCACACTTGCCGATGTCGTGCCCACCTGGCTCGATCTGGCCGCGCAGCCGATGGTCGTGTTTCAGGGTGGACCAGTGGAACGAACTGCCGCGGTCGGCCTGGCGCGCCCGGCGGCGGCGTTTGACCCGCAACAGACGTGGTTCACCCTCACCATCAAGGAACCCGGCCGTGAGTTGGGAATCGTCAATCTGAGCGCAGAGCCCGACAACCTGGACGGCGTGGTTCGCGACTTGCGCATCTACTCGGGATACGCTGGATGGAGTCCGGGCCAACTTGAAGGCGAGATTCAGGCGGGAGGCTGGGTGGTGCTGGACCACGAGGGATTCGATCCTCTGACCAGCGATCCGGCCACGCTCTGGAACCAGGCCTCGAGCGCAGCCGCCAGCGGGCAAGGAGTCAGAGCCATCGACGGGCCGTCGGTGGAGCACAACTAGCGACGAGCGACTACTGACTCAGCCGGGCGGTCACGGTGGGACGGGGAAGGAACGCTTGATGGCGGGGAACCTCCTGGACCGATTGCGCCAGAAACAGCAGTCCTACATCCTCTTCACCTTTCTGCGGAAGCCCTATTCGACGCGAGATGCGATCAATCGTGCGCTGATCACGGCAGCGATCGCTGCGGCAATCATTGCGCCGATATTCATCGGCGGACGCGGTGGCGACGCCGCCGAAGGCGCCGGCGAAGAGTTTTCCGCCAGATTGGTGGAGCTGGAAGAGTTGAAGCAGCAACGAGACAATGAGGGTGGCTCAGACGAGCTGGATGCGCGGATCGAACGACTCGAGGCTGAAACGCACCTCGGATACATCGAACGAGACGGAGACGCCTCGGACAGGGGCGCGCTCGCGCCCGATTTCCGCCTGCTCGACCTCAAGGGTCAGCCACACCGGCTCTCGGAGATTGACGGCCCGATCGTGCTCAATTTCTGGGCCAGCTGGTGCGAGCCATGCATCGAGGAGATGCCCGAGTTCGAGATTGTGAACCAGGAAGCGGCAGGACGGGTGACCTTCATCGGCGTCAACGACGGCGAGAGCCTGGAGACGGCGCGTCAGTTCGCCGACGAAGTGACCGGAGTCAGCTACCTGGTCCTGCTCGATCCGACCAAGTCGATGACCGACGGGCCGTATCCACTCGTCGGCCGGCCGACGACGTATTTCATTAGCTCCGACGGAATCATCAACGAGCTTCGTGTCGGCATAGTCGACATCGAGACGCTGCGTGAGCTTGTCGGAGACTTGATCGGCGATGAAGTCGGCGCGGCGCAGGAAGCTGTGCCGGAAAACTACGGGGAAGGGGCGCTCAACATCCTCGATTCGGCGCGCGCCAACTTCGCCGTCGCGGAGGAACAGATTCAGCGCTGGCGAGACGATCCAGGCGTGCTGGGCGATCCAGGTTGGCAGCGCAACATGGAGGCGCAGACGCAGGTCTGGTCGGACCTGCACGAACAGTTCCTGGAGCTCACACCGCCTGAGCAGTGGGGCGACTTACATGAAAGGGTCGCCGACGCACTGGCCCAGATCGCGAATGCGGCCGGTCCGTTGGTCCGCGATGCACTGGCAACTGAGGAAGAAAGCGGTCTACTCACGGCGATCACGCTCTTCGAGAGTTTCCGCGACATCTTCGACATCGCGGCCGACAATCTCGCCGGTGTGATAGAAACGCAGCAGTAGGACGAGATCGATCGTTCTGGGGCGATTAGCTCAGGTGGCTAGAGCGTCCGGTTTACACCCGGGAGGTCGGAGGTTCGAGTCCTCCATCGCCCACCAGCCGCTGAGATCTTCAAACGAGGGGCAATGAACCATGCGCGTCATGGTGCTGGTCAAGGCGACCAAGGACAGCGAAGCGGGCGTCATGCCGACGACCGAAATGTTCGAGGAGATGGGCGCGTACAACGAGAAGCTGGTCGAGGCCGGGCTCATGCAGACCGGCGAGGGTCTGCAGCCAACCGCCGCCGGCAAGCGGGTCGCCTTCGAAGGCGAGTCGCGCACGGTGATCGACGGGCCCTTCGGCGTCACCAACGAATTGGTGGCCGGATTCTGGATCTGGGAAGTCGCCGACCTGGATGAAGCAGTCGAGTGGGTGAAGCGCGCTCCGAATCCGATGCCCGGGCCGAGCGAAATCGAGATTCGCCCCTTCTATGAGCTCGAGGACTTCGGCGACGCGATCACACCGGAGCAAATCGAGCACGAAGAGGGGCTACGAGAGCGTCTCGACGAGTAGCCAGGGATGTCCGGCGACATCAATGCTCGGCATCAGTCGCGAACGATGGCGTACAGCAACGCGTCGATAATCTGGCCGGCGACAAATTCGATCCACTCGTGCGCATCTGACAGCTCGTAGGGATATGGGAGGTGATCACGTAGATTGCGCGACACATTGCGATTGTTGGCGTTGCGCGCGAGCGCCTCGGCATCGTCGGCCCGAAAGCTCCTGACCTGCCATGGACCGATCTCAATCCGCATGTCATTGGCTTACCAATCGTCGTTGCGGATGGCAAGAACGCAGACCTCAGACGCCGTATGCTCAGGCCATTGACAGTCCCGTCAGGAATCGCGGAACGGACGGCTCAGGACATGAAACAGCTCACACCCGACCTGTGGCAGACGTCTCGGCGTCAGCTCCTCGACGGCGTGTACTCGCACGCGTACCTGCTCGCTCAGCCGCAGGGCAACCTGCTGATCTACAGTCTCGGGGAGGACCAGCAGGATGATCTGGACGCGATCGAGCAACTGGGCGGTGTGGCCATGCAAGTTTTGAGCCACCGCGACGAGACGGGTCCGGCGCTTTGCCAGATCCGCGATCGATTCTCCTCCCGCCTCGCTTACCACGAGGCCGATGCGCACGCGATCAGTGACGTCGCTGAGGCTGACCTGTTCCTCGATCCTGCCGGTACGGACCCACTGCTCGAGGAGATCGAAGTACTCCACACGCCGGGGCATACGCCGGGCAGCGTCTCCTTGCGATACGAGTCTCCGCACGGGAAGTCCTATCTCTTCACCGGCGACACCATCGTGCCGAATTCGGGCGGCTGGGCGACCGGCGTGTATCCGGAAATCGAAGGCGACGCCCCGTCTCTCGTGGAGAGCCTGACGCACCTACGGGATCAGGCCGCGGACCTGATCATCAGCAGTGCCTATGGAGGCGAGAGCGGTGTCGTCGAAATCACGCCCGATGAATGGCGCGACGCCGTCGATCAGCGCATTATCAGTCTCAGGAAGCGCTTCGACGTCTGACCGGCCGCGGTCGACGACGAACGTTGACCTGCTGAAAGCGTCTTCGTAGCCTCTGCGTTAGCTGCGTCCGGTGGAGGGAGCGATCCGATGACCTCAGAACTCCAGGAGTGGTTGGACGGTCCCTACGCCAAGGCGACCGGACGATTTCCCGAGCGTCGCGAGGAGTTTCGGCGCTCATCAGGCGAGCCGCTCGACCCGATCTACGTGAACGGCGAAAACGGTGAGCCGGGGCCGCTGCCGGGCGAGTATCCCTATACGCGCGGGATCCAGCCGACGATGTATCGCGGCCGGCTCTGGACGATGCGCCAGTACGCCGGGCAAGAGGATGCGGAAGCGTCCAATCGGCGCTACCGATTCCTGCTTGATCAGGGACAGACTGGCCTCTCGGTCGCGTTCGACCTGCCCACGCAAATTGGCTACGACTCCGACGCGAACATGTCGGAGGGCGAAGTGGGCAAGGTCGGCGTGGCGATCGATTCGATCGACGACATGCGCACGCTGTTCGACCAGATCCCGCTGGACCGGGTCACGACGTCGATGACGATCAACTCGACCGCGAACATCCTGCTCTCGCTCTACGCCGCGGTGGCCGAGGAGCAGGGCGTGGGGCGCGACAAGATCGGGGGGACGGTCCAGAACGACATCCTCAAGGAATACATCGCGCGTGGGACGTACATTTATCCGCCCAAGCCGTCGATGCGACTGATCACGGACAGCTTCGATTACTGCACGCGCGAGGTTCCGCGCTGGAACACGATCTCGATTTCCGGCTACCACATGCGCGAGGCAGGCTGCACGGCGGCCCAGGAGATTGGCTTCACCCTGGCCAACGCGATCGCGTACGTCGAGGCGGCGCTGGAGCAGGGGATGGCGTTCGACAGTTTCGGCCCGAGGCTCTCCTTCTTCTTCGCCTGTCACAGCAACTTCCTGGAGGAGATTGGCAAGTTCCGCGCCGCGCGTCGGCTCTGGGCGAGCATCGCCAGAGACCGATTCGGCTCCGAGAATCAGCGCGCCCAGATGCTGCGCTTCCACACGCAGACCGGCGGCGTGACGCTGACCGCGCAACAACCGGACAACAATGTGATCCGGACCACGCTACAGGCGCTGGCCGCGGTTCTGGGGGGGACGCAGTCGTTGCACACCAACTCCCTCGATGAAGCGCTGGGCCTGCCGTCGGAGCACGCCGTCGAGATCGCCCTGCGCACCCAGCAGGTGATCGGCTACGAATCGGGGGTCGCGGACGTGATCGACCCGCTGGGCGGGTCCTACTACATCGAGCAAACGACAGATGCCCTGGAGGAAGAGGCGCGGAACTACATCGAGCAGATCGATGCGCTCGGTGGAGCCGTGTCGGCGATCGAACAGGGCTACCAGCAGGCGGAGATTCTTGAGGCGGCCTCCGGATTCCAGCGCGAGGTCGAAACCGAGGCTGAGGCGGCGCGAGACGGCGATCGGTCCGCAGGCAAGCTCGGTCGCGTGATTGTTGGCGTCAACCGCTTCGAGACCGACGAGGACTCCGACGTCGAGATCGTGCGCGTCGACCCGACGGTGCGGGAGCGGCAAATCGAGAAGCTTGAGCGGCTGCGGGACGGTCGCGACCAGACCGCCGTATCGGCCGCGCTGGACGCGATCCAGCAGGCCGCCGCCACGGATGAGAATCTGGTGCCGCTGATGCTTGACGCCGTCAAGCAGTCGGCGACGCTGGGAGAGATCTCCGATTCGCTTCGCCAGGTCTGGGGCGAGTACCGCGAACGGATCGTGGTCTGACGCAAGCGAGATCAACAACATGCCTTTCGGAAGGCGAGCGGTGGGAAGAAAATCGGCCGGCTCGGCGGGCGGTCAATCCGAGCGCGACTGGTCCGACGCACAACGCCTGCGCTACTGGTGGCAGGCCGAGCGCAATCTGCTGTTGAGGACGCTGACGGCTGTGCCGCCAGACCAGGTCAATGAACCGCTCGCCGAGGGTGCCTGGTCTCCGAAAGGGATGGCGGCTCATCGGTTGTTCTGGGAGGCGGAGGAGCGAGCGGCAATCGAGGATCATCTCGGAGGCGTGTTTCCCTCCCTGCTCGACTTCCCGACCCGCCGAATCGAGTCGACCAACGCCGCCGCGGTCGCGTCGCTCGGTGACCGAAGACTGCCGGCGTTGATTCGCGCGTTGGAAGATCTGCGGGGCCGCACGGCTACGCTGGTGGAGCGCATTTCTGACGCTGATCTGAACACGCAGGGCAACCCCGCGCGGATCCTGCTGGGCGTGGCGCTGGAGCACGACCGCGAGCACCGACGGGAACTCGAGTCCAGATTCGGACCGACGTCACAGGGCGAGTAACCGACCACTGAACGAGATGGGAACACGATGGCACTGACACGCATCCACCACATTGGCATCGCCGTGCACGACGCAGACAAGACCGCCGAGGTCTGGCGCGACACGTTCGGCCTGGAGACGGCGCTGGACACTGAGCTTGAATCGCAGGGCGTGCGCGGCGTGATCTTCCCACTCGACAACTGCGAGATTGAGCTGCTTCAGCCGACTCGCGAGGGCACAGGCATTGCCAAATACCTCGAAAACAACGGCGAGGGCTTTCACCACATCTGCTTCGAGTCAACAGACGTTGCGAACGACCTGGTAGCGGCCCGGGACACCGGGATGCAGATGATCGATGAAGAACCGCGCGTCGGTCTGACCGGAATGATCGGGTTCATTCATCCACGATCCAATTACGGCGTGTTGATCGAGTACGCGCAGCCGCCCGATGACGCCCCACGGCATTCAGGTCCGACCTCGGGTCCTGGACCGCATGCCCTGCACCACATGACCGTTGCCGTGAACGACGTGGCGCCGGTCACCGAGGCGTGGTCCGAGCGCTACGGTCTCGTCGGGCGCGAGCCGTTCAGCGCCGAGGGGTTGGGCCTGGAGGGGCAGTTCCTGGACATCGGGCCGACGGCGATTGAACTCGTGCGCCCGCTGCCGGGCAGCGGCGGCCCGCTGCCGCGCAAGCTCGACACATCCGGCGAGGGCATGTTCATGCTCGCTCTGACCGTTCGCAACGCCGAGGCGGCGGTCGCACACCTGCGCGGCGAGGGCTGGACCGTGACCGACGCCAACGCCGGGGCATTCATTTCACCCAAACACACTTATGGTGCGCGTCTGCGCCTGTCCGAGGCATAAACTGATCGATGCTGACTGAAAGCTGAGATCATGAGCAATACCTCCACGATGACGGACCAGATTCGAGTGCTGGTCGCCAAGCCAGGACTGGACGGACACGATCGCGGCGCGAAGATCGTCGCCCGCGCGCTTCGCGACGCCGGCATGGAAGTGATCTACACGGGCATTCGACAGACACCGGACATGATCGCCGAGGCAGCACTGCAGGAAGACGTGCACGTGGTCGCGCTCTCGGTACTTTCGGGGGCTCACCTTGAGTTGTTCCCGCGGGTGGTCAACGCCTGCCGTGAACGAGGCATCACTCCCGAGAACACGCTCTTCCTCGGCGGCGGGATTATTCCCGACGAGGACGCGGACACACTCAAAGAAACCGGATTCTCCGCGGTCTTTGGTCCGGGCGCCCATACCGGCGACATCGCCGAATACGTCCGCGCGCACGTTCCCGAGCTCGATCGTTCGTGACGACTGAGACGGCCCGCACTACGAACACGCAGCTTTCCGGTCGATTGGCCGAGCTGGAGCAGCGCCTGCTGGACAAGGATCGACGAGCGCTGGCGCGGGTCCTGAGCTGGGTCGAAAGCGGTGACCAACGCGGACGCGAAATGCTTCGCGCGTTGTACCCGCGCAGCGGCCGGGCCCGCACGATCGGCCTGACCGGTTCACCCGGAGCCGGCAAGAGCACTGTGACTAACGAGCTGGCCAAGGCGTTCCGGCAACGCGGTCAGAGCGTCGGTATTGTCGCCATCGACCCGTCGTCGCCCTACACGATGGGCGCCATCCTCGGCGACCGCGTGCGGATGACCGAGTTGTATTCCGACTCGGACGTGTTCATCCGCTCGCTCGCTTCGCGTGGCGCGCTCGGCGGACTCTCGGCCGCGACGCAGGATGTGGTCCACGTGCTCGACGCCTATGGCAAGGACGTAATCCTGATCGAGACCGTCGGCGCGGGTCAGGACGAAGTCGACATCGCCGGCGCGGCGCAGACGACGATCCTGGTCAACACGCCCAATATGGGTGACGAGGTACAGACGCTAAAGGCGGGCATCATGGAGATCGCTGATGTGCTCGCTGTGAACAAGTCGGACCTGCCCGGCGCCGACCGGATGGTCTCGGCGCTCAAGGCGCTGCTCTCGCTCAATCCCGACCGCGGCTGGGATCCGCCCGTCGTCAGAGTCGTGGCCACGCAGGGCGAAGGGACCGACAAATTGGTCAATGCCTGCGACGCCCACTTTGAAGAACTGCAATCGTCGGGCCGACTCGAGACGGCCGAGCTTGAGCGGGCGCGACAGCAGATCACGGCCCTGGCGCGGGCCAACGTGCTCAGACAACTGCACTCGGCCGACGGCGAGGAACGCCTGGCCAGGTTGGCACGTGACGTCGCCTCGCGGACATCCGATCCGCACTCCGCGGCCGCCGTCTGGCTTGCCGGATCATGAGTCAATCTGACGCCGTCCAGCGCCTCCAGATCCGCTTCGCCGCGCAAGGTCCGCTCAGATACATCTCGCATCTTGATTTGATGCGCGTCTGGGAACGGGTCTTCAAGCGCGCCGGTTTGCCGCTGGCGACCTCCCACGGCTTTTCACCGCGTCCGAAGATCGCGCTCGCAGCGCCGCTGGCGGTCGGGGTGACGTCGGACGCTGAACTGCTCGATGTGCTCTTGACTGAACGGGTCGACGCGGGTGAGACGATGCTCAGCCTGAACGGAGAGCTGACGCCAGGACTGCGAGTCATCGAGCTAAGGGAAGGGCCACTCAAACAGTCCTCGTTGCAGTCCATGCTGCGCGCCGCCTGCTATGTCGTGGATGCCCATGATTCTCGATCACACGCCGAGTGGCAGGCCGCGATTGTTCGGCTGTTGGCCGCGGATGAGATTCCGTGGAGCCATCAACGCGGCAAAGAGACGAAGTCGTACGACCTACGCCCCCTCATCCTCAAGATCAGCTTGATCGGCATTGCCGATGGCGTTGCGACACTGTCGATGCGACTGCGCAACGATGAGCGCGGAGCTGGTCGGCCGGAACAGGTCATGCTCGCTCTCGGCGCCACCGAAGAACCGACCCGCATTCACCGCACGGCAATCGAACTGGCCGGAGAGCCAGTGATGGCATGAACCGGATCATCATCCTGCGTCACGTGGAGTCGGAGGCGAACCGGGCCGGGGTTGGCCTCGGGCGAACGGATTCTCCGCCAACCGAACTCGGACTCGAGCAGTTACGACTGACGGTCGACACGCTCCATGAAGAGCCGATCACGAGAGTGTTGACCAGCCCGCTGTCACGCGCGCGCAAGCTTGCGGAAGCCATCGGTGAGGCGCACGGCGTCGAAGCGATTGCCACGGACGGACTGATCGAACTGGATGTCGGCGAGCTCGAGGGGCTCGAGTGGCCGATCGTTCGGAAGCGCTTCGCTGAATTCCTCGGCCAATGGCGAGGCAACGACTCTGTCCGCGCGCCGATGCCAGGCGGAGAGTCGCTGATGGCCGTGCTGGAACGAGCGCGGCCGCTATTCGACGAGCTGGTCGCAGATCCGTCCGAAGGGACTGGTCTAATCGTGACCCACAACTTCGTCGTCAAGATGTTGGTCGTCCACGCGCTGCAGATGCCGCCAAGCGAGTGGCGCCGGATCGATACGGGTCTCGCCGGACTCACGACCTTTCGCATCGCCGACGGCGTACCTGCCGTAGTGCGCTTAAACGATCGACACCATCTGAACGGCCTCTAGCAGACTGCGTTCGTTGTAGAGTGCCATCGGCGGCGGTGCAGACCACAGACCATGGCCGAGATGCCGGTCGACCGCACGGTCGAAATCGTGACCGATGCTGCGGCCGTTCCCGCTCCTGAAGCGCAACACACGACTGCGCAGCCGAGGCAGGCGGCAGCACTGCCCTGGGTGGTGCGCTGGGTCGCGTTTGTCTGCTCGTTGCTGCTCGTTGGATTCGTCGTGTTCAGCGGCGTCGAAGGGTTGCTCCAGGCGAATAGCCTTGATGATCGAATCATCGAGACCCGTGCCGAGATTGAGCAACTCCGTCGTGACACCCAACAACTGGCCGCGCTCGTCGCCTGGCTGGATTCCGACGCCTACATCGAACGCATCGCCCGCGAAGATCTCGGCATGGTCCGTCCCGGCGAGGAATCCTTCGCTGTCCACGCACCGGGACGCGGCAATCTCGAAATCACTCGCTCGCCCTGGTGGGCCAACCTGTTGCCGAAAGAGGCTCAGGACCTCAAGTAGCGAACCCGATGGGGCTTCGCCGTGACCCTCCCGACCGACCGCCGCATCCGTGATATCGGCCGCCGCATCTCACGCGCGCTGGTGGAGCACGTGGGAACGGGATTCGGTCGCCCACTGATCGCCGCGGTATCCGGCGGCGCCGATTCGTCGGCGATGCTCCTGCTGCTGGCCGACACCCAGAGTCGGCACGGTTGGCGTGTCCGCGCCGCTCATGTCGACCACTTCATTCAGTCCGAGGAGATTCGCCGCGAGTTTCGCGAGTCTTCTGTCAGGCTTTCCGAGCAGGCCGGCACGCCGCTCGACATCGTAGAGGCCAACGCCGCAACCGAGGCCGAGCGCAGCTCTGAGGGAGTTGAAGCTGCCGCTCGCCGGGTCCGCTACAACGCACTCACACGGCTGGCCCTCGAGCGAGGCGTACCGCTGATTTCAGTCGCTCACACTCAGGACGACCAGGCCGAAACGATCCTGCTGCACATCCTGCGAGGCTCGGGACTGGACGGCCTGAGCGGCATGCCGGAGCAACGTCAGCTGACGGACGAAATCCAGCTGGTCCGACCCTTGTTGGGCGTGACCAGGCAAGAGACCGAGGATGTCTGCCGCGCGTACGACTGGCTTCCAGCGCAGGACCCCTCGAATGAACACCTCGAACACACTCGTAACCGGATCCGGCACTCCCTGCTGCCGCAGATGGCTGAGATCAATCCGAACATCTCCGAACGCCTGGCGCAGCTGGCGCGCGCGGTCGGCTCGGACCGCACGCTGCTTGATCTGGTCGGACAGCAGACGCTGGCGCAGCTGCAGGACAAGGACCGCTCCCTGGAGCGTCGGCTATTCATGACGCTGCCGGGCCAACTGCAGAATCGCGTCGTTCGGGCGCTCTGCCGCGAACAGGGCCTGATTCTCTCCGCCGAACGAACGGCCGCCGCTCTGCAGGTGATCCACACCGGACACGGCCGGGTCGAGCTGCCCGGCGGCGCCCAACTCAGTGTGGCGGGCGGCACAATCTCCGTTGTTCCACCGTGTCCACCGGCGGTCTCGGATTGTTGACATCGCAGATCTCGGCGGGCTACTATTGACGTCTGCGCAAATGCAGGGCGCACCTGACGGCAAAGCGCCATTCGCCCCGCATTGGCCAGGCCTTAACAATTGGAGAGCGGAAGTCCAGTGAGCTTGGGGAGCCCCCCC
>JAPPNI010000029.1 GCA_028873865.1 Chloroflexota bacterium | reverse complement strand
ACGCATCTCAATCACTATGTCCCTTGTAAAGGCGCATCCCGAGGTCGGTCGCCCCACGCCTGGCGGGGACTGCTGAACTAGGGGTGCAAGGAGCAATGTTACCCGCGCCCGGAATGGGCTGTCAACAAGAGGTTTACACAGGCGAGGCGCGTCACCGGTGGCCGGCGCGTGGCTCCTGATGCCTAGAACCGGTCCTGATACGACCTCGCCAACGACTCCGACGGATCTGCCTGGATGCCCAGCGGTGGAATCGGGTACCTGAGACCGTTCCGGGACAGCTTGTCCAGACCGTCGAGCAGTTTGGGCAGATACCGGGGCGGAATCGCCATCAGCAGCTCGTCGTCCTGGACGCCGCCGAAGCGGCGCTCGGCGTAGCAGGGGATGCTGAGCGAGGGCTCGCCGGTGCGCAGCGCGCGGCCCCAGCTGTCGGCGCAGGCGGACTCGCCGACCGAGGCGAACTCGAACTTCTTGAAGCCCGAGAACTGGAGGCCGTTGATCAGGATGATCATCTGTCCCGGCGTGCCGTAGAGCAGTACCACGTCGGGCGGGTCGAGCCGGCCGGTGGCGATCGGCGACAGCGCCAGCGCTGCGTAACGGCCGTAGGGCATCACATCCATCGCCTGCTGATGCAGGATCGAGTCCTCGTCGGTCTCGAACCAGACGTTGGTCATCGTCGTCCGCAGACGCCACTCGCCGTCGTCCTCGTTCGGATGCAGCCCGACCGGTGCGCCGCACTGCGCCCCGATCAGGTCATCCATCGTTACGCCCAGAGTGAAATTGAGCCAGCGCGCCTGAGCGACCAACTGGTCGAGCGCGTGCTTGAACTGCGGCCGACGGATCCGCTCGACCTCCTGCATCTCCTCGATCGTCTCGAACATCTTCATCCCGACCGGAGTCGCCGTCAGACGCAGGTAGCGCTGCAATCCGGCGACGATTCCCGGCCAGTCGTAGCTGTCGGGCTCGGGCGGTGCATCAGGCGAGACGCCAACTGCTGGTGCGGTGGTCATGATTGCGGCTCCATCCCCTGCGCTCTGATTGGCCTGGAGGGCATGGTAAGCGCTCCGCGGACCGGCGCGACATTCGCGCGGTTGTTCCCTATCGTGCAGTCATTGAATCTGCATGACTGCGCGACTCGCCCGTGCCCCGAAAGGAACCAACCATGCCGGCACTTGACGGACTCCGCGTCCTCGACATGACCCAGTACGAAGCGGGGACATCCTGCACCCAGGCGCTGGCCTGGCACGGCGCTGACGTCGTCAAGATCGAGCAGCCCGGCGTCGGCGACCCGGGCCGCGGCGTCGGCAGCGGCGACGCAATTGATTCGCACTACTTCATCAACTGGAACGCCAACAAGCGCTCGGTCACGATCAACCTGCGCGACGAGCGGGGCAAAGCGCTGCTCTTTGAGATGCTGCCTCACTACGACGTCTTCGTCGAGAACTACGGCCCGGGCGTGATGGAGAAGCTGGGCCTGACCTACGAGGCGCTCAAGGAAGTCCACCCGAGCATCATCTACGCGCGGCTCAAGGGCTTCGGTCTCTCCGGCCCGTTCGCCAACTTCAAGAGCTTCGACCCGGTCGCCCAGAACGCTGCCGGCGCGTTCTCCGTCACCGGCGAGGCCGACGGTCCGCCGATGCGTCCGGGCGCCTGCGTCGGCGACAGCGGTACAGGCATGCAGCTCGCCTTCGCGATCACCTCGGCCTATGTGCAGAAGCTGCGCACCGGCGAGGGTCAGCACATCGAGATTTCGATGCAGGAGGCGATGACCTACTACGTCCGCACGCCGGTCGCCGGTACCCAGAGCTGGGGCGACGTTGCCGCCGAGCGTCGCGGTAATGGCTGGAACGGCCCGACGGACCTGTATCCCTGCAAGCCGTTGCCCGATTCCAACGGAGCAGATGACTACCTCTACATCATCGCCCTGACGACCCGCATGTGGGACACCTTCTGCGCGGCGATGGACCGGCCCGACATGGTCGTCGACCCACGCTTCGCCGACGAGCAGGCGCGGATCGACAACAACGACGCGCTCAAGGCCGAGATCCGCGCCTGGACATTGCAGCACACCAAGTGGGAGGCGATGCAGATCCTCGGCGAGGCCGGCGTCCCCTGCTCGGCAACTCACAGCACCTACGACCTCTTCCACAATCCCCACTTCGACGAACGGGAATTCATCCAGGACATCGACCACCCCGAGTGGGGCCCGATCCGCCTGCTCGGCTGGGCGCCGAAGATGTCGAAGAGCAACGTGCCGATGACCGCCGCTCCGCTGTTGGCCGAGCACACGCGAGAGGTCCTCTGCGACGACCTCGGCATCGAGGGCGAAGAATTTGCACGGCTGGAGGCCGAGGGCATCGTCAGCAGCCGCTAACGGCTGACGGGCGCGAGTCGCCCGAACGGCCGCAGACAACGTCCCAACTTCACGCGGAGCCTGGCCCGGTTCGGTCTGTCGTGCCGCGTGTCCATGGGGACACCTTGGTTTACAAGGCCGCTCCGGCTCGGAGCAACTGCCCACATGCAGCGATCATTTATGTAAGCCCGACCATTCCCGTTTCGCGAGGGCAATGCACATATCCATGAGCAAAGTGTAAAATCCGACCACATCATTGAGCATTCGATTTTGATGAATCCCTCATGGGTAGATGATTGCGAGGAGCTGGCATGCACCTGCCTCAACGGAGCCTCGTCACGCCGACACGTCGGCGACTGGGTGTCTTAGAGGAGCTGGCATGCACCTGCCTCAACGGAGCCTCGTCACGCCGACACGTCGGCGACTGGGTGTCTTACTGGCATTTGTGGCGACCGCGGTCTTGACCGTGGTGATCACCCTCACGTTCTCCGACCAGGCGTCTTCTGAACACGATGACCGAGACCCTCCGACCGTTCGCGTCTCTGCCCTGCCCCACGAGAGCGGCAACCTCTCGGTGGCCGTGCAACTGCAGCAGGCGAACGGGGAATGGGGCGAGCGCCTGCTTCCGAGATACCGCGTTGTTCCTGTCGATGCCGAGCCGGAGCGCTGGCTACCCAGTTCAGGGGTCGAAACCGAGCTCAGCGAACCTGAGGAACGACCTCTCTTCTGCATCGTCGCGCATGGCGACCGCAACGACTATTTCTGGCGACTGTTGCGCGGATACTCACGCCAGGCAGCTCTGGACAACAACCTGGATGTCCGCTTCTCCCAGTCAACCAGCGGGGCCGAGCAGGTTGCGGAGATTGAGCGCTGCAGCGCCGATGGCGCTGCTGTCATTGCCGCGACCCTCGTGGCCCATGAGATAGTGACGCCCGCGCTCGTGGCCGCGAAGGAAGCCGGAGCCAGGATCATCACATTCAACTCGGGATACGAGCACTCGATCCTATCCGGGTCGGAACTGCATATCACGCTCGACGACGCCGCGGCGGGGAGACTTGCAGCCGAAGAGTTCAATCAGCACGAGGCCACCGGCGCCATGGGGTGCGTCATCCACGAGCGAAGCAATGTCAGCTTGGAGACGCGCTGTGACGCATTCGACGATGCCTACTCCGGAGGCGAGGTGGTTCGCATCTACCTGGACGAGGGAGCAAGCGCCGATCAAGTTGAAGCAACGATCAGGGCACGGCTCTCAGATCCGGAGGAGCCTGCCCTCGAAGGACTTTTGACGCTGAGCGGCTCTGCGTCGCTTCAGGGCGCCCTGCAGGCCGTCATCGCCGCCAGAGAGGAACTGGATCGCGACGTCAAGGTCGGCAGTATCGGGGTCAATCTCAGCATCCCGGGACTCTTGACGGACGACTTCCGTCGCCATGTTCTGTTCCACATTGACGCCGCCGCCGAGGTGCAGGGCTACCTGGTCACCGCTGCCTTGCATATGTCGTACAGCTACACCACGACCGCACGGTTCATTCTGCGGCCACTCATCCTGAACGCGACTCCGTTCGTGTACAGCCTTGAAGCGATTCAAGGCAACCCGGATCGCCTGGCAGAGATTCAGGCCGGACTCGATGCTCGATTGGCCCTGGGGGACGAGTACGTCGACTAACGCACATGTCAGCCAGACCGTCAAGGAATCTTCACGAGAGTGGGCACGCATCAAACCTTGTTCGCAGCGCCATCGACTCCGCTCCGCCGGAGCACTGCGCCGAACATCGAAATGAGCGCTCAATCAGATCCCTGTTGAACCCCAGGAGGGGAACCACATAATGAACCTGATCCTCCGTCCAAGCCGCAAGACACTGGTGCTGCTGGCAGGGCTGGTTGCCACCGCACTATTGACAGCAATGGCCACGCTCGCGTTCAACGGTGGCGCGACGGCCAACCATCAGGAGCCCAGCGACGGAGATTCCGCCACGGTGCGGGTCGCCGCGCAGAGACACGCAAATGGCGCCGTCTCAGTGGCCGTGCAACAGCAGGGCTACGGCAGGCAGTGGGGAGAACGTCTCCTACCCGCACTTCGCGTCATTCCCGCTGGAGCCCAGTCAGGCCGCTGGCTCAACAGTTCTCCGGTGGAACTGCCACCCCTAGAGGCGCCAGAACGTCCTTTCTTCTGCATCGTCGCCCATGGCCAAACTGACGACTATTTCTGGCGCATGCTGCGAGGATTCTCCCGGCGGGCCGCACTGGACAACCAACTACATGTCCGATTCATCCAACAGACCAACGGCGCCGCTCAGGCCGCCGAGATCGACCGCTGTAGTGCCGATGGAGCTGCCGTCATCGCCGCGACCCTGGCTGCTCCCGACGACGTCACCGCTTCGCTGCTGGCCGCCAAGGCAGCGGGCTCGCGAATCATCACGTTCAACTCAGGCTATGAAGATGCGATCAAGGCTGGATCGGAACTGCATATCGCCCTGGACGACGTGGAGGCCGGACGACTGGCCGCCCGGCAGTTCAACCGACATGAAATGACCGGAACGGTAGGATGCGTCGTCCACGAGCAGAACAACGTCGGTCTTGATGCTCGCTGCGATGCGTTCGCCTCTGTCTATGCGGGTGGCGACGTGATCCGCATCAACTTGCCCGATGGCGCCGACTTCGAAGCCATTAGAGCATTCATCGCCGAGAGACTGACGGATCCGGATCAGATCACCTTGCATGGACTGCTGACTCTCAATGGTGACGCCTTGTCCCCGACTATGCAGGCAATCGTCGATACGATGGACGAGTTGGATCACGAAGTCAGGACCGGCACCGTGGGCGTTGCTCGCGGCTTTATCCCGATCATTCAACAAGTGGGCTTTGCTGGACTCCGACGAATCTCCATGTTCACCATCAACTCGGCGCCCGAGGCACAGGGGTATCTCATCACTGCTGCCCTGCACATGGCCTACAGCAACGTCGTCCCCTCCGAACTGATCCAACAGCCGTTGATCCTGAACGCAATTCCGTTTGTCTATGACAACAGCGCGATCAGGAGCGCCACACCGGAGGCGCGCGCTGAGGTTGGACGAAGACTCGATGCCCGACTCGCACTGGGTGACGAGTACCTGGAGGAATAGTCGTCCCGCGCCGTCTGCCACGCGCTCTGGCAACCCTGGAAGCATTTGCCGGGCGCGCGCCTTGCCGAAAACAGCGGGATCCCGCCGCTCTCGAGACGGGTCGCGTTCCTAACCGTCAACCAATCGCCGGAATCCGAAACCCGGTCTGGTTGGCGATCCCATCCGTAATGCTCCAAGAGCCGGTCCGCAGATCCATCGCGACATGGATCGGGTTGGTGGCCGAGGCCGCCGCGGACGACGAACCTGGTCCATAGCATCCGGCGACCCTGTATCGCCGCTGGCCTGCCGATCAGCCCCGCACCGACTCAGCTTCGCCGCTGAGTCGGTGCGAGCGGTCGAGTGTTCCCTATCATGGTTGGCAGTATCGCCCGCGACCGCTGGGCGGCGGGAGGACTTGACCATGCCGGCTCTCGATGGAATGCGGATCCTGGACATGACCCAGTACGAGGCGGGGACCTCGTGCACGCAGGCGCTGGCCTGGCTGGGGGCGGATGTGGTCAAGGTCGAGCAACCCGGCGTCGGCGACCCCGGACGCGGGGTGCGCACCGGGACGCTCAACTCGCCCTACTTCATCAACTGGAACTCCAACAAGCGCTCGGTCACGATCAACCTGCAGGATCCCAAGGGCCGCGAGCTGCTGCTGGAGATGCTGCCCCACTACGACGTCTTCGTCGAGAACTACGGCCCCGGCGTCATGGAGCGGCTCAACCTGACCTACGACGTGATGAAAGAGGTCAACCCGGCGATCATCTACGGGCGGCTCAAGGGCTTCGGACTCTCCGGTCCCTGGGCCGATTACAAGTGCTTCGACATGATCGCCCAGGCGGCGGCCGGCGCGTTCTCGGTGACCGGCGAGCCGGATGGCCCGCCGATGCTGCCCGGCTCGACCGTCGGTGATTCCGGCACTGGCGTCGAACTGGCTCTGGCGATCACCGCGGCATACGTGCAGCGCCAGCGAACCGGTGAGGGCCAGTTCATCGAAATCACGATGCAGGAGGCGATGACCTACTTCATGCGCACCCGCATCGCCTACGCCGAGTGGGGCGAGAAGGTCGCCCCGCGTCGCGGCAACTCAGCCGGCGCGCCGACCGACCTGTACCCGTGCAAGTCGACGCCCGAGAGCGAGGCACGCGGCGGCAACAACGACTGGGTCTACATCATGGTCGTGACCAGTCGCATGTGGGACACGCTCTGCGCCGCGATCGACCGGCCCGAACTGCTCGTCGACCCGCGCTTCGAGGACATGTGGAAGCGCAACGAGAACGGCAAGGAGCTCTACGCCGAGATCTCCAAGTGGACCAAGACGCGGACCAAGTGGGAAGTCATGGAAGAACTCGGCGCGACCGGCGTGCCCTGCTCGGCGGTGCTCGACACCTACGACCTGTTCCACAACCCGCACTTCGAGGAGCGCGGCTTCGTCCACGACCTCGAGCACCCGGCCCACGGCAACATCCGACTGCTCGGCTGGGCGCCGAGGATGTCAGAGAGCGACGTCCCGATCGAACGAGCGCCGCTGCTGGGCGAACACACCGCCCAGGTCCTCTCCGACGACCTCGGCCTCAGCGCCGGAGACCTCCAGGAGATGGAAGCCGCCGGGATCATCGGAGGCGAACCCGTCTTCCCGGCCAAGTAGTTTGGCCAACGACCTCCTCGAGGGCCTGCCGCCGATCCTGCCCGACGGCCCCATCCGGGCCCTGATCCTCGGCTCGTTCCCCAGTGTGCAATCGCTGGAGCGGCAGCAGTACTACGCGCACCCCCAGAACTGGTTCTGGCGCGTCATGCAACGCTGCGGAATCGTGAGCGACGCCCGGGCGCCGTACGCGGAGCGCGTGGAGCAGGTCCGGTCGAGCGCACTCGCGATCTGGGACCTGTACGAACGGGTGCGGCGTGAAGGGTCGGGAGATGACAAAATCCACGACGCGATGCCGAACCGGGTCGAGGAACTGTTGGAGTCGAGGGGCCCGTTTCCGATCCTGCTGAACGGCCGCCGGCTGAGGGAGTTCCGCCGAGCATTCCCCAACCTGGAAGCGGAACTCATCGCCCTGCCAAGCACCAGCCCCCGCCCCCTCCATTGGAACACCGAGGCCTCAAGGTCAGCCGCGATCGAGGAATGGTGCGCGGCGCTGCGTTTGGCGGGAGAATTCTGAGCGGAATTTGGCGGATCCAGCGCTGTGAGCTGGGAATGGTGTGATTTGGTGTCCGGAAAAGTCCAGATTTGTCCGGTTTTGTCCAGATTCGTCCCGTTTAGTCTCGGTTTCGTCCGTGTTTTTCTGCGGAATGACAGGAGTGTGCTGGTTTGTGTCGGAGGTGGTGAGTTGGGGCTGGGGGTTCATGGCTCGCTTGGTGGAGTCGGTGTCAGTGTTTGAGCGCCGTTCATTGTATGCGTACGTCTGTTCTGTCACGGAGAGCAAGAGGCGTGGGAGTTGCGGGTGCGACAGAGGAGTTGATGCTGCGTTCGTGGCAGGCGGAGATGGATACCGTTGAGCGAAGAGCATCGGACAGCCGAGATCGGGTTTGAACGTGTTTCAGTCTGTCGAGGGCGACGACCTTCCAGCTGAGCATCTCGACAAGATCGCCGACATCCTGGGTCGGCTGGAAGTGGCCACCGAGCCGTCCAAGATGGACATTCCTGGGTTCCACCTACGAGAGCTGGATGGTGAGCATGACGGACACTGGGGCGTCCAGGTTGCCGACGACCTGGTAGTCAGCTTCCGGTTCGAGGGCAGCGATGTCTACGACGTAGACCTGCTGAAGCAAACGTAGGAGGTGTTCCGATGCCATGGCTCAACCACCTCATCCCGGCCGGTCGTTGCTGCGGGACTGCATCGAAGAGCTCGGCCTGACCGTCGCCGAGGCAGCGCAACGGCTGCGCATCCAGCAGTACTACCTCGAAGAAGTCTGCCGCTGCGAGTCGCCGATCACTCCAATGATCGCGATTCGTATCGACGAGGTGTTCGGAGGCGGCGCGGAGACGTGGCTGGCGATGCAGTCAGCGCACGATCTGTGGGTGACACGGGAACTGCTGGCGATGTTGGACGGGTTCGAGTCGGAGCCAACATAGGATCGGCTGCCCCGGATCACCTGAGATTCGATTGAGACCCGCAAGCCCACGCCACGCCGTCATACCCGCGCTTGCCGCGGGTATCTCGCCGCGTCCAGCACGAACGCCCGAACACGCCTCAGCGCGATTGCACGGGCAAGCTCGACAATTGTGGCAAAGCGATCGTGGCAAGGGTCTCCAACGCGTCAAGCCAGATCAAGGTAGAGGTCGCGCCACTCAGGATTGAACTCGTCGATCATGCCACGCCGACGCGCCTTGCTCCAGCGTTTGATCTGTTTCTCACGGGCAATCGCCTCGTCCATACGGTCGTGCGCCTCCATCCAGACCAACTTGTCGATCTGGTAGCGCTTCGTGAAAGCCGAACCTTCGCCACGCTTGTGTTGCCAGACACGGCGGACGAGGTCGGCGGTGACGCCGGTGTATATGGCGCCGTGGGGTCGGCTCGCGAGGATGTAGACGCAAGGTTGGCGGGACATGTTCGGGAGGGTAACCGAGGTTGGTGCTCGACATGGCGAGATACCCGCGGCAAGCGCGGGTATGACGATTGGGGACACGGCAGATTCAGGGTTGGCCCAGCTTCCCCACCAGCGAGGCCACCATCGACATCATCGGAACGCCGATTCCCAGCTCACTCGCCCGCTGGACAGGTTGACGGAAGATGGCTTCTAGCTCCAGGGGGCGGCCCTCGTTGTAGTCGATGACGGTGCTGGGGCGGTAGGCTCCCATGCCGAGGGTCTGGGTGAGGAAGAGGTGGGCGATGCGGGGGCCGTCGATGCGGACGGATTGGCCGTGGGCCTTGAGGTCGGCGTTGCCGGCGGCGACGATTTCCTTGATCAGCTCGTGGGCGGCGTCGTAGAGGGGCGGGTCCTCGATCACCTGGTCGACGGGGACGCCGCCGGCGATAACGCAGAGACCGTTGAAGGGGATGTTCCAGCAGAGCTTCTCCCAGCGCGCCTTGAGCAGGCTGGCTTCGGGCCGGATTTCGACCTTGCTGCCGGCAAACAGGTCGACGCCGCGTTGCAGCTCCTCGGGGTCGTCGCCGTGGTGTCCGAGATTGATGGCGCCGAACTCCTGGTGCAGGATCCGGCCCGGCTCGCCGCGGATCACGCCGATGAACCCAAGCCCGCCGAACAGCGATGTGCCGGCGGGGAGTTCCGCGGCGATCTCCTCGTCGACGCTGAGTCCGTTCATGATCGCGAGGACTCGGGTGTCCTCGGAGAGCAGCGGTCCGACCAGTTTCGGAATGTCGGGAATGGCGGTCGCCTTGAGTCCGACCAGCGCCCAGTCGACGGGTCCGTGGGCAGCCAGGGCTTCGGACGTGCGCTCGACGGTCGGAGCGTCGAGGGACAGGTCGCCGAGGCGGCTGGTCAGGTGCAGCCCGCCGGACTTGACGGCGTCGTAGTCGCGTCGCATGAGGAAGCGGACATCGTGCCCAGCCTCGGCGAGACGCATGCCAAAGTAGCAGCCGACCGCGCCCGCTCCGACGACGGCGACTCGTTGCGGTTGCATCAGCGAACGGACCCCCCTCTGCCTTCGGCATCTCCCCCCGCTGCGCGGGGGGAGAGCGTGGAGTTGGCGCTAGTCGGCTGCCGCCGTTTGTGCGCCGAGAGGCTCGACGAAGCGGTCGATGCGGAAGAGGCCGAGGTCGTGCTCGGTCTTGCGGTACATGCTGAGGTCGGCCAGGGCCTCGCCGATTGCGGGGGCGAACTTGAAGCCGTGACCGGAGCAAGGGCTGGCGACCACGATGTTGGGGCGCTTGGGGTGGATGTCGATGAGGAAGTTTGCGTCGGGCGTGTGCGTGTAGAGGCAGGTTTCGGCGCGCAACAGCTTGCCGCCGACGTCGGGGAAGGTGCGCTCGAGCCAGTAGCGGACGTTGGACTCGTCCCGCTCGGTCAGGTCACGGTTGTAGCCCGAGGGCTCGACCTCGTCGAGCGGCTGGTGGTGTCCGAGCTTGAAGCCCTTGCCCACGTTGGGGAAGCCGTAGGCGAAGTCCTGCGGTCCGCGCTCCCACATCCAGAAGGGCAGCGCGCCGACCTCGAACGCCTCGGGGTTGCGCTTCGGTTCGAACCAGAACATGACCTGGCGCGTGACCATCAGCGGCAGATTGAGCTTGCCCAACAGTCCCGCGTTCCAGGCGCCGGCCGTGACGACCATGCGCTCGGCCTTGTACGTGCCCTTCGCCGTGTTGATTGTGACCGGCGACTCGACATCGTCCATGTCCTGCGGCAGCCACTTGTCGACGGGTTCGTCGAAGTGCAGCTCGGCCCCGTGCCGCGCGGCCTGGTCAAGCTGTCCGTTGAGCGCGGGCTCGATCTCGATCATGCCGCCGCGCTGTTCGAGGACGCCGACGAGGTCGTCGGTCGCCATGACGCCGGGATAGCGCTTCTTGAGTTCGCTCGAGTCCATGTAGTCGACGGCGATGTCATGCTCGCGGGCGCTGGCCAGCACGCCCTCGACCAGGCTCGCGCCCTCGACGCCGAGCGAGAGCGCGCCGGTCTGCGTGAAGAGCTGCTGGCCGACCAGACCGGAGAGCTCGTCCCAGAGTTCGTAAGCACGTCGGACGAAGGGCACGTAGGACGGACCCTCGTAGTAGGCCTCGCGGATGCCGCGGGTGTCGCCGTGGGTCGAGCCCATCATGTGCGGCGGATGGAAGCGGTCGAAGCCGATCACTCGCTGTCCACGCCGGGCCAGGTGCCAGGCGGCGGCGGAGCCCATCGCTCCTAGGCCGATGATGGCGACGTCGTAACGATTCGTGGAAGTGCTCATCCCGAACCTCCTGCGGCCGCCGCACCGGCCTGCGACTTCATCTCCGAGGCGACCTGCGACATTGAGTTGTTCTCCCAGTAAAGAACGTGTTCGACGTGCTCTCGGATTGACCACTCGTCGTTCGGCGCTTTGGCTTCGAGCAGTGCGTCGTCCATGTGCAGGAGCTGACCGACGAGTTCGGCTCGCTGGAAGATCAGGTCGCGGGTCAGGTGCGAGAGCGGCGATTCCTGCATCTGCTTGGCCGTGTAGCGAGCCGTCGAGACCGCGCCGGCGTGCATGCGGTCGTGCTCGGCGTTGTGTACCAGGAGGCGTTGGACGCCGCCGTTCATCGCGCAGCCATGCTCGGTCGGGAAGGTCAGGTCGTCGTCCGACAGAGTCACAAGTTGTTCGACGGTGTCGGTCAGTTGGCGCAGCAATCTGAGCGCAAGTTCAGTGGATTCCGTGGTCGGCATATGGCCCCCTTCGCCCCTGTTGAGCGCTTCTTTGGTTAGTCGGTTCCTCCGGCGAGGAACTCGAGCAGGGTCTGGTTAGTAATCTCGGGCGCTTCTTCGGGGAAGAAGTGGCCCGCGCCGGGGACTCCGACGGTGGTCAGGTCGGAGAAGTACATCGGAAACTGGTCGAAGAACGGGTTGCCCGATGGCGTCTCACGGCTCGGCGGACTGTCCGGCGCGAGACGCGCGTTGCCGTACATCCAGAGCGCGGGCTTGTCGAAGCGCTTGTGCCGATCCTCCGGTCCGTACTCCATGAACTCGCGACCCCAGGGATGCTCGTTGAGTCCGCGCCGCCAGACCTCGCCGACCAGCGACGACGTCAGCCGCTCGCAGCGGTAGCCGCCCGCGACGTTCTCGTCGGGCCGCATCCGATGGAACGGCAGCGCGTGCCGGTAGTAGGAGATCGCCGCGGCGTGGCTCTCTGGATTGGAAAAGGCCTGCTGGTAGACGGCAACGTCTTCGTCCGTCGCCCAGCGATTCGGCGTCAGGCGCCGACCGCTGACGTTCCAGGGTGACGCCGGCCAGCCGGGCAGCTCCGGGTCGGACCCGCCGGTGAAGATCGTCTCGATGAACTGGGCGTGATACTCGGCAAAAAAATGCTCGGGCAGCGGTCGCGCCTTGAACCAGAAGCCGTGGATCGCGGCCGGCGTCCAGACGGTGCAGAGCGTGTCCATCAGCGCCACGCTGGAGATCCGTTCGGGCCAGTCGATCACGACCTTGAAGCCGATGATTCCGCCCCAGTCATGCCCGACCAGCGCCACCTCGTCGACGTCGAAGTGGTCCAGCACACCCACCATGTCGGCGGCCAGCGTGTGCCGCGAGACAGGACTGGGCGGCTTGTCGGAGTCGCCGTAGCCGCGCGTGTCGGGGACGATCACCCGGTAACCGGCATCAACCAACGCGGGAACCTGTTTGCGCCATTCGTAAGAGGTCTCGGGGAAGCCGTGGATCAGGAGCACCGGTGGACCATCGGATGGCCCGTCAGTCGTGACACTAATCCGGATCCCATTGGAATCGACGCGCTGGGTTTCCATCGGCGGCTCCGATCACTCTCTCGCGCAGGCTAGCGCGGGTAATGACCGGAGTCGTCAGCTGCCATGCCCGGCGATCAGTCGAATGCCGGCAGCACCTCATTGACCACACGGTCGTACGCCGATTGCTGGTCGTAACCGACCAGCCGCAGCGTGATCGTCGTCGCTCCGGCGTCGACGTACGACTGGATGTCGGCGATGCACTGCTCCGGCGTGCCCATGGCGACCCAGAGCCCGAGCATCTCGTCCGAGTACTCGGTGTTGTAGTAGGCCTCGAGATAGCGGCGAGACTCGGCGAGCGCAGACTGGCGGTCGTTGTTGACGTTGATGTTGTAGTAGACGCAGACCTCGAAGTCGTCGGGCAGCTCGCGACCTTCTTCCTCCGCGTAGCGGCGGATGTCGGCCATGTACTCCTCGACGATCGCCGGCGGCTGGAAGGTAGTCATCCAGCCGTCGCCGAGCCGTGCGGTGCGGCGCAGTCCGGCCTCGCGGTTACGGGTCAGGTTGGGACGCGGATTCGACGTCACCCAGATCGGGATCGGGCGCTGGACCGAGCGAGGCTCGATCGTGACATTGTCGAAGTCGTTGTACTCGCCGTGGTAGGAGACGTTCTCCTCAGAGGTCAGCAGCCGCATGACCTCGATCGCCTCCTCCATCCGCTTCATCCGCGATTCCGGCGCCACACAGAATGCGTCGAACTCGTGCAGCATGTCGCCGCCGCCCGGCGCGGCCTGGCCCATGCAAGCGGCGAAGATCGCGCGTCCGTTGGACATGAAGTCGAGCGACGCGTACTGGTAGGCCAACAACAACGCGTCGCGCAGCGGGGTCGAGGCGAAGCAGGCGGGGCCAATGCGCACGCGGTCGGTGACGACCGCCAGCGCGGACATCAGTCCCAGCGCGTCGAGTCGCGGCTTGGCCAGGATCGAGTCGCCGACCCAGATGCTGTCCCAGCGCTCGTCGGCGTCGGCACGCTGCGCGAGGGCAATCATGTCATCAAGCGTCGACGCGCCGGTAACCACGCCTCGGTTGGAAAGTGTCAGTCCGAAGTTGACCATGGAAGCATCCTCCCTTGCAGGAGCAGGGTAGGACTCACGAGACGGACCGTGCACTCAGACGAACGCGGGTAACACTTCCTTGGAGATGCGCTGATACTGCGTCGTCTGGTCGCCGCTGCAAATCCGCAGGAGAACAGTGGTCGCGCCGGCATCGATGTAGCGTTGGATGTCCTCGACGGCCTGCTCGGGCGGTCCGTAGGAGCACCAGCGCCGGACCATGGACTCGGAGTGGTCGAGGAAGTAGTAGTCGTCGAGGAAACGCTTGGCCTCTGCGAATGCGGCATCGCGGTCGTCGTCGATCGTCACCGAGTGGAAGGCGACCACATCGAAGTCGTCGGGCAGCTCGCGGCCCGCTTCATCGGCGTAGCGGCGGATGTCTGACAGATACTCGCCGAGCAGCTCCGGCGTGAGCGTGGTCGACATCCAACCGTCGCCCAGCCTCGCGACGCGACTCAGCCCGCGCTCGCGGTTGCGTGCATCGTTGGGGTTCGGGTTGGAGACGATCAGGATCGGGATCGGCCGCTGGACCGAACGCAGCTCGATGGTCAGGTTGTCGAAGTCGTTGTACTTGCCGTGGTAGGAAACGTTGTCCTCCGAGGTAAGCAGGCGAATGACCTCAATGGCCTCCTCCATCCGCCCGGAGCGTGTGATGGGCGGGATACAGAAGTGCTCAAACTCCGAAGCGTCGGCAGCGCCCATGCACGCAGCGAAGGTGAGCCGGCCGTTGGAGATCACGTCGATTGCGGCGAGTTGGTAGGCAAGCAGGATCGCCGGTCGTACGGGCGTCGTGGCGAAACAGCCCGGTCCAATACGAACACGGTCGGTGCGGGCCGCCAGCGCGCTCATCAGAGACAACGCATCCAGGCGGGGCTTGGCCGTGATCGAATCGCCGACCCAAACCGAGGTCCAGCGTTCGTCCTCATCGACGAGGCGAGTGAGGTTATACATCTCCTCAAGCGACGAATCGCCGGTGACAACGCCGCGGTTGGTCAACGTGAGCCCGAAGTCGGTCACGCCGTCACACCCTCGAGGGCGAAACTCCGCACCAGCTCCGCCAGAGCCTCCGGCGCTTCGAGATCGGCGATATGCCCCGAGTCGGCAATCTCCACCGACTGCGCCCCGGGGATCGCGGCTCGCCAGATGTCACCCATCTCACTCGCTACGAGGTTGTCGTGCTCCGACGTGGCGATCAGGGTGCGGGTATCGATCCGGACCAGGCGCCGGCCGACGCCCGTGTCGGGAATCGGCCAGAGGAACTTGGCCGAGGCGCGCAGGTCGAGCAGTTCGGTCACGTACGCGTCCATCGGGTCGCGTTCGGCCATCAGCAGCTCGTTGCGCTTGTCCGGGTCGCTGAACAGGACGGCGGTCGGGAAGCCCGGATGCTGTGCAAACGGGTCTTCGCCCGGATGGTTCTCTGACCAGAGGCCGAGCGGGTTGATCAGCGTCAGCGACTGCACGGCGTCGGGGCGGATCGCTGCGATCTCAGCCCCGATCCAGGCCCCAATGCTGACGCCCACGACGTGGGCTGAGCCGACGCCGAGCGTATTGAGCAGGTCGACATTGAACAGCACGAGGTCGAGCGCGTCGCGGACGCCGGGCAGGTCGTCCTTCGCCGGGCCCCAGCCGGGCTGGTACGGAGCGATCACGTGGAAATCGTTGGCCAGCGATTCGAGCGCGTCGCCCCAGCGCGGAATGCCGGTGATCGGATGAAGGAAAAGCAACGCCGGCGAGTCGGCGTTGCCGCCTTGCCAGACGTGGGCGGTCTGGCCGCCGGGGCGGAGGTCGAGTGTCTTCAGTTCAGCCATCAGTTCACTCCTGCGAGTTCACGTTCAGTGGTTCGTGTCAATCGACCGGTCGCAACCGGGGTCGGCGACCAGTGGTCCGGGTAATCGTCCCACAAGTGTCGCAGACGCGGGATTACCTGCTCAGCAAACAGTCGAGTACTACGCAGCGCCGCGTCATGCGGCATGTCGCCGACATGGAACACGCCGACGAGATGCCCGGTCCGCAGCGACATCACCAGGTGTTCCAACTGCTCGGTGACCGTATCCGCAGAACCGGCCGCCAGCGAGCCGCTGTCGATCCGCTCCTGCCAGGTCGGTACCCGCGGCGGAATGGGATCAGCCAGGTCGGCCATTGTCCGGACCGCACGTTCGCGAATGCCTCGCTCCGTCCGCCAGCCAGGCGCCTCCGTCCAACCTGGGAAGTCGCCCAGCGTGTGCCCTGAGGTGTAGTCGAGATGCGGCTGGTACCGCTCCTGAGCCTCCGCATCGGTCTCGGCCACCATGATCGTCTGAGAGACCACGCCCTGGTACGGATTGCAGGGCAGCCCACGCGCCTCGATCCGCGACCAGAACCCGTCCATCGCTTCCTGAGCCGGCGCGATCCCGCGCGAAGCGAGACAGACGTAGGCGTAACCGCGCTCGGCGCAGAAGTCCCACGTCTCCGACGAAATCCCATCGGCCGGGATCCAGATCGGCGGATGCGGCCGCTGGATCGGACGCGGCCAGATATTCACGTAGCGAAGCCTGGCCGACTCACCGTTCCAGGCAAACACCTCGGGATCCTGCCAGGCCCGCAGGATCAGATCGTGGTGCTCGCGGTAGACGCGACGAAACTCCGCCGGATTCGCTCCATGCGCGAAGTTGGTATCCATCGGCGTGCCCAGCGGGAATCCCGCCACGATCCGACCGCCCGAGATCACATCGAGCATCGCGATCTCTTCTGCCGCCCGAGTCGCGGGACGGTACAGCGCGATCGACATCCCCAGCAGGATGATCGCCGCCCGGGATGTCCGCCGCGCCAGCGCCGCCGCCATCAACTGCGGCGACGGCATCAACCCGAAGACATGCTGATGATGCTCGTTAAGCACCAGCCCGTCAAACCCGACTCGCTCGGCGAACTCGAGCTGGTCCAGATACTCGTGATACAGCCGGTGGCCCTCGACCGGGTCGTACAGACGAGAGTCGGCGTCAACCCAGACAGATCGATTGTCCTGACGAAAATCATCCGGCAAATGCGGCCACGGCATCCCGTGAAACCAGTGGAATTTCACATCGAGTCTCCGCTCCCCCATTCAGGGGAGTGGGAAAAGCCTGCGGAGTACGCCGAACGAACCGGTGAAACGACTAGTTCGACCCCGTCAGCACCGGGGCCGGCGTCGCGACCTGCTCGGAGCCGATTGGCTTCGGCGACCAGTGGTCTTCGTAGTCTTCCCAGAGGTGCTTGACCCTCGGCATGACCTGCTCGGCGAAGAGCTTGGTCGAGGCCCGGGCCTTGTCGTCGGGCATGTCGCCGCAGTGCAGCAAGGTGACCAGGTGGCCGACCTGCAGCTTGGTCGCGAGCGCCTCGATCTGCTCGGTCACCGAGTCGGGTGAGCCGGCCACGATGTATCCCTCGCGCACCCAGTCCTTCCACTCGAGCGTGTGGGCGATGCCCAGACCCTGCGCGCCGCCGGCCCTGAGGCCGGCGCGGATCGTGTTCTCGGTGCGGTAGCCCGGAGCGTCGGCGAAGCCGGGGTAGACATGCAGACACTTGTCGAAGAAGTACTGCAGGTGCTCGGTGTACATCTGCTCGGCCTGGTCGTCGGTCTCGGCGACCACCACCTGCTGCGCGAACGCGCCCTGGAACGGGTTGAACTCGACGCCCATCTCGCCCAGGCGATTCCAGAAGCCCTGCATCAGCGCCTCGCCGCGGACGTAGCCGTTGAACGAGAGGTAGCTGTAGTTGTAGCCCATCTTGCCGCAGAAGTCCCAAGTCTCGACCGAGCCGCCGCCGGGAATCCAGATCGGCGGGTGCGGCTTCTGGATCGGACGCGGCCAGAGGTTGACGTAGCGAATCTTGTTGTACTCGCCGTTCCACGAGAAGACCTCAGGGTCCTGCCAGGCGCGCAGGATCAGGTCGTGATTCTCCTGGTACTTGTCGCGCAGCGTGGCCGGATTCGAGCCGAAGCAGAAGTTGTCGTCCATCGACGTGCCGACCGGGAATCCTGCGACCAGCCGTCCGCCCGACATCACGTCGAGCATCGCCATCTCCTCGGCCACACGGGTCGGCGGGTTGTACAGCGCGATCGACTGGCCCAGCAGCAGCAGCGTCACGTCCTTGGTCCGACGCGACAGCGTAGCCGCCATGATCTGCGGCGAGGGCATCATCCCGTAGGCGTTCTGGTGATGCTCGTTGACGCCAATCCCGTCAAAGCCCAGCGTGGCCGCATACTCCAGCTGGTCGAGGTACTCGTTGTACACCCGGTGCCCTTCGACGGGGTCGTAGAGCCGAGAGTCGACATCCACCCAGACCGACCGGTTCGTCTCCCGAAAATCCTCCGGAAGATGAGGCCAGGGCATCAGGTTGAACCAGTGAAACTTCATCGGAAAACTCCATTCGGAGGGCTGCGTCGGGGTCCGTGAAGTCAGTGTAGACGGTGGGCGAGACTGCCCGGTATCGAATAGGATCGGCGGAGACGATCGGAGTTTCGGCATGGTCAGCACCCCGTCCGCGCCCGATGAGGCTGAACAACGAGCTCAGCACGCCGAGTTCGAGCGCAACGCGGACTTCTGGTACGAGCGCCAGCGCGAACTCTCGCGACAGCACCGCGGCAAGTGGATCCTGATCTTCGACGGCGACACGTTCTGCGTGTTTGACGGTCCCGCCGAAATGTTCGCGGCCCTGGAAGCTCTGCCCGACTGGCAACGCCAGACGGCCTATCACCACTTTGTGCGCGACAAGCCGATGCTCCCCTTCGCCGCCTCATTTCTTCCCAGGCGTCAGCGATAGTGGCGCGTGTTCTCGGCCGACTTGAGCACGAAGACCCGTTTCATCCGCTGCTCGGCGATGTGCTGCGTCCGCTCGTGGATGTGTCAGTCCGTATCGGCGATAACAGCGTGCAGCTTGATCTGCAGATCGACACCGGCGCCGACTACACCGTGTTGTCGCCGGCGGCGGCCCGCCGCACGCTGCGAGGCGCGTACGACCTGATCGACTTCGAGCAAGACGATGCCCGCTTCGATCTCTATGGAATCAGCGGCAGCCCGAGTGAGTACGTGATTCGCGACGCCACCCTGACATTCCATGACGAACAGATGGTTCCACTCACGATTGATATCCCCATCCTGATCGCCCGGCCGTCAACCCCGCAACCGACGCCCGACAGCAACTGGGAGGCCCCCAGCCTACTCGGCCAGGACGCACTCCGCTCATTCGACCTCGCCCTCTCGTACAACCCACCCTCGGTGTCGCTGACCGAAGCTGCGCACGCCTGATCGCGGTCGCTGACATCCGTCGAATCGAAGGCACCTACCGCGTCAGTCATCGTTGTGGGTCCACGTCAAACCTTGCTCCAGATTGATGTCGTGCTGAAGGCCGTTCTCCTCCAGGTGTTCCTTGAGATCCTCGAACCTGGAGGGATAGTCTCCAGCAAATCCACACGAGCATTTCCACGATGTCCCGGTGCTACGGCCCATGGCAAAGTACCGGACGTATGGAATATGCACGCCGTCTGGAGTGCCAGGAACGTGGACCCAGTATGAATTGCCATTGTGTTCAACCTTCGTCCAGTACGACGGATCGTCATAGAGGAGGCTCTGGTGCAACCGTTGGCTATGAAATTGGCGCTCAAACTTGTCAATGGTGTCCGCCAGCCGCTTCAACTGTTCCTCCTCCCCCGACTTGCTCGTATCGAACGAAAGTGGGGACACCCCTAATGAGTTGGTCATCTGCACCCACGCCGAGAACCCTATTCCGGGCAACCTGTCCATGATTGGACGAATGACCACACTCACGAAGATCTCAGTCGCTAGACCCCGAATGGCCTCAATGCTGCGCCTGGCCAACAAGAAACCACCTGCAACGACTCCAGTGAGGATTGCCGCCCGTAGCTCAGTGTCGTCTTCGCTGAGCTGCCCATTCGCCAGACTCCAAATTCCAAAGGCAATTCCAGCAATAACGGCAGCCCACACCACGAGGGCACCGTGGGCGAAGTAAACCGAAATCATGTGCTTGCCGAGATAGCCGCCCTTCCTCTCATCCGTGTTCCCTGCCAAGCTCCCTTCGCGGCCAGTGTTCTCCGTCAAGACATCCCGGAGCAGCCAGACCCTCCGATTCCACTCGTCACGTTGAATTTCGTCACGCAGATAACGGCCTGTGGACTCAAGCATCTCGAGGACGGTGTCAACCTTGTCGTATGTCGATTTCTCAGCCATGTCACCGGTTCGCTCTTCAAAAGTTTTGCTCAATTTACCCGCAGCCACGACTGGTTCACGTCAGCGAGTGCTCAGTCAGAGGTGCTAACCCAACAACCGACCCACCAACTCCTCCACGCGCTGACCCTCCGCCGACTCCGACAGCCACTTCCGGATCTCAGCGTGATTAACCCGGCTCTCGATCCCCGTTCAGAGTGGTGAAGACTCAGACGGGAACCGCCAGGCACAGCGTCCCGACTCCACCCATGCTGCGCGAGATAGCGGGCCTGCTCCTTGTCGTGTGGACTCGGCCCGCCGCATCCGCTGACTCGGTCCGTCAACACCCAGAATCCAGACCAGCGTGGCCAGCTCTGCATCCTACGCAACCCACGCATGTTGCCCGCCGCCATACAATAGAGCACACTAGTTCGCTGCTGCAGAAGGGCCAGCCGTGATGCCACCGACTTTCCAAAACCAACCAAACCTAACCACTTCCAACCACCCCGTTCCTCGCGATCTCCCGTAAAACACTGGTGATCGGCAGCTTTTTCCCCGGAGCGCCTCCAGAGAAAAATTTCCAACCAACCACCTTCCACCCCCTCATACACTGACGTCATGAGCTCCCGCGACGCCACCTGCTATCGGCATACCGACACTTGGGCCGGGGTGCTCTGCCAGCGCTGCAATCGGCCCATCTGCACGGGCTGCATGGTCCAGGCGCCGGTGGGATTCCAGTGCCCCGAGTGCGTCCAGGAGGGCCGCCGCCGGACGCGTGAGTGGTCGACGAGTTCGCCGATTCGCGTCTCGCAGGGATTGGCGGCGATCAATGCCCTGGTCTGGGTGCTCGTCGCCCTGCTGACCGGCTCGCTCTCGCTGTGGGGCGGCGGCGTCACCGACATCCACGCCGACTTCGCCCTGCACGGCGCGTACGTGCATCAGGACGGCGAATGGTGGCGGCTGTTCACCTCGGCCTTCCTCCACTACGGCCTCATCCACATGGCGATGAACATCCTCATCCTCGTCTTCCTCGGACGGATGCTGGAGCCGGCGATCGGCTGGTGGCGGATGCTGCTGCTCTACGGCGTCTCGCTGACCGGTGGAGCGCTGGGCGCGCTGCTGGTCGAACCGAACGCGTTCACCGCCGGCGCCTCGGGCGCCGTCTTTGGCCTGGCCGGCGCGGTCGTGATCGCCGAGCGCGCCTCGGGCCGCCGCTGGCAGGACTCCGGCATCCTCTTCTTCCTGATCATCAACATCGTCTTCTCGCTGCTCCTGCCCCGCATCAGCATCGGCGGACACCTGGGCGGGATGATCGTCGGTGCGATCGCCGCCGGCATCCTCTGGACCTTCCCCAACTGGACCGGCTTCATCAAGACGGCAACCACCATCAAGATCCTCCGTCCCCTGCCTGAACTCCTCGTCCTCGGCCTGGGCGCCCTCTGCATCTTCCTCGCCCTCGAATGGGCCGCCCCCCGCTGGTTCAACCCAATCATCGGCTAGCAAGCGATTATCCTCCGCTGGAACCTGTGCAACACATCTCGAGAGAGGCAGATAAACATGAGCGATCGATTCGAAGGCATGGTGGCGATCGTGACCGGCGCAGCCGGCGGCATCGGACGAGCGGCCTGCGTCCGCTTCGCCGAGGACGGCGCAAAAGTGGTCGCCGTCGACCTGGCCGGCTCCGACCTGGACGAAACCGTCGCAGCCGTCGTCAACGCCGGCAGCGAGTGCATCGCCGTCGAGGCCGATGTCACCAGGGAAGCGGACGTCGCCAACTACGTCGAACGGGCGAAGTTCCACTACGGCCGGATCGACATGTTCTTCAACAACGCCGGAATCGAAGGCGTGCGTTCGGCCCTGACCGACCTCGACGAAGCCGACTTCGACCGCGTGATCGCCGTCAACCTCAAGGGCGTCTGGCTGGGCATGAAGCACGTCGCCGCGGCGATGGCCGAGTCGGGCGGCGGCGCAATCGTCAACACGGCCTCAATCGCCGGACTCGCGCCGACCCCCGGCATCATCGCCTACGGCGCCTCAAAGCACGCGGTGGTCGGGATGACCAAGTCGGCAGCCCAGGAGCTCGCGCCCAGCGTGCGAGTCAACGCCGTCTGCCCCGGCCCGATTGAGACCCGAATGATGCGCTCCCTGGAGCGTCAGTTCGACCCCGACAACCCCGAGGCGGTCCACGACATGTTCGCCGCAGCAAACCCCCTCGGTCGCTACGGAGAACCCGAGGAAGTCGCCGCCCTCGTCACCTGGCTCTGCTCCGACGACTCCCGCTACATCAACGGAGCCATGCACACGATCGACGGCGGCGGCAACCGGGGCCGCTAGACCTCCGCGGTCCGCGAAAGCGAAAGAGGCCGCCCGTTGGGCGGCCTCTTTGATGATCCAGGATGTCGATACCTACTCAACCTGCCAGGTGGAGCGGCCCTTGAGGAGCTGGGCGACGTCGTGGCGGTTCTTGAACTTGGCAACCTCGATCTGGCTGTCGAGGTAGTCACCGTAGGTGGGTGTGGTGACCTGGCGGATGACGCCCATGGGCACCGGCATCTCGGGATAGGAGCAACGGGCAAGGAGCTGATGCACGTCGGGCGAAGGGCGCGTCGCGTCGTGGGTGAGAATCAGACCGGCGTCGGGACCATCGGCATCCACGACGCGCAGACCGGTGGCTGACACCGCGAGGCCCTTGTTCTTGTCCTCACCGAAGAGCATCGGTTGTCCGTGCTCGAGGTAGAGCAGGCGCTCGTCACGAACGTTGCGGTCCGTGTAGTCGGCGAAGGCGCGGTCGTTGAAGATATTGCAGTTCTGCAGAATCTCGACGAACGCGGCCCCGTGGTGCCTGGCCGCGCGCTCGATTGTCGCGGTCAGATGCTGCGGATCGGTGTCGAAGCTGCGAGCGACGAACGTCGCTTCGGAAGCCAGGGCGATCGAGAGCGGGTTGAGCGGGCGCTCGGTCGTACCGATTGGCGAGGACTTGGTCACCTTGCCGAGCTCGGAGGTTGGAGAGTACTGACCCTTGGTCAGGCCGTAGATGCGGTTGTTGAAGAGGAAGATCTTCACATCGACGTTGCGTCGCAGGACATGCAGCAAGTGGTTCCCGCCGATTGAGAGGGCATCGCCATCGCCGGTGATCACAAAGACCATCAGATCAGGGCGGGAGAGCTTGAGTCCGGAGGCGATCGTCGGCGCGCGACCGTGAATCGAGTGCATCCCGTACGTGTTCATGTAGTAGGGGAAACGGGAGGAGCAGCCAATCCCTGAGACAAAGACCATCTTCTCGGGCGCGACGTTGAGATTGGAGAGACCGCGCTGCATCTGGGCGAGGATCGAATAGTCGCCGCAGCCCGGGCACCAACGCGTGTCGACGTCGGAGGCATAGTCCTTGCGGGTCAAATCCTCTTCCGCAAGCGGAATGATGGACTCAACCGGCTCTAGTGGTGGCGTCTGGAGTACCATTTCGTGCCTCCCGTGACTCTTCGTGTTCGATGTTACGCGATGGTCGAAGCTAATTGGCGGCCATCTGCGTGATTCTCTCGGTCAGTTGACGGGCCGAGAGCGGCTGGCCGGTGACCTCGTTGTAACCCTCGGCGTCGACCAGGAAATTGGCGCGGATCAGCATCCGCAACTGACCGGTGTTGGCCTCGGGGATCAGCACCCGCCGGAACCGCGAGACCACGTCGCCGAGGTTGCGCGGGAAGGGGTTGAGGTACTGCAGGTGGGCGTGGGCAACCTCGTGTCCAGCTGCCCGCGCCTCGTTGACGGCGGTGAAGACGGCACCGTAGGTCGAACCCCAACTCAACACGAGAAGATCGCCGGACTCCGGACCGTCCACCTCGACCTCAGGAATGAAGTTGGCGATTCTGCGAATCTTCTCAGCGCGCAGATCCGTCATGCGTTGATGGTTCTCCGGCGAATAAGCGACGTCGCCGGTGATGTCGGACTTCTCCAGACCGCCGATCCGGTGCTGGAGGTCGGGCTGACCGGGCGGGATGAACATCCGCGCGAGGGTGTCGGGATCCCGCTTGTACGGCTCGAAGTCCTCGGCACTGACATGTTCGAGCCGGCGGTAGGGAACATCGATTGACTCGAGCTGGGTGATGTCGGGCACAGGCCAGGGCTCGGCGGTGTTGGCCAGGTAGGTATCGGAGAGCAGTACAACCGGCGTGACGAACTGGAAGGCGAGCCGGACTGCCTCGAGCACCATGTAGAAACAGTCGCCCGGCGACTTGGCGGCCAACACACAGAGCGGCGATTCGCCATTGCGACCAAACATGACCTGGAGCAGGTCGGTCTGCTCTGTCTTGGTCGGCATTCCGGTTGAGGGGCCGGAGCGCTGTACGTCAAGCACGATCAGAGGAAGTTCGGTCATCACGGCGAGGTTGAGCGCCTCGCTCTTGAGCGCGATTCCAGGCCCGGAAGTGCCGGTCACACCGAGGCCGCCGCCGTATGCGGCGCCGATCGCGGTGCCAATGGCCGAGATTTCGTCCTCCGCCTGGAACGTACGCACGCCGAATTCCCTGAGCGCGGCAAGCTCGACGAGCACGTCAGAGGCCGGAGTGATCGGGTACGACCCGTAGAAGAGCTCGAGATCGGTCAAGTGCGCCGCGGTGATCAGGCCGAGCACAAGCGCCTGGTTGCCGGTGATCGTGCGATATTCGCCGGGCGTGAGAACGGCCGGGGGAACGCGGACGTGAGCATCGGCGATTTCGGTGGTTTCGCCATAGGCGTGACCGGCGTAGAGGGCGCGGCGGTTGGCCTCGGCGATGTTCGGAATGCGTCCGAAGCGATCTTCGATCCAGTCGAGAGTCGGCTGCAGGTCACGGTCGTAGAGCCAGTAGACCAAGCCAAGCGCGAAAAAGTTCTTGGTCCGCTCGGCGTTCTGAGTGGTCAGACCCAGATCCTCAACTGCGGCGACGGCTGCCGTGGTTATTGGCGCCTTGATGATCCGGTAACTGTCGAGTGAACCGTCCGACAGCGGGTTGCTGGGGTAGTTGGCCTTCTTCAGATTGCCCGATGTGAAAGCGTCCTCGTTGATGACCAGCAGGCCGCCCTTGGCCAGAGCGGACAAGTGCGACTTGAGAGCCGCAGGATTCATCGCCACGAGCGTGTCGGGCTCGTCGCCGGGAGTGAAGATTTGGTGCTTCGAGAAGGAAATCTGGAAGCTGGAGACGCCGGCCAGCGATCCGGCGGGGGCGCGGATCTCGGCTGGAAAGTCGGGCAGCGTCGAGAAATCGTTGCCGAAGACAGCGGTCGCGTCGGCGAAGCGATTGCCCGCCAGCTGCATGCCGTCGCCGGAGTCCCCGGCGAAGCGGACGGTGACGCGATCACGCTCCTGGATCGGTGCGGCCGACCCTCCCGAACCGTTCGCCTGGGTTGAAGTGGTGGTCATCTCTCAACGGCCTCCGTGGACGGCAGGGGAATGCAATGCGCCGTCCGAATCATCCGGGAATGAGCCTGGGATAGCACACGGCGATCACTACTCCCGCGGGTCTCATCGGCCCACGCGGTGCAGGATACGCAATGCCAAGGCGAACGCTGTGTGCACAATGGGGATTCGAGCCAAGCGGCCTGATCATGCAGTAACCCCAGGAACATCCCCGTCGTCTAGGACGCTACGCCTAAACGAGCATTATCCGCAAGTAGTTTCGTTAGCACGAATGAAAACCCGTTTCGCGGGAAGGCCGGCACGTCACTGCCAAGGCCGGCTCTCCCGGACAGCGCCGAAGGTCGACGCGCCCACTGCCGCGCATGCATCAGTGAGCGCGTCGACGCTGATTCGGCTCAGCTATCGCCGTTCTGCGAGCCGTTGCCGTCCCCGGAATCGTCGCTTTCTCCGTCATCGACGCTGTCGTCGAGATAGCGATCCTGGATTTCCTGCGGGATCAACGCGTTAGTTACCCGCCGCATTTGCTCGGCATCGGCGATCTGAGGTTCGATCAACATCGCCATGCCGTTGAAGAGGGTGACGGGGTCGAGTCTCATGCGGTCGATCAGGAGCGCGCCCATGACGCTCAGATAGGTCTGAACCAGCGGATGGTCATAGACGGCGAACATGATCTTCCCCTCCTCGACCCACTTGGCGAAGCCGAGGTTGAAGCCGAACGTGGCCAGCGGAACCTCGGGGTCGGGCCACTGGGCAAGGAGGACGTCGAGGCCGACCGAATCGGAGAGCGCCATCACGGCGGCGATGTCGCCCTCGGCGGCACGTTCGAGCACGGCGTCCTCAGCGTTCCTGCCCGAGTAGTCCCAGGTTTCGACCTCGCCGTTGGCGTAGGTCGCCGCGAGACCCTCGCAGCGCTCGTGGAGACCGATGTTGTTCGACTCGTGGATGAGACAGAGGATTGTGCCCTGGGTGCCTTCCCTGTTGAACTGTTCGCCGGCGATCTCCCCGGCTCGGCGGTCGTTGAGGCCGATGTGGAAGCTGGAACCGACATCGGCCGCGGCCTGCGTGCCGGAGTTGAAGGACATCACCGGGATGCCGGCGGCTGTCGCTTCGGCGATTGCCGGTGCGAGATCGGCCGGTGAGACCAGTGTGGTTGCGATCGAGACGGCACCGTCTTCGACGCATTGGCGGATCGCTTCGGCCTGATCTGCGACCTCGCTGAATGTCTGAGAGCGGAGGTTGATGCCGAGCGCCGTTGCTGCGACCAGCGCCGTGTCGGAAGCGACACCCCAGAAGAGGTCTCGGCCGCCGTGGCCGATCACGCAGAACAGGTCATCGTTGGCGGGCAGTTGCGGGTCGAGCGGTTCGAACCAGTAGTGCACCCAGGTCCAGTCGAGGTCGGGGTTGTTGACCAGGACGTGGTCACGAGCGAAGACGGCGGTCTCAAGCACCTGATTCGAGGTCGCCAGAATCTGCGAGATCTCGCCGGCGCGGAGGCGGCGTTCCACCTCGTCTGCGACAGCGTTGTAGTCACCGGATTCGATCACCTCGACGCCGGTGGGGAATGTCTCGCCGACCCCGTCGCACAGGGCGCCCAGGGCAGCCTCCCGGGGGTCAATGAGGCAAAGAACGGGCGGGAGTGATTCTGGATCGTCTTCTGCGTGGAATCGCCGAACGAGGTATTCGCCGTACAGCTGGCCGTTGCGGACCAGCTCGGCGCGATACGCGTCGGCGATCCGCTCCGCACGAGTCGTGAGGTCAAATGCGACCGCCGAGCTGTACTTCACCTTCCCGGTTTCGGCGTCGGGGAGGAGGAAACGATGCTCTGGTCTCTGCGTGTGACCCCAGGCGCCGTCGCGCTCACGCTGCTGTACGCCAATCTCGACGCGGCCGTCGTCGAGCCGCTTGACGGCAACGCGGACCTCCAGTTGTTCATCTTCAGTCCCTTGCTCCACGGCCCAGACGCCGCCCAGGGCGGCTGCGCCGATCAGGACGCCGACGAATAGGACGATCAATGTACGCATCGCATCTCTCCTGTCTTTGTTTACGCGAACGCTTCGCGCGCACGATCCGGATCATGGCGCGCGATCTGTGGTCGCCACGCCTCGATTTGGGTCGATCAGCTCATGGTCGCTCCGGCCAATCCGTGAGTGAATCGAGCAAGGCCTGCATCTCCTCGGCATTGACGATGGTCGGCGCGATCAGCATTTGCGCGCTGTTGAAATAGGCCTGTGGATCGATCCGCAGGCGCTCCATCACCAACGCACCAACAGCGGCCAGGTAGGACTGGATCTCAGGATGGTCGAATATGGCGAACATGAGCCGACCCTCGGCGACGTACTCGGCGACCGTGCGGCTGAAGCCGAACGTCGCCCCCTTGACGTTGAGTCGGGAGTCGAAGATCGCGCTGCGAACCTGCGTGCCGATTGACGATGACAGGCCAAGCACGGCACTGACATCACCTTGATCCAGTCGCGCGTGCAGCTCCTCGACTGTCGTCTCGCGGTCGGTCATACTCCAGCGTTCGACCTCGCCGTTGAAAGTCTCTTCCAGTCCATCGCAGCGATCATGCAGACCCTGATTGTCCGGCTCATGGATCACACAGAGGAGCTTGCCCTCGATTCCGCGTCGGTTGAACTCGTCACCCGCAACACGACCGGCCTCGCGATCGTCAAGCGAGATGTGCAACGCCGTGCCGACCTCGGCGGCTGCTTCGGCGCCCGAGTTGAATGAGATCACCGGGACATCGCTGGCAATCGCCTCGCGCACCGCAGGCTTCATGGCTTCAGGTTCGGCGAGCGTGGTCGCGATGGCTACAGCACCATCTGCGACACAGCGACGGACGGCATCGGCCTGTTCCGCGCCGTTGGTGTAGACCTCGTTGCGCAAGTTGATCCCCAACATGCCCCCGGCAGCCACCGATGACTCAGCCGCCACGCCCCAGAACAGGTCTTCGTCGCTGCCATGACTGATCACGCAGTGTAGGTTCTCAAGCGGCGGCAGATGGGGGTCGATCAGCTCGATCCAATAGCTCCAGGTGACGAACCGGCGGGTCGCTTCTCGGGCCTCGTCGACGATGACGGCGGTAGGCACACTGGTGGCGAACAGGGTGCCGATCTCCCGGTCGTCCAGCAGTCTGGATTCCAGGTCCGCTCGGGAGGCTGCGTAGTCGCTGACTTCGATGCGCTCGACTTCACCGCCGTATGTCGATTCGATGCCGTCGCAATATCTGTCGATTCCGGGATCGTTCAGATCGACGATGCAGAGCATCTTGGGTAGGTTCTGTGACCCGTTCAGACGATCGTGGAAGTTGAGGGCGGTTTCCTGGCCTGAGGTGAAGAGATAGTCCGCGTAAGCGGTGGCGATGGTTTCGTAACGACTGTCCGTGTCGACGACGATCACGGAGCTGCGCAATTGCCGACCGACTCCAACGTCGGCGAGCAGAAAACGATGCTCCGGCCGAAGGGTCCCACCCCATTCGCCGCTGACCTCGCGCTGCTCCAGGCCGACCTCGACGGCTCCGCTCGCGTGGCGCTCAACGACGATGCGCACGTCGACCGCGCCATCCGGATCATCGGGAGTGTTGGCCACGTTGGCCCAGACCACGCCGAGGGTTGCAGCTCCGATCACGAACCCCAATGCGAGCCAGGTCAGATTTCGCATTGACTCTTCCTTTCGTTACGTCGAGTAATGCGACGCACGCGTATCGTATCGAGAACATCAGAAGTAGGGCATGGAACAATTCGTCCGGACGTGCAGAACAACGCTGAAACTCGTGTATTCCAGCAATGGCAACACCGACCAGAGCGCTTATCCTGCCGACGGCGCGATCTGGCTGGCCGCTGATGGGCCGCCAACACACCGAACACTGAGAGGCGGGCGACATGGCTGGTGCACTTGAGGGACAGGCGGCATTGATCACCGGTGGAGCCAGCGGCATCGGAGCAGCCTGCGCGATTCGATTTGCTCAGGAGGGCGCCGACGTGCTGCTCGCCGATCTGCTGCCCCAACGCGCGGCGGAGACGGTGGCCACGGTCGAGGCGCTTGGTCAACGGGCGGTGGTCGTTGAGTGCGACACCTCGACCGAGGCGGCCAATGACGCGGCGGCACAGGCTTGCGTGGACGAGTTCGGCCGGCTTGATGTGGTTGTGGCCGCGGCTGGCATTGCAAGCGCCGAGTATGTCTCCGGCGAGACTACGGACATCGGCGATGACCGCACGGCCTCGTTCATCACGAACCAGAACGTCGAGCACTGGGAGAAGGTCATGGCGGTCAATCTGACCGGCGTGATGATGACCGATCGCTCCTGCGCTCGGAAGATGATTGAGCTGGGCAACGGAGGCTCGATCATCAATATCGCCTCGATCATGGCCAAGTTTCCGCAGCCCGGCGCGGCGAACTACTGCGTCTCCAAGGCCGGCGTCTGGATGCTGACGAAGGTGCTGGCCCAGGAACTGGTCCAGGACGGCATTCGCGTGAACGCGATCGGTCCGGGCTTCATCGAGACTCCGATGACGGCGGCGATCTCGGGGAACGAAGAACTCAACCAGTGGGTCCTCAGCATGACTCCGATGCGCCGCTTCGGTCAGCCTGAGGAGATCGCCAAGGTGGCGCTGTTCCTGGCGTCGGAGGAGGCCTCCTACGTCACCGGCGAGATCATCCATCCGGACGGCGGCTGGTTCACGGAATAGGTTGCCTCGTCCGAGGCGCACGCCGGCCGAGCAGGCCCCGCTTGAAGCGGAGGCTGGAAGCAATGGGGGGCTGATATGTCGCTTTGGGACATTGCATCGCAGACGATCGATGCATCGTCAGAGTCCTTGCGGGCTCTGAGCCTCGACATTCACTCGCATCCGGAGGAGAACTACGAAGAAGTGCATGCTCATGCTGCGCTGACCTCGTGGTTGGCGGACGCCGGATTCGATGTGACACCCTCCGCTTACGGTATGCAAACGGCGTTCGAGGCAACGCGCGGATCGGGCGGGCCGACGATTGCCGTGCTCAGCGAGTACGACGCGCTGCCGGGTATCGGCCATGCCTGCGGGCACAACCTGATCGCGATCTCCGGAGTTGCGGCCGGACTCGCCGTCGCCGAGGCGCTGGAGCGGGAAGGTGTGGAGGGCACCGTTCGCGTGCTCGGATCGCCGGCCGAAGAGGGCGGCGGCGGCAAGATCCGATTGATTGACGAGGGCGCATTCGAGGATGTCGGCGCGGCGATGATGATCCACCCGGGCACGGGCAACATCATCTATCCCTTCGTCCTGGCGATCGATACGTGCCTCGTTGAGTTTCAGGGCAAGAATGCGCACGCGGCCGGCGCGCCCTGGGAAGGCCGCAACGCGCTCGACGCTCTGGTGCTCGCCTACCAGGCGATTGGGCTGCTGCGCCAGCAGGCGCACCCGACCGTACGGATTCACGGCAAGATTCATCACGGCGGCGAGAAGCCAAACATCATTCCTGACTACGCCCAGGCCGAGTTTTACGTTCGAGCTCCCTATGAGGAGCGGTTGGACGACACGATCAAGCGGGTCGAGGACTGCTTCGCGGGCGCGGCCCAGGCGACGGGCTGCGAGTGGTCGGTGGACTGGCAAGCCGGCGAGCGCTACAGCAACATGGCCAACAACGGTCCGCTGGCGGAGGCCTACGGCAGACGTTGGCTCAATCTCGGGGTTGAGGCCGCCGATCTGGACGGCAGCATTCAGGGCAGTTTCGGGTCGACCGACATGGGCAACGTCTCGCACGTCGTGCCCTCGATCCATCCGATGTACCTGATTCCGCACGAGAGCGGCAACCACACGCCGCAGTTCACCTCGGCGGCGGCCTCCGATGAGGGTCACCAGCTCACTCTCACCGCAACCAAGGCGATGGCGCACACGGCGCTGGACTGGCTCACCGATCCGGATCTGCGCGACCAGGCCCTCGCCGACTTTGAAACGACCCACTGAGATTGAGGAGGCAGACGATGCTCGATCACATCGTTCTCGCGACGCCCGATGTGCAGGCCACGGTTGACGAGATCGCGGCGGCGACCGGGGTGCGGGCTGGGGTCGGCGGACGATTCACCGAGATGGGCGCCTACAACCATCTGCTGGCGCTGCAGGACGGCGCTTACCTGGAGATCATCGGGCCCGATCCCGAGCACGAGGGCGGCGGATCGATGCCGTTCGGCCTGGACCCGCAATCCGGGCGGGGCGCGCACATCCCGCACTGGTGTTGGAAGGGCAACGAGCGGATCGATGAACTCGCCGATGCGGCCAAGAACGCCGGCTACGACCTGGGCTCGGTCGTCCCGTTGGGCCGCGACCTGCCCGATGGCGGTCGTCTCGACTGGCGGCTCACGATCGGAACCTGGCCGCCCCATCTCGGTGGGCTGATCCCGTTCCTGATCGACTGGGGAGATGCGCCACATCCCTCCAGCACGGCGGTCCAGGGCGTTAGCCTCGCATCCTGGCACGGCGAACACCCCGACCTCGACACCGTGCGGGCCGCGCATCGGTTGATGGGCATCGAGATCGAACTGCGGGAAGCCAACGAGCCGGCCCTGGTCGCCACCTTCCAAGGGCCAGATGGCTCGATCACCTACAGATAGAAGAGCCGTCATGCTGGATCACATCGTTCTCGCAACGCCCGATGTCCAGGCCTCGGTCGCCGAGATCGAGGCGGCGATCGGCCTGCGCCCCGAGCTCGGCGGACACTTCCCCGGTCGTGGCGTCTACAACCATCTGCTGGCGCTGCAAGACGACGCCTACCTTGAGATCATCGGTCCCGACCCGGACCAGGCCGACCATGAGGGCACGCTGCCCTTCGGTATGCATGACTTCGGCGGCCGGGGCGCGCATGTGCCGCACTGGTGCTGCAAGGCCGGCGCCCAGATCGAAGAGCGGGTCGCGGCTGCGAAGGCTGCCGGCTACGACATCGGCGAGGTGCAGCCGCTGGGCCGTGTGCTGGCCGACGGGACACGGCTCGACTGGCGGCTCACCCGCACGATCTGGCCGCCGCTGTTGGGAGGGCTGGCGCCATTCCTGATCGACTGGGGCGAGGCTCGGCATCCGTCATCGACGGCGGTCAAGGGCGCTCGACTGGCATCGTGGCACGGCGAGCATCCTGATGTGGATGCGGTTCGACGCGCGCATGAGGCACTGGGAGTTGAACTCGAACTGCTTGAGGGTCCAGAGCCGGCGCTGGTCGCCGTGATCGAGGGGCCGAATGGTTCAATCACACTGCGCTAACCCGCGGCAGAGAGGAATGAACGATGAAACTCGGACTGGCGCTTGGCTACTCGGGCGCATACATGTCACTGCCGGTGGACCTCGTCCGGCAGGCGGAAGAGCTGGGCTACGACTCGGTCTGGACGGCTGAGGCGTATGGCTCGGACGCGTTCTCTCCGTTGGCGTACCTGGCCGCGGTGACCGAGAAGATTCGACTCGGCACCGGTGTGATCCAGCTGGCGGGGCGGACGGCCGCCAACGCGGCGATGACGGCGGCGACGATCGACGCGCTGGCCGGCGGCGACCGCGTGATCCTGGGAATCGGTGTGTCGGGACCGCAGATCGTCGAAGGCTGGTACGGGGAGCCGTGGGGCAAGCCGAACACGCGGATTCGCGACTACGTGTCGATTATTCGCAAGATCCTGGCGCGCGAGGAGCCGGTTGTGCATGACGGCAAAGAGATCTCTTTGCCCTACGTCGGACCGGGGAGCGCGGGACTGGCCAAGCCGCTGAAGTCGATCCTGCACATGAATCCCAACATCCCGATCTGGCTGGGTACGGGCACGGAGATGAACGTGCGCATGACCGGCGAGGTCGCGGACGGCTGGCTCCCGCTGGGTCTGACGCCGTATAACGCCGAGCTGTTTGAGCCGTGGATTGAAGAAGGGTTCAAGCGGGCCGAGGCGAAGAGCGGTACGGCGAAGTGGTGGCCGGACTTCGAGGTGCAGTCGTCGGCTGAGGTCGAAATCACCGACGACCTGCGCGACGCGTTCCGCAAGATGAAGCCGAATGTCGCGTTGTACGTCGGCGGCATGGGCGCTCGTTCCGTGAACTTCCACAAGATGTCGATGATCCGCCGTGGCTATGGCGACGCCGCCGAACGGATCCAGGAGCTTTATCTGGCCGGTCGCAAGGCGGAAGCGATCGAGGAGGTCCCGGAGGAGTTCCTCGATGAGCAGGCGCTGCTGGGACCACCGGCGCGGATTCGCGAGCGTTACCAGGCCTGGGCCGACAGCTACATCACCGGCCTCACGGTGCGGACCAACCAGCCCGAAGCGATCGAGCTGATGGCCGACCTGGCCAAGGAGTCGTCGGGCGCTTAGGCGCTACTCGATTCCTTCAATGCTGACGAGGTCAGCGCCGTACTGGTCGTGGCGCTGGAGCCAGGCCATGGTCCAGGGCAGGCCTCCTTCGTCGCGGCCGTTGGGCAGCACGTCGAGGAAGCGATAGGTCCCGAGGAAGTCTTCCAGGCCTCGCGCGTAGGTCGAGTAGGTGTGGAAGATCCGGCCTGACTCGTCCTTGTAGAAAACGGAGAGTCCCGGCGCCTCGCCGCCCTCGAAGGGATTGCGTTCGGCGTAGTTGTACTCGAGCGGATCGAGGTCGTCCCGATCTGCGGGGAACGAGACCTGGTAGTCGAAGTTGAAAGAGTTGTCGCGCGCGGAGAGCCAGTTGAACTCCCAACCCATTCGCTCCCGATAGGCCTGTAGCTTGTCCAGCGGCGCGCGGGAGACCACGGCGAATGCTGCGTTGCGCTGTTCGATGTGAATTCGGATTGGGTCGAAGTGGTCGGCCGTGAAGGAACAGGCGACGCAGCCCTCTTCCCACTCGGGATCGAACATGAAGTGGTAGATGATCAGTTGGTCGGCGGCGCCGAACAGGTTGGAGAGTGACTCGGGACCGTCTGGGCTCTCGAAGACGTAATCCTGCTCGACCGGCTCCCAGGGGAGATCGCGTCGGGCTGCGGCCAGCTCGTCGCGGAGACGGGTGAACTCCTTCTCTCGTTGCAGCAACCGGCGCCGTGCTTCAGTCCATTCTTCGTGGGAAACGATCTGGCGATTCGTCATCGGTTCACTTCTCTTCGCTTGCCATGGCCGACAGCCGAGTATCAATGTACCCCGATGCGAGTCCTAGACTGCGGATGCTCACACCCAAGAATCGGAAGGATTGCCCGATGTCCGACGCGGAAGCGATTGTCAATGCCTTCATGGCGGAGTTCGATGTTGAGCACCCGGATGCGGACCAGCTGGCGTCGTACTTCACCGACGACGCGGTCTACCACAATATGCCGATGGCACCGGCCGAGGGGATCGAGGCGGTCAAGGCGGCGCTGACCGGGGTGTCGCAGATGACGTCGAAGGGCTGGGAAGTGCTGCACTCGGCGGCGAATGGCGACGTGGTGCTGAACGAGCGCGTCGACCGCTTCGTGATCGGCGGGAATGACGTCACGGTGCTGGTCTGCGGGGTGTTCGAGATCCGCGACGGCAAGATCGCTCGCTGGCGCGACTACTTCGACATGGCCTCATTCCAGAAGCAGATGCCCGGCGGCTAGCCCTTCACTCATCCATGTTGAAGGCACTGCGGAGTTCGGCGGCGATCTGGTTGAGGGCCTGGTCTCCTTCGGGAACGGCGGCGAAGGCGCTGACGAAGCCGTGGATGACGCCGTCGTAGCGGGTGCAGCTTGACTGGTTGCCGGCGACGGCGAGCGCGGCTGCGTAGGCCTCGCCTTCGTCGCGGAGCGAATCGTACTCGGCCGTGATCGTCAGAGACCTGGGCAGGTTGGAGAGATCCTCGGCCCGAATCGGCGAGGCGTAGGGCTGCGAGCCTTCGGACTCGTCGTTGAGGTAGAGGTCCCAGAACCAGCGCATGCCGGCTTCCGAGAGCCCGTACTCTCCGCGGCCGTTGACCTTGTAGGACTCGGTCTCGAAGTTGAAGTCGGTGACCGGATAGATCAGGACCTGGGCGTCGATCCGCGGGCCGCCGCGGTCGCGTGCCATCTGCGAGACGACGGCGGCGAGGTTGCCTCCGGCCGAGTCGCCGGCGACGGCGATGCGATCGGATCGGCCGCCCTGCTGGTCGTACATGCTGTTGATCCAGGCGACGGCGGCGTAGGCGTCTTCGGCGGCGGCGGGATACCTGGCCTCGGGCGCGAGGCGATAGTCGACGGAGAGGACGCTCATGCCGGCCCGGTTGCAGAGGGCGCGGGCGACGGCGTCGTGGGAGTCGAGGTCGCCGATCACCCAGCCACCGCCGTGGTAGTAGACGATGGTGGGCAGGTCGCGCGGATCGTCGTTGGGCAGGTAGCCGCGCGCGGGGATTTCCCCGGCCGGACCGGGCACAACCATCTCGTGAACCTGGGCGACCGGTTCGGGTTCGCCCTGCGGCCGCAGCGCGGCCATCGCCTTGCGAGCGTCCTGCGGGGACATCTCGTTGAAGGGCGGCGCGCCGGCCCGCATGTCGAGGATGGCCTGGGTTTCTGCGGTAACTGGCATTGTCCGGTCCTTTCGGGGCGCCCCTCCGTCGCTCCGCGACACCTCCGCCAACGGGGGAGGTGTGAACGCGGTTAGATGCGCTGGTTGATGAAGGCGGCGGCTTCCTTGAGGCACTCCACTCCGGTGGGGATGACGGCGAACATCATGAACGGGTCGTGGACGACGCCGTCGTAGCGGTGCATGGTGACCTCGCTGCCGGCGGCCTCGAGCTTGGCGGCGTAGGCTTCGCCCTCGTCGCGCAGGGGATCGTACTCGGCGGTTTGCACCAGCGCGGGGGGCAGACCGGAGAGGTCGGCGGCCTGGAGCGGGGAGGCGTAGGCCTCCTTGCCGGAGGCGTCACTGGGCAGGTAGTGGTCCCAGAACCAGACCATCGAGGCGCGGGTCAGCAGGTAGCCCTCGGCGTTCTCGGAGTAGGACGGGTAGTCGTAGTTGTGGTCGGTGACGGGCACGTGGAGGACCTGCGCGGCGATTGCGGGGCCGCCGCGGTCGCGGGCCATCTGTGAGACGACGGCGGAGAGGTTGCCGCCGGCCGAGTCGCCGCAGACGGCCAGGCGCGAGCCGTCGGCGCCGATCTCGGCGCCGTTCTCGGCGACCCAGGCCGCGGCGGCGTAGCAGTCGTCGGCTGCGGCGGGGTACTTGTGCTCGGGCGCGAGGCGGTAGTCGACGGAGACCACGACCGCCTGGCCGAGCTCGGCGAGGAGTTGCTTGCAGGTGCCGTCGTGCGACTCGATGTCACCGAGGACCCAGCCGCCGCCGTGGTAGTACATGACGACGGGCAGGTTGTCGCCCTCGGAGGCGTAGACGCGCACGGGGATGTCGCCGGCGGGTCCGGGGACGGTGCGGTTTTCGACGCGAGCGGGCTCGGGCGCGCCGGCCTGCATCGCGGCGAAACCGGCGATGGCCTCACGCGCCTCGGCGGGGGTCTGTTCGGAGATGTCAGGTCCGCCGGCTTCCTCCAGCATGGCGAGCAGTCCCTGAGTTTCGGGGGTTGGGGGCATTGGTTCACTCCTTGTGCGGTGTGTGCTGTTCAGTTTTGGTACGCCGCTCGGCGCAACACGTTTGGTGCGCCCGTGGGCGCAACATGTTCGGTGCGCCCGTGAGCGCATCGGGGACAGGATAAGCGGTGTCGTTGTTCGAGCGTCCGGTCATGGGCGGGTTTCAGGTTTTCGGTGAACACTTTTTTTCGAGCGGCGAAACGACGGAAAGGGGCACGATCTCCCGTAAAACACTGGAAATCGTGAGATTTCGAGTTTCAGCATTTTTCAGGTTCTTTCAGGTTTCTTCAGGTTTTCTCAGGCATGGAGGCGTGTCTGCCTGTTCGGATTTGTTCGGATTTGTTCGGATTTGTTCGGATCTGTAGGGATTTGAGCGGATTTTGCCGGCCGTTGTACGGCTCGATTCGATTGCGGGCGGGCCTGGGCGGAGGGCGCTTCGGTTGGTGCAGGCGGGCCATCAGCGCTCTCACTCCTTTGGATGATCCCTGTTCGCCGATGATGATATACGGACATGAGTTCTCAGGAGATCGCGCTCTGTTGTCCCGGACACGGACGCCGATCGAGTCCAACGTGCGCTAGTCGATGAGACCGTACCTGCGCTTGAGCGCGAGGATTCGCTCGACCGACTCGTCGATGCGCTGCCGGGAGATCTCACCCTGCTCGACGGCGGCGATGATGGCGGCCTTGATCCGTCGGACGTGGTCGGTGTCGTAGGTGTTCTGATTGGCGATCAGGATGATGTCGACGCCCGCCTTGATGGCTTCGATGACGGCGGCTTCCAGGCTGTACTGTTCGAGGATCGCGCCCATCTGCATGTCGTCGGAGAGGACCACGCCGTCGAAGCCCAGCTCGCCGCGCAGCAGACCGGTGACGATCGGTCGGGAGAGCGTGGCCGGGCGGGCGGACGGGTCGAGGTTGCGGTTGACGACGTGCGCGGTCATGACGACGTCGTCGTAGCCGTCGTTGATGAGCTGTCGGTAAGGAGCGAGTTCGTCGTCGCGGACGAAGGAGTCGGTGACGTCGGTGACGCCGAGATGGGTGTCGCCGACGGCGCTGCCGTGTCCGGGGAAGTGCTTGAGCGTGGAGACGACGCCGTGGTCGTGGTGGGCGCGGGCGAAGGCGGCGGCGTGTTCGGCGACGACGGCGGGATCGTGGCTGAAGGAGCGTTCCCAGTAGCCGATGGCGGGGCTGTCGGGGAAGACGTTGACGTCGACGACGGGCGCGAGGTTCCAGTTGATGCCGAGGTCGCTCAGTTGTCGGGCCGAGGTGCGAGCCAGCAACTCGGTGTGAAAGGGATCCAGATAAGAGCCGAGTATGAAGTGGCTGGGCAATGGGACATCGAATCCGTCGCCCGGCTTGAGCCGGTTGACGAAGCCGCCTTCGGCGTCGATGGCGATCAGCAAGGGGCGAGCAGAAGCCTCTTGTAGGGCGGCGGTCAAGGCCTCGAGCTGGTCGGGCGAGACGATGTTGCGGACCTGTTCGCCGCCGCTGGGGCCGTCGTAGTCGAAGAGGATGACGCCGCCCGGGGCGATCTCGTCCAGGAGCGCGGTGGTCTCGTCATCGAGGGTCTCGCCGCGGAAGCCGATCAGCAGCATCTGGCCAACGGCGTCTTCGAGGGAGAGCGGGGCGGGGTCGTCGGAGGCGCAGGCGATGAGCGAGGCGGCGATCGCCAGCAGGCCGGCGAGCGCGAGGAACGGTCGTCTCACTGGGCGTCGTGTCACCGGGCGTCGGGCTACCGGGCGTCGAGCTACCGGGCGTCGAGCCACTGGCGGGTCATCTCGGCGTGGCCGACGTGCTCGGCGGTGTGCGAGAGAGCGCGGACGACCAGCTCGTGACCGCTGAGGTTCCTGTCCATGAACATGTGGTAGTGCGGGCCGTCCCAGGCGTCGTCCGAGAGGTCGGCGAGGGCCGACTCGATGGCGGCTCTGGCTCCGGCCCAGCGTTCGGCCAACAGGCCCTGGGGATCGTCGACGGAGGCGGCGCGGGAGTCGAACTCGGCCTGTCGGCTGCGGTCGACCTGCTGCTCGGCGAGCACTTCGACGAAGTTCCACTCGGTCGCGGAGATCGCGTGGGTGGCGAGGATGAAGATGGTGGAGGAGTCGTCCCAAGGGGCGGCGTCGAGCTGGTCGGAGGTGAGGCCATCGGCGGCGGCGAGGATGCGTTCGATGAGATCGCAGGCGGTCTCGAATGCGGGCAGAGCGGGGCCGGAGAGGGGCACGTGAGGCTCCAATTCTTATACTCAGCAAACACTTAGATCGTATCCGACGACCAGGAGGCGAGACCATGAAGGCGGACCCGCAGACGCAGGCGTTGAACGTGATGATCGAGGAGGCCTCGGCGCAGGGCAAGCCGTGGCATGAGATGGGAGCGCAGGAGCTGCGCGACGTGCTGGCCGAGGGCGGGCCGTTCGGACCGCCGCCGGCGAAGCTGGACGATATCGCGCAGGAGCGAACCGTGCCGGGTCCGGCCGGGGAGATTCCTGTGCGCGTGTTCATTCCTCCGGTGGTGCGCGGGGTCTACCTGCACATCCACGGCGGCGGCTGGGTGATTGGCTCGCACGACGGCGCCGACGAGCGGCTCTGGGAGCGCGCCCAGGCGACGCAGCAGGCGGTGGTCTCAGTGGGCTACCGGCTCTCGCCGGAGCATCCGTATCCGGCGCCGAATGAGGATTGCGAAGCCGCCGCCGTCTGGCTGGTCGAGAACGGGCAGTCGGAGTTCGGCACGGACGTGTTCACGATCGGCGGAGAATCGGCCGGGGGCCACCTCTCAGCGACGACCCTGCTGAGGATGCGCGACAACCACGGATACACGGGCTTCCAGGGGGCGGCGTTGACCTACGGCGTCTACGACCTGCGCCACTCGCCCTCGGCGCGTCTCTGGGGAGACCGCAACCTGATCCTCTCGTCGCCGATCATGGAGTGGTTCATCGACCACTACGTGACGCCGGAGGAGCCGGAGCTGCGCGATCTGCCGGACGTGACGCCGCTGCTGGCCGATCTGTCGGACATGCCGCCGGCAATCTTTACGGTCGGGACCCTGGACCCGTTGCTCGACGACTCGTTGTTTATGGCGGCCCGCTGGCAGGCGGCGGGTCATGAGACGGAGCTGCACGTCTTCCCGGAGGCTCCGCACGGGTTCGACGGCTTCCCGACGCCGGCGGGGATGGATGCGACGAATCGGGTGAACAACTTCCTGTCGGGGTGTCTGGGGTAGGGGAAGTGAGACTACCCGCATACCTGCTCGGCGATTAGGCCGCTGACAGCAAAGACAGCAGCTATGGAGATAGCCAAGAAGCCGTTTCGCAATGTCATGTACACAGCCTCGTTGCGAATCGAGCGACGATGGTTCATTTGCTCTTGACTCCACAAGTCTTTGGCAAGGTAGCGTCGCAACCACAGACTTGACTCGGCATCTTGGAGGTCGAGCAAGAACTGGCTTCCAAATCCGAACAGAGTCTGGACTCGCATTGAATTAAGTGCAAGGTAGGCGGCATCGAGAAGGTACGCTCCGGCCAATGTCCCAAATCCGACCACCGTGTACCTCAGCCACTGGGGATTCAGATCGCCGACGAAGAGCGGACCGGCAACAGCCAAAAGCGCAAGCCCTAGCGTTGGCACGGCGAGAAGTCGAATCGTCTTCTCGTCCAGCTTCTCCGCGTGTTCGTGCTCCTCGCGTAGCCTCCTCATGACGTCAGTCCGAGCAAGTTTGGCATAAGCACGATACTCGTGCTCCCCAGCACCACCGGGGGCAGGCGCACTCTCTCGATCTCGCTCAATCCGTCGGCCGTAGTAGAGATCGCCGAAATGAGGGACAATCCGAAAAGCCTGTCGTTGGAGATACGCCTTCACACAGAGCAGTTTCTAGGCGGGTTGGCGAGCCAGTCTGCAATTGCGGGTCCGATTGGACGTTGTGCGTTTGACAGCCAAGACCACTCGCCAGTCGGATTTACTTCGACAAAGTATATTCCGTTCGGTGTCTCAGCGAGGTCCAGCCCACCGAAATTCAAGCCAAGGCGACACATCAACGCTCGGCAGCAGTCTTGTATTCCTTTGGGCAGATGAGCATCAACGTACTCCAGACTCGATGGTTCCGCTTCTCGCCAGTCACCGGCAACTCCACGGCCGTTAGAGAGAATCTTGACGGCGAATGTCCTATCGCCAACAACAGTTACACGGAGATCAACCTTGGGCTCCAACAATCTCTGTGCAGTAACGGGAGCTCTGCTCAGACTTGATTCAGAGAGAGCGCTTGAGGAAACGGCTCTTGTGAAGCTAAACAGGGCCTCTTCCTGGTCATAAAGGAGCACTGTGTCTACCGACTTGATCGCGATCTCAGCAGGCAGGTAGCCCTGAATCCGTTCCACGTCGTTTGTAACTAACGTCTCAGGCACTAGGAAACCGCATTGGCGGGCGACTGCAAGCTGATAGGGCTTCGATTCGGCAAGATAGGTTGACGCTGGACGATTCATCCACGCAGCACGCTCGAACACCGACAGTCCGCGAAGGAAAGCCTGCCATTGAGACCTAGAAAGCTGTTCATCTGGCGTGAGCGACTGTGCTGGAGTATTCCTCAGAAAGACAGGCTGTCGAAACAGGATCGCTTGAAGAGAATCTCCAATTTCGTGAGTCTCGCCCCAGCCCCGAACTCGCATCGATGGTCCCAAAGGGTCTAGGGCCAATCGGTACTCCGGAAAATGCTCGCGGTTGAGGCGCACGAAAGGAACGTTCAGGCGATCCAACCAATACGTGATCTCGTCCGTGCCAAGGTCGTAGAGACTCGACAGGATGAGCACATGCGGGTTCATTCGTACTTCAGGTCTTCGCTACCTGGTTCGAAGTCACGCTTCTTCGTCCCTGGTTTTCTTGCGTCGGCAAGAATCAACGGCGCTCCATGTTGCATCCAAAGTCCTCGCGACTCATCGTACTTGGCGTCCGAGGGGGGGCGCCATTGCTCCACTCGTGGACTGCGTTTCGCTGTAGACAGCAAGAAGTGATCTGGCACTGTGAGTCTCCTTCCGATTTCTCTGCTGAAGTCAGCATACTTAGTTCACGCGCTTTTCGACGCCTTGCCAGTAGGCCTCTCGGAGTTCGAATTTTTTGAGCTTTCCGGTGGCGGTCCGGGGCAGGGTTTCGACGAACTCGACCTGGCGGGGGATTTTGAAGCCGGCCATGGTGGCTCGGCAGTGGGCAACGATGTCGTCTCTTGTGACGTCGTGGCCTTCCCGGGGGACGATCAGGGCGAGCGGGGTTTCTCCCCACTGCTCGGAGGGGATTCCGATGACGGCGGCTTCGAGGACGGCGGGGTGGTCGTAGAGGACGTCTTCAACCTCGATTGAGGAGATGTTCTCACCGCCGGAGATGATGACGTCCTTGGCCCGGTCGACGATGTTGATGTAGCCGTCCTGGTTGACGGTGGCCATGTCTCCGGTGTGGAACCAGCCGTCGACGATGACCTTGTCGGTTTCTTCCTGCTGCTGCCAGTAGCCGCGCAGGACGACGTTGGAGCGGGCCACGACTTCACCGACTTCCTCGTCGTCCCAGGCGACCTCCTTGCCGGAGTCTCGGACGACCTTGACCTCGACACCGATCACGTCGTGCCCGGCGCGGACCTTGGTCCCGAAGTAACCGTCTTCGTCGGCGCCGAGGTAGGGCTTGACTTCGGAGACGGTCAGGATTGGCGAGGTTTCGGTGAGGCCGTAGATCTGGATGAACTCCCAGCCGATTTCTTTCTCGAGGCGCTCGATGAAGGCCTGCGGCGGCGGCGCGCCGGCGACCGTAAAGCGCGGGCGGACGGTGATGTTGTAGTCGTCCTTGCGCTCGAACTCGAGGATGCGGGCCAGTACTGCCGGGGCCATGCAGGCGAAGGTGCAGTTCTCGTCCTGGATGACCTGGTAGATGTCGGCCGCTTCGGGCGCTCGGAGGACGACGTGCTTGCCGCCCATCGCGGTGATCGCGTAGGGGCCGCCCCAGCCGTTGGCGTGGAACATCGGCAGCGTCCACATCTCGGCGTCGTCCTGCGAAATTCGCAGGTGGGCGATGAAGTTGTAGGCGTTGATGTAGGCGTTGCGGTGGGTGATCATCACACCCTTGGGCCGCGCCGTCGTGCCGGAGGTGTAGTTGATCGAGAGCAGGTCGGTCTCTTGGAGCTCCGGATCGGGCGGCTGGGCGGTCGACTGATCGGCGATCCAGTCCTCGTAGTCGGTCCAACCGGGGTTGATGGGCGCGTCGCCGTAGGGGATGGCGATGAAGTGCTCGACGGTGCTGACGTTGGCGCGGATCTCATCGACGAGGTGGGTGAACTCGGCGTCGACGAAAACGACTTTCGAGCCGGAGTGTTCGAGCATGTACTCGAAGTCGGCCGGAATCAGGCGATAGTTCATCGGCACGATGATCGCGCCGATGGCGGCGGTGGCGTAGAACGTCTCGAGGAACTGGTGCGAGTTAGGCGCGATGATCCCGACGCGGTCGCCCTTGCCGACGCCAGCGTCGAGCAGGGCATGCGCCTGCTGGTTGACGCGGCTGTTGAACTCGGCCCAGGTGAAGCGCTTGTCGCCGTCGACGACGGCCTCGGAGGGTCCGTAGAGCTTGGATGCTCGGCGCAGAAAATCGTTGACCAGCAGCGGGACTTCCATCGTCGTCTCCCTCGATCGATCGCGGCGGGCAAGGTGGCCTGCCCGCTGTCCGGGCGGATTCGGGAACATTATTGCACTCAGGCGGGAGCGATCCGCGGACTACTCGGCGGGGAACTCGGAGACGGGGAAGACGTCGTTGACGATTGAGAGGTCGTCGCCGTCGGGACAGTAGGGCAGGACGGTGCGGCGCCATTCGGGGTTGGGGATGTGGAACTGCAGCTCGCCGTCGAAGTGGATGTCGGCTTCGAGTTCGTAGCGGTGATGGCGGCTGATCTGGACGCCTTCGTAGGGCAGTTCGAAGTGGATGGGGAATGAGCCGAGGTCTTTGAAGCTGGCCTCGACGACGACAAATCGCTGTTCGGGCTCTGAGACGTCCCAGAGGCGAATCTCCAGAACTGCGTCGTCGGGCAGGTCGCCGTCCCAGAAGCTGGAGTGGATCTGTCCCATGAGCGGCTCGACGCACTGGTCGAACTCGCTGATCGAGATCACTTGCACGTCGCTGTTGCGCGGCGCGCCTCGGGTGAGGACGGGATGGACGGTGTCGTTGATGTAGAGCAGTTGGTCGCCGAGTTCGACTCGCGCCTGGAGCGTGATTTCCGCTCGGCCATCGAGATCGCCGGGGTCGTATTCGATGCTGAAGCGGGTCGGCAGCCGTTCGGCGTTTTCGATGACGTGGCGGCCCAGTTCGATGGCGGAGGCATCGGCGAGGGAGGTGTCGAGCAGCGTCACGATGACCGTGGCGCCCTCGGGGAGGTCGACGTCGCGGTGGAATCGGACCTCGCCGCTGATGGTGTTCGTGGAGCTGCAGCCGACCAGCGCGGCGACGAGCAGCATGGCCGAAGCGACGTAGAGGACGAGTCGGTGCATGTCGGTTCCACTCCTCGAGTCCCCGTTACGTTCATTAGATAGCATCGAGACGTTGGGCAGGGCGCACGTTTGGGGAGGTCAGGATGGAAATTGTCATTGGCTTGATCATCGGGTTGGTGGTCGCGGCGGTGGTGTATTGGATCAGTCGACGCGAACTGGTGAGTGTGCGGGATGAAGCGACACTGTTGCGGAACGAACTGGCCGACGCCGGTGATGCTGCCCGGCAGCTGGGGGAAGACAAGGCCAGAGCCGAGAGCGACGCGAGCGCCTATCGGCGCGAGGCCGCCACGAGGACCGAAGAGCGAGACGAGGCGGTGAGGAAGCTGGGCGTGTCGGAGGAGAAGCTGGCGCGATCGGAGTCCCGATTGGCCGGCATCGAAGCCGACCACGCCGCTCGAGTGGACGAGATGAACACGTTTCGGGCTGAGTTGGAGGAGCGTTTCAAGGGGATCGCGTCTAGCGTGACGCAATCGACGCGCGAGGACTTCATCAAGGAGTTCCGCGACCTGAGCAGCGAGGAGGCGGCCAAGTCCATCGAGCGGATGGACAAGACGGTCAGGCCTCTCAAGGAATCCATCGAGAAGTTGGACAAGCAGTCGCAGGCCATGGAGCAGGTCAGACAGAAGGCTTACGGCAGCGTCGAAGAGATGATCGCCGGAACAGGGCGTCAGCTCAACGAACTCAATCTGACGACCACGGGGCTGCGACAAGCGTTGTCGGCCCCGCAGCAGCGGGGGCGCTGGGGAGAGCTCACGCTCGAACGGGTCCTGGAGGTCTCGGGCATGCGGGAGCACGTCACATACGAACGCCAGCAGCACACGCCCGGCGAAGACGGTGCCGTGAGGCCCGACGCCATCATTCACATGCCCCGTGAACTGACGGTTCCGGTCGATGCCAAGGCCCCGCTCAGTTCCTATCTCGAGGCGCATGATGCAGCCGACGACTCGCAGCAGCGATCCGCCCTGGAACAGCATGCGCGCTCCCTCATGGGCCATGCGCGGCAACTGGGCAGCAAGAGCTACGCGGAGGCGATCGAGGGCCAGTCTCCGGACTTCGTGGTGTTGTTTCTACCGGCCGAGACCATCCTCGATGCTGCCATGACGGCCCAACCGAGCATCTGGGAAGATGCCTGGACCCGACATCGCGTACTGATCGCCACTCCCGGGTTGCTGATTGCACTCTTGCGGACGATTGGCGTCGCCTGGCAGCAAGAGGAAATCCAACGCAATGCGCAGGACATCGCCGATGCCGCCAAGCTGCTGTATGAGCGACTGGGGACTTTCACGAGGCACGTCGACGGCGTCGGCGGAGCGCTCGACCGGGCTGTGAAGGCCTATAACGACAGTGTCGGCTCACTTGAGCGTCGCGTACTGCCACAGGCCCGACGAATGGAAGAACTCGGCGCTATCGGGGATGGACAGCGGATCGAAGAACCCCGAGTCCTAGACGGATCAACGCGGCAACTCAACGCGCCAGAATTGAATGCAGGATCGGACTAGTCGTCGAAGGTCTTTCGGGTCGTCGGGCGGACGGCTCCGTACTTGCGGAGGTCGGCGATGGTGACGATTCGGCCGGTCCATTCGGGGCCCTGGGCGACGATCCAGAGGCAGGCGTCGGACATGATGATCGGGTCTTCGAAGTCCATCTGCCTGGCCTGCTCGCCGAGGGTGAAGGCGTAGCCCTCACTCCAGACGGAGAGCTCGAGCCTGAGGCAGTTGACCGAGATTCCGGTTCCCTTGAGGTCGCTGGCCAGCGACTCGGACATCGCTTCGAGCGCGCGCTTGGTCGTCGTGTAGCTGGCGCGACCGAAGTCGGGGCTGACGGATGCGCCGGAACCGATGTTGATGATCGCGCCGCCGTCGGCCTCGGCCATTTTCGGGGCGACGGCGTGGGTCAGGTAGAAGGGCGCGTTGACGTTGATCTCGACGGCCAGGCCCCAGAGGTTGCGGCCCGATTCGAGCGCCTTGCCCGGAGGCGCGATGGCGGCGTTGTTGATCAGCACGTCGATCTGGCCGAAGCGGTCGTAGGTTTCGGCGATGGCGCGGTCAAGATCCTCCACCTTGGCCAGGTTGGCGCCGATCGGCAGGCACTGCTGGCCGGCTTCCTCGACCAGTTGCGCGGTCTCGTTGACGGTGCCGGGGAGCTTGGTCGGCGTATCGGCGGTTGAGCGGGCGACGGCGGCGATGTCGTAGCCGGCGATGGCGAAATCCTGGGCGAGCTGCTTGCCGATGCCTCGGCTGGCTCCGGTGATGAATGCGACTTTGGCCATGTTGGTCTTCCTCGATTTGTCTGTCCGGCTGAGATGAGCCTCAGCATATCCGCCATATAGACTTCCGCAGGAGGAGTAGGACGATGCCCCATCACGTCAAGAGCCAGGCTCTCTCGCATCTACGGATCTGCGATTTCACCGGTCAGTTGGCCGGCGCAGGCGCGACCAAGTTCATGGCCGCGTTCGGCGCGGAGGTGATCCGGATTGAGGATCCATCCAACCACGGGCGCTGGGACATCCTGCGCGGGATGCCGCCCTATGTGGACGATCGGCGCGGTCCTGAGCTGGGCGGGCCGTTCAACAATCACAACGTGGGCAAGCTGGGTATCTCGCTGAACATCAAGACGGAGAAGGGGCGCGAGCTGTTCGAGCGGCTGGTCGCGATCTCCGACTGCGTGACCGAGAACTTTTCCTCCGGCGTGATGCGCTCCTGGGGCTACGACTACGACGCGCTCAAGGAAATCAGGGAAGACATCATCTACGTCTCCAACTGCGGCTTCGGGCACTCGGGGCCGTACGAGAAGTTCAAGACGTGGGGTCCGATCGTGCAGGCGACGAGCGGTCTGACGATGTCGTCGGCGATTCCCGATCAGCCGCCGGCGGGCTGGGGCTACTCCTACATGGACCACACCGGGGCCTACTTCATGGCGATGGCGATCATGCTGGCGATTCACCATCGCAACCGCACCGGCGAGGGCCAGTACGTCGATGTCGCGGCGACCGAGGCGGCGCTAACGCTGAACGGTCCCGTGTTGCTGGACTACACGGTCAACGGGCGTCCGCTGCGGCGCGAGGGATTTCCGGACGCCAATCACTCGCAGTTCCCGGCGATGGCGCCGCACAACATCTACGCGGCGCAACCGATTCCCGGCTCGTTCGACGAGGCCTGGATCGCGATTGCCTGCAGGAATGACGAGGACTGGCACGCGATGCGCGATGTGCTCGTTGCCGACGGTTGCGACTGGGCCGCGAACGACGACTACGGCCAGCTTGGCGGTCGGTTGGCAGCGCAGGACGAGTTGGACTCGCGGATCGGCGAGTGGTGCATGCGCCGCGATCCGTTCCAGTCGGCGGAGCTGCTGCGTGAGGCCGGTGTGCCGGCCAATGCCGTGCAGACCCCCGAGCAGCGGATCGACCAAGATGTCAACTCGGCCGAAGCGCAGCTCTGGCCGACGATTCGGCAAGCGGAGATGGGCCGCGTGCGGGTGGACGGCATTCCGGCCCACTTCACCAAGACCGACTGGTCGATGACCCGCGGCGCCGCGGTGTTGGGCGAGGACAACGACTACGTCTACGGCGAATTGCTCGGCCTGAGCCGGGATGAAATCGCCGGGCTGCACGAGGAGGGCGTGATCTGATGACGACCAACTCGAATCCCCTGGCGATGATGGCGCTGGACGACCTGCGCGTGCTCGAGATCGGCGATGAGCGGGGCGCCTGGTGCGGCAAGCTGCTGGCCGACATGGGCGCGGACGTGATCAAGATCGAGCCGCCCGAGGGCGATCCGTCGCGTCAGTATGAGCCCTTCGTCGACGACGAACCGCACCACGAACGCTCGCTCTTCTTCTGGTACTACAACACGTCCAAGCGCAGCGTCGTGATGGACTTCAACGACCGGTCGAACGCCGATGCGTTCCTCAAGCTGGTCGAGTCGGCCGACATCATCTTCGACACGAACACATACGATCCGGTCGGTCGGCTGGGAGTCGATTACCAACAGATCATGTCCGACAACCCGGGACTGATCTGGTGCACGATCACCAACTTCGGCTTCGGATCCTCGCGGGACGACGAGCCTCAGATAGACCTGACCCTGGCCGCCAACGGCGGGTTCGCCTGGATGAACGGGTATGACGACCACTCGCTGCCGCCGGTTCGCGGCGGGGGTCAGCAGGCGTATCACACGGGCTCGAACTATGCCTTCATGTCGATCCTGACGGCGCTCCTGCATCGCGACGCTACGGGCGTGGGACAGCACATCAATGTGAACATCAACGCTTCGGTCAATGTGACGACCGAAGCGGGATCGTACTCGTGGCTGGTGTCGCATTCCACGGTGCAACGTCAGACCGGGCGGCACGCAGGTGTTGCTCCGTCAATGCCGTCGCAGATCATGTGCGCCGACGGCCGCTACGTGAACACCGGCATCCCGCCGCGTCGACCGGCTGAATTCGGCCTCTGCTACCGGTGGTTGGAGGACGAGGGTTTGCTGGATCAGCTGCCCGAGGCGGCGCTGCTTCTGGTCGGGGCGGAGTTGGAGAGCTTTTCGCTGGCGGATGTGTTCCGAGGCGACAACGAGGAGCTGCTGGCGATCTTTGGGGCGGGCCGGGAGGCGTTCGACCTGCTGGCATCGAAGCTGACGGCGTACGAGTTCTTCACCAAGGCGCAGAACTTCGGCTTCCAGGTCGGCGTGATTCACAGCCCCGAGGAAGCGCTGGAGGATCCGCACTTCGTCGATCGCGGGATGCAGGTCGCAGTGGAGCATCCCGAGCTTGGTCGGGAAGTGATCTATCCGGGCGCGCCGTATCAGTTGACCAAGGGAAGCTGGGGGATCACACGCCGACCGCCACTGCTCGGGGAGCACACGGACGAGGTGCTGTCGGAGTTGGGTTAGGCAAAAGCCTCGAAACAGCGATTGTGAAATGAGATAGGAGCCCTGACCTGTGACAAACGAGCGCGCTTGCCTTTGTGGATGCGGTGAGTCCCCGACCAGGCCAACGAGCCGCTTTCTACCAGGTCATGATCAAAGGTTGCGCAAGAAAATCGAGGACGCGGTAGGTGGTCTCGAAGAGCTACTCAACATCGTTGAGGAACATTTGGGCAGGCGAGTCTGAGCGGAGTTTGTTGACTCTGATGTGATCTTCTAGGTGTCACCTATTGAAGATGTGCCAGGCACTCGACAATCAACGCCTGCGCCCTCGAATGGACTATCAGGCCGTGACCCTGATCGCGCAGTACCAGTAGCTCAGCATCAGGAATCGCTTCTGCAAGGGCCTGTCCGAAGGAGATTGGCACCGTCGTGTCCGCGTCGCCGTGGATAATGAGCGCCGGACACTTGATCCGGCTTACGTCTTCGCTGAGGTCGATGTCGCGTTGGGCTTGCATGTTGAGCAAGGCTCCTTGCCCCAATCGAGCCAGTTCATCGGCGCCGATGCCCTGCAGGAGTCTGTGTCGGTTCTCGCGATACGTCGAGAGCGACGGGCCCGGTTCGGGCGGTCGCGGGGGTGATCGCCATTCTTCCTCTGAACCGGCGATCACGGCCTCAATACCTTCCGAGTCCAACAGGTCGAGGAGCGCGAGGCGTTTCGTGACGGTCGCCAACCGATCTGCAACAAATGGATCGGCGGTATCGACGCCTCTCGGGTTCAGCGACATCAGCGATGCTCCCGTGTTCAATAGGACCAAGGAGTTCACCCGTTCGGGCCGGTCGAGGGCCAGCCTCATTCCGATTGGGCCGCCAGCGGACGTGGCGATCACTGCCGCCTGCTCAATGCCGAGATAGTCCAACACGTCGACGGCATCATTGGCTAGATTTTCGAGCGTGAATGGCTCGGTGTCGTATCGGGAGAGGCCGGCGCAGCGGCGGTCGTACCAGATGAGCTTGAGGCCGTCGGCAGGGACCTGCCAGCGGAGCCTGGGGCCGTTCCACAGGGTTGAGGATGGGCCGCCCCAGGCTCCGTGGATGATGAGGACGGGTTGGCCGGCGGGATCGCCTGAGATTTCGTAGGCGACCCGGCGGCCGTTGATGATGGCTAATCGCACACTAGTCGTACTTGGGCTGGTCCTCGATGCCGGGCATGACCCAGGTGACGAGCTCGGTCGGCGGGTCGGCGAAGGTCAGGCCCTCCATGTTGGGCTGGACGCCACTGAGCGTGAGCTTGTATTCCTCGACGTACTCGGGGTCGCCATCGACCATCTGGAAGGGGCGGTCGTGGCCGGGATAGAGGATGTCGGCGGCGCTCATCACGCGGGCGATGGACTCGTTGGCTTGGGACTCGCTATAGAAGACGAGGGGGCTGCGTCCGGCCTTGCCGACGGCGGCGGTGTGCATGGCGTCGCCGGTGATCCCGCAGACGCCGGCCTCGGTCTCGACCAGCAGGCCGATGCTGCCGGGGGAGTGTCCGGGCAGGTGGATGACGCGGACGCCCTTGGCCAGCTCGTCACCCTCGTGGACCTCGGTCATGGGATGGGTTTCGATGGCGGCGCCGGTCCACTGGGGCGTGGCCCAGTCGTTGACGTGTGGCTCGGAGGCGTACTTGCGCTCGTGCGGGTGGATGGCCATGGGCACGTCGGGGAAGGCGTCGAAGTTCTGGACGTGGTCCCAGTGGGCGTGGGTCATGAAGACGAGGTCGATGTCGGAGACGCCGAGACCGCGCGCCGCGAGCTGTTCCTGGAGCTGTACGCGGCGGCCGACGTGGGCGGTGTCGACGAGGATACGGCGTCCGTCGGATTCGACCAGGATCACGGCGCAGAAGGCGGGCGTGCCGGAGTCGGTCCCGAACGAGTAGCCGGGGAGGAGGATGTCGAGGGTGGCCATTTCTAGGAGTCTTTCGTCTCGATTTGAGTGGAGGCGGTGACAGAAGGGGAAGGGGGACCCCCCTCTGCCTTCGGCATCTCCCCCCGCTGCGCGGGGGGAGAAAGGAAGCGGAACTAGTCGCCCGATGCCGCCGCTGCGGCTGCCGCGACGCGGGCCTGGGCGGTTTCGTCGTAGCTGATGCTGACCGGGGGTTCGGAGTCGAAGGGGCCGTCGAGATCGAGCTCGGCTCCGATGTCTCGGAGGGCGGGCATGACCTCGGTGCCGAGCAGTTCGATGCAGCGCATCGAGTCCTCGTGGGTGACTCGGCCATCGTTGCCCCAGAGGGCGAGGATGCCGGGTCGCGTTTCCTCGAGGATCGTGCGCAGCTTGCGGATGCATTCGTCCGGGGTGCCGGCGATGATTTGCATGTTTTCGATCTGGTTGTCGAACGAACTTGCCCTCGGCGGCGGTCGGCGGCCGTTCATGACTTCGACCAATGCTTCGCGGTTGCGCGGCGAGGCGTAGCCGGCCGGGTTCGACCAGACCGGGTGGGCGAGTCCGGTGAACTCGCCCTGCATCCACATGAACTGCGAGGCGTTCTGCATCGCCTTTTCGGTCGTGTCGGCGACGTGGACGCGGAGCAGGTAGCCGCGGTTCTCGGGGCCTGGGTCGTAGCCGACTTCGTGCGCCGCGTCGTCGTAGGTCTGCCAGATGCGCTTGGTCGCCTCGATCGTGGTGTTGAGGGCGATGTAGGGGTAGCGGTGCCTGGCAGCCCAGATCACGGTCTCGCGGGAGAGCACTCCGGGGATCCAGATGCGCGGATGCGGCTGCTGCATCGGCAGCGCCCACGGGTTGACGACGCGGTGCTGGTAGTGGCGGCCCTCCCAGCGGAAGGGTCCGGGACGGGTCCAGGCTTCGACGATCAGGTCGTGGGCTTCCTCGAAGCGCTCGCGGTTGTAGGCCGGGTTGACGCCCGTGGCGAGCTGCTCGGTGCCGCCGCCGCGGACGAATCCGGAAACCAGGCGGCCGCCGGAGATCATGTCGATCATGGCCAGCTCTTCGGCCAGGCGAATCGGGTTGTCGGCCAGCGGCAGCGGATTGCCGAGCAGGACGATCTTGACGCGCTCGGTGGCGCCGGCGAGGACGGAGGCCCAGATGTTGCACTTGGCCTGCATGCAGAAGGGCGCGTTGTGGTGCTCGTTGAGCATGATCCCGTCGACGCCGACTTCTTCGGCCAGCTTGTACTCGGTCAACCGGTGGTTGTAGAGCTCCGAACCGGCGACGGGGTCGAAGTTGGAGTTGGAGAAGAGGAGCGCGGTGACACCCTCCTCGGCGGCGTGTTCGTCGTAGGCCGACATCGGCTGTTCGGTGAAGTACATCAGGTGCATGGGAGGGCCTTTCGGGCGTTGTCGGTGGGCAGTCTAACGTTCTGAGGCGGCGAGCTAGTCGCTTACGATCGCCTCGGCGAGGGGTTCGGGGGCGTCGGATTCGAGGTTGTGGCCTCCGGGGATTTCGATGAGTTGGGCGTTGCCCAGGAGGGTGAGGTACTGGTTGGCGACGGCGGCCGGGACGACGGTGTCGTCGGTCCCTCGAATGACCTTGGTTGGGGTCTTCACGTTAGGCAGGAGGTGGGGGAGGGTCTGGCTGTAGAGGAAGGGTTTCCAGGCGGTGCGGGCGGTCATCTCGCGGTTGGCGTCCCAGGCGACGAGCTGCTCGGTGGAGACTTCCTCGCCGTAGAGGGCGGTGAAGGTGGCGGGGTCGGCGAAGCAGGACTTGACGTAGTCGGCGTGGGCTTCGAGGAACTGGTCGCGGATTTCGCCTTCGTCGGGCTGGAGGCCGACGGGGTTGACGAGCACGAGGCTGCTGAGTCGAGACTGGTTGGCGGTTGCCATCTCGGCGGCGATGTAGCCGCCGAAGCCGAGGCCGACCACGGTCGTCTCGCCGACGCCGAGTTCGTCCAGGAGCAGGGAGCAGACGGCGGCGAGGTCGCGGACACTGCGCATCCAGTCGCCGCGCTCGGTGCCGTCCCAGCCGGGCAGGGTCGGGAGGATGACGTCGCGGCTGCCGGAGAGGGTGTTGTGGAACTCGAGCCAGCCGGGGTTGCCGGTCTCGTGGTGGATGACGAGGACACTGGGGCCGTCGCCTCCGCGGCGAACCTGAATCGGGAGGCCGGCGACCTCGATGGTGGACTCGGTGTACCCGTCGGACATGGTCTGGGCCTTCCAACTGCGTTCAGGCGAAATTGGGCTGTCGTGCGGCATGGTAAGGCAGGCTCGCTGGTACCCTCGCGGTCAGACAGGCGCTGACAACGGGCGAAGGGACATCAGATGGCCGAAGCAGCGACGATGGACACGCTGAACGTGCTGAGCGAGGCGGAGGCGCAGGAGCGCGCCGGGCGCGTATCGGATGTCGGTTACACGCTTTCCCTGAGCCTGAGCAAGGGTTCGCCGACGTATGAGGGCTCGATCAGCGTTCGGTTCACGCTGGCCGAGCCATCGGCGGGGACCTTCCTCGATTGCACATCGAAATCGATTGATTCGCTCACGGTCAACGGGTCGGATGTAGAAGTGAAGCACGAGCGGAATCGGTTGTACCTGGACGGGGCTGAGCTGTCGGGCGAGAACGTGGTGGAGATTTCGTACACGAACGAGTACGACCACATTGGGGCGGGTCTTCACCAGTTTGTCGATCCCGAGGACGGCGAGGAGTACCTCTACACGCACTTCGAGCCGTATGACGCTCACCGGTTGCTGCCCTGCTTCGACCAGCCCGACATCAAGGCGTCCCTTGATCTGACGGTCACGGCGCCGTCGGAGTGGGAAGTGGCGGCGAACTATCCGGTGGTGTCGTCGTCGGACGCGGGTGCAGGTCGGACGACGCATGTGTTTACCGAGACGCCGCGGATTTCCACGTATCTCTACGCGTTCATCGCCGGGCCGTACAAGCGCTATGAGGACACGTGGTCGGACGCGGCGGGAGAGACGTCATTGGGCGTGCTCTGTCGTGAGTCGATTGCGCCCTACTTCGACCCGGACGAGTTCTTCGAGGTCACGCGCAACGGGTTGACGTTCTTCTCGGAGTTCTTTGACTTCCGCTATCCGTTCGACAAGTACGACCAGGTGTTTGTGCCCGAGTTCAACATGGGCGCGATGGAGAACGTGGGCTGCATCACGTTCTCGGAGCGGATGATCTTCCGCGACCCGCCGACGGAGATTCAGCGGCTCAACCGGGCCGAGGTGGTGCTGCACGAGATGGCGCACATGTGGTTCGGCGACCTGGTCACGATGCGCTGGTGGAACGATCTGTGGCTGAACGAGTCGTTCGCGACCTACATGGCCTACCTGGCGATGGAGCACGCGACTCGCTGGTCGGAGAGCGCCTGGTCGGCGTTCCACGCTCGGATGAAGGCGTGGGCGTACGAACAGGACCAGCTGCCGACGACTCACCCAATCGCCGGTGACGTGCCGGACACGGACGCGACCTTCCTCAACTTCGACGGGATCACCTACGGCAAGGGCGCGGCGGTGCTGAAGCAGCTCGTGGCGTTCCTGGGCGCGGACGGGTTCCGCGACGGGATGCGCGACTACTTCCAGACGCACGCCTGGGGCAACACGACGCTGGCCGACTTCCTCGCGGCGCTCGAGCGCGGCTCGGGACGCGAACTGGGGCCGTGGTCTGAGGCCTGGCTGGAGACGGCCGGCGTCAATACGATTGCGCCCCAGTGGGATGTTGCTGAGGGATCGGTCAATTCGTTCACGATCCAGCAGACGGCTCCGACGGAGCATCCGACGCTGCGTCCGCACCGGACGGAGATCGCGGTCTACGACCGCTCGGACGACGGGCCGCGACTGCGTGACGCGCAGCCGGTTGATATCGACGGGGCGTCGACGGTGATCGAGGAGCTGTCGGGCGCGGCGGCGCCGGCGGCGGTGTTCCCGAATCATGACGACCACGCCTTCGCCAAGATTGCGCTGGACGAGCGGACGCTGGCGTTTGTGCAGGACGAGCTGGATCGATTCCCGGACGGCTTCCAGCGGCTGCTCCTGTGGCACACGCTGTGGGACATGGTCAGGGACCAGCAGTTCTCGGCGGCGGATTATGCCGCGCTGGCGACCGACAAGCTGGCCTCGGAGCGCACGCTGGAGATCGCTCAGACGGTGGCGTACAACGCGTTGCGTGCGGTGAGCTCGTATCTGCCGGATGACTTGCGTCTGGCAAGTGCTGCGGGGCTTTACGGGTTCGCGCGGGAACAGTTGTTCTCAGCGACTGAGCAGGATTTCCGGATCATGTGGTCGCGGGTGATGCTCGGCGCGGCCCAGAACGTGGAGCACATCGGCGAGGCGCTGGCGCTGGTCGATGAGGGCACGGGGATTAGCGGGTTCGAGCTCGACCAGGACATGCGCTGGTCCTTGGTGACGAAGGCGACGGCGTATGGCATCGAGGGCGGGTTCGAACGGCTCGATGCCGAGTTGGAGCGTGACGGTTCGGATCGGGGGCGGCGAGCGGCGGAGCAGATTCGCACGTCGCGGGCCGATGCGGAGGTCAAGGCGGAAGCGTGGACGCGTTACCAGGAGGACACCGAAGCGTCGTTGCAGATGCTGACGGCGTCGATGCACGGGTTCTGGTGGAAGCCGCAGGCGGAGTTGTTAGAGGGGTATACCGACCGATTCTTCGACGAGGTGCGGTCGGTGTTCGACAAGCGGGACAAGGAGTATGCGTCGCGCTTCTTCGGAGCGATGTATCCGGGTCAGATGGCGCCGTCCGATCACTTGATTGAGCGATCGGAGGCTCTGCTGGAAGAGTTGGGCGACGATCTGGTCATCCTGTCGCGTCCGCTACGAGAGGCGTTGGACGAGGCGAAGCGAGCTCGGGCCTGTCGGGCGTTTGCCGTCGCGCAGGATGGGAGCTGATCGTGCAGATTGCTGCTTGTTACACGTACCCCGTCAAGGGGATGACGACACATTCGATGGCTTCGCTGGAGCTGCGGCCGGGGGAATCGGTTGTGGGGGACCGGGCGTTCATCTTTGCGTTTGGGAACGCGGAGCCTTCGGGATCGGTTGGCTGGGTGTCAAAGCGTCATTCCGTGACCATGCTCAATACGCCCTACCTGGCCTGGATCGAGTCGGGCTGGGATCCTGAGGCGCGCGTGTTGTCGGTGACGGTCAAGGGACAGACCAGGTCGGCGGAGGTGGACGACCAGGCTTCGCGGATGGAGCTGTCGGACTGGATGACCGACGTGGTGCTGGGCTTGCCCGAGAATCCGCTGCGCGGGCGGCCGGAGCGCGAGCCGCTGCGGCTGCTGGGCGACGGTGAGGCGCGATTTACCGATCGCGGTCCGACGCAGATTTCGCTGGGCGGGCTGGGCTCGCTGGCCGATCTGTCGGAGAAGGCCGGTGTGGATGTCGATATGCGCCGGTTCCGGCTGAATTTCTCGGTGGACGGACTCGGCCAATGGGGCGAGTTCGACTGGGTTGGCAAGCGGGTCAAGATCGGCGAGACCGTTGAGATCGAAGTGACGGCGCCGATTCAGCGCTGCAATGCGGTCAATGCGTCGCCGACGGGCGAGGGCCGCGACATGGATCTGATGAAGGTGCTGAATGCCGAGTACGGGCACCTCGATTTCGGCGTCGAGGCCAACGTGATCGTCGGCGGCGAGGTGCAGGTTGGGGACGAGATGACGGTCGTGGACTAGCGGTCGCAGGCGCTTCGCCATCGCGTACGCTTGCCGCCATGGAGCGCTTTCCCGAGCAGTCGTGGGATCCGCTGGACGAGCGGGTGACGGCGTGGCTGGCTTCTTCCACAGTGACGGACGGGGCTCGGATTCCGTATGCGTCGAACTACGTGTTTCTGCTTGAACTACAGCACGATGAGGCGCCGGGCTTCGGCTACGCGGTGTATAAGCCGGGCAAGGGGGAGAACCCGCTGTGGGACTTCCCGCCCAATCTCTACCGGCGGGAAGTGGCCGCTTACCAGCTGTCGGCAGCGCTGAGCTGGGACCTGATCCCTCCGACGATCGAGCGGGCGGAGGGGATGGAGTACGGCGTCGGATCGCTGCAGGCGTACATCCCGACCGACTACAGCCGGACTTTTTTCGAGCTGCGCGAGCAGTACGCCGACGACATGCGCAAGTTCGCCGTGTTCGACTGGATTGCGAACAATGCCGATCGCAAGGGTGGGCACATCCTCAAAGGAATCGGCGATCAGTTGTGGGGCATCGACAACGGGCTGTCGTTCCACCAGGAGGAGAAGCTGCGGACGGTGATCTGGGATTACGCGGGTGAGCCGATTCGGCCGTCGCTGATTGCGGACGTGGAGCAGCTGATTCCCCGGCTCGACAACGGCGGCGAGGCGGCGGCGAGACTGTCGGGGCTGCTGAGCGAGGGCGAGATCGAGGTGTTGCGCCGACGGGCGGAACGGGTCCTGGAGGAAGGGCGGCTTCCGGATCCTCCGACGGGTCGTCGATCGTATCCGTGGCCGCTGGTCTGAGAGGAATGCTGACATGAGCGCTGGGGCACTTGAGGGACTGCTGGTCGTCGACCTGAGCTCGGGGTTAGGCGGGGCGTATTGCTCCAAGCTGCTGGGCGATCTGGGCGCCAGGGTGATCGTGGTGGAGCCGCCTGAGGGATCGGGACTGCGTGCCTGGGGAGCGAAGGACCGGGGCTGGGGCGGCCCGTGGGCGCACCTTGCCGGCGGCAAGGAGTCGGCGGCGCCGGACGATGACGAGTCGGCGCGTGGGTTGCTCGCCGGGCTGTGCCGGGCTGCGGACGTCCTGATCCTTGATGAGGGGTCGCGCTGGCGCTCGTCGCTGCCGAGCGTCCTGCCGGAGCGACTGGTGCAGATCGAGTTGTCGCCGTGGGGATCGGACGGTCCGTATGCGGGCTGGCGGGGATCGGAGATCGCGACGTGGGCGATGGGCGGCTACATGTTCTTCACCGGCGATCCCGACGGCGCGCCGCTGATGATTCCGGGCGGACAGTCGGAGTTGCACGCGGGCGTTCACGCGGCGCTCGGCGCGTTGACCGCCGTGCGCGAACGTCGGCGTTCGGGGCACGGGCAAACGGTTGACGTGTCGGCGCTGGAGTCGAATCTGTCGGCGCACGCGTGGTTGATCTCGTCGTGGATCGCCAGCGGTTCGCCGATGAACCGCGGCCCGCACGATTTCACCAAGACTCGGGACGGCTGGGCACTGTTCATGCGCGCGGTGCCAAATCCCAACATCTTCCTGCTGATCGATCAGCCGGAACGGATAGAAACGGTCGAGATCACCGACATCGACGACTGGCGCAAGCAGTTAGGTCAGCTCTATGAAGATGTCGAGGGCTGGGCACAGGACTACGACGCGGAGGACGTAGCGACGAGGGCGCAGGAGCTACGGATCGCCTGCACTCCGGTACTGGACGCGCGGGGGCTGTCGAACAACATCCAGCTCGCGACCCGCGGCTGGTGGGAATACGGCAACGACGCCGAGTGGGACGATCTGCGTTTTCCCGGTCCCGCCTACGTGATGTCGGCGACGCCGGCCGAGCGCCGGGGCGAAGCGCCGAAGCTGGGTCAGCACACGGCAGAACTGGCGGCGGAGTTCGCGTCGACGCCGACACCGACGCCGCCCGCGGCGATGGCGACCACCGACCTGCCGCTGGCCGGGCTCAAGGTGGTCGAACTGACCGGCAACTGGGCGGGGCCGATCGTGGGGCGGCACCTGGGCGACCTGGGTGCGGACGTGGTCAAGCTGGAGTGGGCGGCGCGTCCGGCGACCCGGGCGCTGTTCATGCCCGGACCAACGCAGGATCCGCAGAAGTATCCGTATGACCGCGCGATGTATTTCAACCTGCTCAATCGCAACAAGCGCGATCTGGTCGTTGACCTGTCGGCCGAAGAGGGCAAACAGATCTTCCTCGAACTGATGCGCGAGGCGGACGTGTTCGTCGAGAACAACTCGGCTCGGGTGATGCCCAATCTCGGGCTCGACTACGAGACCGCGCGACAGGAGAATCCGGGGCTGATCTACGTCTCGATGTCGGGCTTTGGCGCGACGGGTCCCTGGCGGGACTGGTCGGCGTACGGCTCGAACATCGAGGCGTCGTCCGGGCTCGCATCGGTGACCGGCTACCACGCCGACCAGGTGCGTCGCACACCCTTGTTCTACGCCGACCCGGTCTCGGGCAACCATGCGACGGTGGCGATCCTGGCTGCGCTGGAACATCGCGATTCGACGGGCGAGGGACAGTACATCGATGTCGCGCTGAACGAGGCCGGAGCCGCCTACTTCTTCGAGGCGTTGATGGAGTACCAGACGGCCCGTGAGATTCGCCGGCCGAACGGGAATCGCGATCGACGCTTCGCGCCGCAGGGCGCCTACCGATCGGCGGGTGAGGATTGCTGGATCGCCGTGTCGGTTCAGAGCGACGCCGATTGGGAGGCACTGTGCGAGGTGATCGGACGCGATGACCTGCTGGCTGACACGGAGTTGTCGACGCTGGAGGGACGGACCGCTCGTCACGATGAGCTCGACGCCGCCATTGAGGCCTGGACGAGCGAACGCGAACAGTATGAAGGCGCCTGGGAATTGCAGCGTGGCGGCGTCTCGGCGGCGCCGATTCTGGCCAACTGGCAGGTGCTGCACGACCCTCATATCCATGCCAGCGGGTTTTATCAATGGGTTGACCATTCGGTCGTCGGGGTCTATCCGTATCCGAGCTGGCCGTGGCGATTCAGCCGAACGCAACCGTCGATCCGCCGCGCTGCGCCCAGGTTTGCCGAGCACAATCATGAGGTGCTGTCGGAGCTTGGTTACGACGACGAGCAGATCGCGGAGCTGTATGCGCTGGAGATCACGTCGGATGCTCCGACCGCGCCGGTATTGATCGCAAGGGGCGGGCTGAGTTCGTCGGACGACTGACCCCCCGTCGGGGCCGGTCTTACTCGGACTGGCGCAGGATGATGCGGGAACCGTTCTGGTCGATCACCTTGACCGCCAGGGCGATCTTGTTGTCCTCGTCGAGGGCGTTCCAGTAGGTGTCGGCGACTTCTTCGGCTGTGCCGGGCAAGGGGAGCCAGAGCGGGTCGCCGGCGAACGGCGGCAAAGGATTGCCGTCGTGGCGATAGGTCGTGATTCCGTAGCCCAGACCCTCGGGCGGGAACGGATAGCTCCAGACGATTCGATCGGTCTCGTCGTGGTCGGCCGCGTTGGCTCTGAGGATGGCGAAGTACAGCTCGCCCTGACCGCGCAGATCGAGCATCGATGCGATGCGCGGGGTGTAGTTGGGTGGGTCGTCTTCGCGCTCGCGGACGGCCATGGCATCTTCGAAGCGGGCTGAGCGCTCGATTGTGTCCTGAATCGTGCGCGTGTGGTCGCCGTTGGAGACGAGGTAGATGGCGGGTAATTCGAGCATCGCTTCGTAGATGATGTTGGTCGGATCGGTGACGAGGGCCGGGTCACGCGCCTCAGTGCGGAGTTCGTTGTCCGCTGCTCCGCCGACGACGAATCGGCGGTTCCGGCTGTTCTCGCTGCGTCCCATGATCCAGTAGATCTGGACCCAGATGTCGCTGTCCTCAGCGGATTCCAGCCGGCCAACCACGATTCCGCGTCCGGGATAGCTGTTCGCCATCAGGTGTCGGCCGAAGTTTTGCTCGGCGAAGACCCGGAGTTCCTCGATCTGGCTGGTCATGCCCACAGGGTATCCAGCGGCGGCGAGAGTGCGGGATAGACTCAGGACATGTCTGACGCCGGAGGGCTTCCCGGGTGTGTTCTCGTTGCCAATCGGGGTGAGATCGCCTCGCGGATCATCCGGACGTGTCGTCGTCTGGACGTTGGCGCGGTTGCGGTCTACTCCGATGCCGACCGGTCGGCGCCGCACGTCGGGGCCGCCGATCATGCAGTGCGCATTGGCCGTTCACCGGCGGCGGAGAGCTATCTCAACATTCCGGCGTTGATTGATGCGGCTCGATCGTCGGGGGCTGACGCGGTGCATCCCGGCTACGGATTTCTCTCCGAGCGGGCCGATTTCGCCCAGGCGGTTGCCGATGCAGGGCTGACCTGGATCGGTCCGCCAGCGTCGGCGATTGAGGCGCTGGGCGATAAGGTGTCGGCGCGTCGGCTGGCGATCAGATCCGGTGTGCCCGTGGCTGAAGGCATCGAGGAAGACGAGGGAGACGCGGCGCTGGCCTCCGCGATTGAGGCGATGGGGCTGCCGGTGATGATCAAGGCAGCAGCGGGGGGCGGCGGTCGCGGGATGCGGCTATTGCGGTCGCAGGATGACGCGCCGGATAGCATCGAGGCGGCCGTCGCTGGCGCGAGGCGGGAGGCGCAGGCCGCGTTCGGCGACGGTCGACTGTTGGTCGAGCGGGCGATGTCGGAAGGCAGGCACGTCGAGGTCCAGGTGCTCTTCGACCAGCACGGCAACGGCGTTCACCTGGGCGAGCGGGACTGCTCGGTACAGCGCCGGCGGCAGAAAGTCATCGAGGAATCGCCATCGCCGGCGGTCAACGCTGCGTTGCGTGAGGAATTGGGGCAGGCGGCGTTGAACGTCTGCCGAGCGGCGGGATACGTCGGCGCCGGCACGGTCGAGTTCATGTTGATGCCGGATGGCTCGTTCATGTTCCTCGAGGTCAATACCCGACTACAGGTTGAGCATCCCGTCACGGAGATGCTGACCGGGCTGGATCTGGTTGAACTGCAGCTGCGAGTTGCGGGCGGAGGGATCTTGCCGATCTCGCAGAGGGACGTCCAGCTTGACGGCCACGCGATTGAGACTCGGATTTACGCGGAGGATCCGTCGCGAGGCTACGTGCCGTCGACGGGTCGGTTGCGCTGGTTCGAGGCGCTGGATCCCCGGGCGAGGCATGATGTGGGGCCAGCGACGGGTGATTTTGTCACCGCGCACTACGATCCGATGCTGGCCAAGACGATCGTTCATGCGGAGTCCAGAGCCGAGGCTCTGGCTCGGGCGGCCGAGGCACTGGACGGCTGGGCGATCGACGGCGTGACTACCAATCTGGGTCAGTTGGCCGCGATCCTTGAGTCGGACGATTTCCGCAGTGGGTCGGTTGACATCGGCTGGCTGGATCGAACCGAGTTGGAACAGCGCGATGCGCCCGGTGACGCCCTGGCTGTGGCGGCGGTCGCAGAGGCGGAGGCGGGGGCCTGGCGCTCCTCGGGTGAACTGGTCCGCGCCTATCTGCACCACGGCCGCAAGCATGAAGTCAGAGTGTCGCGAAGTGCTGATGAATGGTCGGCCGTGGTCGACGGCTCCGAGAACGGTTCCGCGCCTTCGGGTCGCGACTGGTCGGCCGAGGTGTCGGCCGGCGGGGTGGTTGTGACCAACCATGAACGTCGCTGGGTCTTCCTCCGAGAGCGGCGTCGGCGATCGGGAGCGGCGAGAAGCCGCGCCGCCGGGGCGAACGTGGTTCGCGCGCCGATGCCGGGGACGATGATCGAGGTGTTGGTCGAGGTCGGTGATGAGGTCGACGCTGGACAGACCCTGGCAGTGATGGAAGCGATGAAGATTGAGCACCTGTTGAGCGCTCCGAACGCGGGCGTCGTGACGGCGGTGCACACCAGCGCCGGGGCCTCGGTCGACGAGGATGCAGTGTTGATTGAACTGGGAGCGTCCGCGTGAGCGATACCGATGTCCTGCGAGAGAGGCGGCGTCGGGTTGAATCGGAATGGTCCGGTGTCGACTTCGACGGTCCGGTGTTAATCCCGGCCAGTCTGCCGATTCCGATCGACGGGACCGACCAGTTCCACGAGTTCCACGCTCATCCGGAGTTCCAGTACCTGACCGGCGTGGCCGAGCCGGGCGCGGCGCTGGCCTGGGAGCCGGACGCGGGCTGGACGCTGTTTGCGCCGTCGCTCACGGTCGAGGACCTGGTCTGGATGTCGGCGCCTCCGTCGGCAGCGGAACTGGCGATGCAGACCGGGGTGTCTCACTCAGTGGATCGTTCCGAATTGTCGGGCTGGTTGGAGTCGCGGCGAGGTCGGGGGATGGCCCTGCTGGGTTCGCGCGATATCGAACAGCGCGCCACGGAATATGGCGTAGAGGCCTGGTCGACGCTCGAGGCGATCGTGGACGAGGATGCGACGGACCGGCTGGGCAAAGCGCTGGCCGAACTGCGCCGAGCGAAGGATTCCGTTGAGTTGGACCGGATGACTCGAGCGGTTGATGCGGCGGTGGCCGGCCACCTCGCGGCGCAGCGGCTGGCCCGGCATGGCCTGACCGAGCGGGCGCTGCAGATCGAGATGGAGGCGGAGTTCTTCCGCCAGGGCGGCGCGCGCACGGCTTATGGCTCCATCGTCGGCTCGGGGCCGAACTCGGCGATCCTCCACGGAACCCCCGGCGAGCGGGTGATGTGGGACGGGGAACTGGTGCTGATCGATGCGGGTGCGGAGATTGAGGGCTACGCGTCGGACGTCACCCGCACCTTCCCGGTCTCGGCCGAGTTCACGGGCATGCAGCGTGACCTGTACAACGTGGTGCTGGCGGCGCAACAGGAAGCGATCGCGGGCGCGGGTCCCGGCGTCGAGTACAAGTCGTTGCACCTGCAGGCTTCGGCGACGATTGCGCAGGGTCTGGTCGACACGGGCATTCTGCGCGGATCAGTCGAGGACCTCGTCGCTGCCGACGCGCACGCATTGTTTTTTTCTCACGGCCTCGGTCACATGCTGGGACTCTCCACTCACGACTGCGGCGGCTACCTCGAAGGGCGCGTGCCCGAAGATCGATTCGGGCTGGCCTATCTGCGCGCGGACCTGCCGCTCGAGCCGGGTTATGTCGTCACGATCGAGCCGGGCGTGTACTTCGTCCCGGCGCTGCTGAATGATCCTGCTCGCCGTGAGCGCTATGCGGAGATGGTCGACTGGGAGATCGTCAACGGGTTGCTGGACTTCGGCGGCATCCGGATCGAGGATGACGTGCTGATCACTCCCGGCGGCTGCGACGTGATGAGTGAGGCGCTGCCCAAGGCGGCTGCCGAGATCGAGGCGATTCGCCGGGACGCGCTGGGTATGTCGAGTGGCTGAGCGGCTGACGATCTCCGATGTCGCAACTTATCCGCGTCCGGGCATGGACGCGCCCGGACTCGTCGGATTCAGTCCGGACAGCTCGGCGGTGAACTGGCTGCATGCGGAGGACGGCGGACTGGTCCGATCGCTATGGCGGATCGACGTCGAGAGCGGCGAGCGCACAGTGATTGCCGGACCCGGCGCGGACGCTCCCATGTCGCGTGAGGAAGAGTTGCTACGCGAGCGGACACGGACTCGCGAGCTGGGAGTCTCGTCCTACTCGTGGGCGCGCGACTCCAACGTTCCCGTGTTGATGATCCCCGGGCTGATAGTACGGATTTCGGTGGACGGCGAGACGCTGAGGGACCTGCCGGGGAGCGAGGGTGCGCTGACCCCGACCCTCAGTCCTGATGGAACTCAACTCTCATTCGTGCGCGCAGGCGAGCTCTTTGTCCTGGGCGTCGACGGACAGTCGGCGCCGAGGCAGCTGACGTCGGGGTCCGAAGACGGCCTGACCCACGGGCTGGCCGATTACATCGCGCAGGAAGAGTTTGGCCAGCTACGCGGCCATTGGTGGTCGACGGACGGGCGCCTTGCCTATCTGCGCGTCGATGAACGCCACGTCGCGCCCTATCCGATCATCCATCAGGGCGGGAACGAGGTGGATGTGGAGACGCACCGCTACCCGTTCGCCGGCGACGACAACGCCCATGTCTCGCTCAGGGTGGTGGACTTGGGGTCTGACGATGCTCGCGAGTTGCCGCTGCCCGACGAGGACGGCTACATCGTCCGAGTCGCCTGGTGGCCCGACGGCGACGGCGGCCAGCGATTGGTAGCCCAGTGGGTCGACCGCCAGCAGAAGCGTCTGCAGTTGATCGCCTTCCAAGAGGGCAGTCCGCAGGTACTGATCGACGAGCGTCAGGAACCGTGGATCAACGTGGCCGACGACGCTCGGGGATTGAAGGATGGTACGTTCCTCTGGTCGTCCGAGGCGACCGGGTTTCGACATCTCTCGCTACGGGATTTCGACGGCTCCGAGATATGCCGTCTGACCGATGGAGACTGGCTCGTCGATGGCGTCATCGACGTTGATGAGGATTCTGGCCGGGTCTACTTCACCAGCACAAGGGGCTCGGCGCTGGAGCGTCGAGTTGAGCGGGTCTCGTTGAATGGCGGCGAGATTGAGACGTTGTCGGAGCCGGGCGGCCTACACGGTGCGTCGCTCTCTCGAGATGGCAAGTGGCTGACGATGCTCAGTTCCTCGCTCAACTCCGCTCCGACGATCACCTTGGTCGCGACTGACAGCCGCACCGACAGTGTTGTGCGGCGGACGCTGTACGCATCCGACGCATCCGCGGAATCGTTGGCTCTGAACGCGCCGGAACTGCGCACGTTTTCGGCCGCCGATGGCACCACGCTCTACGGAGCCCTCTATCGGCCCGAGACAGATGGTCCCCATCCGCTCCTCGTCGCGGTTTACGGCGGACCGCACGCACAGACCGTGCTCGACGCCTGGGGTCTGACCGTGGACTTGCGAGCGCAGTACCTCGCCCAGCAGGGCTACCTGGTGCTCAAACTCGACAATCGTGGCATGGCCGGCCGCGGGCTGGCGTTTGAGGCGCATCTGCATCGGCAGATGGGCACGATCGAGGTGGACGACCAGGCCGCCGCCGTCCAACAGCTGGCGGACGAAGGTCTGGCCGACATCGAGCGCGTTGGTGTCTACGGCTGGTCATACGGCGGCTACATGACCGTCATGTCGATGCTGCGCCGGCCCGACCTGTTCAAGGTCGGCGTGTCCGGCGCGCCGGTCTCGGACTGGGACGGCTACGACACCGGCTACACCGAGCGGTACATGGGCACGCCGCAGAACAACGCCGAGGGCTATCGCGAGGGCTCGCTCCTGACTCATGCCGACAAGCTCCGAGGTCAACTGCTGCTCATTCACGGCGGCGTCGACGAGAACGTCCATTTCCGGCATACGGCAAGATTGATTACGGCGCTGACCGCGGCCGATCGAGACTACGATCTGTTGATGTTCCCCGAGGAGCGTCACATGCCGCGCGACCAGGCGGGCCTCGAGTATCAGGAGCGCCGCGTCGCACGCTACTTCGACCGCCACCTGAAATAGGGGAGACTTGGGAGGACCGATGCCGATTCCCAGCACAGCAGCGGATGCCGCAGCGCTCCTCGGTGTGGGTGTGACCGCCGACCGTGACACGATCCGCGATCGGTACCGACGGCTGGCCCGGATTTACCACCCCGACGCAAACCCCGACGACGACGCGGCCGGCACGCGAATGCTGGAGCTGAACGCGGCGATCGACCTTCTGCTAGGTTCCGATACTCCCACGATCGACGTGAACTTTGAGCCGCAGCCGCGCGAGCGGGCGTTGACCCCACGGGAGCGTCGACGGGACGCGCGGATTCGTTCCGCGCTGCAGCATCTGCCCTACGGAATCTATGTCATTGGCACCGTGACGCCGGAGGGAAAGCCGAACGCGATGGTCGCTGACTGGGTGATGCAGGTCTCGTTCAAGCCTCGCATCCTCTGTGTCTCGTTCGAACGCGATGCGACCTCTCTGAGGAACCTGCGCGAGACGAGGCAACTGACGGTGAGCCTGCTGCCCGAGTCGGGGATGGATCTCGCCGCCCGATTCCTCCAGCCGAGCGATCCGTCCAAGATCGAGGGACGGTCGGCTGAATTCGCGGCGCCCGACAAGATGCGCGGCGTAGCCTACGTGCAGCTCGACCACCCCGATCTCGAGGGTGGCGCACCCGTGCTGGAGGACTCGCTGGCCTGGGTCGCAGCCGAGGCGCAACAGTTCATCCCGATCGGCGAGCACATCCTGGCGCTGTGCCGCGTCTTCGACGGCGATGCGTTGCCGATCGATGAAGGCCCGCTGACCTCGCTCTACACGGGCTGGCATTATGGCGGCTAGGCCGCCGTCCGACTCCGTCGTGATCCGACGGGCCGGACAGCACCCGTATCAATCGATTGCCGTCGACAGGCCTCCGGAGCCTCCGGATCGGCCTCGCGGCGGAAACGGTATGAGGCCGACGACATCGCCGGAACCGCCGATGCGGCTGTTCGGACGTCGCGTCCGGACGTTCGAATCGTTCCGCGAGCCCGCCTTTCGCTGGTTCTTCGTCTCCACCCTGGGTCAGATGTACTCCGCGATCGGCCAGATGTTCGTCCGTACCTTCCTCGTCTATGAGCTGACGGAGTCCTACGCCGCCGTCGGCCTGGTTGCGTTGGTCAGTGGAGTGGTGCAGTTCCTGCTCGGACCCTATGGCGGCGTTCTGGCCGACCGCTTTCCCAAGAAATCGGTGACACAGGTCTTCCAGTTGGTCGGTTTCCTCAACGCATTCGCGATCGGAACCCTGGCGATCCTGGGAGTCCTCGAGTTCTGGCACCTGCTGATCTCGGCTGTTTCGCAGGGGATCCTGGTCGCGCTGATGGTGCCGGCTCGCCAGGCCATGGTCTCGGAGATCGTCTCCGAAGAGCGGATCATGAACGGCGTCGCCCTGAACACCGCAGCGATGAACATGATGCAGTTTGCCGCGCCTCTGATCGGCGGGGCGCTATTGGCCACGACCGGCGCCGGCGTGACCTTCTACGCGATGGCCGGCTGCTATGCGCTGGCGATCGTCACGATGTTCCCGATTCCGACGGTCGCCGCCCAGGCGGGCCGCGGCCGCGGCGGCTTGCGCGAAGCGATGCGCGATATCGGCGACGGCTTCCGCTACATCGCGCGACACCGCGTACTGCGAATGATCCTGCTGCTCTCCTTCTTCATCTCGATGCTCGGCACGCCGTTCCAGGGACTGCTGCCCGGATTCGTCCAGGACGCCTTCGATGCCGGACCGGCGCTGGCCGCCCTGTTCATGACCTTCTCCGCGATCGGGGCGTTCCTGGCCGCGCTGATCATCGCGTCGCTCCGACGCAGCGGTCGGGGCAAGCTGCTAATCCTGATGGGACTGTTCCTGGGCGGAGCGACCCTCGGCATCGCTGTCTCTCCCTGGATCTGGCTGAGCCTGCCGATCATGATCCTCATGGGCATCGGCCAGTCGGGCCGGATGACGATGGCCTCGGCCCTGATCCAGGAACAGGCCGAGCCAGCCTATCGAGGCCGCGCGATGTCCGTCCTGATGATGCAGTTCGCGGTCATGCAGGGCGGCGTCTTCGTACTCGGCATCGCCGCAGAGCTAGTTGGTATCCGCCTGGCGATCTTTGCGGTGGCCGTCGTGCTGCTCGGCGTCCTCGCCCTGTTCGGGACCCTTTCGCCGACCCTGCGACGGCTGCAATAGGCGTCGATTATCTTGACGCCCACAGGAACCACCAGGGGGCGAGCATGATTACCTATCTCGATCACGTCGGCATCGTCGCGCACTCACTCGAGGAGGCCGGAGCGGTGCTGGTCGACCAGCTCGGCCTGCAATACGACGAGGAGCGCACGCCCTTCCCCAAAGGCGGCTTCTTCGCCCCCGAGCGGACGAAGATCTTCTTCGTCAAGGTCAACCTCGGCGAAACGCGGATCGAGATCCTGTTGCCTGAAGACAACCAGAGCGGAATCGGCAGATACCTCGAGCGTCGCGGGCCGGGGCTACATCACCTCGGCTATGGCTCCACCGACGTTGTCGGCGATACCAGGCTGTTCATGGAGCGCGGACTCAGCTATATCGACTTCGGCGGCCCGATCGAGGAGATCACGGCGTCCTTCTTCCACCCCAAGACTGCCGGCGGGATTCTCACCGAGATCGTCCCCGATCGCCGGCCGCAGGCCTGACGGCTGTCCATTGAGCCGGCTCAACTTCCTGTGAGCGTTATCCCGCCGTTGTCTCGGGATGTGAGAGAGTGCACGGCAGAAGAGACAGCGAGCAGCTCTGATGACCGTCAGTCTCCAGGGATTCGAGGAGCGACGCCTGGCGCTGGTGTTGAGCGGCGGCGGCGCGTCGGGCATTGTCCAGGTGCCTTTTCTGGAAGAACTGATCCGGCGGCAGATTCGACCTGACCTGATCGTGGGCTCTTCCGTCGGCGCCGTGAATGGGGCCTTCCTGGCGTTCCACCCCGACAACATCGAGGGGCTGGCAGAGCTCTGGATTGCACTGCGCGACACCCGGCTGTGGCACCGCAATCTCCTGCGGATCACGCGGAACCTGTTGACACGGGGGACATCGGTCTACTCGAATCGCTTCCTGCGGGAACTGTTCAAACAACACGTGACGATCGACGAGATTGCAGCCGCCGAGATTCCGCTGCACATCGTCACCACCAGCCTCTCCGGCGGACGCAAGCACGTCATGAACCGAGGCCAGTTGCTGGCCTCGGTCATGGCCTCAATTGCCTTGCCGGGATTGTTCCCGCCCGTCCGGCTCAACGGCGACTGGTGCGTCGATGGAGGGCTGTCCTCCGGCCTTGATCTCGAAACGGCGATCCTACAGGGAGCGACGCATACCATTGCCGTCGACCTGGGCGTTCAGCCCTCGCCCTACCAGCCGCGCGGCCTGGTCGACCTGTTGGCCCGCTCGATGGAGATTGCGGCGCAGGAGCGGACCAAGGCCGAGATCGATCAGTTCGGCTCGATCGTTCCCACCGTGGTCTGGCGGCCCGGACTGCGCGCCCTCTCCTTCGGCTCGTTCGGAGACGTGGAGGAGCTTTACGATGCGGCCAAGGAGCTCGCCCCGGTGATGATCGACCAGGCATTGGATGCGCAAGGCGACTGGCTCCCCGGCATCTATGAGGGTGCTGTGCCGGTGGCGAGGGTCTAGTAAATGACGGATCTGGCTGGAATGTCCGGCCTGCGCGTGCTCGACCTGAGCGACAACGTCTCCGGCGCCTACGCCGCCCGTTTGCTCGCCACCGTCGGCGCGCAGGTCACCCTGGTCGAACCAACCTCAGGCTCTTCCCTGCGCTCGCGACCCCCGCTGCTGACCTCGACCGAACCCGCGCGCAGCGCCGCGTTTGAGTACCTCTCCGCCTGGAAGCGCGGCGTCGCCCTGGACCGGTCCACGCAGGCAGGCCGGGCGGCGCTGGGCCAACTCCTGGATCGAGCCGACGTTGTGATCACGACGATGAGCCCCTCCGAAGCACTGGCCTTCGACCGCACGGCGCGAGCGGGGCGGCCGTCGCTGATCCACGTATCCGCCACCTCCTATGGCCTCACCGGACCCTGGGCCGGATGGCGATCATCCGACCTCACCGACTGGGCCGCGGGCGGCTACCTCTACATCACCGGCGACCCGCTCCGCGAACCGCTGCAGGGCGCGGGACCCTGGGCCTCCTACGTCGCCGGCATCGCCGCGGCGATCGGCGCAATGGCCGCCCTGCACGCCCGACGCGCCACTGGCCGCGGTCAGCTCGTCGACGTCGGCGCCATGGAGGTGATGGCCTCTGCTCACCAGTGGAGCCTCGTCATGTGGTCGCACCAGGGACGGATCAAGCATCGAGCCAACAACCGCCACGCCGAAGCGCACCATCCCGTCTCGCTGATGCAGGTCGCCGATGGCTGGGTTTGCATCGCCGCGCCGACGCAGGCACAGTGGGTCAACCTCTGCGTCGCCCTCGACCTTCCCGACATGGCGGACGACCTGCGCTACGCCACCGCCGGCCTCAGGTTTGACGCAGCCGAGGAGATCGACGGCCGGTTTGCCCCGTTCCTGATGGCCCGCAGACGCTCCGAGGTCGTCGAGCATCTCCAGGGTTTCCACGTCCCCGCCAGCGCCGTCCTCTCGATGGACGAAGTTCTCGAGGATGAGCAGCTGCAGGCGCGGGCGTTCTGGGCCTGGCCCGAGTCGCTCGGCGACGGCGCCAGGATGCCCGGCCTGCCGTTCCACCTCCCATCCGCGCCCGACGGCTTTAGCGCCGCGCCCCGGCTCGGCGCCGACACATCAGCCGCGCTTGAAGAAGCAGGGATGACATCCGGCGAGATAGAAGCGCTGGTCGCCTCCGGTGCGATCGCGGCGGATGGTGCCGTCCATGCTTGAGGGAATGCTGGCCGGGGTTCGCGTCGTAGAGTTCGGTTACGCCTGGGCCGGACCGCTCGTCGGCCGGATGCTGGGCGACCTCGGTGCGGATGTGATCAAACTGGAACAGGACAACGCCCGCGGAGGACATCTGCCTGATGATCTCGCGCTCCGCGCCGCGCTCGACGACTGGCGGCGCGGCGAAGCCGTCGAGCCAACCTTGCGCGCATCGGTCTTTCCCGAGGGCGAGCCGCAGCCCGATCCCTGGAATCGCGCCGGAATCTTCAACAAGCTCAACCGCAACAAGCGCGGCCTCTGCGCCGACCTCAAGACGCTCTCCGGCAAACGCATCTGGCGACGCCTGGTCGAAACGTCCGACGTGATCGTCGACAATTTCAGCCCGCGCGGATCGAAGAGCCTCGGCATCGACTACGAAACCATCAGCCAATGGAATCCGGAGATCATTTCGGTCTCCTGCACCGGTTACGGACACACGGGACCGTTCCGCCAGCGGGTCTCCTACGGCCCCGTGCTGGAAGCCCATGCAGGAGGAGCGTCGGTAACCGGCTACGCCGACGGCGGGCCGATGAAGATGGGCCACGCGTTCCCCGACCCGATCGGCGGCCTCCACGGGACATTCGCCGTGCTGGCAGCCCTCTGGGAGCGGGAGGACACCGGTAGGGGATGTTTCGTCGACCTCTCCCAGCTCCAGACCTACGCCGCCGTGCAGGGTGACCTGATCCTCGAAACCTCACTGCAGGGTCAGGCGCCGGCGCGCGGCAATCGTTCGCGCAGTTGCGCGCCCCAGGGCGTCTACCGCTGCCGCGACGAAAGTCCCGACGCGCGCGAATCGCTCGATATGTGGATTGCGATCACGATTGAAGACGACGACGCCTGGGCCAGATTCCGTCAACTCGTCGGTGACCAACGACTCAACGCTCCGCGCTTCACCGATCTGACCGGCCGATTCGAGCACCACGACGAACTCGACAGTCTGATCAACGAGTGGACTCGCGATCGCGACCGCTTCGAGTTGGCCGGGCAGTTGCAGAAGGCGGAGATCACGGCCCTGCCCGTGATGACCAACGGTGACCTCGTCGAATCCCGGCAGCTGCGCGAGCGTGGATTCATCGTCGAGTGGGACCAGCCCGGGGTGGGGGTCTACGAGTACGGCGGATTTCCCATCCACTTCAGCGACTGCGGCCCGGCCGAGATGCGGCCCGCCCCGGGGCTGGGCGGGGACAACCGCCGGATCTGCGAAGACCTGGGATTCTCGGCCGAAGAGATCGACGAGTTCATCGAAGACGGCACTCTGGTCAACATCCCGCCGGTCGGCGCCAGCCGTTGAACGCTACTCATCTGTCGACGGTGTGCGGATGTGCTGGTGGGCTCGGAGATACTCGCGAGCCATCATTAGGGCGGTGATGCCTTCTCCAACTGCGGCTCCCAGCTGTTTGGTTGAGCCGGCTCTGGCATCGCCAGCGGCATGGATCGACTCGACACTGGTCCGAAAGCGCTCGTCGGTCCTGATGAATCCGCGCTCGTCCAGATCAACGACGCCATTCAAGAAGCCGGTGTTCGGCTGCAAGCCGATAAAGACGAAGACGCCGTCCGGCGACGATTGCATCGTCGTGCCGTTTGACTCCACGACCAGCGCCTCGAGTTTCCCGTCCCCCTGCATCGACTTGACCGACGTGCTTAGCGACAGCTGAATCCTCGGGTGAGACCGGACCTTGTCCTGCAACACGGATGAACCGGTCAGCTCGTTGCCGCGGTGGATGATGTGCACTTGCTCGGCGAATTGCGTGAGGTACAGACCTTCCTCAAGGGCCGAATTGCCGCCGCCGATCACGGCCAGCTGTCTGGCGCCGGCGTAGAACGGGCCGTCGCAGGTCGAGCAGAAGTGGACCGAGGTGCCGATCAGCTCCATCTCGCCGGGCACACCCAGACGACGGTACGTGCTGCCAGGCGTCAGGATGGCCGCATGGGCCGCGACCTTGTCGCCGCTGAACAGGGTGATCTCAACGTCTGACGGAGCGTCAACTTCAGTCGCGCCGACCGCCGAGAGGAGTTCCACTCCGAACCGGCGGGCCTGGGCAACGAACTTCGACATCAGATCGTCGCCGTCCACCCCCTCAGGGAAGCCCGGGTAGTTGTCAATTCGATTGGTCAGTCCCGCCTGGCCACCAAGGGCGGAGCGTTCGATCACGACCGTGTCGATGCCCTCGCGCGCGGCGTAGATCGAGGCAGCCAGCCCGGCCGGTCCGCCGCCGACGATGGCCAAGTCGTAGAACTGCCGCTGAGGCCGAACCAGGATGCCCAGCGCCTGAGCCAGTTCTTGATCGCTCGGTTCGACCAGCATGCCGCCGTCGGGCAGGATGACGGTCGGGATCGACCGGCCACCATTCTGCAGCTCTTCGACGTAGGCGAGGGCGGCGGCGTCCTGGTCGATGTCGATCCAGTCGTAGTCGATTCGGTGTTCGCTAAGGAAGGCCTTGGATCGTCGGCAATCAGGGCACCAGGGAGCGCCGTAGACCTTGAGCTCAGCCATCCCGACCCATCTGCGCCAGGTTGGCGATTCCCTCTGCATCGAGCCGGTAGAGCAGCCACTCCGACTCGTGCGCCATACCCAACTGGTGATAGAAATTCCGCGCCGGATTCCAGTCCAGCACCGAGAGATCGAGCCGTTTCCAGCCACGCGCCTCGGCGATCTCGGCCAGTGCCTGCATCAGCGCAAACCCGGCGCCGGTGCCGCGCGCTTCGGGAGTAACGAAGAGATCCTCCAGGTAAAGCGCCGGCGTGCCCGTCCAGGTCGAGTAGTGAGGGAAGAACAACGCCATGCCGAGAGGTTGACCGGCCCGCTCGGCGATCAGCGTCTCAAACAGCCGATCGTCGCCGAAGCCGTCGCGCCTGATGCTCTCGACCGTCGCTTCGACCGTGGACCGCGGCTCGTTCTCGAACTCGGCCAGACCGACGATGAAGTCAAGGATCGTCTGGGCGTCGTCGGGAACGGCCTCGCGGATGATGACATCGGACACGTTTACCGCCTATTCGCCGGTGAAGACCGGGGGCCGCTTCTCGACAAACGAGGCCTGTGCCTCACGCACGTCGTGCTCCGATCGGGTGGCATGCGAAATGGCCGTGATCTCGTTGCGTAGCGCCTCTTCCAGCGTGGCGTTGAGGTTGCGCTGCATCACCCGTTTGGCAGCCCGCGAGGCGAGCGGCGGCCAAAACGCGATCTCGGTGGCCAGAGCGCGGGCGCTGGTCATCAGCTCCTCGTGCGCCACACGCTGATTGAGCAATCCGATCTGCAGGGCCTCGTCCGACTCCACAAAGCGGCTCGTCTGGACCAGCTCGACCGCCTTGGGGTAGCCGACGACGCGCGGCAGGAACCAGGTCATACCGGCGTCCGGGCTCAGCGAGCGTTCGAGGAAGACGACCTTGAAGCGCGCCTTCTCGGAACCCACACGCAGGTCGCAGGAGAGCGCCAGGCTCATTCCCGCACCGGCGGCCACGCCGTTGACAGCTGCGATCGTCGGTTTGTCCAGGTGGCCGAAGGCGAGCGCCTGGTGTCCGACCCAGCCGAACTCGTCCATGCGGTCGTTCTGGGTGTCCGGCGCGTCGTCGCGAGGCCGGGCTGTGAGGTCGGCGCCTGAGCAGAAGCCGCGGCCGGCGCCGGTCACGATCACGACGCGCACGTCGTCGTCGGCCTGCAGCTGGCTCGCGGCGGCGACCATCTCGTTGTGCAGGTCGCGTGAGAGCGCGTTCAGCTTCTCCGGTCGGTCCAGCGTGATCGTGCCAATTTGGTCGGATATATCGAGGCGCAGATGTTGGAAGGTCATGTGTCGCTCCGTTCGCTGAGCAGCCTATCGCGCATCCGGGCAATCTCCGGGAAGCGGAAGCAGGCCGCAGCGTGGTCATTGACGATCCCGACCGCCTGCATGAAGGCGTAGCAGGTCGTGGGTCCGACGAATCGGAAGCCGCGTCGCTTGAGCTCGCGCGACATCGCGCGAGACTCGTCAGTCTGAGCCTGAATGTCAGTGCGCGGTTCATTCGAGGGGTCGGCATAAGCCCAGACCACATCGGCCAGGGAGAGTCCTTGCCTTCGAAGCAACAGAGTTGCGTTCGCGTTGGCGATCGTCGATTCGATCTTGCCGCGGTGGCGGATGATGCCTTCATCCTGGACGAGCGCATCAACCCTGGACTCGTCGATCTCGGCGATCGCCTCGACATCCCAGTCCAGGAACGCGCGGCGATAGCCGTCGCGGCGCAACAGGATGGTGTGCCAGGACAGTCCGGCCTGAGCACCCTCCAGGATCAGCGCCTCAAACAGGACGGATTCATCCCGGGTCGGCACGCCCCATTCAGAGTCGTGGTAGGCGACCTCATCAGGGTCGTCGCCGGGCCATTGGCATCGTTCAGGCATGGAATGTCTCAACGCAAACGGAGTACGTCGCCCTGAGCCACAGAGTAGACGCGGCAAGTCTGGGAACGTACCGACCGCCGGTAACCTAGACGAATGGCCTATCTGCTTGGCGTCACCGGATCGATCGCCTGCGGCAAGTCGGTGCTCTGCCGACACCTGGTCAACTTTCACGGCGCCTTGCACGTCGATGCCGACCGGCACGTCCACACTATGTATGAGCCGGGCAAACCGGCGTTTGACCGGATCGTGGCTGAGTTCGGCGACGGCGTCGTAGGAGAGGACGGCTACATCGACCGCAAGGCGTTGGGCGACATCGTCTTCGGTAAGCCCGATCTGCTGGCCGCGCTGCGCACGGCCATCGGCGACATCGAGGGTGAGTTCATGCGCCTGCTGCGCGAACTGAAGAACGACCCGGCGCCGATTGCCGTGTTCGAGGCGGTCCGTCTGTTCGAGGGTCCGTACATGGAGGTCTGCGACGCTGGTTGGCTTGTGGCCGCCGAGGATGAACGAGCGATCGAGCGGCTGATGGCTCGCAACCAGTTCACCCGCGAGGAAGCGGAGCAACGGATGGCCTCGGCGACACCCTGGACCGAACGGGCGTCCAGGGCCGATCTTGTCCTGCACAACAATAGTTCAGTCGCTGAGTTCCAGGCGGCGATTGATGTCGCCGTTGACGAGGCGCTGACCAATCGTCGCTAGCCGCTAGCCTCTACCCGCAACCGACCAAACGGCGATGGAGGCGGATATGGGCGCGCTCGACGGACTTCGCGTAATCGATTTCGGCCAATACATGGCGGGGCCCCTGGCGGCGATGATGCTCGCCGACCACGGCGCCGACGTGATTCGCGTCGATCCTCCTTCGGGACCGATGTGGAACACACCGGGCAACGCGGTCTGGAATCGGGGCAAACGCCGCATTTCGCTGGATCTTCAGACAGCTGAGGGTCGGCGCACCGCGCAAGAACTGATCGCGTCGGCCGACGTCGTCGTCGAGAACTTCCGGCCCGGCGTCATGGATCGGCTCGGCCTCGGGGCCGAAGAATCGACCAACGTCAACGACCGCTTGATCTATCTCTCGTTGCCGGGCTTCTCCTCGGACGATGAGCGCGCGTCGGTCCCCGGGTGGGAAGGCGTCGTTTCAGCGCCGGTCGGAACCTACAGCGGTTCCCTCATGCAAGACGCGCCGCATCCCGTCTACACGGCGGTGCCCATCGCCTCCTCGTACGCCGCGTTCACTGGCTGCGCAGGTGTCGCGATGGCGCTGGTCGCCCGCGAGCGCGACGGCTTCGGCCAGCGAATCGAAGCGTCGTTGCACGATAGCCTCTACCAGGCGATCGGCATCCGGGGCCTGAAGTTCCTGGACCGAGACGCTCCGCGAGGTCCAGTTCCGTGGGTCGGGCCGTACGAGTGCGCTGACGGACGCTGGGTCTTCTTCCACGCCGCCTACTCGCACTTCATCCGCCAGTTCTGCGTGTCAGCCGGCGTGCCGCAGTGGCTCGACGAGCCGTGGTCGAAGGCGTCGGAGATCCTGAAGGACTTCTCGTTGGCCGACACCGCGCGGGCTCATCTGACCAACATGTTCCTGACCCGCACCGCGCAGGAGTGGGAAGACCTGATCAACGATGGCGGCGCTGGTCCGCCGACCGTACGCTGCCTCGACTCGGCTGAGTGGCTGCACGAGCCGCACGCGCGCGAGGCGGAGATCATCGTCGAGCTCGACGATCCGAACCTGGGACCGATGCTGCAGCCGGGCATCCAGGTGCGGATGGGCGGCACGCCAGGGGAGATTCGTGGTCCTCGGCATCGACTTGACGAAGACCGCGAGGACATCCTGACTGAGCTGTCGATGACCGCTCCGGCGGCGATGCGGGCTCCCGGTAACCGCCTGTCTCAGGCACTGGAGGGCATGACCGCGCTTGACCTGTGCATCATTCTCGCCGGTCCGACCTGCGGACGGACGCTGGCGGAGTTCGGCGCGGATGTCGTCAAGATCGACAACCCCTCGCGTGAGAACGGAATCATGCTGCACGAGGACATCAACCGCGGCAAGCGCTCGGTCCTGCTCGACCTCAAGCGCGAAGAGGGCCGCGACGTCTTCATGGAGCTGGCCGCCGAGGTTGACGTGGTGGTCCAGAACTACCGGCAAGGCAAGGTCGGCGGCCTGGGCGTCGATTACGAGTCAGTGCGGCAGATCAATCCCGATGTGATCTACGCCTCGCTGAACGCGTTCGGCGAGATCGGCCCGTGGGCCGAGCGTGCTGGATGGGAACAGCTCGCGCAGGCCGCGACCGGGATGCAGACGCGTTACGGCGACGCCGAGCCGACGTTGCAACCCTTCGCGATCAATGACTACGGCACCGGTATCAACGGCGCGTTCGGCGTCGGCATGGCGCTCTACCACCGGCTGCGGACGGGCGATGGTCAGCAGGTCTTCACCGCGCTCGCACGCACGGCCAGCACGCTGCAGTCGAACATGCTGCATGGCTACGAAGGCAAACACTGGGACGAGCCGGCCGGCCAGGACGCTGTCGGCGAGGGTCCGCTGCACCGTCTCTACGAGGCATCCAATGGCTGGCTGTTCGCCGGGGCGAAGCCGGAGCAGTCGGACGACATGCCCAGTGTGCAAGAGTTCGCGACGAAGACTGTCGCCGAGTGGGTTGCCGAGCTGACCGCGAAGGGGATCGGCGCGTCGCCCGTCGGTTCCGTCGAAGAGGCGATGACCGAGTATCGAGCGGTGACGAACGGCCTATCGGTGACCCGTGAGCACGAGGGCCGAGGCCGAGTCCGGACCAATGGCCCATCAATCAGGATGAGCCGAACGCCGGTAACGGTGGGACGGCCGGCGATGCTGCCAGGTTCGGCTGCCAAGGAAGTGCTGGGACAGCGGGAGCGTGACCTGTCGGAGGCCGGAGTGGTCGTCGCGGCCGACTGACGGACTCGCGCCCATGGAGTGAGTATCCTCAGCCCAGAACTGAGAGGGGCTGGATATGGCCTTGGCGCTGTCGGACGTTCGGATTTTGGATTTGACGCAGTATGAGGCCGGCACGTCCTCGACCCAGGCGCTGGGTTGGCTGGGGGCCCAGATCGTCAAGGTTGAGCCGCCCGGGCGCGGCGAGCCGGGGCGACGGCTGGGCGCGGCCAGCGAGGTCGATTCGACCTATTTCATCACGCTCAACAACAACAAGCGTTCCTTGACCCTGGACTTGAAGTCGGACGAGGGGCGAGAGATCTTCCTCAAGCTGGTGCCGAACTTCGACATCGTGGTCGAGAACTTCACGCTGGGCACGATGGAGCGCCTGGGCGTCGGTTACGACACGCTCAAGGAGATTCATCCGCAGCTGATCTACTGCACGGTCAAGGGCTTCGGCACGACCGGTCCGTGGTCTCCGACGAAGTCGTTCGACATGGTCGCCCAGGCGGCTGGCGGCGCGATGGCGATCACCGGGACCGACGAGACGCTGCCGCTCAAGCCGGGCCCAACGATCGGCGACACCGGCACTGGCGTGCAGGCGGCGATCGGCATGCTCGCCGCGCTCTGGCAGCGTCAACGCGACGGCATCGGGCAGAAGGTTGAGCTGTCGATGCAGGAGGCGGTGACCAACTACACGCGCGTGCCGATGACTCGGCGTGAGGTGTCGGGAGACCCGGCTCCGCCCTACGGCGACGGCCAGACCGCGCCGACAGGGCTGTTCCCCTGCAAGCCGGGTGGACGTGCCGACTGGGTCTGGGTCGTGGTTGCCGGGGGACGGATGCGCCGGGCGTTGATGGAGACGATTGGCCGGCCGGATCTGGCGGAGTCGAACGGCGCTCGCGGGATCACCCGCAACGAGGGCGATGATGTGCGTCAGGCGATCGAGGCCTGGACCAGCCAGCGGACCAAGTTCGAGGTGATGGACAAGATGCGGGAGGTGGGCGTGCCGTCTGGTCCGGTGTTGGATTCGGGCGAGATCTTTGCGAACGAGCATCTGCGCGAGCGGGGGATGCTGGTCGACATCGAGCATCCGACGCGCGGCCCGATGACCCTGCTTGGCTGCCCCATCCGGTTGAGCGAGAGCCCCGCGGTGCACCGCCGCGCGCCGCTGCTGGGGGAGCATACGGCCGAGGTACTGGCCGAGGAGCTGGGTCTTGAGGCCTCGGAGGTCGAGGCGCTCGCGCAGTCGGGGATCGTGTCCACCGCGTGAGCGGCGCGGTCGCCGCGGTCAGCGCATCGCGACATCCCAGCGGTCGGCGCAGTTGGCGACGACGAGGTCGATGTCCTCGGCGAGGATGATGTGGTCCGCCGCCAGCTGTTCGGCGTCGGAGCGGACCTTCTTCAGGTATGACTCCTTGTCGCCGTAGCGGGCCAGGATCTCGTCCCGGTTCAGCCACTGGGTCAGGCCGACGAAGTGGCTAGTCAGGTCTTCGCCGCCGGTGTCGGGATGGCGCGGGTTCCAGCCAGTGTGGATTCCCAATGGTTGGGTCAGATCGGGGAGGCGGAGGCCGGCGACTTCGTTGCCGACTTCGTCGACAGCGGAGACGTAGCCCTGGTACTCGTCGCCCTCCTCCGGCGGCAGGGTTGACCAGTCGACCGTGCGGACTCTGGAGAGGTGATCGGCATCGGGCGTTGTCACTCGATCGCCGACCTGCGCCAGCACGTCGTCGCGGGTGGCGGCGGTGCCGTTGGCCAGGCTGGGCACGCTGCTCGGCGGCGCTTCACGCTCGCCGGCGGCCCAGCGGTCGAGGTTGACCAGCGCGGCCCGCATCAGCGGGGACTGGTCGACGGCGTTATGGCGGTACATGCTGCGGTCCCCGCTGAGGTAGAAGCTGTCGATCGGCTCGGCCTGGCCGGCACCGTGCTGGGTACAGGCGAGCAGATAGTGGCGCGAGTCGGGATGTTGCGGGATGTCCTCGCCGGTGGCCGGGTCGATGTCGATCAGTGATGCGTCGCCGCGCCAGTACTCCCAGCTCGTGTTGGTCTTGACGATTTTGGGCGTCACACCCTGCTCGTCGGAGCGCTTGAGCAGGCCGTCGGTGGCGTCCGTCAAGGAGTCGTCGCGGGTTATGTCGGCGAAGGGAAACTCGTGGATCGGGCCGGCGAGGAAGAGTTGCGAGGGCTGTCCATAGCGACGGTTGAACTCGCCGCGGATGCCGCCGGCGACGTGGATGTGCATTCCGTCGAAGGCGCGCTCAGTCAGGGCGTCCGGGTCTCGATTCAGTCCGAGATAGAGCAGATGGCGGAGGAAGCGGCCGCTCTGGGAGATGCCGAAGCCGTGCACACGCTCGTAGGAGCGCTGCCAGTTGCGCAGGAAGAGTGCGGCGTCGCGGAAGGCGAGCAGTCCGGTGCCAACGACCGGCGAGCGGTCGGTGGGGTAGACGACTTCATAGATCTTGCCTGGCGTGAAGCCGCCCTCGATCCACAGGTCGCGGGTACTGGGCACGACGCCTTCGGCGGTCTGGCGGGCGAAGCGCCAACGGTCGCGGGGGATCTCTCGGGGCTCGTCGTCCTCGAAGTCGCGCTCGTAGAGTCGCGCGCGTCCGTCCTCGTGCTCGGAGACCGGATAGCCGGGCTGGCCCAGGTGCTCAATCGGCATCGAGGCGACCGCCTCGCTGGGACGCAGGTCGGTGATCGCTTCGCCGGAGATCGAGTTGCCGTCGAGTCCGAGGGCTTCCGGCGCTTCGAAGTCGAGCAGGGTATCCATGTCCGGCGTGTTCCACTGCCAGGCGACCGAGGCGACGCTGAATCCCTGACTGAAGAGGAAGCCGTCGCCGGGATGCAGCGGATCCGTGAGCGTGAACTCGGGCGGTGTGCGATTGAGCGCGCCGGGCAGCAGGCTGCGTCCGCGATTGGGGACGTCGATGACCAACGCGCCGTTGCCGGCCGAGGGATCCTGCGGCCGCATGAGCACAAGGTCGCCGCTGAAGCGGACGCAGCCATCGGTGCCGCGGTTGGCGCACTCGAGGTCGGTGATGCGCCGGTGATCCTCGAGTACCGGGTTGACGGCGTAGCGCAGCCGGGCGCGGATCAGCTCAAAGGCGCCGGCGTCGCCAAACTCCTGTCCGTTGGCGTAGGCGCCCTGGTGGGTGATTTCAATTCGTTCGACGGACATGGTTGGCCTCAATTCCGGGCGGCGATCTGCGAGGTCGCGTTCTCACCGGCAGGGTAAGCGGTACCCGCGCAGGTGGTTGGCCGAAAATTTTTCTCCGGGGCCGGTGGGGAAAAAAGACGTGGCGAAGTGCCGTAAAACACTGGGTTTCGTCGATTGACGGCTTCCACAGGTGGTCGAATCTGGTTGATTTTGGAAAGTCCTGGTCGGCCGAAACCGAACGAACGAACCACCATTGTCGGGGCAACAGAGACTCTGAAGCCTGGCCGTTCCGCATGGGGATCGCACCTTTCGATCGTCGCCAGTGGGGACCCTGGAGCCATCATAGAACGCACATTCTCTCTCGGTGGCGCGCTGAGCCCATGTCACAGGGCGGCATTGTCAAGCCTCAGACATACTGCCCGGCTGTTCGCATCAGTCCGGCGCCAGGCTGAGGACGCCGCTGGAGTACCTGTTGAGCTACGCGTGGGATTTCAGCGGGGGTAGGCCCCAGTCCTTGCGGATCCCGATCTGGCCCTTGCGGAAGATGCGGGGATCCATCGTTTGAAGATCTGGCGAGATTGTTGGGGTGAACTCCATCTGATCGAGGACGTCGGATTGGAGATCGATGCCCGGGGCGATCTCGGTAAGCGTGGGACCGCTGGCGGTGAGCTGGAAGACGGCGCGTTCGGTCACATAGTGGACGGTCTTGCCCTGCTCGAACATGCGGGGGCCGTTGAAGCAGACGGCCTGGACTCGCCTGACGCCTCGCGGGAATCTGCCTTCGCGGCGGATGTGGAGGCGACCGTCCTCGCCGACGGCGTCGAGTCCGCCGGCGCGGAACGGACTGAGGAAGACGATGCGATCGATGTGCGCGGCGATGTCCATCGACCCGCCGGGACCGACGATGGTGTCGCCGTAGCGGAGCAGGTTGACGTTGCCTTGGCCGTCGAACTCCAGCATCCCGAGGCAGGAGGCATCCATGACCGAGGTGGTGTAGAGGCTGAAGATGTCGGGCGTTTCAAGGATGCTGGTGACGCCGGAGCGGTACCAGCGGCCGTTGAGCACGCCTCCGAGGACGCCGGTCTCGACGGAGAAACGCAACTCCGGGTCGACATCGTCGTCGACGGCGGCCGAGGCGACGTCGCGCATAGGCGGGCCGAGACCGAGATTGACCAGCTCACCCCGGTTGAGATCCATGAGGGCCCGCCGGCCGGCGATCACGTCGGCGGTCAGCCTTCGCTCCACCAGCGGCGGCGAATCACCCGTTTCCTGCCAGCGGCGCCAGACTTCGGTGTCATGGTCGAGCAGGACCTGTCGCGGGGGACGGGGCAGACGCGCTTCCTGGTCGAGCCAGTCGAGCATCGGGGCGGATTCGTCGATGTGGGCGTCGGGATGGATCACAATCTGGTCAACGAGTTCGCCCGGTACGGCGACGCTTCGAGCTGGAATCTCACCTTCATCGACTAATCGAGCGGCCTGGACGATGACCTGTCCCTGGGGCCGGCGTTTGGCTGCGAGTGCCTGGTAGAGGACGCTCATCGTGACCTGCTCGTCCTCGAGCGAGAGGTTGCCGGCTCGGTCGACGGTCGTGCCACGAATGATCGCAACGTCGATGGGCATGGGGCGGAACATGAGCTGCGGGCCGTCGTCGTATTCGACGCGCTGGACGAGGGGTTCCGATGCCGCCCGGTTGAGCTGTCCGCCGGCGCATGAGTCGGGATGGGTCGGGTCCATGTAGGTGTCGAGGCCGGTCTGCGTGAGCAGGGACTGTCCGGCGGCGCTGGCTCGGCACCAGAATCCGAGCGTGCCCAGGGGATAGCAGTAAGCGGCGACCTCGTCAGCGAGGACCATCTCGCGCAGCCGCGGGTGCAGCGTGTACCAGCCGCTGATCACTCGCCTCAGCAGTCCGCGATGAGCAAGCGGCTCGATTCCGGCCAGGCCGGTAGGGAAGACATCGAACCAGCTCAGATCGCGGGGATGGCCCTCGGAGAGGAAACGAGCCTCGATGGCGTCGAGGATGGGGATCGGCAGCATGTAACCGATCGTGCCTGAGATCGTGATCGAGGCCCCATCGGGGATCGACGCGGCGGCCTCTTCGGGAGAGGAGACGACCGGGTAGCGGCTCAGCTCAGGCCCCATAGTTTCTGGGCGTTGCCGCCGACGATCTTCTGGCCGTCCTCGACTGAGTCGGTGGCGTCGAAGACGTCCCAGAGGCTTTGCTGGGTGTAGCCGACGGCGCTTTCGGGGTGCGGGTAGTCGCTGCCCCACATGACCTTGTCGACGCCGATCAGATCGAGCTGGCGCAGGCCGCTGGGGTCCTCGATGAAGGTGGCGTAGCAGTTCTCGAACCAGTAATGGCTGGGCGGGTTGGCCAGCTTGGGGGTCATCTCGCTCTCGAATGAGGCGTAGACCTTGTCGCAGTCGAAGAGGGCGCTGGGTACCCAGGAGATGCCGCCCTCGGTGAAGACGACCTTGAGGCCGGGATTGCGCTCGAAGATGCCGGCGAAGGCGAGCAGCGCGAACAGTCGTCGGAAGGGCTGGAAGGCGACGACGATGGTCGTGGCCAAGCCGCCCTGTCCGCGGGCGTCGAAGGTCTCGCCGACGTGGAAGCTGAGCGGCAGGCCGGACTCGCCGATCGCCTTCCACATCGGCTCGAGGGCGCGGGCGTTGTAGTAGACCTTGGCGTGCGGCGGCGGCAGCGAGGGCATCAGCACGCCTTTGAAGCCGAGCGCCTTGATCTTCTGCAGCTCGTCTTCGGTGCGCTCGGGATCCCAGTAGTTGAGCAAGGCCAAGCCGTGGAGCTTGTCCGGGTACTCGGCGCAGAACTCGGCCAGCATCTCGTTGTAGGCGTCCATGCAGGCCTGGATGTAGTCGAAATCCTTGTTGCGGATGACGCCGAGCATGCGCTGGGGGAAGAGGATCTCCTGTTCGACGCCCTCGCGGGTGATCTCCTCGACGCGGATGCCGGCGTCCCACATCCCGGCGCGGCCTTCGATCATCTCGCTGGGCATGGCCTTGTTGTCGGTCGACTCGCCGTCGATCTCCATGTGGAAACCGCGCTCGTTGAAGACGCCGCGCGGGGCGCGGTCGCGGTACCTGGCCGGCATGCGGTCGATGAACTCGCCGGTCTCCAGCCAGTGGCTGTCGGACGAAATCACGGTCGTCCCCGGCGGGAGCGGCCGGGTGGTCTCGGGCAGTTCGCGCTGGTTGGGCCAGGGCAGTGGAGTCGTGCTGATGCTGCTCAGTGTGGTGGTCATCGATCATCTGTCCGTTGCGTCGACCGTTGGACGAGTGTGTCGCAGGTCTCACAGACAAGATATCGCCCCGATCGCGATCGGACAGCGCACCTGGATGGCGCACTGGGCGCCGGTTCGGGAATAGCATTCCCCCTAATGGCGATCGAAGCGACAACTCTTGAGTCTCGCGGCGGGCGGCGCTGGCGCATCGCCCGGGTCTACTACGGCTGGTACGTGCTGTTCGGCATGGCGGTCGCGATGATCGTGGCCGAGGGGGTGACCTTCGGATCGCTCAGCGCATACATCGAGCCGCTGGAGAATCAGTTCGGCTGGTCGCGCGCAGAAGTCTCGATGGGCTTCTCGGTGATGGTCGGCACGGTGGGGTTGTTCGCGCCGATCATCGGTCTGCTGATCGACTCGGTCGGACCGCGACGGCTGATGCTGATCGGCGCGCCGCTTTGCGCTGTGTCATTCGTCTTGCTCGCCTTCATGTCCGAGCTGTGGCAGTGGTATGCCTACATCGCCCTGAATTCCATCGCACTGGGCATGGTCGCGTACATCCCGGCCCAGGCATTGGCGGTCAGGTGGTTCGATCGGCGTCGCGCGCTGGCGACGAGCGTGATCGGCGCGTCGGTGTGGATGGGACAGCTGGTCATGCTGCCCGTGGTGCAGCTGCTGATCTCGCGGTTGGGCTGGGAGGACGCCTTCATCTACTCGGGGATCCTCGTCGTCGCCGCGTACATCGTGGCGTTTCTGCTGGTCCGCGACCGTCCCCAGGAGGCGCAAGAGACAAGCCAATCCGCAGCGATATCGCCGACGCCGATCATGGAAACGGTCTCGGGACTGACGTTGCGCGAAGCGATACGGACACCGCTGTTCTGGGCGGTGGTCGGCGGCTTGATGCTGTTCTTCTTCGTGATTTTCGGCTGGCTGTCGCAGGGGGTTCCGTACTATCGCTCGGTTGGCTATTCCGAGACCTGGGCAGCGCAGATTGTGTCGTTGACTGCCGGCGGAGCGGTCATCTGGCTGCTGACAGCGGGCACGCAGCTTGAGCGCTTTCGCCGACCGGAGCGCGTCGCCTGCATCTGCGTGTTGTTCGTCGCCGCGGCGCTGTTGGTGCTCTACCTGACGCAGGGCTCGGTTCCGGGCGTCGCGGTCGCGGTGGTGCTCTACGTGATCGGCTTCGCGGCGACACCCCCGCTGGAGGCGCTGATCCTCTCGCGCGCCTTCGGCCTGGCCAACTTCGCCACGATCATGGGCACGGCCTTCATGTTCCAGACGATTGCGATCTTCTTCTCGCCGATCATCGCCGGGGCGATCTTCGACGCGCGGGGCTCGTACGATCTCGTGCTGATCATCTACGCCTGCTGTGCCGTGGGAAGCAGCGCGGTGTTCCTGGTGGCGAGCCGGCTGCCGCAGCCGTTGCGGCGAACGTAGGGCGTCAGGTGACGATCAGGACGACGACGGCGATGACGGCGATCGTGAGGAACAGGGCATCGGGGAGCAGGTTGGCGCGTCGAGAGTTCATGTCGTCCGCCGATTCCGCCGGGGCGCTCGATTCCGGCCCCTCAGTTTCGAGGGTATGCAGGACATCGGGGCAGAGTTCGATGGCGGCGTAACGATTGTTACGCGGGCGTCAATCGGATAGCTCGGACGGCTTGACCGAGTCGGAGAGAGGTCCAGAGGGAAGATGTGCTGGTCGGGGAGAGAGGATTTGAACCTCCGACCTCTTCGTCCCGAACGAAGCGCGCTGCCAGGCTGCGCCACTCCCCGACCGATTCAGCTTACTACCCGCCCTCACCAATTCGTGAAGGAGCCGTCGCGGCGTTGCAGCATTGGCGCGTATCCGACGCCCGGTTCTGGATACCTGGATGCAGCTTCCGCGTCGAATGTGATCCCCCAGCCGGGCTGGTCGGTGGGCAGGGCGTGACCGCGCTCGAACGGCGTCTGTTGGGGGAAGACATCCTGCAGGTTGGCGCCCGGTTCCTTGGCCATTTCGAGCACTCCGGCGTTGGCGGCGGCGAGAGTCAGGTGAGCGCCGGCGGCCGATGAGACCGGACCGAGGGGGTTGTGGGGGACGATCTGGATGTGATGCGTTTCGGCCCAGCGGGCGATCTTGAGCGCCTCGGTGAAGCCGCCGACGAGGCAGAGGTCGATGCGGGCGTAGTCGATCAGTTCTTCCTCGATCGCGGTGGCGAAGCCCCACTTGGTGAACCATTGCTCGCCGGCAGCGAGCGGAACGCTGGTGCGCTCGCGCAGACGCCGATAGGATTCGGGCCGCTCCGAGCGCAGCGCGTCCTCGATGAAATAGGGATTGACGTCCTCGACCGCGCGGCAGTAGCGAACCGCGTCGGGTAAATCGATGCGGGTGTGGACGTCGACGCAGAGCTCGAGCTCCGGTCCGAAGTGGGAGCGAACCGCCTCGATCGCGCGGACTGATTTACGGACTGCATCGGACGGGTCAAAGGCCTCACCGGTCGTGCCACTGAATCCCCAGCGGGCGAAACGCCAGCCGTCGGCGACGGTGCGCTCGATGTCGTCGATCAGTCTGGGAGGGTCGTCCTCGCCCTCGTTGTGCGGATAGCAGTGGATCCGGTCACGGACGAGTCCACCGATCAGGTTGAAGACCGGCTGGCCGAGCAGCTTGCCCTTGAGGTCCCAGAGTGCGAGGTCGATCGCGGAGATGGCAGCGCAGCTGCTCCGGTCGGCCGGGAAGAAGGAGGCGCGGGCCATCAGCTGCCAGAGGTGCTCGGTGCGCATCGGATCTTCGCCGACGACCAGTTCGGAGAAGCGCTCAATAGCAGCGGCGACCGGCTTCTCCTGCCAGCTCAGGCCCGACTCGCCCACGCCGTAGGTGCCGTCTTCGGCGGTCACGGTGACGAACAGGTGCGGTCGCCAGGACATGATCGGATAGATGTCGATGCTGGCGATCTTCATGGTCCATGGCCTCGGCGCGCTTGCACTTCTCCCCTGCTACGCAGGGGGAGAAAAAAATCCGGAGCGGCCGCTCTTCGTGTTGTCTCTAGCGGCGGTCGTCGCGGCCGTCGTAGATCGGCTCGTTCAGGTAGACGTCGCCGTTACGGATCTTGAGGTTGAAGAGGCACTTGGGGTCGGTGCAGACCCAGGCCTTGAAGTGGACCGCCGCCCCCTGGCCGCCGAAGTCGGAGAGGGGCACCAGGACACCCTTCTCACACTGCGCGCAGCGGGGATAACCGCCTTGAACCACGTCGAGCGTATCGTTCGCCATCGCCCCGCAACTCCCTAGGGCCACGCCCGCTCGCCGGCCTCCACAGCACAGTCCCGCTCAGCAGCAGCCCCCGATGTCCAATCCGTATGTTAGCGGCTGCGCACTTCGGATCGCCAACGACCGTATCTGCCCGAGCCAATCAGCCAGCGGCGAGCTGGTCCTCAATCCGCCACTGTTCGCGATGCAGCAGGTAGTACTCGTAGGCGTCGGCCAGGGCGAGCCACGAGGCCTCGATCACATCGGGCGACGCGCCGACGGTCGCCCAGGTGCGACTGCCGTCGGTTGACTCGATCAGCGCCCTGGTCTGGGCTTCGGTGCCGGAATCGGCGTCGATGATGCGCACCTTGTAGTCGAGCAAGGAGACGGCCTTGAGCTCGGGATAGGCCAGCTCGAGGCCCTTGCGCGCGGCTCGATCGAGGGCGTTGACCGGCCCGTTGCCGTCGGCGGTGGTGTGGAAGAGTTCGTCGTCGACGCGGATCTTGGTCGTCGCTTCGGCCATCATCAGCGACTCGTCACTGCCGCCGTTGCCGTCCTTGCCAGTCTGCGACGTGCCCGGGCGGCGACGTTCGATGACGAGGAAGTCGTCCAGCTCGAACGGCGCGCGGTAGTCGGGTCGCGAGCGGAGGGCGAGCAGCTCGAACGAGGCGTCGGCCGCCTCGTACTGGAAGCCGCGCGATTCCATCTGTTTGACCCGGCCGAGCAATTCGGTCGTTTCCTGCGGGGTGAGCGGCAGATCGTGACCGCGTTCCTCCAGTTTGAACTGGATGTTGCGCCGGCCCGAGAGCTCGGAGACGAGGACGCGCCGGTCATTGCCGACGTCGGCCGGCTCGATGTGCTGGTAGTGGGCGGGATCCTTGACCACGGCGGCGACGTGGTAGCCGGCCTTGTGGGCGAAGGCCGACGCGCCGACGTAGGGGGCGAGACCGTTGAGCGGCAGGTTGGCCAGCTCGGCGACGAAGCGCGACGCGGTGGTGATCTCCTGGAGCTGGTGGTCGTCGACGACGCGGAGTCCCATCTTGAGCTGCAGGTTGGGAATGATCGAGGAGAGGTTGGCGTTGCCGCAGCGCTCGCCGTATCCGTTGAGGCAGCCCTGCACCTGGGTCACGCCGGCCTGAACCGCCGCGAGCGAGTTCGCCACCGCCAGGTCGCAGTCGTTGTGCGTGTGGATGCCGAGTTTGGCTTCCGGCAGCATCTCCCGAACCGCCCGGATCGCGCTGATCACTTCGTCCGTCATCGCGCCGCCGTTGGTGTCGCAGAGAATCAGGTACTGCGCGCCCGATCGATACGCCGTGCTGACTACGTTGAGGGTGTAGTCGGGGTCCTGCTTGAAGCCGTCGAAGAAGTGCTCGGCGTCGAAGTGGACCTCGCGGCCGATCGAGGCCATGTACTCGACCGATTCGCGCACCATCGAGAGGTTCTCCTCACGTGAGGTGTTGAGCACCGTCTTGACCTGCGAGGCGATCGCCTTGCCGACGAAGGTGACGACCGGCGTCTCGGCCTCGCGCAAAGCGACGATGTTGAAGTCGGTCTCGACGTCGGAGCCCGGCTTGCGCGTGCCGCCAAAGGCGACCAGCCGGGCCCGCTCCAGCGGCTGCGCTTTCATCTGCTCGAAGAACTGCTTGTCCTTCTCGTTGGAGCCGGGAAAGCCGCCCTCGACGTAGTGCATCCCGATCGAGTCCAGGCGCCGCGCCACCGTGATCTTGTCCTGCAGCGAGAAGGCAATGCCTTCCATCTGCGATCCGTCGCGGAGCAGGGTGTCGTAGAGAGCGATCGGAGAGTCGGTGAAGGTGGACATGAAATGAGGTTACAACTGATCATTCACGGATCAATGACGGAACAACCGTTGTCCTGTAAGCGCCATGACGATGCCGTACTGGTTACAGGCCTCGGTGGTGTCGGTGTCGGCGATCGACCCGCCCGGTTGCAGGATGTGCGTCACTGCCGACGCCTGCGCCCGGTCGACATTGTCGCGGAAAGGCATGAACGCGTCGTGACTGAGGACGGTCTGAAACTGGCCGATCCAGTCGCGGCGTTCGTCACCGGACAGAGGGCCGGACCAGTTCGTGATCTGAGACTGCAACCGAGCGCGCTCCGGCTCGGAGAGTTCGCCCCAGGCGATGTACTGTTCGCGTCCGGCGAAACGGTCGGGGCGCTTGAGCGCCGGGTCGAACTCCAGGCCGAGCACACGGTCATGCTGTTGCAGCATCCAGCGGTCGGCTTTGCCGCAGGCCAGGCGCGAGCAGTGAATCCGCGACTGTTGTCCCGCACCGAGGCCGATCACCTGACCGTCGGCGGCGACGCAGACCGAATTCGACTGCGTGTAGCGCAGCGCGATCGTGGCGATCAGCAGGTCGCGGCGGACGCCATCGGGAAAGTCCGTCAGCTCTGTGACGGGATTGTCGAAGATGGAGTCGTCGATGACCTTGTGGTCGAGCGGCTGCTCTAGGCGAATGCCGAAGTGATCGCGCGACTCAAGCTCCGGCGAAACCGCGTCGGGATCGGCCTGGAGGATGAGATAGCGTCCGCCCTTCTTCTTCTGCAGGACTTCCAGCGCAGCGGGCTCGTAGCCCGGGGCGATGATGCCGTCCGAGACCTCGCGGCGCAGGAAACGCGCCAGCGATTCGTCGACCACGTCGGAGACGGCCGCAAAGTCGCCGTAGGCGCTGACGAGGTCGCCGCCCCGGGCGCGAACGTACGCGGCCGCGACCGGAGAGAGCTCCAGCTTTTCCACCTCGTACGCCCGAGCCAGCCGGTCGCCGATCGGCAGGCCGATCGCGGCGCCGGCTGGTGACACGTGCTTGAACGACGCCGCGGCCGGCTGGTTGAGGGCATCGCGTACCTCGCGGACGAGGTTCCAGGAACTCATGGCGTCGAGCAGGTTGATATATCCCGGTTGCCCGTTGAGCACCTCGAAGGGCCGCTCGCCAATCGCCGCCGCGGTCGCGGGCGCTTGATGAGGATTGATGCCGTAGCGCAGCTGGATGGTGTCGGACATGTCGGTCAGGCAACGAGATCCTCGAGCGCGGCGTCGATTTCGGTGAACTTGAAGCGGTAGCCGAGCTCAAGCGTCCGCGTGGGCAGGATCCGCTGCGAAGCGAGCAGCACGCTCGCGCCTTCGCCGAGCATCAGCTTGAGCGCGATCGGCGGCACCGGCATCAGCGCCGGACGCCCCAGGGCGCGTCCGAGCGCGCTGGAGAAGTCGCTGTTGCGGACCGGGTTGGGCGCGGTCAGGTTAATCGCGCCCTCGACGTAGTTCTCTTCCAGGGCGAAGAGGATCGCGCCGACGGCGTCGTCAAGATGGATCCAGCTCCACCAGGCGCGACCGAAGCCGATCGGTCCGCCGAGACCGAGTTTGAACGGCATCAGCAGACGCGGCAGCGCGCCGCCCTCGTTGGCCAGGACGATGCCGAAGCGGGCGTTGACGGTGCGCACGCCGGAGGCCTTGGCCTCCTCCTCCCAGTCGGCGCAGAGTTGCGCGAGGAAGTCGTCGCCGGCCGGCGTGGCCTCGGTCGACTCGCGTTCCACCTGGTTGCCGTAGTAGCCGATCGCCGAGGCGCTGACCAACACAGCCGGCTTCTCTGCTGCCTCCTGGACCGCCTGGACAACCTGTCGAGTGCTGTCGAGCCGGCTGTCGCGCAGGGCATCCTTGCGCGCCTGGCTCCAGCGCTGGTCGACGATCCCCTCGCCGGCGAGATGCACGACTCCGGCCGCGCCGGAGACGGCGTCGGTCAGGCCGTCCCAGCCGGTCCAGTTGACCCCCGACAGCGCCATGTGCGAACGGGGATTGCGCGAGACGGCGGTCACGCTCGTGCCCCGTCGGCGCAGCTCCTTGATCAGCGCACCGCCGATCAGACCGCTCGCGCCGGTGATCACTACATGCATGAGCCGCCTCCCGTCTTCGCGTCGTGCGACTGTCCCGGCGAGTACTCAGCCGCCCATGTTGGGCCGCACCGGATCCAGACCGTGCATCCCGCGAATCAGGTTGATCTCGCCGCGATGACCGTTGAGGTGCGTGCACAGGTGCAGGGTGATCGATTGCCCCAGCGTCTCGGTCGCTTCGCCGAGCTTGACCTCACGCCCCAGGTCCTCGTCGCTGAGCGAGTCGAGGAAGGCGTGAGTCGAGTCGTTGACGGCGTCCTGGTAGTCCCAGAACGCGTCCATGTCGCCGATCGCCACGGCCGACGCTTCCTCGGTCGACTGCCCCGTGCCGAAGCCGCGCTCGGGCAGGCCGGTCTTCTCGGCCCAGTTGCCCTCGCGCCAGATCTCCTGCTTGCCCTGCCAGGCGCCCTGGACGAGCAGGTCTTCAACCCTCGCCGCGTGCCACAGCACCCAGGCGACCGAGTGCGATTCGCCATCGGGGACGAAGTGCAACTGCTCCGGCGTTTGTCCGCTGCGGGCGTCGCGGAAGCCGCCATGAATGAAGCTGAGCATGTCTTTGATGTAGCCAACGGCGGAGCTGCTCATGTTGTGGGTCCTCTCGCAGGATCGTCCGAGTCGTCGTCCTGTGCTTCAGGATCAGACTGCGGTCCATCGGACTGAATGTCGGAGTCGGCGAGCAAATCTTCGAGCTGCTGCATGATCTTCGGATCGAGCGCCGCGCCTTCGTCGTCGGAGGGATCGTCGGCCGGTTCGGCCTCCATCTCAAGCGCGTCGCCCTCGAATCCGAACGCCCGCGACAGTTCTTGCGCAACCCGCGGATCGAGGCCGCCCGCCTCGGCCAGCCGCTGGGCCAGTTCGCGCAACTGATCTTCGCTGACACCCATTGAGGTCAGGGTCTCTCGGACCAGGCGCTGCACTTCCGCGTGGTCCTGGCGGATCAGGGCGTCGGCCAGTTCGAGCTGCGTTTCAATGGCCCGAAATCCGATCCGGCGCTGTGCTTCATCGCGCTGCAGCAGCGTCGACATCAGCCTGGTGAATAGCGTGGTCGTCCGGGCGATGCGCATCCGGTCGTCGGGATGCTCGGGAAAGTCGCCGGTCACGGAGACTTCGAAGCCCGTGTTCTTGTCCCTGGCGACGTATTGCTCGGCCATGACTCGATGTTACGCCTGTCAGACCTGCGCCGCTGAGAGCAGGAAGTCCGAGACCGCCGCGATGAAGCCCGGCGTGTTCTGCGAGTGGACGTTGTGCCCGCAATCCGGCACTTCGACCAGCCGGGCGTTGGGCAGATCGTCGACGAACCGCTCCGCAGCGTCGGCCTCGAGGATGTTGCTCGACTCGCCCCGCACGAGCAGCGTGGGGCCGTCGAACTGGTGGAACCCGTCGGCCACGTCGCGGCGGTCGGCGGCCGGGCGGCGGAAGCCCGGATCGTGCAGGATGCGGTCGGACTTGGAAACGTACTTGCCGTCCGAGCGATGCACGAGGTTATAGCGCGCCGTGCGCTCCATATGCTCCCGCGAGCGGAACGGGTCGTAGGCCGCGACGCGGTCAATGAACTCGTCGAGATGCTCAAACTCGACGTTGCGCACGACGAAGTTGCGAATCGCCTGCGCGCCCCGCTGCGAGACCTCGGGTCCGACATCGACCAGCACCACCGCACGAGGCAGCGACGGCGCGCGCGCCGTCAGCCGCATCGTGACCATGCCGCCCATCGAGTGGCCCATCACGATCGGCCGCTCGATGCCGTCCTCGTGGATCAACTGGAGCGCATCCGAGGCCATCTGGTCCGGGCCGTAGTCGGCGTCGCGGGCCCATTCCGAGTCGCCGTGTCCGCGCTGGTCGGGCGCGATGATGTGGAAGCGGTCCGCCAGGTGCAGCGCGACCAGGTCCCAGCTATGCGCCGACTGGTTACCTCCATGCAGCAGGACGATCGTCGGGTTGGCCGGGTCGCCCCATTCGAGCAGGTGCAGACGGAGGTGGTTGATCACCTTGTTGCGGGACACGTATCGAATCTGGTCGGAGTGTGCGATACCAAGGTCGGCGGCCGATTCGCAGAGTGACGCGAACTCATCGGTTCCGGTCAGATCGACGGCGTCGACGGTGGGAGCGAAGGTGTTGAGATAGGGCACGGGCAGGACTTCTCGGGCTGTGCTGGACGTACTGGGCCAGTCTATCGCGGGGGATGGCTAACCTAGCCATGAACCCGAACAGCCCTGAACCGACAAGGACCATCGACCATGGCGTTTGCGCATCCCGAATACCTGGTGTCAACAGACTGGCTGGCCGAGCACCTTGACGATCCGGACGTCCGGGTCTTCGAGTCGACCGTATTCCTCAGGCCGCGCGACGGCGGCGGATACCGCGTCGAGTCGGGCCGGGCCGAATACGACTCGGGACACATCCCCGGCGCCGGCTACCTCGACTTACAGGCCGACTTCTCCGACAACAGCCAGCGTCTGCGCTTCATGATGCCCTCGGCCGACGCCTTCGCCGAAGCTGCGGGCCGGCACGGCATCTCAGAGACGTCCAGGCTGATCCTCTACGACCGTCTCGGCTCGATGTGGGCCGCCAGGCTCTGGTGGATGTTCCAGTCGATGGGCTGTAAGAACGCCGCGGTGCTCGACGGCGGCTGGCGTCGCTGGAGCGACGAGGGCCGTCCGACCTCGACCGACGCAGCCAGCTACGCGCCGGCGAGCTTCACGCCGACCGCCGACCTCGACCGCTTCGCCGACCTGGATGAGGTCAAGGCGTTCGTCGAGTCGGGCGGTAGTTGCCTGATCAACGCGCTCGGCCGAGACCAGCACTCCGGCGCCGACGGCGGACGGACCTACGGCCGCGCTGGACACATCCCCGGCTCGACCAACGTCCCGGCAATGGAGCTGATCGACCCCGACACCGGCCTCTATCGCCCGTCGGACGACCTCGCCGAGATGTTCTCCGAGGTCGCACCGGACAAGTCGCAGCGAGTTGTGACCTATTGCGGCGGCGGAATCGCAGCGTCCAACGACGCGCTCGTGCTCAGTCTGCTCGGCTACGAAAATATCGCCGTCTACGACGCCTCAATGTCGGAGTACGCCGCCGACGAGTCGCTGCCACTGGTTGTGGACTAACGGTCGGGTGGCTGTTCCGAAGCAATGAGCACCTGAAAGCTCGCGCCACACGCCGCGCACGAGGCTCCACCTGGAGTCGGAAGCCGTGTCCCGCATCGCGGACAAAACACAGCTGCCAATCCAGGCTCAGGCTGAAAAGATGCAGTGTCATCGCGGTGGGGCTGGAGTCGGTTGAGTATCGGTCGCGCGATGGTCACCGCGAGCAGCAGCACCATGACGATCCCGAAGAACCGCCAGAAATCGTCGTCAACGTTCTCGTCCCAAACCGCCGATAGCAAGAGGAGCATTGCGAGGAGATTGAGTCCATAGGCCAGGTACTCGACCCACCGGAACCTGCCAGTCGTGCCGGTGATTGCAACGAGGCTGAGGTGAGCCGCGGCCACCGCGATCACGATCTCTGTGACGAAAGCTCGCGCCCAGTCGTCATAGTCGAAGTCCGGCCGCAACCAGATCGCGTAGATGACGATGCCGAAGCCGATCAGGCCGCAGGCGATACCGACGGGCGGAACAACGCCCAATCGGCTGCGTTCCTAGGCGAGACCGCAAGACAGGAGGATGACGCTGACCCCGAATGTGGCCAGGCTCGTGAGCAGAAGCTTCTCCTGAATGTCCCCGAAGTCACTGTCGAGCAGAGCGATCACGCCCATGAGGGCGCTGGCTGCCAGGGAAATCAACAGCACACGCAGGGCGACTCGGCGCAGCGCACGCCGCAGGTTCTGCGACAGATACATCGATGCGGGCAGGAAGCGCGAGAGCCGCCTAGATTCGGGATCCACGCCGAACTCCTGCCCACGCTGTTGCCATGTCTGTGGGTGGTCGGCACGGACTTGGTCTGTTTCGTGTGCTGCTGATGGTAGAGCAGTACAGCATCCGCCAAGCGAGCAGGTCCCAACACCGAGGCGCGGACGATTAGTAGCTGTCGCTGGTGGTGGACTGAGCTTGAGCGGATTCCGCTCGTCCGAGGACATCGTGGGGAACCCCCTGCCTGCGCAGGAGTTTCTCCACATGGTGGGCATCGAGCCGGCGACGGACTTAGGCCAGGTCGAACCGATCGAGGTTCATCACCTTGTCCCAGGCGGCGACGAAGTCCTGCACGAACTTCTCCTCGGCATCGCTGGCTCCATAGACCTCGGCGAGCGCTCGCAATTCAGAGTGCGAACCGAAGATCAGGTCGACCCTGGTCGCGCTCCACCCGGATTGACCGCTCTGGAACAGCTCGTCCGAGCCGTTGACCGCAGCCCACTCGGTGCCGGGATCAAGCAGGTTGACGAAGAAGTCGTTGCTCAAGGTGCCCGGACGGTCGGTCAGCACGCCATGCCGCGTGCCGCCCGCGTTCGCGTCCAACGCTCGCATGCCGCCGACCAGTGCCGTCATCTCGGGCGCGGTCAGCGTGAGCATCTCAGCCCGCTCGATCAACAACTCTTCGGCTCTGCCCCGACGCCAGGTCTGGAGATCCTGCCGCAGGTAGTTGCGGAAGCCGTCCGCCTTCGGTTCGAGCACGGCGAACGACTCGGCGTCCGTCCACTCCTCCGAGGCGTCGGTGCGACCCGCTGAGAACGGCACCGTCACGTCGTAGCCGGCATCCCGAGCCGCCTGCTCGACCGCGGCGCAGCCGCCCAGCACGATCAGGTCCGCCAGCGAAACTCGCTTGCCGTCGCCGCGCGACGCATTGAACGAATCGCGGATGCCTTCGAGTGTCGTCAGCGCTCCGCTCAGCTCGGCCGGATCATTGACCGCCCAGCTTCGCTGAGGCTCCAGACGGATCCGCGCACCGTTGGCGCCGCCGCGCTTGTCGGTGCCGCGGAACGACGCCGCAGCGCCCCAGGCCGTGGCGACCAGTCGTGAGCGAGACAGTCCGGAGGCCAGCAGGTCGGCCTTCAGCGAGGCGATCTCGGCCTCGCCGATCAGCTCATGGTCGACCTCGGGCACCGGATCCTGCCAGAGCAACGGCTCATTGGGGACCAGCGGACCGAGGTAGCGGGCGCGCGGGCCCATGTCGCGATGGATCAGCTTGAACCAGGCGCGGGCGAAGGCGTCCTCCAGTTCGGCCGGATGCTCGAGGAATCGCCTGGTGATCTCCGCGTAGGCCGGGTCCTCGCGCATGGCCAGGTCGGTCGTCAGCATCATCGGCGCGTGGCGAACGTCCGGGTCGTGAGCGTCGGGCACCGTAGCCACCGACGCCGCGTTCTTCGGAGCGAACTGATGCTTCCCCGCCGGACTCTGGATCAGCTCCCACTCGTGGTTGTACAGATTCTCCAGGAACCCGTGATCCCAGGTCGTGGGCTGGTCGGTCCAGGCGCCCTCGATCCCGCTCGTGATCGTGTCGGACGCCATCCCCGACCCGTGGCTGCTGTCCCAGCCGATCGCCTGGCGCTCGATGCTGGCCCCTTCCGGATCCGCGCCGACGTGCGCCTCCGGCGCCGCGCCGTGCGCCTTGCCGAAGGTGTGCCCGCCCACGATCAGGGCGACCGTTTCCTCGTCGTTCATCGCCATACGCATGAACGTGCGGCGGATGTACTCCGCCGCCAGGCTCGGGTTGGGCTCGCCGCCGGGACCCTCCGGGTTGACGTAGATCAGGCCCATGTGGTCGGCGCCGAATTGCTCGTTGAGCACGCCCTCGCCATCGTGGCGCTCGTCGCCCAGCCACTCCTCCTCCTGGCCCCAGTCGGTCTCATCGGCTTCCCAGCTGTCGGGACGCCCAAAGGCGAAGCCGAACGTCTTGAAGCCCATCGACTCCAGCGCGCAATTGCCGGTGAAGATCAGCAGATCAGCCCAGGACAGACTGGAACCGTACTTCTGCTTGATCGGCCAGAGCAGTCGCCGCGCCTTGTCCAGGTTGGCGTTGTCGGGCCAGCTGTTCAGCGGGGCGAAGCGCTGCTGTCCCGCGCCGCCGCCGCCGCGGCCGTCCGAAATCCGGTAGGTCCCGGCCGCGTGCCAGGTCATCCGGATGAAGAGCGGACCGTAATGGCCGTAGTCAGCCGGCCACCACTCCTGCGAGGTCGTCATGACCGCTTCGATGTCTCGCTTCAGCGCCTCAACGTCGAGCGATTTGACCGCCTCCGCATAGTCAAAATCCGTCCCCATCGGATCGGAGGACGGGGTGTTGCGTCGCAGGGGCTTGAGGCTGAGTTGGTCGGGCCACCAATGCTGATTCGTGGTCACTCGTTGGTCCCTTCAAGGGCGCGGGAACGCGCCTTGCCGAGCGCCGAAGCTCGTTTCAGCCCAATAAGTCTCGCGGCGCTCCCGGCAAATCTTCTCGTGTCGCACAGCGTGCGTAGCCTATCACCGAGTCTGGCCGCCAAAAGAGATCGCGCCGACACCTGAATCCCCGATTGCAGATAGCTAGCCTCCCCCACAACAGTCGGCAACGCTTGAGTGTGAGGGACTCAGATGGACTCCGAACAGCTTGGTCTGGCAGAGATCGCATCAGGAGACAACATCCGCGCCTATGTCGCGGAGTTGATCGGAACCATGCTCTTCGTCCTCATCGGGACGGGCGCAGTGATCGCCACCGGCGGCGGCGATCTCGTCGCGATCGCCCTGGCCCACGGCATCGGCATCGCCGTCATGATCTACGCCACGGCGAACTACTCCGGCGGTCACCTCAACCCCGCCGTCACCCTCGCCATGATCGTGACCCGGAACATCAAGGTCGCCCCGGGCTGTGTGTACATGCTCATGCAGTTGCTCGGCGCCGCCCTGGCAACCTCCTTGCTCTACGCGATCCTGTTCGACGAGGTCGGCAACCTGACCAACTTCGGAGCCCACGGGATCAACCAGCTGGGGCTCGGCGAAGGCGGCGCCCTGTTGCTCGAGCTGCTGCTGACCGCCGCGCTGGTCTCGGTGATCTTCGCCGTGGCCGTCTCGAAGAAGGGATTCGGCGTGGCAGCCCCGCTCGCGATCGGCCTGACCGTGGTGATCATCCACCTGATCGCCGTACCCATGACCGGCGCGTCGGTCAACCCCGCCCGCACCTTCGGACCGGCCCTGATCTCGAACGCCTTCGACTCGTTCTGGGTCTACGTCCTCGGTCCGGGCATCGGCGCCACCGCGGCCGCCCTCCTCTATCACCACTTCTTCCGCGCCGGCAATGAGACTGAGGAAGAGGCCGAGGAGGAGGCCAATGAGGCTGAAGGGGCTGAAGAGGCCGAAGAGACCGCCTAGCCGGCCAACCCGGCTCGCGCCGCCTCGCAGCGCTCGATGAAGGCGACCGTCTCCTCCACAAAGCGCTCCGCCTCCGAGATCAGCGGCGCATGCCCCGACTCCTCGAATGTCCTCAGCGTCGCGTCGGGAATCTCCCGAGCCATGAACTCGGCGGCCGCGTGCGGGCAGATCGGATCGTTGCGGCCGGGGAAGATCCCCACCGGGATCTCGATGTTCGACAACGTCGCTTCCAGGTCACACGTAGCCCGGGAATGCTGTGAGCCCTCCCAGCAGGCCTCCGTCGAGGGCCGAAACTGCTGGCCCCAGACCTCCCGCGGCGGCGCATCTTGATCCGGCGGAGTCAACGGTTGTCCGCCAAAGTTGGGCGAGGGCGGCCCCGCGACCAGGATCGCCTGTCCGACGCGGCCCGATCCATGCCGATCCAGGTAAGCCAGCGTCGTCCGCACGCCCAGCGACCAGCCCATCATCGTGATGTGTCGATATCCCCGCTGCTCAATGAACGCCGCCTGGTCGTCGGCGAACTGCTCGATGCTGTAAATCGACGGATCGTCCGGCGACTCCGACGGCGCCCGCCCACGATGGTTGAGCGCCGCGCAGCGGAAGCGGTCCGAGAGCACGTCGATCAAACCCGCCCACAGCGACGCATTGCCCTGCGTGCCGTGGACGAAGACAATCGTCGGCGCATCGGGGTCGTCCGGTCCCTGCTCGTGGTAGAAGAGCTGCAGCCCGTTGATTGCGGCGAATGACATCGGTCGCTGTTTCGTTACGATTCCTGTGTTCAGTTGGGAGCATGCTATGACCTCAATCTGGGAGTTGGACACGCCCGCGCTGCTGGTCGACCTCGATGCGCTCGACCACAACGCCTCGCTGATGGCCCAACGCTGCGCCGACGCCGGCATCGCCTGGCGTCCGCACGTCAAGGCCTGCAAAGCGCCCGCCATGGCGCTGAGACTGCTGCAAGCCGGAGCCGTCGGCATCACCTGCGCCAAGGCGTCGGAGGCGCTCGCGATGGCCAGAGGCGGCGTCACCGACATCCTGGTCGCCAACGAGGTCGTGGGCGAGCAAAAGGTCGCCCGACTGGTCGAGGTCGCCAAACTGGCGACCCTCTGCGTCGCCGTCGACGACGCCGCCAACATCCGCGAGATCTCCGCCGCTGCCGACGCCGCCGGCGTGACCATCGACCTGCTCGTCGACGTCGACGTCAACCTCCACCGCTGCGGCGTCACGCCCGAGCAGGCGCCGGCGCTCTGCGCGCTCATCTCCGACCTCCCCGCGGTTCGCCTGCGCGGCCTAATGGGCTACGAGGGCCACGTCATGGGCCTGCCCGACGAGGAGAAAGAGCGCGAGACCGCCGCCTCCGCATCAATCCTGGCCCGGGCCAATGACCTCTGCCAGTCCGACGGTCACGAGATCGGCGTGCTCTCCGGAGGCGGCAGCGGCAACTACCGATACGTCCTCAACCAGGGCGTCCTCAATGAACTCCAGGCCGGCGGGGCCGCCCTCATGGACCTCACCTACGAGCTGATGGGCGTCGGCGGACACCGCAGGGCGCTCAGCCTCGTCTGCCAGGTGGTCTCCGCCGCCAGCCCCGAGCGCGCCGCCGGAGACGCCGGCTGGAAAGCGACCGGCCGGCACACCGGACTGCCCGCGGTCGTCAACCCCGACGGCTGGAGCTGCGCCGGCCTGAGCGCCGAGCACACCCACCTTGCCCGAGACGGCGGCCAGCCGCTGCAGATCAGCGACCGCGTCGAGATGGTCCCGCACTACTCCGACAGCACCGTCCTCCTGCACCGCACCCTGCACGCCCACCGCGCCGGAGTCGTCGAGGAAACCTGGGAGATCAGCGGTTCCGGAGCGCTGCACTAGCCCGCCGACCCCCAATCGCTTGCGATACCCTTCAATCGCTGAGCGGGAGGAGGCAGTCCGATGCTGTTGACGCCGTACCGCGTTCTGGATTTGACCGATCAGCGAGGCATGTTGGCCGGCCAGATCCTCGCCGACCTCGGCGCCGACGTGATCGCCATTGAGCCGCCCGACGGCTCTCCGGCGCGCTCCGTCGGGCCGTTCGCCGGCGACGAGCCCGGGCCCGACCGCTCCCTCTTCTGGTGGGCCTACGCCCGCAACAAGCGCGGCATCACCTGCAACCTCGACCATTCCGACGGCCAGGCCCTGATTCGCCAGCTCGCCGCCTCCGCCGACTTCATCCTCGAGTCCGACGTCCCCGGCGAAATGGCTCGCCGAGGCCTCGGCTACGACCACCTCGCCAACGGCCACGAAGAACTGATCTACACCTCGATCTCCGCCTTCGGCCAGACCGGACCCAAAGCCGCCTACGAGGCCACCGACCTGATCCTCATGGCCGCCGGCGGACCGCTGATTCTCTCCGGCGGCGCCGGCGAATCGCCCGTCCGCGTCTCCGTGCCCCAGGCCTGGAGCCACGCTTCGGGCGAAGCCGCGATCGCCGCAATGGTCGCGCTCCGAGCGCGGAGCAACAACGGCCGCGGCCAGCACGTCGACATCTCCGCCCAGCAGTCCGTCGCCGCCGCCACGATGTCCGCCAATCTCGCCGCCTCGATCGGCGCAGCCGAGACCGCCCGCGTCGCCGGAGGCATGGCCGTCGGACCGTTCACCGGCAAACTGATCTGGGAAGTCGCCGACGGCTACATCTCCCTCACCTTCCTCTTCGGCTCCGGCATCGGACCGTTCTCGCAGCGCCTGTTCAACTGGATGTACGACGAGGGCGAATGCACCATCGAGGACCGCGACCTCGACTGGATCGGCCTCGGCGGAGAGTTCATCTCCGGCGCGCGGCCGCTCTCCGAGTGGGATCGCCTGATGGACGTCGTCGGCGCGTTCCTCAAGCAGCGCACCCGCGCCGAGCTCTTCGAGCAGGCCCAGTCGCGCTCGCTCCTGATCGTGCCGGTCACGACCGTCGACGAGGTCGCCAACTTCGACCAGTTCGAGGCCCGCGATTTCTGGCGCGAACACGAGATGCCCGGCTGGCCCGATCCGGTGCGTTTCCCTGGACCGTTCGTCAAGCTCTCCGACAACGAAATCGAGTACCGCCGCCGGGCGCCGACGCTCGGCGAACACAACGCCGAGGTCTACGCCGAGCTCGGCCTCGACCAGGACGCGCTCAACGACCTGCGGGAACGGGGGGTGATCTAGATGACAACGCTCAGCAACGCTCCTGGCATCCCCACCGAGGGCGCCCTCGCCGGACTCAAGGTGCTCGACCTCATGTGGGTCGTCGCCGGACCGACTGCCACCCGCGCCATGGCCGACTTCGGCGCTACCGTCGTGCGCATCGAGTCCGCCAACCGCATCGAGACCGCGCGCGGCATCGGCCCCTACCACAACAACGGACAGGGACCCGACCACTCCGGCCTCTTCGGCAACATGAACGTCAACAAGCTCGGACTCTCGCTCAACCTCGCCACCCCCGAGGCGCGCGACGTCCTGCTCGACCTGATCAAGTGGTGCGACGTCCTGACCGAGTCCTTCTCGCCCCGCGCCATGCGCGCCTGGGGCATGGACTACGAGTCGCTCAAGCAGATCAAACCCGAACTGATCATGCTCTCCACCTGCCTCTTCGGACAGGAAGGCCCGCTCTCCCGCGTCGCCGGCTTCGGCACGATGGGCGCGGCGATCGGCGGCTACATCGCGCTCGCCGGAAACCCCGGCGGCGCGCCGATCGGCCCCTACTCCGCCTACACCGACTACCTCTCGCCCCGCTTCGCCCTGCCCACGATCCTCGCCGCGCTCGACCACCGCGACCGCACCGGCGAGGGCATCTACATCGACCAGGCCCAGGCCGAATCCTCGCTCCACTTCATGAGCGCAGCGCTGCTCGACTACACGATCAACGGCCGCGTGCCCCAACTGGTCGGCAACGCCGATCCCGACATGGCGCCGCACGGCTGCTACGCCGCCTCCGGCGACGACGACTGGGTCGCCATCGCCGTGCGCGACGACGCCGACTGGGCCAATCTCTGCGCCGCCATGGGCCAGGGTGAACTGACCTGCGACGACCGCTTCGCCGACCTCGCCGCGCGCAAGGCCAACGAGGCCGAACTCAACGGCATCGTCTCCGGCTGGACCGCCGAACGCGGCGCGGTCGAGATTGAGTACATGCTCCAGGCCTTCGGCGTGCCCGCGCACGCCGTCTCCAACAGCGTCGCCGCTGCCCGCGACCCGCAGCTCCAGCATCGCGGCCACTTCATCGAGATGGAACACCCCGAGCACGGCGCCACCACTTTCGAAGCCGCCAAGGGCCGGATGACCGAGACCCCGCCCAGCTACCGCTCCGTCGCCCCCTCGATCGGTCGCGACAACGACCTCGTCCTGCGAGACATCCTTGGCTACGGAGACGACCGCATCGCCGAACTCGCCATCGCCGACGCGCTCACCTGACGCGGCCTGAGCAAGCGTCGCCTTGACGCCCTGAGCCCCCCTAGTACGTTTGTGCATATCAGCACGAGCGTGCTGGTTCACTATGTCGGCTCAGGAGCAACCGATCTCGCCATGCTTTCACGAAGTCGTTCCCGCCCCGGACACCCCGACTGCCCAGAACTGTCCAGGAACCTGCCAAACCGCCCACAAAACGGGCCGGAAACTGACAAAATCACACCAAAATTTGCCAGAACTGACCACCCTCAGCGCACGATCCCCAGTAAAACACTGGAAATTGCGCCCGGATCGCTCTCGAAGAAAAGTTTCTTCCGCGCCGCACGCCATCGCTCGGTCTTCCCCGGATCCGGTCGACCGATGCCCAGCGCAGCCGTACGGATCCGAACAGGCCCGAACAAGTCTGAACGCACCGACCTGAAGAAAGCTGAAAAAACCTGAAAGAAGCTGAAAGCCCCGGATTCACGATCTCCCGTAAAACACTGGAGATCGTGCCCGAATCCCGCTCATCCAGCCCGAAAAAAAGTTTCCACCTGAAACCTGAAAATCGCGTCCCGCCGCTCTACCCTCCCTACGGTGCGCGGCGCTGGTCGCGCACATCGAGTCGATCAGGAGGCTCCCGATGGCTGGACGATTGGATGGCAAGGTCGCCGTGATCACCGGCGCCGGTTCCGGCATGGGCCGCGCAACCGCCGAACTCTTCGCCGAGGAAGGCGCCCGCGTGCTGGTCATGGACCGCTGGGCCGAACGCGCCGAGGACGCCGCCGGCTCGATCGGTGAGGCCGCCCTCGCCTTCACCGGCGACGTCACCCAGGGCGAGGACGTGCAGGCGATGTACCAGGCCGCCGTCGATGCCTTCGGCGGCGTCAACATCATCTACAACAACGCTGGCATCGGCGGCCGCGAGGACAACGTCCGCGACTGTCCCGAGGAGGTCTTCGACGAGATCATGTCGATCAACCTGCGCGGCGTCTGGCTGGGCATGAAGTACGGCATCCCCCACCTCGAGCGCGCCGGCGGCGGCTCGATCATCTCCACCGCCTCCGTCGCCGGAATCTCCGGTCTCTCCGGCATCACCGCCTATTGCGCCTCCAAGGGCGGCGTAATCGCGATGACCCGCGCCGCCGCCGGCGAGTGGGCGGCCAAGAACATCCGCATCAACTGCATCTGTCCCGGCGCGATCGCCACGCGGATCGGCGACAACTCGCGCGGCCCCGAGGATCCCAACGCCATGGAACGCCGCCGCGAGCGCAACGCCATGGCCCACCCGCTCGGTCGCTCGGGCGAAGGCGTCGACATCGCCCAGACCGCCCTCTACCTCGCCTCCGACGAATCCTCTTTCGTCACCGGTCAGGCGATCGTCGTCGACGGCGGCTGGACCGCCGTCGACAGGCGTTGGTTCGACTTCACCGGGATCGACTTCTCCTAGGGCACAGGGAGGCCAATCATGACAGATCGACTGGCAGGCAAGGTGGCCGTCGTCACCGGCGGCGCATCCGGAATCGGCGAGGCCACCGCACGGCGTTTCGCCTCCGAAGGCGCAAAGGTCCTGATCGCCGACCGCAACGCCGAACGAGGCCCCTGGGTCGCCTCCGACATCGGCGACGCCGCGCGCTTCGTCGAAACCGACGTACGCCAGGGCGAGGATGTTCAGGGCATGTTCACCGCCGCCGACGAGACCTGGGGCCGGATCGACGTGATTTTCAACAACGCCGGCGTCGGGCCGCCCGAGAACAACATCCGCGACTGCCCCGAACGCACCTACGACCTCGTCTCCGACGTCAACATCCGCGGCGTCTGGCTCGGCATGAAGTACGGCATCCCCCACCTCGAGCGCGCCGGCGGCGGCTCGATCATCGCCACCGCCTCCGTCGCCGGCCTGGTCGGACTCGCCGGCATGGCCGCCTACTGCGCATCCAAGGGCGCAGTGATCGCGATGGTCCGCGCGGCCGCCGGCGAATGGGCGTCCAAAGGCATCCGCATCAACTGCATCTGCCCCGGCGGCATCGCCACCGGCCAGGGCTGGCTCAGCGAAGAGCGGGTCGAGCAAACCAGGCAGGACTGGGCCAGGATGCACCCCATCGGACGCTCGGGAGAGGCGATCGACATCGCCAACGCCGCCCTCTTCCTCGCCTCCGACGCCTCGGCGCTGATCACCGGCCAGAAGCTGGTCGTCGACGGCGGCTGGACCGGGCCCGACGGCCGCTACGACGAAATCACCGGCCGGGACTGGACCCAGGTCTAGGAGCAATCGAGGAAAGGAAGCCGAATTCAGAAACTTCCCGAAGCCGACCAACGGACAACCCGCTCGGGCGTCAACTTGAGCAGCGGACGCTCCTCAAGCCCCATCGACGCATACGGCGGATACTTGGCTCGCAACGCGCCGATCACCATCGCCGCCTCCGCGCCGTCCCACGTCGACGGCCAGAGCACCTCGGCTGGGCCCCGCAGCAGGATCCACCAGAGCCGGTTCCAGTCGTCGTCATAGTGGTCGACCAGCAGCGCAAACCGGGGATTCGCCTCAAGGTTGGTCAACCGCCGCAGCCGCAAGGTCGTCTTCGGCTTCTCGTCGATCGCGATGTAGATCGAATCAGCGACAACCTGGAAGACCACCGGCTGCAGATGCGGATCGCCATCCGGCGAAGCCGTCGACAGGTACCCATGACGGGCAGCTTCGAGAGTCGCGCGCACATCGTCGAGGCTCGGCATCGGCTACCTATACTCGCGGCACGCCCACGTGGAAGATCAGCGGGAGGTTGTCATGCCCGAGCGACGCAAGCTGGATGATTCCGAGATTAGCGGTCGGCTCTCCGAGATTCCCGGTTGGGGCTACGAGGAAGGTTCGCTGACCCGCGAGTTCCAGTTCGACAACTTCGTGGCCGCCTTCGGATTCATGTCCTCGGTCGCCCTGCTCGCCGAGAAGCTCGACCACCATCCCAACTGGTCCAACGTCTACAACACGGTCTCGATCGCGCTCAACACCCACGACGCCGGAGGAGTTACCGACTTCGACTTCGTCCTCGCCGCCCAGATCAACGAAGCGGCCGGCTAGTCCCGCAGCCAGTCCAGCAGCTGGCTGCGAGTCGCATTCGCCCCGCTGACCACGATCACCACGCGCTTGCCGGCCAGCCGCTCGCGCTCCTGATCGGCCGCCGCAACGGCAACCGCGCCAGCCGGCTCAGCCATCACATGCTGCATGTCCCACAGCAGCCGGATCGCACCCAGAATCTGCCGGTCGTCAACCAGGATGAACTCGTTCAGACTCGCGCGGAGAATGTCCAGAGCGAGCTGGAACGGGGTACCGGTGGCGACGCCCTCGGCAATGCTGGCGTTGGGTCGATCCTCCAGCTGGCCCGAGCGCCAGGCGTCATGGGCGGCGGGCGATTGCGCCGACTGAGCCGACCAGATCTCGGCCCGGTGTCCGAGTCCGTCGCGCACGACAACCCAGCCGCACGACCCGCTGCCGCCGCCCAGCGGGAGCAGCACAACATCAGTATCCGGTTGTTGCTCTTCGAGCACTTCCAACGCCGCCGTGCCGACCCCGGCAATCAGACGCGGCTCGATCGGCTCCACATAGCGCGCGCCGCGCTCCGCGGCGTACTCCTCGGCCTGACGCCGCGACTCGTCGAAGCGCTCACCAACGAGTTCGACCCGTCCTCCCAGGCGCCGGGTGGCGGCAACCTTGTCGGGATTGGCATCGGTCGGCATGAAGATGGTCGCCTCAGCGCCGATCGCAGCCGCGCCGAAGGCGATCGATTGGGCGTGATTGCCGGTCGAGGAGGTGACCAGACCTCGCTCGCGTTCGTCATCGGAGAGTTGCGAAGCGAAGTAGACGCCGCCGCGCACCTTGAAGGCCGAGGTCGGGGTCATGCACTCCAGCTTGAGCGATACGTGAGCATCCCAGCGCTCGGACAGACCCGGGCTATGCACCAGAGGCGTGGGCAGAGAGAGCTTCTCACAGATGATCTCGCGCGCTCGGCGGACTTCGTCGAGGGTAGGCATGCTCGGTTCGCCGCTCACGAGCGGTACTTCGCAATCTGTTCCGGCTGACGCTCGGCAATAGTCTCCGCCGAACGGAAGTAGATATCGGGCGGATCCCAGCCGTTCAATCCCGCGTAGGTGTCGATCTGCGAACGGTGGTGAATGTCATGCTCCATCATCATCAGAAGCAAGCGCCAGCCGCTCAGGGTGGCTCCGGGCGTGTCGATCATCTCGATCTGACGCGTCAGACCCTCCGGACCGACCTCGTTCACGAGGCGACTGAACTCCTCAAAGCTCGCGTCCAGAGCAGGCGCCCAGAGCTCGGGACTGCTCACGTCGGGCGGCTCAGGCGAGATCCAGCCTTCACGGCGATACGCGCTGGCGAAGTACAGCCGCGACCCGCACATGTGGCCGATCAGCTTGTTGATCGACCAGGCCCCTTCTCCCGCCAACGTGGCCCCGTCGCCGCCGACGGGCGTCCAGCCGTCGGCCTCTGGAGGCAGCGCGGTCACGTCGCGCACGGCGCGCCGATTGACCGAGCGGAAGTAGCGCAGAAAGCCATCGATATCGGTGAACATGTGATGCTCCAGGGTTATCCGAGGTCGAGCCTCGGCTGTTGTTCGGGCAGCAGCAGGCCGGGGTCGTCGTTCTTGACTGAATTGACACGGGTCGAAACCGATTCGGCGATGAAGGCGTCGTCGGGCGGGAGTTCGAGCAAGGCCAGCACCGACTCCTGGTCCTCGTGGCCGGAGTCGAGCCAGGCCTCCAGGCGATCGGGCGGCAGGACCACCGGCATCCGCGAGTGGATGCTGGCCAGCGCCTCGGTGGAATCCTGGGTCAGGATCGTGAACGTGACCGCCGCACGTTCTGGCTCGGGATACCAGACGTCGTAGAGACCGGCGAAGACGAACGGCTCGTGGTCGGCGCGATGGATCCAGTGCGGCTGGCGTTGGTTCTTCGGTCCGCTCCACTCGTACCAGCCGTCAGCCGGGATCAGGCAGCGTCGACGCTTGAACGAACGGGCGTAGGCGCGGGACTCCGCAACGGTCTCGGAACGCGCGTTGATCTGCCGCGAGGCGCGTTTGGCATCCTTGGCCCACGAGTTGACCAGACCCCAGCGCGCCGGCTGCACGGCGAACGCCTCGCGCTCAGCGAGCAGGATCGGGTGAACCTGAGTTGGAGCGACGTTGAATCGTGGCTTGTGCGAGAAGAAGTCGAAGGTGACCTCGATCCCGCGCTGTCGCCAGGTCTCCACCAACTCTTCCTCTTCCCGCGTGAGTGTGAATCGGGCGCACATGAGGCCAGTGTAGGTAGGTCTGGCCCTAGCATTGAGCAGACGATTTCGATGCTCAATGAGAGGCCTGATACATGTCAGACACGGACGGCGAACCGACGGTCCTGCTGGACAAGCGCGATGACGGTGTCGCGTTGATCACCCTGAACCGGCCGGAGCGCCTGAATGCGTTCGGCGACGACCTGCTCCAGCGACTGACGGAAGCGCTGAACGACTGCGAGGACGACCCGGAGATCCGTTGCGTTGCCGTGACCGGCGCGGGACGCGGATTCTCGGCCGGCGCGGACATCAACAACATGGGCCGGCGCTCCGACGGGCCGCCGCCCGGACCCGGAGTGGTCAACCGGCGCAGTCATCGCAGCCAACAGCAGACCTCGGGGATGCTGCATGAGATGGGCACGCCGACGGTTGCGTTGGTCAACGGGCCGGCCGCCGGCGGCGGCCTCGGTCTCTGCCTGGCGACCGACTTCCGCATCGCCTCGAACCGCGCGCGTTTCGTCACCGCGTTTCGCAACATCGGCGTGTCGGGCGACTACGGCGTCGCCTGGTTCCTGAACCAGATGGTGGGAATCACCCGCGCGCGTGAGCTGCTGATGCTTGACCGACGAATCAACGCTGATGAGGCCGAAGCGCTCGGTATCGTCACCAGAGTCGTGCCGCACGACGAGCTGTTGTCCGAGGGTCTGGCCTTCTGCCGCGAACTGGCACAGGGCCCGACCGCAGTGCTCTCGATGATGAAGTGGACGCTGAACTACGCCGCGACGTCGAGCCTGAGCGACTCGCTGTACCAGGAGGGCTCGCACGTGATGCTGTCCTTCACCGGCGAAGACAACAAGGAAGCGGCCCGCGCGTTCCTGGAGAAGCGCCCGCCCAACTTCGTTGGTCGCTAGGGCCCGCTGATCGCCCGGATAAACCGAACCCCCGGACGTGATGTCCGGGGGTCGGCCAGGAAGGACGGGGGACGGGCGAGCGAGAAACCCGTGCCCCTGAGTGCGCCGGGCGGTCGCTCCCGACGTGACTCTCACGTTCGCGGCCGATCACTGTCTCTCAACAGTTGGGCGAACCGGTGGAGCCGTGCTCAAGACACGGGTTCTTGAATTGCGCTTCGGTGCAAACGCTCCGCAGCGCATCTCCCTCGGTCGCCTACGGGGTTAGCTGACGGGTTCGGCGCGAAGGAGTGCGCCGTGCGTTGCTCGCTTTCGGAAAACGATCTTCGCATTCACCCCAGAATGGTGGGTCCCCCGCTCCCTGCTCGGCTGGTGGGCTTCACAGGGATTCGGCCCGGATATTCAGTTGTGTCACCAAGCGTACCGACTCGGGAACGCAAATGCCAGACGCGCTTGCCGACTGTTAACCGAGTGTGAAGTTCAGCCGGGGAAGCGGTGCGTCTCAGCGACAGATCAACCAGCTTTCCAGCCACTCAAGGCTTGCAGCCCATGGCGAGTAGCTCCTTGCGCAGATCGTTGATCTGGTCGTAGATGCGGCGCAATTCGGGATTGGGACGGCCCAGCGGACCTTCCCCGGGCTGCGGCGGGAGCTTGCCGGGCATGTCGTCGGCGAGCTTGTTGAGGCGAGCGCGCTCGGCGCGCATCTCCTCGCAGCGTGCGTCATCAGCCATCGTTCTGACTCCTAGTTGCTTCGTTCTCGATGCGCGCGGTCCAGCGCCTCCGCCTCAGTTCGTGACAATGCTACGCGCGAGGTCAGCTCCAGGCCCAGCGCGGAGGCTTCACGCGCGATGCGGAAGAGCGAGAGGTCGTCGGGGGTTTCGATGGTCAGGGACAGACCATTGTCCACGTGCAGGGCCTGCAACAGCTGGCCGCCGGTGCGCTGGATCATGTCCTCCAGGGCTTCGAGCACCTCGTCGAGCGACTGCGCGGTATCCCAGCGGGCTTCGGAGAGATAGAGCGGCATGGGTCGTATCGTAGTCGCAGTCGCGCGGACGCAGATTGAGCCAGAGTGGAGCCGGTGATGGAACGGATCGGGTTTATCGGGCTGGGGATCATGGGCGTGCCGATGGTGGCGAATCTGATCAAGGCGGGCTTCACGCCGACAGTCTGGAATCGCTCGCAGCCAGGGATCGACGCCTGCGCGGCGTTGGGCGCGACGGCTGCGGCATCGCCGCAAGCGGTGGCCGAAGCGAGCGACATTCTGATCACGATCGTGACCGATTCGCCGGATGTGGAGTCGGTGTTAGTCGGCCGCGAGGACGCGGCGATCCACGGCCTGGCCTCCGGTTCCGTCGTCATCGATATGTCCACCATTTCTCCGGCGATCACGCGGGAAGTGGCCTCGCAGCTGGCCGAGCGTGGGGTTTCGATGCTCGACGCGCCGGTCTCCGGCGGCGATACCGGTGCGAAGGCGGGCACGCTGTCGATCATGGTCGGGGGGGAGGCGGATGTGCTGGAGCGCTGTCTGCCGGCGCTTGAGGCGATGGGCTCGACGATCACGCATTGCGGCCCGACCGGCGCCGGGCAGACGGTCAAGTTGTGCAACCAGGTGGCGATCGCAGGGGCGCTGCTCGGCGTCTGCGAGGCGCTGTCGCTGGCCGACAAGTCGGGGGTCGACCAGGAGCGGATGCTGGCAGCGATCTCGGCGGGCGCAGCGGGTAGCTGGCAGCTCACGAACCTGGGTCCGAAGATCGCGGCTGACGACTACGCCCCGGGCTTCATGGTCAGGCTGATGCAGAAGGACCTGCGTCTGGCGCTGGAGGCGGGTGGCGACGTTCTGCAGCCGTTGCCGAACACGTCGCTGGTGCGCCAGCTCTATCACCAGCTAGAGGCATCGGGACTCGGCGACGAGGGAACACAGGCGTTGGCCCGGGTGGTCTCCGGACTCGGTCAGGCCGTGAGCGAATAGCGGGCTAGTGCGAATGCATCTCGCCGATGGTCTCATCGGCGTGGGCCAGTCGCTCGGCGACGTGCTGAAGCATCGCCCAGAGGACCGGCGCGGTCGCGCCTTCGGCGAACGAGTTGCGAAGGATCTGCAGGCACTCGGTCTCTTCCTTGGCGACGACCGTAGCCGAGCGCGGCCGGCCGAGGAGCAGCGCCATCTCACCGAAGAAATCGCCCTCGCCGAAGGAGGCGAGGAGAGTCTGGTCGTCTGACTCGTACGCCTGATAGACGTCCACAGAACCGCTGCGAATGATGTGCAGCGTCGTGCCCAGGTCTCCCTCGCGGTCGATCACCTGGCCGGGCTTGTAGTCCTGGATCTGAACCCAGCCGGCGATCTGATGCAGTTCATCGCGATCGACGCGAGAGAACAGCGAGGTGTTGGCGAGCATGTCTTCGATGGAAACCGGCATATCAACCTCCGAAGCTGATCCCTGGCAGTCGGCGCGGGTCGCGCGCTGCTTCACGTGCAAGATAACGGGTAGATCGGTTGGACGGCGAACCGATGCGAACGTGGGATCACCGCCTGTGAATCAGGTTGCGAAGCGAGCGGCGCGCCGTTTACGCGAGCTCATCACGGAAGTCCGGATGCGCAATCCGACGTAGGACCTCCGCTCGCGCTCCGAGCGTGCGGCCCGCGAGTTCAGCCTCTCCGTACTCGGTGATGATCCGATCGGCCAGCGTGCGCGGCGTGGTGACGACCGCATCCGGATCGAGGCGTCGGACGATCCGCGAGACCTTGCCGCGAGCCGCCGTGGATGGCATCGCGACAACCGAGACGCCGCCGTTCAACATCGCGCCGGCGGCGAAGTCGGGCTGGCCGCCGGGTCCCGAGATCTGGCGGGCGCCGAGCGACTCGGCGTTAATCGTGCCGTCGAGGGCGACCTGAACGGCCGAGTTGATGCCGACGAAGTTGCTCTGCCGGGCCAGTATCTGCAGGGAGTGGGTGTAGCCAGCGGGAGCCATGCAGACGGCCGGGTTGCGGTCGATCCAGTGGAAGAACTCGGCGCTGCCGGCGGCCTCGGTGGTGATGATCAGATCCGGCGCGGTGGCCTTCCGCGAACCGGTCAGCGCCCCGCTCTCAACGAGGCCCATGACGCCGTCGGAGATCAGCCCGGAGTGGATACCGAGATCGCGTCGTCCGCCCAGCATGCCCATAATCGCTTCGGGCACGCCGCCGATGCCGAACTGCAGGGTGGCGCCGTCGGTGACGAGTTCGGCCACGGCCGAGGCGATCTCGCGTTCGAGTGGGCCGGGTTCTGCGCGGCGCAGTTCGAGCACATCGCTCTCCAGGGGCACCAGCCAGTCAATCTCTTCGCGTTGGAGCTCGGCCGCGCCGAAGGTGTAGGGCAGGTTGGGGTTGACCTGCGCGATCACGAGCGGGGCAGTGCGGGCGACGTCGACGATGCCGCCAACTGAGGTGCCCAGGGAATACCTTCCCTCAGGGCCGGGCTCCGAGACCTGGATCAGGATCGCGTCGGCGGGCAAGGGGCCGTCGGGCCGGAAGAGCGAGGGCACCTGGGCATAGGTCGCGGGGATGTGCTCGAGCGCGCCGGCCGCTTCGACCTCGCGGAATGGGCCGCTGGTCTGATAGGTCGAGAAGTGGAATGGTTGATTTGGATGGTCGAGCGGCGGGACGTGGGTGAAGAGGTTACCGGTGGCAATTTCGATCTCGGTCCAGCCGTCGCGCATGTCGTCGAGCGCGTGCAGGAGGCCGACCGGGGTGGCCGACATCGGCGGCACCACCACGCGGGCGCCGTCGAGGATCTGGCGCAGGGCCTGTTCCGCCGTGCCGTCGCGCGTTGGCCGCGGGGCGGAGCGCGGGGGGAGGTAGGAGTCGAAGTTCATCGTAGGCATCGGTGATACGCAAACGCGCCGCCCGATTGGCCGGGCGGCGCGTTGGATGTTCGCCGGTGGCGGACTATGGCTGCGAGATGTCGAGCACGCCTCGGGCGACTTCGCCGGCCTGCATGGCGGCGAAGGCGTCATTGATCTCGTCCAGCGCGAAGCGCTTGGAGACGAGACCGGTCAGGTCGAGCTTGCCCTGGCGGTAGAGATCGAGCAGCTTCGGCATGTGCTCGCGGAAGCGAGTCGAGCCGTACATGCAGCCGATCGCCTTCTTCTCCTGCAGGAACTCGGGGCCGGGCAGGTTGACCTCGGAGCCGAGCGGCATCATGCCCACGATGCAGGCGGTGCCGCCGGGGCGAACCATGTCCCAAGCCTGGCGAGCCGCGTTGACGTTGCCGATCGCCTCGAATGCGATCTCGACGCCCATGCCTTCGGTCATGTCCTTGACCGCCTCCACAGCGTCGACTTCGGTCGCGTTGATCCGGTCGGTCGCGCCGAACTGCTCGGCGAAGTCGAGCTTGTTGTCCAGGATGTCGACCGCGATGATCCGGCTGGCGCCGGCGATCCGGCAGCCCTGGATCACGTTCAGGCCGACGCCGCCGCAGCCGATCACGGCGACGATCGAGCCGCCCGGCACCTTGGCGGTGTAGAGCGCGGCGCCGACGCCGGTCATGACGCCGCAGCCGACCAGCGCGGCCTCGGCGGGCGGGACATCCTCGGGAATCTTGAGGACACCGGCCTGAGTGGTGAGCATGTATTCGCTGAACGAGCCGACGGATGCCATCTGCATGACCGGACGACCGTCCCAGCTCAGGCGGTTCATCGAGAGTTGCGTGTCGGCCGGCGCGGGGCAGAGGTTCGGCTCGCCGCGCAGGCACCAGTAGCAGTCACCGCAGAAGGGGCGGAAGGACATGATCACGTGGTCGCCCGGAGCGACGTAGGTCACATCGGAGCCGACCTCTTCGACCACACCGGCGGCCTCATGGCCGAGGATGGTCGGTCGTCCGCCGAACGCCGCGCCCCACTTGCCGTCGATGAAGTGGAGGTCGGAGTGGCAGACGCCGCTGGTCGTGGTCCGGACCAGCACTTCTGTCGGCTGAGGGTCGCGCACCTGGATGTCGTGGACTTCCAGGAGATCGCGGTCGCCGTCCTTGGCCTGTGCTCCCGGTTCCCAGATGGCAGCTTTCATCGCAGTTCCCTTCCTAGGTTGTTCGATCCAACGCACCGCGCAACGACGTGTAGTTGGTCGCGGCTGGCGATCATGCTAGGCGAGCGCTGATCCCGAGACAACCAACGTCGGCCGGTGCTACGCGGGCGGCAGCAGGCCGAAGAGGCGGCGTTTTCTGGGTGGCGGGTCGCGTCGCGCCTGGGCGCGTTGGGCGGCGAGCTGGAGCAGTTCGAGGATGCCGCGGGCCGACCAGCGATCCTCTTCCAACCAGGCGGTGAGTCTGGCGTCGGCGAGGGCGACGTTGCCGGCGATGCGGCGGTCGTGGAAGCGTTGCAGTCGGCGGACAATGCGATAGGCGGTGAGCGAGAGCTTGAGCACCACCACGAGGAAGGCGCAGGCGACCAGGCAGGCGGCGATGCCGACGACGATCAGCACCGCGTCGCGCAGTTCGCCGAGGTCTTCGAAGACTGCCAACTCGAGCATCGATTACGCTGTCCCCCGGAGGTTGGTCATGCCGAAGCGAGGACCCGCTGAGAGTCTGATTCTATTCCAGTTGCTGCTGGGAGCCGGGTTCCTGGCCATGGTCGTCTGGACGGTCCTCGCCTGGGCGGGGGCGTTCTAGGCCGAGTACAGAGCAGCATGATCCCGACGGAATCCCGACGGACTGATTGATGTGCCTGGCCTGCCTCGCTTCGGTTTCGGCGATGGCGTGCGAACAGGCGAACCGGGAACTCTGGCCTCCTAGGCGAAGTAGCGGTTCTGGATGTTGCGGGCAATGACCATTCGCTGAATCTGGTTGGCGCCTTCGAAGATCTGGAAGATCTTGGCGTCTCGCATCCACTTTTCGAGGGGGAGTTCGCGCATGAAGCCGACGCCTCCGCAGACCTGGACGGCGTCGGTGGTGACCTTCATGGCCATGTCGGAAGCGAAGGTCTTGGCTTTGCTGGCTTCCTCGAGATCAAATGGTTGGTTGCTGGAGGCCATTTCGCCGGCTCGCCAGGTGAGCAGGCGGGCGGCGTCGATGGCGATGTCCATGTCGGCGAGCATGAAGCCGACTCCCTGGTGCTCGATCAGCGGGCGGCTCATCGTCTTGCGCTCGCGGGCGTAGTCGGCGGCGTACTCGAAGGAGGCGCGGGCGAGGCCGACGGCGAATGCGCCGATCCAGGGTCGGGTTGCGGCTAGCGTGCCCAGCGCGCCGCGGCCGCCGGAGCGGTAGTCGGGGTCGGGGTCGCCGAGGCGGTTCTCGAGGGGGATGCGGACATCGTCGAAGGCGAGGTCGGCGGTGTGGGAGGCGCGGATGCCCATCTTGTCCCACATCTTGATCTGCGAGAAGCCTTCGGCGTCCTTGGGGACGACGAAGGCGGAGACGTCGCGCCAACCCTCGGAGTCGGACTCGCGGGCGAAGACGACGGTGATGTCGGCGATGCCGCCGCCGGTGATGAAGCGCTTGGTGCCGTTGAGCACGTATTCGTCGCCATCGCGGACGGCGCGGGTCTTGATCATGCCGGCGTCGGAGCCGGCGTCGGGCTCGGTGAGGGCGAGCGCCCCGAGACGCAGTTTGCCGTCCTCCGAGGTGCATTCGGGGATCCAGCGCTCGTTCTGCTCGGGCGTGCCGATCACGGAGATGGCGGTGGCGGCGAGTCCGGAGACCTGGGTGCCGAGGGCGATGCCGGCGCAGCCCCAGCTGAGTTCCTCGGCGGTGATCATGGCGGTGATGCCGGGCTCGGCGGAGTGGCCGCCGAGGGGAACGCCGGTGAGACCGATCTCGGCGGCTTTGGAGGCGACATCCCAGGCGAACTCGTTGCGCTCGTCGTACTCCATGGCGACGGGGCGGACTTCCCGGGCGGCGAACTCGTGGGCGGTCTGCTGGACCATGCGGTCGGCTTCGGAGAGCTGGAAGGTGGTCATGTCGGGATGCCTTTCAGGGGCCGATCTCATGCCGGGGAGCCGTGCTCAGCGTAAGGCAGGGCGGGGCCGGGAGCGGGTGATCCGCTGAAAGAAAAAAAACGCGCGGGACGAGGAGGTAAGAGTGGCGATTACAAGGGGTCGTCGTCTTCCTCGGTCAGCTTGTCGCCGGAGGGGGCGGCCCCCTCCGCCCCTACCGGGGCGCCTCCCCCGGCAGGGGAGGTCTGCGGTCCGTCGTAGAGGTCGCGGAGCTTGTGGCGGGCGACGTCGTAGGGGTCGGTGGCGAAGCAGAGTTGCTGGTTGAGCCGGGCCTGCTCGGTGGGGGCGTAGAGTTCGCGGACGATGGCGCCGAGCGCCCTGAGGCGGATGTAGCCCGGGTTGTGGTCTCCGGACTGTCGCCAGAGGTTGTCCATCCGGGCTCGGAGGTTGAATCGGTTTGGCATTGGGAACGCTCCTGGTTCTGTTAGCTGTACGTATGTTCTTATGATAGCACGTTTGGGCTATGGTTGGGCTCTGGAGCGGCCAAAGGGTGAGGTGAGGGTGACTGTCTTGCTGCGCTCGGTGATCGAGGTCTGGGCCCCGCGTCGGGGCACGGGGCATCGGAGCGGGCAACGGGGCGGGTGTTCAGCCTGTCATCACGGGCGGGGGCGTTTCAGGGGTGGGAGGTCGTGGAGTAGCTGTTCGGCGACGACGGTGATGTCTTCGATGGCCTTCTGGAAGGCGTCTTCGGTTCTTGAGGAGGGGTGCTGGATGCCTGAGATTTTGCGGACGAACTGGCGGGCGGCCTGCTCGATCTCGTCCTGGGTGGGATCAATCCCGGCGGGCTGGCGCAGGCGCTTGATTGAGCGGCACATTCTCTGGCCCCCTCCGCCGCTTCGCGGCACCTCCCCCAGAGGGGAGGTCTTAGAAGCCGGTGAACCTGGGTTCGCGGCGTTCGACGAATGACTGGACGCCCTCGATTCGGTCGAAGGAGTTCTGGACGAGGGGCAGCACGCCTCCGGAGAGTTCGAGCGCCGATTCGTAGTCGAGGTTGGCGGTGCGGTAGGCCATCAGCTTGCCGACCTTTTGGCCGATGGGCGGCCCATTTTCGACTTCCTGGGCGAACTCCCGCAGCTTGCCGTGGAAGTCGTCGGCCTCGACGAGATAGTTGCTGACTCCGGCCTCGTGACCTTCCTCGGCGCTCATGAAGCGGCCGGTGAACATCATCTCCATGGCCTTGCGCCAACCGATGATCTTGGGGATGGCCCAGAAGCCGCCGAGGTCGGCGTAGAGGCCGCGCTTGACGTAGGCGACCTGGTAGCGGGCGTTGGTCGAGGCGACGCAGAGGTCGGCGAGGCAGGCCATGTCGAAGCCGGCGCCGACGCAGGCGCCGTTGACTCCGGCGATTACGGGGATATCGAGGCGGCGGAGTTCGGCGAAGGTCTTGGTCTCGTAGCGGAAGTTGAGGCGCTGGCCCTCGTTGTCGGGATGGCCCTCGGGCGCGGGGGAGCCGAGCAGCGGATCGGGGTTGTCGTCCCAGAAGTCGGTGCCGCGTCCGCCGCCGGCGTGGTCCATGCCGGCGCAGAACCCACGGCCCTTGCCGGTGATGACGAGGACGCGGGCGGTGCGGTCCATGCGGATCCGGGTGAGCGCGTCGTACATCTCGGCGAGCAGGGGGAAGGTGAGGGCGTTGAGCTTCTCGGGCCGGTTGAGTTCCAGCCAGATGATGCCGTCCTGGTCGCCCGTGCGCTCGACGGTGATGAGTTCGTAGGCCATGGGTGGGTTCTCTTTCCTCGCCGGGTGCGCTATGTGGACTACTGGAAGTGGGGCATGACGTCGTTGGTGAAACGGACGAAGGAGTCGTGGGAGAAGGGCGAGGCGATGAGGTAGTCGAGGTCGATGGTCTCGCGCAGTTCCTCGAGCTGGTCGATCACCTTTGAGGCGCTGCCGTGGATCACGACCTGGTTGGCGTAGCGGTCGATGCGCTCGTCAACCGACAGCTGGCGGACGGGGCTGGAGTTGCCGCTGACCTTCTCGTTGGCGTAGGAGCCGATCGTCCACTGGGCGCCGTTGATCGCGATCTGTTCGGCTTCCTCGTCGGTCTCGGCGACGGCGATCAGCCGGGCCATGGGAATAGAGCGGCCTTCGGTCTCGTTGCCGTATCGTTCCAGCGCCTTGAAGTAGTTGCGTCGCTTGTCGCCGAGCTCCTCGTGGGTGGCGTGGGGATCCATGAGGATCGAGTAGCCCTGCCGGGCGGCCCAGTCGATGGCGTCGGGTCCGCCGGCGGCGACCCAGAAGGGCGGGGTCGGCTGCTGGTACGGCTTGGGCAGGACCTCGATCTCGTCGAAGTCGTAGTAGTCGCCGTGCCAGGTGATGCGCTCCTGGCGCCAGGCCTCGATGACGACCTGGACGGACTCGCGGAAGCGGGGGTAGGACTCCTCGAATTCGACGCCGAAGGCGCGGAACTCGGTGCGGTCGAAGCCGCGGCCGGCGCCCCAGTTGACGCGTCCGCCGGACAGGATGTCGAGCAGGGCGACCTCCTCGGCGATGCGCAGCGGGTGATAGAAGGAGGCGAGCGTGACGGCGGTGCCGATGCGCAGATTCTTCGTGCGACCGGCGACGTGCATGCCCATCAGGTGGACGGAGGGGCAGACCGAGTAGGTGGAGAAGTGGTGCTCGGCGAGCCAGACGCAGTCGTAGCCGGTCTCGTCCATGATGTCGATGCGGTTGAGGGCGCGCTCGTAGACGGTGGGCAAGGGGACTCGGCGTCCGGGCCAGCTGAAGAATTGGAGGACGCCGAACTTCATACGGCCGTTGTCGGCTGTTGCGTCGTTGGGCATGGGCACAGGGTAACGGGAGGTCCGGCGGGCTTAGTCGTCTTCCTGGCGTCGGACGGCGACTCCGGAGAGGGTCTCGAGGACGACGCGGTTGCCGAGCAGCGCGGTGACATCGGAGGTGTCGTAGGGCGGGGCGACTTCGACCACATCCATGCCGAGCAGGTTGGACTCCATGCCGATCCGGCGGACGGCGTCGAGCAGTTGGCGCGAGGTGAGGCCGCCGGACTCGGGCGTGCCGGTGCCGGGGGCCATGCCGGGGTCGACGACATCGACGTCGACGGAGAGGAAGACGCCGTCGCAGTCGTCGGCGGCGACGTCGAGCGCTTCGTCGAGACAGTCGTCGAGGCCGCGCTGGACGACTTCGGTCATCTCGAACCAGCGCATGCGCTGGTCGGCCATCCACTCGAGGATGGGCGGGTCGGGCCAGTAGCCGCGCAGGCCGATCTGGAGGAAACGGTCGCCGCGGACGGCTCCACTGAGGATCAGCCGTCGCATCGGCGTGCCGTGGCCCCAGAGTCCGCCGTCGGAGTCGCCGGTGTCGGCGTGGGCGTCGAAGTGGATCAGGGCGACGCGGCCGAAGCCGTGGTGTTTGGCGACGCCCTGGGCGGTGGCGTAGGTGATGGTGTGGTCGCCGCCGAGTACGACGGGGATGGCGCCGGCGGCGGAGACCTGGCGGCAGGCCTCCATCAGACGCTGGAGGCTGAGCTCGCTGTCGAGCTGCTGCATGTCGACGTCTCCGGCGTCGACGACGGCGAGTTCGCCGAGGGGGTCGACGCCAAGTCCCAGATGGGGCCGGTAGCCGGAGTGGGGGATGTAGTCGGCGGAGCGGATGGCCTGCGGGCCGAAGCGCGCGCCAGGGCGGTAGCTGGTACCCGCGTCGAAGGGGGCTCCGAGGATGACCGCGCCGGCGGTCTCGGTGGTCTCGGGGCGGCGCAGGTTGGCGCGGGGGACTCCGAGGAAGGTGAAGGACGGTCCGTAGCGGTTGGCCGGACGCGCGCGGCGGTGGGCGTCCGCGTAGGAGCGGGGGAGGTTGGAATCCTCGGTCATGGCCGCTCCTCACGATCGTGGGGTCTTCGGGAGTGGTATCTAGAATGGTATCCAGCGCGTCGCTGGAGGCGACCTGATCGGCGGAAGGGTGTGATCGACGTGGTGACCGAGGCGGCCAGCGGGGTGGAACTGGGTGAGCTGCAACAGGCGTTGGCGGGGCTGCCGCGTCAGCGGACGCAGGCGCTGCCGGCGCTGCATCTGGTCGATGAGGTGTTTGGATTCCTCGAGTACTCGGCGCTGGAAGAGGTAGCGAAGTGGATCCACATGCCTCGGGCGGAGCTGTTCGCGGTGGCGACGAGCTACACGGAGTTTCGCTGGAGTCCGTTGGCCTCCGACTCGGTGCGGGTGTGTCGGGGGATGTCGTGCCAGATCGCAGCGGGTGAGTCGGAGGTTGAGGGCGAAGCGCACGAGTGCATGTTCCTCTGTGCTGCGGCGGCGGATGGCCCGATCTCTGTGGTTGGGGCTGATCGGCTGGAAACGTCTGTCGATGACTCGGTGTTTGAGGCTGCGCGGGCTGCCGTGCCGGGCGGTCTGAGGCGGGTGACGAGTCGTCGGACGGCCGATCCTCCGAGCTGGCGCGGTTGGGCGGCGGCGGCGGAGCTGAGTCCGTCGGAGGCGCTGGAACTGGTGCAGGAGTCGGGGCTGCTGGGTCGCGGCGGCGCGTATTTTCCGGTGCATCTGAAGTGGGGCGGCGCGGTGGAGGCGTCCTCGCGCAATGGTCGACCGCTGCTCGTCGCGAACGGGGAGGAGGGAGAGCCGGGGACGTTCAAGGATCGCTGGCTGATGGAATCGGACCCGCAGCGGATCCTCGAAGGGATTCGGATCGCCTGCCACGTGCTGGGGGCGTCGGAGGCGTACTGGTACATCAACGGGATGGCCGATCGGTCGGCCGCGGCGGCAGCGGATGCGATTGCGGCGGCGACGGCCGCAGGATTGCTGGACGACGTGCGCGTTGAGATTCGCCGGGGAGCGGGCGGCTATGTCTGCGGCGAGGAGTCGGTGATCCTGGAGTCGATCGAGGGTCGCCGAGCGGTGCCTCGGCTGAAACCGCCGTATCCGACCGAGCGCGGGCTGTGGGGGCGTCCGACAGCGATCAACAGCGTCGAGACGCTGGCGAATGTGCCCGACATCTTCGAGTTCGGGCCGGACTGGTTCCGCGAGGTCGGGGCTGAGGGGACTCCGGGGACGAAGCTGATCCAGTTGAGCGGGGCGTTTCGCAATCGGGGAGTGATTGAGCTGCCGCTGGGGACTCCGGTGTCGGAGATCGTTGCGTTGGGAGACCCGAGCGAATCGCTGGCGGGCGTGACCATGGGCGGTCCGTCGGGCGGATTCCTCGCGCCAGAGCACTTCGACACACAGATTGCGCCCGGACAAATGGATGGTCATGGGGCGCTGCTGGGGGCGGGCGGGATCATCGCGATCCCGGAGTCGTTCGGAATTGAGCGAGCGCTCGCGGTCTGGGCGGAGTACAACGCGAACGAATCGTGCGGCAAGTGCACGCCCTGCCGCGAGGGGTCGGGGCGGATGGCGGCGGCGCTGGCGGAGGGTAACTGGGCGGATATTGAGGAGTTGATCCCGTTGATTTCGGCCGGTTCACTGTGTGGTCTGGGGCAGATGGCCGCGAATCCGATTACCTCGGCGCGGCACCAGTTTGGCGGGAGCGTCCTGTGACGACCGACTCGATGACCAGTCAGGCCGCTGCGACGATCACGGCCACGATCGACGGACAATCGGTGGAGATGCCCACGGGCGCGACGATTCTCGACGCCGTGCTGGCGGCCGGGGTCGATCTGCCGCACCTGTGCAAGGACCTGGACGGTCCCGCCCTGGGAGCCTGCCGGACGTGCCTGGTCGAGATTGATGGTCAACGCGGGCTGCCCGCGGCCTGTCACACGCCGCTGTCCGACGGGCAGGTCGTGCGCACCGACTCCGACGCTGCGACCGCGGCGCGCAAGGGCATCCTCGAGCTGACATTGGCGATGACCGACAACGAAGCGCACTTGACCCGGGCAAATGGGGGCGCGTCGACGGAGTTGCGTCATCACGCCGAGACGCACGGGGCTGCGATCGATCGGTGGATCGCCCGGACGAATGAACACCGGGACGAGTCCAATCACTTCTACCGCTTCGACGCGACCGACTGCATCCTCTGCGGACGCTGCGTTTCGGCCTGTTCGGATCGCCAGCACATCGGCGCGATCGGGATTGCCGGGGCGGGCAAGGCGGCGCGGATCGCTTCGTTCGGCGATGAGCCGCTGGGCGAGTCGACCTGTACCTCGTGCGGATCCTGTGTCGCGGCCTGTCCGACCGAGGCGCTGCGGCCCAAGCGGGCGGCGTCCGGAGTCAAGACCGTCTCGACCGTGTGCCCCTATTGCGGCGTGGGCTGCGGGATCAACATCACCGCCGAGGACGGCATCCTGACGCATGTCGACGACGACCCGAACAACCTCTCCTCGAAGGGCTTGCTCTGCGTCAAGGGACGGTTCGGGACGGCGTTCGTCAATCACTCGGATCGGCTGACGACCCCGCTGATTCGTGGGCCCGAGGGGCTGCAGCCGGCCTCCTGGGACGAGGCGCTCGACCTGGTGGCGGAGAAGTTCGCCGAGCATCGCGGGGCGTTCGGGGCGTTTTCGTCGGCCAAGGCGACGAACGAAGACAACTACATGCTGCAGAAGTTCGTTCGCGCGGTGATGAGCACGAACAACATCGACCACTGCACGCGGCTGTGTCACTCGCCGTCGGTCGAGGCGATGCTGGCGCAGCTCGGCTCCGGGGCGACCTCGAACAGCTACAGCGACTACGAGGCGGCGGACTGCCTGTTCGTGGTGGGAGCGGACCCGTCCTCGAACCATCCGGTGGCGGCGTCGCGAATGCGGACGGCTGTGGATCGCGGGGCGGCGCTGATCGTGCTCAATCCGAAACGGATTGAGCTGTGCGATCACACGGATCTCTGGCTACGGCAGTATCCGGGCACCGACGTCGCGGTGCTGAACGGGATGGCGCGTGTGATCCTGGACGATGGGCTGGCGGACGAGGCGTTCATCTCGGAGCGGACCGAGGGGTTCGAGAACTGGCTGGCCGAACTGGACGAGTACACGCCCGAGGCGGTCGAGGAGATGTCGGGAGTTCCGGCGGAGCTGCTGATTCGGGCGGCGCGGACGTACGCGCAGCCAAATCCGAGCGAGGACGATGCCGGTGGCTCCTGCCTGATCTGGGGCATGGGCGTGACCCAGCACACGAACGGGACGGCGAATGCCACGGCGCTGCTCAACCTGGCGCTGCTGACCGGCCAGGTCGGGCGGGTCGGCAACGGCGTCTCGCCGCTGCGCGGGCAGAACAACGTGCAGGGCGCGGGCGACGCGGGCTGCATCCCCGACGCGCTGCCGGGCTATCAGCGATACACACCTGAGGTCCTGGACCGGTTCCAGAGCATCTGGGAGGCGGACCTGCCGTCGGCGGAAGGACTGCGGGCGACGGACATGGTCGAGAGCATTCTCTCGGGGGAGGGCGTGCGCTGCATGTACATCGTGGGTGAGAACCCGCTGCTGACCGAGCCGAACCTGGCGCACGCGCACGAGGCGTTCGACAAGCTGGACTTCCTCGTCGTGCAGGACATCTTCATGCACGAGACGGCGGAGTTGGCCGATGTCGTTCTGCCGGCGGCGTCGTTCGCCGAGAAGGAGGGAACGTTCACCAACTCGGAGCGCCGGGTGCAGCGGGTACGCCAGGTGATCGCGCCGGTGGGCCAGTCGCGGGCGGACTGGGAGATCGTTCAGGATGTGGCGCGTCGGACGGCGCGTCGGCTGGGGATGGCGTCATTTGGATTTGAGCACGGATCTGCGGCGTCGGTCTTCGATGAGCTGGCCTCGCTGACGCCGATCATGGCCGGGCTGTCGCATCGCCGGCTGGACGACGAGGGCGGGATCCAGTGGCCGTGCCCGAGCGTCGATCATCCGGGGACGCCCCGGCTGTACGACGAGTCGTTCCCTCGCGGGCTGGGCAAGTTCATTCCGGTGCGCCAGCTGCCGCCCTCGGAGGAGGCGCCGGACGAGCGCTATCCGCTGATTCTCAACACCGGCCGCGTGCTGTACCACTGGCACGGCGGGACGATCACGCGACGGGTCGAGGGACTGGTCGACTCGTGGCCGGAGCTGCGCGTCGCGATCCATCCCAACGATGCGGCGCGGATGGAGATCGTCGACGGCGAGGCGGTCTGGGTGGCGTCACGGCGGGGTCGGATGGAGGGCGTCGGATTCGTCACCGACGATGTCGCCGAGGGCTCGATCTTCGTGCCGTTCGTGCGGCTCGCCGATTCTGCGGCGAACTGGTTGACCAACAACGCCTACGACGAGGTGGCGCGGATTCCCGAGTACAAGGTCTGCGCCGTCGCGGTGGAGCGGGCGGCGGAGCCGTCGGAGTGGCGTCACAGCGGAGCGGGCGGCAAGAAGGGCAAGCGTCGCCAGTACTGGTAGGCCGGCGACGCGGCTCAGGCGTCGGGAGCGGCGACGGCGTTGAGCAGCGCTACAACGATCAGCCGCTCGGCGTAGCTGTGGGTGGCCCTGTCGAAGTCGCCTGAGCAGGTGATCAGGGTGACGACCGATTCCCGGGTCTGGCTGAGGTACTTGACGGCGTCTGCGGAGTCGGGCAGGATCGTCGCCTTGTCGACGATGTCGTAGACGTAGTAGCGGTTGGTCGACTGATCGAACATGATCAGCTGGTCGCCGACGCGGGTGTCGTCGAGTTTCCAGCAGACGCCGACATCGATGTTGCCGTCGCGGTCCTGGTAGTCGCGGTGACCGCCGAGCAGCGCGTTGCCCGATTCTCCGGGGATCGCGGAGCGATTGAACCAGCCGACCACGAAGGGGTTGTCGGGTGAGCCCATCGCTCCGTCGTGGGTCAATCCGACCTGAACCACCGCTGCGCGGATGCCGGCCGAGGGCAGGATCAGCTCCCAGTGCGTGTCGAAGCGCGGACCGCTGGAGGGAACGACGCCGTTGTCGAGGGGGAGGATGCTTCCTTCAGAACCGTTTGATCCGTAGATCAGGTTCGATTCGTCGAGCCGTTGCCTGAGCACGTCGGAGAGCTTGCGCAGCGCGACTCCCGACTCAGCCGGCTGGGCCGGCAGGGCATCGGCTGAGCCGGCCTCCGCGGATTGCTGCTGGGCGAGCCCGTTGTAGGGCACGTAGCGAACCGGTCGCTGTGAGTCGCCGTCGCTCGCCGAACGTTCGGCAACGGTCGGTTGCGCGGAGCCCGATGTCGACGAGCTTCCCAGCCCGGCGATCGGTATCAGGACCAGGACGATGAGCGCGGTCGGCGAGGCCAACGCGGCCAACACGGCGACGAACAGCTTCGGCTGTTGGCGGCGCAGTTCGGCGAGGTGACGGCGAAGGTCATCGGACCAACGGGGGAGCTTCAGCCGATGTCGCCGCATCCGGTTGGCCTCGGCGTCCTACGCGTCGGGCGAGGCCACAGCCGCGAGCACTCCGACCACTACACGACGGTGCGAATACTGATGCGTCTCCGCGTTGAATGAACCTTCGCAGGTAATCAGCGTGATGATCCGCTCGTCCGAGTTCCTCAGGTACTTTCGGGAGGAGCGATCTTTGGGGTCGACCGTCGCCGCCTCGGTGACGGTGTAGATGTAGTAGATTTCGTTCTCGTTGTCCCGGACGATCATCTGATCGCCGACGACCGTGTTGACCAGTTCCCAGCAGACGCCGGTGCCGACGTTGCCGTCCTTGTCCTCGAAGTCGCGGTGGCCGGCGAGCAGGAGATTACCGACCGCGCCCGGCTCCGCGCTGGAATCGAGCCAGCCGATCACGTAGGGATTGTCCGGCGAGCCCATCGCGCCGGTACTCGTCCGACCGACGCGCACGATTGCGCTCTTGAGACTCGCCGAAGGCACGAGCAGCTCCCAGGTGGTTCGCTGCTCCGCATTGCTGGAGACCACGACCCCGTTGTCGATCGGGAGGATGCCGCCCTCCATCCCGTCGGTGCCGTGCCGGAGCGCGTCTTCGTCGATCTCTTCGGCCAGCGCCTGCTCGAGCGGCTCGACCGTGAACCCGGCCACGGTCTGGGGGCTGGCTTCCTCTTCGGCCTGCGAATCCTCGGACTCGTCGGCTTGCTGCGAAGATGTCTGCTCCGATTCAGCGTCCTGCGACTCGGAGGTCTGCTGAACCGCCTCTTCCTCGTCGGCCGCGGAGGTTGTCTCCTGCTCGGCCTCGACTGCCTCCTGTTGCTGAGCATCGTCGCTCGACGTGTCTACAACGACGGTGGCTTCCTGAGTGGTCGAGGTTTGAGCTTCGTCGGCCTGCTGTTCGCTGGCTTGCTGCTCGGCGACCACATCCTGCTGCGGAGATTGCTGTCCGTTGCCGACGACCAGAAAGAGGATCAGCAACGTGAGAAAAAAGGCGACCGGGGCGATCACCGCGGCGGCCACGACGGCCGGTCGTTCGGCCCACAGAGCGCGGAGTCGGTCGAGCATGGCCGTCATTCCTTGCGCCACCCACGACGCCTGTGACCAATGTATGCAGCAGCCGTCGACGCCGACAAACGCAAACGGCAAACCCAGTTAGCTCAGCGTAAATCGCCGGACGCGACTTCGACAGCCGGGGGCGAGCGAAATCGGAAAGTCACGAGGTAGCAGTAGCGCTATCGAGAGCGCGGGCGTAGGCTGAGAGCCCACGCCTGTGGGCGGGACGAGTGGGGCTGTAGCTCAGCTGGGAGAGCGTTTGACTGGCAGTCAAAAGGCCGGGGGTTCGAGTCCCCCCAGCTCCACCAAGCTTCCTAAAAGCAAGAACCTTCGAGTTGACCTTCCCGGGTGATGGCCGTTCGTCATCCCGACCAGCGCCTCCCGTCAGCGCCCGCGGCGGCGGCGGACTGGCCGGCGACGCCATCGTTTCATTCATCATCGTGCTGGGCGGGAGCGTGATCGGCGGTCTGGTCGCGCACTTTGGCAATCGCATTCGACTGGCCGAGGCCAGGCAGCCGGACTCAGACGGGTGATGCTGCGCGCCGCTCTATTGGCCGCAATTGCGGCGGCCGCGCTCCTGGTCGCTTGCGGCGGCGACGACCAGGCCGAGGAGCGTCCGAGCAATGCCCGAGAGGTATCAGCGTCAACCCTGACTCGGGCCTATGAGGAAAACAATGTCGCGGCGCAGCGTGACTATGGGGACCAGCGCTATGCGATCACAGGCGTAGTGCGCGATGCGGGCGTGGACGATGACGGCGACACGATTGTCCGACTGCAAGGGCATCGAGAGAGCCTCGGGATTCCTTGGGTCGTCGAATGCGTCATGCGTGACGGCGCAGGCGGCGCGGCTGCAGACCTTCAACCTGGCGACAGCGTCTCGGTTGAAGGCGTGGTGCAAGGGCCGTGGATCGGCTACATCATCAGGGCGCGAGATTGCGAGTCGCGCTAGACCGCCGATGCGCCGCTTGGCAGTTGGGCGCATCCCCTTGGCAGATCTCCACTTGCCTCGCCTCCGCCACCGAGCGGTCGCACCGAACGCGCCGAGATGTCCGCGGCTGGTTCCAGAAGCTCGAAGCAACGCTGCTGAGTCGATCTTCACATTCAGAGGCCTGAGTTTGAGCGCATGCTGAGTCTGTGCCAATCCGTAGAGCGCTCTCTATCTTGGCTCCCGCTGTCCGTAGTTCAACAGCACATTTTGTGCCTACAGTGGCAGGACCCATCGGAAGGTTCGCAGTTCGGTATCGCTAGGCCCACCAGACACCACTGCGGGCCGGTCTGCGCCCGCATCCTGCGTTAGATAGTCCGGTCGGTCGTCGCTACGTTTGCATGATCTGGACCAGGTTGCCGCAGGTGTCGTCAAAGACCGCAATCGTGACGTCGCCCATCTCCGTTGGCCCCATGGTGAAGGCCACGCCCAGGGACTTCAGTTTTTCGTACTCCGCAGTGATGTCCGTCACAGCAAAGGACGCTGCCGGGATGCCCTGGTCAAACAGCCCGCTCTGATATGCCTGCGCTACCGGGTTTTCATTCGGTTCCAGCAGAAGCTCGGTCCCGTCCGGGTCGTCGGGCGAGACGACGGTGAGCCACTTGAATTCCCCCACGGGAACGTCATGCTTCTTCACGAAGCCCAGGGTCTCGGTGTAGAACCTCAGAGCTTCGTCCTGGTCACCGACGAACACGTTGGTGAGTGTGATGCGCATATCTGGCCTCCTCGTCTGTTCGTGGTCTCACTTGAGCCATCGATCCATGACAGCTCTGAGGGGTTCATCGACGAAGACGAGCATCCGATACTTACCCCGCTTCTCCGAGCTGACGAGCCCTGCCTGTTCCAGGAGATCGATGTGCTTGGCCAGGGCCTGTCGGGAGATGGCGACGTCATGCCGCATGATCAGGCGCGCCGTGAGCTCGTACAGGGTCTGCTGCCGGCGCTCAGAGAGCTCGTCCAGCATCAACCTCCGTGTTGGGTCCGCGAGCGCCTTGAAGACCATGTCTTCGTCCATGCACGCATACCATACGCAACCACAGGGTTGCATGTCAAGGGTCGAATCCCAGACTGGTCAGAGCCACAGTCCCTGTCATTGGCGGGACTGGGTGAAGACCTGGAACCAGCTGAATTGGACTTTGAAAAGCCTCAAATCTGTGGGCGAAGGATCGTGAGTGTCTGACGCGTGCCGCTCGACCCTGTTCCACTTCGCGGCGCCTTTGCGACCGACCGAGCTCTTCTTAGACTGTGGGCGGCGACCTGAACCAGCTGTGCGCTCAAGGATTGATCGATGACCTTCTCCTGGGAACTGTGGCGCTTCACCGAGGGCGTCCGCTGGCGCATTGCCCTGGCGGTGTCCGTCGGTCTCTGCGCGGTGGCGGCCGGGGTCGCCCGACTGGCGCTGCTCGGCTGGATCGGCGCGCGCATCTTCCAGGGCGACAGCTTCGCGGACCTGGTGCCGCTGATCATCGCGGCCGCGATCTCGATCGCTGCGCGCTCCCTGTTCCTCTATGCCAAGGAGGAGATCGCCAACGGCACCGCCCTCCAGGTGCAGTTCTCGCTCAGACAGCGCCTGTTTGACCAGGTCACGCGTCTGGGACCTTCACATTTCGATCGGCGACGCACCGGCGACGTGACGGTCGGGGTGATTGAGGGCGTGGAGCAGCTGGAGACCTTCTTCGGCCAGTACCTGCCCCAGTTGATCGTTGCCGCGCTGGCGCCGATCGGCATCTTCATCTTCATGGGCTGGCTCGACCTGCCCGTCGCGGCAATCTACTTCGGTTTTGCCCTGGTCACCCTGCTTCTGCCGCAGTTGCTCAAGCAGAAGAACGCCGAGGCGTCGCTCAGGCGGCGCGATGCCTACGGCTCGTTTGCCGCCGACTTCCTCGATTCGGTCCAGGGACTGGCCACGCTCAAGGCGTTCGGACAGAGCGGGCGGCGCGGCAGCGAGCTGGCCGAGCGAGCCCAGGAGGTGTTCCGCTCAACGATGGGCGTGCTTTTCCACAACGCCATCGCGCAGGGCTTGACGATTCTCGCGATCACGGTCGGCGCGGCGGTCGCCCTGTACGTGGGCGCGCTGCGGGTCGAGAGCGGCGCGATGGAGCTGGCCGAACTGCTCGTCGTGCTGATGCTGGGCGTCGAGGTCTTCCGACCGCTGCGGGAACTGAGCCAGCTCTTCCACCAGGGCCTGCTCGGCGTCGCCGCGGCGGAGAGCGTGCTCGATGTCGACCGCGCAACCCCGCTCACGCCCGACGCTACGGTGGCCCCGGTCGAAGTGCTGGAACCGAGCATCGAGTTCGAGAACGTCAGCTTCAGCTATCCGACCGGTCGTCGACCGGCGCTCAGCGATGTGTCCTTCACCGTCGAGCCGGGCCGGCGGATCGGAGTGGTGGGACGTTCGGGATCGGGCAAATCGACCCTGGTCTGGTTGTTGCAGCGCCTCTATACCCCGCAGGAGGGAACGATCCGACTGGGCGGTCGCGACCTGAACGAGCTGCGTTTCGCCGACATCCGCGCGCAGATGGCGGTCGTCTTGCAGGACACCTACCTGTTCCACGGATCGGTGCTCGCCAACCTGCGCTTCGCCAAACCCGATGCCAGCGAGGACGAGATCCGCGAGGCGGCGCAGGCGGCCAACGCGCACGAGTTCATCAGCGCGCTGCCCGAGGGCTACGGGACAGTGATCGGCGAGCGCGGGCATCGACTGTCGGGCGGCGAGCGCCAGCGCATCGCGATCGCGCGGGCGCTGCTGCGGGATGCGCCGATGTTGATCCTCGACGAGGCATTGTCCAGCGTGGACGCCGAGAACGAGGCCACGATTCAGGCCGCGCTCGACCGACTGATGCAGGGTCGGACGACGCTGATCATGGCCCACCGGCTGTCCAGCGTGCGCGACTGCGACGAAATCCTCGTGCTCGACGAGGGACGGCTGGTCGAGCGCGGCGATCACGAGACATTGCTCGCCGAGGGCGGCGTCTACGACTGGCTGATGGCCGGCCAGATGACCGATCCGAGCATCGACGGCTTCGTCGACGACGCGCCCGCGCCCGGCGAGGCCGCGTCCGCTGTGACCGGCTCGCTGGCGATGCGCGACTACGGGGGCGGCGCGACCGAAGCGATCGTCCGAGCAGAGGGCATGGGCTGGCAGGAGACATCGGCCAGACTGCTCGCGCTCGCCGCGCCCTACTGGTTCAAGACCACCCTCTCCTTCCTGACCGGGGTGGCCCACTTCTTCGGTGCGATTGCCGTCGGTGTGATCGGCGCATTGATGGTCGCCAACGTCCGCGACGGCGATTCGATCACCCTGCTGGCGGTCCTGTTGATCGTGGTCGCCGTGCTGACCGGACTGTTCCGCTTCCTCGAGAACTGGGTTTCGCACGACATGGCCTTCCGCCTGCTCGCCGATATGCGGATTGCGCTGTTCCGCAAGCTCGATCAGCTTGCCCCCGCGTATCTGCTGCGTCGGCGGACCGGCGACCTGGTCTCGATGGCGACCCAGGATGTGGAGACGGTCGAGTACTTCTTCGCCCACACGATCGCCAACGCGTTCGTCAGCGTGGTCATTCCGGGCGTGGCGCTGGTCACGCTGTTCGTTGTCGATTGGCGGCTCGGACTCGGTCTCGCGCCGCTGCTGATCATCGCCGCGCTGAGTCCGTTGTTCACCCGGCACATCGTGGATCGGCTGGGTTCGCGCTCCCGCGACCACCTGGGCGCGCTGAACGCGCACATGGTCGACACCCTGCAGGGTCTGCGAGAGGTGACCGCCTTCCAGCGAGAGCCCGAGCGGAAGGTCGAGTTCGAGGGCCTGATGCGCGACTACATGCCGATTCGCGGCGGCTTCAACCGGCAGATTTCGACCCAGCGGACGCTGCTCGAAGGTCTGACCGGCTACGGCGGCCTGGCGGTGCTGACGATCGGCGGAGAGCTGGCCGTACGCGGCGACATCGACTCCTCGCTGGCGCCGCTGCTCACCCTGTTGGCGATGGGAGCCTTCATGCCCGTGGCCGAGCTGGCGCAGGTCGGACGGCGACTGGGCGACACGCTGGGCGCAACGCGGCGGCTGACCGCCGTGCACTCGGAGGCGGTGGCGGTCGTCGATGGTCCAGGACTGGCGACGAACGGCAAGCCGTCCGATGGAGCCGGCGTCTCGGAGGGCGCGTTCGCCGCGGTTGGGTTCACCTATGAGGACACGCCTCGGGCCGCGCTTGATGAGGTGTCGTTCGATCTCAAACCGGGAGGCACCGTGGCGCTGGTCGGACCGTCGGGCGCGGGCAAGACGACGGCGGCGCACCTGATGCTCCGCTTCTGGGACCCGCAAGACGGCAAAATCACGCTTGAGGACTCCGACCTGCGCACCTATCGGCTCGACGAGCTGCGCGGGCAGGTGGCGCTGGTCGCGCAGGACACGTACCTGTTCAACACATCGATTCGCAACAACCTGTTGGTCGCCAAACCCGAGGCGAGCGAGGGCGAACTGTTACTGGCGATCGAGCGCGCCGGGCTGGCCGACTTCGTCGAGTCGCTGCCCGAGGGCCTGGACACGCCGGTCGGCGAGCGCGGGGCGCAGCTCTCCGGCGGTCAGCGCCAGCGGGTCGCGATCGGGCGGGCGTTGCTCAAGGACGCGCCCGTGTTGATCCTCGACGAAGCCACGTCGCATCTCGACGGCCTCAACGAGCGTCTGGTGCGCAACGCGCTGGACGAGCTGATGTCCGACCGGACGACGCTGGTCATCGCTCACCGACTCTCGACGGTCCGTGACGCGGATCAGATCGTGGTGCTGGACGAAGGCAAGGTGGTCGAGATCGGGCAGCACGATCAGTTAGCTTCAGAGGACGGACTGTATTCGCGGCTGGTGCGGCGGCAGCTCTCCGCGGCGAAACGCTAGCAAGGAGTCAATCGTGAAGACACTGATTCTGGAACTGATCACGCTGATCGTGTTCTTCCCCCTGCGAGTCGTTTCGCGGCTGTTCGGTCGGCGGGCGAACGCGAGGGTGCGGGACTGGCAGGATGGCATGTGGACCTGGGTCCTCGGAGCGGCCGCTGTCGGTTACATGGTCGGCGACCACCACGCCGGCGACGCCGGACAAAGCGTCGCAGGCTACGACCCCGGCGGCCACTTCGATGGAGGCCATCACGGAGGTCCGCACGACACCGGAGGAGGCTTCGACGGAGGAGGCGGCTTCGGCGGCGATATCGGCAGCGGCTTCTAGCCCCCGCCCCGCACAGAGTGTCACCCACGCTCCGCTAGCGCCGCCGCGCCGTAGTAAAGTCAGCGCATGACGACCGGTTCACCCAACGACGCTCAGCGCACCGTGAACGCAGATGAGTTCCAGGCACGCTGCCTGGCTTTGATCGACGAAGTCGCCTCGACTGGCGAGCCAATCACGATCACCAGGGACGGGCAGCCGCTGCTGCGTCTGGTTCCCTGCGCCGACGAATCGCCGACCCGCAAGGGTCCACCCTTCCCCAGTCCCCTCGGCGCGGACCGCGGGTTGATCAAGATCGCCGAGGGAGTCGATCTCGATGAGATCTCAGTCTTCGACGACGACTGGGAGGAGCAGTGGGAACAGAAGTGGGATGAACGACTGTCGTGATCCTGCTCGATACGCAAGTGTTGCTCTGGCTGAGATCGCCCGACTCTCGGCTAGGGTCACGGGCACGGATCCTCGCTGACGACGCATGGCGGCGAGGCGAAGCCGCAGTATCCGCGATCACCTTCTGGGAGCTGACGATGCTGTGGGCGAAGGCGCGCATCGCCCTCCCGACCGAGGCTCCAACTTTCCGGGAGAGCCTGTTGGAGAGCGGCCTGACGGAAATCCCCCTTGATGGGGAAATCGGCATTCGCGCAGGCTTACTCGCCGACCTTCACGGCGACCCGGCTGACCGCATCATCGTGGCTACGGCACAGAACGGACATCAGTTGGTGACAACTGACCGGCGCATCCTCGACTGGGACGGACCGTTGGATCGGGTCGACGCGAGACGATAGCACGCCTAGAGCGGCACCGCGCAGCCGTCCGCTCGGGGATCCGAGCCTCCCCAGAGAACTCCTCGTTCCGGATCCCGGTAGATGATCTGCCCTTTGCCCACGACCCCGCTGCGCATCGCTCCGCTGGCCGGGACGACCGGATGGCCGAGCTGGGCCAGGGCCGAGAGCACCTCGATCCCGAACGTGTCCTCGACGTAGATCGGACCGTTGGGCGGCTCTTCGTACATCGACACTCTCGGCGCGTCGATCGCAGTCTGCGCGTCCATGCCGCGGTCGATCAGGTTGAGCACGACCTGGGTCTGTCCCTGCGGCTGGTTCCAGCCGCCCATCACGCCGTAGCTGGCGAACAGGCTGCCGTCCTGGCGAGTGATCATCGAGGGCATGATCGTGTGGTACGGCCGCTTGCCGCCGGCCAGCGCGTTGGGGTGATCGAGGTCGTCGACGACGAAGCCGGCGCCCCGATTCTGCAAGCTGAATCCGCACTCGCGCGGGACGATGCAACTGCCGAAACCCTCGTAGTTCGAGTTGATGAACGAGCAGGCGTTGCCGTCGCCATCGGCGGCGGAGAGATACACGGTGTCGGAGCGACCCGGCAGGAAACCGGATGAGGCCAGTTCGATCGCCTGGTCCTCGCAGATCAGTTGCCGCCGCTTGGCCGCGTAGACCTTGCTCAGCATCTCCTCGACCGGCACGTCCGACTTCGCAGGATCGGAGACCAGCGCCCGGGCGTCGGCGAAGGCGAGCCGCAGCGCCTCGATCACGATGTGCAGGACCTCGGGTGAGCGCGCCTCGTATTCGCCGATCTCGAATCCCTCGAGGATGTTCAGCGCCATCAGCGTGGTGATGCCCTGGCCGTTGGGCGGACATTCCCAGACTCGGTGACGTCGATAGGTCGTCGAAATGGCGTCGTCGAACGTGGAGCAGTGGCCGGCGAGATCGCTCAGCGCCATGACGCCCCCGTGCTCTTCGAGCGCTTCGACGATGCGTTCGGCGGGGCGACCTCGGTAGAAGGCGTCGGGTCCGCCTTCGGCGACCTCGCGCATGACGCCGGCGACCAGCGGGTTGGTCCAGACCTCACCGGCTCTGGGCGCCTGGCCCTTGAGCAGCAGGTCCTGGCCAGCCGGCCCCTGCTCGGCCAGAAGCTCGGCCTGGGAGTCCCAGCCGCGAGCAATGGCGGGGGTCATGGCGAAGCCCTGCTCGGCATGTTCGATCGCCGGCTGGAGCACATCCGCCAGCGGCATCCGACCGAAGCGGGTGACGGTGTCGTGCCAGCCCATGATCGAGCCGGGCACGGTCACGGCGTGCGGCCCCTGGCGCTCCCAGCCACCACAGCGTTCGACCACATCGAGGTCGAGCGCAGCTGGAGATCGGCCGCTGCCGTTGAGCGCCGACACTGACTGATCCTCAGCCCGGTAGAACAGCGCGAAGCAGTCGCCGCCGATCCCGGTCGAGGTCGGTTCGACCACCGCCAGCGTCGCCGCGGCCGCCACAGCAGCGTCGGCGGCATTGCCGCCTTCGCGCAACATGCGCAGCCCGGCCAGCGAGGCCAGCGGCTGGCTGCTGGCCACGATGCCCTTCGTGGACAGCACCGGCGATCGTCGCGATTCAAAGCGGAAGGGGTGTTCGGGGAGATGCGTCATGGCCGCAGTCTATCGGCGTCATTCCTTCTCCCCGCTTCCCCCCTTCGTGAAGCTCCCACGCGCCCTCTCCCGCTCCTCGTCCGCCAACCAGAACACAACAACCGAACCACCGTTCACATACCATCAACCACGACGAAGACGTGCGGACGACGAGGAGGTACAACAATGTCGTTTCCCGTGACCTATCAGAACACCATGACCGAAGTCGCCACCCTGGCGATGGACCGCCAAGAACCCGGCTACGTCCGGGTCCGCGCCCTGGTCGCCCTCGTGCGCGAACTCTCGCCGCTCAACCAGCGCTGCGCCGAGGTCAAACGCGAACTCGGCATCGGAGAAGCCGAGGTCTACGTTGACGCTGGAGTCGAATCGCGCGCCTACATGCAAGGCGTCCGCGACGGCATCGCCTCGGTCGAATACGAACGCGCCCGTCAGGAGGAGGAAGAAGAACTCGCCGACGAGGACGACGACCCCTTGTAATCCCCTGCCCGGCCCCTCCGTTTTTTTTCTGAGCCTGCTCGTGCAGGCGTGAGGCGGGACCGAACCGTCTATGGGATCGAGTGTCTATCCTGAGAGGCGCAATCGCGCTTCGAGCTTGGGAGTCTCTATGACCACCGCCGCCGCACCGACGATCACCCAGGAGCAGGTCGACTTCTATCACGAGAACGGCTTCCTGCTGATGCCCAAGCTGCTGCCCGACGACGTGCTGCAGGCCCTGCGCGATGAGACCGACCGGATCGTGGCCGAGGCGGCGGGCCTGACCGACCACAACGCCCAGTACGACCTCGAAGACTCGCACACGCCGGAAGAGCCGCGCGTGCGGCGGCTGAAATCGCCTTCCTGGCACTGGCCGTTCTTCCGCGAGCTGGCCGAGCATCCAGTGCTGATGGAGGTCGTGACGGCGCTGATCGGCCCCAACGTCCGGCTGCAGAACGACAAGCTGAACATGAAAGCGGCCGAGTACGGCGCGCCGGTGGAGTGGCACCAGGACTGGCCCTTCTACCCGCACACCAACGACGACCTCGTGGCGGCCGGCATCCTGCTCGACGACTGCTACGCAATCAACGGGCCGCTGCTGGTCGTGCCCGGATCGCACAAGCGGAAAATCTACGACCACCATCACCCGGAGGGCCGCTATTTCACCGGCGCCGTCGAGCCCGAGGAGTTCGATTGGGACATGGAGAAGGATCTGGTGGCGCTTGAGGGCCCAGCTGGGTCCGTGTCGTTCCATCACGTGCGAACGATGCACGGTTCAGCCCTGAACCGCTCAGAGAATCAGCGACGGCTGCTGCTGTTCGGCTACGCCGCCGCCGACGCCTGGCCAATCATGGGTCTGGGGCCGCAGACACTGGAGCAATACTGGAGCTTCATGTGCGCCGGCGAACCGGTCGAGCAACCGCGGCAGACCGAAGTTCCCGCCTATCTGCCGCTGCCGGCTTCACCGAAGCAGGGCTCGATCTACGAGAACCAGAAGACGGTCAAGAACCGCTTCTTCGACACGTATGAGGATCGTCGCAAGGGCTAGAGGCGCCTCTCCGAATCCGGAGGGCTTGACAATCCGCTCGTTTTGAATTTATTAGCCTTGCGCTAATCAAGCGGGAGGTACCTGATGTCAAGCTCAAACTACTGGACGCGAATGCGAAACCGGCGACTGTCTCGCCGGGCGGTGCTGCGATCGGCGGCCACGGCAGGAGTTGGCGCGGCCGGGCTGGCCCTGGTCGGTTGCGGCGATGACGACGACGACCAGCCGCAGGCCGTTGCTCAACAGCAGCAGCAACAGGATCAGCCGCAAGCGGATGCCCAGCAACAACAGGACCAACAGCAGGAGGCGCAGGCGGCGCAGCAAGCGGCCGACCAGGCTGAACAGCAGGAGCAGGCCGCAGCGCAGCAGGATGCAGCCCAGCAACAACAGCAGCAGGCGGCGACCGCGCAGGCGCAACAAGAACTGGAAGCGCCGCCCATCGGCGGGGAACTGAAGATTTCGGACACCTCCGATCTGGCCTCGTTCGACGGCTTCCTGACCTTCGGTTACAAGGCGTTCCTGCACGGGCACAACTGCTACCCGATGCTGACCCAGTTCTCGAACAACCCGGGACAATCGTCGATCGACTTCCAGCCCGAGCTGTGGCTAGCCGAATCCTATGAACAGCCGGACGACGTGACCTGGCTGTTCAACATCAAGGAGAACGCCGTCTGGGAGGATCGCGAGCCGGTCAATGGACGCAATGTGACGGCTGAGGATGTCGCGTTCTCCTTCGAGGAGGAGCGTTACGGCGGCTACCCGAATCGGGGCGCGATCCAGCCCAGCCTGGTCGGCGTTGACGCGCCGGACGACCGCACGGTGCGCTTCGACCTGAACGGTCCGCTGGCGCCCTTCCTGCTCTATCTCGGACATCACGCGGGTCCGTATGTGATGCCGCCGGAGCTGCTGGTCGATGAGATGTCGCGCCAGACGATGATCAGCGCCGGACCGTTCCTGCTGGACGAATACGAGCCGGGATCGCGCGTGATCTACAAGCGCAACCCGAACTACTTCGACGCGCCCAAGCCGTACGCCGACTCGCTGGTGATCAACTTCATCGGCGACAACTCGGCGATCGCCGCGGCTTTCCTCAGCGGCGAGCTGAACACCACGTGGTTCGGCGTCGCGCCGCCAATCGTCGAGGAGCTGGAGAACGGCATTCCCGGGGCGACCTGGGAGTACCAGCCCAGCCTCGTGATCGGCGGCGTGTTCCCCGACCTCGCACTGGAGCCGTTCAATGACCCGCGGGTGCGCCAGGCGATGTCGGTGGCCATCGACCGCGACGCCATCCTGACGGTCGGTGGGGCGCTCGAACGCGGACAGTGGTCAACGGCATTGCCGCCGCTGGCCGGCTGGTGGGTCGATCCGAAGGAGGACGACGCGCTCGGCGAGTTCTATCGCTACAACCCGGAGAAGGCGATGCAGCTGCTCGACGCCGCAGGCGTTGACGGGCTGGACGGCGTGCCGTTCCACACCACCACGGCCTACGGTCCGATCTTCGCCGAGCAGTCGCAGGTGGTGCAGGCCAACCTGCTCCAGGTCGGGATCAGCGTCGACCTCGTCGTCAACGAGCCGACTGTGCACTACTCGACGATCTTCAACGGCAGCAACACCGGCGTGATCGGGCACACGCTGTCGGTGGCGTCGATCGAGCCGGACGAGGCGCTGCGCAATGTCTTCATCCCCGACAGTCCGCGTTCGCCGATTCCGAACGGCGAGCTGATGGGCGAGGACCAGCAGATGCTGGACCTGCTCAACGCGCAACGCACCGAGGGCGATGTCGAGACCCGGCGCAAGCTGCTCTACGACCTGCAGTTGCACATCGCCAACCAGATGTACTCGGTGCCCTGGGTCAACCCGCCGATCTCACAGGTCGCGCGGCCGGAGTTGTCGGGCGTGCAGTTCATTCAGACCTTTGCCCCGTCGCCGTCGCTGGAGGACATGTGGTTCAACGACCTCTAATGCAGTTCTAATGCGGTAGGCCACACGGCCTGAGTGCTCAAGCGACGGACGGGGAGGCGGCGAGATGCGCGGCTACCTCGTCCGTCGCTTGCTGCTCGCCGTCTTGACGCTGTTCGGGATCAGCCTGATCGTCGCCGGCGTGATGCGCACGCTGCCGGGTGACGTCGTTGATGTCCTGGCGGCCGAAGCCTTCTACAACGACGCAGAGAAGGAGCGGCTGCGCGAGGAGCTTGGACTTGAGGCGCCATTCCTCGAGTATTTCGGCGACTGGCTGGTCAACGCGCTGCAGGGAGATTTCGGACGGGCGCTGCGCACGCAGCGCAGCGTCGGCGACGACCTGGTCAACCGGATCGACGTCACGTTGGAGTTGGCATTTCTGGGGCTGATTATCGCCACGGTGATCTCGGTGCCGCTGGGGATCGTGGCGGCGCTGCAGCGCAGCCGCTGGCCGGATTATGCCGCGCGCAGCATTGCCGTGTTCGCGCTGGCGATTCCGGGGTTCTGGCTCGCGACCCTGGCGATCGTGTTCGGCGCCAAGTGGTTCACCTGGTCGCCGCCGCTGGGTTACCAGGCAATCTGGGAGGCGCCGCTGACCAATCTGCAGCAGATGTGGCTGCCGGCGCTGTTGTTCGGACTCATCCTTGCCGGTGTGCAGACACGGATCCTTCGCACCGCATTGCTCGACGTGCTGCGGCAGGACTACATGTTGACGGCGCGGGCGAAAGGATTGTCCCGAGTCATGCTGTTGCGCCGCCATGCGCTGCGCAACTCGTTGATCCCCTTCATCACCGTGATTGGAGTGCAGTTTCCGGTAGTGCTCGGTGGTTCGGTCGTGTTTGAGTTGATCTTCGCCTTGCCGGGCGTCGGCATCTATCTGCTCGACGGGATTGCGAACCGCGACTACATCGTCGTGCAGGCTGTCAACGTCTGGATCGCCGGCGCGGTGATCCTGACGAACCTGATCGTGGACGTGTCCTATGGCTTCCTCGACCCACGCATCCGCGTCAGTAGCTGAGCCTCGGGCCCTGGACGCGCGGCGCGTTGGCGTCGCGCTGTTCCGGGTGGTCCGGCGCTATCCGTTTCCCTGCCTGGTGACGCTCGTGCTCTTCCTGATTGGCGCGGGCTCGGGGCTGGCCGACTTCATCGCGCCCTACGATCCCAACGCGATCAACCCGGCCGACCGGCTGCAGGGTCCGAACTCGACGTACTGGATGGGCACAGACGCGCTCGGCCGGGACGTGTTCACCCGGGTCCTGTACGGCGGCCGCGCTTCACTGGGAGTCAGCGTGACTTCGGTCGCCCTCGGCGTCGTCGTCGCAACGGCGGTCGGGCTGGTCAGCGGCGCGCTGGGCGGCTGGTTCGACGTGCTGGTGCAGCGGATCGTGGACATGCTGATGGCCTTCCCGGGACTGATCATCGTGATTTCGCTGACCGCCTTCTTCGGCACGAGCGTCTCGCTGCTGGTGGTGGTCATCGCCATTGCGTTGCTCGGCGGAGGGATCCGGATCTCGCGGGCGGCGGCGATTCAGGTCGGGTCGCAGCCCTACATCGAAGCGGCGCGGACGATCGGCGCGACCACGCCGCGAATCATCGTGCGTCACATCCTGCCCAACGCGTTGCCGCCGATCATGGTGATCGCGACCGCGTATCTCGGCGTCGCGATCCTGATCGAGGCGTCGGTGTCGTTCCTGGGTTACGGAATCCAGCCGCCGGCGGCGTCGTGGGGATTCATGCTCGGAGCGGAAGCTCGGATCCACATGATCGAGCAACCGTGGTTGTCGGTTTGGCCGGGTCTGGCGATTTTCCTGACGGTGTTCTCGTTCAACATCATCGGGGACGCGCTCAGGGACGCATTCGACCCCAGACTTCGAGGCTCTGGCTAGCTGGTCTCCGGTCGAAGTGCTCGTCCCGAAATACCTAGACTTCCAGCACGCGAAGTCTGGAGAGGAGCGCGATCATGGCCAACGGACGAGTTGTCGTTGTCAAGGAGTATCAGCAGCCGTTTGTGATTGAGGAGTATCCGGTCCCTGAGCCGGAGCCCGGAGCGATCGTGCTTCGCATCACTCAGGCCGGCGTGTGCGGATCCGACCTGCATACCTGGCGCGGGGACATGGTCGAGACTCCGCTGCCGTCGAATGGGCGGGTGATGGGACACGAAGGCACCGGCGTCGTCCATGCGTTGGGCGACGGTGTTTCGACCGACTCGCTGGGTCGCGACATCGAAGTCGGCGACCGCTTGATGTACTCGGCGATCACACCCTGCGGTCGCTGTTACCAGTGTTCGCGCGGCGAGCCAAACTGGTGCTCGGACCGGGGCGCGTGGTCTCGCGAGGCGGGCGTCGAGCCGTACTTCACCGGCACCTACGCCGACTACTACTACCTGAAGCCGAATCATCCGGTGTTTAAGGTGCCGGACGAGTTGCCTGACGAGGTGCTGGGTTTCGTCAATTGCGCCATGGGCACGACGACTGAAGGCCTGATGCGGGCCGGCTGCAAGGAGAACGACTTCGTTGTGATCCAGGGCGCGGGCGGTCTCGGCCTCAACGCGACCGCGATGGCCAAGGACATGGGCGCGCACAAGGTGATCGTGCTCGACCGCCTGCCGCAGCGCCTCGCGTTGGCGGAGGAGTTCGGCGCCGACCACACGATCAACATCGAGGAGTTCAACACTCCCGAAACGCGGCGCCGCGCGGTCTGGGACCTGACCGAGGGCCGGGGCGCGAACATCGTGATGGAGCTCGTCGGCCGGGCCGAGCTCTTGGCCGAGGGTCTGACCTATCTCGCCAACGGCGGGACATTCGTCGAGATCGGCGACATCGTGCGCGGGCGCACCGTCGAGATCGACCCGAGCACGATCCTCAGCGGCAAGAAGATCATGGGCTCGGTCATGTACCGGCCGCACCTGCTGCCGCTGATGATGGACATGCTGCTCAAGAATCAGCGCGACATCCCCTACGACAAGATCGTCTCGCACACATACCCGCTGGCGGACGTCAATCAGGCGTTTGAGGACAGCGAATGGCACGAGCGAGAGACGAACGTGTCCCGCTCGATGTTGGTGCCCTGACGGTCATTCAATCCAGTCGGGTGTTGAGCCCCAACTGTCCTCGGAGACGATGTCCCGCAGCGGCTTCCGGCTGAGCGGTCCGAAGCGGCCTCTGGGGTAACCAAGCGGCACGCAGTAGACGATCTGCGCTGCGTCGGGGATATCAAACAGGGCCTTGGTTCGCTCGTCCACGACCGGATGCAGTGTCGTGATGGTGCCGCCGATGCCGAGACCCCGGGCGGCCAGCAACATGTTCTGCACCGAAGGAATCACCGACTGGGCGGTTCCGGCGCCGGGTGCGGTCGCGCAGAGCAGAATCATGACGGGCACATCGCCGATTTCGTCGGCGAGGCGCATCGCCGAACGACGAACCGGGTTCTCGAAGGCGGGATGGTCCGGTCCCTCGATTCCCTCGTCCGCGCGCTTGGCCCACCACGCTTCGTGGTAGAGAGTGCCCAGTTCGGCCTTCTTGGCCGGGTCGCGGACGACAAGGAAATGCCACGGTTGGGCGTTGCCGCCGTTGGGCGCCTGGCGGGCAGCGTCGAGGATGATTTCCAGATCTTCGTCGGAGATCGGGTCGGGGCGGATGCGGCGGATGGCCCGCATCGAGTAGATCGCTTCATAGAGCGGTAGTCCGAGTCGTCCATAGCGGGGCATAGTCGGTTTCCTTCAGTGGTCAGGCGGGCGATTGCATTCGACGCTATCGTAAGCGTCCAACGAGACCGATTCTTCCGGCACATCGACAGAGGAGCATCAATGGCACTGGAACATATCCTTCCCGACGGCCTGGTCAACATGAGGTCGTTCACTCAGGTCGTCGCGGCGACTGGCAGCAAAACGATCTACATCTCGGGACAGGTCGCCTGGGATGTCGACGGAGGGATCGTCGGCGTGGGCGACTTCGCTGCCCAGGCGAAGAAGGCGTACGAGAACCTCGCGGTGGCGCTTGAAGCTGCCGGGGCAACTCCGGCCGACGTGGCTAAGACCAATGTCTACATCGTGAACTACGACCCGGAGATGGGTCGGGCCCTGAATGACGCTCGGAAGGCGGTCTTCGAGGGTACAACGGCGCCGGCGAGCACGTTGATTGGCGTTCAGGCGCTGGCCGCGCCCGAGTTCATGATCGAGGTCGAGGCGATTGCGGTCCTGGACTGAGCCGCGATATCGGTACTGAGCGCATCGAGATTCCCGCCGAAACGGGAATGATCGGGAGTCGAAGGAGCATAACGATGGGCAAGATTTCGCTCGAGGATCGGTTTGCAATCATCGATCTGTGTTCGGTGTACAACTACACCGTCGACCAGGCGGACGGCGAAGGCTGGGCCGCGACGTTTACCGAGGACGGAGTTTTCAGCGGGCCGGCCGGACAGGCCGAGGGCCGCGAGGCGCTGGTGGCGTTCTGCGGTCAGCTGGCCGAGGCGTTTCCCGGCGGCATGCACTTCACCGACAACCATCTCTTTGAAGTCGACGGCGACACCTGCCAGCACAAGTGCTTCCTCGACTTCAAGGTGCCGTCAGCCGACGGCTCGGTGGCGTCGATCCTGCTTGGCTACGAGGACATCGTGGTCAAGGTGGACGGGGAGTGGCTGTTCAAGCGGCGCGATGTGGTCTCGGTGACCGGATACGGGCAGTCGTTGCCGGACTAGTCGGCACCAATACCGCTGAACTGCTGAGGCGGGCGACTCATGATGGCCGCGAGGATGTGGTCGGCGTAGAGCTGTCGGCCCAACGCGTTGAGATGCGTGCCGTCCCAGGAGACTTCGTCCTCGCGCCCGTTGGTGATCTCGTTCCAGTCGACCAGCGTGACCCAGTCATGCTTGGCGGCCTCCTCGCGCAGCATGTTGTTGGTGTCGCGCTCGTAGCTGAGGAGGGGCTCTCGGGGCGGAAACTGTCTCGTGAGCACGATGAGGTGTCGGACGCCCTGAGCGGCATCGAGCAACTTCTGAAAGCCCTTGGTGTCGATGAAGCTGGTACCGATGGCCTGGAAGATGACCGTATCGCGAGGGCCGTTGCGACGGGCGTCGTCGGCCAGCATCCGGATCGCAGTATGGGCCTGGCGACTGACCTCCGCATCAACCTCGATGCCAACCTCCTCCAGGTGTGATTTGGCGCCGACCATGACGGAATCGCCGATCGCCAGCGGCGGCAGACCAAACCTCAGACTGAGCACCGAAGGTGATCCTGCTTCCCGTTCGACATGATCAAGCAACAGGGTGAATCCGAAGCCCTCCACCTGCTCTTCACTTCCCCAGGTCCAGGTCGGCGCCGTGTCGAGCGGTCCCGCTGGTACGGCGCGGAAGCGGATTGGCAGGTCGACGAGGAAGGTCGAGGACTTGCATACCTTCTCTCTTACTTCATCCGTCTCCCAGGTCAGACAGCCGTTGCCGACCTGCTCGATGTAGACGAAGGCACATGGCGCCGTGCCGGGACACGGCAGGCTGAGGACATCACCGGGATGAATCATCGCCATCGCGTCGGCGCCATTAAGTTCGATGAATCGCTCCCGGCTGATGTTGAACCGACTCATCAGCCGATAGGGCGAATCCCCGGCCTCGACGGTGTAGTGGGTGTGGTACTCGCCCGGCGGATACTGAACCAGCGGCTCCGGCGCTGCGACTCGCCCTGCCGGCTCGGACTCTGAGTCACCTGGTTGGACCAGGGGCCGGGCAGTCGCCACCGTGGGGCTCCGACCATCTGCCGACGCAGCGGTTGCCTGAACGACCTTTGCGTCATCCGGGTCAGCGGGGATCAGGCTGGTATCGGAGACTGACTTCGAGCTATTGCTCGTGACGAAACGCTGGGCCGTCGCGCGGATCTCGGCCGGTTCACCCGCGTGCTGCGACTCAAGCGACTCGGTGTGGCCGGATTGCTCGGCTGAAGCGGAAAGCAACAGGTCGACGGGCGAACGACCCGGTATCACCGCAAAGCCGACGATCAACGCGAGCAGCACGGCGGCTGAAACTGAAGCGGCGGTGACAGCGATCGCGCGCGGGTTCGCCAGCATCCTGCGGAACCGGGCATGGGCCCAGAACTGCGGCCGGCGCATGGGCGCCTCCACGAGCCGATAACTGAGCTCGGAGAGGGCGAACGTGGCGAGCAGGCCAACCGCGACGATCGCGATGGTGTTGGGAACGAAGTTGAACTCCCACTGCAGGGCCAACATCACTGGCCAGTGCCAGAGATAGATGCTGTAGCTGCGCTGACCCATCCAGCGCATCGAGCCGATCTCAAGCGCGCGGCCGACCAACGAGCCCGGCCGCACGACAAAGGCGACCAGGACGATCGTGGCCAGCGACACCGCCAACAGGCCCCACGGGTACATCCAGTCGCTCCAATGGCGACCGACGACCATGATCGCGATGATCATGGCCAGTCCCAGCAGAGCGGTCAGATCCATCACGTGGCGGACCGAGCCGTTCCAGGAGTAGCGCCACGGCTTCCAGAACAGACCCACGGCGACGCCGATCAGGATCGTGAACGCGCGGGGATCGCTGCCGAAGTAAACGCGGGAGGGATCCGTCCCGGGTGTGAACAGGACCACCATCCAGATCAGCGACATCACCGCCAGTGCGGCGACGATGCACCAGAGCCAGCGCAAGTTGAGGAAGCGCATGACCAGCGTGAACAGGATTGGCCAGACGATGTAGAACTGCTCCTCAACCGCCAGCGACCAGAGGTGGCGCAGTTGAGAGGGTCGCTCGAACATCTCGAAATAGGAGACACCGCGCAGGATTAGATCCCAGTTGGTGAAGTAGACCGCCGCCATCAGCACGTCGTGCAGATGTTGGCCGAGCGTGTCGCCGAGCATCAGCGCGGCGTAGACCGTGGTCACGATCAGGACGAGCACCAGCACCGGCAACAGACGTCGCGCCCGGCGCAGCCAGAACTGAGCCAGGTCCGTGTCCGAATGGCGTTCTCGCTCGGAAATCAAAAGCGCCGTGATCAGGAATCCCGAGACGACGAAGAACACGTCGACGCCAAGGAATCCTGCCGGCAACCAGGCGACGCCGGCGTGATACAGCACGACCGCGAGGGCCGCGAGTCCTCGGATCCCATCGAGTCCCGCCAGGTGCGGCAGACCGCGATCGCTGACCGCCGAACCTGCTCGCGATTCTGTTTCGGCGAGTGACATCGGCCGCTACATCCGGAACACACCGAAGTTGGACTCCGGCACCGGCGCGTTGCGCGCGGCTGCCAGGCCAACAGCAAGTGCTTGCCTCGTGTCGAGCGGATCGAGGATACCGTCGTCCCAGATCCGGGCGGAACCGTAGTATGCGGCGCCTTCTTCTTCGTACTTATCGAGCGTCGGCGCCGTGAACTCCCGCTGGTCCTCGAGCGACATCTCCTGGCCCTGGCGCGCGAGGGCGTCCTGCCGGATCGTGAGCAGCACGTTGGCCGCCTGCTCGCCGCCCATCACGGAGACGCGAGCGTTGGGCCAGGTCCAGAGCAGTCTGGGCGAGTAAGCGCGGCCACACATGGCGTAGTTGCCGGCGCCGAACGATCCGCCGAGCACGATCGAGAACTTGGGCACCTCGGCGCAGGCGACGGCCGTGACCATCTTGGCGCCATGCTTGGCGATGCCCTCGTGTTCGTAGCGGCGGCCGACCATGAATCCGGTGATGTTCTGCAGGAAGAGCAGCGGCGTTCCGCGCTTGGCGCAGAGCTGGATGAAATGCGCGCCCTTGAGCGCCGACTCCGAGAACAATATGCCGTTGTTGGCCACAATTCCGACCGGATGGCCCATCACCCTTGCGAACCCACAGACGAGCGTACTCCCGTATGACGGTTTGAACTCGTGGAACCGGGAACCATCCACAATCCGCGCAATCAGTTCACGGATGTCGTACGACTTGCGCGTCGACTGGGGCACGATCCCGTAGATCTCTTCCGGGTCGTAGAGCGGCGGCTCGATCTGCTCGGCGGCGCTGACCGGCCAGTCGGCAGCGGCCTCGCTGCCCAGGTTGGCGACGGCCGCCCGTACCAGTTCGAGCGCGTGCTCGTCATCCTCCGCGAGGTGATCGGCGACGCCTGAGACCTGAGTGTGGACCAGTCCGCCGCCCAGTTCTTCAGCCGATATCTGCTCACCGGTCGCGGCGCGAACCAGCGGCGGTCCGCCGAGGAAGATGGTGCCGACGCCGTCAACGATGATCGCTTCATCCGACATCGCCGGGACATAGGCGCCGCCGGCGGTGCATGAGCCCATCACCGCTGCGATCTGGGGGATGCCGGCCGCTGACATCGTGGCCTGGTTGTAGAAGATGCGGCCGAAGTGGTCGCGATCGGGGAAGACGTCGGCCTGCATCGGGAGAAAGGCGCCGCCGGAGTCAACGAGGTAGACGCACGGCAGACGGTTTTGGGCAGCGATCTCCTGCGCGCGCAGGTGTTTCTTGACGGTGATCGGGTAGTAGCTGCCGCCCTTCACGGTCGCGTCGTTGGCGACGATCATCGTCTCGCGACCGGCGACACGGCCGATGCCTGTGACGATCCCGGCGCCGGGAGCCTCGTCGCCGTACATGCCGTTTGCCGCGAGTGGTGAGAGTTCAAGGAAGGGCGAGTCGGGGTCAAGCATGCGCTCGATCCGCTCGCGGGCGAGCAGTTTGCCCCGTGAATGGTGTCGGTCGACGCTGCGCTGGCCTCCGCCGTTCCTGACGACGGCCTCATGCTCGCGCAACTCCTCGACCAGCCCCCTCATCCAGGCGGCGTTCTCCTGGAACTCGGCCGAGCCGGTGTCAACGCTGGACTGGATCGGCGAGGATGCGTCGATTCGATAAAACAGTTCGTTGGATCCGCCGCTGTCGGTCATCGGACGCTCCCGAGAACGCGCCTCTTCCGCACCATGTAGGCAGACTATTGCGGGGTTAGACTCGTCCGCAGGCCAGCAAATGGACGAAGTCGTAAACCACCACGGAAGACCGGAGCATAACGATGCCAGCGCAACTTTCTGACGGCAATCTCTCTTACACCGCGCTCGACATATGGGAGCAACTGCCGGAGGGCGTCACGCTCGTCGAGTGCCCGGGAGTGGCCGTCGACGCCAATGACACTGTCTATGTCTTGACCCGTAACACGGAGCACCCGGTTATGGTGTTCGACTCGGACGGCAAGTGGCAGGGGAGCTGGGGCCAGGGCAACTTTACGGAACGATCGCACGGCATCTGGATCGGCCCTGAGGGCGACGTCTGGGGCGCCGACGACGGGACCCACACGATCACCCGCTGGTCACCGGATGGCGAGCTGCTACAGACGCTCGGCGACCCGTACAATCCCGCTCCCGCCTGGGCCGGGAAACCGTTCAACCGCCCGACCCACGCGGCGGTCAGCCCGAAGTCGGGAGACATCTTCGTCACCGACGGTTATGGCAACAGCTGCGTCCATCGCTTCGACGCCGACGGCAATCACAAGCAGACCTGGGGCACACCCGGCATTGACGCTGGTCAGTTCATCCGCCCGCACAACATCGCGATCGACGAGGACGGCCTGCTCTACATCGCCGACCGCGAGTGTCACCGGGTGCAGATTTTCTCGGAGTCGGGCCAGTTCGTCACGATGTGGAACAACATCCACCGACCGGACGGCCTGACGCTGGCGCCCGACGGCAACATCTACATCGGCGAGCTGAACGAGATGGGCGGGATGCAGGACGCGCCGGGACTGGGTCACCGCGTCAGCGTCTACGACCGCTCCGGCAACCGCCTCGCCCTGCTCGGCCACCCCGACGAGGGCGACGAAGCCGGTAAGTTCATCGCCCCGCACGGCATCGCCGTCGACTCAAAGGGCGACATCTACGTCGGAGAAGTCTGCAACACGATCCGGGGCAAGGCCCTCGGCGTCGAGTTTCACTCGCTGAGCAAGCTCGTGCGGGAGGGCTAGTCGCGCACCTGCTCGACGCGATATCGCAGGAAGAGCTCACCGGTCTCAGCCGGCTTGGCGTGGATCAGCGTCATCTGTCTGATGCCCGTTGCGGTCGGCTCCCCGGGCCACTGCACGGCGGGATGTGCAGTATCTCCGCCCGTGATCCTCGGCGCCAGCGTGAGGAAGTACTCGTCGACCAATCCCTGTGAAATCAGCTCTCCGTTCAGGGTTGCGCCCCCTTCGACCAGGACTCGCGACGCTCCCAGCGTTCGTTTCATGTGATCCAGAGCCGCGACCGCTCCACTGTCCTCGGGCACACTGACCACCGGCCTGCCGCGAGACTCCAGCTCCCGTCGCACCGCGTCGGGCGCAGCGCTGGAGAGGTAGATGACGGCCTCGAATCCATCGTCGATAAAGAACCGGCGCTCAGGCGGCAGATCTCCGCTGCGTGTCAGCACGGCGGCGATCGGCGACGCTGACATACCGCGATCCAGGCGCCACTGTTCCAGCTCGGGATCATTGAGGCGGGCCGACGTGCCCGAGGCGCGGAACGTCGCGCCGCCATTCATCACCACGTCGAAGTGGACCCGCAGCTCGCGCATCAAGCGCTGGTCGAGCTTCGATCCGAGTCCCCGCTCAGTGCCGTCGACGACGGTGCGGCCGTCGGCGGACATCACCATGTTGATCGCGACAAAAGGCCGATCCGGCGGCGGATCGGGGAAGCTGAGCTCCGTGTAATCGATCTCGCCCGGACTCAACTCGGCCATGCGCTCATGCTAGGTTGCGAGCATGCCGGACCCGGAGCAGGACACACCAGAGGTTGAAGAAGGAAAGTCGCAAGAGCCCGACCGCGACTTTCCCATTTCGTCCAATGCGCGCTTCACCATCGGCGGCAAGCCACTCGCCCTGGAAGACTTCATCGACATCACGACTGGCGACGTCGCCAGTCGTCCCCGGGTCGAGCCGCAGCCGCAGCCCGAGCCTCTGCCGAAACAGGTGATCTGGAACGCTCGGCGACCGGTCGAGGATTAGTTCTCGCAGTAGTCGGCTTCCCAGGTGATATCGATCGCGTCTTTGACGCTCTCGTGCGCCGGACAGCCCGGAGCGTGGAACTTCACCGCCCGATCGGCTGCGGCTCGTTGCTCATCGGGGATCCCGGGCAAATGGAAGATGACGTGGATCTTCGTGATCCGGATCGTCTGGTTGTCTTCGCCCTCGATCGTGCCCAGGACGTCGGCCTTGTAGGTGTTGGGGTCGAACTCGACCTTGCGCACGGACAACGCCCGCGCCAGTGTGCCGTACATTCAACCGCCGACCGCCGCAACGATGTGATCGAGCGTGGCGGTCATCGGTGGTGCGCTCTCGGGAACCCCATAGTGCTCCTTGAGCTTGCCCTGCACGCCGTAGACGACCTGCTCAGGCACATCGCCGAGCGTCGCGTGTCGAAACCCGTTCTTGAGTTCCAGCCTGTTACGTGAGATGTATTCAAAGCGGGCCATTCGAGGCTCCTTGATCCGTCAGCTGTTGGCCAACAGGGTACGCATTCTGTCGACGCCTTCGACGATCTCTTCGAGCGAGGCGGCGTAGCTGAAGCGCAGGTAGCCCTCGCCGAGGTGTCCGAAACTGGTCCCGGCGATCACCGCCAAACCGGCTTCTTCAAGCAACCGATGCTGCAGCGTGCGCGCATCGATGCCGGTCTCGGAGATATTGGGAAAGGCGTAGAACGCGCCGAGCGGATTGACGCAGCTCACGCCTGGCACGTCGTTCAGCTCCTTGACGATCACCTGCCGGCGCTCGTCGAATGCGGTCGTCATGATGTCGACCGCTTCCTGCGGCCCGTCCAGCGCCTCGATCGCCGCGTACTGCGTGGCGGCATTGGGACAGGAATAGCTGTTGATCGCCAGGCGTTCGGCGAACGGGAAGAGGTCCGGCGGGAAGACGCCGAAGCCCAGCCGCCAGCCGGTCATCGCGTAGGTCTTGCTCCAGCCGTCGAGCACGATCAGGCGGTCGCGGAGCTGCGGATAGTTGAGCCAGGAAGTGTGCTCCAGGCCCTCGTAGAGGATGCACGAGTAGATCTCGTCGCTGAGGATGACCACGTCCGGCCAGCGTTCGAGACCCTCAACGAGTCGCTCGACCTGCTCGCGGGAATAGACCCCGCCGGTCGGGTTGGCCGGGCTGTTGAGAATGATCAGCCGCGTGCGCTCGTTGACCTGGCTGAGCACCTGGTCCGGGTCAAAGGTGAATCCGTCAGCCTCGTGCAGTTCAATCGGCACGGGCGTTGCGCCGGAAAAACGGATCACCGACTCATAGATCGGGAAGCCCGGGTTGGGATACATGATCTCCGCGCCCGGTTCGCCCATCAGCAGCGCCGCGAAGAACATCACCGGCTTCGCCCCGGGCGTGATCAGGACCGACTCCGGGTCAACCTCCGCGCCGTGGCGACGCTGCAGGTCGCGCGCGACGGCTTCACGCAACTCGGGGATACCGGCGCCGGGCGTGTAGCCATGCTTGCCCTCGGCGAGCGCCTGCTCGCCGGCCTTGACGATGTTGTCTGGAGTGGCGAAGTCGGGCTGTCCGATGCCGAGATTGATGATCGAGCGTCCCTCGGCGGCGAGCTTGTTCGCTCGCGCCAGCACTTCGAACGCGGTTTCCGTGCCGAGGTTCTGCGCCGCCTGGGTCGGTAGCACCATGATCGACCTCCGATCTCCTTGTGACGTTCTGATTGAGAGTACTTGGCGACTGGCCTTCAGCCACTGGATAGCCTTGGCCCACGGGGGTCTCTGTGAGGCGTTGGCACCGAACCTCTGTCGTGTTGTTGATTCTGGTCGGTTGCGGTTACCTGATCGCCGCCTGCGGCGAGGCCGAACCGGACCCCGTGCCGATGTCTGCGCAGGCGAGCGAGGCCAGCGGCTCCCGTACCGGCTCGCAGATCTTCGCAGCGACCTGTGCAGCGTGTCACGGTGCGGATGGCGAAGGCGCTGCGGACTGGATGGTCCGCGACGAGGATGGGCGCCTGCCGCCTCCGCCGCTGAACGGGGAGGGGCACACGTGGCACCACTCGGACGGCGTTCTCTACGGGATCGTCAGCGAGGGCGGGCTCGGACTGGGCTTCGGCAGCAACATGCCTGCCTTCAAGGACGAGCTGAGCCATGAAGAGATCATCGCCGTGTTGGAGTACGTCAAGACGCTCTGGCGCGGCAAGGAGATCGACGGAGCCTCGCTGCTGGAGACGCAGCAGGAGTTCAGTCAGACCGATCCATACCCTCCGGCGGGTGGATGACGCCGGTTAACGCTCTTCTTCGATACCGATTGCGCCCGATGCGCGCAGCGCGGTGATCTCTTCGTCGCGATAGCCATGTTCGCGGAGCACCTGGTCCGTGTCGCCGTCGAATCCGGGCGAGGGGCCCTGAGCTTCAAGGGGCGAATCTGACATGCGAATCGTTGGGCCGATCATCGTCTCGGGTCCGGTCAGCGGATGTTCCAGGTCGAGGGGCGCGCCGATCGCCTGCACCTGCGGGTCGTCGAGGATGTCTTCCGGGGTGTTGACCTGTGACGCGGGCGCACCTGCTGCGTCGAGCCTGGCCATCCAATGAGCGGTCGTATTGCTGCGAAACCGCTCGGCGATGTTCCGCTGCGCATGGTGGACGATGGCTGCGGAGTCCGGGCTGAGTGGATTGAAACCCGGCGCATCGGTCGCGTCGTCGGCCTCGGTCAGCCCGAGCGCACGGCGCACCTGCTGCCGATTCGGCGGCGTCACGCAACCAAGCATGATCGCGCCGTCGGCGGTCTGGTACCCGCCGTAGTACAGCAGATAAGCGGCGCCGGTGATCGCGCGAAGGCCGCTGCGGGCTTCCAGCAACTCGCGATAGCTGCCGCCGCGCTCACGCACCTCCTGCATCGCGTCACGCGACGGTTGGACGAGCATCGAATCGCTGACTGGCTGCCTCGAGGCGATGTAGTTCTGGAGCGTCAGCGCCGCACCGAGCAATGAAGTCTCGATCAGTTGTCCACGGCCGGTGCGCTCTCGGTGGAACAACGCGGCGCAAACCGCCGTGGCGCCGTTGAAGGCGGCGCCGAAGTCGGCCGGAGTGGTGGCCGTGATCAACGTCGGATTGCCCTGATCATCCATCTTCCCGTCGCCGACCATCAGCCCGGAATACGCCTGAGCGATGATGTCGGCGCCGGCGCGGTCAGCCGAGGGTCCCTCGGGGCCGAAGGCAGTGTTTTCGAGGTAGATGAGGCGCCGATTGTGCGTGCTCAACGTTTCGTAGTCGATACCCAATCGCTCGGCGACACCGGGCCGCGCATTGATCAGGAACACATCGAAGTCTCGAATCAAGCGATAGACCACCGCACGGCCATCCTCCGACTGAAGATTCAGCACAATGCCGCGCTTGCCTCGATTGAAGACGTGAAAGCCCTTTGATTCGTTAGGCGCGAACTGTCCGATCACGCGCGTGCCGTCGCCCTGTGGCGATTCGATCTTGACCACATCCGCGCCGAGGTCAGAGAGCATCACGCCGCACATCGGACCGGCGATGATCTGGGTCAGCTCGAGAACCCTGATCCCGTCGAGCGGGCCTGGCACGCGGCGAACCTAACTACTGTCAGGGAGGCCAACAGCGCCCGAGGAGCGCAGCGCGGCGATCTCCTCCGTCGTGTAGCCGTACTCGACCAGTACGTCGTCCGTGTCGCCGTCCAGCGGTGGTGACGCTCCCTGAGCGGCGAGCGGCGAAGCCGACATGCTGAACGGCGGGCCGACCATCGTCTCCGGACCGGTCAACCGGTGCTCGAGGTCGACCATGATGCCCAGCGCCTGGACCTGGGGATCGTCCACCATCTCCTCGGGCATGTTGACCTGCGCCGCCGGCGCACCGGCGGCGTCGAGCTTGGCCACCCAGTTCTCGGTCGTGTCCGCGGCGAACCGCTCGGTGATCAGCGCACGGACACCGGCAACGACCTCCGCCGAGCCCTCTGCGAGCGGATTGAAGTCGCCGCCGTCGGTCGGATCGTCGCCGGTCTCCAGGCCCAGCGCGTTGCGCACCTGCTGTCGATTGGCCGGCGTCACGCAGCCGAGCATGATTGCGCCGTCGGATGTCTGGTAGCCGCCGTAGTACAGCAGGAACGCGCCGCCGACCAGGGCTCGCAACCCGCCGCGAGCGCCAAGCATTTCCTCGTAGCTTCCGCCGCGCTCCCGCACGGCCGCGAGACCGCTCAGGATCGGATCGAGCAGGACCGCATCGGAGACGGGCATCCGCGACGCGAACGCATTTTGCAACACCATCGCGCCGGCGAGCAGCGACGTGTCGATCTTCTGGCCCTCGCCGGTGCGCTCGCGGTGGAAGAGCGCCGCGCAGACGGCGATCGTGCTGGTAAACGCGGCCACGAAGTCGGCCGGCGTCGTGGCAGTGATCAGGTCAGGGCCGCCATGCTCGTCGACCTTCTCGTCGCCGGCCATCAGTCCCGAATACGCTTGCGCGATGATGTCGGCGCCCGCCCGGTGCGCCGACGGTCCGGTCGGACCGTAGGCGGTGTTCTCCAGGTAAATCAGGTCCGGCTTGTGGGCACGCAGGCTCTCGTAGTCGATGCCCAGGCGTTCCGGCACGCCGGGACGGGCGTTGATCAGGAAGACATCCATCTCCGAGATCAGCCGCTGCACGACGGCCTGCCCGTCGGCGTCCTGCAGGTTGAGCACCATCCCGCGCTTACCCCGATTGAACACATGAAAGCCCTTGCTCTCGCTGGGCGCAATCTGACCGAGCAGACGCATCCCGTCGCCGGCCGCCGACTCGATCTTGATTACATCGGCGCCCATGTCGGACAGCATCACCCCGCACATCGGACCGGCAATGATCTGCGTCACCTCAAGGACCCTGATTCCATCAAGCGCACCGGGCATCGGGAACTCCCCTCGGATTGTGAGTTGCCGTGAGGATAGGCAACTAGTCGTCAGTGCCGGAGCCAACGATGCCTGCCGCTCGCAAACCGGCAATCTCGTCGTCGCGAAAGCCGTGTTCGCGCAGGACGTCGTCGGTATCCGAGTCCAGTGGCGGCGAGGCGCGATCGGTACCGGTCTCGGTTTTCGACATACGCACCAGCGGACCGACCTGGCGCTCCGGACCGGTCAGCGAGTGTTCGATCACAGGCATCATCTCCATCGCAACGACCTGGGGATCGTCGGCCATGTCTTCCAGCCAGTTGACCGGCGAAGCGGGAGCGCCCGCGGCATCAAGCCGCGCGATCCACTCGTCCATGGTTCCGCCTGCGAGCTTCGATCGAATCTGCTCTTCGACCCGAGCCACGATAGCGTCGGCTTCCGGGCCGATCGCGTTGAAGTCGTCGTCGTCCGTGGGATCGTTAACGATGCTCAGAGCCTTGCGTATCTGCTCGCGATTCTGCGGCGTGAGCGCGCCGAGAATGATCGCACCGTCCTTGACGGGATAGCCCGCGTAGTAGATGCGGAACGCCTTGCCCTGGTTCGGCCGGCTGCGGCGGGCCTCGATCAGTTCGCCATAGCTGGCGCCCGCCTCGCGCATCTCCGACATCATCCGGCGCAATGGTTCAATCAAGATTGAGTCCGAGACGGGAACGTCCCCCGCCCAGGGAGTTTGCAGCGCCAGACCCGCCCCGAGCAATGTCGTCGAGATTCGCTGACCTTCGCCCGTGCGTTGGCGGTGAAACAGCGCGGCGCAGACGCCCATCGCACCACCCAGCGCCGCCACATAGTCCGACGGCGCGGACGCCGTGATCGGTTCTGGCGCTCCGTTTCGATCGACTTTCTGATCGCCGGCAAGCAGACCCGAGTACGCCTGTACGACCACGTCGGAGCCCGCCCGATGGGCGCTCGGCCCACGGTTGCCATAGCCCGTGACTTCGAGATAGATGAGGTCGGACCGAAGTTGGACGAGCGTGTCATAGTCCATGGCAATCCGCTCGGCCACGCCGGGTCGAACGTTGGTCACGAACACGTCGAAATGAGGAATAAGCCGATGCGCAACGGACTGTCCCTGCGCGGTACTGAGGTCGATGGTGATGCCCCGTTTGCCCCGGTTGAGGCCGTGGAAGGCCTTGCTCTCGCCCGGAGCAATCTGCGAAATCCGACGAGATGCATCGCCCTCCGGCGATTCGAGCTTGACGACCTCGGCGCCAAGATCGGCGAGCGCCGTGCCGCAGAATGGGCCGGCAATGATCTGCGCCAACTCCAGCACCTTGATCCCGTCGAGCGGTCCAGGCATGCAAGCCTCCTCAATGGCGCAGCGTAGGCGAGGTCTGTGCCTAGACTCTGATCAGTAAGCGAAAGCGAGACTCGCCATGCCCGACTACGAGAACATCATCTACGAGCAGGACGGCCCGGTCGTCACCATCACCTGGAACAACCCGGAAACGCTCAACGCAATCACGCCGGCGCTGGAGCGCGAGTTCCACGACGCGCTCGATGTGGCCAATGCCGATCCGTCGGCGCGTTCAATCATCTTCACCGGCGCGGGACGGGCGTTCTCTTCGGGCTACAACATCGCTGGTTCGGGCATCGAGAGCGAAGTCGGCGGACCGACCCAGCCGGTCTCGGAGCACCTGGAGCGCTGGTTCCGCTTCTCGACCAAGAATCCCGACATGATGATGCACTTGATGACGCTGGAGAAGCCGATCATCGCCGCGGTCAACGGCTGGTGCATTGGCGGCGGATTCTGGTACTCGCTGGCGGCTGACATCACGATTGCCTCCGACCGTGCCGTGTTCGCTCAACCCGAGGTGCGGATGATCTCGAACAGTTCGGTCCTGTTCGCCGCCCTGGCGGGCTGGAAAGCGGCGCATCGGTACGCGCTGACCGGAGACCACTTCGACGCGCAGGAAGCGCTGAGAATCGGCGTGATCAACGAGATCGTGCCGACGGAAGATCTGATGGAGAAGGCCGACGCGCTGGCCCGTCGGCTGGCGCTCGTGCCGTCGCATTCGATTCGCTACAACAAGCTGATCACGGCCCGCGGACTGGAAGCGATGGGCCTGCGCAACGCGCTCAACGTCGGATCGATGCTCTCGTCGATGGTCGAAGCGTCGGCCGACGGCCGCGAGGTCGCGCACCTCGACGCCGCACGGGAAACGGGCGGATTCGGCGCATTCCTTCGGGCACGGGATGAACCATTCATCCCGGAGCCGTTTGGTCCGCGGAGCGAGGGTTAATCGAGTGCAACCATCAAGGCGGCGATCACCGCAACGGCCAGGCTCACAACAACGATGACGCCAAACATGATTCGATTGAGCTGTTGCGCGAACATCGCGTCAAGACGCTGTTGAAAGTCATCTTTGGTCGGATACTCGTTCATTGCGTCTGCGAACTCGTCTGCCTGGCCCGCGCTCGCTCCAATAGATCGAATGACCTTGCGAATCCGCAGGATGGGCGTCATCACCGACATCGTCACGATCCCTGAACTGACCACTTCCGCCTCTGGTAGCCTCAGCCTAGCCACGAATGAGCGCGCTGTCACAGGAGAACACTGATGGTTCGCGTTACAGGACCATACGATCTTGACGCGGTTCGGAGCGAGTGGATCGGTCGCAAAACCGACGTGGTTCCGGGACGCTACCCGGTCGAGTACGACAGCATCCGACGCCACTGCCACATGGTCGAGGACACCAACCCGCTCTTCCTCGATCCCGAATACGGGCGGCAATCAGAGCACGGCGCAGTCATCGCGCCGCCGGTGATGACCCGCTACTTCGCCGGCGCTGGCGTCTGGCCGCCATCTTCCGACAATCAGGTCAGCCTGCTGCTCTCGGTGCCAACGCGCGGAGAGCGGAACATCAATCTCAACACCGAGTGGGAATACCTGCAACCGGCCAGGGTTGGCGACCACCTCGCCTCGCAAACCGAGGTGACCGACATCTACGAGAAGTCGATCAAGCTCGACCCGCGCTCGGTCTGGGTCGTCACTGAAACGCGAATCACCAACCAGGACGGCGAGCTGGTCGCCGTCGGCACCAACACGCTCTGCACGCACCGGACTCCCGAACAAGTCGAAGCAGAAGAAGGCGAGCGACCGCTATGACGACCCGCACCTCCCCGAACAGCATCGCAACTGAGCAAACATATTGGGATGATGTCCGTGTCGGCGACCTGATCGAGGGCTACGACCTAACGCTGGACTGGACCAAGATGGTCGAGCAGGTCTCCGGCTCGCAGGACTTCTACCCGGTCCACCACGACCCCGAGTTCGCAGCCGAGGCGGGCCACCCGGCGATCTTCTACAACACCGGCTGGACCCAGGCCGCGCTCTGCCGCGTGGTCACCGACTGGGCCGGTCCAGCCGGCTGGATGTCCAGGTTCCGCTTCGAGATGCGCCGGATGAACATCCCCGACGACGAGGTCCACGCCCGCGGCAAGGTAACCGGCAAGTCCGATCTCGACGACGCGCACGGCCTGGTCGAACTCGAGGTCTGGCTGGAGAACGACCGCCTCGGCGTGACCACGCCGGGCTGGGCGACCGTACGACTGCCGCGTCGGAAGTAACTGCCAGCTCACCCAAAGGACACGGACATGACTCGAATCGGCATCATCGGAGCCGGCGCCATTGGCGGTGTCGTCGGCGGATTGCTCACCCGCGCCGGCTACGACGTCACCCTCTTCGACCACTGGGTCGAACACATCGATGCCATGAAGCAGAGCGGTCTGCGTCTCAGCGGCCCCCTGATCGGCGACATCCGAGTCCCCGTCAACGCGAGACACCTCTACGAGGCGCAGGAAATCTCCGAGCCCTTCGACCTCGGCTTCGTCTCCGTCAAGAGCTACGACACCGAATGGGCCTCGGCATTCATTTCGCCATTGGTCCGAGAAGATGGCGCAATCGTCGACTTCCAGAACGGGATTAACGACGAGCGCGTTGCCGCCGTCGTCGGGCGCGAACGGACGCTGGGTTGCGTGATCACGATCGGCTGCGGGATGTACGATCCCGGCCACTGCATCCGCACCGACACGCGCACGCTCGGTTTCAAGGTCGGCGAACTGGACGGCTCCGACTCCGACCGCACCCGCAACATCGCCGCGATGATGAACCACGTCGCCGGCGCCGAGTCGACCACCAATCTCTGGGGCGAGCGCTGGGGCAAGCTGGCGGTCAACTGTATGGCCAACCCGATCGCCGGACTCTCCGGCTACGGCTCCGGTGAAGTCCGCGCCCGAGAGGAAACCCGCTGGCTCTGCATCCGCATCGCCGCCGAGGTCGTCCAGGTCGGCCGGGCCTACGGCCACCACATCGACGGCGTCTGGGGCATCGACTCGCAGAAGTTCGTCGACGTCGCCAACGGAGGCGACTCAACCGAACTCGACGCCGAGCTCGTCGCCGGAGCTCAGGCCCTCGGAGAAGGCCGCCCCAGCTTCCTCCAGGACGTCATCCGAGGCCGCCGGGTAGAGATCGACGCCCTCAACGGCTGGGTCGTCGAGCAGGGCAAAGCCGTCGAAGTCGCGACGCCGGTCAATCAGGCGGTCGCAGAAGTGGTGAGAAGCTTCCCGGTCGGGGAGTTGCGCTCGGACCCGGCGAATCTCGGTCTGATCATGGATCGACTGGGGTAGGACGTCCCCGCCATGCAATCGTCAACCAGCAGCGATGATCTCCTCACCAACCTGGTGACGAATGAGTTGCTTGACGAGTTTGCGAATCGACTGGTGAAAAAGATCATGCTCGCCATGATCGTGCTCACAACGATCCAAATCGTCGCGATCGCTCTGATCGTACGTCTTTGACTTTCGAGGCCAGCAACCGGGAAACGTCTCACTCGCGGGGAAGAAATTTCTCCCCGTTGGAGACCTGGGCGTAGTCCCAGTCGGGTGGTCCCCCTCTCCCACTGGGAGAGGGAATCGGAGAGTGATCTTCGCGCCGGTCTGCGGCGGGAGAAAGGAGACCGGTTCACCATCGGGTCAGTCGTTCCCCAACCCGCCAAACTCCGGCAGCACCTTCTCCGAGAACTCCTCCATGGACCGCAGGATCTGACCCCTCGTCAACAGACCGTTGTACTGCCACATGAAGATCCACGACACCGGCGTCACGTCCATCATCGCCTGCACCTGACGCTTCACCGAGTCCAGCGTCCCCGCGAAGAGCAGCCCGTTCTCCAGCTGCTGCTCGGGCGTCATGATCTCCCCGCCCGGCGGACGCAGCGCCTCGGCGAAGCCGAAGGGGGCGAACCAGGCACCGCCGGCGAACGCGGCCGAGTGACGCCAGAGCTCCATCGCCTCCTCATCTGTGTCGGTGATGATCACGTCGCGCAGCACGCCCAGACCCTCGCCCGGCTTCAGGTCGCGCCCGACCGACGCCGCTTCCTCTTGGTAGACCTCGTAGAGGCGATTCTGCAGCTCCGGGTACATCGGCGGCAGGATCGCCGTGATCCCCTCGCGAGCGCACCAGCGGATCGTCCGCTCCGACGACGCGAACGGCTGGAACAGCGGCGGATGCGGCTTCTGCAGCGGCTTCGGCACGACCCCGATCTGCCGCACGATGTTGTTCTCGTCGACGCCCTTGCCGTACAGCCGCGTCGCCTCGATATCCCAGGGCGTGCCCTCGGGCGGAATCTGCCAGGCGTGGCCCTGGTACTCGACCATCTCCTCGGTCCAGCACTTGCGGATGATGTTGAAGTGCTCCTCGAAGGCGGCGCGGTTGGCCGCGTCGATCGCATCGTGGTTGCCCGGATGCGCCGCGTGGACGCCGTGGATCTGCTGCGCCATCGTGTCGACCCAGCGACGCTGATACCCCCTCGCAAACCCCGCCAACGCCCGACCGCCGGTCATGTGGTCAAGCATCGCGATGTCCTCGGCCACCCGGATCGGATTCTGCGCCGGCAGCACCAGGCCAAGCTGTCCCACGCGGATGCGTTCGGTCTGCATGGCCAGGTAGAGGTCGAGCATCACCGGGTTGGGCGAGACCTCGAAACCCTCGATGTGGAAGTGGTGCTCGGTAAACCCGATCGAGTCGTAGCCCAGCGCGTCGCCGGCCTTGGCGAACGCCGACAGGTCGGCCAGCATGTCCTGGTACAGCTCGGGACGGTTCCCGGCCATGCCGGCCTCAATGTCCTCGCGAGTGCCGACGGAGGGAAGGAAGAAAAGACTGACCTGCATGATGGCTCCTATCGGCGATCGAGTCGCTAGTCGAGGCCCCCGAGGAACGACGACACGGCCTCGTTGAAATCAGTTGGGTTGTCGATGTTCGCCGCATGGCCCGCATTGGCGATCACGGCCTTGGTGCTGCCCGGGATCTTGTTCGCCATGTAGTCCGTCCCCGCAAGGAACGGCTCGTCGTTCTCCCCGACCAGCACCAGCGTCGGCTTGTCGATGCTGGTCAACGACTGGATGATCCGGTTGTCGAACTGCGCCAGCATCCCGCGCGCCGCCCGCGCCAGCCCGGCCGCGGAACGATGCGTGGAGACCCGCACTTCCTCCGAGCCGCCCAGCGCCGCCAGCCCATCGCGCTCCAGCGCCTCCGCCCGAGGAATCGCCATCCCCGTATTCCAGCCCTCGCGAGCCTTGGGGTTGTTGTAGCCCGGACCCGTATCGAACAGCATCAGCGCCCGCGTCCGCTCCGGATAGGCGACGTTGAACGCCAGCGACATGTAGCCGCCCAGCGAGAGCCCCCCAATCACCGCGCTCTCGATGCGTTCGGCGTCCAGAATCGCCGCCATGTCATCAACCGTCTCCGCCTCGCTGTAGCAGGACTGATCCTCCGGCGAGTCTGTCCGGCCATGCCCACGCATGTCCCAGACGATCAGTCGGTGGTCTCGCGCCAGCAGCTCAAGCTGCCCCGCCCACATCTGCGAGGTCGCGCCGTAGCCGTGCGAGAGCAATATCGCCGGCCCCGAACCGCTCGCTTCGTAGAAGACACTCACGCCATCGCGGGAAATACTGGGCATAGTCGGGCTCCGATCTGTGGCTAGATTCTAAGCCAGCCGCGGATACCCGACCTTCCGTGCACTCCAACACATCCAACACCTGGATAGAACTCACATACGATATTGTGGACGCCGCCGGCGACAACCGGCCGACCCGCATGCCGCCTCGAACGGACGAACCGACCGCGACCGTGAACCGCCCCATCGACACCCAGCTCTTTTTCCACGGCTCACAAACGCCATCCGCCCGGGCCGGCCGGAATCGAACACACCCGAACAGAGCCGAACAGCCCGAACGCGCGGATCGCACTCACACTCCGGCGACGTCACCCGACCATGGTTTCTCTCCCCAGGTGTCGAATCAGGCGAGGAACCTGTCTCAGGCTGACAAAACCCGCACGAAATTGACCAAAACTGACCACTCGGTTCGCACGATTCCCCGTAAAACACGGCACTTCCGCACTCTCCCCGCCGGAAAAGAAAATTCTGGCCCAGTTCCCTCGATCGGTCCCCCGAAATCGGCTGTCCGCGGGACGCTCCCGAACGGAACCGAACAGGGCCGAACACGCCGAACACCCCGAACACGCAAGTCGCCCACGGACACCGGCAAGATCAGGCGGCCAGGACGCCCCCTCCGGCCCTCCATATCAGCCACAAAACCTGTCTCAAACTGACAAAACCCGCACGAAATTAACCAAAACTGACCACCTATCTCGCATGATCCCCAGCAAAACACGGCACTTTCGCTCGATCTGCCGCCACAGAAAAAACTCCACCAGATCGCGATCCCCTCGTGTTCCCGACCCCGCCGTATCCTCGTCCTACGAGCACCTTTCCCCGGCACAATTCACGACCCCGGCAGGAACTTTTTGTGAAAACTCCCATCGGTCCCGACATCGTCAACCAGTTGCCCGGCGTCGCCTCACCGGCCATTTCCCCCGACCGCTCCGTCGTCGCCTGGGTTCGGGGCCAGGTCGAAGACGGCAAACGGGTCTCGTGGATCGAGGGCGCCGCGTTTGAGGGCGGCCAGGCGCGACGGCTGACCTCCGGTAAGTCGGACTCGGCCCCGTCGTGGTCGCCCGATGGCTCGACGCTCTCATTCCTGCGCCCCAGCTCCGACGAACCCGGCGCGCCGCGACAGATCTGGCTGCTGCCCACCGACGGCGGGGAAGCGCGGCAGTTGACCGATCTCCCACACTCGGTCGCGGCGTTCGACTGGTTGGCCGACGGCTCTGGCATGATCGCGACCGTCGACATCGATCCGCATCGCGGCTCCCGCGACGGTTCGAAGACGACCGTCGTGCGCGACACCTACTACCGCGGCGATGCGCTCGGCTATCGCGAAGATGCCTGGCACCAGCTCTTCCGCATCGACGCCTCAACCGGCGCCGCCCTGCAGCTGACCACCGGCGCCTACAACCACGCCCATCCGGTCGTTTCACCGGACGGACGCTGGGTCGCGTTCACCGCCGACCGCAACGTCGACCGCGAGAAGCGGCGTCCGTTCGGCTCCGAACTGTGCGTGATGTCAACCCAGGGCGTCGCGGGCGGCGGTCACATCGAGCGGTTGACGCCCGGCATTATGTCGGCCGGCAAGCCCTGCTGGTCGCCCGACGGAACGGCGCTGGCCGTCTCGGTGACCGACATGTCACAGCGTCATCAGGCCTATCTCGAGCGGATCGAACGCTACAGCGGCAAGCGCACCCGCCTGACCGACGACACGGTCAATCCGCAGACCGGCTTTTTCCCCATCGCCGGCCCGCCGACCATGGTCTGGCGCGACGACGAGATCACCTTCGCCGGAGACGCCCGCGGACGCTCGGGCGTCTATCGGGTCGCCGCCGATGGCTCGGCCCCGGTCGAAGCGATTCGCTCGGAGGCCGAGCTGATCAACGGGTTCGACGTGTCCGCCGATGGCCGCTCGATCGCGATCGTCTCCACAACACCGGAGGCGCCCGGAGAGATCGTCGCCATCGGTGAGGACACTCAGGCCGTGCTGACCAACGCATCGGAGGACTTCGTCGAGTTGCACGACATCGGTGACGTCGAGTTCTTCACCGTCGAGCGCGACGGCTGGGAGATCCCCTGCGGGCTGATCTACCCGCCCGGATTCGATCCGGAGCAGTCCTATCCGCTGGTGATGGAGATTCACGGCGGACCGAACGGATTCTTCGGCGAGGGTTTCAACGTGCTCCACCAGGTCATCGCCGGCGCCGGCTACCTGGTCCTCTTCGTCAATCCACGCGGATCGTCGACCTACGGCGCAAAGTTCACGGACGCCGTCACCGTCGACTGGGGCGGCGAGGACTCGCTCGACCTGCTCCGCGCGCTGGACGTGGTCTGCGAGCGACCGTATGTCGATGCGAACCGACTCGGCGTCCACGGCTACTCCTACGGCGGCTACATGACCACCTGGCTGATCGGCCACGACAACCGATTCAGGGCCGCCATCGCCGGCGCGCCCGTGGTCAATCTCTGGTCGATGTGGGGCGTCTCCGACATTGGGCCCTCGTGGGGCTCCTACCAGTGGGGCGACGTGCCCGACGACAACTTCGACTGGTACCGAGAACGCTCGCCCATCACCTACGTCCAGAACGTCCAGTGTCCGGTCCTCATCCTGCACGGAGAGCACGACTGGCGTGTGCCCATTTCGCAGGGCGAGGAGTACTTCGCCGGTCTCCGCTACCGGGGCAAGCCCGCCGAGATGGTCCGCTTCCCCGGCTGCTCACACCTGATGATGCGAGTCGGCGACCCGGCCCTGGTCAGGGAATACTACGAGCGGATGGTCGCCTGGTTCGACCGCTACCTGAAGTGAGGTTCGTTGCTACTTCTGCGGCCGCATCATCGCCGCCACCGGCCGCAATGTGCGCCGGATCGCCCGCTCCGCCGCTTCCTGAACCTGCAGCGTCGGCGGCTTCATCCTCAGGTAGAGCACACCCAGGACAACGCTGATGACGATCGACGAGAGGCCCATGATGATCAGCACATCCTGCTCGCCGATGATGTCGGCGACCTGCCCAAATCCGAGTCCGGTGAAGGACTGGACGCCGAAGGGAAGGAACGTCAGCGCCGTCACCCGGCCGTGGTACTCGCGCTCCGACTGGCGGATCACCTCCGCCGTATTCAGCGTCTGGAACGCCGAGAAGCCGGAGCCGATCAGAAAGACCACGGGCAGCATGATCAACGCATTGGGCGTCACCCCGAGCAACGCGACGCCCAGCCCGAACGCGCAGCTCATGATCAGCAACACACCGGCCGACCATCGAGTCCCCACCACGCCGGCGACGGACAACCCGACAATGAACGAACCAACGCCCATCGGCCAGCTCACCAGTCCCAGGTTCCTGGACTCGATCCCAAACACATTCTCCAGCAATCCCGGGAGGACATTCTGATACGGGCCAGCCGTCGCCGAGACCAGCAGCAGCGTCGCCAGCAGCACCCGCAACCTCGGCTGTCGCCAGGCGTACCGCAATCCCAGCAACAGCTCCCGCGTCACCGATCCGCGAGGCACGTTGCGCGGACTGCCCGGCGGCATCAGGTACAAGGACACGATCGTCACGACCAGGATTCCGGCCATGATGAAGTAGGCGCCGTCGGCGCCGATGAACGGCGCGAACAGGAGCAACGACCCGAGCACCGGACCGACCGACTGCGGGAAGGTGAGACCGGTTTGCAACAGCGCCACTCCGTTGCCGACCAGACGCGGCGGAACGATGTCGGCAACATAGGCGCGTCGCGAGGGACCGGTGAAGGCGAAGCAGGCGCCGAGGAACAGGGTGCTCACCGTGAGCCAGATCACCTCGATCCGGCCGATCAGGATCAGGAATCCGATCAGCGCGTAGTTGATCGCAATCGCCGTCTGGGCCAGCACGATCAGCCGGCGCTTGGACAGCCGGTCGGTCAGCGCGCCGGCGAAGGGGCCGATGAAGAACCAGGCGATCCCGTTGCCGGCCATGGCCAGCGCGACCGACGAGTTGTCGCCGCCCAGGTCGAAGGCGACGATCGGCAGCACCGTGAAGTTCATCGAGAAGGCCATGAAGGCCATCACGGTCAGCAGCCAGTGGAGCCGGAAGAGACCGACGCCGAAGGCTTCGAAGGTTTGGCCGATGCCCGCGCGAATCATGTGCAGTGATCGTATGCTGCGTGCGATCGACAGTCTGTAGCAGCCGGTTGGAGGTCCGCCGATGGATGTCGACACGGCGATCCACGAGCGCCGGACGATCGGTGTGTTCTCTGATCGTCCCGTCGGCCAGAGCGTGGTCGAGGAGCTGATCGAGGCGGCGCGCTGGGCTCCCAATCACAAGCACACCGAGCCGTGGCGCTTTCACGTCGTCTCGGGGACGGCACGCGAGGAGATGTGCGAGGCGATCCTGGCCGGGGGCGGCGATTTCAGCAAGGATCCGCGGGGCAAGTTGATGCGCTCGCCGCTGTTCGTCGCCGTCACACAACAGGCTGTGCTGGACGATCCGGTCCGCGACCAGGAAGACTATGCCGCCGTCTGCTGCGCGGTGCAGAACATGATGCTCGCCGCGACGGCTCGCGGGCTGGCCTCGAAGTGGAGCACCGGCGCGCTGGCCGAGAATCCCGCCGCGAAGCGTTGGCTGGGGATCGGCAAGCAGGACCGGATCGTCGCCTACCTCTACCTCGGCTACGCGCCCGATGAGATGCGGGCGATGCCGGCGGAGCGTCGGCCGGCCGAGGTCATCTGGCGTGAATGAACTCCGCGATCGCATCCGCCGCCAAAACACGGTTGCCCTCCTCGGTATGTCCTGAACGCTTCCGCGGCACGAGACCGTGGTTGCCATCGGGAATCCAAGACAACTGGATCTGCGGCGAGAGGTCATAGGCCTCAACCTCTTCGCGGGTCCCGTATTCGTCGCGCTCTCCCTGGACGATCAGGGTCGGCGTCGCCATCTGCTGTAGATGGATGGTGATCGCCGATGACGGATCGTTCGGTGCGTGGAACGGATAGCTGATGCAGACCATGCCTGCGGGCTCGACAGCATCGGCGATGTAGCTGGCGATCCGGCCGCCCATGCTGCGGCCGCCGAAGAAGAGTTTCGACGTGGGTACGCCCTGCTCGGCGAGTTGCCGGATGATCTGCACCCAGACGCCGGCGAGCACATCTTCCGGATCGGGCGGCCAGGGCCGGCGACCCTCGGCTGTGGCGCGACGCATGTAGGGGAAGTCGAATCGAGCCACACGCACGCCGCGCGCCGCTATCAGTTCAGCCAGATGCGTCGTGTTGGGATGGGTCGACGAGGCGCCCGCGCCATGGGTCAGCACCAGCGTCGGCGCCGGCGGCGAGGCGGGTAGATTCCAGGTCAGCGGCGTCTCCATCGCCGGCCCCCTCCGTCACTTCGTGACACCTCCCCGGGAAGGGGAGGTCTATGCGGTGCGCGCGATGATCGGGGCCATCTCATCGATCAGGTCGTTCGCGGCGGCCGGATCGAGGGCGGTCATGGCGAGATGGTCAACGCCATGGGCCTCGGCCCGCTCCGACTTCTCGATGATCTGGTCGGGCGTGCCGATGATCATGTCCTCCAGCCGGTCGCGGGTGACGAAGCGCGCCTCGCCCTCCTTGAGGTAGCTGTAGTGGCCTTCGTGGACATCGAGATAGAGCCGGTCGAGCGGACGTCCGCGCTCCTCGGCGTACTGGGTGATGTACTGGTTGTACTCGGCTGCAGCGTCGGGATTCGCCCCCTTGAGGTTGCCGCCCCAGCCGCCGTACTCCGATTCCCAGAGGGTGTGGTTGTAGACCGCCGCGACGGCACCGGCGCGGTGGACGACGCGCTCGGACATGATGTCTTCGCCGTCCTCGAGTACGCATGCGCCGACCAGGCCGACGGTGTACGGCTTCCGGGTCGAGCGACCGGCCGAGCGGGCCGCGTCCTCGATGATGGGGAAGGCGGAATCGAGCCAGGGTCCGGTGCCGGAGGTCACGAAGCCATCGCCGATCTCTCCAACGACCGCGGTCGCGCGCGGACCGTTGGCGGCCAGGTAGATCGGAATGTGGTCCTTGATGTTGTAGAAGTCGGGGTGGTCAGGATGGATGAGTCGGATCCAGGTCTCGCGGCCGGTGACGTCGTCGGTGTGAAGGATGTCCTTGCCGTCGAGCAGGTCACGGACCTGCTGCGCGTACTCGCGGAACTTCCTGACCGGATACGAGGGCAGACCCATGGTGTTGCGCCCGGTGTAGCCGGTGCCGAGGGCGAGGATCGTGCGTCCGGGCGCGAGCTTGTTGATCGTCGCGATTGCCGAGGCGGTGACGGGCGCGATGCGGTTGGAAGGAATCGAGACCAGGGTGCCCAGCTTGATCGTCGAGGTGCGCTCGGCCGCCAGCGCCATGGCGGCGTAGCAGTCGGACCAGATCAGCTGCGAGTCGGGAAACCAGGCGTGGGTGAAGCCCGCCTCCTCGGCGCGGACGACTTCCTTCCACATGTCGATGTAGGTGGGAACGAGCAGTCCGTATTGCATGGGTCGCCTCCTCAGGTTGGTTCAGGCCAGAAAGATTTTTCCGGGGGGTGAACAGGCACGAAGTCCTGTGTATTGCTGGAGATCGTGTGTGCAGAGCTTTCAGCTTCTTTCAGCTTTTTTCAGGTTTCTTCAGCTCCGTTCAGGTGGATCTGAACGCAGCTGCGTTCGGGCCTGTTCGGCCCTGTTCGATTCCGGGCGTTCCTGGCAGGGCGGTTCGAGCGATGTGTCGGCGGGGATGAACCGTTTCCCGCGAAATTTTTTCCGTGGGGCCGAATTGGGCGGAAGTCCAGTGATTTGCGGGAGATCGTGTGATTGGGGTGGGCAATTTTGGACAATTTCGTCATGGTTTTGTCGGTCTGAAGCCATCTGAGCCAAGAAAGCGGATGGGAAAGAGATACCTCGGGACAGGATTGGCCGATCGGAGATGCAGACATCGTGCGGCTCGCCTCTCCCTTGCCGAGTGGCGTACAAACGTACTATTGTAGCCAGGCGCTGTCAAGCGCAAACGAACAGGGACCCTACGAGGCTGATCCCACAGGAGTCCGTCGAGCGATGGTCTACCCGCGCTTCTGGATGACTTCGCGGGAGAAGTCATCGATGATCTCGCGCGCGCCAGCGGGGTCGTTGGCGGTGAGGGCGATGTTGTCGACTCCGATCGACTCGAGGTGTTCGATCTTCTCGATGATCTGCGGGCCGGTGCCGACCAGGCTGCGCTCCAGCACCTGCGGGAAGATGAAGCGTTCCTCGCCCGGCTTGAGATAGACCATGTGGCCCTCGTGGACATCGAGGTAGAGCCGGTCCTCGGGCGTGCCTTTGGCGGCGGAGTACTCGCGGATGTAGCTGTGGTACTCGCCGGCGAGGTCGGGGTTGTCCATGCCCAGGTTCGCACCCGGCCCGTAGGCGGCTTCCCACATGGCGTGCACGCCGGGCACCATGCCGGGTCCCAGGATCCTGGTGACGCGGTCCGACTCGAAGGTCTCGCCGTCGTTGAGCACCAAACCGGTGGTCAGCCCGACGGTGTAGGGCTTCTCGGTTGAGCGTCCGGCCGCCTCCGCTGCGGCGGCGATGACGGGGAAGCTGGTCTCGGCGTTGAGGCCCATGCCGGTCGTGACCCAGCCGTCGCCGACCTGTCCAACGACCTCCATCGCCCGCGGGCCGTTGGCGGCCACGTAGATGGGAATGAAGTCATCGAGATTGAGGAACTCGGAGTGCTGGCCGTGGATCAGGCGGATCCAGCGCTCCTGGCCGGTGACGTCGTCGGTGTAGAGCACGTCCTCGCCGTTGAGCAGTCCTCGCACCTGCTGGGCGTACTCGCGGTAGCGCTTGATCGGGTAGGCGGGCAGGCCCATCGTGTTGCGCCCGGTGTAGCCGGTGCCGATGCCGAGGATGATGCGTCCCGGCGCGAGCTTGTTCAGCGAGGCGACGGCGGAGGCTGTTACGGGAGCGATGCGGTTGGACGGGATCGCCACCAGCGTGCCCAGCTTGATCGACGACGTGTGGTGGGCGGCGAGCGCCATGGCGGCGTAGACGTCGGAGTAGATCAGCTGGGAGTCGTAGAACCAGGCGTGGGTGAAGCCGGCCGCCTCAGCGCGTTGGACTTCCTGCCAGGCGTTGATCCAGCTCGGGATTCCGATGCCGTAGTGCATGTGAGGTTCCTTTCCTCGGCTAGCGCAACTGATAGGTGGGCGGCTTTTTCCAGAGGTCGGTTGGCGGGTTCTCCTGCTGCGCGAGGATCTTCGTCCGCTGCGCCTTATCGAGCTTCTTGCCCTGCTGGATGATCTTGCGATTTGCCTTCTCTTTGGCCTTGTTTTTGGCGATGGTCGCCGGATTGGGCCTCTTCTTTTCGCCTCTGGATGCTTTGACCACGCCCGACTTCTGCAGGCTCTTGAGGTGGGCCTGGACGTTGCCATCGGCGGCTCGGCGGAGACGCTTGTCGATGCTGTCGCCGTAGATGGTCTCCATGATCTGCCATGAGGTCTTGGGCTCGCCGTCCTGGAGTTGTTCGAGGATCTGGTCCTCGCGCATCTGTCGGTGGGCGACGTACATTTCCAGCCGGTCGCGTGCTTTGGCATCGTCGGTGTCGGTGATCAGCGGGCCGTGGCCGGGGCAGAGCACCTTGACGTTGGGCAGTTCGAGCAGGCGGCGCAGCGAGGCCATGTAGGAGTTGACGTCGCCGACGACCGAGGTTGTGTTGCCGAGGATGGTGTCGCCGGTGAAGAGGATGCCCTCTTCCTCGATGTAGTAACAGAGCGAGTCGACGGAGTGTCCGGGGCTGGTCATGACCTGGACACGGATGCCGCCGTCGAGGTTGATCTCGTCGCCGTCGGAGTAGGTCTTCACGCCGTCCTTGGGCAGCCGGCCTCGGAGCAGGCGGACGCCGTTCTCGGGGACGGCGACTTCGGCCTTGAGATGTTCGTTGACGTGCTTGAGGTTGCCGGAATGGTCGAAGTGGTGGTGCGTGATCGCGGCGACGCCGATCTCGGAGTGGTCGATTGCGGCGAGATAACCGCGCAGCATCCAGCGGAACTTGTCGATCGCTTCGCCGGAGTCGATGGTCAGGGTCTGGCCGCCGCGTTGGCCGATGATGTAGATGTTGGTCGAGGTCGGGCGCATCGGTTGGTCTTCGGGGACCGGCACCATGCGCACGTTGTCGCTGATTTTCATGTCGAGGCTCCTTAGGTGTGGCTGCCGATCGCGAGGTCTGCGACCTGGGGCGCGACGTCGCGGGCGAGGAACTCGGGGACATCGTCTCGGTCGAACAGGAAGTGCTGGAACTGCACCTCGGCGACGCCGGCTTCGGCCAGCTTGCCCAGCGAATCGACGACCTGGTCGGCGCCGCCGACGAGGCGGCCCATCGAGCCGAACTCCGTGAGGAAGTCGTCGAGCGATTGTCCGGGCCGACCGAACATGCCCTGTGCGAAGCGGCCGCCTGCCTGGACCAACTCCGGCGGGCCGACGGCGTGGAACATCATCATCGAGTGTTCGATCTCGTTCGGATCGCGGTCGGTGGCTTCGCAGGCTCGGGCCATGACGTCGCGCTTGTGTCCGTATGCCTGCGGGGTCAGCGAGACGCAGTTCCACTCCGAGGCGTACTTCGCGGCCATCGGGATTGTGCGTTTCTCACCGCCGCCGCCGATCAGGATCGGCGGGCGTCCGGATTAGGGGATCGGCAGGCAGTCGGCCTGGTCGAGCTGGTAGTACTGGCCTTCGTAGCTGGATTGGCCCGGGCTCCAGAGGGCCTGCATCATCTTGATCGCGTCCTCGAGCCGGTCGAAGCGTTCGCGGGTCGGGGGGAAGTCGAGGCCGTAGGCGTCGTGCTCGGGCTGGTTCCAGCCCGCGCCCAGCCCCATCACGAATCGGCCGCCGGAGAGGTCGTCGATCTGGGCGGCCATGCGGCCGACGTCGACTGGCCGGCGGAACGTGACCGGGGTGACCATTGGTCCGAAGCGCAAGTTGGACGTTTCCTCGGCGGCCATGACGAAGCTGAGAAAGCACTCGAGGCTGTCCTGCTGGCTGCTCTCGATCGGGCCGGTGAAGTAGTGATCGCTGCGGAACAGGGAGGGGAAGTTGAGGCGGTCGGCGAGGCGGAGGATATGCCGCCAGCGCTCCCAGGTGAGACCGTTCTGTCCTTCAACCATCAGGGCAACGCGCATGGGGGCTCCTTCGGCTGGACCAGCGTGAACCGGCCCTCGCAGGCATGGTAGGGGGCGTCGAGACGTGGCCGGTTAGCGGGGGAATGCGATCGCGTCGTCGAGGACGACCACGGTCACGGGATCGTCGGGATGCCAGACGACTTCGGTGCGCAGCCGCGCTTCGACCTCGGCGCCTGACGGCAGTCTCACGCGCACCACCTGATCGTGGCCGTAGTACTCGCTGCTGATCACGTTGGCGCGGGCGGGATCGTCGGGAGCAGCGGGCTTGAGGGCAAGCTGCTCGGGCCTGAGCAGGATGTCGAATGTGTCTCCGTCCTCAACCGCCGGCGGATCGGGCAGAACGACGAAGCCCAGTTCGGTCTCGGCCCCGCTGCGGAGGCGTCTGCCGGGCAGGATGTTGGCGTCGCCGACGAAGGTGCCGATGAACCTCGTCTGAGGCCGGTAGTAGATGTCATCGGGAGAGCCGATCTGCTCAATCCGGCCGTCACGCATCACGGCGACCCGATCGGCGAGGGACAGGGCTTCTTCGCGGTCGTGGGTGACGAAGACCGCGGCGGTGTCTGCCGCCTTGAGGATGCCGCGCATGGCGAGACGGAGGCTGGCGCGCAGGTTCTGGTCGAGATTGCTGAACGGTTCGTCGAGCAACACGGCCGCGGGCTCCGGCGCCAGCGCACGGGCGAGGGCGACGCGTTGCGCCTCGCCTCCGGAGAGTTCATGGGGGAAACGATCGGCGAACCCGGCCAAGCCGACCAACTCCAGCATCTCCGCGACGCGGGCGGGCGCTGCTGCGCGCCGCAGGCGGCGGACCGGTCTCGTCCACCAGGCGCGATGCCCATTGGGGAGGCCGAACGCGACATTGTCGCCGACGCTGAGGTGCGGGAAGAGTGCGAAATCCTGCGGGACCATGCCGATCCGCCGCTGCTCGGGAGGTCGCCAGAGGGTGGCGTCGACTACGGTCTCGCCACTGATCCGCACTGCGCCATTGTCGGGACGTTCAAAGCCGGCCAGGAGTCTGAGGGTGGTGGTCTTGCCGCATCCGCTGGGACCGAGCAGGGCGAGAATCTCGCCGCGCTCAACCTCGAAGGACGCCTCGCGCACGGCGACGGTCTCGCCGAACGTCTTGGTCGCCCGCTCCACGGTCAACGCCGGGGGATCGCTGACGGGTTCAGTTACGGAGGCCACGGTCGTTCCCAAACAGGATGATCATCGGCAGAGCGGCGCATCCAAGCAGTAACAGTCCGTTGGCCGCCGCACGGGCGAAGAATACGTCTTCCTGGTGTCCCCAGAGGCTGGTCGCCAGCGTGTCGAACTCGATGGGCGCCAGCAAGAGTGTCGCCGGGAGTTCCTTCATCGTGGTCAGGAAGACCAAGGCGAAGCCCGCCATCACACCCGGCGCGATCAGCGGCAGGGTGACGCTGCAAAAGGTCTGCCAGGGTGTCCGGCTGAGTGATCGGGACGCCTCTTCCAGTCCGGGCTGGACCCGAACCAGCGACGTCCGCAGACCGGAGATCGCCTGAGGCAGAAACAGCACGGCGTAGGCGAAGACCAGCGTAATGATCGTCTGGTAGATGCCGGGCGTCACGCGGAGCGTGAAGAAGATTAACGCGAAGGCGACGACCACGCCGGGCAGCGCGTAGCCGACGTAGGAAGCTCGATCGACCAGGCGCGAGAGGAATCCCGGACGCCGCACGACGACGATGGCGATCGGGATCGAGACGGCGACGGTCGCCGCGCCAGCCAGCGCCGACGCATAGACGGAGTTCAGGGCTGCGCTCCAGATCCCGGGAAAGCTTTCGCCGCCCTGCAGCCCGATTGAGAGCCAGTGAAACAGCACACCCACCGGCACCAGCAATGCCACTCCGCAGACGAGGCTCAAGCCGAGCAGAGCAGGCCAGCGGTAGCGTCGCAGACTGACCAGGCGGGGCATCTTCGCCGCCCCGCTGCCCAGCCGGTGATATTGGGCGTTGCGCCGCTGCGACCAATCGACGAGCAACACGACGGCGACGAGCGCGACGAGGATCAGGCAGAGCACGGCGATGCTGGAGCGGTCGAACGAGGTGCCGATTCGGACGTAGATCGCTCTTGTGAATGTGTCGAAGCGCATCATCGAGACTGCGCCGAAGTCGGAGATCACGTACAGGGCGACCAGCAGACTGCCGGTAGCCAGCGGGATCCGCAGCTGGGGAACGGTGACTCGCCAGAACGCGCCCCAGGCGGACTGTCCGAGGGTGCGGGCGGCTTCCTCGATCCCCGGATCGAGGTCGCGTAGACCGGCGCGAATCACGATGAGCAGGTAGGGAAACGTGAACAGCGTCAGCGTCAGCCAGGCGCCGAAGAATCCGTAGATCTCGGGAATGCTCTCGACGCCAAGCGGCGCGAGCAGGTCCTGCAACGAGCCGTTCGGACCGAGCGCGATGATGAAGGCGAAGGCGCCGACGTAGGAGGGAACGGCCAGGGGCATGATCGTGATCGATCGCCACCAGCGAGCGAGAGGCAGATCGGTGCGCTCGGTCAGGTAAGCGATGGGCAAGGCCAGGGCGGCGGAGGCGCCGGTCACGGCGACGGTCAGGCCGGCGGTGTTCAGCAGGAGCCGGGCGGTGCCGTCCGTGAGCCCCTTCGACCAGGCCTCAGCGTCGGCGTCCGCCGCGCGCACGACCAGATAGACGAGCGGAATGCAGGCGGCCGCCGCTCCGGCTATCGCGAGGATCCAGATCGCCGGGACGTTGACGCGGAAGCGGGCTGGCAACGCGACCGCGCCAGGGAAGAGAGTCATAGGGCGAGGTTATCGGAGTTTTTCATCATGAAAGCAGGAAATCTCGACCCCGACTACGGCAGGGCACCGACATCCCGCAGCAATTCCAGCGTGCCCTCAAGGTCGGAGAGCGAGGTCAGCGCCAGGGACGGGGGATCGAGGTCGGCCAGGGGCACCAAATCGGAGCGCACATCCACGCCCGAGGCCAGCGGATACTCGGTGGTCTGATCGCGGAAATAGGTCTGGCCTTCCTCGCTCAACAGGAAGCGCACGAATCTCAGGGCATTCTCGGAGTTCTCAGAGGCGTCGAGTACCGCCACGCCGGCAACGTTGACCAAACCGCCGGCCGCGCCTGCGTCGGTGAAGTGATTGAACGCGGGGAAGTCGGGATTGTCGGCGATGAAGCGGTGGAGGTAGTAGTGATTGACCAGTCCGATGTCGATTTCGCCATCGCCGACGGCCTGGACGATTGGGGAGTTCTTCGGGTATTCAACGACGTCGTTAGCCAGCATGCCTCGCAGCCATTCCTCGGTTGCATCTTCGCCATGGATCTGACGCATCGCCGTGATGAAGGCCTGGAAGCTAGCGTTGGTCGGAGCCCAGCCGACGCGGCCGCGCCATTCCTCGTCGACGAGGTCGAAGATGCTGTCCGGCGGGTCCGGCACACGATCGGTCGACACGACCAGAGCCCTCGCACGACCCGATGTGCCGACCCAACGGGCCGAGGCGTCCACCAACTCCTCAGGCACGCTCTCCACGACATCCTGGGGAAGTTGACTCAGGACCCCGCCCTCAGCCAGCGCGGCCAGCGCGCCAGCGTCCTGGGAATAGAACACATCGGCGCGGGATCGATCGCCCTCTTCGAGGATGGCAGCGGCGAGCTCGGCGGTACCGGCGTAGCGAACTCTGACGGCGATGCCGCTGAGCTCTTCGAATCGTTCGATCAACGGTCCGACGAGCGACTCACCTCGTCCCGAGTAGATGGTGAGCTCGTTGGTCGGTGTGGAGGCAGGCTGGGCCGGCTCCTCGCCAGAACATGCGGCGCCGGCAATCGCGAAGATGCCGAACAGGGCGAGCGCGATGGCCCGGTAGCGTCCGGTGCGGATCTTAGCCAGGGGCAACGGTTACCTCGCTCTTTGGCGCGCAGCCACTAGAGATCGCACGGATACGGCGATAATCAGACATAGTTGCAGTTCGTGCAACTTATTGAGTGAGGCTGGGCTGATCAGCGGGGCAAGATCTACCAGGAACTCTTGCGGACGCCGGGCAGCAGTCCGAGCGAGGCCATCTCGCGGAAGGTGATCCGACTGAGGCCGAATTTGCGCATGTAGGCGCGCGGGCGACCGGTCACGGCGCAGCGATTCTTGAGCCGGGTCGGGGAGCTGTTCCGCGGCAGCGCCTGAAGCTGGAACTGAATGTTCTGCTTCTCACGCGGGTTGTTCGACTCTTTGAGCTGCTGCTTGAGCGTCGCCCGCTTGCCCAGGTACTTGGCGTGCATCTTGCGGCGCTTGAGGTCGCGGTGAACATTCGAGGTTCGGGCCATGCGTCGTCCAGTGGCTGATTCTTCGATTCGTCTTCTTGAGCGTAGTGGCAGTCCGCGCGTTGGGGCTAGTCGCGGCGCTTGCGTTTGTCGATCTTGCGTCCGCTTTGCTCTTCGAGGCGGCCGAGGGCGCGGCCCTTGTCCGGATGCGGATCCTTGCGTTCGCCGTAGATGGTCACGCCTTCGTGGTCTTTGGGCAGGTACTCGGTGATGGGAAGACCTTCCTCATCGCAGAAGAGCAGTCAATGGCAGTACTTCCAACGCTGCATCTCCTCGCAGGGGCAGATCCAGGTGGATTCTTTGACCTCTTCGGCCTTGTCTTCATAGAAGTTGCAGGGGCAGAGCGGGCGGCCGTAGTCGTCGATGTGCTTGGCCAGCCCGATCACGAGGAACTCGGTGATTTCCTCCTGGGGATGCAGGTACGAGCCGCTCTTCTCCGCGAAGTTGCGGGCGAACTTCCACATCTTGTTGAGGTTCTTCTCCGACGCCTGCTGACGATCGTCGTCGCTGACCTGGTCAACATCCGCCATCGCTCACCGCCGCTCTAGCCGTTGCTGGATTCGCGTCGTCGGATCCACTGTATGCGCTACGGTCGGCGCCCGATGCGGCTTAGTTGTTGCCGCTGTCGCCGCCTTGACGGAAAAAATCCTCGAGGTCGGCGATTAGCGCATCGGCGCTGGGCAGTTCACCTTCAGGCTGCGGATCGGCCTGCGGCATCGGGCTGGCTGCTTCGAGGCGTGCGACATAGTCGCGAAGCTCGTCGTTGTCGCGCAACGCTTCTTCCAGTTGGGTATGGAATCGCTGAATTCCGCGATCGAGGGGGTCGAGATCGAATCGGAGGCCGGTCATGTCGCTGACCACGCGCAGCAACGCCTGGGCCCCGACCGGATTCGTGATTCCGGGCAGATAGTGCGGCACCGAGGCCCAGAGCGAGACGCCGCCGATCTCACGGCGACGACAGTGATCGTGGAACACGCCGACGATGCCCGACGGACCTTCGAACCGCGAGGGGTGCATGTTGTAGCGCTCTGCCAGAGCGGAGTTGTTGGCCGAACCGCGCACATGGACGGGCTGCGTGTGTGGGGTCCCGGCCGCGACCGCGCCGAGCGAGAGAATCAACTTCGCGCCAATCTCATCAACCAGCTCGGACAGCGCGGTTATGTATCGCTTCCAGCGGTAGTGCGGTTCAATGCCAACCCCAACCACGACGTCCCGACCACCCGCGGGGGCTTGCAGGTGAACGAACTCCGTGTCAGGCCAGGCAATGTAGCGCTCGCCGTTGCGATAGCGCGCCATCGGACGCGCCTCCGTGAAGTCGTAGAATTCCTCTGGATCGATCGTCGCGAACGGCTTGGAGCCCAGTTGTTGGATCAGGTACTGGGCCGCAGTTGAGGCCGATTCGCCAGCGTCGTTCCAGCCCTCCCAGGCGACGATCAGCACCGGATCGGTCAGGTCGGGGAGTTCTTCAATACTGAGGTCGGGTGAGGTGGTCATGAGCGAAGTTTACTCCAGCGTCGGTGAGCCGTCGGCGGCGCAATTGACGCAGGCGTGGGCCGATCGGGTCGCGGCGAACCGCGAACAGGCGGAGCGATTGCGCGAGGAATCGGACGGCGGAGACCATTACCGCCCGCTGGCATCGGCATTCCGGGCCGATCCGCATCGGACTGGCGACTCGGCTTTGGATGCGTTGCTGGCCATCGCTGAACCAGGAGACACCTGGGTCGACGTCGGGGCCGGGGCCGGACGGTTCTCGCTGCCGCTGGCGTTGCACATCAAGCGGGTCATCGCGATCGAACCATCGCCGGCGATGCGTGCGGAGCTTGCGAACCTCCAGATTGAACACGGGATCTCCAACGTCGACCTGCGCGACGAGCGCTGGCCGACGGATGAGCCGTCCGTTGACGGCACGGCGGATGTCGCATTGATCTCGCACGTTGGTTACGACATCGAGGAGATGGGCGCATTCCTGGATACGATGGAGCGGTCGGCAACGCGGGAGTGTGTCGCGCTGCAGTACGACCGTTCGCCGGGATCGATGTTCTGGCAGGTCTGGCCGGCCATCCACGACGAGGAGCAGGCCGAGTTGCCAGGCGCGCGCGAGTTGATCGAGCTGCTCAGGGCTCGCGGCGCGGATGTCGAAGCGCATGAGCTGGAGCGTCGCGGCGACCGCCAGCGGTTCGATTTCGAGGCTCCCGAGGATGCGATGGACTGGGCGCGCAGACGGCTATGGTTAGCGCAGAACTCGGCCAAGCTGCCGCTCTTGCGGAACGCGGTCGAAGAGTTGCTGGTTGAAGGAGACGGCGGCTGGTCGCTGCCCGATCAACCGAAGCAGATGTTGATTCGCTGGAGGACAAGATGAATAGAGTTGAACCTCTCACCACAGAGGAGTTGATCGAGGCCGCTCCGTACCTGGCGCAACTGCGTGACTCAGGAGTCACACTGCCAACCTCGTTCCATGTGTTGGGTCGCCGTCCGAAGGTGCTTGAGGCGTTCCAACCGTTCTTCGGGTCGATCATGCGCGAGGGCAGCGTTCCGGCGGGATTGAAGCAGTTGATTGCACACGTCGTTTCCCGGACTGCGGGCTGTCTCTACTGCCAGGCTCATACCGGTCACTTCGCTCACACGCTGGCCGGCGAATCGTACGAGCGGGTCGAGGCCGTCTGGTCATTCGAGACCTCCGACCTGTTCTCGGAGGCCGAACGCGCCGCACTGCGAGTGGCCCGAGACTCCGGCGGGGTCCCCAACGCTGCCACCGACGAGCAGTTCGACGAACTGCGCAAACACTGGTCGGACTCGGAAATGGTCGAGATCGTGTGCGTGATCTCGATGTTCGGATTCCTCAACCGCTTCAACGACACCCTGGCCAACGAACTGGAGCCGGACGCCGTCGAGTTCTCTGACGCGCACCTGGCCCAGTCAGGCTGGACCATCGGCAAGCACGGCTAAACCCGCCGCTGCTCAGCGAGGCTTCTCCTCCAGCGGGTTCTCGACGCCGCGGAAGAATGCGCCGCGATAGATCCGCTCGTCTCCGCGGACTCGCTCCTCCCATTCCTGGTCGGTCATCGCTTCACGGAGCCGAATGGTCTGGATCGTGTCTTCTCCGACTGGCCAACGCATCGGCAGCCGCTGTTCGAGCTCGACAATGTCGGCCACTGCCGTGGCGACTGAACGGGAGCCTGGCCGCGTCGCGGCTCGGGTGCGGAAGGTCTTGAGCGCGTGTTCGGCCGACTCCTGGTAGGGAGAACGGCCCTCGCGGACGGCGGCGGCGACATCGAGGTTGGTGGTCTGCCAGTCCGAGGCGTACATGCCCGGCTCGAGGATGGTCACATCGACATTCCAGCGCGAGACCTCGTAGCGCAGCGCCTCGGACATTGCCTCGACCGCCCACTTGGACGCGGCGTAGAGACCCATCAACGGGGCGACGATCCGGCCGGCCAGCGATGAGACGTTGATGATCTTGCCGTGCCGGTGTTCGCGCATCGCCGGCAGGACGGCCTGCGCCATCCGGATCTGGCCGCTGAAGTTGGTATCCATCTGGCGCGAGACTTCGTCGTCGGACATGTCCTCGACCGGGCCGTACAGTCCGTAGCCCGCGTTGTTGAACAGCGCGTCGACTCGTCCGAAACGGCTCAGTCCGGCTGCGACCGCTGCGTCAATTGAGGCGCGGTCGGTCACGTCGCACTGCGCGATCTCGACCAGTCCGGCATCCAGACCGGCGAGGTTCGGTCCGTCGCGGTCGGGATTTCGCATCGTCGCGATCACGGGGTGACCGCGCGCCGTCAGCTCTTCGGCGGCGGCGAGGCCGAAGCCCCGTGAGGCCCCGGTAATCAGGGTGACCTGTCGCTCAAGTACCATGGTGCTGTCTCTTCAATCCGTGCTGTTCGCGTCTGATGATGGTAGTGAGTGGCCGGCTAGCAAGACGCATCCTTGGACTGGTTCACTGACCCCTGGGACTTCGAGTTCATGTACCGCGCCCTTGTTGCGGGCGCGATCGTGTCAATAGCGGCCGGCATGGTCGGCGTCTTCGTCGTGCTGCGCGGACTCGCCTTCATGGGCGACGCCGTCGCCCATACGCAGCTCGCCGGAGCTGCCGTCGCCCTCGTGCTTGGTGGTGGCGCCGTCTTGATGACCTTCGGTGCAGGCGTCGCCGCTGTGCTCACTGCGCTCGGCGTCGCCCTGCTCACGATCCGCGGACGTCTGCGCGAAGACACCGCAATCGGCATCATCTTCGCGGGCCTGTTCGCGCTGGGTATCATCCTGATTTCCAGACAAGGCTCAATGAGCGTCAGCCTGAACGACCTACTCGTCGGCAACATCCTTGGTGCGTCGTGGAGCCACCTGATCATCATGGCGGTGCCGACGATCGTCGTCGCCCTGTTGGTGCTGTCCTTCCTGCCCGAGTTGCGATTCACTGCCTATGACCCCGAAGTCGCTTCGGTTTCCGGTGTGCCGGTGACCTTCATACAGGTTGGCCTGCTCATCCTGATCGCGCTCGCGACGGTCGTGGCCTTCCGCCTCGTCGGTGTGATCCTGGCGCTAGCGATGCTGGTCACTCCGGCAACCGCTGCCGTGCTGTTGACTCGACGCTTGACGTTGATGATGCTGATCTCGACCCTGATCGGTGTCCTGTCTACGGTGGTCGGCCTGTACGCGTCGTTCTACTACGATCTGGCCGCAGGACCATCGATCGTGCTGGCGGCGGTCCTAATGATGGTGCTTACGTTCATCCTGAGCCCGCGTGGACTGCGCGGCGCGTTGCCATCGCTGGACTTTCTGATGGGCGATGCTGCAGAAGCTATGCCGACCGGCTGGCGGCGAACCGCGCGGATCTGCTGGGGCGCGTGTTGCCTGGTCGGCGACACCTCGTGGGGTGCGTGTTGTCGGGTCGGCGACGTGTGCTGGGGCGCGTGCTGCCGGGTGGGCGAACGCTTCTCGCTGCGCGGCCGGGCGGGTTAGTCGACGGGCTTGAAGATCTGTTGCCGATACCAACGCAGTTCGTCGATCGACTCGCGGATGTCTTCCAGCGCCCGGTGGCGCTCCTGCTTGGCGAACGGTTCCAGGTTGGGATACCAGCGGGTGGCCAGCTCTTTCACGGTCGAGACATCGACGATCCGGTAGTTGAGCCACTCGATCAGCCTGGGCATTTCCCCGTAGAGAAAGCGCCGATCCTGGTGAACGGAGTTGCCGCACAGCGGAGCCTTCCGCTCCACGGTCCACTGCTGGACGAACTCCACGATCTCTTCCTCGGCCTGCTGGATGGCGATATCCGACGCTTTGACCCGCTTGATCAGTCCTGAGCCATGATGCGTGCGCCGATTCCAGGCGTTCATGACGCTCAGTTCTTCGTCGGAACGGTGGATGGCGATGTCGGGGCCGTCGGCAATGACATTGAGTTCAGCGTCGGTGATCAGGACCGCGGCCTCAATGATCACGTCACGGCCTGGGTCAAGCCCGGTCATTTCGAGATCGATCCAGACCATGTTGCCTTGCGACGGCTTGGGCGACATGGGATCAGGCTAGGGGAGGTCGGTCAGATACGAAGAGGGGCGCCCACAATCTCAGTGGGCGCCCCTGCATTCGTTGCCGGAGGATGAGCGCTACTGCTCGGCGATCGCTCGGGCATTGCCGAGCAGGATCCCGAGGTAGGTCGGGTTATCCTCCGTCGGCTGCGACCAGATGATGCCGCGCTTGGCGCCGGTTTCATCGGCGACCGTGTCGAGGATCGCTGAGTCGAACTGCGGCTCGTGGAAGACCGTCTCGACGCCCTCATGCTCGATCAGTTCGATCAGCTCGGCCAACGCCTCAGCGCTCACGCCCTGTTCGGGCCCTTCGACCACGAAACCGGCGACTTCGAGGCCGTAGCGGCGGGCGAAGTAGCCGAACGCGTCGTGGAACGTGACCAACAGACGCTGGCTGTCGCTGATGCCCGCGAGCAAGGCCTGCACCTCGGCGTCGGCCTCTGCGATCTCGGCGAGGTACAGCTCGAGTCGATCGCTGAAGACGTCCGCGGCGTCGGGGCTCAGGTGACTGAGCTCATCGGCGATCGCAACGATGGCCGCAGATGCCAGATCGACGTCGAACCAGATATGCGGGTCCTCGTCACCGTGATCGTGGGCGTGCCCGTGGTCGTCTTCCTCTTCATCATGCCCGTGTTCGTCTTCTTCGTGTTCTTCCTCGTCGTGCTCTTCGCCCTCTTCGTGCCCATGCTCGTCCTCGTGGCCGGCATCGGGCGCACCGCTCGAGTCGAGGACTCCGACGAAGGCCAGGCTCGACGGAGCGCCGCCGACATCCCATTCCTCTTCGATTTCCATGTCCTCGAGATGGACGGCGATGACGTGACCACTGTTGGGATCGGCGACATACATCATTTCGCCCACGACGATCATGGCGGCATTGCCAGTCTCGCCCGGTTCGACCAACTCCATAGTCCAGAGCAGGTCTCCGTCGTGAGCATCCAAGGCGTGCAGCACGCCGTCAGCGCCCAGGATGAAGAAGATCTCGCCGTCGCTTGAGAATGCCAGCGAGACGCTCGGCTCGCTGAACACCTGGCGCATCTCGAGGTGAGCGGCATCGATCAGCCAGATGCCGTCGTCGGCGAAGCCCCGACCGTCGAAGTAAGAGGCCTTGCCGAAGAAATGCTCAACGTGATAGTGGGCGTAGGCCGAACCGATCCGGGAGTCATCGCGCATCTCAGACGGGTTGTCAATGAACTCGTGCTCGTACTCACCGTCGTGTGCGTGCAGGAAGAGCACGCCGCCGACGCAGCCGAAGACCGCGCCGTGCTCATTGTGCGCTTCGCCGTGCATGCCCGGGCAGGAACGGTTGCTGGCGTCGTAGACAACTTCTCCGTCGAACGTCCACACCTCAACGCCGACCGGCAGAACGTCATCAGGATCGTCGGGATTCTTGGTCGTTACGACCACGTGGTCATCGCTCATCACCAGGGCTGCGCCGTGCTGCGGCCCGGCCTCGAGCACGATCGGCTGGTAGTCGCCCTGGGTCGTGGCCAGGTCGTGTTCATTGATCAGAATCACGTGCCCGCTGGTGTCGGCGAAGATCGCCGTCCAGCCGTGACTGTTGACGTAGTGAATGGGGTTCTCTTCGACGATCTCGAGCGAGTGGCGGGAGACGGGTTCGCTGACGAGGTCGTAGTGGTCGTCGTGCTTGGCGAGGAAGACGCCGCCATCAAAGATATGCACGCGGTCGTCGCCATCTTCGGGTCCGCGCGCCAGCACGAAGCCGTAGCGGTGCGTGGGACTGGGAAGGACGCGCGCGCGAGGAGCAGCGATCTCGAACAGCCCACTGTCGACGTCCTCAGTTGTGAGGTCGATGACGGAGAGATGCGCTTCCAACGCGTCGGCGATCAGCAACCGGCCGATGGCTTCTGCCGAGCCGTGATCGTCGTCGTGCATCTCCTCGTCGTCGTGCCCTTTATCCTCTTCGTGGTCGTGCCCATCTTCATCTTCATGGGCCTGTTCGTCTTCATGCTCGTCTTCATGACCGTGCTCGGCCATCATCCCTTCGAAGGGCGCGAGCTCGAAGCCCGCATCTTCGATTGCCTCTACGAGGTTGAGGACGTGATCTGAGTTCTCGAGGATCGCGGCCTCATAGGAAGATTCCAGCCCCGCCCCGTTGATGATTACCAGGTCCGCCTCGGCGACCGCGCGGATGTCCGACACGCTTAACTCGATCGTGTGCGCGTCAGCGCCGGCCGGTACCAGGGCCTGCACGTTGACATACTCTCCGCCGATCTGGCGCACCCAGTCGGCGATGATCTGCGTCGAAACCACGACGTTGAGCGCATACCCGGAGTCTGCCTGGGGCTGCTCCTGTTGCTGCTGCTCCTGCGCAGCGCTGGATTGAGCAGTCGCCGCGGCCTCGCTCTCCTGCTGCTGTGTCTGTCGCTGGGCAGCCGTCTGTTGTTGCTGTGACTGATCGTCGTCGGAGCAGCCGACGACGAGCACAGCCGCAAGCGACAGCGCGACCAGGGCGCCAAGCGCCAACTTGACAAAACGGGACATTCGGGACTCGCTCTAGGCGGACAAACTGTTGTCAGCGGCCCGTCCGCAGGGCCTTGAGGACCGCCTGGCCATGATCGGCGGCCTTGGCGCGCTTCCAGACCTTGGTCAACACGCCGTCCGGTCCGATGACGAATGTAGCACGGGTCATGCCTATGCTCTTGCGTCCGTACAACACCTTCTCGCCCCATGCCCCGTAGCTGGTCGCAACCTCGGCGTCGGTGTCGACCAGCAGCGGGAAGTTCAGCTCGTACTTGTCGCGGAACTTCTGGTGCGACTCGGCATCGTCGGTCGAGACCCCGAGCACAATCGCGCCCTCGGCCTGAATGTCATCCATCTCGTCACGGAACGAGCAGGCCTGCCTGGTGCATCCCGGTGTGTCGTCGCGCGGATAGAAGTAGAGCACCACGGTTTGCCCGGCGTAGTCGGACAGCTTGTGAACACCGCCATCCTGGTCGGTCAGTTCGAAGTCGGGAGCGTGGTCGCCTTTTGCGAGCGTGACGGGCATCAGAATTGCCTTCCGTTGCGCTACTCGGTGTGCAGGACCGGGCTGCCGTGGTGATGGATCAGTAGCCACGTGTCGGCCGGGGTGTCCGCATTGTCGGTCAAATCGGCGCTGCGCGAGCGCTGGTAGATGTTGGTCGCCACGATCGGCACGCCGGCGACGACCTCGCGTCCGGCGACGATGCCGATATCGCCGACGACCCGCGCCTCTTCGGCGGCGAACACAATCCTGGGCTGGTCGGGATTGGTCAGGATCGCACGCCAGGTGCGCTGGACCTCGGCGTGACCCGTGGTCACGTTGCGATGCGGATGGACACAGGTCACGTCCTCGCTGCGTAGCCAGAGATCGGCCATCGCTTCGACGTCGCGCGCGTTGAACGCCTCGTAGAAGGCGCGGTTGGCCTCCAGAACTGCTCGCCGGTCCTCGAGGGGATCGGCGCTCGATTCGACGGCGGACATATCGCCTCCGGCAGACCTCATCGACGGCTTCGATACTCGCCCGGACCGGGCTTGCAACACCTGATTCGCGCGTATGCTCAGGGTCATGCAGATCATACGGAACTCGGCGCGAATGGTCGGCATTGCCGCCCTGATCGCTGCGGTGGCGGCCCTCGTGCTGACGGCCTGCAACGACGAGATCGATCAGGTGTCCGAGCAGCCATCGGTCACCGATACCGAACAAACCCGGCAGGACTCGCCTGTTCAGGCCCAGGACGAGCAGCCGGTCCAACAGGAGCAGGGGGGCGCTCAGGCCGGGCAACCAGCATCTCAGTCGGGCGAAGATTCCCCGCAAGCAGATGTCGATGAGCAGACACAGGAAGCCGAACAGGTTCAGCAGGAACAGGTTGACCCCCAGCAGGAGCAGCAAGCCGTCTCTCTGCCGCCGGGGACGACCACGTTCCTGCCGCTTGACGCGGCCGAGACCACTGAGGGCATTCCGATCATCCGCGATTCCGAGCGTCCGGAATACTTCGGTCGCGATTGGGGAACGATCTGGAGCATCCGCCTGATCGACCTGGGCGAACTCTCGCAGGGCGCCATCCGCGACGCGATTCCGGCGATCTCCGGGCCGCTCTACTGGACACTGGAAGAGGCGTCCGAGGTCTATACGGACAACGTCCCGCTGGTGCAGGTCAACGTCAACGGCGACATTCGCGGCTTCCCACTTGAGATCCTGACCTGGCACGAGATCGTCAACGACACGATCGGCGGCGTGCCCGTCGCGGTGACGTTCTGTCCGCTGTGTAACACGGCGATCGCCTTCGAGTCGCAGATCGGCGACGAGGTGTTCAAGTTCGGTGTCTCCGGATTGCTGCGCAACTCGGACCTGGTGATGTACGACCGCAATACCGAATCGCTTTGGCAGCAGTCGTCGGGACGGGCGATCGTCGGCGCGATGGTCGGCGCACGGCTGAAGTACGTTCCGGCCACGGTCGTCACGGTCGGTCAGCTTCGTTCGGCCTATCCCGACGCGCTGGTGATGTCACGCGAAACCGGTTGGGATCGACCCTACGGACAGAATCCGTATCGGGGATATGACAATCCCGAGAACGGCGGGCCGTACTCATTCTTCTTCGACCGCGATTCGATTGACGAGCGTCTGCCACCGGCCGAGCGGGTCGTGAGCATCGAGGGTCCCTCCGGCGCCGCGATCGCGTTTGCCTGGTCGACGCTGGAGCAGGAGCGGGTCGTTCATGAAACGTTCGACGGCATCGATCTCGCCGTCTTCTGGACGCCGGGTGCGACATCAATTCTTGATGCGGGCATCCTTAGAGACGGACGAGAAGTCGGCACGACTGCCGTCTTCGATTCGAACCTGAACGGGCGGGCGCTGACCTTCAGCGTCAACCCGGCGGACGAGGCCGGTCAGACATTCGTCGATGATCAGACCGGTTCCGTCTGGGACATCTTCGGCCGTGCGGTCAAGGGCGAACTGACAGGTTCGCAACTCACCAGGGTGATCCACTCGGACCACTTCTGGTTCGCCTGGCAGGCCTTCCATCCCGACACCGAGGTGGTGTCGCTGGCCTCGGCGGGCGGAGATGCAGACGAGGGCTAATCGACGAGTTCCACCGCGTCGCCGAGCCTGACCGTTCCGCCCTCCAGCACATTGCAATAGCTACCCAGGTGCTGCTTGGTGTTCTCGATCAGTGCGCGGCCCACGGCGCGGCTGGAGCCGAAATCCCGCTGGGCATGGGCCGGGACGGAGCAGCGCACGGTCGTCGTCTGCAGCTCGATCACGACCTCACCCAGGCGTAGCTTCTTCCCGGTCCAGTCGACCTCGAGCAATCCTTCGGCGTCGCCGGTGTCGATCAGGACGTTGGGTCGGAAGCGGCGTACGTCGACATCGTCGCCGCCTCCGGCGGACGCGAGCGTGCTGAGTGAAGACGTGGTCATGATGTGAATGGGGTAGCAGTCGAAGTACGTGCCTGGTGGTGTCGAGAAATTTTGCAGGTCTGCCGGCAGCCCGGAGAAATCGGGCAACGGATCGTCCTCCTGCATCCCCATCAGCTGGCGCAGCGCCTGCATCGGATCGATGCCCTCCGGCATCTGCGCGCGCGCGTACCAGGCGAGGTCATCGGCGGGATGCAGCGGCGTCAGCATGACCGGGCGGCCCAGGATCTCGCTGAGCTGCTGATCACGATCCTCGTCGGCGGACTGGACCTGGACGTTGTCGGGCGTCGTGATCGTCACCGCCGGCGAACGCTGCTCGAAACTCGGAGACTCGGCGTAGGCAGACGCGAACTGCAACAGCTTCGGCATCTCGCGAGCGTTGCGCGTGACGTCGGCTTCGATCTCGCGGACGGCCCAGCCACGGTCGCCGGCGACGCCGTTCTGATCGATCTCGGCGGCCGAGAGTTGCTCGCCCGCCATTGACTTGACCGGGTAGCGCCAGAGTTGGCTAATGGTTCCCACGCTCATCGGCGACACCTTTCGGGCCCAGGCTGTGTTGCCTGTGTGTGATTTCTTGCACTGGCGGGCAGGGTACTCAATGCCTCATATATGAGTGATCTAGTAATGTTTGTCATGATTGATTCTGAGCTGCAGTGAGGAGCCAATGACGACAACGGCGACCCGACCGGCATCACTGGACACGCTGTCCTGGCTCGAAGCCGAGGGCATCCACATCATTCGCGAAGTCGCGGCCGAGTTGGAACGGCCCTGCCTGCTGTTCTCGGGCGGCAAAGACTCGATCGTGATGCTGCGTCTGGCCGAGAAGGCGTTCTGGCCGGCGCGAATCCCGTTCCCCGTCATGCATGTCGACACAGGCCACAACTTTCCCGAAGCGATTGAGTATCGCGATCGACGCGTGGCTGAGCTGGACGTGGAACTGTTCGTCGCCTCGGTGCAGGAGTCGATCGATCAGGGCCGCGTGGTGGAGGAGGTCGGGCCGCGGGCGTCCCGCAACCGGTTGCAGACGGTCACGTTGCTCGACGCGGTGCTGGAGCACAACTTTGATGCGCTGTTCGGCGGCGCCCGGCGAGACGAAGAGAAGGCGCGGGCCAAGGAGCGGATCTTCTCATTCCGCGACGCGTTTGGCCAGTGGGACCCGTCCAACCAGCGTCCCGAGCTGTGGAACCTGTACAACGGAAAGCTGACACGGGGCGAGCACATCCGCGCCTTCCCGCTCTCGAATTGGACCGAGCTCGACGTCTGGCAGTACATCAAGCGGGAGGAACTTGAGATTCCATCGATCTACTTCGCCCACGAACGGGCGATGTTCAGACGCGACGGGATGCTGTTTCCCGTCTCGGAGTTTGTTCCGCGATTGCCGGGCGAGGATCCGTTTGACGCACGGGTGCGATTCCGTACGGTCGGCGACATGACCTGTACAGCCGGCGTGCTGTCGGAAGCGGAGACGCTTGAGGCGGTCGTCGCCGAGATTGCGGCGACGCGGATCACGGAACGCGGCGAGACCCGGGCAGACGACCGGTTCTCGGAGGCCGCAATGGAAGATCGCAAGCGCGAGGGGTACTTCTAGTGACGACGGCAGCACTGGCGGATCCGCTCGACCCGCTCGGTCCGGACCAGCGGACGCTCCTGCGCCTGGCCACGGCGGGCTCCGTTGACGACGGCAAGTCGACCTTGATCGGCCGGCTCCTGTTCGACTCCAAGCAGACGTTCATCGACCAGATGGAAGCGATCGAGCGGACCTCGCGTACGCGCGGCGAGGACGATGTCAACCTGGCCTATCTGACGGACGGCCTGCGCTCGGAGCGTGAGCAGGGCATCACGATTGACGTCGCCTATCGCTATTTTTCGACGCCACAGCGCAAGTTCATCCTCGCCGACACGCCCGGCCACGTGCAGTACACGCGCAACATGGTCACCGGCGCGTCGACCGCCGATGCCGCGCTGCTGCTGGTCGACGCCCGTCGCGGCGTCCTGGAGCAGACGCGTCGTCATGCGTATCTGTCCAACCTGCTCGGCATCCGGCACTTCGTGCTCTGCGTGAACAAGATGGACCTGGTCGATTGGAATCGATCGGTGTTTGAGGAGATCGCAGAGGAGCTCACTCGATTCGCGGGACGCATGGGCGTGACCGATGTGCGAGCGATTCCGATCTCGGCCAAGTTCGGCGACTGGGTCGTGGAGCCGTCCCAGCGCATGTCGTGGTACTCCGGTCCGCCGCTGCTGGAGCTGCTTGAGACGCTGGAGGCGTCGGAGCCGCCGCAACACCACGCTTCCCGGTTTCCGGTGCAGTACGTCGTTCGACCCCTGCGGGACGCGTATCACGACTATCGCGGTTACGCCGGAACGATGGCGTCGGGCGTGCTGCGAGTCGGCGACCGTGTCAAGGTGATGCCGTCGGGGGCGGAGACCACGGTGACCGGGATCGACGCATTCGACCAGCAGTTGTCCGAAGCGACGCCTCCCATGGCGGTGACCGTGCGACTGGCGGACCAGCTGGACATCCGCCGGGGATCGATGATCGTCGACGCAGAGCATCCGCCGATCGCCGCGAGTTCGATTGACGCGCACATTTGCTGGATGAGCGATCGGGCGCCGCTGCGCGAGCGCGACCGGCTGGTGGTCAAACACACGACGCAGACGACCCGGGCCCTGGTGGAAGAGGTCGGCGCGCGGCTCGACGTCAACACGCTCGAGTACGACCTGACGGCCTCGCAACTGTCGTTGAACGAAATCGGACGGGTGCGGCTGCGGCTCATGGCGCCTCTGTCGGTCGACCCATACGATGAGTCGCGCGAGACCGGCGCGTTCATCCTGATCGATGAGGCCACGTCCGCAACCGTCGGCGCGGGAATGATCACGGCCGGCGAATAGTTCTCGAACCGAATCCGGGGAGGTCCGATGAGCCGAGCACTCGTGCTGGGCTGGTTCGCGCTGGTCGCCGTTGCGGTCGCTGGTCTGGCTGCAGCGTGCGGCGGCGATCCCGGTTACAACGAAGACGAACTGATCCTGGCGACGACGACCTCGCTCAACGACTCGGGACTGCTCGACCAGCTGGTGCCGATCTTTGAAGCGGAGGAAGAGATCACGGTCAAGATCATCGCCGTGGGCACCGGCGCCGCGTTGCGCATGGGCGCCGACGGCAACGCCGACGTGCTGCTCACTCACGCTCCGGCGTCGGAGCAGATGCTGGTCGACACCGGTGACGTCACCAGCCGCACGCTGATCGCCTACAACGATTTCGTCATCGTCGGTCCACTCGACGATCCTGCCGGGGTGGCGGGAATGACCGACGTGTCGGCGGCGCTCGGTCAGATTGCCGCGGCCGGCGCTGCATTCGCATCGCGCGGGGACGACAGCGGCACGCATAAGAAGGAACTGTCCCTCTGGTCGGACGCGGGCCTGTCCCCCTCGACGAAGTCCAACGGGTGGTATCTGGACGTCGGACAGGGCATGTCAGCGACGCTGACTGTGGCCAACCAGCGCGCCGCCTATAGCCTGACCGACCGGGGAACCTATCTGGCGCTCTCGTCCGACCTCGAGGATCTGACTCCGCTGGTGGAGGGTGATCCCAAACTGCTCAACTTCTACAGCGTGATGGAAGTCGAGGGCGGCAAGGGACGGATCAACACGGTCGCGTCGAGAGCCTTCTCGGCCTTTCTGATCCGGGACGACATCCAGGCGATGATTGGCGAGTACCTGCTCGAGCAGTACGGGCGGCCGCTGTTCATCCCGGCTGCGGGCGATACCGAAGCTGCGATCTCGGCGCGCGGAGGCGCCCCGAACTGATGCCGGCGGTCGCGGTTAAGATCGCCGCATGGACTTGATCTGGGACGGGATCCGTGAGGCGGCTCGGCTGTGGTGGGCCGGCGACGGGGAGATCATCGAGATCACGCTGCGGACCCTGGCGATCTCGTCGGCGGCAACGGCGATCGCCCTGCTGATCGGCATTCCCACCGGCGCGGTGCTGGCGCTCAGGCGTTTCTGGGGTCGAGGGCTGATCGTCGCGGCGGTCAATACGGGCATGGGCATGCCGCCGGTGGTGATCGGACTGCTGGTCGCTTTGATCCTGTGGCGGACCGGTCCGCTGGGCGACCTGAATCTGATCTACACGCCGACGGCGATGGTCGTGGCTCAACTCCTGCTGAGCCTGCCTCTGGTCGTGGGTTTCTCGCTCGCCTCGATCCAGTCGGTGAATCCGCGGCTGATCGGTCAGATGTGGGCGATGGGGGCGAATCGCTGGCAGGTGCTCTGGCTGCTGGTGCGCGAGACCCGGCTGGGTCTGCTGGCGGCGGTGATGGCGGGCTTCGGCGCGGCGATCTCCGAGGTCGGCGCATCGATGCAGGTCGGCGGCAACCTGGCCGGGGAGACGCGAGTACTGACCACGGCGACCGTGCTCGAGACCGGGCGCGGGAACTTTGAGGTGGCGATCGCGTTGTCGCTGGTGCTCGTGGTGCTGGCCTTCCTCGTCAACCTCGTCCTGACCGCCGTCCAGCAACGCCGGCCGGTGACATGAACGGCCCCGGCGACGCACACCTGGAGATACGCGATCTGGTCGTGCAGCGCGGCGGGGTGACGGTGCTGGAGATTGACTCGCTGGACATTCCGCGGGGGCTGGTGACGGTGATGATCGGCCCGAACGGATCGGGCAAGTCAACCCTGCTCGGGGCGTTGCAGCTGGTGCTGCATCCGTCGAGCGGCAGCCTGATGCTCGATGGCGAGCCGATGGATGCCGATCCGGTCGGGACGCGGCGGCGGATGGCGGCGGCGTTTCAGGAGCCGTTGTTGCTGAGCATGTCGGTGCAGTCCAATGTCGAGTTGCCGCTGCGACTGCGGGGCGTGGACCGGCGGCGGCGGCGAGAGCTGGCCGAGCACTGGCTGGAGCGGTTCGGGATCGGCTCGCTGGCGCGGCGGCACGCGCGACAGCTTTCGGGCGGTGAGGCGCAGCGGGTCAGCCTGGCCAGGGCGTTCGCGTCGCAGCCGGAGGTGCTGTTGCTGGACGAGCCGTTTGCGGGCGTGGACGCTCCGACGCGCGAGGGGTTGCTTGAGGACTTTGCGGAGATCGTCTCGGAGGCCAGGCCGACGACGGTGTTGGTGACGCACGACCGCGACGAGGCGCTGCGGCTGGGCGACCATGCGGCTCTGCTGATCGGCGGGGGACTGAGGCAAACGGGGCGTCCGTCGGAGGTCTTCGATCGGCCGGCCGACCGCGACGTTGCGGAGTTTGTGGGGATGGAGAATGTGTGGTCCGGGCAGCGGTCGGAGTCGGGTATGTATCGGGCGGCCGGGGTGCGGCTGGCGTCGACGGCGAAGTCGGTGGCGCTCGGGGCTCCGGCATTGATCTGCGTGCGGCCGGAGCGGATCGTGCTGATGCGAGAGGCGGAGGGGGAGGGGAATCTGCTTCGCTCAGTGGTGCGGACGGTCAGGCCGCGCGGACCGATCATGCGCGCGGACCTGACCAGCGGGCGGCTGACGCTGACGGCCGATGTGCCCGTGACGGCCTGGGACGAACTGGGGGTGTCGATTGGGGACGAAGTGACCGCTCGGATCTCGGCCGACGACATCCATGTGATCGAGGACTCGGACTAGGCGCGGCGGAGGCGGCCGAGCACGCCGCTTGGGGCCTCTTCCTCGATCCCGAAGATGCCGGCCAGCTCGGCCCGGCTGGGTTCGGTGGCGACGTGGATGCCGTCCACCACGACCGTTGGCACGGAGCGGCTGCCGCGATTGAGGGCCTCGACGATTTCAGCGGATTCGGGGTGGTCGTCGAGGTCGATGGTCCGGTAGGGGATCTCGTACTCGTCGAGGAAGCGGATGGCGCGGCGGCAGTCGCCGCACCAGGCGTTGACGTAGAGAAGGACGTCGCGGTTGGATTCTCCGATGTTGTCGGTCGCTTCAATGGGGCCGGCGGCGGGGTCGATCTCGCAGGCGTCGCCGATCTGGACATCGAGTTCGGGTGTGTTGTCGGTCATCTGCTCACCTCGCGATTCCGGTTCAGGATACCGGCGGGATCTGGTGGAGTTTGAGGAAGTTGGTTGGTTCGCCCTGGCCGAGGGGGAATCCTCCGGTCAGCACGACCTGATTGCCGGGTTCGAGTGCGAGTGCGTCGACGGCGGCTCGTTCGACCTCACGGAGCATTCGCTCGATGTCGGTTGGCGGCTGGCACTGCCTCGGTTGGACGCCCCACATGAGAGCGAGGCGTTGCAGGACCTTGTCCTCGGGCGCGAGGACGAGCACGGGGACGGGCAGTCGGACGTGGGAGATGAGGCGGCCCGAGCGTCCGCTGATCGTGAAGACGATCACGGCGCGGACCTGGGGGTGCTGGTCGACGGCGGCCGCAACCGCGGCAGCGACGGTCCGCGCGGTGTCGGCCTTGAGTTCGATCGGTTGGGCGACGGCGGCGCGTCCGGCGTCGCCTGATTCGGCGCGGCGAATGATGTCGTCCATCATGTCGACGACCTCGACCGGGTGGCGGCCGACGGCGGTCTCGGCGGAGAGCATCAGCGCGTCGGCGCCGTCCCAGACGGCGTTGGCGACATCGGAGGCTTCAGCGCGGGTCGGGCGCTGGCGTTGGACCATCGACTCGAGCATCTGGGTGGCGATGATCACGGGCAGCAGGGCGCGACCGGCGGCTTCGATGATCCGGCGCTGGAGCACCGGCACCTCAGCCGGACCGACTTCGACGCCGAGGTCGCCGCGGGCGACCATGACGCCGTCGGAGACGGCGATGATTTCCTGCAGATCGTCGATGGCGGAGAGGGTCTCGATCTTGGCGATGAAGGGGATCTCGCCGCCGGCGGCGTGGACGGCGGCTCCGGCTTCGGCGAGGTCGAGGGCGCTGCGGACGAAGGAGAGGGCGAGGAAGTCGAAGCCGTGGCGGACGGCGAAGCCGATGTGTTCGCGGTCCTGGGCGGTGACCGCGGGCAGCCGCTGGCCGGCTCCGGGCGCGTGCAGACCGGCCCGGGCGGTGAGCAGGCCGCCGCCGCGGACGGTGGTGCGGATTCGATCGCCGTCGATCTCGTCGATCAGCAGGTCGAGTTCGCCGTCACGCAGGTAGACGCGGCCGCCGACCTCGACCTCCTCGACCAGGGCGGCGTAGCTGCAACTGATGGTCAGGCACTCGCCATCGGACTCGGCGTCCGCGTCGCTGCCGACGACGATGTCGACCCGGTCGCCGCGGGTGATCTCGGTGCTGTCGGGGACGGCGCCGATGCGGATCTTGGGACCCTGGAGGTCGCCGAGGATGGCGACCGGTTTGCCGGTGCGGGCCTGGGCGCGGCGGACGGAGTCGACGGCCTGCAACCACGAGGTTGTGTCGCCGTGGGAGAAGTTGATCCGGGCGACGTCGAGTCCGGCGTTGACGAGATCGAGGACGGTGTCAGGATCGCTGGAGGCGGGCCCGAGGGTGGCGACGATCTTGGCCCGGCGTCGTGGGGTCATGATTCAATCGTATTCGCCGACGCGCGAGGGGACGCGAACGAAACGGGCCGCCCCTCGGTGTGAGGGGCGGCCCGTTCGGGTTTTGCCGTTGGTTGGACCTGGTAGACCTCTAGTAGGCGGGGGCCGGCGGGGCCGCGACGGCGTTCTCGTCGGGCTTCTCGGTGACCAGGCAGTTGGTGGTCAGGACCATGCCGGCGATCGAGACGGCGTTCTCGAGAGCGGCTCGGGTAACCATGGCCGGGTCGGCGATGCCCATGTCGATCATGTCGCCGTACTCGCTGGTGGCGGCGTTGTAGCCGAAGTTGTCGGTTTCGGCGTCCTTGACGGACTGGACGATGACGGAGCCGTCCTGGCCGGCGTTGATCGCGATGCGGCGCATCGGCTCTTCCAGCGCGCGGTTGAGGATGCTGACGCCGGTCGCCTCGTCGCCGTCAAGTTCGACGTCGCCGAGCGAGGGGATGACGTTGATCAGGGCGACGCCGCCGCCGGGGACCATGCCTTCTTCGACGGCCGCGCGGGTCGCGGAGAGGGCGTCTTCGACGCGGTGCTTGCGCTCCTTGAGCTCGACCTCGGTGGCCGCGCCGACCTTGATCACGGCGACGGAGTTGGAGAGCTTGCCGAGGCGCTCCTGGGCCTTCTCACGGTCCCAGTCGCTCTTGGCGATCTCGTAGACGTGGCGGATCTGGTTGACGCGGTCGTCGATCTGGACGGCGTCGCCGTTGCCTTCGATGATCGTGGAGGCTTCCTTAGAGGCGATGAAGCGGCGGGCTCGGCCGAGCTGGGAGATGTCGGCCGCGTCGAGCTGACCACCGAGCTGCTCGGAGATCACTTCGCCGCCGGTCAGCGTGGCGATGTCGCCGAGGTTGTCCTTCTGGCGGTCGCCGAAGCCGGGGGCCTTGACGGCGATCACGTTGATCGTGCCGCGCAGCTTGTTGACGGCCAGGGTGGCGAGGGCTTCGCCGTCGACGTCGGAGGCGATGATGACGAGGTTCTTGGTGACCTTGAGGACCTTCTCCAACAGGGGGAGGATGTCCTGGACGGCCGAGATCTTCTTGTCGGTGACGAGGATGTAAGGGTCCTCGATTTCGGCTTCCATGCGGTCGGGGTTGGTGACGAAGTAGGGGGAGATGTAGCCGCGGTCGAACTGCATGCCGTCGACGTACTCGACCTCGGAGCGGATGCCCTTGCCCTCTTCGACGGTGATGACGCCGTCCTTGCCGACCTTCTCCATGACCTCGCCGATCAGTTCGCCAATGGCGGGGTCGGCGGCGGAGATGCCGGCGATCTGCGACATCTGCTCGCGGGTGGTCACGCGGACGGCGTTCTCGCGGATGGCGTCGGAGAGGACCTCGACGCCGGACTCGAGTCCGCGCTTGAGGGCCATCGGGTTGGCGCCGGCAGCGACGTTGCGCATGCCCTCGTTGACGATCGCCTGGGCGAGGACGGTGGCGGTGGTGGTTCCGTCACCGGCGATGTCGTTGGTCTTGGAGGCGACTTCCTTGGCGAGCTGAGCGCCGATGTTGTGGAAGGGGTCCTCGAGGTCGATGTCGCGGGCGATGGTCACACCGTCGTTGGTGATGGTCGGCGCGCCGAAGGTCTTGGCGAGGACGACGTTGCGGCCCTTGGGGCCGAGGGTGATTTTGACGGCGTCGGCGAGGGCGTCGATGCCGTCGCGCAGGGCCTGACGAGCATCCTCGTCGAACAGCAGTGCCTTGGCCATATCGGGGTGTCTCCTTCTTGATTTCTTGGACGGAGTCTTGTTTCTCAGGTGCAGAGAATTAGCACTCAACGGCAGAGAGTGCCAACGGCTGTATTGTGTCGAATTTGTTGGCCCAGCGCAAGAGTTGTCGTCGTTATCGTTTGGTGCGCGCGGGCCAGTGCAACGGTGCTGTTAAATCGGCAACAGGCGACGCAGGTTGAATGCCAGTGGAGCGAGCCCGAGGACGGCAACGGCGCGGATCGCGGACTGCGGCACGGGGCCGAAGCGCCGGCTGTCGGTGCTGCGCGCGGGGTTGTCCCCGACGACGAACCAGCCGTCGCCCTCCCTGGTGAGGGCGCGCTTGATGTAGAGGTCGGCACCCCGTTGGAAGGCGATGATGCGGCCGGGTTTGACGGCGATGAGTTTGGGCGAGAGACCGATGACGGCGTGGCCCTCCTCCAGGGTTGGTGACATGGAGTCGCCTTTGACTCGGAGGAGGTAGAGCACGGTGAGTCCTCTGGGGGTGCGGGCCCTCACCCTAACCCTCTCCCGCAGGGAGAGGGGATCAGAGGGGGCAATCCTCTCCCTCAGGGAGAGGGGACCAGAGTCCTAGAAGTCGTCCATTCCGAAATCGCCCATGCCGAAGTCGTCGTGGCTGTGACCGTGGTCGTGGCCGTGGCCACCCATGCCCATGCCGCCCATGTCGGGCATGCCCATGTCTCCCATGTCGAAGTCGTCGAAGGATGATCCGGAGGAGCCGGTGTGGATGGCGACGCCTGCGCCGAAGACGCGCTGTCCCTTGGCGTCGTCGCAGTCGGGACAATCGGCGGCTTCCGGGGCTTGCCCCATTTTGGCGAGCACGTCAAAGACGCTCGTGCAGGCAGGGCATTTGTATTCGTACATGGGCATGAGGCGGCTCCTCCGGTGAGGACTTGAACGTGTCGGGGCTGTTGAGTCATATCTTACGACTGAGACCGGCACGCAACAGCCGCTCACGCGACCTAGTGCGGAGCAAGAATCAGAGGAGCAGTTCGATGCCCGATATCCGAGATTTCTGTGACCGTCTGTGGCGCGGCGAGATCGACACGATCCATGAGGCGCATCCGGTGACATCGACCTGGAACAACCGCGAGCCTGAGGAGATCGAGGACGGGTTCCTGTACATCAAGTCGGCGGCGTCGATGAACACGATCGACACCGGCGACGGTCTGGTGATGCTGGATACGGGTACGGCGCGCGACGCGGAGGGTCTGTTCAACGGCGTTCGGGCGTGGCGTCCGGAGACGCCGCTGCGAGCGGCGGTGTTCTCGCATCACCATGTCGATCACATCTTTGGCGTGAACCGGTTCGACGACGAGGCGGCGGCGCAGGGGCAGGCTCGTCCGGTGGTGTACGGGCAGCGGCATATTCCGGCTCACTTTGACCGCTACAAGCGGACGGTCGGGTACAACACGGCGATCAACTCGCGGCAGTTCATTCGTCCGGGGATGGATGCGGAACACGTGCGGTTGCCGTGGCCGGATGAATTCCGCTATCCGGACGTGACGTTCGACAACGCGATCAGGTTTTCGGTTGGGGCGCTGACGTTCGAGGTCACGCATACGCGGGGAGAGACCGAGGACGCAGCCTGGACCTGGGTGCCGGAGAAGAAGTGGCTGTTCCCGGGGGATCTGTTCATCTGGGCGGTGCCGAACGCCGGCAATCCGCAGAAGACGCAACGCTGGGCGGGTGAATGGGCGGCGGGTCTGCGTCAGATGGCGGGCAAGGGCGCCGAGCTGATGAGTCCGGGTCACGGCTTCCCGATTTTCGGGGCGGATCGCGTGGCTGAGGCGCTCAACGATACGGCTGATCTGCTCGACGAGATCGAGGGGCAGACGCTGGCGCTGATGAATCTGGGATACACGCTGGACAACGTGCTGCACTCGATCGAGATGCCGCAGCATCTACTGGACAAGCCCTGGCTGCGGTCGGCGTATGACCATCCGGAGTTCATCGTCCATAGCGTCTGGCGCTACTTCGGCGGCTGGTACGAGGGCGAGCCGGATCGGCTGTTGCCAGCGCCGAGGTCGGCCGAGGCGGCGGAGTGGGTCACGCTGGCGGGAGGAGTCCAACCGGTCCTCGATCGGGCGCGGGCGCAGATGCAGAACGGGAATCTGCAACTGGCCTGTCATCTGATCGAGGGGGCGGCGCTGGCGGCGCCGAACAGTCCCGACGTTCACGCGCTGCGCACGGAGATCTATGAGGCGCGGGCGGCGGAGCAGGAGTCGTCGATGGCGCGGGGCGTGTTCACGTTTGCGGCATCGTCGAGCCGGCACGGCAAACGGGATGTGTTCAATCCGTAGTGGCCGGAGCCAGGGCGTGCGGACTGCTGCGAGATACCCGCGGCAAGCGCGGGTATGACGATTAGGAGGGGAGTTGCTCGGAGCGGAAATGATGAGCGGCGAAGGCAGTGCCGCTGGCGATCTGAATCATCGCGCGGTCGTTGATCAGTTCGTTTGAGGTTCCTTCGTTCAGACCTCGGGTGAAGCTGGCGTTGGCGAGCGGCCACTTGAGGCCGACGGTGGTAATGCCCTCGACGGTGTCGCTGACGGCCGTGATCGTGACGTAGTCGCCGACCTGGCCATGGAAGTGGGTCTGCCTGACTCCATCGCCGTTGAGGACGGTGAGGGCGGTCCAGCCGTCGACAGTCCAGGTGGGAACCTGGCGCAGGCCGGGATGGGTGAGCAGGTAGAGGTTGGCGACGGCGTGGTCGTAGCGGGGCCCGCCGAATAGTCCGACCACGATGATGCTGGTCGCGCCGCGCTTGAGCACATACTCGATCGCGACGTCGCCGTCGGTGCGCTGCTCGGGATCGGGATGCGGCTCGAACTCGACGCCGACGGCCTTGAGGTTGAAGAGATCGTCGCCCTGGAGCGAGTCGAGGTCGCCAATCACGACGTGGGGCAGGATGCCGAGCGAGCGCAGCCGGTTGGCCCCGCTGTCGGCGGCGACGATCAGTCCGGCGCCGTTAAGCGCGTTGCGCACGAGGGCAGAGTCGTGGATCTCGCCCGCAAGGGCGACAACGGCTTGCATAGCCTCACCCTAGTCCCCTCCCTGATGGAGAGAGGGGTGCAGGGTCAGTCGGCGACCGGTTCGGCCTCAGCCTCGGCCTCTGCGGGAGCGGCGCCGTTGCTTTCCGCGGCGCGGGCTGCGACTGCCTGCTGAAACGCCTCGGGCAGTTCCTTGCCGGCGTCGGCGAATGCCTTGGCCATCGCCTTCTGGCCGGCGCCGAAGATGTCGAGCTGACGGTCCTCGACAAAGTCGCGCGAGGCGACGAGACGGTCGAGCTGGCCCTGGTAGCTCGGCGCGACGTAGCGCATGAGCAACTCGTAGCTGCGCTTGGTCGCGTCCGTCGAGGCCCACTCGTGGTGCATGCCGAGCAATCCGCCGATGCCACCGGAGCGTTCGTGCATCGCCTCGATCTGATCGACGGCGTCGTCGGGCGAGCCAACGATCACCATGTTCTTGTCGATCGCTTCCTCGATCGTGTCGGCCATCTGCAGCGCGATGCCGCCGCGCCGGCCCGGGTCGCGGACGTCACCGACGTAGGCGCGCTTGAGGAATCCGGCGCGCACGTCTTCGATCGCCTGGGCGCGGGTCTCGGCGATGTGGATCGCGGTGACGACGCGCCAGTTCTTGCGCGAGACCTCGTGGCCGTTCTCAGCGGCCGCTTCCTCGTACCAGTCCCAGACGTTCTTCATACCCTCGGAGTCGGCGCCGGCGACCGAGAGCAGGCTGGCGCCGTGCTTGCCGGCCAACTGGGGCCCGGACGGCGTGAGGATCACGGCGACGGCGAGCTCAGGATGCGGGTCCGAGTACCAGGCCATCTGCAGGCGCGCCTCGGTCAGCGAGAACCAGTCGGTCTCCATCGAGACGGGCTCTTCGTCGCGGGCGAGCTGGACGATGGCGTCAAACGCCTCGGCCATGCGCTGGCGCTGGGTGGTCGGCTCGATGCCCATCTGCACCGCGTCGGAGGTCAGCGCGCCCGGCCCGACGCCGAGCATCACTCGGCCCCGCGTCATGTGGTCGAGCTGGAGCAGGTCGTCGGCGATCATCAGCGGGTTGTGATAGGGCAGCGAGACGACCCCGGTGCCGAGCTTGATGTGCTTGGTCCGCTCGGCCAGGGCGGCGATGAAGATCATCGGGTTGGAGATGATCTCGCGGGCGAACGAGTGGTGCTCGCCGATCCAGGCTTCGTCGTAGCCGAGGCCGTCGAGGTGCTCGATCAGCTCGACATCGCGCTGAAGCGCAAGGGTTGGATGCTCGCCAACGCTGTGGAAGGGCGCGAGGAAGAGGCCGAATTTCATCCGCTTGGGTCGCCAGGACATGGTGAGGTCCGATCTGTCGGTGGTGGGGTCTTACAGCGTCGAGGATAGCGTCGCACAATCCGCGCGATCCGCTGACCCGGCTAGCCGAGCACCTCGGGATTGACGATCGCCTCGGGTCGGTTGCCGTTGATCACGTTGACGACGTTTCGGGTCGCGAGGGCCCGCATGGCGTAGCGGGTCTCCTCGGTCGCCGTGCCGATGTGCGGGAAGCTGATCACGTTGGGCAGCTTGACGATCGGCTCGTCCGGGTCGGGCGGCTCGTCTTCGAGCACGTCGAGTCCGGCGCCCGCGATCTGGTTGGCGACCAGCGCGTCGTGCAGCGCCCTCTGGTCGACGGCCGGGCCGCGCGAGGTGTTGATCAGGTAGGCGGTCGGCTTCATCAGCGCGATCTCGCGCGCGCCGATCATGTGGCGCGACGACTGGTTGAGGTCGGTGTGGACGCTGACGAAGTCGGACTCGGCCAGCAGCTCGTCGAGGGTGCGCTTCTCGGCCGGCGGGGCGTCGGCCGGCGGATTGTCGTAGATGTCGTACCAGAGCACCTTCATCCCGGCGAAGTTGGCTCGGCGGGCGACTTCCTGGCCGATCCGTCCGAAGCCGACGATGCCGATCGTCTTGCCCAGCGGGTCGTTGGCTAGCGCCGGATAGGGTTCGCGGCGGCCCCAGCCGCCGGAGCGGTTGTAGGCCTCGAACTCCATCAGGTGGCGCGAGAGCATCAGCAGGAAGGCCATGGTCAGGTCGGCGACGGCGGCGCTGAGCACGCCCGGCGTGTTGCACAGCGCGATCCCGTTGCCGGTCAGGAAGGGCACGTCGAAGGCGTCGAAGCCGACCGAGGTCGTGGCGACGACCTTGAGGTTGGGCGCGAGATCGACAACCTGCTGGTCGATCTTGACCAGCGGTGAGAGCAGCACGCCGTCGGCGTCCTTGACCGCTTCGAGAAACGCGCCGCGATCGCGGCCGTCGACGACGCGGACATCGCCGGCCGCGGCGAGCATGTCGTGGAGTTCATCTTCAATCGGCACGGCCTGGACGATGGTGGGCATGGTCGGTTCTTTCGGTTGCAGAATGCTCGCTGAATGGTATGACGCGGCCTGGGCTAGTGCGGGTCCAATCGGTAGACCCGCAGCGCCGTGTCGTGGAACATCTGATCCTTCTCGTCCTGGGGGTAGTCGGCGACGAGCTTGAAGAACTGGTTATACATGTTCGTGTAGCTACAGGAGGCCTTGTCGACCGGGAAATTGCTCTCGAACATGCAGCGCTCGGGGCCGAAGGACTGGATCGTGTGCTCGTACCAGGGGCGGTTGACCTCGAGCATCTCGTCCGAAGACGGCGCACGCTCCTGCTCGTGCCAGCCGAAGCCATTGATGATCATCTGGATGCCGCCGACCTTGGCCACGACGTTCTCGCAGGTGGCGAGCTCGGTGATCGAGTCTCGCCAGCCGGGGAAGATCTCGTCGTGTCGTCCCGCGTACGGACCAACACCGAGCGGTCCGCCGAGGTGGTTAAGGACGATCGTGGTCTCAGGGAAGGCGCGGGCCAGGTCGGTCAGCTCGGGGATCTGTGGGTGGTAGAGCCAGCCCTCGAAGCTGAGACCGCGCTTGCCCAGCTCGGCGAAGCCGGCGCGGTAGGTCTCGTTCAAGTAGAGATGCGGCTGATCGACAATCCGCGAGTTGGGCACATCGGGCGACGGATCCCAGCTCGCGTGATGGCGAATGCCGCGGAAGCGGGTGCTCATCTCCATATGCGCGTCGAGCACCTCGCCGACGGCCGCGCCGAGCAGCAGATCGGCGTGCGAGACGATCCCGGTGCAGGCGCGCAGCTCGCCGTAGAGTCCGCTGGCGCTCTGGGCCGAGACGCCGGCGACAAACTCGGTCTCGCCGACCGGCGCCATCGCGGTCGGGGCGTCGGAGTTGTACATCGCGCCGCACTCGATGAACACGGTCTGGCGGACGTTGAGGTCGGCCGTATCCTCGAGCAGTTCGTCGAGGAAGTAGCGCAGCATTGGGCGGTCGGTGCGGCCGTCCCAGAGGTGGTGGTGAGGGTCGATGATCTTCTGATCGGGGTCGAAGGCCGGCTCCTGGTTGGTCGCGAGCCAGTCGAAGTTGTCGGTCACCATCGTTGAACTCCTAGACGCCGTCCATCAGCTCGCGCAGGCCGCGGCCGAGCTCGGTGTAGCCCTGGTTGAGCAGGAAGCGGTCCCAGCCGATGCAGAAATGCCGCACGCCGAGGTCAAGGTAGCGCTGGGCCTGCTCGACCGCGCCGATCTCGATCCGCGGAGCGACGTTGTATTCAAGCGACTTGGCGATCACCCGTTCCTCGGCCTCGCGGATCTCTTCCGGATTGGGCCGCTGGTCGAACGAGAAGCCGTAGTCGGCCGGGCCCCACTGGGTCATGTCGACGCCGAGTTCAGCGGCGCGTTCGAGGATCGCGTCGATGTCATCCAGGGCGACGCGCTTCTCGATCATGATCACCGTGACGATGCCGTCGAGGTCGGCGCCGTAGTCGTCGGCGGCGTAGCCAGCCAGCGCCGGCCGCCGCGTCTTGACGCCCATGTGTCCGCCCAGTTCACCCAGCGTGCCCGGCTTGTCCGGGCGGATGGCTTGGAGGGCGAGGTCGACATCGTCGGGCGTGCGGATGTCGGTGTAGAGCATCGCCTTGAAGCCGGCGCCCAGCGCGGCCTGCGCCCAGAACGTCTGATTGGCCTGGTCGAGCTTGATCATCAAGGGCAGATTGCCGCACTGACCGGCTCGGGCGAGGTGGTAGAGCTGCTTCATGTCGAAGGTCGAGTATTCGGCCACATACTCGCCGTAATCGAACTGCCCGGTGTCGCCAATTAACTCGGCGATGTCCGGGTCATTGAAGAGGAAATGCGTACCGATCGTCGGTTCGCCGGCATCGAGCTTCTCGCGAAAGGTGTTGGCAAGCACAGCCATAGGTGGGACTCCCTGGTTGAGATCAGAATGCGGTTCGCCGACAGGGTAGGACCTGATCGTTGAGCGCAGGACCTAGCCTGCGCAAGCAGAGGTGCGCTGAACGGATCATTCAGATGAATTTCTACGAACACCGCGTAACGATGGTCGAGCCCAAAAGGTTTCCCGAGTACCGCGACCTCTTCCTGCAGGAGGCGTGGCCGCGATTGACGGAGGCCGGCTTCCGGCCGCTCTGCCTGCTCAACCCGGCGATCGGCGGCACGCCCGAGGAAGTGCACAGCTTCATCGGCGTCCCCTCCTGGGATGAATGGCGCGGGGGCCAGGAGATCCTCGTCGGCCTCGGCGACGATGCCTACCGTAGGGTCCGCCGGGACATGATCGTCAATGAGACGGCGCGACCGAAGATCCCTACTCGGGCAGGCCGCTGGCCGTAACGCCCGACTCCGATCGGCGCGCGGTCTACGGGTTGCGCCGGTGGACCATTGATCCGGACACCTGGGAACGGTTCTCAGAACTGACCGAGTTCGGCGTCTGGCCCGCGATGGACGCCATGGGCCACCGCGTGCTGGGCAACTTCACCGACGCTGTGCTGAGCGACGACATGGAAGTGACGAACCTGGCCGGTTACCACAGCGTTGGAAACTGGCACGCAACTCGAACGCCGCAGGATCCCGGGTCGGGCGTCTCGCCGGAGCTCCTCAAGCTGTTCCAGGAAAGTGTTCGCGAGCGGCATGCGCTGACTCGGCATACGTGGGTCCAGGTGATGAACGCTCATTGGCCGGAGTAGGTTCGATTGCGCCTCGACCCTCGATGCCTTTGAACAGGTAGCTCAGGGCGCTGTCGCCGGAGGGATCGAGGAAGGCTGAGTTGATCAACGAGTCGATGGCCCGGATGCGGTCGCCCATGGTGAGTGGAGTCTAAATCTGGCCGCGCGGCCTCATTCCGGCGGCTCGGTAGACGTTATCGATCACGCGCATGCTGACGACGCCGTCCTCGGCGTCGGTGGGCATTGGCCTGACCCCGTCAATGGCGTCGATGAACGCCTGGAGCTGATAGTCGAATGTCGGGTGTTTGGTCAGCGTTTCGCGGCGGGTGCCCCACGAGGTGACGAGTTCGATCAAATGAGGCTCCCGGTGAGGGACGAGTGGGTTGACCACCTTCAAGCGCCCCCGGTCGCCGAACACGTTGACCACCGACGACCAGCCGGCGGCGGCGTTCATCCGCGACCAGACACGGGCGGGCACGCCGCCGGGGAACAGCAGCTCGGCTTCCATTTCGATATCGATGTGCTCGTGAACGGTGGCGGCCCGGGCCGAGACGACCTCGGGCTCCGCGCCAAAGCAGTGGCGCAGGTAGTGCAGCGGATAGCAACCAAGATCCATCGTCGAACCGCCGCCCAGCTCGATCCGGTAGCGAATCTGCTCCGGCGTCTCCTCGACCCAGTTCTGGAAATGGGCGTCTGCGAAACGGATACTGCCGAGGACGCCGCTCTGGACGATCTGGCGCATCCGGCGGGAGACCGGGTGGTAGTAGTAATGGAACGCTTCGGCGCAGACGAGTCCGTTCTCACGAGCGCAGTCGGCCATGTCCCGGGCCTCGGCCTCGTTCATCGCGAACGGCTTCTCGCACAGCACGTGCTTACCCGCGTTCAGGGCCTTGATCGTCCACTCGTGGTGTCCGCTGATCGCGAGCGGGTTGTACACGGCGTCGATCTTGGGGTCGGTGACGACCTGGTCGTAGGTGTCGTGGACGGCGGCGATGCCGGCTCGGGAGGCAAAGACCTGGGCGCGCTCACGATCGCGCGCGGCCATGCAGACGATTTCGACGTCGTCGAAGACCTGGACGGGCTTGACGATCGCGCGCGGCGCGATGGCGGCGGCGCCGAGCAGGCCGAGGCGCAGCGTCACCGGATCAACAACTACGCGTTGAACTGCGGGACCAGGTAGTCGTGATCCTTGTGGTACACCTGCACCCGACCGCGGCCGCCGTCGCTGATGGCGATCCGGTCCTGGCCGTCGATCGCGATCCCTCGCGGACGGTCGAAGATCCCGAACTTGATCAGCTCGACCGGATTGACGCGGCGGAAGGCCTGCGCGTACTCCATGTTGACTTCCATCACCTGCTGCGCCGCCTTCGAGAACTCGTGCGCGTCGCCCTGCAAGCTGCAGATGATGTCGCCGTCCGGGTAGTAGATCTGGACCCGCCGATTGCCCCAGTCGCAGACGTAGACGTCGCCCACGCTGTCGACCGCGACGTCGGCGGGACGCTTGAGGCTGCCGCCGTCGTCGAAGTCCTCGTAGCGCGACCCGAAGCGCACCAGGAACTCCCCGTCGGGCGCGAACTTCTGCACCCGATCGTTGCCCCAGTCGGCGAGGTAGAGCGCGCCCTCGTGGTCGATGGAAATGCCCCAGGGATGGTTGAGCTGGCCCTCGTCGGAGCCCTGCGCGCCCCACGAGCCCAGGAACTCGCCGTCCCTGGTGAACTGCTGGACGCGGTGGTTGAGGCTGTCGACGACATGCAGGTTGTCGTCGGCGTCGAACACGATCCCGGACGGTCGGTTGAACTGTCCGTTGCCGTCGCCGAACTCACCCCAGTCGCCGATCGGCGAGCCTTCGGCGTCGTAGCCGAAGATCCGGTGGTGGAACGCGTCGGCGCACCAGACGGATCCGTCCCGCGCCAGCGCCAGGCCCTCAGGCCACTTGAGGTCGCCGACGCCCATCTCGCCGAGGAACTCGTCCTCGATGCGGTGCTTGTAGATCTTCGAGCCCAGGCCGCCCGCGCCCGAATACTCGGCCAGGCCGATGTCGGCGACATACATCGTGCCGCCGGCGGTCATCGCAATCGGCGTCGGGTAGGTATACCCCTGCGGGCCGACGAAGTGCCCAATCGAGTGGTCGAAGTGCCAGGTGCGCCCGGCGACGGTGGTGGTCAGCATGACGGTTCCTCTTAGCTGTGCTCAGGGCCGGCCCCCGGCGCCTACGCCGTCGCGGGCAGCGGCTCGACGAAGCGGAGCTTCTCGAACTCGCCGTCAACGATCGGCTTGGCGTCCAGGCCCATCCAGTCTTCGAGCAGGGTCGAGTAGACCCCGCGGAAGTCGTGGTTGGGGACGAGGTCGCCCTGTTCGAGGTCGCTGGGCTTGATGCTCGGGAACTCGCCGTGCATGCCGCTCACGGCATGCGGGCCGATCACGAAGCAACCGCCGCCGGCGCCGTGGTCGGAGCCGGAGCCGTTGTCGCGCACCCGGCGGCCGAACTCGGTGAACAGGAACATGATCACGTTGTCGGCGCGGTCGTGGGCCTTGACGTCGTCCCAGAAGTCGGCGATCGCCCGTGAGAGGTCGGTCCAGAGCTTCTCGAAGACCGGCTTCTGGTTGGCGTGGGTGTCGAAGCCGATCAGCTGGGTGTAGAAGACGCGCGTGCCGAGGTCGGCACAGTGGATCGTTGCCATGTCCTTGAGGCTGCGCGAGATTTGCTCGGGACCCCACTCGACCGCTGTCTCGTAGCGGCCCAGGCCCTCCTTGAGGATGTCGGCGCCCTTGAGCGCATCGAGCCCGGTGCGGCCCAAGTACTCCTGCACGTAGCCGGTGCCGATCGCGCGGCCGTACATGTTGACGAAGCGCTCGAGCATCTTCTCGCGCTGCCGCTGCTGCTCGATCCCGGTCAGCAGACCGTAGGTCGAGAGGTCGGCGACGGAGGCGACCGTCACGCCCGGCACGACCAGCGCGCGGGGCAGGCCCTGTCCGATGTGGACGCCCGTGACCGGATTCTCACCGGTCGGGTCGAGGTCGCGGATCGCGCGACCAACCCAACCCTCGGTGCCGACCTTGTTGGGCTCACAGGTGTGCCAGATGTCCATCGAGCGGAAGTGCGAGCGCGGCGAGTTGGGATAGCCGACGCCGTGGATGAGGGCCATCTCGTTCTGGTCGTAGAGCTCCTTGAGCGGCGCCATCGTCGGATGCAGGCCGAAATGGTCGTCGATCTTGAGGACCTCGTCCTCGCCGATGCAGAGATCGCCGTTGCGGGCGTCGTTGTAGTACCCGTCGGCGTAGGGCACCACGCTGTTCATGTAGTCGTTGCCGCCGGTCAACTGGATGATGACGACAACCGGGTCTGTGCTTCTGGTCGCGGTGGTCATGGCTGGGGTCTCTCTGTGTTGCTCCCGTGTAGTGGTGAGTTGCTGCTTATCCGAATTGGTACTCCGTCGTCGCGGCGATCAGGGCGAGCATCTCGCCGACGCGCTCGGATGAGCCGTCGTAGTCCTCGCTCCAGGAGATGTCGCCATCCTCTGACGCGTGCTCGATCAGTTCCATTCTGGTGGCCTCCGACACATCAAGCGGTCCGAATTGGTCGAGGCAGTGATCGACCATCTCGTCCGGAGTCATGCTGGTCCCGTTGGCCGCGGCGACGCGCTGGCAGATCTTTTGCACGCCGGGCAACTCTGTGTTGCTGACCCGATCGGCGACGAAGTTGATCCGTCCAACGACGGCGCCGGAGTTGATCCAGTTGGGACCCGTCGACCAGCCCTCAACCGACGGCGGGTTGTGCAGGCTCTGACCCATGTGCGCCGATTCCTGCCCGAGCTCGATCAGCGCGGGCTGCGGACCAAACATGTCCTCGGTCAGCCGCAATGTCGAGACAACGGTCTCGACCGGACTCTTGACCTTCTGGAACGCCGACTCCTTGAAGAAGTCCGAGTTGAACAGCGCGCGCAGGACCGGCTTGATTTCGTAGTTCGAGTCCTTGAACACGCCGGCGAGGAAGTCAATCGCCTTCGGATCCCTCGGCGGCTCGATGTCCCATGCCGGCACCTGCGGTTCGTCGGCGACGAAGAAGGTGTACAGGTGGCGGGCGATGAATCGCGGGCAGGCGTCTTCCTCAAGGATGATGTCGATGATGTCGAGGCCGTCGAAGTTGCCGGTCCGGCCGAGGAACTCCTTCTCGCCGAAGTCGTGCTCCTCGGGACGGTACTCAAACTGGAAGAAGAAGCGGTGATTGGGCACGCGCGGGATCTTCGGGCCCAGCGTCCAGCCGGTGAAGGCGCGGGCGCACTCGAAGACGTCCTTCTCGGTGTAGTTGCCGACGCCCATCGAGAACAGCTCCAGCAGCTCGCGGCCCCAGTTCTCATTGGGCGAGCGTTTGTGGTTCTCGTGGTTGTCCAGCCAGTAAATCATGGCTGGGCTCTGAGCCAGCATGATCAGCAGGTCGCGATAGTTACCTGTGCCGTGATCGCGGAACATGTCGACCATCGCGATCAGATGGTTGTCGTTGTCGACCTTGGAATTGCCCACCGCAAAGATGCCGTGCCAGAACAGCGCCATCTTCTCTTCCAGCGGCCGCTGCGTGTTGACCAGGTGGTACAGCCAGTTGGCTGCGCCGGGAACCGTCACCGGACCGCCGGTCTCCAGCGACGGCATGTAGCGGAAGAGTTGGTGCAGATCGGCGCGCGGAATCTGCGCGGGCGGATCAATCAGCTGCTCAACCGTCTCCTCGTAGCCCTGCGCGACGAGTCGTTCCAACTCGTCGCGCGACGCGCCAAACCCTGCCCGGCGCATCAGGTGCGCCATCTGGGCAATCTCTTGCGTTCCCGCCATGTCAGTCCTCGGATTCCGTACCAGAACGGCGCGCCACTCGTCGCGTGGCGCTCCGTATCACAAGCTACACAATTTGCAACACGGTTCGCTTGGCAACGGGAAGCTGCCGCTCTCCGACAGCCACAGAACACATGAGCCCCCGGAATCGCTGAAACCCGCTAGAATAAGAACATACGTACATCTCAGTGAACCAGGAGCGTTCCCAATGCAAAACCCATTCCACTTCCGAGCCCGCATGGACAACCTCTGGCGGCGCGCCAACCAACCCGGCCCGGCCTACAAGCAGCTCAACGCACTCAACGCCATGGTCCACGAACTCTTCGCGCCCAACGACCGAGCCCGGCGCAACTACGCGATGCTGCTCGCCACTGACCCCTTCGATGTCGCCCGCCACAAGCTCCGCGATCTCTACGACCGTGAAGATTCCCCCGTCCCCGCCCCCGAGCGGGGACCCGCTCCCCTGAGCGAGGAGCAACCCGAGGAAGACGACGACCCCCTGTAATCCCCGTCCTCATCTCTCGTTCCCGCCCGTTTTTTTTCTTTCAGCGGATCACCCGCCCCCGGCCCAACCGTGCCCGCCATGTTCTAGTCTTCGCCCCAGACAGCGGAGACGGACCAATGCCCAGCACACCCGGAACACCCAGAACACACAGCGAACTCATCGTCGAGGACGGACCGGTCACGCGGCTCACGATCAACCGTCCCGAGCGGCACAACGCGATCAACACCGAAGTCGGCGACGCGATGGTCGACGTCATCACCCGCGTCGGCCGGGACCCCTCGGTCCACGTCCTCGTCCTCGCCGGCGAGGGACGCTCCTTCTGCTCCGGCGACGACGTCTCCGAAGGCGGCGACGCCACGATTCCCGACTACCCGTGGAAGAACCCCTATCACGCCCCGCACATCGCCGCCTTCAATCTCGAGCGGCACCCCTACTTCCGCATGCAGTCGCTCCTGCGCCGAATCCCGCAGATGGTCATCGCCCAGGTCCAGGGCTACTGCATGGGCTCCGGCTTCGACCTCTTGCTCGCCTCCGACTACGCCATCGCCGATCCCGACGCCAGACTGCGCATGATCATCCCGGCCACCGCCTTCCTGCCCAAGTACCTCGGCCTGAAACAGGCGACCCGGCTGATCCTCGACGATCAGTTCATCTCCGCAACCGAAGCCGCCGAGCTGGGTCTGGTCACCAGCGTCGCCGAGCCGGGCGAGCTGCGCGAGGAAGTCGACGAGCTGGCCAATCGTCTCGCCGCAATGGGCCGCGAGCGGCACGGCTACCTCGGCGCGATGAAGGAAGCGATGAACCGCTCGCTCTGGCCGCACCTCGACGACGACCTGCGCATGCAGCTCATCACCCACCGCATGAGTGACCTCTACCGACAACACCCGTACGAGGCCGGTCTGGACTGATGGCGCTCTCCGACCTCCCGCTCGCCGGCTCGGTCGTCATCGACCTGAGCGACGAGTGCCTCGCCCTCGGCGCGCGCTGGCTCTCCGACTTCGGTGCGGACGTGGTTCGGGTCGAGTCGGCCTCCGGCGACGCGCTGCGCATCAACGGACCCCATCTGCACGGCCGCGAGGACGTCGAAAGCGGCCTGCGGCACCTGCTCTACAACGCCGGCAAGCGCAGCCTGGCGCTCAACTTCGACGCCCCCGGCGCCTGGGACCTCATCGACCGGCTGCTCGCTAGCGCCGATCTGCTGCTCGCGCCGCTCGACAAATCGGCGGTTGAGCAACGCTTCTTCGACCGCGAGCGGCTCCAGCGAGTCCATCCCCACCTGGGCGTGATCGACGTCGTCACCCGACGCGGCGGCGAGGGCCTGCCCGCCTCCGACATCGTCGGCGTCGCCGCTGGCGGACTGATGCAGGGCCTCGGATTCCCCGATGTCGCCCCCGACTATCCGGCTGGCAAGCTGGCCTACAAGCAGGCCAGCCAGGTCGCGGCGGCGACCGGCGCCGCGATGCTCTACGACCGCCGCACTGCTAACCGCCCGAGTCACGCCTACATCTCGCTGCAGGAAGCGATCCTCTCCACCACCATCCACTTCGCCAACGAAAACATCTGGCGGCAGATGGGCGAGAAGGCGTTCCGTCCCGGCGGCGATATCGCCTCCCTCGTGCAGTCGAAGGACGGCAAGTGGCTGACCTTCGGGATCACACCCAACACTCACGAGCGCTGGGCCGCGTTCGGCCAGTGGCTCTACGAGCGCTCCGGCTACGACGGCCTGATCGGCGTGGAGTACCCCGGCGACATCTACATCCCTGAGTGGGGCGGCAAAACCTACCAGGCCTTCGTCCGCGCCTGCGCCTCGCTGGACCGCGAAGAACTCTGCTACGAAGGCCAGTCGCGAGGATTCCTCGCCGTCCCCGTCAACTCCGCCCGTGACATCGTCGAGGACCCGCACCTGCACGAACGCGGCGCGTTCCTCGCGGTCGAACATCCACAACTCGACCGCGAAATCGACTTGCCGCGATTGCCAATCCACTCGACCGGATACGAACCGGTAGGCGGGCCGGCCCCGACATTGGGCGCGGATTCGGCCGATGTGCTTGCCGAGTTGCTCGGCGTGGACGCGGCGAAGTACCAGAGAATGGTCAGCACTGGACTGGTTACCGGCCCCAGCCGCAGCTCAGTCGCCTCGCGACCGCGCTCCCTTCCCAGGGAAGCGGACGGTGCGCGACCTGCGCACACAGCCGACCGAGGAAATCTGCCGCTCAAGGGAATCCGGGTCATCGACTTCTGCTGGCAGGCGGCCGGACCGTTGACGACCGAGCTGATGGCCAATCTGGGCGCCGACGTGATCAAGATCGAGTCCGACGCGCGAATCGACACACTCCGCGTCGCCCTGCCCGCCCACGACCCGCCCACGATTGAAACCGGAGCCTTCTTCCAGGACTGCAACACCGACAAGCGCAGCATCAACCTCAACCTCAACGCGCCTGACGGCCTGCGCGTCGCCTACGACCTGATCCGCGAAGCCGATGTCGTCACCGACAACTTCACCGGCGGCGTGATGAAGCGGCTCGGTCTCGGATTCGACGACCTTAAGAAGATCAATCCGCGCATCGTCGTCTGCAGCCTGCCTGTCATGGGCACCTGGGGACCGAAGGCTTCGTGGAAGGGCATCGGCAACAGCGTCGTCGCGCTCTGCGGATTGGCCGCGCACACCGGCGCCTCCGACCGCAAGCCGACCGGCGTCCTGCTCCACACCGACTTCACCCTGGGGCCGCTGGCCGCAACGGCCATCATCTCCGCCTTAATCCAGCGCGATCGCACCGGCGTCGGCCAGGAGATCGAGATTCCCCAGTACGAGGCCGGCATCCACCTGCTCGACACCGAACTGATCGAACAACTGGCCAACGGTGTCACGGCTGAGCGACGAGGTAATCGCTCCCCCGAAATGTCCCCGCACGGACTCTTCCGCTGCGCCGGCGACGATCGCTGGCTGGCGCTCAGCGCGCGCGACACCGTCGACTGGATCAAGATCTGCACCGTCATCGGCCGGGACGATCTGGCCAACCGGGACGATCTGCGAACCCTGGCGGGACGCAGGGCCGCGGAAGACGAAATCGAAGCGGCCGTCAGCGAATGGACCGGCGCTCAGGACGTCTGGCAGGCGACAGCCGCCTTCGAAGCAGTCGGAGTGCCCGCCGGTCCCAACGAGGACATCGAGGACTTGGTCGAGACCGATCCCTCAATGCAGGGCTTCTTCCACGAGTTCGATCACCCGGTCGGAATCAGGTTCATGGCCCAGAACCAGCCCTTCCTCTGGAACGGCCAGCGCCTGCCGATCCGCCGAGCCCCCTTCTTCGGCGAACACAACGAACAGGTCTACCGCAACGAAATGGGGCTGAGCGAGGAAGAGTTCACCCAGCTCCTGGTCGAGGAGGTGATCCGCTAGCGCTCAACCCAGACGGGCGAACTTCCGGGCCGCCGCGTCAGTACCACTTCTCCTTGTCGACGACGTTGACAAATTCACGCCCCTCGACCAGACGCCGCGCGTTCTCGAGGACCAGTTCAAAGCGTCGCGCGGGAATGTTCTCGGCATCGGCCACGGCAATGTGCGGAGTGAGGATCACGTTCTCCATCCGCCAGAGCGGGTGACCTTCCGGCAACGGTTCGATCTCGTACACGTCCAGTCCCGCGCCGGCAATTTCGCCGCCGTCCAGCGCCGCGACCAGATCGTCCAGCTTGCAGGTCATGCCGCGGCCGATGTTGATGAAGTAAGCCGAGTTCCTCATCGCCGCGAAGCGATCGGCATGCCACATGAACTCGGTCTCAGGCGTGTGTGGAACCGTGGTGACAACGAAGTCGGCCTCAGGCAGGCGCGCATCGAGATCGGACGGGGCGATGATCTCGCCCTCGATCTCATACGCTGGCCGAGGATCGACCCCGATCACACGGCAGCCAAACGCCGCGCAGAGACGCGCTGCTTCGGCGCCAATCCCCCCGACGCCGTTGATCAGGACCGTCGACTCGGTCAGGTTGACGTAGCCGCGCTGTCGAGCGCGAGGGTCCCAGCGGCCCCCTGCCTGAGCAGCCGCGTAGTACGGCAGCCCGCGCGACAGCGCCAGCATGTACATCATGATGTGATGCGCGATGTGATCGGAGTAGATCCCGCGCGGATTACTGACCACGACCGAGTGCTCGGCCAGTTCCGGGTAGTACCAGCCGACCGGCGGTCCGGCGAATGGATTCTGCAGCAGCCGCAGCCGCTCGACATTCGGCAGCACCTCGGGCGGCACCCAGCCGTACGCGCCGTCCGCGTCGGCCAGCGCCTCCGGAGCGTCCGCCTCGTCCTCAACGATCACCACCTCAAGACCCGGAATCGCCTCACGCATCTGCTGCGCCCATTCGCGGATGTCGTCATCGATCGGGGGCAGCATCACGTACTTCGGCATCTCAGCTCCTCATCCCTGCTTGAACGTGCTCAGCCGACCACGCCGGCCGCAATCAACTCGGCAATCTCTTCCTGGCTCTTGCCGAGCAGCCCGCTAAGGACCTCTTCGTTGTGCTCACCGAGCATTGGGGAACGTTCGAGCACGCGTCGTTCCAGGTGCGCGAACTCCCACGGCGGGGCGTCAATCCAGATGCCGAATCCCGGGTGCGACGGCTGCTCCACGCGCTGGTAGTGATCGCGGAAGTGCTCGTCGACGTCCATCATGTCGCGCAGATCTTCGACGGCACTGGCAGCAACGCCGACGGACTGCATCCGCTCGGCGGCCTCCCACTTGCTCAGTCCGCTGGTCCACTCAGCAATCGCCTCCTCAATCTCATCCTCGCATGCTTTGCGGCCCACCAGGGTCTGCAACTCGGCTCTTTCCGACCAGTCGCCGCGACCAATCGCCCGCGCCAATGCCGACCACTGGTCGTCCCACTCCAGGGCAATGGCGACCCACTGGTCGTCGCCCTCCGCCGGAAAGACGCCGTGCGGGCACATGTTGGGATCGCGATTGCCGATCCTCGGTAGGTCCTCTCCGAGTTGATCGAACTGCATCCACTGCGCCCCAAGCAGGGCGACCGTCGCGCTGAGCTGGCTCAACTCAATCTCGCGCCCTTCGCCGCTCTCCTCGCGGGCGCGCAGCGCCGAGAGAATCGCCGTCACGCCGACGTGGGGAGAAGTGAAATCGGGATAGGCGACGCCCATGCCGCGCGGCGGCTGATCGGGATAGCCCATCTGAAAGTTCATCCCCGCGGCCGCCTTGAGTAGGTTGCCCAGAGTCCGCAGCGGTCGCCAGGGACTGTCACCACCGACGCCGGGCAAGTGAACCAGTATCAGGCCGGGATTGATCCGTTTCAGATCCGTCCAGGGGAATCCCATGCGAGCCAACGATCCGGCCGAGTAGTTGTTGACCAGCACGTCGCACTGGGCGACCAGCTCGCGCAGCAGATCCTTGCCTCGTTCGCTGGCCAGATCGATGGTGACCGATCTCTTCCCGGTGTTGGCCTCGTTGTACAGGTCGGGGAGGTCGAAGTGGAACTCGCCCTTGACCGGCTGGACCCGCAGCGGATCCATTCGCTCGCCGCTCGACTCGACCTTGATGACCTCAGCGCCGAAATTGGCCATCAGCCGAGTCGTCAGCGGACCGGCCGCAACCCAGGTGAGGTCGAGTACGCGGATGCCGGCGAGCGGCATCTTCGGGAAGTCGCTGACGGCAGCGTCGGACCAGCTCCGCGTCGGCCGAGCGGATTCGGCGTCGTGATCTCCCAGGCGCGGCGCGGGGCGCATCATCAGCGGCGACTGCACCGGATCGAGCGGGCTCCTCGAGTAACTCAACTCCCTGCCGACATTCGGCGTATCGATGCTCGCGAACTGCCCCGCACTCTGGTAGTGCTCCGATTCCGCGAACTCGCTGAAGCGCAGCGTCGGCATCGCTGGCATCCCGGCGGCCCAGAGTCGTTCGAGCAACTTCTGCCGCGGCCAGACCGCCGCCAAGTCCTTGGCCAGGTCCTGCAGTGGATTCTCGAGGTACTGCCAGGCGGCGCGGTCGCCGCGATGGATCACTTCCCAGTTCTCCGGATCGAGATTGTGCTCGACCCCGGCCTCGTCCAGCATGGCGATGAACTCGGGCAGCCGGTTCGGCGAGATGTTGCAGGCCATCCAGCGATCGTCGGCGCAGTGGATGACCTGGGACAGCGCCGGACGATACGGGGCTTCGCCGCGCCAGCGCCAGATGTTCGGGTTCGAGGTCTGCACCACCTGGAAAGAGGTCGCTTCCTGCATCGAGATATCGATCTGGCAGCCCGGTTGACCAGGAGTGCGGTCGCGTCCGTGCAAGGCCGTCATCGCCGATGAGGCAATGGTTAAGCCGGTCATCGTGTGTCCGGGAAACGCCGCCCCGTGAACCGGAGGGTCCTGGCGCTCGCCGCTGACCTGCAGCAATCCGCCCGCGGCCGTCGCGGTCAGATCAGTGGCGCGCCAGCCTGATCTCAGTCCTCGCTGTCCGTACGGCGTCGCCGAAACGACAATCAGGTGTGGGTTCGACTTGCGAACTTCGGTGATCGGAAACTCGCCGCGCTGATTCGACTCGATCAGGATGTCGGCCGATCTGGCCAGCTCGTGCAGTCGCGCCAGGCCGTCGTCACTTCGCCAATCCAGGACGACTGAGCGCTTGTTGACGTTGAAGTACAGATGTTGATAGCTGCCATCGGGCGACGGCTCGTCGTCGACGAACGGCGCCAGATGGCGGATGCTGCTGCCGCCGGGCGGCTCGACCATCGTCACGTCCGCGCCAAGGTCAGCCAGCATCCGGCTGCCGAGCGCCGCGCGATGATCGGCGAGATCGAGCACGTACACACCGTGTAGCGGAAGTGTCATGGATCGCATCCAGCTTGTGCCCGGTGCCGTCGCCGGCGTCGACCCTGCTCCGCGGACAACCGGGCGCGGCCTACGCCATACTAGCGATCGCCCGGATCACGTCCTGGAAGGGAATTGCCATGGAAGCGCTCGAAGGAATCCGGGTCGTTGAGCTATCGATCGCCGTCCAGGGACCGGCTGCCGGCGGCTATCTGTCGGATATGGGCGCCGACGTGATCAAGGTGGAGCCGCCGATGGGCGACGCCAACCGTTGGTACCGGGGCAACCACAACGAACTGCCAGCGGAAGCGATCGGCACGCAGTTCATCGGCGCCTCCCACGGCAAGCGCTCGGTCTGCGTCGACATCCACACCGAGGTCGGCCTGGAACTGGTCGACAAGCTGGTCGACAGCGCCGACGTCTTCCTGAGCAACTACCGCGAGCCCGCCCTGGAGCGAATCGGCATGGGCTACGAGCGGCTCTCAGCGCGCAATCCTGGCCTGGTCTACGCGACGGCGAACGGCTTCGGACCCGACGGTCCCGCCCGAGAGAACCGCATGAGCGACCAGTTTTCCCAGGCCCGCAGCGGCATTTCGGGAGTCACGGGAACGCCCGACGATCCACAGCTGATTCCCGGCGCGATCATCGCCGATACCGGCGGCGCCATGGCGCTGGCCATGGGCATACTCACCGCGTTGGTTGCGCGTCAGCGCGATGGTCTGGGCCAGAAGGTTCAGACCTCGTCCTACGGCGCGATGATCTGGATGCAGGCCTGGGAGATCAATCACACTTCGGCAACCGGGAGTCTGCCCACCCGCGACGGTGCATTCCACCCGATCGTCACGGCCATGACCGGGATCTACGAAGCGTCCGACGGCGTCGCCTTCTGCATGGGCATTCGCGGCGACGAGACCTGGCGAGAGTTCTGCCAGTTCGGGGGCAATCCCGAGTTGGCCGACGATCCGCGCTGGAACTACCCCGAAGGCCGCGATCCGCATCGCGACCCGGAGGCGATGGTTCGGGCCAGGCAAGTTCGGCCGTTCGTCGCGAAGATGATGAAGACCCGGACCAGCGAAGAGTGGCAGGACTTCTTCGACATCCACCCCGACGGCGCGACGGCGCAGCGCGTCCTCAGCTATGAAGAAGTCCTGGACGACGAACAGGCCCTGGTCAACGGCTACGTCGTGGAGAAGGACATCCCGCACGTCGGCCGGCGCCGAGTCGCAGGCATCCCAACTCGACTCAGCCGCACGCCGGGAACTGCCAAGAACATGTTCTCCGACCTCGGCGAGCACACCGCCGAGATCATGCGTGAGTTTGGCTACGACGACGCGACGATCGCGGCGGTGGAGTCACACAGGGCCCCACCGTTCTGACCTCGTCAGGGCAGATACGGAATCCGGGCCGTCGGTCCCAGATTCTGTTGGATGTAGGATTGCGCGTCGCGGACGAATTCCACCATCAGCGGCCGCGTGTCGCGGGGGTCGATCATGTCCTCGATCCCGAACGCGTGGGCCGTCCGCAATGGCGAGCGAATCTCATTGAGTCGCGCCTCGATTTCCAGACGCTTCGCCTCCGGGTCGTCCGCTTCGCGGATTTCGCGGCGGTAGGCAGCCGTGACGCCGCCCTCAATGTGCATCGAGCCCCAGTGGGCAGACGGCCAGGCATAGCGCCGGTACAGCGCGTTGCCTCGCCGATACTGCAATCCGCCCGCGACGCCGTATGCCTGACGCGTAATGAAGACCAGGTACGGCATCTGCGAGAGTCGGCTGGTCAGCATCAGTCGAGCGCCGGTGCGGATGATTCCGGATTTCTCGTCGGCCGGTCCGACCGAGAATCCAGGCTCGTCGCAGAAATAGATCAACGGGAGGTGGAACGTGTCGCAGAGCGAGATCATGCGCATGATCTTCTCTGAGGTTGCCTTGTTCGGAGAACCGCCGTTCTCGCGCGGGTTGTTGATCATCACGCCAACCGGATAGCCGTCGACGCGGGCCAGTCCGGTGATCCGCGACTTGCCCCAGTGCGGCTGGATCTCGAAGAACGAGTCCTTGTCCAACACCCAGTCGAGGATCCGGCGCGCGTTGTAGATACGGCGAATATTCCGCGGGATGATTGAGACCAGCTTTTCCTCGCGCCGTTCCGGATCGTCGGTCGGTTTGGTCCGCGGCGGCGCCTCCCAGACGTTCTGCGGCAGGTAGCTGAGGAATCGGCGCGCCTGCCGCATCGCCTCAGCCTCGGACTCGGCCAAATTTTGGACCACCCCGTTGCCGTACACGTGGACATCCTCGCCGCCGAGTTCTTCTTTGGAGATATCCAGTCCGCGGCTGGCCTTGACCACGGGCGGTCCGCCGACGAAGAGCTGACTCGTGCCCTTGACCATCACGTTGAAGTGTCCGTCGGCGGCGATCACCGCCGGCGCGCCGGCGACCGAGCCGAGCACGACGTTGACGACCGGCATGTACCAGAGCAGATCGTCGACACCGGTACCCCCGCCCACCTCCGGCCCGACGACATAGGTGCGGCCGAGCTGCTCGAAATGCTTGACGCTGCCACCGGTCGCGTCGAGCAGACGGACATAGGGGATGCGGTTCATGTACGCGTGGCGCTGCGCCCAGCCGCCCTTGGTCCCGATCATGCCGTCGGCCGAGCCGCCGCGGATGGTGAAATCGTCGCCCTGCACGGCCACCTTGCGGCCGTTGATGCGGGCCACGCCAACGATCGAGTTGGCCGGTGTCAGACCGGTCAACTCGTCGCCCTCCCACTGCGGATTGCCGGCCAGCACGCCGGTCTCCTGGAATCCGCCCGGATCGGTCAGCAGATCGATCCGCTCGCGCACGGTGAGCTTGCCCCGACCGTGGTGAAAGGCGACGCTATCGGGCCCGCCCATCTGGCGGGCGAACCGCGCCCGACGCTCCATCTCGTCGAGTTCAGCTTGCCAGCTCACCGGCGGCCCCTTTGCATCGCGGCGACCTTATCTCTGGACGTTGCGCAGTTGAGGATCGAGGAAATCACGCAGCCAGTCGCCGAACAGGTTGACGACCAGCGAGACAACGATGATCGCGATGCCCGGCACCGTGACCAGCCACCAGGCAGTCACGATCACGCCTCGCCCCTGGGAGATCATGATGCCCCAGGAGATCGAATCCTGCGGGATCCCGACGCCGAGGAAGCTGAGTCCGGCTTCGGCGATTACGACCGTGGCCACATTCAGCGTCGCCAGGATCACGATCGAGTTGACCAGGCTGGGCAGCACGTGGCGAGTCATGATCCGCAAGTCGTTGGCGCCGACCGTTCGCGCAGCTATCACGAACTCACGCTCTTTCAGGCCCAGTGTTTCGCCGCGCACCAACCGAGCGAACGTCGCCCACAGCGCGAAGACCAGCACGATCACCACATTGCTCAGGCTCGGTTCCCAGATCGCACGCAGGAACACGGCGATCAGGATGGCCGGCATCGCCAGCTGGAGATCAACGAGCGCCATGATCACGCGGCTCGTCCAACCTCCAAACCAGCCGGCCAGGATGCCCAGGACCGAACCAATCACCGTCGCCAGCGGAATCACCATCGCGATCGCCAGCAACGAGATCCGCGCCCCGTGGATCAGTCGGCTCAGCGTGTCTCTGCCCAGGTCGTCGGTGCCGAGCGGATGATCAAGGCTGCCCTCGGCCGCGAAGAAGGGCGGTTGCAACCGACCGACCAGGTCGAGCTTGAACGGATCCTCGGGCGCAATCTGCGGCCCGAAGATGCCGAGCACGATGAAGACCAGCAGAATCGAAAGCGTGGCCACCAGCGTCTTCGGCGAGCGGATACGCCAGTTGCGGCGCTGTCCGGCGAACGGATCCTCGACCTGCTGCGGGGGCGCCTGGGATTCGGCCACGGGTCAGATCGCTCCCGTTCGGATCCGCGGATCAATGAACGTGTAGGACACATCAACGATCAGGTTGATAAACACGATCCAGACCGAAGTGAGCAGCACCGAGGCCTGCACGACCGGATAGTCGGTGGCGACGATTGACTGGATGATCAGTTGCCCCAGCCCCGGCCAGGCGAAGACGGTCTCGACGATGATCGCGCCCGACAGGATGTTGCCGACCTGCAGCCCGAGCAGCGTGATCACGGCAAGCATCGAGTTGCGCAGCGCGTGCTTGAACAACACTGCGCGTTCCGTCAGTCCCTTTGCCCGCGCGGTACGGATGTAATCCTGCTGCAGCGTGTCGAGCATCGCCGAACGGGTAAATCGCATCACGGCCGCCGCAGGGAACGAGCCCAGGGTGATCGCGGGCAGGATGATGCTCTGCGGCGTCGTCCTGCCGCCGGTCGGAATCCAGTCGATGTACAGCGCCACGAAGAGGATCAACATCAATCCCAGCCAGAAGTTGGGCACCGCCTGACCGAACAACGCTCCGATCCTGCTGAAGATGTCGGTTGCGCCGCCGCGACGCACGGCAGCCACGATCCCTAACGGAATACCGATCGCAAACGCCACGAACAGGCCGGCCGCTCCGAGCTGGATCGTCGCCACCAGGCGCTCGCCGACCACATCCGTCGCTGGTCGCGTCGCGCGGAAGGACTGGCCGAACTCCAGTCGCACGATGTCCCAGAGGAATCGTCCGTACTGCTCGATCATCGGATCGTTGAGTCCGTAGCGCTCCTTTGCGTCTTCGATCTCCTGCTGTGTGGCGTCGATCGGCGCGAGGCGCGACACCGGATCTCCCGCCCCGCGGCTCATAAAGAAGACGATTGAAACCACGCCGAAGACGACCGCGATTGAGCGCAGCAGCCGGCCGACGGCGGTCGCCCCGAGTTCGCTACGCATCGTCGATCAGACTCCTTTACACAAGCTCCCCCCTTGACGGGGGGAGCTCATGATCAGGCGGTGGCGCCGCTGAACCCCTGCTAGGTCTTCAGCTTTTGCGCGTAGATTGCGTTCAGGCCGGTCGAGGTGTCGTAGTACTCGTTGTAGAGGATCTCCGGGCGCACCGCGTAGAGGTGCGGGAGGCCGAACAGCGGGACCTGGAACGCGTTCTCGTACGAGATCACCGACGCCTGGTGGAAGAGATCGTTGGCGCGCTGCAGATCGAACTCGGTGTTCGCCTCGTTGATCAGCGTCTGGAACTCCTCGAACTCAGGCAGGAAATCGTCTGTTTCCTGAGCGTGCGAGTAAGGAGCGCCGACCGTCGTGATCAGCCGGTAGGCAAACGCCGGACCCAGCGGCGCGCCGCTGGAGACGCCCGCCTGGTTGAAGACGAACGGATTCGGCACCTCATTGTTGCGGATCAGCGACAGCGCGTTACCGAAGTCGGCGTAGTCGACCTCGACCTGGAAGCCAACATCGTTGAGCATCTGCTGCACGGCGGGCATCCAGATCCGGTCGGCGGTCCAGAGACCGGTCGGCAGGGTGATCGTGAACGCGAAGCCGACCTGGCCGGCCTCCTCGAGCAACGCCCGCGCCTTGTCCGGGTCGTAGTTGTACTGACCGGGAAGGTTGCCGATCGGCGGGTCGTAGCCGGCCGGGAACGGTGAGTAGGCGCGCTCCTCGGTGCCCGTCAACAGGTTGTCGATGATCGCGTCGGCGTCAATGGCGTAGTTGGCCGCCTGGCGGACGCGCACGTCGCGCCAGGGATTCTCTTCACCCGTGATCGGGTCAAGCGACTGATTGACTGGCAACTCTAGGGCCATCACGCGGACGTCCGGCAGCGCGATCACCTTGAAGTCATCGCGATCCTCGAACTGTTTGGCGACATCGGGCGAGATTCGATAGGCGATGTCTACCTCTCCGGCCTCCAAGGCCGCGGCGCGCGCCTGCTCCTCAGGGAAGTAGCGGCCGGTGATGTACTTGGCCCAGCCGGCCTTCCACTGGAAGGGTGCATCGTGAGGGAACGCGAAATCTTCGAACCGCTCGCTGCGAATCTCCTGGTCCGGAATCCAGGACATGAACTTGTATGCCCCACAGCCGATGGGATTGTTGGCGAAGTGGTCGTCGCCGTTGTCGATGATGTACTGCTTCGGCAGCAGACCGAAGTTGATCCCGCCCGACTGCTCGGGCGCGTCGACGAACGGTGGATCCATCACGATGCTGACCGTCTGCTCGTCAACGATGCTGATGTCGCCCATCCAACCGGCGCGGGCGCGAAGCGACGACTCGAAGTCCGGGTTGTATTCCGCCCGACCGAGGATTCGCTCCCAGTAGAACTGGACCGACTCAGCGTTGAGCGGCTCACCGTTATGGAAGGTCACGCCTTCCTTGATCCTCCAGATAAAGCTCGTCAGGTCTTCGGTGAATTCCCAGTCGCCGAACCCGCCCTCGGCCTGGATCACACGACCGGAGTTGTAGGCCGCCAGCGCGGCGAAGTGCAGGTTGTTGCTCGCGCCCTGACCACCGCCGCCGCCGGCGGTGGTGATGTCGAGCGTCGGCGGGAACGATCCGTAGCCGACGATGAGTTCGGCATCGAGGTCGACTTCGCTGACTTCAGCCTCTTCCTGCGCGGTCGACCGGTCCAGCTCTTCTTCCTGCTGGGCCTGCTCTTGCTGCTCAGCCTGCTGAGCCTGTTGCTCGGCCTGTTGCTCCTGCTGTTGCTGCATGGCCTGCTGTTGAGCCTGCTCCTGCATGGCCTGTTGCTGCTGTTGCTGCTGCATGGCCTGCTGTTGCTGCTCTTGCTCGGGCTGAGCTTGGGCAACACTCTGCTGGTCGTCGTCGTCATCACCGCCGCAGCCCACCAGGGCAAGGCCAGCAGCGCCGACCCCGGCCCGGGCCGAGGCTCGCAGCAGCGAGCGCCGGCTCAATCGCGAGCGTCGTAGTTGTGTCCAGTGTCGTGTCATTGTTCCCTCTCTTCGTTGAGCGGAACTTTCCGCTTCTGCGAAATATAGGGAATCTTTAGCGAGGAGGTGTGGTAGTTGACATTGGCAAGACGCGCAGGCAGGAGGCCTCAACCGCTGGATCGTCAGCAATACATGGGAGATCGTCCTCAGCAGACCTCGTTCCGAGGGCGAAGAAAAAGTTGGCCCAATACGCAAGTCTCTCTGCGCGTCACCCCACAACCCAGGCAGTACCCTCGCCCCAACCTTGGAATGCACTCGGAGGGTCTCGATGACAGTCGAATTTTGGACGATGGGCGCTGGCATTCCGACCAGATCCGCCCTTGGCGCCAGTTCCGGCATGCCCTCGTTCGACGGCGTACAGATGGCCGTCGAAGCCGAGAGACTCGGCTACGACGGAATCGTCTGGGTCGACAGCCAGAATCTCGCCCCCGACTGCTACATCTCGATGGCGCTCGCCGCCCACGCGACCTCGCGGATTCAACTCGGCACCGGCGTCACCAACTCCTACACCCGGCACGCGGCGATCACCGCCTCGTGCATCGCCACCGTGCAGGCGGAGAGCCAGGGCCGCGCCCACATGGGCATCGGCCGCGGCGACTCGGCGCTGGCCCACCTCGGCCTCGCGCCGCACGGCGTCGGCCCGTTCGAGCGATATCTTGAAGAGCTGCAGGCGTACCTGTGCGGCGACAGCGTCGCATTCCGAGAGACCGACGTCGAGGCGCTCGGTCTGGCCGATACACCGGAGTCCAGCAACATTCGCTACATGAGCGGCATGGGACCCAAAGTGCCGGTCGACGTCGCCGCGACCGGACCACGCGTCATCCAGGCCGCCGCCCGTCACGCCGATCGGATCAGCTTCAATGTCGGCGCCGACGTCGATCGCACCCTCTGGGGCATGGAAGTCGCTCGCGAAGCCCGAGTCGAAGCCGGCCTCGATCCCGAGATCCCCTTCGCCGCCTACATTCCGCTCGCCGTCCACGACGATCCCGAGCGCGCCATGCAGATCGGAGCGGGGCAGGTCTCGCTCTTCGCCCGGTTCTCCAATATGTACGGCGAGATCGTCGGACCGGCGACGGAACAGCAGACGAAAGTCCTGACCGACATCCACGACCACTACGACATGCACGGTCACGGCCGACCGGGCAGCGCCCAGGCCGGAGTCATCCCCACCGAGTTCGAGCGCTCGTTCGGCGTCTTCGGTCCGCCCGACTACGTCGTGCAGCGCCTCGGCGAGCTGATCGAAATCGGCATCGACCGCTTCATTTTCCGCGGCTCCCCCCTCGATCCGGCCAATCCCGACACCGAGTCCAGCGTCCGCTTCACCCAGGAAGTGATTCCCCAGTTGAAAGGCTGAGCACCATGCCCGTCGAATTCTGGACGTCCGGACGGGGCCTCGCAGCGAGCGGCGATCCGACAGCGTTCACCTCTGCCCGGCAGGCTCAGCGCGCCGAGGAGCTGGGCTTCGACGGCATCACCTTCGTCGACAGCCAGAATCGGGCCAGCGATTGCTACGTCGCCCTGACCGTCGCGGCGCAGGCGACCACGCAGCTCAAACTGGGCACCGGAGTCACCAATTCGTACACGCGGCATCCGGCCGTCAACGCCTCGGCGATCGCCGCGATCCAGGCAGAGAGCGGTGGACGTGCCTATCTCGGCATCGGACGCGGCGACTCGGCGCTGGCCCATCTCGGTCTGGCACCGCACGCGGTGCCCAGGTTCGAGCGATACCTGGAACAGCTCCAGGGATACCTGCGCGGCGACGATGTCGAGTTCGGCGAGACCGACGTCCATGTCCTCGGCCTCGCCGACACCCCGCAAACCAGCCGCATCGAATGGCTCAATCCGTCCTATCCCAAGGTGCCCGTCGATGTCGCCGCCACTGGTCCGCGCGTGATCGCCGCCGCCGCCCGACACGCCGAACAGGTCAGTCTGGCCGTCGGAGGCGACCCGGAACGGATCAAGTGGGGCATGGACGTCGCGCGCGAGGCTCGGGCAGAGGCCGGCCTGGACCCTGAGATCTCCTTCGCCGCCTATCTGCCGACCGTCGTGCACGACGACCCTGAGGTGGCGCTGTCAATCGGTTCAGCCGGTCTCTCATTGTTCGCGCGGTTCTCGAACATGTACGGCGAGATCGTCGGCCCCGTCAGCGAGACGCAGCGTGATGTGTTGACCAAAATCCACGACAGCTATGACATGCACGGTCATGCACGCGAGGGCAGTCCGCAATCGGCCCAGGTCACGCAGGAGTTCGCCAACAGCTTCGGAGTCTTCGGTCCACCCGACTACTGCGTCCAACGCCTGGGAGAACTCATCGAACTCGGCGTCACCCGCTTCATGATCGCCGGCACGACCCTCGATCCAAGTCATCCCAACTCAGAATGCAGCGAACGCTTCGTCAACGACGTCGCCCCGCAACTCAGGCGCTAGGAATCAGACTGAGGCCGCATCGTCGAGGAACTTCAGCAGCAACTCCGTCACCGCCTCCGGCTGCTCCTGCTGGACCCAGTGACCGGCGCCGCCGACCAGGTGCATGCCCTGCAACTTCGTGCAGGCCGATGCCATCCGATCCCAGCCGCCCGGCGACTGGTAGGCGCCCCAGTCCGAAGACCCGCCGATGAATGCGGCCGGCACGTCGATCGTCCTGCCGTGAAACAGCTGCAGCTGAGCCACACACTCCGGATCGCGCGTCGCCCGGTACCAGTTCAGCCCGCCCTGAAATCCGTTGCGCTCATACTCACCGGCATAGACGGCCATCTCCGCCTCCGACAGCCACGAGCAGTCGGCGATCTCCTCGGCCGACGGCATCTCGTGCGCCACCGTCGTCGGCATGTCCTCGTCCAGGTCCATCACGTAGTAGGTGGGCAGCTTGGCCAGCTCCGTCGCTGTCCACGCCTCCAGCGGATGCGGCCGGTTCTGGCTCCAATCGGCGCTCTTGTGGTGGTAGTACGCGCGGAGGAAGTCGTGGACGCCCTGCGGCGCGTTGGTCATGTCGGCGTCCGCCGGTCGGGTGCAGTAGTAGAGCTGGTAGTGCTTACGAGGGCGATCCAGCGCCGCCAGATCGTCGGCAATGCTCGCCGATCCCGCCGCGCCCGAACCGCGAAGCTCACCCGCCGGCAGTCCCGGTGGTCCGCCAAACGGCCCGCTCATCGTCACTACCGAGCGGAAGATATCTGGCCGAATCAACGCGCAATACGCCGCCACCGGCGAGCCAAAATTGTGTCCGAACACGCCGTCGACACTGTCCCATCCCAGCGCGCTGACCAGACCAACCGCATCCCTGGTCAGATTCAACATCCCGTAAGGGATCAGGCTGTCGTCGTAACTCGCCGTCCACCCGGTCGTCCGGCCATAGCCGCGCTGATCCGGCGCCACCACATGAAATCCCGCCTCCGCCAACAACGGCATCACCTTGCGCCAGCTGTAGGCAATCTCCGGGAACCCATGCAGCAACAGCAGGCGCGGCCGGTCGCCGTCCTCCCACCCGGCCTCGAGCACATGCATCGTCAGGCCGTTGACACCCTCAATGAACCCGGAGCGGATGCCCGGATCCAGCGTGTCGACTCCATAGCCGGTCGTGTCGTTCATCATCAGCCTCCGGGACTCAGCGAGCTGCTAACGCCCCTTGAACTGCGGTGTTCGCTTCTCCATGAACGCCTTCGGACCCTCAATGGCATCCTCGCTGCCGAACGCCCTCGCCCCGAGCAGCGATTCCATGCTCCAGGCCTGCTCCCACGACATACCCATCGCGCCACGTACCGCGATCTCTTTCGCCGTCCGCACAGCGAGCGGTCCGTTGGCGCAGATCAGGTCAGCGATCCCGTGCGCAGTCGGCATGAGATCGTCGAGTGGGACGACCCGATTGACCAGACCGCAGTGCAACGCCTCTTGCGCCGAGATACGTCGGCCGGTCAGGATTAGCTCCATCGCCCAGGCCCAGGGAATCTGTCGCGGCAGGCGGATGTGCGCGCCCTGGTCGGGGACGATGCCCCAGCGCACCTCCTGCAGGCCGAATTCGGCGTGCTCAGCGGCCACGCGGATGTCAGTGCCCAGCATGTATTCCAGTCCGCCGGCAATGCAGTAGCCGTTGACCGCCGAGATGACCGGCTTGAACACGTGATGCAGGCTGCGCGTCTCTTGCACACGCAGCGGGTTGTCCCGCGCGCCCGCCGATTTGGCCGGAATCGTACTGCCCAGGTCAGCGCCCGCGCAGAAGGCGCGTTCGCCCGCGCCGGTCAGGATCGCGACCCATATGTCCGGATCGTTGTTGAAGTCCTCGGTCGCGTCGCGCAACAGTTGCAGCAGCTCCCGCGACATCGCGTTCATCCGCTCGGGACGATTGAACGTGATCACACAACGTTTGTTGGCGGGGTCTTTCTCATAGATCAGCGGCAGATCGGACATCCGTCACCTCCTTCACTTCGATCAGAGCCTATGGGCTATCGACCCTTGAACACGGGATCGCGCTTCTCCATGAAGGCGCGCGGCCCCTCGATTGCGTCCTCGCTGCCGAAGGCGCGGGCGCCCAGCAACGACTCCATGCTCCAGGCCTGTTCCCATGACATACCCATCGCCCCGCGCACTGCGATCTCCTTGGCCGTCCGCACCGCCAACGGGCCGTTGCGGCAGATCAGGTCGGCGATCCCATTCGCCGTCTCCATCAATTGGTCCGCCGGCACGACCCGGTTGACCAGTCCGCATTGCAATGCCTCGGCCGCTGACAGCCGACGACCGGTCAGCAGGATCTCCATCGCCCAACACCAGGGAATCTGACGCGGCAGACGGATGTGCGAACCGCCAATCGGAATGATCCCCCAGCGCACTTCCTGCAGGCCGAACTCGGCGTGCTCGGCGGCCACGCGAATGTCCGTGCCCAGCATGAACTCAAGGCCACCGGCGATGCAGTAACCATTGACCGCCGCGATCACCGGCTTGTGCACATCGTGCAGGCCGCGAGTCTCGTTGACCTTCAGCGGTTCATCGCGAGTCGCCTGGGTCGCGTTGGGAATCGTGCTGCCCAGATCGGCGCCGGCGCAAAAGGCTCGCTCCCCGGCGCCGGTCACGATCAGCACCCAGAGATCCTGATCGCTCTTGAACTCCTCAATCGCCTCGCGCATCAGCACCTGGAGGTCAGGACTCATCGCGTTCATCCGCTCAGGACGATTGAACGTCATCAGCGCCCTGCGATTGGCACGGTCCGGCTCAAACAGAAGCGGTGGTTCAGACATCCGAAGACTCCACTCAATCACGGGTTGCGGTGTAGAGAGAAGATACGAGCAATTCGATCAGCGGTGAGCGAGGCGCCGTCCGAAGGACGCATCGCCCGCGTAGGCTGAGCAGAACGGACGTGAGGAGCGGCGACATGCGCTGGCTTATCCCGCTTCTGACGCTGACGCTGTCGCTGGCGGCCTGCGTTGATTCAGCGGACACACCTCCCGTCGAGTCGCCCGAAGCCGCGCAGCAACAGGCCGTCCAACAGGAACAACCTCAGCCCGAACAGGTCGCGCAGACAGCGCAACAGCAAGAACAGCCAGCCGCCGTTCAGAACCGGCTGGAAGCGTCCCAGGCGGAACAACCACAGGCTCGACAACTGGCTGAGGAGACGCCCGACACGCCGTTCGATCCCGACGCCGTGGAAATGGCGCAACTGATCTTCTGGGGCCCGCTGGACGGATTTTTCGGCCGCTACCTGCCGATTCCTCCGGCAGGCCAGGCGCTGCTCGACCAGTTGCTCGCCGCCGACTCGCCCGCGATCGACAAGTACATCATCGACCTGTCCGCATTCCCCAACCCGTATTGGGAGCAGGCCCTGGACTATCTCAAGCGCCGCTACGGAGAAGCCCTGCGAACGGTCTACGACTCTCCCGAAATCTTCAACTTCCACCCCGAAGACCGCGCCACGCCCGCCTACCTGCGCTTCAAACAGGCCCTCTTTGGCAGCCAGTTCGAGGACATGGCCGAGATGATGGACCCCGATGCCGCGATCGTGATCGACGCCCGGGAAATCCAGTGGGGCGGCGTCCGCGTCGACGGCATCCCGCCGCTCGAATTCCCGACCCAGGTCTTCCCCGACGAGGCCGCGGAGTGGATCAACGACACCGACATCGTCGTCGGTGTCGAGATCGACGGCGACGCGCGCGCCTACCCGATCCGGATCATCGCCTGGCACGAGATGGTCAACGACACCATCGGCGGCGTGCCGGTCTCACTCGCCTACTGCACCCTCTGCGGATCGCCGATCCTGTTCGACGGCCGCGTCGGCAGCGAGGTCTACCGCTTCGGCACCAGCGGCCTGCTCTACCGCTCCAACAAACTCATGTACGACCGCAACACGCGCACGCTCTGGAACCAGTTCAGCGGTAAGCCCGCCTGGGGACCGCTGGTCGACCGGGACATCCGGCTCAAGGTGCTGCCTGTGGTCGTCACCACCTGGGGCGACTGGTACGAGCACCATCCCGACACAACGGTGCTCAGCATCGACACCGGCTTCGTCCGCGACTACGGCCCCGGCGTCGCCTACAACGACTACTTCAACAGCCCGCTCACCTGGTTCAACGTTCCCGTCAAAGACGACCGACTGGCCCAGAAGGACAACGTCTACGCCGTGCGGGTCGGCGAGGCTCTAACCGCATACCCAATCGAGGTGCTTGCCGAGCGCGCGCTGATTCAAGACCAGGTCGGCCTGTTGCCAATCGTGGTAATCGCAACAGCCAACGGCTCAGGCGGGCGCGCATACGAGTCGAGCAATGTCCTGTTTGAGTCTGCCGACCCGGTGGCAGGAACGCTGATCGATGCAAACGGGAACACCTGGACAATCCGCGAGGACAGCCTGCTCGGACCCGACGGGCAGGAACTCCCGCGCGTCGGCGGACACAACGCCTACTGGTTCGCGATCACCAACCAGACCGACAACGGCCGACTCTGGGAGGGATAGCTACGACCGCGGCAGACCCAGACCGCGCGTCGCGATGATGTTGCGCTGGATCTCGTTGGTGCCGGAGTAGATCGTGCTGGGCACGGCGAGCAGGTACTGCTCGGGCATGTCTCCGGCCCAGGGAGCCGTCGGCTCCTCGGGAATCAGCTGGCCGCTGAGGCCAAACATCTTGATCCCGTAGTTGTAGATCTTCTGGCCCAGCTCGGACTGGAAGATCTTGATCACCGACGCCTCGTAGTTGGGCACGTTGCCGGTCGCCTGGATGTGGCCGATCCGGTAGCCCAGGTACTTGGCCACGTTGTTGCTGATCACCAGGTCCGACAGGCCGAGCCGGTAGCGGTCGCGCTCCTCGGCCGAGCCGTTCTGCAGCTCCTCGGTCATGCCCTCGAGCGTCTTGCGCTGACCGGCGGTCGTGCCGATCCCCGAGCGCTCGAAGTCGAGCAAGGTCATCCCGACGTACCAGCCGCGGTTCTCTTCGCCGATGCGGTTCTTGGCCGGCACGCGGACGTCCTCGAAGAAAACCTCGTTGAAGTGGTGGCGTCCGGCCATGTTGATCAGCGGCCGCACCGAAAGGCCCGGGGTGTTCTTGATGTCGTCGATCAAGAGGAAGGAGATACCGCGGTGCTTGGGCGCGTCGGGGTCGGTGCGGACGAGGCAGAACATCTGGTTGGCGCGGTGACCGCCGGATGTCCAGATCTTCTGGCCGTTGATGATGTAGTCGTCGCCGTCGCGGACGGCGCGAGTCTGCAACGAGGCAAGGTCGGAACCAGAGCCTGGCTCGGAGTAACCCTGGCACCAGATGTGCTCGCCCGAGGTGATCTTGGGCAGGTACTCGGCCTTCTGTTCGTCTGAGCCGTGGATGATCAGGGTCGGCCCGATCATCCCGACGCCGAATCCGCGAGTGCCGGTGTCGGGCGCTCCGTGGTAGCCGAACTCCTCGTTGAAGACGATCTGCTCGTAGATTGAAGCTCCCAGGCCGCCGTATTCCTTCGGCCAGGCCGGTGCGATCCAGCCGCGGTCGGCGAGCTTGCGGTTAAAGTCGACGGCGTTCTCGAAGTCCTCTTCGTTCTCCCTCGCGCCTCCTGGCCCTTCGCTGGAGGCTGGCTCGGGGATGTTGTCGAGCAGGAATTGGCGGACCTCGCCGCGCAGGGTCTCTTCAGTCTCTGAGAATCGCAGTTCCATCAGTGTTACCTCACCAATCCGTTGGCTGGGATGTCTTCTGCCTCGTGGAGCGGGAGACGGGATTCGAACCCGCGACCCTCTGCTTGGGAAGCAGATGCTCTACCACTGAGCTACTCCCGCAGCGCCCGCAGATGCAACAGGCACATGCGGGACAGTTTGTTGCATCGTACACGTCGGCCTCGTCTGGATGGAATCAAACAATGACCTATCGGTATCTCGCACTGCGAGCGCCGGTTGGGCCCTCAGCGCCTCGCAGCAGACCTGCTCCGGCCAGCGCCAGGGCGGCCACGACTCCGGACGCCAACCCGACGATCGCCGCGTTGCGTGCCAGCAGCGAAATCGCATCGACCGCGATCAACCAGAGGTCGGCGGCGAACGGATCCAGGCTCGACTCCGCGCGCCCCTCGAGCGCCGATTGGGCCAGGATCGCCGCGATCCAGACCAACATCGCGCCCAGACCGATCGATATTGCCGGCGCGCCGAAGCGCGTGAGGCCACGGACCTGCGCCGAGGTCGCCAGGGCGAGCAGGATGGCCAGCGTCCCGCTGACAATCAGCGACACGGTGGCCAGCCCGTGTCCATCCCCGCTCAGACGGCCGACCGTGCCATCGAAGGCAGCTCCGCGCGAGACCAACCGGAACGCGCGCGGAGAATCGGACAACACGTCCAGGCCATCGTCGTAGATCAGCGAGGCGGTCGAAGCTGCGACGGCATCGGAGACGCCCTCCGGCCTTTCGCTCAGCGCCGCCGGATCGAGCTGCAGGGAGATCGGAAAGCCGGGCAACATAACCGGGTTTCCTGCTGCGGCCTCAGCTTCTATGGCGGGCCAGGCGTTCAGCACGAACTGGTCGATCTCCAGCAGGGAGGTCACTGCCCGAGCGAGGAACTGCTGGGCCGTATGCCGTTGCGTGACCTGCGTCGCGGACATGAACACAATCGCAACGGCTGTCGTGAACGCGGTCAACAGAACAGTAAGGATGAGTACAGGCCGTCGCCACCCGGGTTCCAGCGCGGACGGCGGACGATAGAGGGTTGGGCGATCGCTCACGGCGGGTTGTTCTCGATCAGCAATGACCCGGAAAGCATGTCGGGCAAGCTGCGTCCCTGCCGGTCAAACCACGGCCACCACAGCCCGACACCGAGCAACAACAGCGACGGCCACCAGATCAGTCCACGGATCACGAACGTTCGCTTGCCTCCCCGCAGCTCGCGGAGTCCCAGCGCTCGAGCGCCGACCGTGCGAGCGCCCAGTCCCGCATACAGCGACGAAAGCATGAACCAGAACAGGGCGATGGCATAGCCGACGCCCCATTCTCCCGCGGTCGGATCGCGTTCCAGCGGATCGACCTGCAGCAGCATGGCCAGCAGCGCGGCGGCGGCGCAAAGCGCGCTGAACAGGCCGATCACCACGAAATCGATCGCCGCCGCGACCACGCGGGCTTCTCGACGGACGATCGGAATGAATAGAGGTTCGGACTCGGAAGGGGACATCGACGCGGTTGAGCGTAGCATCGAATCCATGGGCAGTCGGCGCATCCTCCTGACCGCTTCCTTCGCGATCATCTCCGTCGCAATGGTCGTCGTCTGCGCCCTCTTCGTCACGACCACGCTCAGAGCCCAGTCGTCGCCTGGCCTTGACGACGTGCTGGGAAGCGCAACCGAGAGCCATCGCTTCTCCTTCGTCAAGTATGAACTGACCCACCTGCCGAATCGCTGGCTGACCAACGTGGCCGGTTGGCTCAATCGGCCCGATCTCGATGAGCAGGAGACTCTCCAGCGATGGTTCGAGCAGGGCAACGAAGCTGACCGCAAGCGGGCAGAGCTTTTGCTCGAACAGCGCCTCAGCCAGGCCGCTTCCGAGATGGCTCTGGACACGCCCCTCCCCCTGTTCGGCCGGGTCCGCCTGGTCTGGCCGCCGGTCGACGTCGATCTGAGCGAGCGCCTCCACGTCGTGGCCGTGTCGCCTCGCGACGAGGTCCAGATGGTCCGATCCGTGCTGCTCACCTCGGAGGTCGAGCGTGACGACTACGATCGGATTGAAGCCGAGCTCGAGGCCGACGGACGCTGGTCCGCCTGGGTCGGCCGCATTGGCGGAGTCGCCCTCTACCCGGCCTCCGTCGTCTCATCACGCGACTATCTCAGCACCCTCCAGATCATGGCCCACGAGTGGACCCATCACTACCTCGGCTTCTACCCGCTCGGGCTGGCCTACGGACGCGGATCCGACATGCGAACGATCAACGAGACCGTGGCCGACATCGTCGGCGACGAGTTGGCCGACTCTGCTGCAGCCATCACCGGCTTCGAGCCTCCGGCCATCGACGAAGCAGACCTGCGCCGCAGCCAGATTCGCGCGACAACCGATCCGCTGCTGCGCCAACTGCGCATCGACGTCGATTCCCTGCTGTCCGACGACCGAATCGAAGAGGCGGAACGTCTGATGGAAGATGTACGCCTCCGCCTGAGCGACCTGGATCGCCCCTTCCGCCGGATCAACCAGGCATTTCTCGCCTTTCGCGGCGGCTACGGAGCCAGTCCCTCCTCTGCCAGCCCCTGGGGCCCGCGATTGATCGAGTTCCGCCGCGATCACGACTCCCTAGCCGACTTTCTCAAAGCCGTCCGAGGCATCGGATCGCCCGACCAGGCGGATGCTCTGCTTCCCCGATAGCCCCGATCTCGCAGCTCAGTTGGACTCATCCGCCTCACTCTCCAACCCGGAGACGCTCGTCCGCTCGGGAACGGCGACCTTGATCTCGTCCCTGATCGAACCCAGGTATCCGTCCACCACCTCCAGCCGCAGCTCATAGACACCGCCAGGGATCTCGCTGTTGTCCCAGCGCGCCAACACGCCCCCGTCGACGTCCTGCGATCCCGTCGCGATCGTGATGACGTCCTCGCTGCCCAATCGGCGAGCGCTCAGCGTCCAGCCAATCAGGTCCGAACTGTGCGCCCGACCGGTGATCAGTGTCTCGCCCCGCTCGATGAACGCCGCATCGGCAGGTGAATCGAACCGCACCGGAGCGGCCGACTGATCGAGGGTGCCAGGCTGCAGATACGCCACTCGATTGCGTCGAAGCCAGTCAACCACGACCGGATCGAGCGCCCTCGCTCCCCGGCGCGACACCGTCGGCGGCTCCAGCCAGACGCCCATCTGCAGGTAGTCCTCGGGCGTCTCGATGGTCGCCCGCTGCAACGTCCGCCGATCAACCTCGACCTCATAGCAGACGAAGTTGTCGACCGCCGGCGCCACCCGGATCGAGACGAACAATTCCTCGCGAGGCGCGGTGCACGGATTGCGCAGGGTCGAATCTGCCTGGACGGCCCCCGTCAGCGGCGGCACCGCCGGCGCATACACATGAGACCGGTGGAGGCCATCTGGCTCCACGAAAGCCTCCACCGCGAGGTCGTCATGCGCCGCGAGCATGAATCGGTTCCAGATCACTCCCGCCGTCTGCGCCGAAGATCCGCCGGTCATCGGCGACTCGTCCGCGTTGCCGATCCAGACCCCGACGGCCAGCTGCGGCGTGTAGCCCATCGTCCAGTAGTCGCGACGCACGTCGTCCTGGCCCGGATCGCCCGCCGTGCCGGTTTTCGCTGCGGCCGGCCGGTCCAGCACCAATGGACTGCTCGTCCCGTAGAGCAGGGAGCGCGCCTGGTTGTCGGAGAGGATGTCGGTGATCTGGTAGACCTGCCCCGGTCGAGCCGCGGCGCGAACCTCCGCCTCACCCGACGCCGACCATTCGTACAGCAACCGTCCCTCGGCGTCGCGGATCTCCAGTACGGCGACCGGGTCCAGCTCGCGAAACCCGTCTGGAAGCGCCAGCACCGTCGGATGACCCTTCATCTCACCGAGGTTGGCCAGCGTCGCGTAGGCGTAGGTCATGTCCAGCAGCGACACCTCACCGCCGCCCAGGGTGATCGAAGGCCCGTAGGCCCCGGGATTGTGCATGGTCGTGATCCCGAGCCGGTGCATCGTGTCGAGCAGGGCCGCGCTGCCCAACCGGTTCGCCACCTTGAACGCCGGTACGTTCATCGAGTTGGCCAGGGCGCTGCGAATCGTCACTGGCCCGCGGAAGACCCCGTCGAAATTGACCGGCCGAAACTCCGTCCCATCCGCTTCGACATAGCTGGTCGGCACGTCCCAGAGCACCGTCGCCGGATGCCAGGTCAGCGGATCGAGCTGGAACGCAGCCAGGTACGTCAACGGCTTCAGCGCCGAACCGGGCGAGTGCGTCGCCGTCGCCAGGTTGACCTGGCCGTCGATCGATTCGTCGAAGAAGTCGCGGCTGCCGACCATCGCCAGGATCTGTCCCGTCGACAGATCAATCGCAACCAGCGCCCCGTTATGTGCGCCGGTAGACGCTTCGAAGTCGTCGATCGCCGAGCGTACCTCCGCCTCGGCCCGGGCCTGCAGCCCGAAGTCGAGCGAGGTCGTGATCCTCAGACCGCCGTTGTTCATCAGGTTCTCGCAACCGCCGGTGCCCGACGGCGGGACGAATCGCTCCAGACGGCAGAGCTGTTCCACCTGTTCGCGCACGTAGATCACGTAATGCGGGGCCGAGATATCGAACTCCGCCGAGTCAAACTTCAGCTCTTCCCGCCAGGCGTCGTCCGCCTCGCCGCGGGTGATGTACCCGTGGCGAACCATCAGCTCCAGCACCTGACCCTGACGCCGCTTCGCCCCCTCGAAGTTGACCAGCGGGTCGTACAGCGACGGCGCCTGCGGCAAACCGGCCAGCATCGCAGACTCGGCCAGGCTCAACTCCAACGGACGCTTACCGAAGTAGCGCTGGCTCGCCGCACCGATCCCGTAGGAGAAGTTGCCGTAGAAGATCGAGTTCAGATACCACTCGAGGATCTGCTCTTTGCTGTACTCGTCGGTCAGCTCGACGGCGAGGATCGTCTCCTTCAGCTTCCCGCGGATCCGATTCATCGTGCGGCCGCTGCGTTCCTCGGGCGGAATCAGGACGTTCTTGACCAGCTGTTGCGTGATCGACGATCCCCCCGAACCGCCGAGAAAGTCGGAACTGCCGACCCCGAAGTTCTCCCAGGCCGCGCGCATCAGACCGCGCACATTGATGCCCTGGTTGGTCCAGAACGAGGAATCCTCCGTCGCCACCGTGGCGTCGATGATGTGCTGCGAGACGCGGTGCAGGCGCACCGGAGCGCGCAAGCCGTCGTACGGCCTTGCGTACTCGAAGAGCAGGACCCCGTCCTCGCCGTTGCGGTCGAAGACCCGGCTGCTGCCCAGCAATCGCTGCGTCTCTTCGATCTGGTCGGGCGGCGCAAGCTCGTTCGCGAAGTCCGAATAGATCAGATACGCCACGCCCGCCGCTGCGCCGAGCATCACGATCGGCACCCCGAACACAATCACCAGCGCGATCATCCAGCCGCGCATCCGCACCGGCTCGACTCGCTCGCCGCGCTTGCGACGCCGCGAACGGATCGCCAGCCGCGTGGCCAGACTCAGCCGCCGCCCACCTTCGTCATTACGTTCGGACGTCAATCCCGGTACTCCGTCTCAGTCTCCACATTAGGTGGGATGCATTGGAACTCGGAGGCGCGATACGCTGCATTTCACCCACGAGTAACGTTCCCTGCCGCACCGTCCGAGCTGTCCAACATGCCCGATGCCGACGACACCCGATTCACCAACGCCCAGGTGCGCCATCTCGCGTCGTTGGTGCGTATTGAATTGACGGATTCCGAGGTCGAAGAGTTCCGCAGCGAACTGGCCAGCATCCTCTTCCACATCGACGCGCTCTCCGAGATCGACACCACCGGCGTGCCGCCGACCAACAACGGCGCCGACCTGCTCAATGTCCAGGACGACGACGCCTCAGTTCCGGCGATGGAGCGCGAACAGATACTGGCCAACGCGCCTCAGCGCGAGGACGAGTACTTCCGCGTTCACGCCGTGCTCGATCAGTCATGACCACCTCCATTGACTCCGACCTGCTCACGATCACCCTGGCCGAAGGCCGTCAACGCCTGCTCAACGGCGAGGTCACATCTCAACAGCTGACGAAGACGTTCCTCGATCGCATCGCCGAAACCGACGACGACATCCGCGCATTCGTCACTGTGACCGCGGAGTCGGCGCTCGAACAGGCCGCCGAAGCGGACACCCTGCTCTCGAGCGGCGACGCGACGGCCCCGCTCACCGGCCTGCCGATCGGCCTCAAAGACGTACTGATGACCAGGGGCGTCCGCACGACGGCGGGCTCGCGAATGTTGGACAGCCTGGTGCCGCCCTACGACGCGACCGTCGTCTCGCGCCTGCGCGAGGCCGGTGCGATCTCACTCGGCAAGCTCAACATGGACGAGTTCGCGATGGGCTCTTCCACCGAGCATTCGGCCTGGTTTCCCACTGCCAACCCCTGGGATCACGAGCGCGTCCCCGGCGGCTCTTCCGGCGGTTCGGCCGCCGCCGTCGCCGCCAGACAGTGCATCGCCACGCTCGGATCCGACACTGGCGGATCAATCCGCCAGCCCGCCTCATTCTGCGGCGTGGTCGGACTCAAGCCGACATACGGTCGCGTCTCGCGCTACGGCCTGATCGCCTTCGCCAGCTCGCTCGACCAGATCGGACCCTTTACCAGCACTGTCGAGGACGCCACGCTGCTGCTCCAGGCCATCGCCGGACCCGACCCGCTCGATTCCACCTGCTACGACGAACCGCTGCCGGATTTCAGTGAACGACTCGACCGAGGTATCGACGGCCTGCGCGTCGCTGCGCCCAAGGAATTCTTCGGCGACGGAATGGACGAGGACGTTTCGGCCGCGGTTGAGAAGGCGCTCGATCTGCTCGCCGCCAACGGCGCGATCATCGACCGCACCCCCTCGATGCCGTCCGTGCCGATGGCCCTGCCGGTCTACTACATCCTCGCCCCGTCTGAATGCTCGGCCAACCTGGCCCGCTTCGACGGTGTCAAGTACGGCTACGGCGCACGCGGCGGTGAGTCGATGTGGGCCGACATGGAGGCCACCCGCCAGCACGGGTTCGGGCGCGAGGTCAAGCGCCGCATCTTGCTGGGCGCCTACGCGCTCTCGGCCGGCTACTACGACGCCTACTATCTCCAGGCCCAGAAGGTTCGCACGCTGATTCGGCGAGAGTTCGACCGAGTCTTCGCCAAACACGACGTGATCGTCGCACCTACGGCGCCCACGGTTGCGTTCCGGCAGGGTGAAATCACCGATCCGTATCAGATGTACCTCAACGACATCTACACCATTCCGGCCAATATCGCCGGACTCCCCGCGATCTCCGTCCCGGGCGGATTCGGCGAGGGCGGCATGCCCGTCGGACTCCAATTCGTTGGTCAACGCCTCAACGAGACCACACTGTTGGGCGTCGCCAACGCCTACGAACAACTGACGCAGTGGCCCACGTTCCCACCGGGGATTGTTGGCTCAACGTAACGAGAGATTGTGAGAGTCCGTCCGGCACTGACACTGCCGGTTTCTTCACGTAAAGTTCGATCTTGATGGATCCAATTCTCGAACCCGTGCTCCGCGAACTCGCCCGCGATGCCCGCCAGTCACCGGCGCAGATCGCCGAGCGCGTCGACGCCAGTGAGGCCGACGTCGCCGAAGCGGTCAGCGAAGCCGAAGAGCGCAACATCGTGCTCGGCTACGGCGCCAAGATCAACTGGGAAACACTCGGCCTCTCCACCGTCTACGCCGTCGTCGAGGTCACCGTCGAGCCGCAGCCCAACGTCGGCTACAACGCCGTCGCACGCCGCATCGCCCGCTTCGACGAGGTCCAGACCGTCTACTTCGTCTCCGGCGCCTACGACCTCCTGGTCATGATCGCTGCCGACAACATGCGCGGCATCTCCGACTTCGTCGGCGAGCGCCTCGCCACCATGTCCGGCGTCAAGGGCACTACCACCCGCGTCCTCATGCGCCGCTACAAGGAAGACGGCGTCTACATCGACGCCGACCTCCAGAACGACCGTCAGAAGGTCGTCTTCTAAGCCGTCAATCGCAGAAGCAGGAACGAGTTCAAAGCGAGTTCAGCCATGCCGATAGCGTCCAACGACCGTTCATATTCCAGCGACGACGATCCCCGGCGTACAGGCGCCGCGGGTGCCGGCTCGGCGGCTGCGGCGCTAGGAACAGGATCGGCTGACGGGGCGACTCGCATCGCCGAGCGCGTGCAGGCCGTGCCCGGCTCGGGCATCAGGCGTTTCTTCGACATCATCGCCTCGATGGACCACGTGATCTCCCTCGGCGTCGGCGAACCCGATTTCGTCACCCCCTGGCCGATCAGCGAGGCCGGCATCCGCGCCATCGAGCAGGGACACACTCACTACACCTCCAACCTCGGCCTGCTTGAGCTGCGCGAAGCGATCGCCCGCGACCTCGAACGCCGCTACGGCGTCGAATGGGATCCGCGCGAGGAGATACTGATCACCACCGGCGTCTCCGAGGGCCTCGACCTCGCCGCCCGTGCCATCATCAATCCCGGTGACGAAGTGATCGTCGCCGACCCCTCATACGCCGCCCACGCTCCCGCAATCGTCCTCGCCGGCGGCATGCCCGTCTCGATCACCACCCGAGCCTCCCAGGGCTTCGTCCTCGACCCCAAAGAGGTCGAAGCAGCCATCACGCCCCGGACCAAGGCCCTCCTGGTCGCCTATCCCTCCAATCCCACCGGCGCCGTGCTCGAGCGGGCGACCCTGGAAGCCCTCGCCGACATCGCCCGCCGCCATGACCTGCTCGTCATCTCCGACGAGATCTACGACCGCCTCGTCTACGGCGGCTTCGAACACACCCCGATCGCCTCCTTGCCCGGGATGAAAGAGCGCACGATCACCCTCGGAGGCTTCTCCAAGTCCCACGCGATGACCGGCTGGCGCGTCGCTTGGGCCGCCGCGCCCTCCGACCTCTTCGCCGGCATGCTCAAGATTCACCAGTACGCGATGATGTCCGCCCCCACCGTCGCCCAGTACGCCGCCCTCGAAGCCGTCCGCGCCGGCGAGGAGTACGTCGTCGCCATGCGCGAGGAATACGACCGCCGACGCCAGCTCATGTGGCGCGGATTCAACAAGCTCGGTCTCGCCTGCGCCGAGCCGCGCGGCGCGTTCTACGCCTTTCCCTCGGTCGCCCAGACCGGCTACGACGACGAAACGTTCGCCGAGCAACTGCTGATCCAGGAACAGGTCGCCGTCGTCCCCGGCTCCGCCTTCGGAGCGGCCGGCGCCGGACACGTGCGCGCCTGCTACGCCACCAGCTACGACGAGATCGAGGACGCGCTCGAACGCATCGGACGCTTCCTCCACTACGCCCCCCTAGCCAAGTAGCCAAGTAGCAAGGCCGAGTCGCCTCGGAGCAGCCGCTAGCCTGCGGCCATGACCTTTCGCCTCAACCCACCGTCGGATGAACCTGAGCCCGAAGATCTGACCCTCAGCATCACCGGCGTTCAGGCCCGACCACGACCGGTCGAGGAGGGCGAACCCGATCCCTCCCGTCTGGAACTCCGCCTGGGAACGACGCGCGGCGAGATCAGCGCACTGCTCGATGTCGCCGAGGGCCAGACCGGAGCCCTGATCACCTGCTCGGGAGCGATGGGCGGCGAGCACGAGGTCCGCGGCCCCGCCGACAGCGTCTATCAACGTCTGGCCGGACAACTGCCCGCAGAGGGCGTCACCACCCTCCGCATCCACTACCGCAACGCCGGAGAATTCGAGGAGTGCGTCCTCGATCTGCTCGGCGCCTGCTCATTCCTCACCGGCGTCGGCGCGGAACGGATCATCCTCGCCGGACACTCCTTCGGCGGCGCCGTAGTGATCAAGACCGCCCAGATCATGCCTCAGGTCCGCGGCGTCATCTCGCTCTCACCGCAGCTGTTCGGCACGCGCCAGGTCGAAGAGATGAATAAGCCCCTGCTGCTCATCCACGGCACCGCCGACGCCATCCTCCACCACATGGCCTCGGAAGACATCTACGAACGAGCCAACGAACCCAAGAAGCTCGTCCTGATCCCCGACGGAGGCCACGGCCTGGCCGAGGATCCCGACACCGTCATGTCCGAGATGCACCAGTTCGTCCACGAGCACGCCGGCCCGCAGTAACTCGCCTACTCTTCGTTGTTGTTGCCGTTGCCCGACGCCACGCCGACGCCCAGCCGCTCGGCGATCGTCCGCGCCGCGTTGGTCAGCTCCATCGGGATGATCCACTTGGTGCTGTCGCTGTTCGCCAGGTTGCGCAATGTATCGAGGTACTGCAGACCCATCGTGTTGCCGTGCGCGATCTGGGCAGCAGCGTTGATCGAATTCAGCGCGTCGGCGTAACCCTGTGCCTCGAGGATCTGCGCCTCCCGGTGACCCTCGGCGCGCAGGATCTGCGCCTGCTTCTCACCCTCGGCCTCGAGGATCGCAGCCTGGCGCTCACCTTGAGCCACGTTGATCTGCGCGTCGCGCGAACCCTCGGACTCCGTGATCTGCGCGCGCCGCGTCCGTTCCGCTGACATCTGGCGGGTCATCGCCTCGGCGATCGCCGGCGGCGGCTCGATCTCGCGGATCTCCACCGCGGTCACCTTAACGCCCCAGCGGTTGGTCACCTCATCAAGCTTGACCTGCATCTGATCGTTGATGTCGTCGCGCCGAGACAGGACTTCGTCCAATGCCATCTCACCGACCACGGCACGCAACGTGGTCGTGGCCAGTTGGCGCGCAGCGCCCAGGTAATCGCGAACTTCGAGCACTGTGCGCTCGGGATCCATCACCCGCAAGTAGACGACGAAGTCGACATCGACACCGGCGTTGTCACGGGTGATGTTGCGTTGCGGCGGAACATCGAAATACTGCTCACGGGTGTCGACCTTGGTTCCCGCCTGGATGATTGGAATAATCCAGACCAGCCCTGGCCCCTTGAGGCCCACGTACCGGCCGAGCTGGAATTTGGCGACTCGTTCGTAGTCGCGGACCATGTTGATAATCGCCATCGGATGCTCCTCTATCGGCTATCGCCGCTGACTGCCGGCCATTCGATTGCAGCGAGTATATGGACTCACCCGCGTGTTGAACGTACACATCCGCTGAAGTGTCTCTCGACCTGACGACTGCCGAATAAGCTGCCTCTTGTGAACGAACCAGATCCCGATCGCAACCCGCTGCCCGAGTCGGACGTTCCTTGGCAAGTCAGGGTCGCTCGCAGCCGCGCCTTCGCTTGGCTCGAGATGTGCCGTCCCGCCACCGGCAGCTGGTTGCTCTTCTCGTCCGCGCTGATGGTCCTCACCGCGGCTGAAGGCTCGCTCGAGTGGGGTCTGCCCTTCCAGTACGGCGCCATGGTCGTCGCATTCACCTATGCGGCCGCACTGCTCGGCAACGCGCTGGACGCCGAGATCGACTCGGCCAGCCGTCTCATGCGGCCCATTCCGGCCGGCAAAGTCACCATCCGCGCTTCACTCGTTGCCGCAGCGATACCCTTCGCGCTCGGTGTGGCGATCGGATTCGCCGCCGACTGGCGAGTCGGCGTCATCGGCCTGGCCATGCTCGCGGCCAGCGCGCTCTACAGCGTGGCCTGGCGCGGATCGCTGCTGGGCTTCCTGGCCTTCGCCCTGATCGGCGTGCTCTTGCCAGTCGGCGCCATTCAGCTCGCCGATGAGGCTCTCTCCAGCGCCCATCTGTTCTGGGTCATCCCGATCGGAGCCCTCACCGGCATGGCCACATTCATGATCTACAAATTGCCCGACTTCGAGATTGACGACTTTGACGGCGCGCGATCCATCCTGCACTGGCTGGGGATCGACACAGCGATCTCGATGACCTGGGCCGTGCTCGCCGCCGCCCTGGCGCTGTCCGCCGCGTCGATCAATCTCTCCGGCGGCAACCTCGCCTGGCTGCTCGGTCCGCTGCTCTACTTCATCATCGCCGGACTCTTCTGCATCTGGATGCTGATGCGACGGGTCTCCGAAGTCCGGCTCCGGTTGCAACGCTGGCTGGTCGTGATCCCCATGCCACTCCTGTTGATCGGCTGGCTCGGAGCCGCCGCCTCCGCCTGAGTCCTACTTCACGCTTGCCGCCGGCCCCACGCACCATACGGACATGTGTTCGCTACACTGGAGTCTCAGAATTTCGGTCGCAGCACTCGATTCCGGCGACTGACACAGGAGACAACATCATGCTTTGCAACCCGCCCATCCCGTTCGAGGTCGGTGCCATCCGCCACGCGATCGGCGACCTCGCCGCCAACGCCACCCCGTACGTCAGGCTCGGTGCGCTTCGCCTCATGGCCCGCATCCTCGGCATGGACCGCCCCACGCCCCCGCCCTTGTTCTCGGGCCGCTCCACCGAAGAGGTCAAACGCGCCCTCGACAACGTCACGGGCATACTCGAGGAGATCAAGTCGGGCGGCGACGAAGAAAGCGCTGAGGAAGAAGACGATCCGCTCTAATGCCCGTTTTCTTTTTTTCGTCCCTTGAGCGCAGAACACTCAACGTTGCAGCCGACTCTCAGATCGGCCATCCCGACCACGCCCCAACCCAGCTCAACCAGTCGGCCCGCCCGCCCTGCTAGGTTGAGCCCGAACCCTTGGAGCCCGCGATGTCCGAACCAACCAACTGGCAACCCGAAGTCGATGAACTCAATCTGCGCCGCAAGCTGGCGCTCAAAATGGGCGGTGAGGAGCGCGTCAACCGCCAGCGTGAGCTCGGCAAACTGACCATCCGCGATCGCATCGACGCCCTCGTCGACCCGGGCAGCTTCCACGAAATCGGCGGACTCGCCGGCTACGGCGACTACGAAGACCGCGAGTTCAGGGACTTCAAACCACTGCCCTACATCGGCGGACTGGCCAAAATCGACGGCCGCTCGGTCGTGGTCGGCGGCGAGGACTTCACGGTCGGCGGCGGCGCAGCCGACATCAGCACCCAGGAGCGCTTCAAGAGCCTCTTCCTCGCCGACATGGCCCGCGAGTACCGCGTCCCCCTCTTCGTCTTTCACGAAGGCGCCGGCGCCAACGTCGCCGCCGAGGGCGACGGCCACGGACATCTGCCCAGCAGCTTCGACGTCTTCGGCCCCGACATCCGCGCCGGACAGGAAGTCC
>JAPPNI010000028.1 GCA_028873865.1 Chloroflexota bacterium | reverse complement strand
TGGACACGGAAGCGTGGCCGAGCAACTCCTGGACCACCCGGACATCGGCGCCTCCATCGAGCATATGAGTGGCGAATGAGTGTCGCAACAGATGGGGATGCACATCGTCGGGCAGACCGGCGCGTTGGGCGTGGCGTCGGACGCTCAACTGGACTGCCCGGGCGGAGAGGGGGCCGCCGAATCGGTTAAGCCAGAGCCAGGTCTCGGACTTCGCTGATTGGAGCGTGGGTCGGCCGTCGCGCAGATAGCGCTGCAGCCAGTGTCGAGCCGATTTGCCGAGCAACGCCATGCGTTGTTTGTCGCCCTTGCCCAGCACGCGGATCGCGTTGTAGTCGGCGTCGTGGTCGGTTGTGCGCATTCCGACCAGTTCCGATACTCGCAGGCCGGCGCCGTAGAGGACTTCGAGCATTGCCCGGTCCCTGATTCCGGATGGGGTCGACACGTCGGGGGCGGAGAGGAGCGCGTCGATGTCGTCCTCGTTGAGCACCGTGGGCAAACGCGAGGTCGCCTTCGGCGTCGCGGCCAGAACCAACGGATCGCGTTGGAGTTCGCTGGTGCGGTTGAGGTGTCGAGTGAAGGATCGGATGGTCGACGCCCGACGGCGGACGGAGGCTTCCGCGATTCCTTCCGATTGGAGGGCTGCCAGGTACTCTCGGTAGTTGGCTCGGCCGAGTTGGTCCAGGGGGATGTTGGAGGCTTCGAGCCAAGTGAGGAAGTGGGTGAGATCGGAGCGATAGTTGCGGATCGTGTGCGCGGAGAGACCGCGTCCGTGTTGGAGTTGGGAGAGATAGCGGTCGAGGGATTCCCGATGATTCGCGGCGAGTTCCGTCGTGGTCACGAACTCACTCTAGGAGACGAACGAGGGGGTTAGCGGCTTAGCGGCGCCTGCCGCTCCGGCGACCGCCGGATCGCCTGCCTCCCCTGCGAGCGGCCCTTGGTTCTGCGAGCAACGCGAGGGCGCGGTCCAGTTCGATGGTTTCGAGATCGTCTTCATCCTTGAGATTTCGGCGCTCGTCGCCTGACTGGACGTACGGTCCCCAGCGTCCGGGGCGGACGGTGACTTCTTCGCCGGATTCCGGATGTTCGCCCAGGGTCTTGGGCCAGCGCAGCCACTCGATAGCGTGCTCGAGGTTGACGTCGGGCAAATCCATGTCCTTGGGGACAGAGGCGCGTCGCGGTTTCGGTTGGCCGCGCTTTGGACGTCCGACGACCTCGCCGAGCTGGACGAAGGGTCCGAAGCGGCCGTTGAGCAGCCAGACATCGTCGTCGTAGTCGGGATGGTGGCCCAGCTTGCGCGGCAATTGCAGCGTGGTTTCGAGGAGGTCGCCGGCTTGTTCGAGGGTGAGGTCGGCCGGGGCCATGTCGGGTGGGAGCGGGGCGGTGCGCATGCTGTCGCCGACGCCTCGGCGGATGAAGGAGGAGCCTCCGCGAATCCGGACCTGAATGTCGTCGGGGCCGACGTGGTCGTCGCCGTCGAGGTCGAGGCTGAGGCCGCTCTCGTCGAGATTCAGGGCCCAGAACGGGATCGTGTCGATTTTCTCGGCGACGCGGCCTTTGAGTCCGTTCTCGCTGCCGTCGTCGCCAAAGTAGAATTCGTGCAGGTGTTGCTCGGCGCGGGCCTCGCCACGGGCGATCTGGTCGAGCGTGTCTTCCATGTCGGCGGTGAACTCGGCGTTTACGAGGTCGGCGAAGTGCTGAGTGAGGAGGTCAGTCACGCCGAAGCCGAGGAAGGTGGGGATGAGCGTGCGTCCGCTGCGGGTGACGTAGTTGCGGTCGGTGAGGGTCTTGATGATCGCGGCGTAGGTGCTGGGTCGGCCGAGTCCGTCGTCCTCGAGTTTCTTGACCAGTGTCGCTTCGGTGTAGCGGGCGGGCGGCTGCGAGTCGCTGCGCCTGGGCTCGAAGTTCATGAGTCGGGCGGGTTCACCCTCAGTCACGTCGGGCAGGAGTTGTTGGCCGTCTCCGCGTGGGGGCAGGACTTCGTACCAGCCGGGGAAGAGGACGACCTGTCCGTTAGCGATCATCACGGCGGGATCGTCGGCGGGCCGGCCGGTCAATTGGGCTTCGAGCTCGATTCGGGTTCGTTCGACTTGCGCGTCGGCCATCTGGCAGGCCAGGGATCGACGCCAGATGAGGTCGTAGAGGGCGAAGTCGTCTCCGTCGAGGACGCCGCGCAGGGAGTCTGGGGTGCGGGCGATGTCGGTGGGACGGATTGCTTCGTGGGCCTCCTGCGCGTTGCGCGAGCGGGTTTTGTAGGTGCGGAACTGGTGGTAGTCGTCGCCGTAGGTGGTCTGGATGTAGTTGGCAGCCTGGGCGAGGGCCTGATCGGAGAGAGTGACGGAGTCGGTGCGCATGTAGGTGATGAGACCGACGCGCTCCGCGCCCAGATCGACGCCCTGGTAGAGGCGCTGGGCTGCAGCCATGGCGCGGGCGGCGCCCATGCCGAGCCGGTTCGAGGCGGCCTGCTGCATGGTCGAGGTCGTGAACGGAGGGGCAGGACGCATTCGCGCCTGGGTCTTGGCGATGGTCGAGACCAGCCAGTCGGCGTCGACCAGCGCCGGGCGGATGTCTTCGAGCGTTTCCTCGGTCTCCCAGCGCTTGTCCGATGCGGCGAGCTGGCCGGTGGCTGGATCGAAGTCGGAGGTCTGGCTGGCGAGTTCGACGCCGCCCAGTGAGAGCAGGCGGCCGCTGAGCTGGCTGTCGCCGATCACGAAATCGGCGTTGGCGCCCCAGTACTCGGCGTTGACGAAGGCCATGCGCTCGCGCTCGCGGTCGACGAGGAATCGCAGCGCGACGCTCTGCACGCGGCCTGCCGATGTCCCCTGGCCGAGCTTCCGCCAGAGCACGGGACTGAGCGAGTAGCCATAGAGGCGATCGAGGATGCGCCGGGACTCCTGGGCTTCGACCAGGTGTTCATCGATGTCGCGCGGTGATTCCAGCGCCTGCTCGATGGCGGTCGGAGTGATCTCGTGGAACACGATTCGTTCGTAGGGTACTTTCGGCTTGAGCACCTCGACCAGGTGCCAGCCGATTGATTCGCCTTCGCGATCCTCGTCGGTCGCCAGCAGGACACGGTCCGCCTGACGCATTTCTTTGCGTAGTCGGGTGACGTGCTTTTTCGACTCGCTGGGCACGATGTAGTAGGGCTGGAACCCGTGATCGACGTCGACGGCGAGGTCGGCCCAGGGTTGGCCCTTGATCTTCGCGGGTCGCTCGGCGGCGCGGCGCGGCAGGTCGCGGACATGCCCAAAGCAGGCGCTGACAACGTAGTCGTCGTCAAGGAAACGCGAGATCGTGTCGGCTTTGGCGCCGGACTCGACGATCACGAGCGTTTTCCCGCTGCCGGAGTCTGCGCCGCTAGCGTCGGGCATAGGTCATCGGTCCTACCTGATGAATGAAACCTTTGAGTTCAAGGGTCGCCATGGCGGCGGCCGTCTCGTGGACGGGCTGCTGGATCAGACGCGAGAGTTCGTCGACATGGATCGGTTCGCTGCCGAGCCGTTCGAGCAACAGCGCCTCCATCGGATCCTCCGGTAACTGCTCGACCAACTCCGCCTGACGCTCAATGGGACCCAGGTTGAGCTCGTCGAGCACGTCCTGGGCACAAGTGACGAGCTTACCCAAGCCGCGCTTGATCACGTTGTTCGCGCCGGCCGACTGCTCGGAAGTGATCGGTCCGGGAACCGCGAAGACCTCACGTCCCTGGTCGAGCGCTGAGGTCACGGTATGCCAGGTTCCGGACTTTTCACCGGCCTCGGTAACGAGTGTTCCCAGTGTCATGCCGGCAATGATCCGGTTTCGGCGCGGGAAATACCTGGCGTCGGGACGCTTGCCGAGCGGGTATTCGCTGAGCATTGCGCCGCCGCTGTCGAGGATTCTTCCCGCCAGTGGTTTGTGTTCCGGGGGATACACATGGTCCAGTCCACTGGCGACGACTGCGAGAGTCCGGCCGTTTTGATCGAGCGTGGTCTCGTGCGCGATGCCGTCCACACCGCGAGCCAGCCCCGACACGATCGTCAAGCCGGCGGCAGCCAAGTCGGCCGCAAGAGATCGCGTGGCCTGAACACCGTACGGGGTTGGCCGCCTGGTGCCGACCACGGCGAGCGACCATTCGTCTCGTTCAAGCAGTTCACCGCGGACGTATAGCAGTGGAGGAGGGTCGGGTATCTCTCGGAGGCGTCGCGGATATTCGTCATCATCGGGCTTCAACGCTGCAATCCCGGCTTCCAGCGTGCGCTGGTAAGCCTCAGCGGGATCGAGGGTCGCGCGCGTGGTCTCGATCTCGTCGACGGTGCGATTGTCGAGACCGGCCTGGCGCAGCTGGGAGCGATCAGCCTGCCACGCGTCCTCGAGTCCATCGAAGAATCGCTCCAACCCGGCCATGCGGGCCGGGCCGATACCGGTGACGTGAGAGAACGCCACCCGAAACTGAACATCGTCGGCTGAGGGCTGAGTGAAGTGCGGCACGGGCGCTCACATTAGCGCGTGACGGCCTTGTTGTCAGCCGCGGTGGATTCGCCGGATTCTGCCCGCATCTGGACTACTCGCCGCCCGTTCATCCGCTCGACCACCACTTTGAGCGTGCCCAGCTGCACTTCGTCGCCGACCTCGGGGATCCGGCCCAAGCGGTCAAACACCAGGCCGGCGACCGTGTCGTAATCGGCTGCCTCGATGTGTCCACCGACCTGTTCCAGCGCGGCCAGGGGCGCGCGCCCGTCGAGGATCAGCGCACCATCGACCAGCCGAGCGCCTTCGTCGTCCGCGCCTGCCGGGTCGTATTCGTCGGCGATTTCACCGACGATTTCTTCAAGGATGTCTTCCAGGGTGATCAGCCCAGCGGTGCCGCCGTATTCGTCGAGCACGATCGCCATGTGAACGCGTGAACCTCGCAGCTCATGCAGGAGGTCGTCGATCAGTTTGGATTCAGGGACGAAAATCGGATCGCGTGCGATCTCCGAGATCCCGCGCTGCGGCTGCCTGAGGATCTCGGCCATCAAGTCCTTGGCGTAGACGATTCCGGTGATGTTGTCGATCGAGTCTTCGTAGGTGGGAACCCGGGAGAATCCGTGTTCCAGCAAGAAGTTGGCGGCGCTGGTCAGATCGGTTTCCGACTGCAGCGCGGCGATGTCGGGCCTCGGCGTCATTGCTTCCCGGACGATACGGTCGCCGATCGTCATGATTCCGCGGATCATCTCGCGCTCGTCATCGGCGATGGTCTCGTTCTCCTGCTCGATCAACACTTCGATGTCGGTCGGTTGCGGCGCGACTTCGGTATGTCGTCGTCCGAGGCCGGTGACCAGTCGAGCAGGGGCCTCGAGGATCGCGGCAGGAACCAGGAAGACGGCATCGAGCAGGTCGATGACGGGAACGAAGTTCATGGCGAAGCCTTCGGGCCAGGTGGCGGCCAGGCGACGCGGAACCGAATGAATCAAGGCGGCGACGATGGCGGAGACGAGGCCGGTGACCACCAACGACTCCCACTGGAAGCCGGTCTCGCGAATGACGATGTAGAAGATCGCGGTGAAACCGCTGGCAACCGCGACGGTGCGGCCGACTGCAAATGAGCCCAGCGCACGTTCCCGGTCGGCCGTGATTCGCGTTAACCGATTTGCGCGTCGGCTGTCCGGCTGACGGCTGGCGAGCAGACGGGCTCGCGAGCGTGGCAATGAGATCACGCCGGCCTCGGCGATCGCCTCGAGCACGAGCAGCGCAACAGCGAGGATGAGAACGACCAGGGCAATGATTGAGCTCTCGCTCATGGGCCACGCTCCTCGCCCGCGCGGGATCGTCTGGCAGGCGTCAGCCGCGCCGGATGTCCAACGGCGTTGCCGTCGTCAGGAACGTCCCGGGTGACTACCGCTCCGGCGCCGGTTCGGGCTCGATTTCCGATCGAGAGCGGGGCGACCAACATCGTGTCGGAGCCGATGAAGGCGTCCTCGCCTATGACGGTCCGCTGTTTCGACTCGCCGTCGAAGTTGCAGGTGATCGCGCCGGCGCCAATGTTGGTTCGGGCGCCGACATCCGCGTCACCGATGTAGCTGAAGTGTCCGATCTGGACATGTGCACCGATGCGCGCATCTTTCAGTTCGGCGTGGGTGCCGATGTGGACATGGGAGTCGATCGCACAGCCAGGCCGGATGGTCGAGTATGGTCCGACCTCCACCTGGTCTCCGAGGTCGGAGCCGCGCACGGTGCAGGACTCCAATACAGACCGGCTGCCGATCTGAGAATCCTCGATGATCGCGTTAGGACCGATCTTCGAGTGAGCCCCGATCGTTGACAGTCCTCGGATGTGACAGCCCGGTTCGATGAGGGCGCCAGACTCAACCCACGCTCGCGCATCGATCCAGGTTGCGCGCCGGTCGCGGATATGAACGCCCGATTCCAGCAGGCGGTCAACGATCCGCTGCCTGACGACCAGCTCGGCGTCTGCAGCGTCGGCAGGCGTTTCAACGTTGAGCCGGCCGTCTGGCAGTTCGACTGCGACGGCGATTGCGCGGTCATCCCTGATCGCGCGTGGGATCGCGTCCGTCACATAGGCTTCACCGTCCGAGGCTTGCTCGGCGATTCGTTCAAGAGTGGACCAGAGGAACTCAGCGCGGAACAGGTACAGTCCGACGTTGACCTCCCGGATCGAGCGCTCCGCCCGGTCGGCGTCGCGATGTTCGACGATGCCCTCAAGCTGTCCTTTCTCATCCCGGACGATCCGGCCCATCTTCCCGGGATGGTCAACGACGGCCGTGGTGATGACTGCGTCCGCGTCGCTCTGACACAGAACGGGGCGGATCTGGACTGGAATGAGCAGAGGAAGGTCCCCGTTCACGACGCATAACAGAGGCGTATTGACTGCCGAGCGCGCCGCGAGCACCGCGTCTGCGGTTCCCCTGGGTTGCTGTTGGACGACGAAGCGGAGTTCCAGGCAGGGGGCATCGGCCCGCAATGCCTGCTCGATTCGCTCGCCGCGCTCGCCCGGCGGCACGACCACGACCGCGCGGCCGATCCCCGACTCGGCAAGAGCGTGGAGCACGTGCGACGACATCGCGCGGCCACAAATGGGAAAAAGCGGTTTCGGGAGTTCCGAGCGCAGACGCTCACCGCGACCGGCGGCCAACACCACCGCCGTGATATGCGCGGACGGGTGGGATTCTGGTGGATCGTCGTCGGAACTCAAGCGGGGCTCCGATGCAAGCGGGCGGTGCAATAACGCTACGTAGACGATTCGCAGACTGTCAACTACCGAGACGACGCGGCTCAAATGTGGCTCTGGTCCAGCCGAGCGCTGCGTATACTCGGAAATTGCAGTCCGCGCCTGGCGCGGGTTGGTCTTCCGGTGCGCGATTGAACCATCGAGGCGGCCTCCAAGCTATGGACGCACAGACGATTCGACAGACCTTTACCGATTTCTTCGTTGATCGCGACCACCTCGCCGTTGCGTCGGCGCCGCTGACGGCGCCTGGCGATCCGACTCTGTTGTTCACCAGCGCCGGCATGGTGCCCTTCAAGCCGTACTTCCTCGGCGAAGCGCAGCCGCCACATCATCGCCTGACTTCGATCCAGAAGTGCTTCCGCACGACGGACATCGACGAGGTCGGCGACGCCTCGCACCTGACCATGTTCGAGATGCTGGGCAACTTCTCGCTGGGCGACTACTTCAAGACCGAAGCGCAGGCCTGGGCCTGGGAGCTGGTCACTGACGTGATCGGTATTCCGCCCGAGCGGCTCGTCGCGACGGTCTTCACCGACGACGACTTCGCTTACGACCAGTGGAAGAAGATCGGCCTGCCGGACTCGAAGATCTACCGCTACGGCGAGGACCAGGGCAATTTCTGGGCGGCCGGGCCGACCGGTCCCTGTGGTCCCTGTTCCGAGCTGCACTACGACATGCGGCCGGGATACCGAGACGATGCCGGCCCCGCCGAGGCCGAGGAGAAATGGTTGGAGATCTGGAACCTCGTCTTCATGCAGTGGACGCGGTTCGACGACGGCACGAGGGCCGACCTGCCCGCCCAGAGCATCGACACCGGCGCCGGTCTCGAACGCTGGGCGATGATGCTCCAGGACCAGGACAACCTGTACGACACCGACCTCTTCGCGCCCCTACTGGGTTACATCGGCGAACGCTGCGAGCGTAACTATCACACCGCCAACGACGCCGAGCGCCGGGCGATGCGTGTCGTGGCCGAACACGGCCGGGCGATGACCTTCCTAATCGCCGACGGGGCGATCCCAGGCAATGAGGGTCGCGGGTATGTCCTGCGCCGACTGATCCGCAGAGCCCTCTACATGGCTGACTCGCTCGGCATCGAAGATGATCTGCTTTCAGACCTCGCGGTGGAAGTTCGAGGCGTGATGGGCGCCTGGTATCCGGAACTGGACGAACATTCGGCGCTGGTCGCAAATGTGCTCGACCAGGAGGAACATCGATTCCGCCGCACTCTGTCGACCGGCCGCTCGCTGCTGGAAGGCCGCATCGCGGAGCTGGATTCCGGCACCATCTCCGGCCGTGACGCCTTCGAGCTCTACGACACCTACGGCTTGCCCTTCGAGGTCACGGCCGAAGTGGCGCGGGAGAACGATGCCCTCTCGGATGAAGCTGCAGTGCGGGCAGAGTTTGAGTCGGCGATGGAGGAGCAGCGAGAGCGTTCGCGCCAGCAGGCGACCTTCGCCTACGACGAGGATGCTGTCAGTTACGCCGAACTTGAGATCGCCACGGAGTTCGCGGGCTACGAGACCATTGAAACCGAGGCCGAGGTGGTCGCTATCGTCGCCGACGGTGAGCGGGTTGCACGGGCCTCGGTCGGTGAAAGTGTCAGCGTTGTTCTCGACCGGACACCGTTCTATCCCGAAGGCGGAGGTCAGGTCGGCGACGCTGGTTGGTTGCGAGGCAGCGATCTGCAAGTAGATATCGACGACACCCGCGCGTTCGGAGATGTGATCGCTCACGCGGGCAAGGTGGTCTCGGGCGGTATCGCCGTTGGCGATCAGGTGACGGCAACCGTCAGCCAAGGGCGACGCGCCGACGCCGCGCGCAATCACACAGCGACGCACCTGCTTCACGCGGCGCTGCGTCATGTACTGGGCGACCATGTACGACAGGCCGGTTCGCTGGTCGCGCCGGATCATTTGCGCTTCGACTACACCCAGCCCGAAGCGCCGGCGGCAGCCGATCTCCGCGCAGTGCAGCAACTGGTGCAGGAGCGGATCCGCGAGAACATTCCTGTGTCGACTACGGAAATGTCGTACGACGACGCACTCAAGACCGGTGCGATGGCGATCTTCGGCGAAAAATACGAAACCGACGTCCGCGTGGTCGAGATCTGTGATCCCGCACCGCACGTGCACGATTGTTTCTCGAAGGAACTCTGCGGCGGCACGCACGCGCCGGCGACCGGATTTGTCGGGGCGTTTCAGATCATCTCGGAAGGCAGTGTCGGAGCCGGTGTCCGGCGGATTGAGGCGCTGACCGGCTCAACGGCCTCCGATTGGACCGATCAGCGCCTGGATGCTCTGTCCGAGATTGCGTCCGCAGTAAGAGCGACTCCCGACACCGCCGGAGACCGAATCACTCAACTGCAGGCTGAGGCCGCAGAACTGCGGCGTCGCCTGCAAGCGGTCGAGGCGAAGACTGGCGCGACAGTCGCCGAGCAGATCGCGGAAGGCGCGGCCAATGTCGACGGTATCGCCGTGGCTGTTGGCCGCGTCGCAGTGGAGTCCGCCGATGCGCTGCGCCGAGCCGGCGACGAGGTGCGCCGCCGGCTGAGCGAGAGCGACCGGCAGGGCGTCATCGTCCTTGGCGCGGTGGCGAATGATCGTCCGCTATTCGTCGCCATGGCGACCGACGGCGCGGTGGCCGGTGGCGTCAATGCCGGCAAGTTGATCGGCGGGATCGCTCGGATCGCCGGGGGAGGCGGAGGAGGCAGCCCTGAAATGGCGCAGGCCGGCGGCCGCGATGCTGACAAGCTTGACGAGGCGCTCGGCTCGGCAGTCGATGCGGTTCGGGAGCAGGTTGGTTAGGTCGATTTCCATGGCCCGCGGCTGCGCGGTCGGCATAGATCCGGGAGAACGTTGGGTCGGCGTGGCCCGCGCGACTAGAGGATCATCGCTGGCCCTACCCGTCGGCACGCTCGATCGTCGCCAGGGAAACGGTGACCTCCGCGATGCCCTGAGAAGGATGTTGGGCGACGAAGATGTTTCTGAACTCGTGATCGGCGTCCCGCTCAGGCCCGATGGCCGCGAAGATGCGCAGGCGACCGCATTCCGCGAATTTGGCGAGGCCCTCGCCGCTTCTCTAGGAGCGGAGTGCATTGCCCAGGATGAGCGCTTTTCCAGTGACGCCGCGGAACCCAGACCGACGCCCGGAGTTCCGGGGACCAGCCGCAAGTCTCGCGCCATCGGCCGCAAGAGCGTCAAGCGTCAGCGTCGCGAGCGGGAACGCTCTCATGCAGACGCGGCGGCGCGCATCTTGCAGCGTTGGTTGGACGCCCGCGAGGGACAGCAGGCTCGGGAACTCGCCGATAGCGGAGCCTGATGCTCGGTCTTTCCTGGCGCACCATCGTCACGCTGGGCCTGCTGATTGCCGTGATGGTCGCGGTCGCCTCAGTAACGGTTGCGATCTCTCGCACGCCCGACCTCGGACCGGAACTTGAGGGAGAGCCCGTACCCGAAACTGTCCATTCAGAGCCTGCATCAGTGACGATTGTGCAAGGTGACTCTGCCGCAGTGATCGCTCGACGACTGCTCTCCGGTCGGGCCATCGCTTCCGATACCCGCTTCGAGCTGTTGGCCTTGTTGCTCGGCTGGGAAGGTCAGTTGGAGCCGGGTTCCTATTCGTTTGAGGCAGGCTTGACGACGTACGAAATCCTGAGACGCATACACTTTGGAGAGACATCGCCGCTGCGCGTGGTGATTCCTGAGGGGCTGAGGCTTGAGCAGGTGACGGAACGTCTCGCACAGGCTGGCGTCGTCGATCCCGCCGAGTTCGCTGCGGCGTTGGAGGCGGCTGCGCAAACGACGCTGGCCGGCTCGCTTGCTGCTCGACGGCCTTCGGTGACCTCGCTCGAGGGATATATCTTCCCTAGCGCCTATTCGTTTCCGCTCGGATCGACAGCGGAGGATGCGCTGCGCCTGATGCTGCAACGATTCAATGACTCGCTCACCCCGGAGTTGTGGGAGCAGATCGCGGAGTCAGGCAGGACGCTGCACGAAATCCTGACCATCGCTTCGATCATTGAACGGGAGGCGGCCGAAGACTCCGAACGCGCTCTCGTATCCGCCGTGATCTGGAATCGGCTCGATGCCGGAATGCCGTTGCAGATGAACTCCACGGTGCAATATGCGGTTGGAGTTCCGGCCGACTGGTGGAAGCGGGATCTGTCAGACGAAGATCTGGTCCGCGAGTCCGCATACAACACCTACATCGTCTCCGGTCTCCCGCCGACTCCAATTGCGTCTCCCGGTCTCGCGTCGATCGAAGCCGCCGCCAGTCCGGCGAAAGTGCCCTATCTCTTCTTCGTCGCTCGTGGCGACGGCACGCACGCCTTCGCGGTCACCTACGAGGAGCACCAGGCCAACGTGGAACGCTACCGCGGAGGCTCGCAATGACGCTGCGTGTCGGAGTGATCGGACATCCGGTCGCACACAGCATCTCGCCACGCTTTCAGCAGGCCGGCTTCGACGCCGCCGGACTGGATGTCAGCTACGAGGCGTGGGACCTGCAGCCGGCGGAACTGGAGAAGTTCATCACCAGTCTCCGGCAAGATGACGCCTTGGGAGCCAACGTCACCATTCCATACAAGGAGGCGGCGCTCCGGCACATGGATGGATTGCACCAGACCGCACGCTTCGTAGGTGCGATCAACACCATCGTCAACAACAATGGTCACCTGCAGGGCTACAACACCGATGTGACCGGCTTTCAGCGCTCGCTGTCCGAGGCGGGATTCGATCCGTCGGGTGCCCGCGCAGTGCTCTGGGGAGCCGGAGGCGCTGCCAGAGCGATCGCCTGGGCGTTAATCTGGCGCGGTGTCGAGGCGCTGACGATTATCAACCGCACCGCCGTCCGCGCGGGACGCCTCAGGCATGATCTCGCCTCGGCCTCCGCTGGCGTGCAACTCCGCTCGATGGGAGCGAATGAAGATGGAGTTCCAGCGGCCGTCCAGTCGGCCGACCTGGTCGTGCAGTGCACCTCCGTAGGCCTCAGAGACAGCGAAACCGATGGACGACTTCCCTTTGACCCGTCGTGGTTGCGGCATGACGCATTCGTCGCCGACCTGATCGCAAATCCCCAGGAGACGCCGTTGGTCACCGCGGCCTTTGAAGCTGGGCTGCAGGCGGTCGGTGGGTTGCCGATGCTGGTCTACCAGGGAGCCGCAGCGTTCGAGTTGTGGACCGAGCGCGAAGCGCCGGTCGACGTCATGCTGGCCGAGGCTCACGCCGCGATGTCGGAGAGCGGCTCATGAACGAAGGACTCACCATTGCGTTTCTGGTGATCGCCGTGATTTTCGGCGGCATCGGCCTGGTGTTGTTCAAGGAGGCGCGTACGCACCGCTTCTGGCGACAGCTGGTCGCGCAGAACGACATGCGCGCGATCCAGGGCATCCTCGACCAGGAGATGGAACATTGGCGCACCCAGCGCCCGCCCAAAGACGTCAGCGCCGCCGTCTGGGCCGGAGTGCAGGGACTCGACCTGGTCAGTGCCTCCGCCAAACACGTTCGCGTTAGCACCTCGGCCGATCCGGAGTTCGGCAACGTCGGCGGCCGGCGAGAGCAAACGGCATCATCACTCGACACCGCCTATGCCACGGCGCTCCGGTTGGTTGAGATGATCTTCTACGACATTCCCAACTTTCGCCCCAATGACGTCAGGGTCGACGTGTACACCACCTTCCGCAACCCGGAGGGAGTGGCGGAGGCGCTGCCAATCCTCTGCGTCGAGGCCGACCGATCGTCGGCGATGAGTCTGGACTGGAATCTGCCACCGGACGTGCTCGCCCAGGAGTTCGAGACGACGGCCGATCGCGCCCCATCGGGCGAACCGCGTCCAATCGAACTGCCCGAGGATCGCTTCGCCGATATCGTGGCTGAGACGACCGATGCAGCAGCCGAGGAACAGAGGACCGACTGATGGGCAGCTTTCGCTGGTTCACGGCTGGTGAGTCTCACGGTCCCGGTTTGACGGTGATCATTGACGGCGTTCCCTCTGGCTTGCCCCTGTCGGAGGAGCGGATCCGCGAACAACTGGCGCGGCGCCAGAAGGGCTACGGACGCGGCGGCCGCATGAAAATCGAAACTGACTACGCCCAGATCCGCGGCGGCGTCAGGCAGGGACGGACAATCGGCAGTCCGGTCGCCCTGTGGATCGAGAACCGTGATTTCGACAAGGGACTTGGCCCTGACAAGCGACCGTGGCGCGAGACGATGTCGCTTGGCTCAGTTGATCCACCGCCGACTCAGGTGACGCGCGTCCGCCCCGGGCACGCTGATCTGACGGCCTCGCTGAAGTACGGCTATGAAGATGTCCGCGATTCCCTCGAACGCGCCTCGGCGCGGGAGAGCGCCGCGCGCGTCGGCGCGGGCGCGGTTGCCCGGCGGCTCTGCGAGGAACTGGGCTGCGACTTCCGCAGCCACGTCGTTCAGATCGGTGCCGTCGCCCTCGATCCGGACACGGAAGTGGATTGGCAAGCGGTCGAGGAGTCGCCAGTCAGGTGTGCCGACGCCGACGTGACGCAGGCGATGATCGAAGAGATCAACGCTGCCAAGCAGGAGGGCGACACGCTGGGCGGGACCCTCGAGGCGCGGGTCACGGGCGTGCCCTTCGGGTTGGGTTCCCACGTCCAGTGGGACCGCAAGTTGAGCGGCCGGATCGGCCAGGCGATTCTCTCGATGAACGCCTTCAAGGGCGTCGAGATCGGTGATGGCTTCAGCGGCGCCGCGCTGACCGGACGCGGCTACCACGATGTCGTCCTCCCCCAGGATGCCTGGGGCGACCGGCCCTGGCGACGCCGGACCAACCACGCGGGCGGCATCGAGGGCGGCATCTCGAATGGCGAGGACCTCGTCGTGCGGGTTGCGGTCAAACCGATTGCGACGCTGGCGCACCCGCTTCCGTCCGCCGATCTGACGACCGGCGAGCGCGTCGAAGCGCACTACGAACGCTCCGACGTATGCGTCGTGCCCGCGGCCGGCGTGATCGTCGAGGCGATGCTGGCGCTGGTCCTCGCCGATGCCATCCTGGAGAAGTTCGGCGGCGATTCACTTCCGGAAACGCGAAGAAACATGCAGTCGTTCCTCGAGACCGCCATCCCTCGCGGAGAGTGGCAGTGACCGCGCCCCCCGGGCTCAGGCGGGTCGTTCTGATCGGGTTCAGCACGACCGGCAAGTCGGTGCTGGCGCCCTACATTGCCCATCAGCTTGGTTGGTCAGCCCTCGATCTCGATGTCGAAATCGAGCGAGAGGCCGGAAGGACGATCCCGCAGATATTCGAGCTGGAAGGTGAAACCGGGTTTCGGGCGCGCGAGCAGCAGGCGGTCCGCGATGCCGCCGAGCAGCATGGTGTGGTGATCGCGACCGGCGGCGGAGTTTGGCTGAACGCCGACAATCGCTCCGTGCTCGCCGACGGCGGGTTCGTCGTCACCCTTGAGGCCCGCTCGGCCACCATTCTCGCGCGATACGCCGAGACCGAACAGGGAACGACCGAGGTCCGGCCGATGCTGGCCGGCGCCGATCCGCGCCGCCGGGTCGAGACACTCAAAGCCGCTCGACAGCCGTTCTACGCCCTCTCCGACTTGACCGTGCATACGGACGAAATCGAGATCGGTGAAGCCGTGGAGGAGATCGTTGACGCGGTTCGTCGGCGAGCAGGCAGCGTATTGGCCTCGGACGCCCGACTGCGCGAAATGCGGAATGGCCCCGGGATAGAGCCGCCGCCGGTGGTCGACTACGGCTCCGACGTTGGCTGCATGGTCGAGGCGGGTTCCGCCCGATATCCCGTCTATTGCGCCTGGGGACTGCTGGAGCGCAGCGGCGACATCCTCGACCAACTGGGGTTGAGCGGCCGGGTGTTCCTGATCGCCGACCAGGCGATTATCGACACCCACGGGGTCACCGCCATCGATTCACTCCGAGCCGGCGGACGTTCAGTCGAGTCGTACGCCGTGCCTTCTGGCGAAGCGAGCAAGTCGCTGTCGTCGTTGGATGCGTTGTACGTCTGGTTGTCCTCGCACCGGGCCGAGCGCCGAGACATCATCTTCGCTCTCGGAGGCGGCGTGACCACTGACTTGGCCGGTACCGCCGCCGCGACCTATCTGCGCGGCATGCCGCTGGTCCACGCGCCGACGACCGTGCTCGGCATGGTCGATGCCGCGATCGGCGGCAAGGTGGCGATCGACCTGCCCTCGGGCAAGAACCTGGTCGGTGCCTTCTACCAGCCGCACGCGGTGCTGGCCGACGCCGCAACGCTCGCGACGCTGCCTCCGCGTGAACTGCGCTCCGGCTTCGCTGAGGTGATTAAGCACGGATTCATCCGCGACGAGCCGATGCTCGGCCTCCTGGACGAGTCGGCGGACCTGCTCCTCGATCCGGCCGCGGCGCTGGAGGACGAGTCTCACCGGAAGTTGTTGGTCGAGATCATCACCAGGAACCAGGCGATCAAGGCGACCGTCGTCTCGGCTGACGAGCGCGAGTCGGACATCCGCGCGATTCTCAACTACGGCCATACGCTGGGCCATGCGATTGAGGCCGTAACCGGCTACAGCGCCGTCTTGCACGGTGAGGCCGTGGCCATGGGTATGGTCGCGGTGGCCGAGATCGGCTGCTCCATGGGGCTGATCGACGAAGCGCTCGTGACCCGACATCGCCGGCTGATTGAACGTTTCGGTTTGCCGACACAGAGCCCGCCCGGACTCGGCCGGGCCGAGATCGTAGAGGCCATGTCGCGCGACAAGAAGGTGGTTGGCGGCAAGCAGCGCTGGGTGCTGCTGGAGAGCGTCGGCAATCCGATCGTTCGAGATGATGTCCCGGCCGAGATCGTCAGCGAAGCGATCGACGCTGTTGTCGGCGCTGCCTGATGGTTCGGATGACGGTCCGCGTTCGCGGCCGCGTCCAGATGGTCGGCTACCGCATGTTCGCCGAGCTGGCGGCCGACCGAATCGCCGGGATTTCAGGCACGGTTCAGAATCTGCCCGACGGTTCGAGCGTGGAAGTGATCGCGGAAGGACCGCGGGAGTCGCTTGAGGAGTTCCTGGACGAGCTGAAAATCGGTCCCGCGCACGCGCTGGTCCGCGAGGTGGAGTTGAAGTGGGGAGTAGCGAGCGGAGAGTTTGCCCGATTCGAGACGATCACGTAGCTCCTTCAACGCTCCGAACGCGAGGTGCCGTCAGTCGGCGGCGGCCTCCGCGGTCTGTGCGCTGACGCTCTTGGTGCCGGCCCGGTCAACGCGGATGTCGAGGTGCCGCAGGCCGCGCAGGACGATGTTGGGTTTGTACTCCGGCGTCCGCGTGCCGAACTGGATGTTGTCGAAACGTTCCAGCAGGGCCTCGAACGCGATCTTGCCCTCAAGCCGCGCGAGCGGCGCGCCCAGGCAGTGATGGATACCCCGACCGAACGAAATGTTGCCGGCGTCCTCGCGAGTGATGTCCAACATCTCGGGATCGCTGAACTCCTCGGGATCGCGGTTAGCGCCGCCGATCAGCAGCGATACGGGCCGGCCGGGCTTGAGCGTATGACGGTCGATCTGGAACTCATCCAGCGTCATTCGCCCGTCCAACTGCACCGGCGAGTCGTAACGCAGCAACTCCTCAATTGCGTTGTCGATCAGTTCAGGCCGCTGGCGCAGCAACTCCATTTGATCGGGGTGTTCCAGCAGCGCCTTGAGCCCGTTGCCGATCAGGTTGGTCGTTGTCTCGTTACCCGCGACCAGCAGCAGCCGTAGTGTGACAAGCATTTCGGCCTCGGTCAGCTTGTCGCCCTCTTCCTCGGCTTCGATCAGGCGGGAGACCAGGTCGTCCTGCGGATCGTCGCGACGTTCGGCGACGATACCTCTGAAGTACTGGTCGAACAGCTGGCCCGTCTCGAAGACGACCGACAGTTCGTCGGCCGACAGATTGGGCTCCAGCACGCGCGCGAACTTGTCGGACCATTCCTTGAACTGCTGACGATCCCTGGTTGGAACCCCGATCATCTCCGCGATCACGACGGTCGGCAACAGGGCCGCCAGATTGGACATCAGGTCGAACTCGTCGTCGCCCTCGACTTCATCGAGCAAGCCGTGGGCCGTCGCCCGGATATGCTCCTCCATCTTGGCAATCTGCCGTGGTGTGAATGCCCGGCTCACCAGCCCACGCAGGCGTGTGTGATCGGGCGGATCGAGCGACAGCATCGACGGCTGTAGCTCATTCTCGATCTGTTCGCCGATGTTGCGGCGGTTGCGCGTTCCGACCGGACCGCGTTGATTAGAGAAGACCTTGTAGTTCCGCAGGACGGCGTCGACATCGTCGTACTTGGAGATGACCATCGCGCCGGTCAGGGGGCTTGGGTGGTATGGGTCGCGCTCGCGCAGTTCTTTGTACGTCGGGTAGGGATTGGCGATGAACTTCGGGTCCAACGGGTACCAGACAACTCCGGACTGGAGCTTCTCCTGGGCCAGCCGGGCCTTGATATAGACCGGAGCAATGACCGATCGGAGGGCGGTGGCAACGGACATGTCTCGCTCGATTCTCTGATGATTCGTGTGTTAGTCGAGCGGATGATCCCAGTCGACCATGATCACATCGCATTCTTCACCGGCGTGGACCCGTTCACGGTCCTCTGGGCACACAGCGTAGCCATTGGCGAGCGCCATCGAGGTCAGCACGCCGCTGCCCTGCGGGCCGGTCAGGCGAGCGTGCCACCGTCCGTCTTCGTCCTGGCTCAGGGTCGCTCGGGCGTACACCCGTCGCCAGTCCGTGTTGACGATGTCCTCGTCGGCGATCGCCCGAACGATCGGGCGAGGGTGCGGCTGGCGGCCCATCATCTGGTAGATCGCGAGTCGTCCGAACAGTTCGAAGGCGAGCAGTGAGGAGACCGGATTCCCCGGCAGACCGATGTGCGGTACCCGTCGGCCCTCGGGAGCGTCGAACTCGCCAAAAGCGAGCGGTTTGCCGGGTTTCATCTTCACCGTCCAGAAGTCGATCGCGCCCTCTCGGGCAAGGACTTCCTTGACCACATCGAAGTCGCCGCGCGACACGCCGGCGGAAGTGATGACCATGTCACAGGATTCCAGCGCTTCGTTGATCTTGGCCGTCAATGCGGGAATCGTGTCCTGAGCGATACCGAATCGTTCGGGGATCCCGCCGTATTGCGTGACGAGCGCGCTGAGACCATAGGAATTGGAGTCGTAAATTTTGCCCGGTGCCGGCGCTTCGCCGGGCGAGAGCAGTTCGTCGCCCGTCGAGAGGATGGCGACTCGCGGTCTGCGGATCACTTCGACTTCGCCGACGCCGAGCGAGGCGAGGACCGCCACCTCGGGGCCGCGCAGCACGGTCCCGGCATTGAGGACCTGCTGGCCCCGGCGAACGTCCTCGCCGCGGCGGCGAATGTTGTTCCCCGGTCCGGCAGCCTTGAGGATGCCCACATCTTCAATCGTCTCGTGCTCCTGCCCCGGCGCTCGCAGACCGAACTCGTCCGTCTCCTCGAAGGGAACGATCGTATCCGCGCCATCCGGCATCGGCGCGCCGGTCATGATCCGTACCGCTTCACCCGGGCCGACGGCGCCGTCGTACAGATAGCCGGCCGCCAGCTCCCCGATCACTCGCAGTCGAATCGGATTCGACTCGGCCGCGTCGTCGGTGCTCGCCGACTGGACGGCGTAGCCGTCCATAGCCGTGTTGTCATGCGGAGGGATGTCGAATGGCGCGGTGATGTCGGTCGCCAGCACCTGGCCGACGGCATCGTCGATAGCGCGCGTCTCAGATGGCAACACTCGACAGAACGAAAGGATGCGGTCGAGGGCGTCCTCGACGGGAAGCATGTCAACGGGCGGTTCGGTCGAGCGGGCAACTGGTGCCTTGTGCGAGGACATCGAAGCAGTCCCGTCCAGGCTCAAACTTGGATGGTCAGGCAGGTCGTGGTCCGTTTGACTCCGGCAACAGTCTGGATCGAGTCGGTGATGCAGCTGCCGAGCTGCTCAAGATTCTCCGCTTCGACGAGACAGATCACGTCGAACGGTCCGGTAACCAGCTCGACCGATTTGATCTCGCCGTCGCTGTGCGTGATCTCGCCAAGCGAAAGCGCCACCTGCTTGGCAGTGCCGACCTCTGTCTCGATCAGGATGTAGCTCTTGACTGCCATCTTGGAAGCTCCAGGCTTGCGCGCGCATCGCGCCGGATGAGATAGCCCGAGTTTACTATCCGGGCGATTGCGCGGACCGGGATATCTCGGGCGGCGGGTACGATATGGGTTGTATGCGCGAAGACTCGGCAAGGGAACGCGGCTGTGGTTGATCTTGCGGCGCTGGAGGCGGAAGCGCGCTCGTCGCTGGCCCAGGCGACCGATGACGCTGGTCTGGAATCCTGGCGAATTGAGTGGCTGGGACGCAAGGGTAGGTTGACGGGTGTTCTCCGTGGAGTGAGAGATCTGCCCGCCGAAGAACGTCCGCTGATCGGCGCAGGCGCGAACCGTCTCAAGGGGCTACTGGAAGAGGCGATCGCCGCACGGCAGCGAGAGCTGTCGGCGTCCGCATCCGAAGGCCCAGCCCTCGATGTGACGCTGCCCGGCCGTCGTCCCCCGCTGGGATCGCTGCATCCAATCACCTTGACCCGACGGATGATGGAGCGGACGTTTCGTGACATGGGCTTCGACGTCGTCGAGGGCCCGGATGTTGAGCTCGAGGAGTACAACTTCGACCGGCTGCGGATTCCGGCGGGTCATCCGGCCCGCGACATGTGGGACACGATCTGGGTGGCCGACGACGGCAGCGGCGGACCGCGGCAGCTACTCCGAACCCATACCTCGCCGATGCAGATCCGCTATCTCGAGCGACGCCAGCCGCCGATCCGCGTGATCGTGCCCGGTACCTGCTATCGCTACGAGGCGACCGATGCCACGCACGAATGGATGCTGACCCAGATCGAAGGATTGGTGATCGACGAAAACCTGTCATTCGCCCACCTCAAGGGCACGCTGGAAGCGTTTGTCCGGCGTGTCTTCGGCGCTGAGATCGAAACCCGTTTCCGCTGCGACTACTTCCCCTTCGTCGAGCCCGGCGCGGAACTCGGTGTCCGTTGGCAGGGCGACTGGCTCGAGGTTCTCGGTTGCGGCATGGTCCACCCTGAGATCATCGCCGATGCCGGACTGGACCCCGAGAGATACACCGGTTTCGCGTTCGGTATGGGCGTCGAGCGAGTCGCGATGCTTCGTTACGGCGTCCGCGACATCCGACACTTCTACCGCAACGACGTGCGATTCCTGCGCGAGTTCGACCAATTCCGAGGCGCCGGCTGATGGATGTTCCACTCAAGTGGCTGGCCGAATACGTCGACTGGGATCTCTCGGTCGAGGAGTTGGCCCATCGGCTGAGCATGGCCGGCGCCGAAGTCGAATCAATCAAGCGCAGTGGCGGCGAGTGGGATCAAGTCGTTGTTGGTCGAGTCGCCGCGGTCGACCAACACCCCAACGCGGACCGCTTACGACTCGCCACGGTCGAGTTCGGCGCGGACGAACCGCTGCAGGTGGTTTGCGGCGCTCCCAACCTCGCTCAGGGACAGACGATCGCGTTCGCCCAGGTCGGCGCCCAACTGGTCGATCCCAACACGCGGGAGCTGCGCAAGCTGCGCAAAGGGAAGATTCGCGGTGTTACCTCCCTGGGCATGGTCTGCTCCGAGCGGGAACTGGGACTGTCGGACGAGCATGAAGGCATCCTCGTGCTGGACACCGAGGCAGAGCTCGGAACGCCGCTGGCCGATGTGCTGGGCGATGTTGTCCTGGACATCAAGCCGACGCCCAATCGGCCCGATCACTTCTCCGTTCTGGGGATAGCCCGCGAGGTTGCAGCCTTGACCAACGGCGCGGTGCGTGAACCATCGTCGAGCTACGCCGAGTCAGAGATCCCAACAGAACAGCGAACCAGCGTCGAGATCGAAGATGCCGAGGGTTGCCCGCGCTACACGGCCATCGTGATCGACGGCGTCGAGGTTGGCCCGTCGCCCCAGTGGATGCAGGACGCACTGTCCTCTGCCGGCATGCGACCAATCAACAACATCGTCGACGTCACCAACTATGTGATGCTCGAATGGGGCCAGCCGCTCCACGCATTCGACTACGAGGTCCTGCGCGAAGGCCGAATTGTCGTCCGTCGTGCCCGGCCTGGCGAACACCTGGATCTGCTCGACGGCTCCGAACTAAAGCTCGAGCCCGACGACCTGGTCATCGCCGACGCCGAGAGAGCCGTCGCCCTGGCCGGCATCATGGGCGGCGCTGAATCGGAGATCTCCGACTCAACGACCACGATCCTCTTGGAGACGGCCAACTTCCAGGAATCCTCGATTCGGCGCAGTCGTGCTCGGCACACGGAAAGCGGCACCGAGGCCAGCCGCCGATTCGAGAAATCACTGAATCCCGAACTGGCGGAGCTAGCGGCTCGCCGCGCTGCGGCACTGATCATCGAAACTGCCGGAGGCGCCGCCGATCTGGGAATCGTCGACACATACCCGGGCAAGAGGCATCAGCCGCAGGTCGTCCTGACGCAGCGCCGGCTTGAGCAGATTCTCGGCGTACAGCCCAGCGTGGAGGAGGTACGAGGTGTGCTCTCTGCGTTGGGCATCCCCAATCGCTGGTTGCCGCCCGACCGCTACGCAGTCAGTTGTCCTCCCTGGCGGTCGGATATCGCAGTGGCAGACGATGTTGTCGAGGAAATCGGACGGATCGTCGGCTACGACAACCTGCCTTCCGAGCCGCTTCCAGGCGCTGTGCCCGACCCGGATATCGATCCGGAGCGAGTGCTGGGAGAGCGCATCCGCGATGTGTTGACCAGTCTGGGCCTCCGTGAGGTCATCACCTACGTCGCGGTGGGTGAGGATGAACTCACCGCATCGGCGGCCGGTTCAGGGACGGCGTCGGTGCAGCTACAGAATCCAATGAACGTCGCTCGTGACCGCATGCGCAGCAGCCTGCGCCCCGGGGGACTGCAGGCGTTCGCGCTGAATCAGCGGGAAGCGCACGGCGTACTCGGTCTTTACGAGGTCGGCAAGATATTCAGTCCCCGGCCGGGGAATCAAGCCAGCGAAGCGCGCATGGCGCTGGCTCTTCTTGGGGGACAAGCAGCCGCCTCGATACACGGCGACTCGGCGCGCCCTCTGGACTTCTATGACGCCAAGGGCGTGCTCGAACAGCTCGGCGCCGGGCTCGGAGTGAGTTTCGAGCTGAGCGTCGACGCTGAAGACGCCGCGCTGGCGAGCGGACAATCAGCGAAACTCAACGTCAGCGGCAAACAGGTGGGTGTGCTCGGCAAAGTCTCGCCGAGCGTCGCCTCGCGGTTCGCTGTTGACGGCGACGTATTCGCGCTTGAGTTATCGATCGGAACGCTCGCGCCGCTGATGCGCGACGAAGTGACCGTGTCGTCGCCATCGGTCTATCCCTCGGCGGTTGAGGATCTGGCCTTGATCGTCGATACCTCCATCTCCGCCGGCGATCTGGCATCTGCGATCTCCGGTAACGGACTGGTTGAGTCGGTCGAGCTGTTCGACATCTACAGCGGGGACCAGATCCCGCCAGGCTCGAAGTCGCTCGCCTTCCGGGTCTTCTATCGTTCCCCGGACCGGACACTGACAGACCGCGATGTCGAGAAGGCGCGCCGGGGAATTGTCAGGCGCCTGGAGTCCCAGTTCGGGGCCGTGCTCCGCGACGCCTGAGACCGTCAACTGTCAGTGTTGACTGGTTGTCTCATCTCGTCACTTACGTCGATCGGGCGAGTTGGCACTCTCCTCCCTAGAGTGCCAAAATTGCAGTCAGCAGCAGAAATCGGGGAAAGGATTCGACCATGACCTTTGTGCATCCGAACCTGTCCGAGAACTATGGCAGCGCGTTCGACCTCGGTGACTTGACCCACCGGCTGAACGACGCAGCCGACCACGTCCAGCTCGCCAACGCCCTCTACGATGCGACGGCCCTGCCGCCGATTGAGCTGCGCCGCGTCATGCGGGCCCTGGCCCGTCGCGAAGGCGCGGCCACCGTAGGGGTCGCCCATGAACTGGCCGTCCGGAGGCTGCGGGCGTATCTGCAACTCGATGTCGAAGAGGCACGGATCGCCGCTCGAGCATTCGTCGACGCTCACATCGATCTCCCCGTCGAGTGGCGTGAGCGCAATCGCGAGATTGAGTTCGACGTGATCAAGAACGCGCTACATCTGCGCGAATTCTCGGCGCTGACGAAGATTCTGCCGTGGCTGCGCGATCACCAGGCGGCCGACTGGTTGCTTCAGCATGTGCCCGAGGGCGACGGTGCCGAAATCTTCGCCGAAGCAAGCGGCGCCCCGTCCATCGCAACTGAGGCCTGACGGCCCGCAAGCTCGCACAAAGCGAAACGCCCGGCCCGTTCCCTAAGGAACGAGCCGGGCGTTGTGGTTTCTGAACGATTGCTGTTCGGTTACCCGGCGTTTGCCTGCTGAACGACGGCGCTGAAACCGCTCGGATCGTGCAACGCCATTTCGGCCAGGACTTTGCGGTCGATCTCGATACCAGCCTGCTTCAGGTCGTGGATCAGCCGGCTGTACGTCGTGCCGTTGAGCCGCGCCGCCGCGTTGATTCGCTGGATCCAGATTCGCCGCATGTCGCCCTTGCGCTCGCGCCGGTGGGCGTAGGCGTAAGACAGGGCGTGCAGGCGGGACTCGGAGGCGCGCCGGTAGAGACGATTGCGTACGCCGTGGTGGCCCTTGGTCTGCTTGAGGACTTTCTTGTGCCGGCGGCGTTCGCGCGGGCCGCCCTTCACTCGTGGCATGGTTCAGGTTCCTGTTCCGGTGCCGTTACGGCGAGCCGTACGGCAGCAGTCGCTTGACGCGCTTCTGATTGCCGAGATTCTTGACCTCGTGCATGCGGCCCTGCGCCCGCAGGGTGCGCTTGTTCTTCTTCTGCTTGTTGTGGCCGCGGTAGCCCTTCATCCGCATCACTTTGCCGGTCCGCGTGATCCGGAATCTCTTGGCCGCGCCCTTATGGGTCTTCATCTTCGGCATCGCTGAGTGTCTCCAACACAACCGCGCATCAGCGACGACACACTGGCGCGTCCCTTCAGCTTAGGAGCTGATCGGGCACAGTCCAATCGGACCGGACACAGACGTCGGTGGAGACCGATGCTTAGCCGGCGGCCTCGCTCGCTTCGGCCGTAGCGGCCTTGGCGTCGGCGATGGCCTTGGCCTTGACCTTGTCCTCGGCGACGATGATGGACATGAACCGCCCCTCGGTCGAGATCGGCTTCTCGATCACCGTCGGCACCTCATTCTCATCAAGCGTCTCGAGCATCTCCTGGATGCGCTCTTGGCCAATGTCGCGGTGCGTGATCTCGCGCCCGCGGAACATGATCGAGATCTTGACCTTGTCGCCGTTGCGCAGCAGCCGTGCGGCGGTACGGGCTTTCGCATCCATGTCGTGCTTGCCGATGTTGGGGCGCATCTTGACCTGATGCAGCGAGGCGCCTTTCTGACGCCGTCGGCCCTCGCGCTCGCGCTTCGACTGTTCGTACTTGAAGCGTCCGTAGTCGAGCATCTTCGCGACCGGAGGCCGGGCGTTAGGCGCGACCTCGACCAGGTCCAGGCCCTGAGCTCGAGCCAGGTCGAGGGCCTGGAAGGTCGGCATGATGCCGAGCTGTTCGCCTTCGGCGCCAATCACCCGCACCTCGCGGATGCGAATCGCCTCATTGACGCGTTGTTCTTTGTGTTCTCGTTGATCCTTGACGGCCAGAAGAGCGCTCCTTCGCTGTAATCCGCTGTTGCTGCGGTTCTGTTAGCGCCGATGGTAGGCGCGCCGGCGCGCGGTTTCAAACTCTAGGGGGAGAATAAGGAGAAATGCTATTCGGCTTCTGTGTCGATCACCAGCATCAAGTCGCCCTGGTCCACTGCGTCGCCCGCCTCAATCGCGACATCAACAATTCGCCCCGCAGCGGGAGAACGGATTTCATTGTTCATCTTCATCGCGACCATGACCAGCAACGGGTCGCCCTCCTGGACGTGGTCGCCGGCTGCGACGAGCACCTCGGTCACCTGACCGGTCATCGGAGCAGTGAGCCGGACTTCACCTTCGATTGCGGGACCGGTCTGGGTCAACGCCCCAGCGCTGCGCTCTATCTCTGCCGTATATCGATCGGGGCCGATGAACACATCCAGCGACATGCCTTCTCGGCGGATCGCGATCGGAATCCGCTCGCCGTTGACCCAGAGACGGAACAGCGTGTTGTCATCTACCGATTCCAGCTCGACCTCGTAGGTCTTGCCGTCGACCTCGGCGCGGTACTGACCATCGCCGTTGTCGTCGATGGCGACTTCCTGGAGTCCACCCTGGACGATTAGCCGGTAGTTCTTCGCCATCCTTGCTCCACAGGAAATCGGCGGCCGCGCGCAGACTGCGCCCAGGCGCGTCGTCGGGGTACGATGCCACCGCGATCGGACTCGGCCCGTTCACCTTGGGTATGAAAAAACATCGCCGCCGCCAATGCCGCTTCGGCGCCGTTCGCCGGGCGTTCGGCGGCGTTGAGGATCTCGTTTTCCTCGACATAGAGGGTATGGATGTCGCCCTCGCGAAAACGCTCATCGTCCATCAACGCCTGATGGAAGGGAATCGAAGTGCTCACCCCGATCACGAGGTACTCACCCAGCGCTCGCTTCATCCGCCGAATGCATTGCTCACGGGTCTCGCCCCACGTGATCAGCTTGCTGATCAGCGAGTCGTAGTAGGGACTGACCCCAACTCCCCGCGCGAGCATCGAGTCGAGCCGCACGCCGGGACCGTCGGCTTCGCGGTACCAGGCGATCGGTCCCACCGAGGGGACGAAATCGAGATAAGGATCCTCGGCCGTGATTCGGCACTCCATCGCCCAGCCGCGGATCGGCCGTTCGGCCGCCGTATAGCCCAGAGGTAGGCCGCCGGCGATCCTCAACTGATCCTGGACCAGGTCAACACCGCGAACCAACTCGGTGACCGGATGCTCAACCTGTAGTCGCGTGTTCATTTCAAGAAAGGCGAAGTTCTGGCCGTCGGGCGAGCCCGGATCGTCCCAGACCAGGAACTCGACGGTGCCGGTGGATGTGTAGTTGCAGGCCCGAGCCGCGTTCGTGGCGGCTTCTTCCATTCGCGCCCGCAACTGGGGCGACATCCCGGGCGCTGGTGATTCCTCGACCAGCTTCTGTCGTCGGCGCTGCGCCGAGCAGTCGCGCTCGCCAAGGCAGACGATGTTGCCGCGCGTGTCGGCAACCACCTGGATCTCGATGTGACGCGCCGGACGCAACAGCTTCTCCACGAATACGGCGCCGTCGCCGAACGCGGTAATCGCTTCTTCCTGAGCCTGCTGAACGGCGCGCTCAATCTCGTCGGCGGACTCCACGACCCGAATGCCGCGCCCGCCGCCGCCCGCCGCCGCCTTGATTACCACCGGATAGCCGATCTCGTCGGCCGTGCGCCGAGCTTCGTCCGGATCGGTGAGCGGATCGATCGCACCGGGAATGATTGGCACGCCGGCCTGTTTCATCGTTCGGCGAGACTCGATCTTGTCGCCCATCAGCTCAATCGCTTCTGGCGACGGGCCGACGAAGATGATGTCATTCTCACGGCACGCGCGGGCGAACCCGGCATTTTCGGACAGGAATCCGTAGCCGGGGTGAATCGCGTCCGCGCCGACGCTCTTGGCCGCAGCCAGCACCGCGTCGATTGACAGATAGCTGTCCGAAGGCGAAGGACCGCCGATCCGCACCGCTTCGTCGGCCATGCGGACGTGACGTGACGTGCGGTCGGCGTCCGAAAAAACTGCGACGGTCTGAATGCCCAGATCGCGAGCGCCGCGAATGACGCGGACGGCGATTTCGCCGCGATTGGCGATCAGCAGTTTGTCGAAGGGACGCTCGGAATCGATCATCCACCGCTCCCTGGACCTGTTGCACTGGGGATCCGCCATCCGGCGGACGGCCTAAGAATCATAGCCGCCGAGTCCACTGGAGAGTATCGAATCAGCCACCCTGACGGTGGCAGATCGGCGCTGCTCAGACCGGCTCGATCGCCCGAGTGCGTTTCAGTTCGGTCAGCTTTTGGCGAATCTCGTCCAGCGGCATCGCGCCCAGATCGTCGCCACTGCGCACGCGTACGGCGGCCGAACGGGACTCCACCTCGCGGTCGCCAATCACCAGCAGATAAGGAATCTTGCGCCGCTGGCCGTTGCGGATCTTGGCTTGCATCCGCTCGTTGCCGTCATCGACGTCCACTCGCAGGCCGGCCGCTCGGAGCTCGGCGGCGACCTCGTTGGCCCAGTCCAGATGCCGGTCGGCGATCGGCACGCAGCGAGCCTGAATCGGAGCCAGCCAGAGCGGGAATGCCCCGGCGTAATGCTCGATCAGGATGCCGAGGAAGCGCTCGAACGAGCCGTGAATCGCACGGTGAATCACGACCGGCGTGTGGCGCTCGCCGTCGTCCGCCACGTAGACGCAGCCCAGACGCGCCGGTTGAATCAGATCGAGCTGAATCGTGGAGAGCTGCCACTCCCGCCCCATCGCATCGGAGACGAACAGGTCCGCCTTGGGCCCGTAGAACGCGGCCTCGCCCTCCTGCTCCACATAATCGATCCCGGCCCTGTCGAGGGCGTCGCGCAGAGCGCGAACAGCGAAGGACCAGGCGTCGGGATCGTCAACGAACTTGCCGCCCTCTCCCGGCAACGAGAGTTCGTAGCGGAAGTTCGGCATGCCGTAGGTCTCAAACAACGTCTGGACCAGTTCGAGCACGCGAGATACCTCCGCCGAGATCTGCTCGGGCGTGATGAAGATGTGGCAGTCGTCCTGGGTCAGCGACCTGACTCTGGTCAGACCCGATAGCTGTCCCGACTTCTCGAAGCGATACAGCGTGCTGTACTCGGCATAGCGCAGGGGCAACTCCCGATACGAGTGCAGGGTGTTGTTGTAGAGCGTCATATGCACGGGGCAGTTCATCGGCTTGAGGAAATACGCGTCCCCGTCTCCACCTTCGTCGTTGTGCTCGTGCATGGCCGGATACATCACGTCCGCGTAATTCTCCAGGTGTCCCGAGCGCCGGAACAACTCCCCGCGCGCAACGTGTCCGGTCCAGACCTCCTGGTATCCGCGGGCGTCCTGCAACTCGCGGATCAGCCGTTCCATCTCCTGTCGGACGACCGCTCCGTTGGGAAGCAGCAAGGGAACGCCTGCCCCCACCAACTCGGAGAACGCAAACAGCTCGAGCTCGCGGCCCAGACGCCGATGGTCCCGTCGCTGCGCCTCTTCAATCCGGGCGAAGTGAGCGTCGAGTTCCTCCCGCGTCGCGAACAGTGCGCCGTAGACCCGCTGCAGCTGCGGCCGATTCTCGTCACCGCGCCAGTACGCGCCGGCGACATTGGTCAGGCGAAACGGACCGATCTGCTTGGTCGACTCCACGTGTCCGCCGCGGCAGAGATCGGTGAACTCGGCATGTGTGCAAATGCCCACCTGATTGGAATCAGCCGAGAACTGGTCGATCAGCTCCTGCTTGAACGGCTGATCGGCGAAGCGCTGCCTGGCCTCGTCTACCGGGATCTCATCCCAGACGAAGCGGTGATTGCGGCGCATCTCCTTGCGCATCCGCTTCTGAATCTCGGACAGATCCTCAGGGGTCAGTGGCCGGGGCAGGTCGAAATCGTAGTAGAAGCCGGTGTCAATCGGCGGCCCGATGGCGATTTTGCCATCAGGAAACATTTGCAGGACAACCTGGGCCAGAACATGGGCCGCCGAGTGGCGCATGCGGCGCAGCCACTCCGCCTCGTCAACCTCGTCCTGCGATGCGATCCCGGCGGCGTCGCTGTCTTCCAGCGCGATCCCGGCATCGAACGGGTCTGCAGCCATCCGCCTGCTATCTGGGCTGAGCCCGCAGCGATCACTGGCGGATCATGCCGGGCTGACCGATTTGTGCGTGTGGTGGGCGATACTGGACTTGAACCAGTGACCTCTGCGATGTCAACGCAGCGCTCTAGCCAACTGAGCTAACCGCCCCCGCCAGCTTCCTGGCCAGCTACGGGACCAGGCCCGCAACCAATCAGTTGTCGATTCATCGTATTCCTCGCGGTTGAGCTTGGTCAACGAAGCCGGCCGCTGACGAGCGCCCTGAAATGACTCGCTCTTGCATCTACAATCGTGTCAACTCGTTGACGTTCTGCGTCCTGTTGGCTAGCTTGCAGGCCAAACCCGACCGGAGCTGTAGTGGAACAACTGAATAGCGTTCTCTCTGGCGAACAGCCGATGAGCAGCAGTAGCGTCCAGGGCGGAAGTCGTGGGGGCGGTGTAAGATTGTGTGACGTCCCGAAGCCATCGGCCTCGGGAGCCGTTCACGAGCGGGGGCCGCTAGCTCAATTGGCAGAGCAGCTGACTCTTAATCAGCAGGTTCGGGGTTCGAGTCCCTGGCGGCTCACCAGCTTCGACAGTCTGAGCGGTCTGCCTATGATTCCGCGCCTCTCGCGCGACGACGCCGGTGCTCCGGCCTTCTCGTCGTCCAGGGGGGAAGTGTCGGAATTGGCAGACGAGCATGATTTAGGATCATGTGCCGCAAGGCGTAGGAGTTCGAGTCTCCTCTTCCCCACCAACGCTCGCCCGACCGCATACCGGTCGGTCGTGTTGCGAACATTGGAACCACAGGCGTCGCTGAAGGAGTGTTCTTATGGCTGACCCGCTCTTGAGTGTCCAGAACCTCTCCACGAGTTTCTTCACCTCGGAAGGAGTCGTCAGAGCCGTCAACGATGTCTCCTACGACCTGATGCCCGGTCAGACCCTGGGCCTCGTTGGTGAATCGGGCTCCGGCAAGAGCGTCTCGGCGCTCTCCCTGCTCCGCCTGATCCCCAACCCTCCCGGCAAGATCGTCGACGGCGAGGTCTGGTTCGACGGTGAAGAGCTGATGAGCGTTGACGACTCGCGCATGCGCGAAATCCGCGGCAACGACATCGCCATGGTCTTCCAGGAGCCGATGACCTCCCTCAACCCTGTGTTGACCATCGGCCGCCAGCTCACCGAAGCGATCGAGCTGCACATGGGACTCGGCCGCACCCAGGCCAACGAACGCGCCATCGAGCTGCTCAACATGGTGGGCATCCCCGCCGCCGAGCAGCGCCTGTTCGACTTCCCCCACCAGTTCTCGGGCGGCATGCGCCAGCGCGTGATGATCGCGATGGCGCTCTCCTGCGACCCCAAGCTGTTGCTCGCCGACGAGCCCACCACCGCACTCGACGTGACGATTCAGGCGCAGGTGCTCGAAGTCATGGCGCGTCTGAGCCGTGAGCTCGGCACCGCCGTGATCGTCATCACCCACAACCTCGGCGTCGTCGCCCGCTACGCCGACCGCGTTAACGTCATGTACGGCGGCAGAATCGTCGAGAGCGGTGAGGCCGGCGAAATCTACGCCCGACCCAAGCACGCCTACACGCTCGGATTGCTCGAGTCGGTGCCCCGCTTGGACGCCCGAACCGGCCGTCTGATCCCGATTGAGGGAACCCCGCCTGACCTGACCAACCTGCCCGACGGCTGTGCGTTCGCTCCGCGCTGCCGGTTCGTGACCGATCAGTGCACGACCGAGCGACCGGTGTTGCAGGAGTTCGCGCCTGGTCACCTCGTCGCCTGCTGGAACTCGGAAGCGGTCGCTCTTGAGGCCGACACCATCCTGGCCAGCGCCCATACCGAGGAAATCCTGGAAGAGGAGACGGCCAATGTCTGAGAACGAACAACCTGACGTCGTCGAAGAGTCGCAATCCCAGGAAGAGGCCGCCGCCGGCACCATGACGCCGGAGGCCATGCGCGCAGCCGCGGCCGCGTCCGTGGGCCAGGCGACCGCCGCGATCGCCGACCTGATCGCCAGCGGACGAACCGAGCCGCACGACAACACGTTGCTTGAGGTCCAGGACCTCAAGATGTACTTCCCCGTGACTGCCGGTCTGTTGCTCAAGCGCAAGGTCGCTGACATCAAGGCGGTCGACGGCATCTCGTTCGCCGTGCGCGAGGGCGAGACCCTGGGCCTCGTGGGAGAGTCCGGCTGCGGCAAGTCCACGACCGGCCGGGCCATCCTTCAGCTCTACCGGCCGACGGCCGGCCAGGTCTTCATGTCGCCTCCGCAGTTCACGTCGCACATCGGCGCCGACGACGACGGTGGGGCCGAATCCGTGAGCGTTCCCGGCGCTGACGAGAATGGCGGCGCGGTCGACCTGACCACGCTGGCCGGACGCAACCTGCGCGCCTACCGGCGCCAGATGCAGATGATCTTCCAGGACCCCTACGCCTCGCTCAACCCGCGCATGAGCGTCGGCAGCATCGTCTCCGAGCCGATGGTCATTCACGGTCTGCAGAAAGGCCGCCGCAAGGAGCGCGTCCGCGAGCTGCTCGAGACCGTGGGTCTGAACCCCTACTTCGCCAGCCGCTACCCGCACGAGTTCTCCGGTGGCCAGCGTCAGCGCATCGGCATCGCCCGCGCGCTCGCCGTGGAGCCCGCCTTCATCGTCTGCGACGAGCCCGTCTCGGCGCTTGACGTGTCGATTCAGGCGCAGATCATCAACCTGCTCGAGGACCTGCAGGCGGACTTCGGTCTGACCTACCTGTTCATCGCCCACGACCTTTCGGTCGTGCGTCACATCTCGCACCGCATCGCGGTGATGTACCTCGGCAAGATCGTCGAGCTGGCCCAGTCGGACCGGCTCTACGAGAATCCGCTGCACCCGTACACGCAGGCGTTGATCTCCGCTGTGCCAATCCCCGACCCGGCGCTGGAACGGCGACGTGAGCGCCTGATCCTGACCGGTGACGTGCCCAACCCGATCGCGCCGCCGCCGGGCTGCAACTTCCACACTCGTTGCCCCATCGCGATCGACATCTGTCGCGAGGAAGACCCCGAGTGGCGGGAAATCGTCGAAGACCACTTCGTGCGCTGCCACCGCGTCTAAGCGCGGCTATCAGGGATCACAACAGAGCGGGGCCGGCCGGCCCCGCTCTGCGTTTCCGGGACACGGCGCAGGGCCAGCCGACTGTTACGATCGGACCACATGGACGCCTCGCGCATTCGTAATTTCTGCATCGTCGCCCACATCGATCACGGCAAATCGACCTTGTCAGATCGCCTCATCGAGGCGACCGCGACCGTCGACCGCCGCGACATGTCCGACCAATTGCTCGACTCCATGGACCTGGAGCGAGAGAAGGGCATCACGATCAAGGCGCGCGCCGTCCGCATGGATTATCGCCAGCCGGAAGGCCACGAGTACCGCCTCCATCTGATCGACACGCCCGGCCACGTCGACTTCTCCTACGAGGTCTCCCGCAGCCTCGCCGCAGCGGAAGGCGCGCTCTTGGTCGTCGACGCCGTCGAGGGCATTCAGGCCCAGACCCTGGCCAACGTCTATCTGGCCATGGAGCAAGACCTGACCCTGATTCCGGTGGTCAACAAGATCGACCTCGACGTTGCGCAACCCGAAGCAATCGCGGCCGAGCTGGTCGATGTGATCGGCTTCTCCCGCGACGAGATCCTCTACGTCTCGGCCAAGACTGGACAGGGCATCAGCGAACTGCTCGACGCCATCGTGGAACGAATTCCACCGCCCGAAGGCGCTCCCGACGAGCCCTTGCGAGCCCTGATTTTCGACTCCGAATACGACTCCTACAAAGGTGTGATCGCGCACGTTCGCGTCGTCGACGGTGAAGTGCGAGGGCAATCTCCGCTTCGCCTGGCCGCCACCAACCGCCGCTTCGAGGCGATGGAGGTCGGCAGTTTCTCGCCCGAACTGCGTCGCTTGGACTCCCTGTCCGCCGGTGATGTCGGCTACGTCGCGACCGGTCTCAAGGACGTCGCCGACGTTCGCGTCGGCGACACCATGACGATCGGCGGGCGGCATCAATCCGATCCGCTGCCCGGCTACCGCGAGCCCAAGGCCATGGTCTTCGCCGGTCTCTACCCGGCCAACTCCGCCGACTACCAGGAACTATCTGACGCCCTCGACAAGCTCCGCCTCTCGGACAGCGCTATTCAGTATCAACCCGAGTCGTCCGCCGCCCTCGGCTTCGGCTACCGCATGGGCTTCCTGGGGTTGCTGCACATGGAAATCGTGCAGGAGCGCCTGGAACGCGAGTATGGACTGGAGCTCGTATTCACCGCCCCATCCGTGGAGTACGAGGTCGAAGGTGTCGACGGCGAAGTGCAGCTCATCGAAAACCCCTCCGACCTCCCGGCCCCCAACCATGTCTCCGAGATCCGCGAACCCTGGGTGCGCATCTCCGTCATCGCCCCCCACGACTACGTCGGCCCGGTCATGGAGACCGTCACCAGCCGGCGCGGCATCTTCGACCACATGGAGTACCTGCAGCGCAGCAGTGGCAACAACGGCGCCAACGGATCCGCCCAGACGACCAGCGAGATTCGCGTCCTGCTCGAGTACGAGCTGCCGCTCTCCGAGATTCTCACCGACTTCTACGACGAGTTGAAGTCGCGGACTCGCGGTTACGCGAGCCTCGACTACTCGTTGATCGGCTATCGGGCCGCGAAACTGGTCAAGCTCGACCTGCTCATCAACGGTGAACCCGTCGATGCGCTCTCGGCCATCGTGCACTCCGACGCCGCGGCGACCCAGGGCCGAGAACTGGCCGACCGTCTCCGTCGCCTGATTCCCCGCCAGCTATTCGACGTGCCGATCCAGGCGGCCGTCGGCGGCCGAATCATCGCCCGCGAAACGGTTCGCGCAATGCGCAAGAACGTCACCGCCAAGTGCTACGGCGGAGACATCACCAGGAAACGCAAGCTGCTGGCCCGCCAGGCCGAGGGCAAGAAGCGGCTCAAGCGCGTCGGCAACGTCGAGATTCCCCAGGAGGCATTCCTCGCCGTCCTGCAGTTGGGCAAGAATTAGGCTCGATCAGTCGGCTTCCACAGGCGCGGCGACTGCGCTGTTGTCGGCCGCAACCGTGCCCGAGTCGTCCGCGTCCTCCTCGGTCTCTTCCTCAACCTCATCCTCGAGCGCAATCTCAAGCACGCCGACCGCCTCCGCGATCGAACGGCGAACCTCCGCAAGCAACTCAGGCTCATCCGATGTCTCGCTGGCGAAGGTCACCAAGTCATACAGTGCCTCAACTGGAATCAGCGCATAGTCGTACGTCTCGCAAGCGTCGACCAGCGTCTTCGGGAACGGCTCACGACGGATCCGCGGGTCGGTTTGACGGAAGCCGTTCCCGACGATGATCCCCTTCGGCCGGCTCTTGCGCCGCAGGAAATGCTCCTCGATTCGGCCTTGCAGCGTCAGGTACAACCGATCGCTCAGCGCCTCGTTGGCGGACGCGATCTCCACGACCGACATATCGCCGCCATCGCGAAGCTCCATCCCATCGTCCGTGGTCGAAACCGAGTAACCAAGGAGCCGGAATGCGTCCTGGATCACGTCCTGGAAGGCGCGGCTCTGGCTCTGCCACAGCATCCGCTGGAAGTGCGTCGTGTCCGCGACCAGCGATTCCGCTTCCGTCACCCGGCGCTGAGCCTGCTTGAGCTCATCCTTCGCCGCGGTCAACCCGTCCCGTGCCTCGCTCGCCTCGGGAGTGTCGTATCGCCGCACCCAGACCGGTGCGTCCTGCTGCGCCGGCTCCTGTACGAGGCGTTCGAGCATCTCAAGCAGCACCGAACCGAACAGCTTGCGCTGCGACGTCGAGAGGCTGTCGGCGGGTGGCAACGCCACGATCCGGCCCGGACCGACGCGAAACTCCGCCGCGACGGCCGCGCCGCCGACCGAGCGTCCCACGACCGTACCGCCGTCGGACGCACCCAGGTCAAAGATCGCTCGGTAACGAAGCCGGCCGCTCAGCTCGTCGAGATAGGCGCTCGCCGCATGGTGCGCGAGCGTCGGGCGAACATCCTTGCCGTCCGCCGGCCGCAGCGCCGGCCAACTGAACGGATCGCCGTCCGGGCCGGGGATCAGCGAGTAGCGGTTGAGCCCCGGAAAAGCGGCCACGTTCGGGTGACGCACATTGGGGTAGACGAAGACGACCAGCACCCCGCCGTGCTCAAGCAGCAGCTGGAACTCCAGCTGCCGCTGCTGCAACAGCTCGGCCAGGCCAAAGTGAAACGCGCCCGATTCACCCTGCGTGATCGCGCGGCCGTCATGCGCCTTGACATCCAGCGCGCTGGCCGCGATGCCCTCAATCTGCTCGGACACCGATTGCGGGTCGAAGATGCACGCGTCGTAGTCGAAAATCGACGGAGCATTGGCGATCGAGTGGTTGTCGACGTTCGGACTGGGCACGGGACAGCCGATGGAGACAATTCGCATGGGCTGCTCCCATAATCGCGCTTGAGCCGACGCCGAATACGTCCTGCTGCAATGAGTTTACTCTGACCGGTCACCGATCCTGCGGATGGTAGAGTTATGGACGGTCGTGCTAGATGGGGAGCTAGCGGTGCCCTGTACCCGCAATCCGCTCTAGCGGGGTTGAACTCCTGAGTTGAGGGCGGCGACATGAGAACTACCGACGCCAAGCAGTGATGAAGCTTGGGTCCCGCGCGGCGGCCCGCCGTGAACCCCGTCAGGTCCGAGAGGAAGCAGCGGTAAGCGGTTGTTCGGTCGGGTGACGTGGGAGTGCCTGGGCAGAGCCGGCTAGCGAAGGCAAGCTCATGGCGGCGTTCGACCTCAGGTGCACGACCACTCACTTCTCGATGTCCCGGTTTCATCGCACCCGGTTGTCAGCGTGAGCGCGCGACGGCGTCGAGCGCGCCTCGGCCAACACCTGTTACGTGACGAACGAGTCCTCGAACGAATCGTCGAAGCAGTTCCTTCAGAACCCGCTCCAATACTTGAGGTCGGCGCCGGCGACGGCGCGTTGACATCTCGTTTGGCCGAGCTCAGTCGGCCCCTGGTCTCGATAGAGCTTGACGAGGCGATGGCCTTCCGCGCCCGTCGGAGACTGGCCGCCCAGGGGATTGACCGCTCTGTCGTGGTGGTTGAACAGGATGTCCTCGAAACCGATCCCGTTGAGGCTCTCGCACTGGTCGCCGCGCAACCGCCGTATGGACTCGTCGGCAACCTGCCCTATGCGATCACCGCTCCGATCTTTCGCAAGTTCCTCGAAGAAGAAGATGAGCAACCAGCATGGATGCTCGCGATGATCCAGCACGAGGTTGCCCAGCGGATCACCGCCAACCCCGGCAAACTGTCACTGATGGCCGTCTCGGTCCAGTTCTACGCCGAAGCGGAAATGCTCTTCAGCGTGGAGCGTGAAGCCTTCGATCCCCCGCCGCAGGTCCGATCGGCCGTGGTCATGCTGCGAGTCCGAGACCGCCCGGCGGTTGACGTGCCCAGCGTCGAGCGCTTCTTTGAAGTCGTCCGCGGTGGATTCCGCAGCCCGCGCAAACAGTTACATAACGCATTGTCGCAAGGAGTCTGGCTGCCGCCGGACGGCGCAATCGAGTGGCTCGAAGCATGCGAGATAGAACCCGCACGGCGGCCCGGGACCCTGACGCTTGAGGAGTGGGCGCGCCTCGCCTGGTGGCGGGAAGAGCACCTCGAGACTTACTCCGAGCAGGCCCGATGACCACCTGGAGAACGCCGGGAGCAGCCAAGCTGAATCTCACCCTCGAAGTGATCGGCAAGCGCGAGGACGGCTTCCATGACCTCGACTCCGTCGCCCTGTCGCTCGACCTGGTCGACGATGTCCAGCTGACCCGAACCGACGGCGAGAGATCGATCACCTACACCGATGATCGCGGACGACGCCTGTCGATCGAGACGTCCGACGACATCATCGCGCGCGCCTGGAACGCGCTTGAGCGCCATGGCCCGTTGCCCGGTGGAGCGACCATCCACGTCCTCAAACGGATCCCTCTGACCGGCGGTCTGGGAGGCGGCTCGACCGATGCCGCCGCGTTCCTCCGATTGGCCCGACGAGCATGGAATCTGGACCTCTCCAACGACGATCTCCGCCAGATCGGCGCCGAGGTCGGCTCCGATGTGCCGGTCTGCCTGCTCGGCGGCGTCGTGCGCATGGCCGGCCGAGGCGAACGCGTCAGCCCGCTCCCCGAAGCCTCGTCCGACTGGGCAATACTGCTGCATCGCCCCGAGATCCCCGTGCCCGCAGCCAAGACCGCCACGATGTATGGTTCGCTGCGCTCCTCCGACTTCCGCAGGGGAGACGCCACGACCAACCTGGCCGACTCCATGACCAACGGCAACGCGCCGACTCAGGACGACTGCGTCAACTCCTTCGACCGTCCCGCACGCGAGGTCATGCAGGGACTGGCGCCGGCCTGGCGACGCATGGGCGCTGCCATCGCTCACGCCTCGCTGGGCCTGGGCATCGAGCCGGTCACCCCGCTGCTCGCAGGAGCGGGCCCAACGATGTTCGCGATTCTCCAGCCCGAAACCGCCGAGCGCGCCGCGCAGCGTCTGGGTCAAGCCAACGGTTTCACCCACATCGCGCGAGCACTGACCCGAGACCGCGCCACCGCGATCCACGCGGATTGACCATGGAAACCGTCGCGGCGCTGTTCTCGGGCTTCGTCTCCGGCGCCGCCGTTGGAGTCTTTGGACTGGGAATCTTCGGGCCGCTGCTCGTCTCGGTCCCGACCACCAACTGGCTCCGCCGGCAGTTTCCCGACCCCTCCAACTGGGTCATGGTCAGCCTCGGCGCGGCCTTGGTCGCCCAGGCCGGTTGCGCCGTCCTCGGACTGCTGCTCGGCGTCGTCTTCCTCAATGTCGCCGACGGCGGTTCCTCCGGACTCGGCAGCCCCTCCTGGCAGTTCACGCTCGGCATCATCCTCGCCCTGGCTCTGCTCGCGGGCGGCGCGACGGCCTGGCAGCCCTGGCTCTGGCGACGATTCACACTGACCGCCCTGCTCGCCGCGGGCTGCTACGGCTGGATGCTGCCCCACCTCGCCACCGGCTGACGGCAACTGCATGGCACAGGATTATCCCCACCCGTGCCTATACTCAGTGGAGCAACCCCACCGCCCCTGGAGCTGGAGACCCCGTGGATCCTCAGTCGATGCCCGGCACGATCCTGGATGCCCACATTCATACCGTTCGCGGCGCCGCCGATTCCGCGCTGCAGCCCGACGAGCTGCTCGAAGAGGCCAACCGAATCGGCCTCACCGGAGTCAACCTGACCGAGCACGACCGCGTCTGGGAACGCTACGACTGGAACAACTACAGCGAAGCCATGAACGAGGCCGGCATCTACCTCAACCAGGGCATGGAAGTCTCCACCGATCTCGGCCACATCGTCGTCTTCGGAATCGACCAGTACTACTCCGGCATCCGCTCGGCCGAGCGACTCCGCGAAGTCTGCGACGAGATCGGCGCATTCATGTCGGTCGCGCACCCCTTCCGACACTTCTTCGATCCTGTCACCTTCCGTCGCCGAGGCGAGGAACCGTTCTCGATGACCCCGGATGAAGCGGCCGAGCGCATGCACGTCTTCCAGGTCGTGCACGGCATCGAGGTCGGCAACGGTGGCAACACCCGGCGCGAGAACCTGTTCGCGTTGGAAGTCGCCCGGATCCTCGGCAAGCCCGTCACGGGCGGCTCCGACGCCCACTCGACATCGGGCATCGGCAGCTACACCACCGTCTTCCCCGAGCCGCTGACCTGTCGCGAGCAGACCGTCCAGCTCCTGCACGACGGCGCAACGGTCTGCTACGAGGGTCTCAACATCGGCGAGTTCCGTCCCTTCGGCCCATGCGCCGACGAAGAGGTGTCGTAGGCAGGGGTAGGCAGGCCCGTTCAGCCCGGTTCGGACATCGGTAGCGCAGAACACTGACGAGAGATCCCCAGCGAACCGATGTTCGTGTATGATGGCCGCAGCGACCGTGGTCCAAACCGATGGCGTGGCTGATGACCGTCCCGGCAACTTCAACGACACCCCGGAACCCTCGTCGGACAACCCCGTTCGCAGCCGGTCAAACCCGGTCAAATACCGTACAAACACCATCGAAATCCGTACAAATCCGAACAAATCCGTACAAAATCGAACAGGACCGAACAGCGCAGCCGTCCTCCCGGCTGAAAAAAGCTGAAAGAACCTGAAAAAACCTGAATGCGTTTCCGCCACGATCTCCAGCAAAACACAGGAGATCAGCGCGCCGACCGCCTACAGAAAAGAAATTCACCTGAAACCTGAAAGCGGATGCCGCAAATCCTGAATCGGCCCTGGCTCGCCGCCGCCGTGTTCCTCCATGAGGCGTGAGTGAGGCGTGACCGACCAGATCTACGCCGCCATCGACCTGGAAATGACGGGTCTCAAACCCGGCTTCGACGAAATCATCGAAGTCGGCATCGTTCGCTGCACTCCCGAACGCGTCCTCGAGCGCTGGAGTTCCCTCGTGCGTCCGTTGGAGATGCCCCCCCTGCGCGTGCAACGCATGACCGGCATCACCCCCGACATGCTCGCCGATGCCCCGCAGTGGTCCGATATCGAAGAGCAGGTTCGAAGCCTCTTGGACGGCGCAACCCTGATCGGCCACAACGTCCAGTTCGACGAGAAATTCCTCGAAATCCACGGCTTCGTCTCCTCGACGCCATCGATTGACACTCTGCCGCTCGCCCAGATCATCGATCCCGCCGCCGACTCTCATCGACTCGGAGATCTCTGCCGGCGCTACGGCGTGGATCTCCAGGGCGGCCACCGAGCCCTGGCCGACGCGGAAGCGGCCCGCGCGGTCTTCCTCGGCCTCAGGAATCGCTTCGAAGAGCTGCCCGTGAGCGCCCGCGACGCATTGAGTGAGGTGGCCAGCACGGGCAACCTCTTCTGGGGCCCGGGCCGAGTGCTGCGCGAATGGGCGCTGGAAACGCCTCGGACGCTTTTAGCCGACCGAGAGAAACGACGAGAGCCGAACCGACCGCTCGAGCCGGTTGAGCTTCCCGCAGGCTCGCTGGCCGAGCTGACCGCCCGAGCCTTCGCCACCATGTCTGAAGAATCGTTCGAAGAGCGAACCGAACAGCTCGACATGGCCCGCGACGTCGCCGAAGCGCTGCAGCACGGAGGCACGCTGATCGTCGAGGCCGGCACCGGTACCGGAAAGTCATTGGCCTACCTCGTCCCGGCCGCCCTGTGGGCGCTCAAGACCGGCAACCCGGTCGTCGTCAGCACCCACACGATCAACCTGCAGCAACAACTCGAGCACCAGGACATCGAGATCGCCCGCCAGCTGATCCGAGGCGTCTCCGAGCGGGCCGCCGAAGAACTCAGATCAACCGTCGTCAAGGGCCGTGACAACTACCTCTGCCAGGAGAAGGTCGACCACGAACTGAGGCGAGCGGCCGATTGGGAAGACCCGCTGCTGCTCGCCCGAGCCGCCGTCTGGCGTTCGTCCACGGAGCGCGGCGATCGGGCGGAGCTCAGGCTGGCGTCGCCCATGCAGCGTTCATGGGAGAAGCTCTCGGCCAGAGACACCGCCTGCCTCTCCGACCGAAACTGCGAATACGCGATGAACGGCACCTGTTTCCTGCTCAGGGTCCAGCGCCAGGCCGCAAGCTCCCACGTCATAATCGCCAACCATGCCCTGCTCGTCCGGTCGCTCACCAGCGGCGCCGTCACCCTGCCCGACGCCGCGGTGGTCATCATCGACGAGTCCCACGCGCTGGAAGACGTCGCAACCGGACAACTCTCGTTGGAAATGAACGAGTCCTGGATGCTGGAGTCGGTACGGCGCGGTGCCGAGGGCTCCGGCTCGCTCGCCGCCCAGGCCGAGAAACGAGGCTTCGCAACCGAATCCGGCCTGCTCAAGCAGCGAGCCGCGCAATCTGAGAAGTCACTGCAGGAGCTGTTCGACCAGATCGCCGCCTTCGCCTCCGAGTACTCAGAGGATCAGCGAGGCAACGAGGACCGTGTGCCCCTGACCCAGGGCGCGCGCGGCACAAGGGCGTGGTCGGAACTCGAACTCACCTGGGAGGATACCCAGGCGCACCTGGGCCAGTTGACGGAGGCGATAGACGATCTGGCGCGGGAATGCGCCGCGAAGGCGGCGGACGCTCACGCCGACGACGAGCGGGACCTGCAGTCATTGATCGGCGAAGCGCAGATCGTCCTCGGCGATCTGACCGAGCGAGGACGCCACCTTGCCCGGGCAGTCACCGAATACTCCAGCGACGAGATCGCCTGGGTGGCCAGAGAGAATCGCCGCAGCGGTGCCGCAACCCTTCACGCCGCCCCGCTCAGCGTCGCCTCGCACCTGCAGCCGCTCTGGAACGAACGCCATGCAGCCATCCTCACCGGTGCGACCCTGGCGACCAGCGCCCAGGAGAGCTCAACCTTCGAGTACCTGCGCGAGCGCCTGGGAATCGAAGACGCGGCCGAATCGCAATACGGCTCCCCGTTCGATTACGAGCGCCGCTGCCGAATCTATCTGCCTACCGACATCCTCGACGCGGACAGCAACGACCACAATCAGTCTGCGGCAAATGCAATCAAGACCCTCGCAATCGCCGCCGGTGGCCGCACCATGGTCCTCTTCCGTTCCTACAGCGCCATGAATCAGGTGACGAGGCGCATCAGGGAAGAGCTCGAATCGGCTGGCCTCGTGCTGCTGCGTCAGGGTCGTGACGGTTCGGCGGCCTCGGTCGTCGAGGCGCTGCGCAATGATCCGAAATCGGTCGCCTTCGGCGTTGCGGCGCTCTGGACCGGCGTCGACATCCCCGGAGATGCGCTGTCGCTGTTGGTCATGACCAGATTGCCATTCGCGCCTCCGAACGATCCGGTGCTCAAGGCCCGCGGCGAGCAGTACGACAATGAGTTCATGGAGTTTTCCCTGCCGGCCGCCTTGCTCCAGTTTCGCCAGGGAATCGGCCGATTGATCCGCACCCAGTCCGATCTCGGAGCAGCGGTCATCCTCGACGGACGCATCGTCAATCGCCGCTACGGACGACACTTTCTCGATGCGCTTCCCCCCGCTCCGGTCATCCGCAAACCCCTCGGCGCTGTCGCCGAGGACGTGCGCGGGTTTCTCCCGCCGATCGGCGGATCCAGGTGAGCAGTCCGATTCGCTGGCCCAGCGTTGTCGAAGGCGATCGAGCCACGATCCGCCGTTTCGACGGCGACGCGATCGAGGCCGACTGGTTGGAGGAAGCGGCCCAGGCAATCGCCGGCCGGGCCGACCCCTGCCGGCTGCAGGATCGGCTGAACGACGGTGACCAGGGTTGGTGGATCATCGGCGACGGCCAGGTCGTCGGAGCGCTCTGCAGCCGGTTGGCCGATCTGAACAGCCCGGTCGCCTCGAAAGCCGCGGTCTGGACCTGGCTGGCCATCGACGCCCGCTGGCGGGCCTACGGCTATGGCGGCGCGTCTGTCCCATTGCTCGAACGCGCCGCCCGAGAGGCCGGTGCGTCGATCGCACTCACGCCCCTGCCTCCCGACAATGGAGTGGCGCTCTACTTCTGGCTACGCTTGGGCTACACGCCGCTTCGGTCGGTGACGCTTCGTTCCACCGATTGGCCCGATGGCGTGGCGCCGGACGCGCTCTGGATGCGGCGCCCGCTCGAACCAGACCGCTCAGACCTTCCGTTGCACGCCGAGGAGTAGTTCATGTCCCTGGTCCTTCCCGACGAAGTCCGCGACCGCGTCAACGGCGCGCTCGACGAGGGTTTTCCCATGTGCATGGTCGCGGTCGATTCCGATTCGCAGCCGGTGGTCAGTTTCCGCGGCAGCACCCAGACATTCGGCGACGACGCGCTCGCCATCTGGGTGCGCGGCGAGCCGTCCTCAACGCTCAACGCAATAGCGGAAAACCCCGGCGTCGCGCTGATGTACACGAACATGCCGGCGAGAAAGTTCTTCATTTTCCGAGGCCGGGCCGCCGTGACGACCGACCCGGCCGAACGCGATCAGATCTGGGAAGGTCAGCACGACCTCGAGAAATCCCGGGACATGGAGCGAACTGGGATCGCCGTCATCATTCGACTCGACTCCGTGCAGGGCAGCGGCGTCAACCTCACCCGCGACTAACGCCGTCGATTCCATCGCGCCTGCAGCGCCCGGCGAAACAGTCGTCCGCCTCCAAGCCCCGCCATCAGCACGCCCACCCAGAGCGCGATCTGCTCAGCCGTGCCTCCGATGCTGGTGAAGGTCCAGCCAAGCCAGATGCCGAGACCCATCGCCGCCACAACGCCGGCGGTCGGCAGTCCGCGGCGACGCGGCTGCTCCACCCGTTCGAATTCCATCTCCTCGGCAGGCGTCGTTATCGGAGCTCCCGCAGCCGCCCCTCGCCTGCGACGCCTCCGCGGCCTCTGCCTCGGCACGTCAGCGTCTCCGCCGGGCCAGGTCGCGAGCCGACTCGCCGCCGGACGCCTTCCGAGCCTTCGGTCTCTCTGGTTGATCGTCCGGAGGCGGCTCGCCCATCTGCTCGTCCAAACAGGTTCGGCAGGCAAACTGCAGGGCCATCACCTCATCATCGATCCACACATCGCCGCAATCCCGTCCGGTCGCAGTGGTCGTCAGGCGCAGGTGAAAATACTCGCCGCAGCGGTAGCAGTCGGAGCGCGCATCAGGCGTCGCCGGCTCGCCGCAGACCGAACACGGCCACGTGTCTTCGGCAACGGAGGCATCGGTACTCATCGCGACAAGCGTATCCGTTGTTCCATCCGCGCAACAGACGACGAATCATCCGGGTCCAATTCGCCATCCCAGATGGCAGCCTCGATCTCTGTAAGCCAGTGACCAATCCTGGGACCGCGTTCCACGCCAAGCTCCCCGAGCCGCTGAGCGGAGATTGGAGATCCAATACTCGGACGCCGTTGCAGGTAACAGGAGATCGCAGTTCCTGCCGCACCCGTCCAAATGACACCGGCCGCCTGAAGCGCGGAATCGGGGATTCGACCCAGCGCGCGAGCGATTGCGGACTGCCGCCTCATAGCGCCGATGCTGCGCCGTGCCCGTCGCAGACCGGCTCCCGCTTCAAGCGCTAAGCGTTCACGTCGCTGCATTCCCACTGACTTCGGCAACCAGGAAACAATCTCCGGGTCGCGATTGAGCAGTCCGATCGCCGCCCAGAACTGCTCGGGTTTGTCCGACGCGAGCAAGGCAGATTTTGGCACCTTCCAGCGCGGCTCTCGAGACTCGGAGATTCGCAATCGCCTCGCAAAGGCCAGGGCAGCGCGCGGGTCTTCCTCGCGGAGCAGCAAACGCCACGCGTCACCGAACCTCGCCGGACTCACCGCTGCCAGGTTCGCTCGATCGCGCCTGGCGTCCGCCAGGGTCGGGCGCTCAATCGTCCCCTCAATTCGAGCGGCGTATCGGGCCGCACGAATCAGTCGAGTGGGATCGTCCCGGAACGAGTCACGGTGCAGGCTCCGGATCATCCTCTGCTCCAGGTCACCAAGAGCGTCATGCGGATCAATCAAGTCTCCGCGGCGCGAGCCGGTGAGCGCCAGGGCGGCTGCATTCACCGTGAAATCGCGGCGTCCAAGATCGACCTCGATGGGCGCAGGAGCCACAATCGGCAGGGCACCGGGAGCCGGATAACGCTCACTCCTGGTGCGTGCGAGATCAATATGGCTGCCATCGGCCAGCGACACACTGGCCGTGCCGAAGCGGTCGTGAATCGTTGGTTGGGAGGTAGCCACCGATGCCAGCGCCGCATGAAACGGCGCAGGATCACCGTCGATTGCCAGGTCGATGTCAAGCGGTGAGACCGGAAGCGACTGGTGAGTGGACAGGATGTCGCGGACCAGACCGCCGACAGCGAACAGCTGGACCTCCTCTCCAGCAGCAAAATGACATAACGTATGTAGCAGCGATTCCGCCGCTTCTGAGCGACGGCGGACGGTACGGAACAGTTGATCGAGGAGATTTCCGCTGCTGATGGACCGCACGGTACTCATCGCGACGCCCTTCGCCTCCACCGTACGCGTTGGTGAAGTCATGCTTGCGGGTCTTCCGCTGCAATTGATCACCTGAAGAAGCTGACCAGGATATGTGCGTCTCGGCGGACCAGGCTCTTGAGCGGCTTCAGCAGCGGCTTCAGTATCGCTTCGCGGACATCGCCGTATTGCGACAGGCGATGGTGCATCGGTCCTACCTCAACGAGGCGACCGAACCCGGTCTAGAGTCGAATGAGCGGCTGGAGTTTCTCGGGGACGCTGTGCTGGGTGCAGTCGTCGCAGAACGGCTCTACACCGACTTTCCCAATGCCGGGGAGGGTTGGATGACCGTTGCCCGCTCGCAACTCGTGCGCAACGAGGCGCTCGGCGAGATCGGCAGGCAACTCGGTCTGGGAGAGTGCCTGCTGTTAGGGGCCGGGATAGCCAACGACGGCGCCAGAGAACGACACTCGGTGCTCAGCCGGGCGCTCGAGGCCACCTTCGGCGCGGTCTGGATTGACGGTGGTGAGGATGCCGCCCGCGGTGTCATCCTTCGACTCTTGCAGCAGAATTTTGCCCTGCTCACTGCCGAAGAGGTCCAGGCAGACCCGAAATCTCAGCTGCAACATCTGACCCAATCGCGGAACGGCGCCAAGCCGAGCTATTCGATCGTCGAAGAGTGCGGCCCGCCGCATGACCGGTTGTTCCGCGCGGTGGTGGAGGTGGATGGAATTGCTCTGGCGGAGGGAGAAGGACGAAGCAAACAGGCGGCCGAAATGGAGGCCGCCAACCGAGCCCTGGCGTCGCTCATGAGAGACCCGTCCTGATGCGTCTGCGAGCAGTCGAGCTGCACGGCTACAAGTCGTTCGCGGCGCGGACGGCGTTGCAGTTTGACGCCCCGGTCACGGCAATCGTCGGCCCCAACGGCTCAGGCAAATCGAACGTCATGGATGCGCTGCGCTGGGCGATTGGCGCGGGCTCCGGCCGCACGCTGCGAACCAAACGCGCCGAAGATGTCGTTTTTTCCGGCGGCCGGGATCGCGCGCCGAGTGGCTTTGCAGAGGTTCGCGTCCAGCTCGATAACGCCGATCAATGGCTCGGTCTCGACGCTGCCGAGGTCGAGATCGTGCGTCGCGTACATCGCGACGGACAGTCGGAAGTGCGCGTCAACGGCAGAACGGCGCGTCTACGTGATGTGCAGGATCTGTTCCGGAGTAGTGGGTTGGGCGCCGGCGGCTTCGCGCTGATGAGTCAGGGCCTGGTTGACGAGATGCTGCGCCTGCGCCCTCACGAACGCCGGCAGGCAATTGAAGAGGTCGGCGGTGTGCGGCAGCATCGTCATCAGATGGAGGAATCTCGCCGCCGTCGGCAACGAGCCCAGGAGCATCTCTCGCGCGCGCGCCTTCTGCGCGACGAACTGGCGCCGAGGCTCAAGACCCTTGAACGCTCCGCACGTCGTGCCCGCCGCCTCGCCGACCTGCAGGGCCAGCTCGGGGAGGCCCAGCGCGACTATTTCCGCGTGGCGGCAGCCGAGGTTGAAGCGCAAATCCTGCGCCGGCACCAGGCCGCCAATTCCGCCGCCATCGCCCGGGCAGGTACGGAACAGCGTCAAGAGGCGGCGACCGATGCACTGGCCGTCGTCGAACGAGAGACCGCGGTCGCGCGTCGAACTGTTGAGACGGCAGCCGAAGCGATCCGCACCGCCCGCTCAGAGCTTCGCAGCCTAGAACACCAGCAGGAACTCGATCAACAACAGCGATCCTGGTTGAGCCGAGAGGTTGAGGCGCTGAGCACGCAGCTCCCGACCAGCAGGCACGACTCGGCAACTCCGGATCTCGAATCGGCCAGGCGAGCGCTCTCCGACGCCGACCGCGAACTGGATGCTGCCCGAAGCGAGCGCGCGAACATGGAGCGCGAGCGCACCCGAGTCCTGACGCAACACGAACGGTCGTTGGCCGAGATCGCCGACATACGAACACGGGCGACCAGGCTCGCAAGACGCTGGAAGGCGACAGCCGAATATCTATCGCAGTCGAATCGTGACGAACGAATCGCGAGCGAAGCGTATGAGGGGGCTCAAACGGCACTCCAGCGGGCCGAAGCCGATGCAAGAGATGCTCAACGTCAGCTGCTGGAGGTTCGAGAGGCCCAGGAGTCACGCGCCGCGGAGCGAGGCAAGCTCGAGCGTCGCGTCGCTGATGTCGAGCGGCAGCTCGCTGTCCTGGAGCAGAACGACCAGGCCTCTGACAACCTGCGCAGCCTCGTGAGATCGACCATCGAAGACCCAATCCGGGCCGAGGCCATCTTTGGCGAGCTGATGGACGCCGAGCTACATCACGATCTCGACGCGGCCATCGCGAGCGTCTGCGAGAGCCTCGAGGCCGATGCCGGGAGGGTCACGGCACTGGTCCGCACGCAGGCGCAGGAACTGATCGCCTCGATGCTCGGTGATGTCGAGTTCGTCGACGACATCGAAGCTGCCAGGGCCGTCGCCGAGGCAGGACGGACTGCGGTCACAGCTTCGGGGATCATCGTTCGCCCGGATGGCGTCGTGCAGGCCGGCGGTTCGCGACCAGGCCTCAGGAGGCAGCAGGAGCATCTGTCGGAGCTGAGATCCGAGCGGACCCGGCTCACCGCCGAGCTACAAGAACTGGCGGAGGCCGACAGCGAACAGCGAGAGGTCGAGGTACTGGAACGGGCTCGGTTGGACGCTGAGGCGAGGGTGGAATCGCTGCGGGTCGCAGTCGACGAACGCCGGATCGCGCACGAAGAGGTTCTTCGCCGGCGCGCGACTTCCCTCGCGCAGCAGCGCTCGGACGGGAGAGAGAGCCAAACGCTCCGCACAGGGCTCCGCCAGGCAAGACAGGCCGAACGCAAGTCGGCTCAGCTATTGAGCGATTCGTCACCGGATACATCGACCGATATCTCGCGGCTTGAGCGCGAACGAGATCGCTGCGCCGTCGAATTGGCCGAAGCGCGCGCGCAGGCGGCCGCCCACGATCGCGCTCGCGCCGATCGGGCTCGCTTGTTCTCGCTACGGAGAGAACTCGAAGCTGTGGAGGCGGCGATTCGCGAGCGGGAACCGCTGCTTGAGGTTGCGCAGGCGACGGCATCCGACACAGGTACCCATCAGCTGGCCACCGAACATCTGGAGATTCTGGAACAGCGCCGGGCGACTGCAGCTCGCGAGTTGGAACAGGCTCAGCAGACGAGGCTCGCGGCTGAACGCCGCGATGTCGAGGCCTCTGCGGCCCTGCGCGAGTCAGAGTCGGCTCGCGCCCGGTTGGCCGCCGAAGCCGCCTCAGAGGGAATATCGATTCACGCAGCTGGTGCCTCGTCGCAGCCGATCATGCAACTCAACGGCGGCAATGGCGCGGCCGGTCACATCCGTAACGGCTCGACAGGAGAATCGCACCTCGGCGGAGTCGCTGTGGCGGTCGCAGATCCGCCCGTCGCCGTGCTGAAGCAAGCGGTCGACGAGATTCAGGCCAAACTGCAACGCTTGGGTCCGGTCGATCCAGGTTCAGTCCAGGAGTATGCCTCCGAGCAGGAGCGCTGGCAGCAGATGGAGACGCAAATCTCCGACCTGGAGTCGACGGAATCGGCGCTGCGCCAGGCGGAGCATGACCTGGAAACGATGATCGAGCGAAAGTTCCGTGAAGCCTGCAATCAGGTGGACAGGGCGTTCCGGCACTACTTCCAGCTGATGTTCAGAGGCGGACAGGCAGAGTTGGTGCTCACCGACGATTCGTCGACCGAAGGTGAAGACTCGGAGTCCGCCACCGAGCGTGGGAGTCTGGGAGTTGACATCCGTGCTCAACCGCCTGGCAAGCGGGTGTCGACGTTAGGTCTGCTCTCCGGCGGAGAGCGTGCCTTGACAGCGATTGCGCTGCTCTTCGCCTTGCTGGAGGTTCGGCCGGCGCCGTTCTGCATCCTCGACGAAGTCGACGCGGCGCTGGACGAGGCCAACGTCGAGCGGTTTGTCACCGCCCTGAAGGAACGAGCCGGGCAGACGCAGTTCGTGATCATCACGCACAATCGACGCACGATCGAGCAGGCGGACGGCATCTACGGCGTCACGATGGGCGCCGCCGGTGTCAGCCGGTTGCTCTCGGTCCGCCTGGATCAGATTCCTCAAACAAACTCCTGATTTGCACTGATGGGTCACGGCGGGGCGGTCCCGGTTCTGCCCTAACCTGAGTGCCATGGATTTCATTCACGCCGTCTGGACGCCTGCCGGCCCCGGACCGTACCCGACACTGATCGCCCTGCATGGGCACGGGGCGCATTGTCAGGACCTCGCTCCGCTCGCGCCGATGCTTGCCAATGGTCGGTTACAGGTGGTTTGCCCCCAGGCGGAGTTCCCCCTGGAAGGCGCGCCCTACTCGTACGCTCCGATGTTCACCTGGATGAAGCGAGGAGCGGATGACCGGCCTCTGGACGGCGAGGTGGAGCGCGTCGCGACCGCGCTGTCATCGTTCATCGACGAGATCTGCGAGCGCTATGACGCTGACACCGAGCGATTGGCGCTGATGGGTTTTTCCCAGGGGGGATTCCTGGCCTACCGCCTGGCGCTGAGTGAACCGCATCGCTGGCAAGGGGCGGCCATGCTCTCAACATGGCTTTCGGACGATGCTGCCGATGATGTCCACCCCGACGCTGCCGATCTGCCGCTTCTTGTCCAGCATGGGACCAATGACCCTCTGGTTGGCGTTGACCGAGGTCGAAGCTCCCGCGATCGGCTTCAGGCCATGCGAATGAATCTCGACTACCGGGAATACCCCATGCAGCACGAGATCGGGCGGCAGAGCATGCATGACCTCTCTGTCTGGCTCACTGACCGTCTGCTGAGTGAGCGGTCGGCCGACTGATGGTCAAACTCTTCGGCCGCTTCCGCAAGGGCGAGGACAATCAGTCTGATGCCGAGGTTCGGGAGGAGTACCAGCGCAGCGTCGCCAACACCAAGCGTGGGCAGCTGGGAGCGCTCCGGCGGATCCTCAGTCGCTCACGCATCGACGAGGATTTCTGGGAAGAGCTGGAAGAGACCCTGATTCTCGGAGACGTCGGCGGCGCCACGTCCACCCGATGGGTCGAAGAACTCCGAGAGGAATCTGGCGGCCAGGATGCCGCCGTAATTCGTAGTTTGCTGCGCGATCGCATGGTGGCCGGGCTCGAACGACCGCGAGCAAACGGATCCCTGTGGAGCGGACATAACGGCGACTCGACCCAAGCGACTCCACATGTCGTGCTCGTGGTCGGTGTCAACGGCGCGGGCAAGACGACCTCGATCGCTAAACTCGCGCATGCCTATCAGGACGAAGGCAAGTCAGTCATCCTCGCGGCCGGAGACACATTCCGCGCCGCCGCCATTGAGCAACTCCAGACCTGGGGCGAACGCATCGATGCTCCGGTGATTGCGCACCAACCGGGCTCCGACCCCGGCGCAGTCGCTTACGACGCCGTTGAGGCTGCCATCTCACGAGAGGCCGATGTCGTGTTGATCGACACGGCCGGGCGGTTGCAGACCCAGAAGAACCTGATGGCGGAGTTGGGCAAGGTGCGCCGGGTCGTCGAGTCCAGACACTCGGGTGCTCCACACGAGGTCTTGCTGGTGATCGACGCCACCAGCGGACAGAACGCCCTCAGCCAGGCGCGGCAGTTCTCACAGGCGACCGGCGTCACAGCCGTCTGCTTGGCCAAGCTCGACGGCACCAGCAAGGGCGGCATCGTTTTCGCCATCGCCGAGGAGCTCGACATTCCTGTTCGCTTCGCCGGAACCGGCGAACGACTCGGCGACATCGCGCCATTTGACGCCGAGGCGTTTGTCGACGCCTTACTTTCGGACGACTGATTCCCTGAACAGGCGGAGAGGTCACTGTGCTTAGCCGAATCTCAAGTCTCAGTCCCAGACGACTCATTGCGCTCGGGTTAGCATTCGCCGCCGTTTCCGTGGGGATCTTGCTGATCATCCTTTGGCAAGTCGGCCTGTTCGACAGCGCGCCGCCGCCGGCGACGATTGAGTCCGCCGTTGAGTCGGTGAGGCAGGGGCAACAGGAGCAGGAGCAAGGCGCGGGCGAGCCAGTGCAATCGCGGGAGCAGGCGAACGGTGAAGAACCCTCGGCCGAACAGTCTCGGCAGGAGTCAGGGGACCAGGATCTACAGGACTCCTCTGCGGCCTCGGATGGCCAGGAAAGCCAGCAGTCGCAGGACGCAGAACCGGAGCCAGCGGTCTCATATGACTACGGCCAGGAGCAGGCCGAGCAGACTACGGATCAACAAGCAGGGCAGGATTACGAGGCGCAACAGTCACAGCAACAGGTTCAACAGGCCCAACAAACCGAACAGGGCGCGACGATCGCGGAGACTCCGAGTCTGGCCGATCTTGCCGGCACCTGGAACCTCTCGGGACAGGGCACGTCGTTCGTTGGCTACCGAATTGGCGAGGAGTTAGCCAACATCGGTACGGCAACCGCGGTGGGGCGCACCAGTGATGTGGTGGTCACGCTCGAATTCGATGGAGCGGTCATCACGTCGGTGATCATTGAGGCCGACCTTCGGACGCTGACGAGCGATCAATCGTTCCGCGACAGCGCACTTCGCACGCGCGGGATCGAGACCGACACGTACCCGTTTGCCACATTCGTCCTCACCGAACCGATCCCGATCGACGCGTTGCCGACGGGCGAGCAAACGCTCAGTGCGACGGTGCAAGGCACGCTGGATCTGCACGGCGTGACCAATCAGGTCAGCATCGCGCTTGAGGGGCAATACGTGGATGGCTTGGTCGTTGTGGTGGGCTCGACGGAGATTGCGCTGGCCGACTACGACATCGAACCGCCGACCGGCTTCCGAGTTCTCTCGATCGACGACATCGGGATCATGGAGTTCCAGCTCGTCCTCGAACGCGCCCCCTGAGCACGATTTCAGACCGGAAACTCGAGTTATGTCGAGGTTTCCGGAGTCTAGGCGCACATAACCTGCATAGTGCGATCATGATCTTGGACTCGGTCGATTCGTCAACGTAGCCAGATCGAACTTCAGGTTGCCGAAGGAATCTTGCTCAACGTTGCCGATCTCTCCTTCAGCGTCCAGGTGACCGATGATTTGAAACAGATCCACGGTCCGCAAGTCTTCTTCGGAATACTCCATCAGCATCGTCACCGAGATTCGCTCTCGCCGGCCCAGACGTTGCGACTCCGCCAACAGCGCGCGCCTGACCGTGTCGACATCGGCCTGAGTGGCGGCTTCAGCCTGAGACGCCTCCCGCACTTCGTTCAGCGCCGACAGCCTCCGGCGCAATCCGTCAAACAGTCCCACGCTCAGCCTCCCGGTCAGCGGCCTGTCCTTTGCTCAGCGCTTCCATGATGACTGACCGGCCATCGGCGTGGCTGTCCTGCATGCCGGTAAGTCTGTTCTCCACGACCCCGGCGACCCGCCACAGCGTGGTCAAGAGGACAGCCGCGGAATCCCACTCTTCTTCAGATGCCGGCAGCTCGTCCAGCGGCGCTTGGCCGCGCGCCAGGATCGTTGCCCTGCGCCCGTCGGCCGCATCAGGATCGGCGCCGAACTCTTCGATCACGGCGTCGAACTCGTGCTCTGCGTGGTCGAACTCGTTGCGAGCCAGTCGGACCGTGCCGTGCACGATACGCGAGTCGACATCGTAGGGCCGCTCGGTAGCGGCCGCGTAGGCGAATTCGAGCGCGGCATCCAGCTCGCCGAGGAGCAACGCGATCCAGGCTCTCTCGATACGATTGCCGCCTGAAATCTCCCGGATGGACAGCCTGATGTCAGAAACAGATGCGCCCCGCCGCAGTTGCCGCTCAGCCTCGGCGAGCGCTGAAGTGGCGGCCTCGGGATCCGCCGTTGCCGACAATCGTGAGCGCAGTCGCTGAAAGAAACTCATCCGTCAATCTCCGACGAATTGGTAGCGTAAAGGCGTGACGACCCAGCTACCCCAGCGGCATATCGTTCACGCGGACATGGACGCGTTCTTTGCGTCGGTCGAGCAGCGCGACGACCCAGAGTTGAGAGGCAAGCCAGTGCTGGTCGGCGGATCTCCTCGGAGCCGCGGCGTGGTTGCCGCGGCATCGTACGAGGCGCGAACGTTCGGTTGCCGGTCGGCGATGCCAATGCGCACGGCCGTCCGCCTGTGTCCCCATGCGGAGATCGTGAAGCCCCGGTTCTCGCGCTACCACGAGGTGTCATCTCAGATTATGTCGATCTTCCGCGACGTCTCGCCCCTGGTCGAGCCGCTCTCGATGGATGAGGCGTTCATCGATGTCAGCCACCGTGTGTCCGAGGGCGCCACGCCGGCCGAGCTGGGTCAATGGATTCGTGAGCGGGTCCGACGTGATACTCAGCTCACTGTGTCCTGCGGTGTGGCGACCAGCAAGTCGGTGGCCAAGATCGCATCCGACCGGGACAAGCCTGACGGCCTGACGATCGTACCTCCGGGTAGGGAGGCTGAGTTCCTGGCGCCGTTGCCGATTTCCGATCTCTGGGGAGTGGGGCCAAAGACCGCCGATCGACTGCACAGCGCTGGGATCGAGACGATCGGAGATCTGGCCGAACAACCCATGCCGTGGCTGCTCGACCGGTTCGGCAGTCGCGGCGAGTGGTTCTGGCAACTGGCGCGAGGTCTGGACGACCGAGGTGTGTCGGTAGAACGGGAAACCAAGTCGATTTCATCCGAGACGACGTTCGCGGAAGACATTGGCAGCGAGTCGAGGCTCGCGGCCGTGGTCAGCGAGCAGGCGAACAGCGTGGCGGGCCGGCTCAAAGAGCACGGATTTTGGGCGCGCACCGTCCAGATCAAGCTAAGACTGTCCGATTTCACTACCTTCACTCGTCAACGAACGCTGTCCGCACCGACCAGCGATGCGACCACCATTGAGCAAACGGCACAGTCATTGCTGCGCGAGCAGGTCTCCCCGATGCGAAGATTCAGGTTGGTGGGGGTTGGAGTGTCGGGCCTTGAACAACGGCCGGTGGCAGCGCAGCTGTCGCTGTTCGATCAGTCTGGACAACCCAGCGTGGAACCGCCGCAGTCGGCGGCTCGCCGGGAGCGTCAACGAGCGGTGGATGAGGCGGTCAGAGAGCTGAACGAGAAGTACGGCGGCGATATCGTCCACTTTGGCGCCGATTCCCATAGCGCCGAGGAGCCTCCATGATGCATCCACGCGACGCGGCCGTGATTAGCTTCGACTGTTACGGCACGTTGATCGATTGGCAGTCGGGTGCGCGCGCCGCCGTTGACGCCATCCCGGAACTGGCCGACGTTGACAAGGCAGCGCTGGTCGCGCGGCGCCTCGCGGTGGAACTGGAAGTTGAGCACGAGCGCTACCGGCCGTACGACGATGTCCTGGCCATCTCGGTACGACGCACAGCGTCCGAATTCGGCGTCGAGCTCGACGATGCGGCGGCTCGATCGTTTGCCGACTCGATCGCCAGTTGGCCGTCGTTTCAGGATGCCGGCGGATTCCTCAAGCGCCTGGCGACGGTTGGGACTCCGATGACGATCCTGTCCAATGTGACGCGCGCGAGTCTCGCAGTCAGCGTGCGCAAGCTGGGCGCGTCGTTCGATCAGCTGGTCACCGCCGAGGACGTGCGCAGCTACAAACCCGATCATGATCACTGGCGCGAGCTCTATCGGTCGCGCCAGATCGAGCCGGACCAGCAACTGCACATCGCGGGTTCAATCACGCACGACATCCGTCCCGCCGCAGAACTCGGAGCGACCACGGTCTGGGTGCGCCGGGCCCATGAACCGCTGCCGAAGGACGTTCATCCCGATCTGATCGTGCAGTCCCTGGCGGAGCTCGGCGACTACTGGCGGCTTCACTACTCGCGGTAGCATCGCTGCGAGAGTCGAACCAGCAGGACGCCAATGGAAGGGGCTGAGATGGAACTCACGCGCATCTACACCGGCGACGACGGGACATCGCATTTCGAGGAGATTGCGCTCAACCTCAAGGAGTTTGAGATTGGCGCGCTCTCTCGGCAGTTGCGCCCGACGAGCGTGATCGTACGCGTGTCGGAGCCGGGACTCGTCAACGACTGGCACACCGCACCCGGCAAGACCATGATCTTCGTGATGACGGGCGCCGTTCAGACCGAAGTCTCGAACGGCGAAACCCGCCGCTTCGACGCCGGCGGCATCTGCTATGCCGAAGACGTGGAGGGCCCCGGCCACCTGACGACGGACCTTGAGGGACCGCGCATGAGCCTGATGGTCTCGCTGCCCGACGACTTCGATGTCCACAAGTGGTCCCGCTCGTTTGACGACTAGGAAAGGGCGGCATCATGCAAATCACACGCGTATACACCGGGGACGACGGCGAGTCGCACTTCGAGACGATCGACGTGGCGCTCTCCGAGAGCCGTTACGGCAGCCTCTCCGAGATGTTCGAGGCCGAGGGCATCGTCTTCCGCACGACGCCGGTGGGCGGTGAACTGGACTTTCACAACGCCCCGCGCCGGCAGTTCGTCGTCACGCTGAGCGGCACCGTCGAGATTGAGGTCGGCGACGGGTCGAGGCTGCAACTGCATGGCGGCGACATTCTGCTGGCCGACGACGTGACCGGCCGCGGCCATATCACCCGCGACATCGAGGGTCCGCGGCGCAGCCTGTTCATCCCGCTGCCCGAGGACTTCGACGTGGATTCGCTGCGGGGGTAGGAAATTTCGGCCTGATTGGGCCGATCTTCTGCTGTGGGCTGGGAATTCGCGCGACATCGGTCCGGATGAGTCCGGAAAAGTCCAGATTTGTCCGGTTTTGTCCAGAATTGGCCACATTTTGTCTGCGTGACGGCGGGTGATTCCAGGATTCGTCCGGATGGCGGCGACGGTCACTTCTGATCCTTTCCGACGCCGATTGATGGTCGTCGGAGCCGATCGTATACGCACTATTGTGCTGTCGCGGTCGTTGGCGGAGCGTGGGTGTCGGAGGCGACAGTGGGTTCAGCCGGAGCGGTGGTCGGCGACCTGGCCGCTCCAGCGCCAGTAGTGATCGAAGGCGGCGATCGTCAGGGCGTGGGTGATCAGCTTGTCGTTGAGCAGTCCGGGAATCTCGTCGAGCGGCACCTTCGACACCTCGATCGCCTCGCTGCCGGTGCCAACTACGTGGTCGTCGTCGATGACGCGGGACACGTCCTGGGCCAGGAACGACCAGCAGCGGTTCTCCTGCAGGGCCGGGTTCGGATGCACCCAGCCCAGTTCGATCGCGTCCGGCGCGTGGTAGCCGGACTCTTCGAGCATCTCCCTCAGTCCCGCTTCCTTCGCCGACTCGCCCGGGTCGACGATGCCGCCGGGGATCTCAAGGGTCAGCTCGCGGGTGCCGTGGCGGAACTGGTTGACGAAGACGACCTCCCGCTCGGACGTGATCGGCATGATGTTGACCCAGTCGGGGAACTCGAAGATGAAGAAACGGTGGTCGCGGCCTGAGGTCGGGTGACGCGAGACGTCCTTGCGCAGCCTGAAGAACCTGAAGTCTTCAATGATCTCCGAACTCAGGCGTCGCCAATCATCGATGGTGCTCATGTGGCTGCGTTGATCACCCTGGCGTAGGTGTCGATCTTGAGGAACGAGTCCAGACCGGCATCTTCGAATTGGGCACCCAGATTCTCGATCAGTGTGGCCTTGTAGACGTCGACATCGATGCCCAGGGCAGCGACGTCGGCCTTGATCCGGCGCAAGCCGAGGGCGACGGCTCCGGCCAGCAGGAGCTGGCTCTGCCAGACGTACAGGCGACCGGCCGCGGGCAAGCGGTCAATGAGGAGCGGCAGAATGGTGTGGAGGAAGTTCACGTGGCGGACCTCGTCGCGCAGGATGAGGCGGAAGATCTGCTTGGCCAATGGATCGACATCGTCGAGTTCCAGCGCCTGCTGCAGGAAGAGCGCCGCGAAGTTCTCGCTGAAGAGGGTGGAGGTGAGCCAGTTCTCTACGCGGTACAAGCCCCAGGAGGCCATGCCGCCGAAGCGCTCGATCAGGAACTCCTCGGGTTTCGAGATGTAACCGTGGCCGTCGACCTCGGTCAGGTAGCGGTCCAGCACGTAGACATGCCGGGCCTCGTCCTGGCATTGCGCGGCCAGATAGAGATTCAGCGCCGGATCGCGGACCTGGTGGGTGGCCTGGCTCATCATCACCTGGATCGTGTCGAGCCCCATCACCTCGAGGCCGAGGAAGACGTTCATCATCCGCAGCCAGGCGGCGCGGCGAGCATCGGGAATCTCAGAGCCGGCGGCCCAGTCGACGTCGCGGTCGGCGTTCCAGAGGCGATCGCCCTGCTGGCGGAAGAGCGTGCGAAAGGCGTCGGCCTGTTCGGCAGAACGATGCGGCCGGACGGCGCTGGGAGAGCGTTTCATCGGTGGGGGGGACCTTTGGACGATCATACTCATCGAGGCCCTGAGTCGCTTTGACGAACCGAGGCAGGCTGATCGTATACTGGCGCCATGGCTGACGAGGGATTCGATCTCGAGGAAACTTTGCGCGCTTTGCGCGAGGCGGATGTGGTGGTGATCGGGTTTGGTTGGCTGCAGGAACGCCTGCTGATCGATGGGCGCCGCAACGACTCCGAGGGGCCCTACGTTCGCGTCGTCGAGCCGGTGCGCTCGCCTCAGGACCGGATTCGAGAACTGAGACGGCTGCGTCCCAGCTTTGACGACCCGGAATCGTTTGTTTTTTTTCCGTGGGCAGGACGCGTCGATTCCTTCGTCGAAGCCGGCCTGTTCGAGCGCATCCTGGAGCGCTGTGCCGGCGATCCGACGGCCGAGGACGACGCCCGGGCCGCGTTGGGCAGGCTCTACGAGCTTGACCGCGAGGACATCCGCCAGGCGATCGCCGGCGGAGACAAGTACCACACGCTCTACGAGCGGACGTCTTGAGCTGCGGCGCCAGCTCCGCTTCCCGCGGGCAGCGTTATGTCACCTATCAGTAAGTGTGTGCTGTTTGTCATAGGCTGGCCGCACGTGCGCGTGCTCGTGGACAAGGCGGAACCCGTGGTCGAGCGTAGAACCAAGCCTCGCAGTCCTGCTGCGACGGCCGATCATGCCGTATCTGCCGCCGAGGCAGATGAATGCTCCCATGCGTGGGAGATTGACCGTCCGAACCAACAGGTGTCGCACGGCCGCTGTTCGAAGTGCGGGGCCGAGAAGGACTTTCTCAACTACGGCGAAGAGTTGCGGATGCCGTTCGGCCGCCGCCGCCGCTCCTGACCCAGTCAAGCGCTGTGGAAGCTAGGGCGGAGCCGCCGTCACCTCGACGCGGACGGCGATGATCCGCTCGGTGCCGTAGAAGGCGATCCGATCGAAGGCCGCAGGACTGAGCTGTAGGTCGGTGTTGGATGACTCCGTGCCTCGGACGACGACCAGCGCCTCGGCGCCGACGACCTCAGCCTGCTCGTCATCGGTCAGAAGCGTCGCTCCGGGCAGACGAATCAGGCGCAGGGTCGTGCCGACCGGCCAGCGCGAGGTGAAGACGGTGCCGGGTTCGGTCGGATCGTAGGCGGCGCCGTCGGCCAGCGTCTTGGGAATGCCGGCGGGAATCGGTTCGGCGGTAACGCGCTCGACGGCGATCTCGGCTCCGCCGATCTGCGCCGGTGTGACCAGTTCTTCGGCAACGCTGGGTTCGATCGATGAGACGGCCACCATCTCCTGCGGCTCGGCCGCCTGATCCGCGCTCTGCGATTGCTCCGGTTGCTGCGCTTGCTGCGTCTGGGCGGCGGCCGATTCCTGCGAATCCTGAGCGGCGGCCTCGGGCGAGGATGATTCAGGCGCTGCGGCGGTAGCGGTTTCGGGTTCCTGAGCTGTCTGCTCCACAGCCGTCTGAGCGGCGCTCTGGGTCTGAGCCGGTTCCGCGGTCTGAGTTACGGCGGATGCGGCCGGCTCATCTTCCTCGAGGAGGAGGGTGACGCCGAAGTAGACCCCGACGCCGATGCCTCCGAGGATGGCCAGGGTCAGGATTGCGCCGATCGTCCTCTTGATCCTGGGGCCCAGCGGCGGTCGCTCGTTTGGCAAGCGCAGGCGCTGGCTTGAGTATTGGCGGAAGTCGTTCGCGCCTCTGACCCGGACCTGCGGACTGGAGAAGTCCTGCGCCCCGCGAAAGTGGTGGCTCATGAATGCAGGGTATGTCATGCATCAGTGTTGCTGGTATCAGGTAGTCGGCTTGAGCGGGCGCGCTCGCCAGCCCCGATAGGATGGATGCATGGCCGCTGAGCTTGAGATCCGCCACATTCGCTGTCCGAACTGTTCGAAGGCGCTCGATGTTGGCGTGCCGCCGGAGAGCGGACGCACGCGGCGGGTGGTGACCCACTGCGTAACGTGCAACTACGACCTGGTGGTCTCGCGTGGGCAGAAGGACGACGAACCGCTGCGGATCCGGGCCTGCATGAGGTGGGACGTCACCTGTCCCTACTGCCAGGAACCGACAGTCGCCCGCGTGCCGCCCAAGGGGCTCCTGAGGCGCAAGGAAACGTCGCCCTGCAAGCACTGCCGCAAACCGTTGATCGTCGAACGGCGCGAAGAAGGGCAGTTGGTCCTGCGCGCGCATCGCGGCATCCTTGAGGGAACGTTGCTCTAACGCAGCTTTGGATGTAATCGCTGCTACGAAAGCCTGCTCGCATCGCCACAACGCGCGTGATGCTAGTGATCGATTTCACTTTCACGACTAGAGTGCACGAATACCTGTTCCCGGCCTGCTTGATCACTCCAGGCCTCAGAAAGAGCGAGAACATGAGCGACTACGACCAGCGCGCCATCGAGATGCATCGTGAATGGGGCGGCAAGGTCGACTACGCCTCGAAGGTCACCGTGGAGAACCACGACGACCTGTCAGTCGTCTACACCCCGGGCGTCGCTGCGCCCTGTCTCGAGATCGCGCGCGATCCGTCACTGGCCCGGGTGATGACCGGGGTCGGCAACCTCGTCGCGGTGATCACCGATGGTTCGGCCGTGCTTGGATTGGGCGACATCGGGCCGCAGGCGGCGCTGCCGGTGATGGAGGGCAAGTGCGTGCTGTTCCGCAACTTCGCGGGCGTCGATGCGATTCCGATCGCGCTGGCCGTTCGTGAAGTGGATGACATCGTTGCGGCGATCGAGGCGATCGCGCCGTCGCTGGGAGGCATCAACCTCGAGGACATCTCGGCGCCACGCTGCTTCGAGATTGAGCAGCGGCTGCATAACTCGCTCGATATCCCCGTGATGCATGACGATCAGCACGGCACCGCGGTGGTGGCGCTGGCAGGCGTGATCAACGCGCTGCGCCTGACCAATCGGGACTTCAAGGACATCCGCACGGTGATCCTCGGCGCGGGAGCCAGCGGGATCGCCTGTGGCGCGATCCTTCGCGAGATGGGCTGCGAAGATGTCGCCTTGATCGATTCAAAGGGCCTGCTCACCATCGACCGCGAGGACCTGAATCCCTGGAAGCGTGAAGCGGCGCAGTGGTGCGAGTTCCGCAACAATGCGGACGGCAGCATTCCGCAGACCTCGCAGGTCATGGAGGGCTCCGACCTGTTCCTCGGCCTGGCCGGTCCGGGCCTGGTGACCGTCTCCGACGTGGCTTCGATGAATGACGACGCCATGGTCTTCGCGATGGCCAATCCGACGCCAGAGATCATGCCGGATGAGGCTGCCGAAGCTGGCGCGGCGATCGTCGCTACCGGACGCTCGGACTTTGCCAACCAGATCAACAACGCGCTCGGATTCCCCGGCATGTTCCGCGGTCTGCTCGACGGCGGCATCCCCAAGATCGAGGATGAGCACAAGATCGCGGCTGCCCAGGCGATCGCGGACTTTGTCACCGATCCGACGCCGGACCGGATCGTGCCGAGCATCTTCGAAGAAGGACTGGCCTACAAGGTGGCCGACGCGGTCAAGGCCACTGGCTAGCTCTGGCTCTCACGGCTGGCTGTCTCGTCGGGAGGGCGCCGGTAGAGGTCGAGTGCCTGAGCCAGTGCTGCTCTGACGCCGAGAACCGGTGCGTAGCCGAGCGACACGCGGGCTCGTGAGTCGTCGATCAGGTGCGGACGACCGGTCATCGAAACGTAGGCCTCAACACCCTCCGGCTCGGGCAGCACCCAGCCGGCGAGCCGGATTGCGTCGAGACTGCGCGCGAATGGGTAGGGCGCGTTCCAAAATCGCTCCTCAACTCCCCGTAGCTGACAGGCCTCGACAGCGAGGTCGCGCCAGGTCGTGTGGGCCGAGGCAACGTGGAAGACCTGGTCGACCGCCTCCTCGGGCTGGCTGAGCATCGCCCAGACTGCTCGACCCAGATCGGCGCCGGCCAATACGGAGACCGGCGCCTGTCCGCCAGCCACGAGCGCTGCCCGAGGACGTGAAATGAAGTGTCGAATCACCTTCATCACCGGTCCCTCGCCGTCGACAATTGTGGGCGCCGGGCGGAGAATTGAGAGCGGTACGCGTCGGCGGTAGGTGCGGGCGACTCGTTCGGCCGCCACACGGCTCTGCAGCGCGGGCCCCAGGGGACGCGGCACCCAACTCTCGGTGACTGGCCAGGGCGGGAGTCGGCGTCCGTACGTTTCGGTCGTCGAGACAAAGACCACCTGCTTCAGTTCGGTCTGGCGGCAGGCGTCCAGCAGCATGGTCGTCGTGTGAACGTTTGCGTCTGTGTACGCAGTGGCGGGCAACCCCGGTTCGGTCAAGGAGTACGCGTGGACGACGTGGGTGATCTCAGCAAGCGCTGCCTGGAGTTGTCCGGGATCCTCGATCTCGATAGAGCTGAGCAGGGCGTCGTGACGATGGAGTTCACTCGCGATCGCGGCGCCCACCGGCTGCGTCGCTCCTGTCAACGCGATTCGCATCGTCGACATGACCGGCTCTTCCGCTCCGGGTGGGCTGATAGCCTCGGCCCTGCATCAAGAGCGTACGCGCTGGTGGATCGGAACATGCCATGCCCTTGCTGAGTCGACCGAACTGCGACATCTTCTACGAGGAAACGGGCAGCGGTCCAGCGATCATCTTCGCCCACGGCGCCGGCGGGAATCATCTCTCCTGGTGGCAGCAAGTGCCGGTATTCGCCGGGTCCTATCGCTGCGTCGCTTTCGATCATCGCGGCTGGGGACGCAGCATCCCCACCGGCGGACCCGGACCAGCCGCGTTCGTCGACGACCTGCTCGCCCTGATGGATGAGCTTCGGATCGATCGGGCAGCCCTGGTCGCCCAGTCAATGGGGGGTTGGACCTGTCTCGGAGCTGCGCTCCAGGTTCCTGAACGTGTTGCCGCGCTGGTTATGGCGGACACGGTCGGCGGTCTGATGACCGAGGCGATCAGGGAACCGTGGGAGCAGGCACGCAAACTTGTCGAGGGGCAGGGTCTTGGCTCACTCGCCTATGACCAGTCTCTCCGCAGGCGGGATCCTGCGCTGGCGTTCCTGTACGACGAGATCATGGCGATGAATCCTCCGCGCGACCCGGCCCTGATCGGTGTGCTGAATGAGCTCGCGCCCGATCCGGACGTCGTCGCCAATCTGTCGATGCCGATCCTCTGGGTGGTCGGTGGCACCGATCCGCTGATTCCCCCGGTCGTGATGCGAGCCGCTCATGCGCACGTGCCCGGCTCGCAGTACTACGAGGTGCCAGCGACGGGTCACAGCGTCTACTTCGAGCGAGCGACCGAGTTTAACGGCCAACTCAACCGCTTCCTCGTCGATTCTGGCTGGGGCGCCGGGATTTAACCTAAACGCTCGCCGGCTCTGTTAGAACGGCGGCCAGGTGAGGCTGAGCGCCTGCTCGAGGGCCTGTTCTTCATAGGCGAGCGACGGGTCCCAGAGCATGAAGCCGATTCCGCCGCCGGCAGCCGTCGCCGCGATCTGCGCGTGCACCTGTTCCCAGTTGTAGGGCAATCCTCGACGCTGGTAGTCGTGGAAGTCCTGCAACCAGGGACGTACCAGCGCGCTACCGGGCCTGGTGATGCGCGCCACGGTTGCCTCCACGTTGATCTGCACCACCGGACCGGGATGCGCGGGCGGATAAGCAAAGCCCAGTGAGCCGGGATGCCAGCCGCTGGGGTACACCATCGGCGAGATGTAATCGAGATACGGCGCGAGCCCTTCGACCGACTGGCCGATGCCCTGATCGTTGTTCGCCGTGGACACGACACCGAAGGTGTCGAACGAGACGGCCACACCGGCGAGATGCAACGCTTCACTGGCCTCGCGGGCGAAGCGGGTGATGGCGGCCACGCGCTGGGCCTCTGTGTTCTCGAACCGCTCGCGCAGACCGTTCTCGTATGGCAAGCGGACGTAGTCGTACTGGATCTCGTCGAGGTATTCGGCTGCAGCGACGCCGATCTCGATGTTGTAGGCACGGGCACCGGCTGTGTACGCCGACGACCAGGTGATTCCCATGCCGTCCAGGAACAACCCGCCACTGACATGGTGCAGGGCGTTGTCTCTGAACCACCAGGGGTAGGTGTTGTCCAGGAAGGTCACGACGCGGCCAATGCGATAAACGCCCTTGCCTTCCAGCTCTTCGAGGAATGTCCCGACCGAGCTGCCGTCCCGTGAAGCTTCGATCTGTTCGACCGTCGGCGTCGCTGCGATGGAGAAGACCTGGCCTGATTCGTTCTTGATATCGACAACCACCGCGTTGATCAGATTCCGGTCAACGAGAGCATGCACCCAGGCCTGGACCTCCGGCTTCGTGACCTCGCCGAAGGGGATGTAGATCGCGCGTACCACGAGGTTGCGCAGGACGATCACCGACTGGTCGTAGTAGATCGGCCGGCGGACGATGTCATAGCCCGGCTTGACAATCGAGAGGGTGCCGGTCCGTTGCTCGGGTTCAAATTCAAACCGGCCGCTGCTGTCCGTTCGGACGAGCGCCTCGCCGGTGGAGACCTTGGCCTGCGCCGCCGGCCTCAAGCGTCCCTGGTCCCAGACGTAGACGTGTCCAGTCAGGTTCTGGGTGAAAGTGACGGACGAGGTGAGGGCGATCGTCCCACCGGGAGTTCCTCCCCCGACCTGAGCGTCCGCAGGCTCAGGATCTTCGGCTCTGACGACACCAAGAGACGCACCGGCCATGAGCGCCAGGAGCAGGATGAAGCGATGGGTGACGAATCTCAATAATCCAGTCGGGCGCAACGCATCTTCGGAAAACACCTGATGTGCCTTACTTGAACCAAAGGCAGCCCCTACCGCGATCAACACTGTACACGGAAGCGCTCCGACTCACTTATGTCCATGGCCAACAACCTGTGGAGCTCCCTCAGGGTCGGCATAGACTCTCCCGCTCTGCCCGTTGCTACGAGCCGTCCCCTCGCTCCTCCGCTGCGGTTCTGAGATTGAGCAGTCCCTGCAGCGCAGCCGCCTCGATGGCGCGCAGTCCGCGACCGAAGAGAAAGATGTTGCTCAGCCGCCAACGCCAGCCGATCGGCCGGACGCGATCGGAAATCAGACATCGCTCTCCGTGACGCTCCAGCCGATACGCGTGTTGTACGTGAAATCCAACGCCCATCTCAACTTCGAGGAGTAACTCGCGTTCGCGAACCTCGTGAAGCACGGCTGCTTGGCCGGCGTCGATGCCCGACTGCGCCTCTTCACGGAGCAGGCTCCAGACCGCTTCCGTGGGAGCCGAGATTTCGATCGGCTCAATCATCCACAGAGATCCGTTCGATCATCGCCCTGACCTCCGTCATGTCCTCGCATCGCGTCACGCCGCCGGGGAAGTTGAGATCGCGATTGCGAGGCCAGCTGAGCAAGGCGCATGGAATGCTGTTTCGCGCCAACAACGCAACGGTGGCGGCGTCGTCATCGATGTGCAGCGTCGCCCCCTGACCGCGCAGATATGCCTCCTTGTAGCGGGCCGACTTCAGACTCGAGGCGTTCATGACCAGATCCTCGAGGTGGGGTGCAAATCCATGTCTGGTCAGCCAGGCTTCCGTCTGCCGGCGGCCACGTTGGTGGCGACCGGTGAGCACGATGACCCGGCCGGCTGTCGCCGCCGCGCGCACCGCCTCTAGAGATCCTGGGCGAGGTGGCCTGAGCCGGTAGCGGAAGCGATACCAGGTGGCGGTCAGGAGGCGATCAACGGCTTGCTCCGGACCGGCAGGAGGGAGCTCGGCGTCCGGATCGGGCTGCAGATTGACCCTGCGATTGATAGCCGGGTTCCAGCCGAAGGGCGGCTCGGCGAGCACGCCGTCAAGATCGAAGGACCATAGTCGAGACATCAGATCCAGCCATGGGCTCGGTACCAGGACATAGTTTCCCGCAGGCCCTCTTCGAGTGGCGTGTTCGCTTGCCATCCCGTGTCTCCTGAGAGGGACGATGGATCGCAGATCCATGCCGGCTGGCGCATTTCTATGACCCGCGTCTGGTCCAGCATCGGCTCACTGTTTGTCAGTGTGGACCACCATTCTGAGCAGCGCGCGGCGCCGAGAAAAAAACCGCCCGGTAGGGACGGAATCCAGAGTCGCTTGCCTGCGGCGACCTCCAGCCCTGCGAGTAGTTGGTTCCAGCTGTACGGCCCCGCGTCGTCGGCGATGTGATAGCGCGCTACGTCAGCAAGTTCCGCGTCAAGCAATGCCGACACCGCATCCGCCAGGTCGGCCCCGTAGATCGCCGAAATCACGTTTGAACCGTCTCCGAGGCGAATCGAGAAACCACGGCGGGCCATCCAGAAGAATGCCAGAAGCCCGCTGTCTGCCGGGCCGTAGACCAGTGGCGGACGCAGAATCGTGAGCTGCATTCGTCCGCTTTGCTTGAGAATCTCTTCCTCGCCCGCTGCCTTCGATCGGCCGTAGGCCGAGACCGGATGCGGTGGAGTCTCGGGGGGCTCTGGTGTCAGGCTGGGAGCGGGACCTTGCGCGGCCAGTGACGAGATGTAGACAAAGCGCTCGACTCCTGCCGCGGCTGCAGATTCGGCCAGACTGCCCGTGCCGATGCGGTTGGCTCGCATGAAGTCGTCGTGACGGGTCGTACGCAGCACGGCGGCGCAATGGATGACCGCATCCACCCCCTCGCAAGCCGAGGCCAGGGTGTCGGCTTGTCTCAGGTCGCCCAGGGCCCGCTCGAAGGGGAGAGCATCGACGAATGATGTGTCGCTGGTCGGTCTGACCAGTAGACGCAGATCATGTCCATCACTGATCAGCTTGCGAGCGACGTGGCCGCCGACGAAGCCGCTGCCGCCGGTGAGTAGGACGCGCACGACCGTCTAGTCAATGACACCGTGTCGGCGTCCGGCCTCGCCGAAGATCTGCAGGGCGCGCTCGAGTTGTTCGTCGGTGTGGGTCGCGATATATGAGGTGCGCAGGATGGCCTGACCGCGCGGGACCGCCGGCGCGATTACGGCATTGGTATAGACGCCGTTGTCCAGCAGATCTCTCCAGAAGGCCGCTGTACGGACCTCGTCGCCGACGCGGATGGGAATGATCGGCGTGGCCGAGTTGGCCACGTCGAATCCCAGCTCCGACAGACCGTGCCGCATTCGCTCGCCGAGTTCTTGCACCCGCTTGACGCGCCAGAGCTCTTCGTCGATCGCGCGCAGCGCTGCGAGCGCGGCGGCAGCCGAGGCGGGCGGTAGGGCGGCTGTGAACAGCATCGGCCGTGAGAAATGACGGATGTACTCGATCACGCTTCGCGGCCCGGCACAGAATCCACCAACAGAGGCGAGCGTCTTGCTGAAGGTCCCAATCGTCAGATCGTCGGGCTCTTCGAGACCGAAGTGCGTACGCGTTCCGCGACCCTTCGGCCCCACGGTTCCGATCGCATGGGCGTCATCGACGAGCATGCGGGTCCGGTGTTTTCGGCAGACCTCGCGAAGCTCGGGCAGCGGCGCCAGGTCGCCGCCCATTGAATACGCGCCGTCGATCAGCACCAGTCGCGCCTGTTCGGGATTCAGGTTCGACAGCACCCGGTCGAGGTGCGCCGGGTCGTTGTGCTGGAATCTCGTGTACTTTCCCAGAGCCAGGCCGGCGGCGTCGTAGATGGAGGCGTGGACATCGCGGTCGAGCACAGATACACCGTGCCGGTCGACCAGCGCGGATACCGCCCCGAGGTTGGCCAGATAGCCGGTGGAAAAGACGATCGCGGTCTCTGAGCCGAGAAAGTCAGCGAGTGCCTCCTCCAGTTCGAGGTGGACCGGGCTAGTGCCATTGAGGAGACGCGATCCGGTCATCGAGGGACCGTAGCGGTCGAGCGCGTCGTGGGCAGCCTGGAGGACGGCCGGATGGCGGGTCAGGCCCAGGTAGTTGTTTGAGCCCAGCATGATGACGCGCTTGCCGTCAACGATTGCTTCCGGGCCGTCGTTGACCTCGATCGGCTGGAAGAAGGGATAGAGACCGGCGGCGCGGGCCTGGTCGGCGAGTTGGAAGTGGGAGATGCGCTCAAACAGGTCGGGCGAGCCGACCTCGCGTTGGTGACCGTCCATCTCTTCCATGCGCAGCCCAGCGGCCTGGGCCAACTCGGTCAGCGACGGGGTACCGGATTGCGTCTGCGTCATCGCGCTGCATACCCCTCTCGCCGCTGCTCCGCTCGCCGCGGAGCACATCCCCTGCGTGGTTTCCCGCGAGTGTACGCGACCTGATGCGCTCTGCTCACGCTCGCGCGACGCAGTTGTCGGCTAGAGTGAGTTCGTCGGTGCTTCGGCGGCGAGGCCACGGCCATCATGCGAGTCAATCTCAAACCCGCCGCGGCTTCTGCCGCCGTAGCGTTTCTCCTGCTCCTGCTCTTCAGTCTCACCTGGCCCGGACACGGCATCTGGCTGCTCGCCGTCGGGATCCTGGTCGGGTTGGGAGCCGCTTATGTCTGGTGGCGAGATCACCTCGGCCTGGATCAACGGGCCCAACATCCGGCTTCCGGCTCCCCCTTCTCCAACGTAGGTGCATACGGGCTGAGCGGAGCGGCGATCCGGCATTCTCGACAACCACGCTCCGGAGTTCCCCTGTCTGGAGTGCTGGCGCCGATCTCCGCGCTGGCCATTCTGTTGTTTGTCGGCGGTGTGATCGGTGCGGCGGAGGACGCCCCGACAGAGACATCAAGCCAGCTCGAAGAGCAGGTCTCACCCATCGACCGCAGCGGGGACGGCGAACCGACGACGCCGCAGGTCGCCCCGCCCTCCACCCGGCAGATTCAGCAGAGCCAGACCTCTTCGACCGCGGTCGCCGCCACATCATCCCAGGCATCGTCCAGTACTGAGGAGGGGGAGGTCGAGACCCAGCAGGCTGCGGCGCCAGTGAAGCCGATCGTGGTTGCGGCGCCCAGAGCCGCCTCGCCGGCCGATGACGAGGCCGAAGCTGTTGCCCTGGTTCCTGAGTCGGCCAACACGTTCGAGTACATCGTCGAGGAAGGGGACACGCTCTACGACATTGCCGAGCGCTACAACTCGACGGTTGACGCGATCATGAATCTGAACCAGCTCGACGCCACCAGTTTCATTCATCCCGGGGATGTGCTGCTGATTCCGCTCGACAGCAACGCGGCCGAGGGCGAAGAGTCCTGAGAAACGAATTCAGCGTTTAGCGGTGCAGTTCGACATTGACGAGCTGCGCCGCGCGCGCCTGCTCATCGGCGTGGTACGAACTGCGCACCATCGGACCCGATTCCACGTGCCGGAACCCGAGTGACAGTGCTTCCTCGCGAATCGAGTCGAACTCTTCAGGTGGCGCATATCGGGAGACCGGCAGGTGCTTGGCTGAGGGTCGCAGGTACTGTCCGACCGTCAACAGATCGACCTCGACGCTTCGCAGGTCCCGCAGCAACTCGGAGATCTCATCGCGTTGTTCGCCGAGGCCGAGCATGAATCCCGTCTTGGTGGGGACACGCGGCTTCCAGTCGGACGCGCGTCGAAGTAACTCGAGCGAGCGCTCGTAACGGGCCTGGAACCGGACGCTCGGGTACAACCGCTGAACGGTTTCGACGTTGTGATTCAAGACCGTCGGACCGGCCGACAGCACGGTTTCCAGCGCGTCCCAGTTGCCGACAAAGTCCGGGATCAAGACCTCCACGGCTGTCCCGGGACTTCGGCGACGGATTAGTTCGATGCAGGAAGCGAAGATCTGGGCGCCGCCGTCCGACGCGTCGTCACGATTGACCGAGGTGATCACCACGTAGGCCAGGTTGAGTCGCTCGACTGCTGCTGCCAGCCGGCTGGGCTCCAGCCAGTCGATCGGCGCCGGCCGACCCGAGGTAACGGCGCAGAAACCGCAAGCGCGAGTACAGGTGTCGCCCAAGATCATGAACGTCGCGGTTCCGCGATTGAAGCACTCGCCGATGTTCGGACAACGCGCTTCCTGGCAGACCGTGTTGAGCGTCTCGTCGCGGAGCAGCTGCACGATCTCGCCGTGGCGCTCGCCGCCGGGAAAGCGGGCCCGGATCCAGGGAGGTTTTCGCTCCCGCAAGCTGGTCATTGGACCATCTCCAGCTCTCTGACCGGAGATAACCGGAGGCCGAACACGTCGCTAAAGCAGGCCTCCAGAACTGTGGCGCACTCTGCGACAGTGATCAGTCCGCCCGACTCAGCCGACAGCGATGTTGCGGTGCTGTCGGCGATCCCACAGGCCCGGATGGAATCGAACCAGGACAGGTCAACGTCGCAGTTGATGGCCATGCCATGGCGGCTAACCCCGGATTGCAAGCGGATGCCCACACTGGCCAGTTTGCCGGTGCCGATCCAGACCCCGGGGCGCCCCGTGGCTCGCTCGGCGTCGACCCCGAACACGCTGGCTGTCCTGATGGCTGTCTCTTCCAACGCGCGGACATACCTGGCGATCCCGATACCTCGCTCGCGGAGACGCAAGAGTGGCCAGATCACGAGCTGTCCCGGTCCGTGAAAGGTCAGATCACCGCCACGATCGGTATCGACAATCGGCGCCTTCAGCGGTTGAAGCACGTGTTCGCGGCCGCCTCGTCGGCCCTGGGTATACACGGCATAGTGCTCCATGAGCAGGACGATCTCAGGACGTTCGCCACTCGCGATCAGTCGCGCTCTCGAGCGCTGCCAGGCGTCGGCTCGCTTCCAGGGGACCAGCCCGGCCCGGGCACTCTGAACGATCCGGGAACGCTCGATCCCTTGTTCCTCGCGCTCCAGCACAACCCCACGAGCGAGCGCTGACATATCGTCCCCAGCCCCGTTTCCGTTTGTTTAAGTCTATCTAGCGTTCGTTTCCGCGGCGGGGAGAGGTCTTCAGGATGGGTAGACTGAGATTACGATGACCACCCCCGAATCTCCGTGGCAATCGGCGCTGGCCCGCGAAAACAATGCGGCCGGAGCTGACGACTGGCTGGAGACCAACGACTGGATCGACTCGCTCAGGGATGTCGCCCGGCGTCGCGGGCCGGAGCGTGTCTCGAGATTGCTCCAGACGCTACAGATTGAGGCGCAGCGCTCCGGCATTCGATTGCCGGTGACCTCGCAGACGCCATACGTCAACAGCATTCCGATCGAGAAGCAGCCGCCCTACCCCGGCGACCTCGACATCGAGCGGCGGATCAAGTCGATCATCCGCTGGAACGCGATGGCGATGGTGGTCGAGGCCAATCAGAACAACCATGGCATCGGCGGGCACATTTCGACATATGCCTCTGCGGCGACGTTGTACGAGGTTGGCTTCAATCACTTCTTCCGCGGCCAGGACCATCCCTCCGGCGGCGACATGATCTACTTCCAGGGTCACTCCGCTCCTGGGATCTATGCGCGCAGCTACGTCGAAGGCCGCCTGGCGCCGGACCAGTTGCACAAGTTCCGCCGCGAGCTGTCCGGCGGCCTACCGTCCTATCCACATCCCTGGCTCATGGATGACTACTGGCAGTTCGCCACCGTGTCGATGGGCCTCGGTCCGATCCAGGCGATCTATCAGGCGCGATTTATCCGTTACCTGGAGAATCGCGACCTGCTCGAGCCGACCGACCGGAAGGTCTGGTGCTTCCTCGGCGATGGCGAGACCGACGAACCCGAGACCCTTGGATCGATCGCACTTGCCTCCCGCGAAGAGCTGGACAACCTGATCTTCGTCGTCAACTGCAATCTTCAACGCCTCGATGGTCCGGTCCGTGGAAACGGACAGATCATCCAGGAACTGGAAGCGGTCTTCCGAGGCGTCGGCTGGAACGTGATCAAGGTGATCTGGGGCTCGGAGTGGGACCAGCTGCTCGCCCGAGACGAACACGGCCTGTTGGTGCAGCGGATGGGCGAAGTGGTCGACGGCGAATACCAGAAGTACACGGTTGCGGGCGGAAGTTACATTCGCAAGCACTTCTGGGGCGTCGATCCCAGACTGTTGCAGATGGTGGACGACATTTCGGATGACGAGCTCTGGCGGATGCGGCTCGGCGGTCACGATCCCCTCAAGGTCCACGCGGCCTATCGCGCAGCCAGCAATCACCGTGGCGCGCCGACCGTCATTCTGGCCCGCACGATCAAGGGCTACGGTCTCGGCGAAGCCGGCGAAGGCCGCAATATCACCCATCAGCAGAAGGAGCTCAACGAGCGCGAACTGATGCAGTTCCGCGACCGGTTTGCGATCCCGCTCTCCGATGCCGAGGTCGTTGGAGCGCCGCTCTACCGACCGTCACGAGACAGCCGCGAAGCGAGCTACGTCGCCGCGCGCAACGAAGCACTCGGTGGACATGTGCCGGAGCGTCGATCGCCCAGGTCGAACCTCACCGCCCCGCCGGACGAGACGTTCTCCGAGTTCCACGAGGGCACGGGCGAGCGCGAGGCCTCCACGACTATGGGCTTCGTCAGAATGCTCAGCCGTCTGATGCGGGATCGCGACCTCGGTGAGCACATCGTGCCGATCGTGCCTGACGAGTCACGCACCTTTGGCATGGAAGGCATGTTCCGGGAGTTCGGCATATACGCCTCTGCGGGACAGCTGTACGAGCCGGTCGATTCGGATCGGCTGCTCTACTACAAGGAATCGCGCGACGGTCAGATCCTGGAAGAAGGGATCACCGAGGCTGGCGCCATGTCCTCGTTCATCGCTGGGGGAATGGCCTATTCCTCACTCAAGGTGCCGATGATCCCGTTCTTCATCTTCTACTCGATGTTCGGGTTGCAGCGTTTCGGCGATCTGGCGTTCGCGGCCGGCGACGCCCGTGCGCGAGGCTTCCTGATCGGAGCCACGGCCGGTCGGACGACACTGAACGGCGAGGGTCTCCAGCATCAGGACGGCCACAGTCACATGCTGGCCTCGGTCATCCCCAATCTCGTCGCCTACGATCCGGCCTACGCCTACGAACTCGCGGTAATCGTGCAGGAAGGCATCCGCCGCATGCACGACGAGGACGAAAGCGTTTTTTTCTACATCACCGTCGAGAACGAGGCCTACATCCAGCCACCGATGCCGGAGTCGGAAATCGTTCGTGAGGGGATCCTGCGCGGGATCTATCCGCTGTCGCCTGTCGAGTCGCCCCAGGTCAGATTGTTCGGCAGTGGACCGATCCTCAACGAAGTCAGACGAGCTCAGCGCATCCTGCGTGACGACTTCGATATCCGCGCCGATGTCTGGTCGGTCACCTCCTACACCGAGCTGCGCCGCGAGGCGCTGCAGACCGATCGCTGGAACCGGCTGCATCCCTTTGAGCAGGCCCGAGAATCATGGCTGGAAACCTCGCTCGGCGGCTGCGCCGCGCCGATCGTCGCCGCCACCGACTACACCTCCTCGCTGCCCGACATGGTCGCCCGTTGGCTGCCCGGACCGTTGACCGCGCTCGGCACCGACGGATTCGGCCGTTCAGACACGCGGGAGGCACTGCGCGACTTTTTTGAAGTGGATGCCAGCCATGTGGTCTGGTCTGCCCTGAGCGCTCTCAGCCGGCGCGATGAAGTGGACGGCGATTTGCTCGTCAAGGCCCGCGACAGCCTGGGTATCGACCCGGCTCGCCCGGACCCGATGCTGCGTTAGGACATCACCATGACCACGACCGCATCCGACGCCGGCGCTGTGCTCCTGCCCGATCTGGGCGAGGACATCGAAGAGGCGGATGTGCTCCAGGTCTACGTCAGCGTCGGAGACTTGATTGCGGTCGAACAGCCTATCGTCGAAATTGAGACCGAGAAGGCAACGCTCGATCTACCGTCCCCGGTGACTGGAACCGTGACCGAGATTCACGTGCGCACCGGCGACACCATTCGCCCGGGTGATCCGGTGTTGAGCGTGACGTCATCCGATGAACCTGCCTCAACGCCGACCTCTCCTGCGGCAGAAACGATCGTCATTCCCGACCCAGCCGAATTGCCCGATCCGGACGAACCGCCGCCGGGGTCAGCCGAGCCAGTCTTGGAAACGCTCCCGGTTCCAGAAGCCCCGCCGCAACCACTGCAGGACACCCGCGACCATCCGGCCCCGATCCTGCGGGTTCCGCCGGCAGCACGTCCACCGCTAACAGAGGGCGATTTGGAGACACGGCCAGTCTTCGCATCGCCCTCTGCGAGGCGGTTCGCCAGAGAAATCGGCGTTGACATCCGCACCGTCCCGGGTAGCGGACCCGGCGGGCGGATCGATCTTGATGACATCAAGCGGCACGCCCGCGAGACTCCCGCCCAGGCGCCCGATCCCGGGCACTCAACTCGTTCGCCCGGCCCCTTGCCGGACTTCTCCGAGTTCGGCTCGGTTGAGCGCGTACCGATGACTCGCCTGCGACGCACAATCAAGCGGAATATGTCTGAGTCGTGGCACGAGATCCCGCACGTCACTCTGTTTCACACGGCGGATGTGACCGAGTTGGAACAGGTCCGACGCGACTACCGGGAACGCGCGGAGGAAGCCGGCGGTCGGCTGACGATCACCGCCATTCTGCTCAAGATCGCCGCCGCTGCGCTCAAAGCGCATCCGCACGTCAACAGCTCCATCGACGCCGAGGCCGATGAACTGGTGCTCAAGCATTATGTTCACCTCGGAGTCGCCGTCGACACTCCGCGAGGACTGGTCGTGCCCGTCATTCGCGACGTGGACGAAAAGAACATCATCGAGATCTCGGTCGAGCTGACGGACATTTCCGAGCGCGCCCGGTCCGGTGACCTCGGCCTCCAGGACTTCCGCGGCAGCAGCTTCACCGTGACCAATCTTGGTGGAATGGGGACTGGACACTTCACCCCGATCATCCATCATCCGAACACTGCGATCCTGGGCATCGGACGGGCCGAGCGACGTCCGGTCTGGTCCGAGCCGCTGAACGATTGGGAGCCGCGCAGCATTCTGCCGCTCTCCTTCACCTTCGACCATCGCGTGATGGATGGCGCCGATGGGGCGCGCTTCATGACCTGGATCGCCGACGTCATCCGCCAGCCGCTCGTGCTCGCTCTCGGGAGCTAGCGCATGGTCAACGGCAGTGCTCCAACGAACGACAATCTGCGCCTCGTGGTTCTTGGGGCCGGACCGGGTGGCTATCCGGCCGCCTTTCACGCAGCAGAGCGAGGCCTGGACGTCACCCTGGTCGACACGCGGGCGCAACCTGGGGGCATCTGTCTGTACGAGGGCTGCATTCCATCAAAGGCGCTTTTGCACGTGGCCAAACTGATTCGCGAGACGCGTCACGCTGCCGACTGGGGCATCGACTTTGGTGAGCCCACTATCGATCTCGACGGCCTCCGCGATTGGAAAGACGGCGTTGTTCGCAAGATGACAAACGGCCTCGGCCTGCTGCGTCGCCAGCACAACGTGCGCTATCAGCAAGGCTACGGGCGAATCCGCGATGCCAACCAACTCAACATCGAGTTGAACGGCGAGGTCTTGCCGGTTGACTTTGACGCCTTGATCATCGCCACGGGATCGACCCCGGTTGTTCCCCGCGCCCTTCAGATCGAGTCCGAGCGCGTGATGGACTCAACCGAAGCCCTCAGCTTGCCCGACGTCCCCGGGTCCCTGCTCGTGATTGGCGGCGGCTACATCGGACTCGAACTCGGAACGGTGTACGCGGAACTCGGCGCCGAGGTGACCGTCGTCGAGGCGCTGCCGCAGATACTCACGGGGGTTGAACGGGATCTCGTGCGCGTCCTTGAGCGGAGCCTGCGCTCCCGGTTCGAGTCGATCAGGGTCGATACATCAGTGGTGTCCCTATCGGAGGTCGAAGATGGTGTCGAGGCAGTGATCGCTGACAAGGAAGGCGTCGAGACCACCGAACGTTTTGATCGCGTCCTCGTCGCCACCGGGCGCCGTCCCAACAGCGCCGGCCTCGGCCTGCACCGCACCAACACATTAGTGGACTCGAACGGTTTCATCCTCACCGACGTTCAGCGGCGGACAGCTGAATCATCGATCTTCGCGATCGGCGATGTGGCTGGCGAACCCATGTTGGCCCACAAGGCCACTGCCGAGGCCGGTGTCGCCGTCGAAGCAATCCTCGGCGAGCCGTCCGCATTCCGGCCTCTCGCCGTGCCCGCGGTCATCTTCACCGACCCCGAGATCGCATGGTGCGGGCTGACGCAATCCGATGCGACCGAGCTCGACATCGACGCCTCGACAGTCAGTTTCCCCTGGGCGGCGCTGGGTCGCGCCTCCGCCTCGGGACGCAACGACGGCCTGACCCGGCTGGTCATCGAGAGTGGTTCTGAGCGTGTGCTCGGCATGCAGGTCGTGGGACCCGGCGCCGGAGAGTTGATCGGTGAGGGTGTGCTGGCCGTCGAGATGGGCGCGCGTGCCTCGGATCTGGCCGAGTCCATACACGCCCATCCGACGCTCAACGAGTCGATCATGGAGGCCGCCCAAGTCTTCTTCGGACGCAGCCCGCACTACCTCAGTCGCAAGCGTTGAGGCTTGGCGCATGTTGATTGAATCATGTTGATCGAACTCGGCGGCCGGACGCTCGACGCGACCGACCGCTGCCTCGTCATGGGCATCCTCAACGTGGCCACCGATTCGCCCGTGAGCGACTCAGTCGTCGATGTCGGCGATGCCCCTCGTCGAGCGGAGACGCTGCGCGCGGCTGGCGCAGACATCATTGACGTCGGCGCCCAATCGACCCGTACCGGCGCAGCGGAAGTCGCGCCCGACGACGAGATCGCTCGTGTAACCCCGGTGATTGAGTCCCTGGTTGCGGAGGGACATCTCGTCTCGGTTGACACCTGGACCGCTCCAGTCGCCCGTGCCGCGGTCGATGCCGGTGCTCATCTGATCAACGACATCACGGGCGCTGACCCGGAGACTGTCGCTGTGGCCGTCGAGACGAACACACCGATTGCCGTCATGCATATGCGCGGCCGCCCGCAGCGGCATCGCGACGTGGCTCACGAATATGAGGACATTGCCATAGAGGTTCGGGAATATCTCGACCGCCGCGCCAGGGAGATCGAGACCGCAGGCGCGCCCGATGTCTGGATCGACCCGGGTTTCCAGTTTGGCAGAGGACTCGAAGACAACTTACGCCTGCTGCTCGATCTTCCCCATCTTGCCCGGTTGGGCCACCCCGTCTTGATTTCGGCTTCCCGCAAAGGATTCCTGGCTGAGCTGTTGGGACACGGAGCGCTGCGATCGCACGATGCCCAGAGCCGACCCGGCATGCTCGAGGCCACGATCGCATTCAATGTGCTGGCGGCCTGGATGGGTGCGCACGTGGTTCGCGTGCACGACGTGGAAGAGATCGCACGGGCCCTCAACGTGTCGACCGCGGCTCGAGCGCTGCAGCATGGCGACCTTCGCGCGGGAGCGCGATAAACTCGCGCCAGAGGCGAATGTACGCAGGAGACTGACGATATGCCCGTTTACACCTATCGCTGCGAGGAATGCAGCGAGAGCTTCGAGAAGATCCGACCCATGTCCCAGGCTTCCGAGCCGCAATCGTGTCCGACATGCGACGCGGCGTCGGAGCGTGTCATGTCCGGTATCTTCGAGAACAACTCAACCAAGAATCGCTCCGCCAACTTCCCCAAGCGCAAGCGTTACACGAACTGGTAAGCGAGCCGATCGCTGCGCCAGCTACGGAGACTCCGAATGACCCAGCGGCCGCCCGACCCGATCCCGTTCCCCCGCGACCGTGTTCAACGCGGCGGCGCGCCTCCTCCCCAACAACAGCAGCAACCATCCGGACCAGTCATATACTTGGCCTCCGGACAACCGATGCGTCGAGTCCAGCAGCCGACCGCACCGCCGCCGTCCGAGCCGGTTCCGCTGCGGACGGCCCCACCACCGCCGGCGCAACCCGAGGAATCAACGGCGCAGACCGATCAGGACGAGCCCCGGGGATTGCACGGTCACACCGCGGCCGTCATCGACTCGACTGACGCCACCTTCGCTCAGGATGTGATTGAGCGCTCGCACGAGATCCCGGTCGTGGTCGACTGCTGGGCCCCTTGGTGCGGTCCCTGCCGCATTCTCGGGCCGATTCTCGAAAAGCTGGCATACGAACGCGACGGCCAGGTCCAGCTCGTCAAGGTCAATACCGACGAGAATCCGCAGGTCGCGCAGGCGCTGCAGGTCGAGGGCATCCCCGCTGTCTTCGCCTTCGTCGGCGGACAGCTCGTCAACAAGTTTGTCGGCGCGATCCCCGAAGAACAGGTGCGAGCGTTCTACGACTCGCTGGTCCCGTCCGAGGCGGACGTCAAAGCGGCCGAGGGCTACCGGATGATGCAGGAGAACCAGATTCCGATCGCCCGGCTGCACTTCGAATCGGCATTGGAAGAAGACCCGAACCATGAACCCGCGGGTGTCGGGCTTGCCGCGATCCTGCTGCGGCTGGGAGAAAGCGACCGTGCGGCCGAGTTGGCTCGGCGCTGGCCCAACCACCCGATGAGTAAGAGCGTGCTGACCTCAATGGAGCTCACCGCCGCACTCAACGGCTACGAGGCAGACGAAATCCGCCGCGCCGTCGATCTCGATCCCCAGGATGCCATGGCCCGCTATCGACACGGCTGCCTGCTGGCCATCGAAAGCCAATGGATGCAGGCCCTCAACGAGCTGCTCGAGTCGGTCAGGCTCGACAGGTCGGCGGGTGATGAAGCCGCCCGCAAGACGCTCCTGGGCATCTTCTCAATCCTCGGAGACGATCAGCCGGTCGTCAGCGAATACCGCAAGAAGCTGGGTCGCTTGCTCTTCTGAGCCCGAGGAGCCTAAGCCTCGTCCTCTTCGGTCCCGCGGGTGTACCACTGGCGCGTCCGCCACCACGGCATCGGCGTCTCGTCATCGATCCGCCTGGCTCGATTGCGGATCGCCCAGATGAACACCACAAGCGTCGCGCCGACAAAGCAGAATGGGATGAATAGCGACGTGGCCAGCGTCTCGTCCGAGACGTGAAGCGAATCTCCTTCGTCCCCGCCCGCTTCCGCGACCTGCATCGGCTCTTCCAGGGCGTACTCGACCGCTGCCGCCACGCTCAGTGTCAATCCGCTCAGCCCACCGACCACCACCAACGCCAACAGAAAGCGCCGAAGCTGAGACATTGGATCACACCCCTCAACCGTTCCGACTATCCTTGCTTCGCATTAGTGTCGCGCCAACCGCTGGCAGGGTCAATCCAACGGAGTCAACGCTAAGCTACGGACATGCATCCACCGACCAAATTCTCATTGCTCGACGCCGAAGGCCGCGAGAAGCAGTTCCCGCCGGACGGTCCGATCCTGCTGGCACTGGTCAAAGAGGACTGCGACACCTGCAACCTGACTCTGCCGTTGCTAGAAGCGGTTCATCGAGACACCGATGACGGACTGGACGTCTGGGTCGCGGTTCAGAAGCGTGACGACATCGCCGTCCTCAAAGAGCGCCACGACCTCACCATGCCGTTGCTCGACGACGATGCGCTCGACCTTTCCTACGAAACAGACATCGACACGGTGCCAACGCTCTTCCTCTATGACGAAGAGCAGAACTGCACGCTGCAGACCTTCGGCTTCGACAAGCACGAATGGCGCGAGATCGCCAGCGAATCGATGACCCTGGCCGGACGTTCCGGCGTGGAAACGTCGATCGACTGGGAATCCCTACCCGAGCAGCGCCCCGGTTGCGGTGCGCGCAACTATGAGCCGGGCGTCTACGAACGGCTGCAGGCCCTGAAGAGCGGCGATCTGCTCTCGCGTCTCGTTGACCTCGCCTCAACTGACGACATCCACGAGTTCATGTACGAACAGGGCTACACCGATGGCTTCCCGGTCGTCCCTCCGACCCGAGAGCGGGTCTGGAAGATGCTTCAGGGCACGCCACGTGATCCCCAGGAAGAGGTGGCTGTCGTACCGCCCAACCTGGCCCCGATCACGGTCGAGAAGATCGCGATCAACGCAGTGATGGCAGGGGCGAAACCCGAGTACTTGCCCTCGATCATCGCGCTGGTCGAGATCGCCTGCACCGAGAGTTTCAACATCCACGGCGTCCTCGCAACCACGATGGGCGCGACACCGGTCGGCGTTTTCAACGGACCGATCCGCGACCGCATCGGCATGAACTACCTGCACGGCGCGCTCGGCTCCGGCAACCGGGCCAACGCGGCCATCGGACGCGCCCTGCGCCTCTGCGCCCGCAACGTCGGCGGCAGCATCCCCGGCGGAACCGATCGTGCGACGCAGGGCGGCCCTCACCGTCTGACGATGAACTTCGCTGAGAACGAGGACGCCAGCCCTTGGGAATCGCTCGCCGTCGAGTACGGCTTCGAACCGACCGACGATGTCGCCACCCTGATGGCCATGTCCGGCGGCCCGGCCACGATCGCCGACGAGCGTTCGCGCGACGGCCGCGGCCTGGCCGGCACGCTGGCCGCATCCATGAGTTGCATGCAGGACCCCAAGTCGCCGATGGTCGACACGCTGGTCGTGCTCTCCCCCGATCACGCGGGTATCTTCGGCCGTTCCGGCTGGTCCAAGGACGATGTGCGCGAATGCATTATGGAAGAGACGACGATCCCGCTGAAAGACCGCTTGCGTTCCGACGACGCAGGCTGCGGGCTGCCGCCGAGCGTCGTTGAGCGGTTCGGCGGCGAAGCGGCGCTCGACTTTCCCGTGTCCAAGTTCCGCGACAAGTCCAACATCATCCTCGTCGTCGCCGGCTCTTCCGCCGCCAAGTTTTCAACCATCCTCGGAGGCTGGGCCGGCGGGATCTACTCCGCGCCGACCAGCGCCACGATTGGATCAGGCGGCGCGATTGAGATTCGTGGTGCGCGCGGTTCCGAGATGGACCAGCGCCGCTCTAACGGACGGGACCTCGGAGCGTTCGAGCCCGCCGTCCAAACGAAGCGGGCCTGAACTCGCGACGGCTAGACTTTGTGTTAGACACACAGCGCACCGCAACCCTGCAGACGGCGCGTTGATGGAGAGGTCCAATGGTTACCCAGATCCTTGAC
>JAPPNI010000009.1 GCA_028873865.1 Chloroflexota bacterium | reverse complement strand
CCCGGCTTCCAGTGCGGATTGGCATCGTCTCGGACATCCACTGCAACGCGGCCGCCCTTGATCGCGCCATCGAGCAAATGGGTGACATCGACGAACTGCTCTGCGCTGGAGACGCCTGCTATCAGTACCGCTTCTCCAACGACGTCGCCGAACGCCTGCGGCAGCTCGGTGGCCGCTACGTACTCGGTAACCACGAGGAAATCCTGCTCTCCGAAGCCGGCGCTCGCGCCCAGGCCTCGCCAAGCGTCGACAAATCGTTGCTCGAGTGGACTCGCGCGCAGCCCTATCTGCTCCGGACCGAGATTGGCTCGAAGAAGCTGCTCATGTTCCACGCGACGCCCTGGGCGCCCTACCGTGACTATCTCTTTCCGCACGACCCGCAGCTCCAACGACTGGCCGAGGAAGAGGCCGATTTCATCATCTACGGCCATACCCACGCGCCGTTGGTGAAGCGGATCGGGCGGGCCCTGATCGTCAATCCTGGATCCGCGGGCGAGATGCGGGGGACCGAGCAGGTCCTGACCTATGCTGTGCTGGATACCTCCGACGATCACGCCGAGATTGAGCAGATCCGGTTTGACTGACCGCGAGCCTCGCTACGGCTGCTGGTGGCCGACAAGCCGCCGGGATGCCGGTTTGGATAGATGCCCATGACCGAAGCCACCGACACCAACACACTCGTCGAAGAGGCACGCGAAGGACTGCGCCAGTTCCCGCCTGCTCTGGCCCAGGAGTTCGAAGCCGCGCTCGAGGCGGTGCTACCGATTCTCGAGCCCGACGAACTCGCCCACTGGCTGCGCGACGGCCTCGACATCGCCCGACACTCTCTCCGCAGCTGGGAAGCGTCCTCCGAGTACTTCCGCGCCTCCGGACCGGTGCTTGAACAGATCACCTACGACCGTATGCGCGACTGGTGCGCCGTCGGCATCGATTTGATGGAAACCTCCCCCGCGCTCTCAGGCGCTCTCTTCCGCGCCTCTCCTGCTGTTCTCCCCCACCTCTCCGTCTCGCAGGCCAACGACTGGGCCGCTCAGGGCAAGTCCCTCTACAAAGGCACCTGGAAGTCCGGCTCCCTGTCAGCTCAGTACTTCGATGTCTCTCCACAGATTCTCCCTCACCTGCCGCTTTCGCAAATGCGACTGCTGGTCGACTTGATCGATTCACTCGCCTCGCATTCGTATGAGCTCGCCTCGGCCTGCCTCGGCATGGCTCCCGGCGTCCTCGCGCAACTGGATCGCGCTGACCGGGCGCCGTTCTTGGAGTTCGGCGGGATCGTCGCGCACACGGCCTGGGTCGACGCCCGTGTCTACTTCGAGCGTGGCCCCGGTGCTCTGCGTCAGGTCTCCGAAGACCAGCGGCCGCGTTACCTCTCCTTGGCCGGCCAGGTGGCTATGCAGGTCGGACGTCTCGGCCACCCCTACTTCATCGAGGCCGCCCAAGCGTTCTCCGAAGTCGACAAGGACATCCACGAGGGTTTGCTCGAACTCGCCGAACAGCTGGCACAGCATTCCGGCGATGCCGCCATGGAGTTCATCAAGTCCTCACCGCGCGTCGCCCAACGACTCGGTATCGATGACATCGCCCGCTGGCAGGAGTTCGGACTCACCATCCTCCAACAATCGCGCGATGGTGGCGAGGCCTTCTTCCGCCTCGAGTCGGCTCGCGGCGAGGAAGTGATGGAGGCGCTCAGCAGTCGTGTCGACCTCGACCGTGTCTCTGAGCTGATCCGCATGTACTGCAAGGCACTGACGGGCGTCGATGTCGGCGTCAAGGCCTCCGAGGAACTGACCGCCAAGGGGGTTGGTTGGGTCGATGAGAGCAGCCCCACGACGGAGGGCACCACGATCTACCTGCCCGAAAATGTGGAGCGCTACCCGACCAAAGAGGAGAATTTCGCGGTCTACAAGGTCTTCGCCACCCACCAGGCCGGACGCTTGGAGTTCGGTTCCTTTGAGTACCAGTCGGAGCTCGCCCCGATCCTCTTCCCTCCAGCCCGGAACGGCTCGTCGAACGGTCACGGCAATGGCGTTGCTCCGACGGTTGGCGAAGGCGAAGAGGTGGAAATCCACACTGACATGGAGCGCTTCTTCGACCAGTTCGAGGACCGCCGCCTCGCCCACGACCTCTTCACAATCGTCGAGGACACCCGCATCGACACCATCGTCAAGCGTGAGTACGCCGGTGTCCGCCGCGCCTTCTCCCGCCTCCAGCAAGCGGCGATTGACAGGCGTCGTTCGGTCGAAGACATGCCCGCTCGCCAGGCCATGGTCGAGAACCTGCTGCGCGCGTCGCTCGACGAAATCGGCCGCATCCGCTGGCCCAACGAACTCGCAGAAGAGATGCGCGCGCCGCTGCGCATCCTCAACCGGATCAGGCAAGAGGGCGCGACGGTTCAGGACAGCGCCGCCGCAACAGCGCTGCTCTACGAGTGGCTCTCGCAGATTCCCAACGTCGAACTCGACACCGAAGACTGGTCCGACTTCGAGCAGGAAATGTCCGGCGACCCGGACGCTGGCGAAGATTCTGACATGATGCCCGGCTCCGGCTCATCCGGCCTCGAAGAGTCGTTTATGCCCTTCATGCCCGGTTCCGAGGAACGTCCCTACGACAGCCCCGACCCGGTCGACTTCCGTGGCGACTTCAAGCCCGAGCTGGTCCAATTGCTGATGAAGCTCAAGGGCGAGACCGGCTCCGGCGACGCCCCGCCGATCCCGCTGACCAAGGAACAGCTCCAGGAGCTGCTGGAGAAGTCCGTCGAGATTTCGATCAACGAACTGATGGATATGGACCTGGCCGAATCGTCGGGCATGTTCCTCGACAACCTGCTCAAGGAAGTCAACCAAATCCAGGGCGAGCGCCAGGAAGGCCAACAGGCCATGGGCGACGACTCGACCGGCGCCGACGACGGCGAAGAGCTACCGGTCGAGGCCGCCTCGTTCTACTACGACGAGTGGGACTTCCGTGCTGCCGACTACAAGCCGCGCTGGTGCCGCGTGCAGGAACAACGCGGCGAATCGGGCACCTCCAACTACTACACCGAGACCCTGCACGAGCACACACAGCTCGTCCAGGAGACACGCAAGCAGTTCGAGATGCTGCGCCCCGAAATGTTCCGCAAGATGAAGCGCCTAACAGACGGCGAGGACTACGACCTCGACGCCGTGATCGAGTGGTACACCGAGAAAATCGCGGGCGCGACCTCCGAGACCAAGCTCTTCTACCGGCGCAACAAGGTCGACCGCGACGTCGCCGTCGCATTCCTGCTCGACGTCTCCGCCTCAACCGACGAGGAGATTCAGAAGCACCACGAACAGCGCCAGGATGACCAGTTCGACGACGACCCGCGCAAGTACCTGAGCTGGTGGGCCCAGCGCCGCGCCGAGGCTGCCCGTCACCCGGGTAAGCGGATTATCGACCTTGAAAAGGAGGCCACCGTCCTGTTGATCGAGGCGCTCGAAACAATCGGCGACAAGTACGGCGTCTACGGCTTCTCCGGCTATGGCCGCGACAACGTTGAGTTCTTCGTCTACAAGGACATGGACGAACCCTTCGGCGACCGGATCAAGGAGCGAATCGACAAGATCGCCCCCGTCCGCTCGACTCGCATGGGCCCCGCCATCCGACACTGCATCTGGAAGCTGCAGAACACCGACGCCAAGGTCAAAATCCTCATGCTGCTCTCCGACGGCCGCCCGCAGGACCACGGCTACGGCCGCGACCGCACCGAGAAGGAATACGCGATCCACGACACCAAGATGGCGCTGACCGAGGCGCGCCGCGAGGGCATGGTCCCGTTCGCCCTGACCGTCGACCGGGCCGGTCACGACTACCTCAAGCAAATGTGCCAGGACATGGCCTACGAGGTCGTCGCCGACATCGAGTCCCTCCCCCGGCGCCTCCCCGCCCTCTACCGCCGCCTCACCGGCTAGCGAACGCGATCTGCATCAAGCCTTCCCGGCTCCCCTTGGCAGGGGGAGCTGCCGAAGGCTGAGGGGGGTCCCTCCGCCAGCTACCATGACGCCATGACATTCCTCGCCGGAACCCTCACCGCCGCGGGCATCGCCGCCGCCTTCGTCGCCACACTGATCAATCAGGAATCCACCGGCCTCTATATCGTCTGTGCGACCGTCGCTGCTGCCGGCCTGCTGCTGATGCTGCTGCACGTCGCCCACACCCGCCGCAGCCCCGCCGCGCCCTGGTTCGCGCTCGCCCCGATGGCCATCGTCGTCGCCCTGCTCGGAGTTGCCGCTTCCGGAGCCACCTGCGGAGTCGCCTGCATCGCCTGGGGAACCCCGGCCGCCGCCGCCACCCTCGCCGCCCCCGACCTCCGAGGCTGGTTCACCCGCCGCCGCCCGCTCAAGCGCCTGTAGCCGACCTTAACCGAGTCCACGGAAGTCGGATGAGCTAACGGTCGAACGGCCTCGCATGTGCGCTTGAACGATTCCCTCTCGATTAGGATTCGCTTGCTGCCTCGCCGCCCGGCGCCTCGCCGATTCGGTCCTGTTGATCTTATCGGTTGCCCTTGAAAGCGCGTCGCCAAGACGCTTGATAGCTGACTTCATCGTTCCCTCGCCTCTTTAGAGCATCCTAGCTAGTTCGTCAGCCGCAGCTCACGATTCAGTTCCAGCTTCAGGAACCAGCGCCAGGTCGCCAGCACGCCGATCACCAGGACCCCGATCAGCACAGCAAACGCGATACCAAGAATCTGCCAGTCTGTCTCGATCTGGAACGGCGGCAACACCGTCCGGCCCCTCTCGTCGATCTCCAGGTAAGCCAGCAGCAGCAGCGATATTCGGTTGCCCAGTAGCACACCGAGCACCAGACCCGTGCCGACAATGATCGCGTATTCGAGGAAGAGCTGAATGAGGATGCTCAGGTTGCCGACGCCGACCGTGCGTAGCAGCGCCATCTCCAGTCTCCGCTGACGCGCCGAGACCGCCATCGACACCAGGAACGCCAACGCCAGCAACAGCGAGATCGCGATGAACGCGACCAGCAGAATCCCGGACCCACCTGCCGTCGTCAACGGATCCCGTCCGCTGTCGTCGAGTCGCTCATCGCGGTCGAAGAACCTGCCCAGCGAGTAACGTGGGCGGCTCAACTCCTCCTTGGTTGCCTCGCGCAGCGCCGGATCGTCGACAAGGTCGAGCCAGACTTCCGTCGGACTAACCGATGGACGTAGGCCCGTCACCGAGCCCATGTGGAAGAGCGCGTCGTAGTCGGCCACGATGAACGACAGCTCGTCCGGGCGCAGCGTCGGGAACAACTCCACGATGCTCGCGACCTGCGCTGTCACCACGACGGAGTCGAGGCGCAGCGGATAGCGATCTCCCACCTCCAGGCGCTGGCGTTCGGCGAAGTCGGCGCTCACAATCGTCGGCACCGTGCATCGTGTGTTGCTGCAGAACGAGGGGTCGGCGAAATGGGCGGCGCGTAGTCCCGGCGACTGTCCAACTCCCGGCCGAAATGCCATCACATGCTCGCCTGAAATCGGATCATCATCGCGCGCGAACTCAATCTCGTCGCCGGTACCGCGCCGTTGCACGAATTCCAGCCATCTCCGATTCTCGAAGTCCTCGATGATCAGCTCACGTCCGTCGGGTTGAATCGCCGTCACGGCGTCGATGTAGATCGTCGCCGGTTCCGAAATGAACAGCCCGAACGGCTCGCTCATCACGAGCGAATGCAGGGAATACGGTGGAGCTGCTCCCGAGCCGACGATCTCCTGCTGGAAGTCGATGTCCATCGCCGTCCAGGGAGTGTCGGAGGCGGGCATCGCCAGACCTCCGCCGGTGTGATACCGGCCGTCGCCATCGCGCACACGCAACCAGAATGACTGGTCGGTCTCACCCGCGCCCATTCTGATCCAGACTCTCAGTGTCTCAGTCTCCTGGGGAATTCCGACTCCACGGCCGACCGGCGGTACGTCGATGGTGCTGATCAGCTCTTCGAACGTCAGCAGCGACAGATCCTCGCGAAACCACATCATCTCAACGCCCGCCTTGGGCTCGATCCCCAGGATGGTCACGCTGGTCGTGGTGCCTATGCTCCGGCCCGCCGACACCTTGCTCCGATACACCGATGCAATGCCCTCGACTCCGTCGATCGGACCCAGTCGGTCTCGCACCCCGTTGGCAGTGGAATATCCGCTCTCTCCCAGACCGACGCGGAACTCCACCCCGTTGTCGTACTCGATCCGTTCCGCTAGCGACAGCTCGACCGTATCCGCGTACGAGGCCGCGAATGTCCCCAGGGCTGCGCCAAGCATCAACAGGATCGTGAGCCGGGCTGCGGGCCCGACCGTGCGGCTCACGTAGCGCAACGTCGAGGCGATCGACAGGGGGAACCGGTCGTAGGTCAGCCAGGCGAAGAACCGATACAGGTACGGCAGGAATCGCAGAATCACCAGCGTCGCCGCCAGCGCGAACAGGATCGGCGTGCTTAACAGCAGTGGGTCGGCGGACAGCCCGCCAACACTGTTGCGCTCAAAGACGGTTCCCTTGAGGTCCGCTTCGAAGATCAGCCCGACCGCGACAAGCACTAGGGCCACATCGAGGAAATAGCGCTGCAGCGCATTGGGTCCTGCCGGTCTCGAGACATTGCGCAGCCGCTCCGACAGGACTCGCGTCCGGCTGGCAATGACCAGCGGCGCCAGGGTGAATAGCACCGCCACGATGGCCCCCGCCGCTGACAGCAGGAACGCCATATCAGTCAGCGTCGTCGGAATCGACGCGCCGCCCGTCAGCGGTTCGAAGACCGGGGTATAGCCAAGCAGGCCGATCACGGCTACGGCGATGAAGGGGGCGATCGCAGCCGCCACGATGGCGATCAGGATCCCTTCGATGGCGGTGTGCGAGATCACCTGCAAGATCGACGCCCCACGCGATCGCATCGAGAACAGCTCTTCCCGGCGCTGCGCGACCTGTACGCCGGAAACAATCACCACGTAGAACAGGGCGATCCCGACTACCTGGGCCAACAGCATCAGGATCGGCACCTGAGTGAAATTCAAATCCTTGACGAACGACTCCAGTCGGGGCTCGATCGGCGACCGCATGGCGCCCTTGACGGAGCGCAAGTCCTCCCGCAGCAAGTCGAAGGCCTCGCGCGTGTCGTCGAGGACGGCGACGTTCAACTGATCTGTGTCCAGCTCCGAGATCCAGGTGGTGTTGACCAGGTACCCGCTCATCACGCGCGGCAGTTCGGCCTCGAAGGTCTGCGCGGGGATGATCAGTGGCACCGTCTGCGGACGCGCCGGACCAGAGAACACCCCGAAGGTGATTTCTCGAGGAACCCGACTCCAGTAGGAACTGTCGGTGTTGTCAGGTTCGACGATGCCAGTCACCACAAGCGGGATGTAGCGTGTGATCGCCATCGTCGGTTCACATGGCGGCCGCGGCGGTGGCGGCGGGCCACCCGGAGGCGGATCGGGCTCCCGATCGCACTCGTCAAACCCGTCGACGAGATTCCATTCAGTTCCGACGTCCGCTCCAAACAGCCTCGACGCCCGCGGCGTCAGGGCCACTTCGATGGGACCCTGGAGCCCTCCCGATGAGCTCAACACGGGAGGTTGGGGAAAACGTCCTTCGACCACGGTGACGTTCTCTTCGGCGTCATCCAGAGCCGCGAAGAAGGTCGTCGTTGGGATCACCTGACCCTGCCTGAGCGGGAAATCGATCAGCGTCGGCACGGTGGTGCGGAACCTGAGGCGCTGCGTCTCGATCTCGCCGAAGCGTTCATCGATCGACTCGCCCGCGTAGACACGGGCGGACTCGTTCGGCCCGCCGGCCATGGGCACCCCGTTGAGGAACGTGAACATCTGCCGGCGCTCGGTCAGGTCTTCGCGCAGACTGACGGTCAAAGAAAGGTCGGACACGGCTCGCGTGTAAATCGTGGTTGAAGACATCAACACGGCCGCGACCAGGATGCCCGCTGCGATGACCAGCTGGATCCGCCAGCTGTCGCGCATGCGGCGCAGGACAAAGCCCAGAACGGCCCCGAACGACTCCACCCAAACCCCCGCTACTCGCTCAGTGTTCGCCGCCGCCGACTATCCGGAGGGACGCTGGATGTTCGCTAATCCCTAGTAGTCTACGAAGGCAACGTGGTCGAACATACCCCCAGCGACTGACACGGCGACGAACCCGGCGGGAAGCAGGACGAGGCGGCACGAGGCAGAATGGGCGGCATCCTCAGATCGTTCCCCACCGCGCTACGCATCGCCTTGCGTCGGCTCAACGGCAATCGCCGATTGATGGCGGCAGTCACGATCGGTGTCATCCTCGCCGTTGCGCTGATGGCTTCCACGACCATCTATCGCAACGCCCTGCAGGACCTCGGCCTGCAGACCGACTTGCGGCGCGTCTCTGATGCCGACCTCGACGTACGCATCCTCAACGCCGCGCACGGACTCTCCAGTGGCCTGGCCGAGGACTCCTTCGATGCCATCGACCGTCGGCTCAGGATCCCTCGTGACTACATCTCCGATACCAAGAAATCGCTCACCAGCGCCACCTTCTTCATGACCGAGACCGGAGGAATTCCTCCGGATGAAGATCCACGTGATCGCGCCCGGGTGCTCTGGTTTGAAGGTGTTCGCGATCATGTAGAGCTCGTCGAGGGCCAATGGCCCGATCCCGCCCCCGCCGCCACTCCGGATCGGCCTCCGGTCATCGATGTCGCCATGGGAACCGAAGCCGCCGTATCCGGTGGTTTCAGCATCGGCGAAACCCGTGACATCCACGCCTCCTGGCGGGACGACGCCGAACCGATCCGGATCCGGGTCGTCGGCCTCGTCCGGCCGATCGACTACAACGATCGCTATTGGGGGGTACGTCGGGACCACTTCCACGTACCCGTCGAGAAGACCGATGCGTTCGCCTTCTTCGCGCCCAGGTCCACCCTGATCGATTCGATGGCCGGCTATATGCCCGAACTGCGCGCCCGGCTCGAGGTGTATGTCCAGGTCGATCGCTCTGCTTTCGTTGCCGACGACGCCGGCAACGCCGCGATTCGCTTCCGCGCCGCATTTGAGGCCATCGCCAAGGAAATCGAGCGGACCCGCGTCGAGACAGAGATCGTCGGTGTCCTCAACAACTACGAGACCAAGGAGTTCTTCTCCTCGATCCCGTTGCTCGTGCTGACCTTGCAGATCGTGGGAATTGTCCTCTTCTATCTCGTGCTCGTCTCCACGATGGTCGTCGACCGCCAGGCGGCCGAGGTTGCATTGCTCAAGTCGCGCGGAGCTGGCCTGGGACACATCATGTCCATCTCGACGATCGAAGGATTGCTCCTCGTCGCCCTGGCCATGGGGATTGGGCCGATCGTCGCGCGCGAGGCGATTGCCTTCCTTGGCTATTCGCCTGCCTTCGAAGGGTTGACCGGTGGTGCCCGCTTGACCGTCGAACTGACCGGCGAGGTCTACATCTATGCCGCGATCGGCGCCACCTTGAGTTTCATTGCTCTGATCTGGCCCGCCTGGCGCTCCAATCGTGCCACCGTGGTCCACCATGCGCGCTCAACTTCTCGTCCGGAAGACAAGCCGGTCTTCCAGCGCTACTACCTCGACCTGGTGGTGGTCGGCATGGGTGCCCTGCTTTTTTTCCAGTTGCAAGAATCCGGCTCGCTCGTCACTGAAGACCTCTTCGGCGGACTCCAGCAGGATCCCCTCCTCCTGATAGCGCCTGCCGTCTTCGTCGTCACCGTGGCCGTGCTCTTCCTCCGACTCTTTCCCCTGTTGCTTTCCGTCTTTGGCGGCATCGCGCGCATACTTGGCGGCGCATCGACTCAGATGGTCATCTGGCACCTCACCCGCGCACCCGTCCAGCCGGGACGCCTCGCGCTGCTGCTGATCATGGCCACCTCGCTCGGTATGTTCGGCGGCACCTTTGGAGCCACGCTCGATAAGTCCTTCGACGATCGCGCCGCCTACCGGTCGGGAGCATCGCTGCGTGTTGCAGACCTGCGCAGTAGCGGTGCCTCGGTAGACATGCTCCGGGACGACCTCGCAGGTGCACCCGGCATCGAGAAGGTCTCCCACGTCGTCCGTCAGAACGCCTCCTTCTCTCGTGGACCGCTGGACGTCACCGATGCCACGGTGCTCGGAATCCATCCTGATTCCTTTGCTGAGGTGCTCTGGTATCGCGAAGATTTCGCTCTCAGCGACGTACGCGACCTGCTCAGTCGCCTGACCGTGCCCGAGTTTGAGGTTGAGCAAATCGTGATTCCGGCCGACGCCACCCACGTCGGCATGTGGTTATGGCTGCCCCAGACCAGCGGCTCACTCATCCCGAGCCTGAGGATGCGAGACGGCAAGGGTCGCTATCGCGAGGTTCAGCTGCAGGGCTTGCCCCGGGGGCGGGGTTTTGGGGGCAGCGAAATGGAAGAGGGTTGGAGGTTCCTCTACGGAGATCTCTCCGTGGGCTCCGGTGCGCCCCACATTGGCCCCTGGATGCTCCAGGCTGTTTCGATCCGTACCGGCGGCGCGGCCAACTTCTCAGGCACGGTTGGCTACGATGCCATCCAGTACACCACCACCGACCACATTCCAGACAACATCATCGAGGTCGGATTTCGCGAGAGCGTGATTGTCGAGAGCTTTGAGCAACAGGGTCGCTGGACCGTGTTCACCGAGACCACGCGTGGCGGCGCGCTGCCCGACGACGCTCGTTTGACTTCACAGCAGGCCCGCGATGGCGAATATGGAATGCGCTACATCTGGAATCGAGATGTCCGTTCGGGACTGCCGCGCGGAGTGCGGCTGAACGGCCCCAACGCACCGGTGCCCGCGGTCGTCAGTCGTGATTTCCTCAGCGAAGCGGCGCTCGACGAAGGCCAGACAGTGTTGCTCAGCATGAACAGCGTCTATATGCCGATCAAGATTGTTGGCAGCTTTGATCTCTTCCCGACCTGGAATCCCGAGAACGCGCGCTCTCTGATCATCGCCGATCGCGACTATCTCAGCTACCGAATCAATCGAAACCCGGCTTCCCTGGGCGCCGGGGTGCCCAATGAGATCTGGATCCAGCCAACCGACGACGAAGGTCTGCGGCAGTTGCGCACGTTCCTCGAAGTCACGCCGCCCTGGAAACATGAGATTTTCGACGTTGACGCCATCCGCAATCTGCAGGACGAGGACCCGCTCGTCGCCGCTGGCTGGGAAGGTCTGCTCTTCCTCACTTTCATCGCGATCGTGTTGCTCGCCGCGCTTGGATTCCTCGTCGCCTCCGTGCTCGTTGCCCAACAACAACAGGGCGAGTTCGCGGTGCTCAGAACAATGGGCTTCTCGTTGCCCCAGGTGCTCCTCGTCGTCGGGATCGAGAAAATCCTGATCATCGCCGTGTCGATGGCTCTGGGCACTGCCGTCGGACTCCAGCTCGGCACGATGATGCTCGAGTTCGTTGGCTTCGTCGAGACCGGCGAAACCGTGCTGCCGCCATTCGTCACCGTCACCGACTGGGCCACCATCGGTGGAGCTTACGGAGTCCTCGGCCTCGTCTTCCTCGGAGCCATCGCCGTGATCGTTGCCCTCTACATGAGGATGACCATCGGCCAGATCCTCCGTATCGGTGCCGACTAGCAACTAGCCGCCACCTCCGCCCGCACCGCCTCCACCCCCGCTGCCGAGTCGCTCCTCGACTACGCTCTGTTGCGGCGCCCAGCGGGCGGCCACGCTGTTGATCACCACCGAGGCGGCGGCGCTCACGGCCGCAGCAGCCCTCGCCACCACGCTCTCCTCAACCAGCTCGCCGTGCACGAACGTGGAACGCAACCTCGGCATACCCAGCGCCCACAGCAGCAACGCAACGAAGAAGATGATGCCCGGGATAGTCAGCAGATAGCGGACATTCACGACATCGGAGGCGAGGCCGTTGGCGAGGATCATCAGCGCCATGATCCCGCCCGCAAACATCGCATAGAGACTCATCACCCGACCGCGGATCGCGTCGGGTACGACCGCCTGGATCATCACGCTCGACAGAGCCATGAACATCGCCTGGGTCCCGCCAACTAGCGCCGCGCCCAGGATTGCGATCGGCAAGCTGCCAGCGAGTCCCAGAATCGGCATCAGGATGCCGCTGGACAGGCCGCAGAACAGCATCAGCCGACCTCGAATTGGCCCGGCGGGAACCATCGACAGCGCCACCGTCGCAACCAACGCACCGCCTCCCACACCCATCACCAGGTAGCCATACTCGTTCGCGCCGCCATTGAGTACATTCTTGGCGAACACGACCAGCAGCGCGTCGAACGACATCACCAGCATGCAGTGCAGCGCCGTCAGTGCGATCAACATCCGCACTCCCGGGGCTCGTCCCAGGTAGGACAGTCCTTCGCGGACGTGGGTCGCGGCGTCGCGGAGGATGCCCGACGTAGACCCGGCCACAATCCCACCCGTCGAGCGGACCTTGATCCGGGTCATCTGCCAGACTGAGAGCGCAA
>JAPPNI010000011.1 GCA_028873865.1 Chloroflexota bacterium | reverse complement strand
CGACCAACTCACCGACCCGAAAGGAGAGCAACCCGCGATCTACGCCGAAGCCGCCAGCTAATCAGCACCGAGCCGGGCCTGTTCCCGCTTCCCCCCTCTGGGGGGAAGCGGTCGCGTAGCGACTGAAGGGGGGCGCCTCAGCCGCAGACCAACTGCGGAAGACCTACTCGGTTTCGATGCAATCCAGCAGGATCTTCCCGAAGTTCCGGTTCTCCGCCATGTACTGGTGAGCTTCGGCCGCCTGGCTCAGCGGGAACACCGAATCGATCACCGGCTTCATCTCCCCGTTGACGATCGCCGGTTCCAGGTGCTGCTGGAAGTCGCGCGTGATCTCCGCCCGATCAATCAACGGCCGGGAACGCATCACCGTCCCGTGGACGCGCAGCCGCTTCTGCATCAACAGGCCGAGGTTCGTCTCTGCCACGGCGCCGCCCATCAGACCGACCAGTACCAGCCGCCCGGCCATCGAAAGTGAGCGCAGGTTCGCGTCCCAGTAGTCGCGGCCGATCACGTCGAGAATGACGTTGACGCCCTGGCCGTCCGTCTGCTCCTGCACGACTTCAGCGAAATCCTGCTCGCGGTAGTTGATCGTCATGTCCGCGCCCAGCTCCCGCGCCCGCTCGCACTTCTCCTCCGAGCCGGCCGTGATCCAGACCTCGGCGCCGATCAACCGGGCGATCTGGATCGCCGCAATCCCAACACCGCTGCCGCCCGCGTGGATCAGGATGCGCTCACCGGGCAAGGTCGCTCCCAGCGTGCGAACAGCGGTGTTCGCCGTGAAGAACACCTCCGGAATCGAGGCGGCCTCCTGATAGGTCAGCTCATCAGGAATCGGCATAGCCAGCGACTGATGCAACGTCGCCATCTCCGCATAGCCGCCGCCTCCCGACAGTCCGTAGACGCGATCGCCGACCGACAGTCCCTGCACCTGCGATCCGGCCTCGACCACTTCGCCGGCCAGTTCAAGCCCGAGAATCTCCGAGGCGCCATGCTGCGCCGGATAATTGCCCATCCGCTGCATCATGTCGGCGCGGTTGAGCGCCGTCGCATGAACACGCAGCAGCACTTCCTCATCGCTCGGGGTCGGATCGGGAACCTCAGCAAGCCGAAGGGAATCGGCCGTCTTGCCGGGCGGATCGACAACAATCGCTTGCATCGCACATATCCTCGTTCGATAGGGAGTAACTGAGGGTCAGGGTAATCGCGTGTACGTCATCGGCACCGCCGGACACGTCGACCACGGCAAGAGCGCCCTCGTGCAGGCGCTCTCCGGCATCGATCCCGACCGCTGGGCCGAAGAGAAGGCGCGCGGCCTGACCATCGATCTCGGCTTCGCCTGGTGCGAGCTCCCCTCCGGCCGAGCTGTCAGCATCGTCGATGTGCCCGGCCACGAACGCTTCATCAAGAACATGCTCGCCGGCGTCGGCGGAATCAATCTGGCCCTGCTCGTCATCGCCGCCGACGAGGGCGTCATGCCCCAGACCCGAGAGCACCTGGACATCCTTGACCTGCTCGACATCGACCGCGGCCTGGTCGCGCTGACCAAGACGGACATCGTCGACGAAGAGTGGCTCGCCCTGGTGCAAGAGGAGATCGTCGAGCTGCTGGAGGAGACGGCCCTGGCCGGCTCGCCGATCGCTCCCGTGTCGGCCCTGACTGGCGACGGCATCGAAGAGCTGCGCACGCTGATCGATTCACTGATCGACGACCTGCCGCCGATTCCCGACCAGGGCCGTCCCAGGATGCCGATCGATCGCGCCTTCTCCATCTCCGGCTTCGGCGCGGTCGTAACGGGAACGCTGCTCGACGGCGAGCTGTCGGTCGGCGATCCGGTCGTGATCGAGCCGGGACGAATCGAGTGTCGGGTGAGAGGGCTGCAGTCACACGAGCAATCGCTCGACACTGCGCCGCCCGGCGCTCGGACGGCGGTCAATCTGGGCGGCGTGTCGGCCAACGACATCGAGCGAGGCATGGTGCTCACCTCGCCGGGCTGGTTGGAGCCGACCTCGGCCGTCGACATCCGCCTGCGAGCCGTCGCCGGCGCGTCAAAGCCGCTGCCGCACAACGCCACCCGCACCCTCCACCTCGGCGCCGACGAGGTACAGGCGCGGGTCCGGCTGCTCGAGGGTGATCTGCTGGCGCCCGGCGGATCGACCTGGGCCCAGCTTCGACTGGAACGACCGATCGCAGCTGCTCGCGGCGATCACTTCGTGCTTCGCTCCGCCGAAGCGACAGTCGCAGGCGGCCGCATCGTCGACACTCGGCCCAGACGCCATCACCGCAACGATGAGTCAACGCTCAAAGCCCTGCAGCGTCTGCTCGACGGCTCACCAGACGACACGGTGTTGACCGTTCTCCAACGTATGGAGCCCGTCCGCTGGAGCGACCTGCTCGCCCGCACCGAACTGGCCATCGATCAGGCCTCGGCCGCTCTGGAACGTCAGATCTCCGGCGACTCGGTGGTCGTACTGGACGAAGCTGGCCTGTCCGATTCCGCGGTGCTGATCTCGGATGCCGGCATGGGCGCCCTGACCGCTCGGGCCAAAGCTGCGGTAAGCGATTATGTCGAGTCATATCCGCTTCGAGCCGGACTGCCGCGAGAAGATCTGCGCAGCCGCCTCAAGCTGCCCCAGCGGGCCTTCACGTACCTCCAGGAGCTAATGACCGACTCCGGACAACTGCTCGTCCGCGACGGCTCATTCGACCTGCCCGGCCGCAGCGTTGCCCTGTCCGCTGAGCAGCAGGCGCAGGTCGACGCTCTCATGTTGCGGCTCAGAGATCAGGGCGTGCGGCCGGACACGGACCCCTCGCTCGATCCGGACCTGCTGGAGTACCTGGAGGCTCAGCACCTGATCATCAGACTCAAGGATGGCGTGAACCTTGAGCGTCGGGCGTATGAGGGGATGGTCGCCGAGACGCGCGCCCTGCTGGAGGAGCAGGAACGGGCGACGCTGGCGGAGGTCCGTGACCGGCTCGGGACCAGCCGCAAGATTGCCCAGGCCTTCCTCGAGCACCTGGACACGAACCGGATCACCCGACGGGTCGGCGACGCGCGAGTTCTCTGGCGTGGCTAGTCCGGGCTAAACGCGGCGCTCGACTCGCCGGACCACCCGTCGTTCACCACCGAGTCGGAGCAGGCGCGGCAGCGTGCCGTCCTGCCAGAGGAAGACGATCTGGCTTGCCACGGCGATCGACGAGTAGGTGCCGGCGACGGTGCCGATGAACAGCACAACGACGAAGGGCCGGATCGTGACCCCGCCGATCAGGAGTAGCGCGAGCAGTGCCAGGACCACCGTGATCGAGGTGTTCAGCGAGCGGCCCAGCGACTGGGTGATGGCTGCGTTGACGACTCGGCGGAAGTCCTCGCGCGGATCGAGCAGCAGGTTCTCGCGGATTCGGTCGAAGACCACGATCGTGTCGTTGACGCTGTAGCCGATGATCGCCAGCAGGGCCGTGACGAACATCGCGTTGACTTCGAGACCGGCGACCTGGCCGCCGATGGCAAATGCGCCGGCGACGATGGTCACGTCGTGGAGCAGCGCCACGATGGCGGCCGAGCCGTACAGCACGGGATTGGGCAGGCGGCGGAAGGCGAGTGAGATGTAGATCAGGATCGCGACGGCGGCTACCGCAAGCGCGACGCCCGCGTCCCGGGCGATCTCGACCGACAGCGTCCCGGATACCGACGAGCTTTGCAGAACGACGATTGGACCGATTTCGCTGCGAAGCGACTCGTTGATTCGCTGGCGCAGGCGCTCCAGGTCACCGTCCGACGGCTGTTCGACGCGCAGGCGGAAGGCTGAATCGGCGGTCGCCTGGATCCTGGCGCCACCGAGTCCGACCGTCTCCAGCGCAGCGCGCACTTCGTCCTGGCTCACACTGCCCGGGAACCAGAGCTCGGTGCGGACTTCCGATTCGTCGACATCCAGCCCGAGGCTGACGCTGGATGGCAACTCAGCGCCCAATCTGCTTCCGATCAGGTCCGCGATGGCGAAGCCGTCGTCCAGCGACCCCGTCTCGAAGGCGGCGCTGACGACGAACGCGCCATCCTCGCCTTCGCTCGCGGAGAACCGGGTACCTTCGGGCGCTCCCTCGATGCCTGCGATGGCATCGCTCACGTCATCCAGATCGGTATCGCCCAGGAAGCGGACCTCTGTCTCAAGACCGCCGGCGAAGTCGAGGCCCGCCTCGAATTGCCAGAGGGCGAGACCGATCAGCGAGGGCACGATCAGCAGCAGCGAGAACACGGCGTAGAGGCGGCGTCGGCCGACGAAGTCGATCATGCGGACGCGCCTCCCTCACCGCTCCCCGCTCCGGAGGCCCGTGGGCGGACCGTCATCTGGCGCACGCCGAACGGTCGTAGTCCACGGATCCAGCCGGTGCTCACGGCGATCGTCATGAAGTTGCGGGTGACAAAGATCACGGTGACAAAGCTGAAGCCGGTCCCCACCAGCAGGGCCAGGGCGAACGACTTGATCAGGTTCTGGTTGAGGGCGTCGGCGAACAGCCAGAGGATCGCGACCGTGATGATCGTCGACACGTTGCCGTCGCGGATCGCCGGCCAGGCGCGCGCCCAGGCGGTCTCGACCGCTCCGGAAAGGCTGCGACCCAGCCTGAGCTCTTCCTTGAGCCGCTCGAAGATGAGCACGTTGCCGTCGACTGCGAACCCGATCGAGAGCACCAGTCCGGCCACACCGGCCAGGGTGAGCGTGATCGGCACCAGCTTGAACGTGGCCATCACGCCGGCGGCGTAGACGATCAGCGCCAGCGCGGCGACGACGCCGGGGACGCGGTAGTAGATCATCATGAAGATGACGATCGCGACGAAGGCCACAACCCCGGCCTGGACGGTATCGATCACCGAGTCTTCGCCCAGTGTCGCGGCGACCTCGGTGCTCTGCAGCACGCGCAGGTTGATCGGCAGCGCGCCGGCGCGCAGCTGGCGGCGCAGGGTGATCGCGTCTTCTTCGGACAGACCGTTGATGATGCCGCTATCGGAGATGACCGCGTTGACCGACGGGCTGGAGATCAGGCGGCCGTCGACGAAGATTCCCAGCAGTCCGCGGCTTTCGAAGAGGCGGCGGGTGATCTGCTCCATCAGCCGCGCGCCCTCGTCCTCGAACTCGAAGGTCAAGGCCGGATCGCCGGCCTGGTCGAGCGTGCGGGAGATCGAGTTGGCGATCAGGTGCCGACCGGTGAGTTGCACCGTGGCGCCTTCGGCGTTGATCCCGTTGGCCGGCAGCCAGCGGACCCCGTTGGCGACGATCACATCCTCGTCCGGCGGCGGGATGAAGAACGGATCGGCCCGACGGACGAACCGTGCGTCGTCCTGCGGCAGCGTGGTGTCCCACACGTCGTCGATCGCGGCCCCGATCTGCAGACGATCGAGTGGCGGCTGCGGCTGTGGCTGAGCCGGGTCGATGGAGCGGAACTCCAGCAGCGCGGTCGAGCCGACGAGGTCGGATGCCTCATCCGCGTCGACGCCGGGGATCTGGGCGTTGATTCGATCGACGCCGACGACGGTCACCTCGGCCTCGGAGATGCCGAAGCCGTTGACGCGATCTTCAATCACGCGCTGAGATTCCGCGACGGCCTCCTCCAGCGAGGCGTCGTCAACATCGAGCGGCAGAACCAGCTCGGCGATGTGGTCCGGCAACGGCAGGTCGTAGGACTGAGTCTCAAGATCGGCCAGTTCAGGGTTGAGGCTGAGGATCTGGTCCAGCTCGACGCCCTCGCGCTCGAGGAACTGGTTGAGCGATTCTCCGCGCCGGATCGGTGCGGCCTCGCCCGCCACTTCGAGCGTGATCGAGACGCCGCCGGCGAGATCGAGGCCGAGCCGGAACTCGTTGCGCTCCCAGTCGCCGACCGACACGCCGCCGCCTTCGGGCCAGGGGATGAAGCTGGGCAGGTAGCGATCAGGATTGCCCGGCCAGGATGCGGCGATCGCGAACGCTGTGAGGATCAGGATCACCGCGAAGATGTAGGCGTCGCGGAATCTGAAGCGTCGGAAAAAGTCGATTACCGGCTGCATTGCCGATCATGCCGCCCATCAGCCGCTGGCGCGCGCCTCCGCTGCCGGTCGGCGCCTCGAGAGTGCTCTGCGCACTCTATCCCGCTTATGTCGTTGCAGCATACGTAGCGAGCCGGTTGTGTTCAGCCAACCCGGTTGCCGCTGCTCAGTCTTCGGTCTCCTCGTCTTCGGCCTCGTCCTCATAGTCCTCAACGGGGCCGCTGCTGATTCGCTCCTCGACCGCGCCGGTGCGCGCGCGGACCACCACGTTCTCGGAGAGTCGCAGCAACACGACCATCGGACCGTCCTCCGGGGTTTCGACGCCCTCGACCTCGGCGATCAGTCCGCCGCGGGTCAGCACGGTGTCGCCGACGCGCAGCTCGTTCAGGTCGCGCTGCCGGCGGCGTTCCTCCGAGCGGGTCGGGCGGATGAAGAAGAGATAGAACAACGCCACGACGAGCAGTGTGATCAGGATGACTTCAGTCATGCGGCGTTCCTCCCAGCGCCCGTTCGGGCAGCGGTTTGGCTTGAGACGGCGTGTTCGGGACGAAGCGCGTTATGTCGCCTAACCAGGTGGTCGGACAACAATTTTTTCTCTGGACGATCTTCGAGAAAACCCAGTGTTTTGCGGGAGATCGTGTGGTCAGAATGGTTGGCTTTGGAAGGTTTTGGAAAGTCGAACGCGTTCGGGCCTGTTCGGGTGTGTTCGGATCCGGAGGAACAGGCTCGAGCGCTGAGCGGTACTCGGCGAGGCCGTTCACGGGTTGTGGGGAGTGTCGTCATGGAATCGATTCGGGCAGACATGACCGGATTCTCTTGCGGGCGCAGGCTACAGTACAGGTGTACTATGTTAGGGAACGGCGGTCAAGTGGCTCGGAGACACCGCCTCGGCATCCGCGAGCCGGCGGGCCAGTTCGCGCGCTTCGTCTGCGTCTGTGATCTCTCCGACCGCCGCGGCCTCGTCGATCCTGGCACGGATTACCCCGACGAGCGGACCGGGCTGGAGTCCGGTCGCTTCCATGATCGCGTTGCCGTCGAGGATTCGTCCCGCCGGCGCGGCGCGTCTGGGTTGCCAGGCGAGGATCCGGGCGACATGCGCCGCGTAGCCGCGCCAGCGCGGGAGCAATGCTTCTGCGCCGGCGGTGGCGAGCGAATCGGCGAGGAAGAGCCAGCAGAGGGGGATGGCGGCGTCGCCGAGGGCGGTGTGGAATCGGTGCAGGGCACGATCGGTGGGCGGCTTGCCCGGAGAGTTGACCTGTCCGGGGCGGAGGTGTTGCCCGACCAGAAGCTCGACCCGGTTGATGGTCTGCGAGGGGACGCGCAGCGCGGTCAAGCGCTGCCGAGCCATTGCTGCGCCGAGTTCAGAGTGGCCGAAGAAGTGGGTTGAGCCGTCGGCGTCGACGCTGCGGGTCTGCGGCTTGCCGATGTCGTGGAGGAGCGTGGCGAGTCGGAGCGGGAGGCGCCACTCGTCGAGGATCGCGCGGACGCCGTGGACCTGCAGCAGCGGTTCGAGCTCGCGCCGGATCGCCGAGGCTTGCGTCCCTCTCGGAGCGGTCACTGATGTCAGCCGGGTTGTCCAGTGCACAGCGTCGATCTGGTGCCAGAAGACGTCGCGCCGGTGAACGGGTCGTTGGTCGACTCCACGCCCGAGGGCCAGCTCCGGCATGATGCGATCGAGCAGACCGCTTCGCTCGAGGCGGCGCAGCGCCCACGGCAGCCGATCACTCAGGAGGATGCGCCGGAACTCCTCCCATTGGCGCTCGGCCGCCGACTCGACGATCAGCGCGGCATCCCGCTTGATCGCCGAGCGCAGCTCGGCGTCGGGACGCCATCCGGCTTCAGCCTCGAGTCGGACGGCCCGCAGCATCCGTAGCGGATCATCGCGAAGTGCTCCATCATCGACCAGCCGGAGCACGCGACGTTGGACATCGAAGCGACCACCGAACGGATCCAGGAGCGAGGCATCAAACTCGCCAATCCGGAAATCGGCGAGCGGTGCGGCCATCGCGTTGACGGTGAAGTCTCGACGGCGCAGATCGCGTTCGATGTCGTTGTCCGGTAGATCCCAGACATCGATCTGGCCTTCGGTCAGGGGAATCCGCCAGATGTCGAAGTGGGTGCTGATCTTGACCGCCGGAGCTCGGAGTCGCTGTCCTGCGTTGCGCGCCCAGCGTTCGGCGTTGACGACGGCGATGTCGAAATCGGGGTGATCGGCTTCAATCCCGGCGATGGCGTCCCGAACAGCGCCGCCGACCATCCAGGCGCCGTCGGGATCGAGCTCGGACAGTACCCCAGTCGCGTCAGTCTTCATCGACGTCTTCGTCGTCGTCATCGGCGATCATCTCGTCGAGCGTCCAGAGCTGATCGATCGAGGGCACATGGTCGATGTAGACGCGGCCGTTGATGTGATCGATCTCGTGCTCGAGGCACTGGGCCAGCAGATCGTCTTCGGCGCGCACGCGGATCTCGCGGCCTGAGATGTCCTGCGCCTTGGCCAGGACGCGAGTCGAGCGGGTCACTCGTCCGCGATAGCCGGGCACGCTGAGGCAGCCTTCGATCAGCTCACGCTCGCCGCTGCGCTTGACCACCTCGGGATTGACCATCACGAAGGGCCGCTCGCCGGGCATGCCAATCACGACGACGCGCAGACCGATGCCGATCTGGGGCGCGGCGATGCCGACGCCGTGGGCCGCGTTCATCGAGTCGATCATGTCGGCGACGAGCGCCCTGAGCGACGCATCGAAGTTGCGCACCCGCTTGGCCGGCGTGCGCAGAACGGCGGCGTCTCGGGGAAGCGTTGTGATCTGGTGGACGGCCATCAGCCTCAGGTTCAGTCCAGCGTGGGGTGAGGTTGACTCAGCTGTTCCTCTGCGCGTTGCGCGCGATCGCGGTTGACCGCGTCTGCGATCTCCGGATGTGACAAGGCGAGGATGCGTCCGGCGAGCAGCGCCGCGTTGACCGCCCCGGTGCGGCCGATCGCGACGGTCGCGACGGGAACGCCGCGCGGCATCTGGGCCATCGAGAGCAGCGAGTCGAGGCCGTCGGTGGCCCAGCCCTTGACCGGCACGCCGATTACTGGGATCGGCGTCTTGGCCGCGACCGCTCCCGGCAGCGCCGCCGCGCCGCCGGCGGCGGCGATGATCACCTTGATCCCGCGACCCTGCGCCTCGGCCGCATATTCGGCCGTCTCATCGGGCGTGCGGTGCGCCGAGAGTACGCGCGCCTCCCAGGAAATGCCCAGCGACTCCAGTGTCGAGGCGGTGTTCTTGATCGTGTCCCAGTCCGAATACGAACCCATCATCACACCAACCAGCGGTCCGTCGGTCATAGGGCAACCACTCCTGTTCTCTGTGACCTCAGTCATACCCGCGCTTGCCGCGGGTATCCCGCCGAGTCGAGCACTCAGGTCGGTGCGGCGGCGGCGAGATTGCCGCGACAAACGCGGCAATGACGGAGCTGCCGTGATCGAGCCGCACGCAGATCACAAGATACCCCCGTGTAATCTGGCGCTATGACGACCACGACGCCTTCTGCGGTGCAGATTCCCGCCTACGACCCGTCCGAGATTGAGCCGCGATGGCGCGAGCGCTGGGAGATCGACGGTCTTTACCGCGTCGACAACGACGACCCGCGTCAGCCCTACTACTTCCTGACCATGCTGCCCTACACCAGCGGCGATCTGCACATCGGCCACTGGTACGCGATGGCGCCCTCGGATGTGGCGGCGCGCTGGCATCGGATGCAGGGCAAGAACGTCCTCTTCCCGCTCGGGTTCGACGCCTTTGGGCTGCCGGCCGAAAACGCGGCGATCAACAACAACACCCATCCGAAGAAGTGGACCTACGCCAACGTTGAGAACATGACGGCGCAACTCAAAACGATGGGTGCATCGTTCGACTGGAACCGCGAGTTCTCCACGTCCGATCCCGAGTACTACCGCTGGACCCAGTGGTGGTTCCTCAAGCTCTACGAGCACGGTCTGGCCTACCGCAGCCAGGCCGACTGCAACTACTGTCCCGGCTGCGCCACGATCCTGGCTAACGAGCAGGTCAACCGCAACGACGAAGGCATCGGCGTCTGCGAACGCTGCGAGTCGATCGTCGAGGCCAAGCAGATGGAACAGTGGATGTTCCGCACGACGGCCTACGCCGACGAGCTGCTCAACTTCGACGGGATCGACTATCCGGAACCGATCAAGCTGATGCAGCGCAACTGGATCGGCCGCTCGGAAGGCGCGGAGATCTCGTTCCCGTTGGGCCGCGAAGTCAACGGCGAGGACCGGATCACCGTCTTCACCACGCGACCCGACACGCTCTTCGGCTGCACCTTCATGGTGCTCGCGCCCGAGCATCCCTTGGTCGCCGAGCTGACCACCGATGAATGCCGCGCCGACGTCGAGGCGTACATCGAGCAGGCGCGCCGGCAAAACGAGATCGAACGGCAGTCGACCAGTCGCGCGAAGACCGGCGTGTTCACCGGCGCGTACACGAAGCATCCGTTCACCGGCGAGGACATCCAGATCTGGATTGCCGACTATGTCCTGCTCAGCTACGGCACCGGCGCCGTGATGGGCGTTCCCGCGCACGACGAGCGCGACTTCGCGTTCGCTTCCGAGCGAGGCATCCCGATTCCCGTGGTGATCGCGCCGCCGGACTGGGACGGCAACGACCTGGACGAGGCCTACACCGGTCCCGGAACGATGGTCAACTCGGGACGCTTCGACGGTACCGACTGGCAGGACGGCAAGCTCGCTGTCGCCGACGCGCTCGACGACATGGACCTGGGCGGTCGCACCGTTTCCTATCGGCTGCGCGACTGGTTGATCTCACGCCAGCGCTACTGGGGCGCGCCGATCCCGATGATCTATTGCGAGTCCTGCGGCACTGTGCCTGTTCCCGAAGAGGATCTGCCGGTGCTGCTGCCCGACGACGCGGAGTTCCTGCCGACCGGCGCATCGCCGCTGGAACGGCACGAGGAGTTCGTCAACGTCGATTGCCCAACCTGCAACGAAGTCGGCCGCCGCGAGACCGACACGATGGACACGTTCATGTGCTCCAACTGGTACATGTACCGCTACGTGGATCCGCACAACCACTACGCGCCGATTGACCCCGCCCTCGCCCGGCAGTGGCTGCCGATCGACACCTACACCGGCGGCGCCGAGCATGCCGTGATGCACCTGTTCTACGCGCGCTTCTTCGCCAAAGCGGCGCGCGACATGGACATTCTCGAGATTGACGAGCCGTTCGCCCGACTCTTCAACCAGGGCACGATCACCAAAGACGGCCACAAGATGTCGAAATCGCGCGGCAACGTGGTCAATCCCGACGAGTGGGTCGACCGATACGGCGCAGACACGGTCCGGCTGTATCTCATGTTCCTCGGTCCCTGGGAGGCCGGAGGCGACTGGGACGACAGCGGCATCTCCGGTCAGTGGCGTTGGCTCAACCGCGTCTGGAACCTGGCCCTGGGCGATGTAGAACGCGGCAACGGACAGGCGAATGCCATCCGCCGTGCGACGCATGCGATGATCGGCAAGGTTTCGCAGGACATCGAGCGCTTCCGCTTCAACACGATGATCGCCGCGATGATGGAGTTCACCAACGAGCTGCAGGGCATCCGCGATCAGGGACCGGTCGAGGCCAACGCCTGGCGCGATGCGATCGATGCGCTGCTGCTCTGCCTGGCCCCGTCGGCGCCGCACATCAGCGAGGAACTCTGGCAGCGAACCGGCCACAGCGGTTCTGTCCACAGTCAGATCTGGCCGGAGTACGACGAGTCGCTGGCCCAGGCGGAGACCGTGACGGTCGTGGTTCAGGTCAACGGCAAGCTGCGCGAGAAGCTGGCCCTGGCTCCCGGCGCTTCTCAGGACGACGCAGAGGTCGCCGCGCGCGCCTCCTCTCGGGTGGCGGATCAGCTCGATGGCAAGACTTTGCGCCGCGTGATCTGGGTGCCCGACAAGCTGCTCAACTTCGTCGCCAACTGACGTTTCCGCTCGTCTGGATGGGCGCATGGTCCAGCTCCGACTCCCCGCTTACGAGGGTCCGCTCGACCTCCTGCTGGAACTGATCGAATCGCGCAAACTCGACATTTCCGAGTTGTCCCTCGCCCAGGTCGCCGATCAGTACCTCGCCCAGGTCGCCGCCATGTCGCCTCCCGAGGGAGCCATCAGCTCCGAGCAGGCCGATGCGCTGGCCGCCTTCATCAGCATCGGCGGACGTCTGGTCTTGCTCAAGGCGCGCCAGCTCTTGCCGTCCGCGGACGAATCGTCGCCGGACGACGAATCGGCCGACGACGCACGCGAACTCGTCGAGATGGCGCAGGCCTACAAGCTGTACCGCGACGGAATCGCCCAACTCGGACAACGAGAGCGCGAACAGTTGAGGTCGTACACGCCCATCGCCGCGCCGCCGATCGAGCGGCCGCTGCCGGTCGGAATGTCGGACGATCTCACCCTGGAGACCCTGGCGCGGATTGCGCAGGAGGTCCTCGACCGCGCCGCCGAGCGGGAAGCGCAGGAAGAAGTCGCCCATGACGCGGCGATTGAGCGTCAGCGAATCACGGTGCGCGAACGCGCCGCCGATCTGCGGGGGCGGCTGATGAGCGGCCACGCAGTGTCTTTCCGCTCGTGGATCGAAGCGGCAGAGTCGAGGCTTGAGTTGATCGTCTCGTTCATGGCGGTGCTGGAGCTGCACAAGTCGCTGGCGATCGAGTTCGAGCAGCAAGATGACTTCGCCGACATCCTGATCACGGCGCTGCCCGACGCGCCGGACTCCGCCTGGGCCGCCGCCGACACATCATCGCTGGATGAATGAGCCATCCGCGATCCCGACGGCTGATACGCTGAGCTTCCTTCCCGTGGTAGTTGAGCGCTTGAAGGGCCCGTTCCGGTGGTGACAGAGCTGGCTCGGTCGGAGCTGCGTCGGGCCTCGCTCGGTCGTCCGACCGCGCTCACGATCGGCGTCTTCGACGGCGTTCATCGGGGTCATCAGATTGTGCTCAAGCACGTCGTCGAGTCCGGGAAGCAGCACGGTCTGGCCTCGGCGGCAATCACGTTTCATCCACATCCTCGTCAGGTGCTGCGACCCGACCTGACGACCGAGTACGTGACCTCGCTGGAGGACCGGCTGGCGCTGATCCTCGAGACGGGCCTCGACAGCGTGGCCACCGTGTCGTTCACCTCGGATTTCTCGCTCACCGACGCCGGCGACTTCGTCCGCATGCTGGTCGAGGAGTTCCAGCTCGCCCGCCTGATCATCGGCGAGGACTTCGCCCTCGGCCGGCAACGCGGAGGCGACCCCGAGACGCTCAAGGCGCTGGGGGAGGAACTCGGCTACGAGGTTGAGGTGATCGAGCTTCTGACCGGCGACTCGACCGACAAGGTCTCCTCAACCGAGATCCGCAACGCGCTGGCAGAGGGAGACGTGACCCAGGTTGGCGACCTGCTCGGTCGGCGCTATTCGCTGCACGGCCCGGTCGTGGTCGGGTTCAAGCGCGGACGATCGATCGGCTTCCCGACCGCCAACGTGGCGATCGGCAACGACCGCGCGATCCCTGCACCCGGCGTCTACGCGACGATCGCTCATCTGGAGTCCGGGCCGGTCCCGTCCGTGACCAACATTGGCATGCGTCCGACCTTTGACGATGGCGGTGGACTCTCGATCGAGTGCCACATCATGGACTTCGACGAAGACATCTACGGCACCGACCTGCGCGTAGAATTTGTCCAGCGGCTGCGCGGCGAGCGCAAATTCGGCGGCGTAGACGAACTCGTCGAGCAGATCGGCAAAGATCGCGACGCGGCACGCGAACTCCTGGCCGCGATGTCAATCGGATCACAGATATGAGCCAGCAAGTCCCAACCGAAATCGCCGCCGAGGTCGAACGTCAGCACGCGCTGATCATGCGCGGCACCGCCTACGGCGACGAGGGCACACGGCGCGTCATGGACCGCGAACTTCGCGCACGCCTGACCGAGTCGCTGATCGAAGATCGCCCGTTGCGCGTCTACCTCGGCGTCGACCCGACCTCGCCCGATCTGCACATCGGCCACTGCGTCACGCTGCGCAAGCTGGCGCTGTTCCAACAACTCGGACACCAGTCGATCCTGCTGATCGGAGATTTCACCGGCCTCGTCGGCGACCCGTCGGACAAGGACTCGCTGCGCCCGATGCAGGCGGCCGAGATCCTCAATCGCAATGCGGAGACCTATCAGGACCAAGCCTTCAAACTGCTCGATCCCGACCGCACCGAGGTGCGCCGCAACAGCGAGTGGCTCGGTGAGATGTCCTTCGGCGACGTGATCCACTTGGCCTCGAACTTCACTGTCCAGCAATTCAGAGAGCGTGACACATTCAAGAACCGGCTTGACGGCGGACAACCCGTCTACGTACACGAGTTCATGTACGGCCTGATGCAGGGTTACGACGCCGTCGCCCTCGAAGCCGATATCCAGCTCGGCGGCACCGAACAGACCTTCAACATCATGTGCGGCCGCACCCTGCAGGAGCGGCAGGAACAGAGTCCGCAGGTGGCGATCCTGACGCCGATCCTGGTCGGCACTGACGGCACCCTGCGCATGTCCAAGAGCACCGGCAACTACATCGGCATGGACGAGCCGCCCAACACGCAGTACGGCAAGGCGATGTCGATCCCCGACGACGTGATCGTCCGCTTCTTCGACTACGGCACCAACATTCCGGATGACGAAGTCGACCAGATCGAGGCCGATTTGAATTCGGGCACATTCAAGCCCATGGACGCCAAGCGCCGTTTGGCCCGCTCGATCGTCGCCGAATGGCACGGCGACGATGCCGCTCAGGCCGCCGAGGAGCAATGGACCCGAACCTTCTCCCAGCGAACAGTCCCCGATGACATCCCTGAGGCGCCGATTGAGTTCGCTGGCGCCGACACTGTCGAAGTCGCCCTCCCGCTCCTCCTCCACGACATCGGAGCCGCTGCCAGCCGAGCCGAAGCCAAGCGCCTCGTCTCCCAGGGAGCCGTCCGCATCGACGACGAGGTCGTCAAAGAGCAGAGCACGGAGCTTCGCAACGGCGCCGTCCTCCGGGTCGGCCGCCGCAAGTGGTACCGGATTGTGAGGGGCAAGTAAGCGCCATGGGTATGTTCACTCAACGGATCACGATTGCCGACCTACAGGATCAACAGTCCGTTCAGCTTGACGCCGTTGTGGACACGGGGGCCTTCTATTCGGTGGTGCCCGGCATCCTCCTGCGACAGATAGGCGTGGAAGTGATGGGCACTCGCCAAGCACATCTTGCCGACGGATCGCAACTCGAAATGGAGTTTGGCCAAGTCTGGCTCACATTGGGCGATGAGCGGCTCATCACAATTGTGCTCTTCGGAAGCGACCTCGGCCAGACTCTACTCGGAGCATTCGCGCTTGAAGGCTTCGCTCTTGCTGTGGACCCTGTGAACCAGCGTCTCGTTTCTGTCGATCTCATTCTCGCCTAACCCAACCCACTACCCTCCGACCACAACCATCGGAGGCCCACATGACCGTCACCCTCGACTGGCTCGGCTGCGCGACCTTCAGACTCCAGGTCGACGACACCGTGATCATGCTCG
>JAPPNI010000023.1 GCA_028873865.1 Chloroflexota bacterium | reverse complement strand
TCGACTTCGACATCTTCTCGCCGCCGACCTGCATCATCGCGTTGTGCATCCAGTGCCGCACGAACGGATCCAGCCCCGAAAACCCCTCCGACTGCGCAATCTCGTTCTCATGGTGCGGGAAGATCAGGTCCATCCCGCCGCCATGCAGATCGATCTGCTCGCCCAGGTAGCGGATCGACATCGCCGAGCACTCGATGTGCCAGCCCGGACGTCCCGGACCCCAGGGACTCTCCCATTGCGGCTCGCCCGGCTTCGCCCCCTTCCACAGGGTGAAGTCCATCGCGTGCTCTTTCTCCACCCCGATGTCCGTCGGCTCGGCCGAGATCATGTCCTCCAGTGACCGACCCGACAGCTTCCCGTAGCCCGGCATCTCCCGCACCCGGTAGTACACGTCGCCGCCCGCCGGATACGCCATCCCTTTCTCGATCAGCCCATCGATCAGGTCGATCATCTGCGGGATCTCTTCGGTCGCCCGTGGATGCACATCGGCCGGCGCGATCCCCAGCTCCCGCCACTCGCCCATGAACGACGAAATCTGCCGCTCCGCCAGCTCCGAGACCGTGATCCCCTCCTGCGCCGCCCGAGCGATCAGCTTGTCGTCGACATCCGTGAAGTTGTACACCAGCCGCACCCGCCGACCCCGCCACTCGAGGAATCGGCGCAGCGTGTCGAAGATGATGATCGACATCGCGTGGCCAAGGTGCGCGTCGTCGTATGGCGTAATCCCGCAGACGTACATCGAGATCGGATCATCGACCGGCTCAAACGGCTGCTTGCGACGTGTCAGCGTGTTGTACAGCTCCACGGCCAACTCCCAAACTTCAGTCAATAGCCCGCTCCGCCTCCCCCGCTGGGGAAGCTGTCCCGAAGAGCCTGCCCCCGACTGGATCGGGGGGACTGAACGGGGGCGCTCCCGCGCCGACAACTAGCCTATCCCGCCGCCGTCTCTCCTGATCGAGCCTCCGCGTCCTCCATCTGATCCCGCAGACGGCGCAGCTCCAGCCTCAACTCCGACACTGCCAGCTCCAGCGACTCGATCCGGTCGTGCTCCGGGTCGGGCAGTCTCAGCACCGTGTCGTCGCCGGGGTCGTAGTAGGCCACCACGTGCCCGGGCACGCCCACGACCGTCGAGTGCTGCGGCACATTCGAGACCACCACCGCGCCCGCGCCAATCCGCGCCCCGGTGCCGATCGACACCGCCCCGATGATCGACGCCCCGGCGCCCACCAGTACGTCATCTCCGAACATCGGGTGGCGCTGCTTGCGCATCGTCGACGTGCCGCCCAGCGTCACGCCCTGGTGCAGGTGGCAGCGGCGACCGATCTTGGCCGTCTCGCCGATCACCACGCCCATCCCATGGTCGATCAGGCACGGCGACGAAATCTGCGCGCCGGGATGGATCTCGATCCCGGTCATGTTGCGACCCAGATGCGACAGCAGCCGCGGCGCCACCGGCAAGCCCAGCCGCAACAGCGCGCCCGACACCCGGTGCAGCATCAGCGCGTGGATCCCCGGATAGGCCAGCAGCACTTCCAGCCAGTTCGTCGCCGCCGGATCGCGCTCCATCGTGAACCCGATGTCCGACCACGTGTCGTCAACGAACGACCAGTACCACTCCAGGACACGCCTCAACACAGCCATATCCGCAGCCTATACGTCCCGCTCGAGCGAGCGACGCACACGCACAGTCGCCACCGCGTGCACAGCCATCCCCTCGGCCCGACCCAGCGCGCCCATGCCCTCGGCCGTCGTCGCCGCGACGTTCACCGCCGACTCCGCCAACCCCAGCGCCGCCGACAGCCGACTCCGCATGGACGCAATGTGCGGACGCAACCGCGGACGCTCCGCGATCACCGTCGCGTCCACCGACTGCGGCTCCGCGCCGACCGCCGCGAGCTTCCCCAGCACCAGGCCCAGCATCCCCACAGAATCCGCGCCGGCCCAGGCCGGATCCGACGTGCCGAAGTGCGCGCCGATATCGCCCAGACCCGCCGCGCCCAGCAGCGCGTCGATGATCGCATGCGTCAACACATCGGCGTCCGAATGACCGGCCAGACCATCAGCATCCGCAATCTCAACACCGCCAAGCACCAGACGCCGCTCCCGATCAAACCGGTGCGAATCAATCCCGATCCCCGTTCGCACCTCGTACCGAGCCCCCACCAACGCTTCCGCCAGGATCAAATCCGACGGCGACGTGATCTTCGGATTCGGACCGCCCACGTCATGCACCACCACCGTCTCGCCCAGGCGCTCGACCAGACCCGCGTCATCCGTCGCCAGGACGCCGTCCCGTCGCGCCGCCTCATGCGCCCGACGCAGCGTCTCCGCGTGGAACACCTGCGGTGTCGCCACGGCCCGAAGCGTCGATCGATCCAGCGTATCCACCACTCGCTCATCCACGCCGACCACCTTGATCGTGTCCACCGACGGTCCGCCGGCAACCACGCCGACGCCTTCCGCGGCCCGCTCGATGCAACCCGCGATCCCGTCCGCCGTGATCAGCGGTCGCGCTCCGTCGTGCACCGCGACCAGATCGATCCGCCGCAGCGCCGACAGACCCGCCCAGACCGAGTCCTGCCGCTCCCGCCCGCCTGCAACCAGGGCGCGCAGCTTGCTCAGTCCCCGGCTCAGCTCGGCGACCGCCGCACGATTCGCCGACGAAGTCACGACGACCAGATCGTCGACCGCGTCGCATTCCTCGAACGCCGCCAGCGTCCAGCTCAGCACCGGACGCCCGGCCAGATCGGCCAGCAGCTTGTCTCCGCCGCCCATCCGGCGGCTGCTGCCCGCCGCCAGGACGATCGCGCCCACTCTCACCGAACATCCTCGTCGCCGGCCAGCTGCGCGAACACCATCCGTCCCGCCTGCGTCTGGATCACCCGCTTCACCAGCAGATCACGCGTCTCCCCGATCGCCGAGACGCCCTGCTCGACCACCACCATCGTGCCGTCCGGCAGATAGCCCACGCCCTGGTCGGCATTGCGCCCGGCCTCAATCAACTCCACCCGCAGCGGCTCACCGGGCAGCACGTTCGTCTTCACGGCGTTCGCCAGCACGTTCAGGTTCAGCGTGCGCACACCCTCCAACTCGGCCACCCGGGCCAGGTTGGAATCCGTCAAGGCCAGCGCCGCCCCGCGCTGCTTGGCCATCCGCACCAGCCTCGCGTCGACATCGAGAGCATCGGCCGACTCGTCGTCATCGACGATCTCGGTGGCCGTGCCCTCATCGCCCTGCAGCCGGGCCAGCAACTCCAGCCCGGCGCGGCCCCGTCCGCGCTTCAGCGCGTCCGAGCTGTCCGCCACCCGCCGCAACTCGTCCAGCACGAATCGCGGAACGAGAATATCCGCCAGCAGGAACCCGCTCGCCGCGATCTCGGCGATCCGCCCGTCGATGATCGCCGACGTGTCCAGGATCACCTCCGACGGCGCCGGGTGACGCGACATCGTGACCGTCTCGGCCCGCCCGCGCACCGTGTTGACGAAACGCTCGACCTCCGCCCGCCGGCCCAGCGCCACGCCGACCCCGATCGGAGCCAGCAGGATCGCCACGCCGATCGGGGCGAAGTCGCCCGCCGCGCCGGGCAGATTGTCCAGCACCGTCGAGAGCAATGATGCCGCGACCAGCGCCGCCACCAGCCCGAATCCGCCCAGCAGGATCTCCAGCGTCGACAACGAACGCCAGATCCCCTGCCGAAACCACCAGACCGGCTGTAGCGACCAGTCCCAGAAACGTCGCGCTGCCTCAATCACGGCAGGCTCCAACAAAGAAAATGGCGGCCATGCGGCCGCCAATCAGTCCAGAGCGGTCAACCGCCCAAATAAATCCGGGCGCATCTCTGCGCAAATCAATCATACAGGATCCATACACACCTCGACACCCCCACTCCGAGGCCCCGCGCTCGCCTGCCCCGTGCTTGACACGGGGCCCAGACCGCGATCCTCGCTCGCAGCACACTGTCCCTCTCATCCCCTCACACCCCACATCCGCATACCAGAACACAACAACGGAACCGGTGTTCCTATACCATCAACCCCAAACACAAGTTCACAGAAAGGTTCGGCCCATGAACGGCGCCGCCCAAGCCATCCAGCAGTTCAAGCCGCCCGTCGCCTACACACCGGAGGCGATCAAGGCCGGCATCGCCTTCGAAGCCGCCAACGGTCCCGCCTACGTGCGGATCAAGGCGCTCAACATGATGGCCAGGATCGTCGGCCTCTACGAGCAGGGCAAGGCGCTGGGCAAGCAGGCCGCCGCCCACATCGGCGAGCAGGTCCAGCCCGACCCCAACGGCGTCCTCGCGCGCTTCGCCCAGGTCCTGGCCGAAGGCGTCGACCTCGCCGACCTCTCCATGTTCGACAGCTCCAACAACGAAGATGAAGCGGAAGACGACGAGGCCGCCAATCAAGACGATGACGAGATCCCCTAATCCCCCCACCGCAGGCGGCCGTTCACAACCGAGCGGCCCCACGGCGTCCCGCGTTTTTTCCGACCGGCCGCCGCCTCAATCTCCACCGGACGCTCCTCAGCGCCCCCTGCCCCGCTCCGACTGAACAATCAGGCGCGGACCGCATCACCCTGCTCTCTGGTAGCGTGAACTCACGAATTGCCCGCTCGACAGAGAGCGCCAGCGAGCCGCCACATGCCCACCGTCGACATCGATCCTCTCCTGCGCGGCGTCTCCAAGCCCGCCCGCTACATCGGCGGCGAATGGAACGCGATCGAACACGACTGGAACGAGCGCCCCGTCCGCTGGGCCCTGATCTACCCCGACCTCTACGACATCGGCCAGTCCAACGGCGGACTCGCCATCCTCTACGACATCCTCAATCACACCGAGGACACCCTCGCCGAGCGCTGCTACACCCCCTGGCCCGACATGGCCGACAGCCTCCGCAGCCGCGGCCAACCGCTCTTCTCACTGGAGAACCGCCGCAGCCTGCGCGACTTCGACGCCCTCGGCTTCTCCCTCTCCTACGAACTCACCTACACCAACATCCTCGAGATGCTCGACCTCTCCGGCATCCCCATTCGCAGCCTCGACCGCACCGGTGACGACCCGCTCATCCTCGCCGGCGGCTCCGGAGCCCTCGTCCCCGAGCCGCTCGCTCCCTTCATCGACGCCTTCGTCCTCGGCGAGGCCGAGGATGTCGTCCTCGAAATCAACGACCTCCTCCACGAAGCCAGGACGCAGGGCGCATCCCGGCTCGACCTCCTGCGAGCCCTCGCCCGAACCCCCGGCGTCTACGTCCCCCGCTTCTACGAGTGGCGCTACGAAGCCGACGGCACCCCCGCCGAGGTATTCAGCACCGACGACGCGGCCTCGGTCCCCGTCGTCAAGCGCTTCCTCCAGGGTCTTCCGCCGATCCTCACCAAACCGATCGTCCCCTACCTGCAGACCGTCCACGACCGCGCCGGCATCGAGATCCAGCGCGGCTGCACCCAGGGCTGCCGCTTCTGCCAGGCCGGCATGATCTACCGTCCCCTGCGCGAGCGCACCCCCGAGGAAGTCGTCGCCGGCGCGAAGGAACTCTTCCGCAACACCGGCTTCGACGATCTCTCGCTCGTCTCCCTTTCCTCCACCGACCACTCCCAGATCAAGGGCATCGTCCGCGCCCTGCGCTCCGAGTTCGGCGACGACATCGGCATCTCCCTGCCCTCCACCCGGGTCGACAGCTTCAGCGTCGATGTCGCCCTGCTCTGCTCGCCGCGCAAGAAAAACTCGATGACCTTCGCCCCCGAGGCCGGCTCCCAGCGCCTGCGCAACGCGGTCAGCAAGGTCGTCGACGAACAGGACCTGCTCGACGCCGCCCGCAACGCCTTCGAGCAGGGCTGGACCTCGATCAAGCTCTACTTCATGGTCGGCCTGCCGACCGAGACCATGGCCGATGTCGAAGGCATCGTCGACTGGGCCGCGCAGGTCAAGCAGATCGGCCGCCAGATCGTCGGCAACCGCGCCCGCGTCCGCGTCTCCACCTCCAATCACGTGCCCAAGGCCCACGCGCCCTTCCAGTGGGCCCGCCAGGAAACCCCGGCCGAGCTCGAACCCAAGCACCAGCTGCTCAAGCAGATGACGCGCAAGGCCCGCCTCGACCTGAGCTGGAACGACCCGCAGGAGTCGATCCTCGAGGGCGTCCTCTCACGCGGCGACCGCCGCCTCGCCCCCGTCATCGAGACCGCCTGGCGCAACGGCGCCCGCTTCGACGCCTGGAGCGAGCACTTCCGCGAGAACCTCTGGTGGGACGCCATCGCCCGGGAAGGTCTCGACCCCGCCTTCTACTGCCACCGCGAGCGCGACCTCTGGGAGCGCTTCCCCTGGATGCACATCGCCTCCGGCGTCTCCGAAGCATTCCTGCGCAAGGAGTGGCAACGCACCTGGAACGAACTGACCACCGCCGACTGCCGCGACGGCTGCAACGTCTGCGGCATGGAACATGCCGCCCAGCTCTGCGAACTCAAGCTCGGCGACCTGATCGCCAAACGACGGGCGCCCGCCGAAGACTTAATCAGCGTGTTGTAGGGAGAAAGAGGCTGACGCCGTTATGTCACGAGACGTCCTCGAACATCTCATCTGGAGCCTCGAACAGTCATTCCGCAACAAGCCTGAACACTCCCTGATCGCCAACCTCTCCTCCGTCACCACCGAAGACCTCGACACCGTCGTCCCCGGCGGCGGCCGAACCATGCGGGACCTGATCATCCACTGCGGCGCCGTCAAAATGATGCACGCCAACCACGCCTTCGGCGACGCCACCTACACCTTCTGGACCACCTGGCCCCACGACGATCCGATCAGCGACGCCTCCTTCGAGGACCTGCTGGAATGGCTGGAAGACGCCCACGACAACGTGATCGCGGCCGTCGCCAAACTCGAAGGCGACCACGAACTCGTCGCACCCCGTCCCACCTACTGGGGCGAAGCCTGGGAAACGAGAAGAATCCTGGACGCCATCGCCGTCCACGACGTCTACCACGCCGGAGAGATCAACCACCTCCGGGCCCTGCTCCATCAGGTCGAATAGCGTGCCCCGCAACCGTCGCTCAGAAGCGGAGCAACTCCCGGAACCGCTCCGCCTCGCCCGACGGTCCAACCACCGCCAGCCGCAACTCGTCCTCACGCAGGTACTCGTTGGCCAACCGCTCAATATCCTCGGTCGTGACGGCCTGGTAGCGCTCGTTCACCTCATCAACCGATCTGACCTCGTCATGCAGCAGCGCCTGGCCGCCATTCCAGGCCGACACCGCCCGCGTATCCTCCATCCCCATCAACATCCGCCCCGCCGCCAGCCGCCGCGACCGCTCCAGTTCCTCCTCCGGAACTCCATCCCTCAACCTCGCCAGTTCGCCAAGCGTGGCTTGCAGGGCCTGCTCGACGTTCTCAGGATCCACGCCCATCGACACCTGCAGCACACCCGAATCACGCAGAAGCGCCAGAGACGCCTGGATGTCGTAGACCAGTCCGAGTTCCTCCCGCACCTTGAGGAACAGCCTCGAACTCATGCCGTCGCCCAGCATCGCCGTGAGCAGGCCGAGAGCGTGCCGATCCGGATGCCTGGACGTCAAGGCCGGCAAACCGATACTGATCTGAGCCTGCTCCGTGTCCTTGATCCTGACGCCGATCCGCTTCTCCCCGCTATTGAGAGGAGCGGGCAATCGCTCGTCGGCCTGGGCGGGCGACCACTGCTCGGTCAGCCGCGAGACCCGAGCCAACACATCATCCGGATCGACTTCGCCGGCGACCGAGACCAACGCGTTGCCGGGTGAATATTGCGCCCGCCAGTAGGCGACCGCGTCCTCGTAGGGAATCGACTGAACGGATTCCGGGGTACCAGCGATATCACGGCCCAGCGGAGTCCCGCGCCACAGCACTTCCGACATCAACTCAGCCACCAGCTGGTAGGGAGAATCCTCTACCTGCGCTAACTCCTCAAGGATGACCGAGCGCTCCTTCTCCAGCTCCTCCTGCTTGAACCTGGGGCGGGACACCATGTCAACGATGACGTCAACAGCCGTCTCCCAGTCTGGGCCCGGCACCTTGGCGTAGTAGACGGTCAGCTCCCGATCGGTGCCGGCATTGATGTAGCCGCCCACACCTTCGATCGCAGTTGAGATATCCGCAGCCGTTGGGTGCAGCTCCGAACCCTTGAACACGCAGTGTTCGACCATGTGCGACACGCCCGCGAGTTCGTCTCGCTCGTACTGCGACCCGGCCCCGACGTAGAGCGACACCGAAGCTGAACGCGCCGAAGCCATCGGCGCGCACAGGACGCGTAATCCGTTGTCCAGAGCCGTGATTTCAGGAGCGCCGGCCGCCGGGGCCGCCACTACTCCACGCCCCAGGTTGTGTCGCCCGAGGCGTCGTCGCGAACGATCGAGTGCCCCATTGCCCCCTGAACGAACTCGTCGATCGAAGCGCCGATCGTCGTGTCATCGCCGTGGCCGTTGAAGGTCACCGTGTCCTCCGGCAGTCCATAGAGTCTGGTCACGATTGAGCGCACTTCCTGGGTCACTTGCGGCATTCCACGCGTGTTGCCCGGACCACCGGGGAAGAGCGTGTCGCCGACGACGCAATACGGGTCGTCGGGATCGGCGATGTAGTAGGAAACCGAGCCAGTCGTATGTCCGGGCGTGTGCAACACTTCAAGCTCGTTGTCGCCCAGCAGGATGGTTTCGCCGCCCTGTAGATGGATGTCGATGTCGAGGTCCGTTTCCAGCCACGGATGCTGCTCGTCGGCGACCGTGTCCGAAACGTGCATGTAGTACGGCACATTGGGACCCAGCCGCTCGCGCAGTTCGTGGTACGACTTGATGTGATCGGGATGCGAATGCGTGAACAGGACCATCTTCGGCGTCGCGCCCGACTGCTCAACGCCGGCCATGACCAGTTCGTGCTGCGCCACGGCGTCGATGATTGCCGCATCGCCGGTGCCTTTGTCCACCAGCAGGAACGCATTGTTCTCAAATGGCCCCCACGACATCTGCATCACCACCACCCGGGAATACACTCGCAACAGGCGCGATTCCGCGTGCAGTTCCATACTCATGACGAACTCCGATCAGCCAGCCATCCACCGACTGCTCGCAGCATAGCCAGCCTGCAGGATTGTCCATGACCGACCACGCCCCGATTGACGAACTCGCCGATGTGCTCCCGCTGACCGCGCAGGCCAACGCCGCCGGCGTGTTGCAGATCGGCGGCTGCAATGTCCGCGACCTCGCGAGTGCCTTTGGCACGCCGCTGTACATCTACGACGAGCACACCATCCGGCAGACCTGCCGAGACTATCTGCGTGACTTCCAGGCGCAACTGCCTGGCGCCCGAGCTCACTACGCCGGCAAGGCTTGGCTCAATCCTGCGCTGACCCGGATCCTGGTCGAGGAAGGCTTCGGACTCGATGTCGTCTCTGCCGGAGAGCTTCATGTCGCGCTCGCCGGCGGCATGGATCCTGAGCACATCGCCTTCCACGGCAACGGCAAGACTCGCGAGGAGTTGCAGTACGCGCTCGACCAGAGCGTCGGCCGGATCATCGTCGACAACGACGACGAGCTGGCTGTGTTGGACGAGCTGACCCGGGCCGGCGCGTCGGAGCAGCGAATCATGCTGCGCATCACCCCGGGCGTCGACGCACAAACCCATACCAAAACGACGACTGGTCTGCGCGACAGCAAGTTTGGCTTCCCGTTGCCTTCCGGGCAGGCCGAAGCAGCGCTGGTGCGAGCCATCGAGTCGCCATTTCTCGATGTCACGGGCTTTCACATCCACCTCGGTTCGCCGCTGTTCAACATCGAGCCGTATGCCGACGGCATTGCGACGATCGGTCAGTTTGCCGCCGAGATGAAACAACGTCATGGTTACGAATGGCGGGAATTCTCGCCCGGCGGGGGAATGGCATTGACCTATACGGCCGATCTCGTTGCGCCAGAGTCCGAGCGTTACGCCGTTCAGATCGCGGAATCGATCCACACCGTCTGCGACACTCACGGACTGCCAATGCCCGATGTTCACATCGAGCCGGGCAGGTCGGTGGTCGGACGGGCCGGGGTGGCCCTCTACGCCGTGGTCAGCCGCAAACACATTCCCGAGACCAGGGACTACGTCACCGTAGACGGCGGCATGGCCGACAATATCCGTCCGGCGATGTACGAGTCGAGATATGAGGCCGCTGCAGCCGAGCAGATGAACACCGTGCCCAGCCTCGTCGCCACGATTGCAGGCAAGTTCTGCGAGTCGGGCGACGTGCTGGTCCGTGATGCGCACCTGCCCTCGCTGCAGCTCGGCGAGTTGATCGCCATCCCGGCTAGCGGCGCCTATCAGATCGCAATGGAGAGCAACTACAACCTGGCGTTGCGACCTGCGATCGTGATGGTCAGCCAGGGCGACGCTCGGCTCGTCCGACGGCGGCAAACCCTGGACGATCTGCTCCATCTGGAACTCTGATGTCCGCGTCAACGCCTGTCACAGACCGCTGGGGTCCACATGCGGATTCGCTGGCGGGACGCACATTGGTCGCGATGTTGGAGTCGCAGCGCGTGCCTCACGCGCTGCTGATCACTGGCCCGGTCGGCGTCGGCAAGCGTGACCTGGCGATCCGCATCGCTCAGGCACTGCTTTGCAACTCACCCGATGCGGCAAGCAACGGACCCTGCCGCTCATGCCGCGATTGCCTGCGCCTGTACGACCCCGGGCAACCGAGTCTTGACCCCCAACACACTGATGTCGAAGTCATCGCACCGGGCTCGCTCTGCACTGAGTCCGATCACGACCATCGCGCCTCGCGAACGATCGGCATCTGCGTGATACGTCGCCTGGAGCACGTCGCCACGCTCGCCCCGTTCGAAGCGAACCAGCGGGTGATAGTCATCAACCCGGCCGAGTCGCTCACTTCTGACGCAGCGGACGCCTTTCTCAAGACGCTCGAGGAGCCTCCCGACCGCGTTTACTTCATCTTGCTCACCGCTCAGGATGAGCAACTCTCCGAGACCATTCGCTCCCGCTGCCGAACACTGACATTGGCGCCACTGCCGAATGACCGGCTGGATCGTTGGCTCGATCGCTGGGCGGCGGAAACCGGTCTGGAGCTTCCGGCCGACCAGCGGCATCGAGGTGAACTGCGACGCCTGGCGCGAGGCCGTCCCGGATGGTTGCAGGCCAACCTGCGGGACGGCGATCCTGTTTCACTCCGCTCCGCCCAGATCGACGACGCGATTCGGATCGCGAACACTTCACGCGCCGAACGCCTCGATTGGTCCGAACAGATCGCCGGTCGATCATCGAATCCGCAATCGATTGACAATCTGCAGCTCATCCTTGACGCATGGAGTGACTGGTGGCGGGATCTGTGGCTGCACCAAACCGATCGGCAAAACGCCATCATCCACGTGTCCCAACGCGAACGGATTGAGCGAAACGCCGCGCTGTACGATCAAGGAGACCTCAGCCAGTTTCTGGAGCAAATTCAAGGTACTCGCGCGCTGATCGAGCGAGGCGTCACTCATGGCCTCAATGCCCGCCTCGCTCTTGACGTGCTCCTCCTCAGCATCCCCATCCCCAGGAAGTCTTCATGAGCGAACAGAGCGACGAAGGACCAACGGACCAGTCGGCCGCTGATCCGTCTCAGAGCGAACCCGCCGAAATGTCAGAACCCGATTCGTCGGGCCACGAGGAAGTGATTATCGGCATCAGAATCCGCGAGGCGTCGCGTATCTATCACTTCGCCGCTCCCCACGGGCAGGTGTTCCCCGGAGATTATGTCGTAGTCGACCGCGCGCGCGGCGACCAGCTCGCCCGCGTCGTCACGGTTCCCGACGAGGACGCGCCGGCCAAGCCGATTCCGCACGACGTGCGGCCGATCGTGCGATTGGCTGATGGCGATGACCGACAGCGCGCTGCCGAGCAGGCTCAGCGCGCGGACTTGATTCTGCAGGAGATGCGATCCACCGCCGTCCGTGAGGACCTGGGGCTCTATCCCGTGGCGGTGGAGTTGAATCTCAAAGGGGATCGCGGGACGGCCTGGTTTCAGGCCCCGGACCACGTCGACTTCCGTCCTTTGCTCGATGAAGTACAGGACAAGTACGACGTGCAGTTGCACATGCAACAGGCCAACCAGCGCGAGCGAGCGCGCCTCGTCGACGGGTATGACATTTGCGGACTGAGGTTGTGCTGCTCGAGCTGGATGACGGACTTTCCTCACGTCGGCATTCGAGTGGCCAAGGACCAGGATCTCTCACTCAACCCCGACAGCATCTCAGGCGTCTGCGGAAGGTTGCTCTGTTGCCTCACCTTCGAGCACGAGGTCTACCGCGAAATGCGCGGCTCGCTGCCACGCGTCGGCAAGCGCGTCAGCACGCCGGCGGGCATGGGCAAGGTGATCAAACTCAACGTGCTCCAGCAGAAGGTCACCATCGCGCTCGACGATCATCCACAGCGCGTTGATGTCCCCGCCGATGAAATCGGCCTCGCCGTGCGCACTGAGGACGCGCCCAACCAGGCTCTGATCGAGGCCGAACAGGCCGAGCGAGAGGCAGATCAACGGGCGGCAGCGTTGCGTGAAGCGGCCGCGCCGGCCGCGCCCAATGCCGAGGCCGCAGACCCGACGTCGCGGCCATCGAAACGACGGCGTAGACGGTCTCGTAAATCGCAAACCGATCGGGAGCAGGACGGACCGGACCAACAACCGTCGGCTCAGCCCAAATCCCGGGACGCTGAGCCGAGTAGCGAACCAGCCAAGCGGCCGTCGCGGCGACGGCGACGCCGCAAACCGAAGGTCGTCAATCAACCAGGCGAGACCGACGCATCTGATTCAGCGGCAACCAGCGAACGACCCGAAGGTGAGCAGGGAAGAACGCGTCGGCGACGGCGCCGCTCGCGTCAACGTGTCAATCCGCCGGATCAATCCACAGACCCGTCGGAGTAGCCATCTAGATACGAAACTCGCTTGATTCGTCGGACTCATCGGGCGAGTCGCCGCTTAAATGGGTCGCCAGAGCCGTCAGTTGTTCTTCGTCGTACCAGTGGATCACGATCCGACCGCCGCTCGAGGGGCCTTTCGCGCCGGCCCGCACCTCAACCCTTGTACCCAACGCAGATTCAAGCCGCTTCGTCGCCTCCACCATCGCCGACGATGACTCAACCGCGCGCCGGGCTCGCTTTCGCGTTGGTTCCCTCAAGGCCTTCGCCGCTTCTTCGAGTTGCCGCACCGTCCATCCGACCTCGACCGCCCGCTCAGCAAGACCACTCTGCTCTGATGTCGGCGCTGCCAACAGGGCGCGGCCGTGACCCTCGCTGAGCACTCCCGAGGCGACCAGGTCCTGGATAGCACTCGGCAGGCCGCACAAGCGCAACAGATTTGCTACTGCAGCCCGGCTCTTGCCCACTGCCTTCGCGATCCGGTTCTGTGTCCAGCCGGACTGGGATAGCTGCTCGAACGCCTTCGCCATCTCGATCGGATTCAGATCGCTGCGCTGCAGGTTCTCGACCAGGGCCAGGGTCAGTCTCTCCTCGGTAGCCTCGGCGCCCCCCCGTTGAATGACGATCGGCACCGTCTCCAGACCGGCAAGGGCGGCCGCCCGCCAGCGGCGTTCCCCGGCGATCAGCTCGTAGCGCCCCATCCGCTCAGGTTGGACGAGCAGAGGCTGCAGAATTCCATGCTCCCGAATACTTGCCGCGAGCTCCGTAAGTTGGTCCCGATCGAATTCTTGTCGCGGCTGCGATGGATTCGGCGCTATCGAGCCGATCGGAGCCAGTGTCATTGCGTCACCGGAGTCAGCAGGCGATCCCGATGGGATCAGCGAGTCCAACCCCCGAGCCAATCCGCGATCGCTGGGCCTGCTGTTCGCTCGCTGCTCCTTGGTGGTCACCGTGCAACTCCGTCCAATGTGACGCCGCGATACAACGTGGAGGGTGGGAGCGCTGACAGGCGGACGAACAGTTCCTCCGCCAACTCCCGGTAAGCCTCCGCGCCTCTCGAGCGCGGCGCGTAGTCAACGATCGGACGCTGATGGCTTGGGGCTTCGGACAAGCGGATCGAACGCGGAATAATGGTATCAAAGGTAGAACTGATATGCTCCTTCAATTGCGTCGCCACATCCTGAGACAGACGGGTCCGACCGTCGTACATGGTCGCGACAACGCCCAGGAGATGCAGTCCGGGATTCAGGTGCATTTGGACACGTCGGATCGTCTCCAACAGCGCTGAGAGTCCCTCCAGGGCCAGATACTCGCACTGCACCGGTGCGACCGCTGCATCGGCGGCGGTAAGGGCGTTGAGGGTCATCAATCCCAGCGACGGTCCACAGTCGATCAGCACCAGGTCGTAGGCTCCCCCCACCTCTGAGAGCGCATTTCGAAGAACGTATTCGCGTTGCGGGCTTGCGGCCAACTCCATCTCGGCGGCGACGAGATCCATCGACGATGGCACAGCATCGAGTCCGGGCCAGGGTGTGGACACAATGCAGCGGTTCAGCTCGGCCTGATGGAGCAGCGCATCATAGAGATATGCACCGGAGGAACGTGCGCCCAATGCCGATGTCGCGTTTGCCTGCGCGTCGGCGTCGATAACGAGCGTACGCCGGCCCGATTCCGCCGAGGCGGCGGCCAGATTGACGGCCGTCGTTGTCTTGCCGACGCCGCCCTTCTGGTTCGCAACCGCGACCACACTCACGTTAATTCGCCTCCAGCAGGCCCTCCGACATCGTTATGCCAAGAATAACGGTCAAGCTCTTACGTCGCGTATCAGGCCTGGTCGTCACGGTACAGAATCCGTACCCGTCGTGACGAACCCTCTCCGAACGACTCGGTCTTCACCTCAGGGTCGTCCTGCAACTGGAGGTGGATGATGCGTCGTTCCGCGGCCGGCATTACCCCAAGCGTGACCGGTTCTCCGCGATCTCTGACCTCCGAGGCCGCTCGTTGAGCCATCTCTTCGAGGGCGGTCTCACGTCGACGGCGGTAGCCGTCGACATCGATAGTCACTGGATTGTTCCCATCCAAGGCCCGGCTCACGATCACGTTGACCACGTACTGCAGCGCAGCAACGTGTGCCCCGTGCCGACCGATCAGCAGACCCAGATCCTCGTCGCCGACCGGAGTGACGTCGAGGACAGCAACCGCGTGACCAAGGCCGTCCATCGGGGTCTCAGGATCTCGGGCTATCACCTGGACGTCAAAACCCAATTGGTGCGCGATATCGGTGAGCACTTCGACCGCGAACTGCCTGGGATCCTCGTTAGGCTCAAACTCGGGATCGGCGAGCAGGTCGAAAGGAGCGAGCGGCGGACGAGCCGGCTGCCGTTCTCGCGATTCATCGCGACTACGACTCCGGCTGCCCTGGCGCCCTCGGCCGCGCCCCCGATCACGCCGGCCGCTCGAGGCAGGTGAAGCCTGTCGCAGGCGCGAGCGCGAACGGTGATCGGGTTGGACCTCTCGCTGGCTGTCGCTCGGCTCAGCGGGGTCACCCTCCGTCGGCTGCACCACGGCGCGGCGGCGTCCGCCGCCGGCTGCGCCTCGACGACGCTCTGATTCCCCGCGCTGTCCTGGTTCAATTTCCGTCAGATCAGAGTAGTCATCGATCCTTGGCAAGCTCGCAGACTGCGCCCCACTTCCGCGGCTCCGCACGCCCTCTCGAGGGGTCACTCGGACCAGCGATTGCGCGTGTCCGATGCCAAAGACGCCCGATCGCCCCTCCTCGAGCACTTCGACATCCACCTGAGCTCGCGACAGGCCAAGCCGACGCAACGCCGCCTGGACCGCGTCATCCACGGTCCGTCCCGACTGCTCAATCACTTCCTTGTTTGCCATAGCCACTTCTCCAACTGGACGACACGTCAAGCGGCATCGGGGCGCCGAAAAAACTGCACCGGTTGCTCAACGCGATCGATTTGCTCTTCGCCTCCGTTGTCGACGCCTCCGCGCCGCGCTGGTCTGCCGCCGCGCCGGACGCTCCGGCGGCGTTTCTGTTTCTTGCTGTTCCTCTTCCGTCTCGGACGCGGGCGCAGCCACAGCGGTCCCACCATTGGCCGCGGCCAGCGCTGTGGCGGCCGGGGCAGGAAGCGGTTCCGAAGAGAGCAGCCACTTCCACGACCACCTCAGGCCCTGTCGGTAGAAGTAGTAGTACCAGGACGTGAGGATCGTGAAGACCGAGGTGACGAGCCAGTACAGACCGAGTCCAGCAGGCACCTGCAGCGTGAAGAACCCGAACATGAACGGCATCATCCACAGCATCGTGCGGTTCATCGATTCTGAACGTTCATCACGCGGACCCATCCGCGCCGTCGACACCTTCTGCTGGATATAGGCGGTCACGCCAACCATGATCGCCAGCGGCAGCGACTGTTCCAGGGAGGAAGATCCCAGGTCCCAGAAGAGGAAGTCGCGGTTGATCGGGATCGCCGAGGTGATGTACGACCAGTCGTAGAGGTCGCTCGAGAGGCGCAGCAGTTGCTCGGGCGTGTCGCCCAGCGTCCGCCTCAAGACCTGGTAGAGCGCGATCCAGATGGGCATCTGAACCAGCAGCGGCCAGAGACAGCCGAGCGGATTGAATCCGGCCTCGCGGTAGACCTTCATCAACTCTTCCTGCCGGCGCTTCGGATCCTTGTATTTCTTCTGGATCTCCTGCATCCGAGGCTGCATTTCCTGCATGCCACGCGTCGCGCGCAGCTGCCGCAGCGTCAAGGGATAGGTGATCACGCGCACGATCAACGTGAACAGGATGATCGCGACGCCGTAGTTGTCGT
>JAPPNI010000025.1 GCA_028873865.1 Chloroflexota bacterium | reverse complement strand
GCTCGAGCCCGCGCCGGAGCCGGCCCGGCGGCTGGCGGCGGCGCTGGAGGAGCGGCCGGCGGCCGAGTTCGGCCGCGGCGTGGTGCGGGCCGGCGTCGACGCTGAGGTCGATCGCGAGCGGGCGGCGGTCGACGCGGCCCGCTCGCAGCTGGCGGCGCTGGAGCAAGCGCTGCGCGAGGAGACCGGGATTGTCTCCCTGCGGATCGGATATCAGCGCAGCTTCGGCTATCAGATCGAACTGACCCGCTCGCAGGCCGCCCGGGCGCCGGAAGATTGGGAACGGCGGCAATCGCTGCGCGACCGCGAACGCTTCACGGAACCGCGGCTGAGGCGGATCGCCGAGGCGCTGGACGCGGCCGAAGAGCGGCTGGAAGAGGCGGAGCGGGCCTGCGTCGAGCGGCTGCGTCTGGACCTGGTCGCCGAGGCGGAGGCGGTGCGTTCGCGCGGCGGCGCCCTGGCCCGCCTCGACGCGGCCACGGCGCTGGCCGGTGTGGCCGCCGAGCGCGCCTGGAGCCGGCCCCGGCTGGAGCATTCGGGCGAGCTGGAGATCGAGGGCGGGCGGCATCCGATCGTCGAGGCCGCCGCCGCCCAGGGCGCGTTCGTGCCCAACGACCTGCGCCTCGCCGACGACGGCCGCCGCGCGCCGCAGCTGCTGCTGGTCACGGGGCCGAACATGGCGGGCAAGTCGACCTACCTGCGCCAGGCGGCGCTGATCGTGATTCTGGCCCAGATGGGCTCCTATGTGCCGGCCGAGCGGGTCCGGGTGGGGCTGGTCGATCGGATCTTCGCCCGTGTCGGCGCGCACGACGAGCTGGCCCGGGGCCGGTCGACCTTCATGGTCGAGATGTTGGAGACGGCGCGGCTGCTGCACGGCGCCACGGATCGCTCGCTGCTGCTGCTGGACGAGATCGGACGGGGCACCTCGACCTGGGACGGCCTCGCGATCGCCCAGGCGGTGGCCGAGGCGCTGGCCGGCGGCGAGGCCGCCGCCAGGTCGGGGCCCCGATCCCGACGCAGCGAGCGGGGTCCGCGCACCCTGTTCGCCACCCACTTCCATGAACTGACGGCGCTCGCCGGGCGTCTGCCGCGCGTGGCCAACGCCGCCGTCCAGGTCGATGAGCGTGACGGCGGGCGGATCGAGTTCCTCTACCGGGTCGCCCCGGGCGCGGCCGATCGCTCCTACGGCGTCCAGGTGGCGGCGCAGGCGGGTCTGCCGGCCGAGGTCGTGGTCCGCGCCCGGCATCTGCTGGCAGAGCTGGAACGGCGCCCGGCCGCGACGCCGGCGTCCGAGTCCGCCCGGAACGGGCCGGGCCCGCCGCAGCTGATGCTGATGCCGCCGGCCGCGCATCCGATCCTGCACGATCTGGCCGCGCTGGACGTCGACGGAATCACGCCTCTGGAAGCGATCTCGGCGCTCTACGCGCTGCGCGACCAGGCGCAGTCGGAGTTGCGCGGGCTGCATCCCGAGCGCGCCACTGGCGCGGCGGAGGCGGGATCATGAGCGGCCCCATCGTCCGCGCCGTTGCCGCGCCGGAACCTGAACTCGGGCCCCGGCCGATTCGCGAGTTGCCCGATCTGGTCGCGGCGCAGATCGCGGCGGGCGAGGTGATCGAGCGGCCGGCGGCGGTGCTCAAGGAGCTGCTGGAGAACGCGCTCGACGCGGGCGCCCGGCGGATCGCGATCGAGATTGAAGGCGCCGGCCGCGAGCGGATCGCCGTGCACGACGACGGGCGCGGGATTCCGGCCGCCGAGTTGCCGCTCGCCTTCCGCCGCCACGCCACCTCGAAGCTGGAACGGGTCGACGATCTGAGCCGTCTGGCCAGTTACGGGTTCCGCGGCGAGGCGCTGCCGGCGATCGCCGCGGCGGCCGGGCGGCTGCGGCTGACGACCCGCTGCGTCTCGGAGCCGTCGGCCAGTCTGATCGAGTTCGAACGCGGGCTGGCGACGGGGCCGCGGCCGGCCGCGCGGGCCGTGGGCACCTCGGTCGAGGTCTTCGACCTGTTCCGGGGCCAGCCGGCCCGGCGCGCCTTCCTGGCCGGCGCGCGGGCCGAGCGGACCGCGCTCGTGCGGGCGGCGGCGGACGTGATCCTCGCCCATCCCGAGTGTTCGCTACGGATCACGATCGACGGCCGCACGCCGCTGAACCACGCCGCCGCGGCCGGCGCGTCGGGCAGCGCCGTGCCGTGCGAGGCGGCGCTGCGCGAGGCGCTGGCCGCCGTCTTCAGTCCCGACGCGGCGGCGCGCGCGATTTGGCTTGAGGACCGTTCGCAGCGGGCCGAGCTGTCGCTGGACGGGTTCGCCGGAGCGCCCGACGACGCGCGGCGCACCCGCGAGCGCCTGCGGCTGTTCGTCAACGGCCGCCCGGTGCGCGACCGGCGGCTCAGCTACGCCCTGGCCGAGGCCTATCGCGACTGGCTGCGGGCGGGTCAGCATCCGCTGGTGGTGGCGCGGCTCAGCCTGCCGCCCGATGCGGTCGACGTGAACATTCATCCGGCCAAGACGGAGGTCAAGCTGCGCGATCCGGATGCCGCGTTCTCCCTGCTCCAGCGCAGCGTCCGCGAGGCGCTGGCGCGTGAACGGGCGGCGGTGCCGCTGCGGGTTGGCCCGGATCGGGTCGCCGATCCGGTGCGACCAGGCGCCGCCTCGCCCGACGAAGCGCCGCCGCCAGCCCGGTCCGCCGAACCGTCCGCTACGGCCAGTGCGCTGCGCCGGGCGGCGTTGCCGACCCGCCGGCCGCGGGAGTGGGCGGTCGCCGAGCCCACGCTCTCGCCCGCTCTGGAGGCGCAGCCGGCTGGAGCGTCGCTGCCGCCGCTGCGCATGGTCGGCCAGCTGCACCGCACCTTCATCATCGCCGAGGGCCCGGGCGGACTGGTCCTCGTCGATCAGCACGGCGCCCACGAACGGGTGCTCTACGAACGCCTGCTGGCCGCGTCGTCCGGGGACGGCGGGGACAGTTCGCAGCCGCTGCTCGATCCGCTGACGGTCTCGCTCGACGCCGAGGAGTCGGCACACTGGGAAGCGGCGGCCGAGCGCTTGCGCGGGCTCGGCTTCGACCTCGCTCCATTCGGCGAGCGCACGCTGCGGGTGCATGCGTTGCCCGCCGCCGTGGCCTCGGCCGACGCCGAAGCGCTGCTGCGCGGGGTGCTGGCCGACCTGAGCGGGGCAGACTGGGAGCCGGAGCGGTTCGACCGGGCGGCGGCCTCGACCGCCTGTCATGCGTCGGTGCGCCGCGGCCAGGTGCTGGATCCGCCGGCGATGGCCGCGCTGCTGCGCGATCTCGAGCGCTGCGACAATCCCCATTCCTGTCCGCACGGACGGCCGACGCTGGTCGAGATCTCGGCCGATGACGTGCTCCGGGAGTTTCGCCGCAAGTGACCCGGAGTCCGGGAGAGACGACCCGGGCCGCCCCGATGGAGCGGCCCGGACGATCCTGTGCCTGAGCTGAGGCTAGGTGCCGCGCAGGCGCGGGTCGAGGATGTCGCGCAGGGCGTCGCCCATCATGTTGAAGCCGAACACGGCGATCATGATCGCGAGCCCAGGGAAGATCGCCATCCAGGGGGCCTCGGTCGCGTAGATCAGCGCGATCTGGCCGAGGTCGCGGCCCCAGGTCGGATAGGGCGGCGGGATGCCGAAGCCGAGGAACGAGATGGCCGCCTCGATTAGCACCGCCGCGCCGAGGTTGAGCGAAGCGAGGATGATGATCGTGGCCATGATGTTGGGCACGATGTGGGCGACCATGATCCGGATGTTGGAGGCGCCGAGGGTCCGCGCCGCCTCCACGTACTGGGCGGCGCGGGTGGCCAGCACGGCGCCGCGCACCACTCGAGAGTTACCGGCGGCCAGTACCAGCGCGACGGTCAGCACGACGGTCGTCGTGCGGGGGAAGACTTGCCAGAACCACTCGTCGCCGATCTCGGCCTGCGGTCCGAAGTCGGGACCGAATCCGAGTCCGAGGAAGCCGTCGCCGCCGGAGCCGATGATCGCAATCACCGCGAGAATCAGGAAGATCGCCGGGAAGGCGTTCCAGACGTCGACGATGCGCTGGATCAGAATGTCGATATCGGGCACCGGACCACGGCGTGTAGGCATGTCACCGATCAGTCCGTCAAGTACGCGATCAATGGATGAGGTAAACAGTCCCAAGGTGACCAGATCCACAAGTTTGAACAAGCTTTGGACGAGCAGCACGAACACGGCGAAGGGCAAGGCGGCCAGCCACCAGATTGGCAGGCCGGCCAGTAGCCGAGGCAGTGCATAGAGCAGACCAGGCCGGTTGAACTCGGCCGGCACGGGCAAGCGCAGACCGAGCACCACCGAGGGCGCGCGCATGCTCCAACTCATACCGGCGCCGGCGAAGTAACCCGAGACCAACCCGATCGCCGTGGAGAACACGGCCGTGACCAGCACGGATCCGATGCCGACCAGCACCGTGACCTCGGAGCCGTAGACGATCCGGGTCACGATATCGCGACCCTGGTTATCGGTGCCCATCACGTGATCGGCGTTCGGAGCGAGGAAGCGGTCAGAGAAGGCAGCCTTCGTGTAGGGCGCGACCCGTACGGCCTCAGGATCCTGTTCGACGGTCTGCAGCAACGGCGCGATCGCGGCGACGACGACGCAGGCGAGCAGGATCAGCGCGCCGAACGCGCCGAGGTACTTCTTGCGCTTGTACATCCAGTAGGGCATCACGAGTACGCCGATGAGGAAACCGATGGAACCGGCGAAAATCAACGTGACCACGGCGTAGATGAACCCGATCGGACTCGAGACAGCCCGGTCGATCAGCAGCTGCATCTGGTCGCGGATCCAGTTGACCAGGCCGCCTTCATCCTCCAGCGCGAGCGCGGTGACGGCATCCTGCGAGTCGGACATCAGCGGCTTCCTTCCGGCCCGAAGGCTGCGGGCTCGCTAGTTGTAGCGGATGCGCGGGTCGACGAGGGAGTAGGCGATGTCGACCAGCAGGTTGGCGATGATCACGACCAGGGCCACCAGGACCATGATGCCCATGACCACGGGGATGTCGCGATCGGACAGGGCGGTGATCATGCGCAGGCCAATGCCGGGCAGAGTGAAGATCGATTCCATGATCACGGAGCCACCCACCAGGATGCTGGCTTGCAGCCCGATCAGGGTGAGCACAGGGATCAGCGCGTTGCGCATCGCGTGGCGGATGATCACCGACTTCTCCTGCAGGCCCTTGGCCCGGGCGGTGCGGACATAGTCCTGGCGCAGGACTTCCAGCATCTCGCCGCGTGTGAGGCGCATCACCGGTCCGGCGAGGCCGATCCCGAGCACGATCGCCGGCACGTACATGTGGCGTAAGTTCTCAGCCAGGTTCTCGGTTGGATCGCTATAGACCAGGGGCAGTGAGGGCAGGCCCAACTCGGGGAAGATGATCCGGATGGTGAGCACGGCGAGCCAGAAGCCAGGGATCGAGAGCGCGAGGATCGCGCCACCGCGCATGATGTAGTCGACGAACGAATCCTGACGCACCGCCGAGACGATGCCCACCGGCAAGGCGATCGCGATCCCGACGATCATCGAGAGAACACCCAGCTCCAGCGTCACCGGAATTCGGGTGCGCAACTCCTCGTTCACCGTCTGGAAGCCGCCAATGAACGAGGTACCCAGATCGCCTTGTACCAGCTGCCAGAGCCAGTTGCCGTACTGCACGATCCAGGGATCGTTCCAGCCCAACTGATCTTCGAGCTTGGCGCGGAACGCTTCCTTGTCCTCGCCCGAGCCGATGTGGTCGGCCAGCATCACGTCGATGAAGTCGCCGGGCAGCAGTTGGGTCAGCAGCGAGACGACCATGGTCACGCCGATCATCGTAGGGATGATCAGCAGGATTCGGCGTATGATGTACTGTCGCATCGCTGCTGGTCCTTAGCCGCGCCGCCTGCGACGGGCACGGATCGCGCGTTTTTGCGCCGCTGAGAGGGAATATACGCCAACGGGAGGCGCGGCTCCAGATGGTTCGAGACCAGTCCGGGCCGCGCCTCCCGTGTGTGAGTTGGCTGACGCCTTAGGCGTACTCGTCCTTGATGTCCTGATTGAGCATGAAGAACGGCTCGCACTCCGCGCCCCAACCGTAGTTGGCCTTGGGCCAGACACGCTTGTCGGGGTTGTCGATCACTTCTCCATTACGCGGGTCGACCTGCTGCATCCACGGGTTGAAGGCGTAGACGCCTGGCGCCGCAACGTACGGCACCATGTACTGCTGGGTCGCCATGTAGCGCTGGATGTCCTTGGTGTACTCAAGGCGCTCCTCGAAGTCCAAGAGTCCCTTCTGGGTCTTGAACATCTCGTGCAGGCGCTCGTCGTTCTCCGGACCGCCGCCGGACACGGCGCTCGGGTGCGACCAGGCTTCGGCGTTGCCGCCGGTGTCGAGCTCCATGACTGATGCCAGGCCGTCCGGAGTTCGCCCACCGGAACCCCAGTTGTGACGACCAGAGGAGCGGTCGTAGACCGCCGCCCAGATGTCATGCGGGTCGGTGGCGCCGCCGTACAGCGGGCCGATCGCCAGGTGGCTGGACTCACCATCCCAGTCATCGGGGAAGTTGCCGCGGAAGATCGAGGCGATGTACGCGGCGTACTCCTTAAAGAAGAACTCGAACTGGAAGCCACCCTCAGCGGCGGTCGCGGCGCAGGCCTCGTAGAGGTTGACCACGGTGGCGCCGTAGTCGGCCGTACCGTGCAACGTCGCGCGGACGCCCTCGGGGTACCCGGCGGCGTCGAGCAACTGTCGCGCCTTGGCCAGGTCGCGGTGGAAGGTCAGACCAGAGTCCATACCCTCGAAGGTCTCGCCGAAGGTGTCGAGATCCTTGGGGTCGATCCAGTACGGCGCGATCTGCGAGAGTGGACTGTGCCAGGCACCGCGGCCCGTGTCGTCGGTGGCGGCGAGGACGCCGTCGCGGTCCATCGACATCGACAGTGCGATGCGCACGCGTACATCGTTCCAGGGCGGGATCGAGTAGTTGAAGTAGAAACCGCCAGGCACGGTGTTCAGCGTGAACACGAAGCCGTTGTCCTCGATCTGCGGGGCCGCTTCGACGGCCTGCTTGTAGATCGCCGGCGAGAGCTGCGAGAAGTCCAGCGCGCCGTCGCCCAGCGACGGGATCAGCACATTGGTGTCGCCGTTCATCGTCGCGGTGATGCCGTCCATCAACGGGAACATCTGCGGGTCGGCCCCGGCGATGCCGTTGTAACCGCCGGCGTGGCCGGAGACCGCTCCACTGACGTAGTCGCGGCTGCGGTGCCAGTTGGGGTTACGTACCCAGTTGATCGCCACGCCAGGCTCAAAGTTGTCGAAGATCCAGGGGCCGGAGCCGACCGGGCGCTGGGCCACCGTACCGTCGTCAACGATCTCCTGCGGGATGATCCACAGGTGCTGCGATGAGCCGACCAGGGTGAAGAACGGCGCGTGCGGTTCGTGCAGCTTGAAGGTCAGCGCGTTGTCCTCGCCCGGCGTGAAGGACTCGATCACCGCGTTCCAACTCGCGTTGTTCGCCGTTTCCAACTCTTGGAAACGGTCGTGCGTGGCGACGATGTCCTGCTGTGTGATCGCCCGACCGTTGAGTGGGGCAATGTCGTGCCAGTTGGCGTCCTCGCGCACGGTGAACACGTAGGTCGTGTCGTCCGGAATCTCCGGCATCGATGCCGCAAGGTCGCTTTCGTACTGCGCCGTGTTGCCCGGGTCGACGCCGTCGCCGCCGGTGATCGCCTGCATCAGCTTCGAGTAGTGGAAGGCAGACGGAATCTGAGCCCGGTAGGTCAGGTTCTCGTACGGGTCGAGGGTCGGTGGGTCACCCGAGTAAGGGCCGACGAAAGGCGCCACCCGGGTGCCGCCGGTGATGATCCCGGTGGGCGCCGCGGAGACGGCCTGTTGCTGGGCCGACTGGCCCTGCTGGGCTGCCTGCTCCTGCGCGTCGGCCTGGTCGGCCTGCTGGTCGGCGGACTGCTGCTGCATGGCCTGCTGCTGTTGCTGCTGCGCGGCCTGCTGCATTGCCTGTTGCTGCTGCTGGACCTGCGCGGCGGCCTGGCCGTCGTCATCGTCGTCGCCGCAGCCGACCAGGGCCAGACCGGCAGCGCCAACACCGGCGCGGGCCGATGCCCCCAGCAGCGCGCGGCGCGACATCTGTCGCCGGCGCATCCTCTGCCAATAGTTTCGCTCGCTCATTCGTACCTCCTGCAGCGGGACTACCCCGCCGATACTGCTCGCCCGACACTGAGCCTGCCGGGTCAGTTCTGCGTAGATTACAACACCTTGACCGGGGCATCGGAAGCCCGGGGGTGTTAGTTCACGAACTCGTACATTCCGTCAGGGGGTGATCGTCGTCCCGCGCGAGCTCTCGATGATGCCGTGATCAGCCGTCGGCCAGAGGATTTCGACGATCGACGGAACCGCCGAGCGCCCATGGCGAGCCAACCGCTCAGCCGGACGTTGAGCGGTCTGGACCGCGGATACTGCGGCGAATCGACTCATAGAGGAAGCGCCAGTCTTCCTTGTCCCGAGGCTGCGCGCCGCGGTAGCGAATCCCGGCCAGCATGCTGACATCAGTGGGCGGCAGATCGGCCTCGGCCGCGAACTCTCTCAGGCTGTCAGGGAGCTCGCCGCCCGATCCGGCCTGACCGGCCAGGTCGGAGGCGTAGTTCAGCCCGTCGAAGAGCACGCCGACGGTGGTACCCAGTGCCTCGGCGATCGAGAAGATCGTGATCGCCGACGGCCGCACCGTCAGCGAGCGCTCGACCTGCGAGAGGTATCCCTTGGAGACGCCCGAGAGCCGGGAGAGATCGTTGAGCGACAGCTTCTGTTTCTTGCGCAGCGCCCGTACCCGCTGGCCCAGCGATTCCGGTTCGGCTTCCACCGGCGGCTGCTCGGGGACGGCGTGGTCCCTACCCGAAGACGCGTTGCCCGAAGAGTGGTCGCTAGCGGCGAGCCCCATCTTGGCCTCGATTCCCACGCTGCGTCCTGGGCGTCAGGAAACGCCTCCGCTGCGGGGATCCGGCGTCCGAGCGGGCCAGTCGGGCGCCCTGGTGGAGACGGGGGAGAATCGAACTCCCCGTCCAGACGATCGCCGCGAGCCATCTCTACGTGCGTAGCCGTCGCTTGTGGTGTCCCTGCTCGCCGGCGCGTCGGCCTACCGTTACAAACAGGTGAGTGGGGTTGATCTTTCCGCCGCGGTCCCTACGCCCCACGACGGGCAACCGAGTTAGATGTCGCCGCGCTCTCTCCGACTCGGCAGCAGCTGAGAGGCGACGTCACCGCGGTTAGGCGGCGAGGGCGAGTTCCCTGGTTTCGCCAGTTAGGGAGTGATGGCGTGGATTTACGAGCAACGCCAGCTCAGCACGCAACAACTCGAAGTCAACCGCTGTCGAGCCCTTTCGTCCCCATAGGGTTTGCAACCGGAATGTACCGGTCTGATTGCATCATATCAGTCCAGCGGACGTTTTGCATGCGAACGATGCCGAGATCGCCTGCTTCTGGGTACTGGACCACGCTGTCAGCGTTCCCTGGCAATCACATTCAGCCATCGCCGACGCCCTGCCTCAGCCGCGAACCGCGCGTTCGATCTGGCGTTGGGCGTCGCGTTCAGCCATCCGATCACGTTTCTCATGCTGGCGCCGTCCACGCCCGACGCCGACCTCGAGCTTGGCCAGGCCGCGCGTGAGATACAGCTTGAGCGGAACCAGCGTGAGTCCCTTCTGTGCAAAAGACTGCTCGAGCTGGACAATCTCGCGTCGATGGAGCAGCAGGCGACGATCGCGCGTCGGCTCGTGGTTCGCCTGTCCCGAGGGCTCGTAGCGGGCGATGTGCGCGCCGAGGAGGAACATCTCACCGTCGCGGGGCCGGCAATAGGCCTCCTGGATCGAGACCCGCCCAGCACGCACACTCTTGATTTCCGATCCGGTCAGACTGAGCCCCGCCTCATAGCGGCGCAGGATCTCGTACTGGTAGAGCGCGCGCCGGTTCCGGGCGACAACCCGATCGTTGGGCTGTGTGCCGTTGGACCCGGCCCCGCCCTTGCGCGATTTTGACTTCTTGGCCATGCGTTGAGCTTAGGCCGCTCGGCGCGCCGACTACTCGACCGGGCATAGGATGACGGTCATGACGGTGTCAGATCGACGCGAGCAGTGGGCGGCATGGTGGCCCTGGCTGCTGGGAGCGCTCGCGTTCTGCGGCCTGACCGCGGCGCTGGTCGTCGGCGCCGCGGTCCTGGTGCATCCGCCGCTGTTCTCGACGCTGCGGCCGTGGTGGCCGCCGCTGGCGGCGGTCGGACTGTTGTCGACCGCCGCCGGCTATTGGCTGTTGTGGGGTCGTAGTCGCTAGCTCTCTTCGGCCAGCGCTGCCAGGACCCGCTCGGCGACGTCGTCGGGCACGTACGCGCCCCAGACGTCAGGGTTGTTGCTCAGGTACCAGATCGCGGCGTCGTCCGGCGTGGCGTTGTTGTCGGCCAGCCAGATCTCCGACTCGACCTGGACGACAGCGGAGAAGTCCCAGGCGCGCAGGAACTCAACCACGTCAGGCGCAGCTTCGAGCAGGGTGTGGTGGACGGCGATTCGAACCTCGGAGTCCGGGTAGGCGCAGCCCTGGTGGGAGTTCCAGCACTCTTCGGTCCACTCGGGCTCTTCCAGTCGGTAGAGGTCGAGCGTGGCGGTCGGCTTGGTCGGACCCCAGATGTAGCCGAGCCATGCCTCGCCGCGGTTGTAGGTCGACTCAAGGTCCTCGAACAGGGCCGCACCGGAACCGGGCTTGACCAGCTCGAGCACGTCTTCCAGACCGTAGGCGATGACCTTGTTGCCATTGGCTTGCTCACACGCCCAGCCGGGCACGCAGTCGATGAATCGCGCCTTGCCGCGCGAGTCGGCGGTCACGAACAGTTCCATGTACTCGGGCAGATCGCTGACCGAGACGAGTCCCGGATTCGCGTCCTTGACGTATTGCGGGACGACCCAGCCCTCCCAGTTGGTGTCGAGCGAATCGCCGAGGAACTCGATGATCGTCGGATCCTCGAGATCGTCGATCCAGGGCTGCTGGCCCGGCCAGATCTCCATGGTGACGTTGGTGTCGCCGTTAATCAGACCCTGGAAGAGGGAGACCGTGTCGCCGGCGATCAGCTCGGTCGGGTAGCCGAATCCGTGCTCCACGATGAACGCGGCGGCGCGGACCTGGATCTCGGAGGAGGTCCAGTTGAGGTCGGAGAAGACGATGGTGGTCTTGTCCTCATCCGCGGCCGGCTGCGCCTGTTGCTGGGCCTGCTGCTGCTGAGCGGCTGGCTCTGGTTGCGCTTGCTGCTGGGCCTGCTGCTGCTGAGCGGCCGGCTGAGGCTGCGCTTGCTGCTCGGTCTGCTCCTGCTGGGCAGCCGGTTGTGGCTCTTCCTGTTGCTCAGCCTGTTCAGCCGCCTGGGGCTGCTCGGTCTGCTGGGCTGGTTGCGCCTGTGCAACCGACTGCTGCTGTTCCTCAGCGTCGTCCGAACAGGCGGACAGCACCAGTGCGGCGGCGATCAACAGACCGGCCGCCAGGCCAAACAGCGACCGCGCTGCGTGGAGTCGCGGGACACGCGACCATAGCTTGCTCATGAATGTCTCCTCTCTGAGCAATGTCTGGGTGGCGTCGAACGGGTTGCAGTGGAGCAAGTGCCGCCGTGCAGTGATTCCCCGACGAACCGAGGCTGCCGTGCAGCAAACCCGCTAGTCTCGACTCCGGTAGAGACGGACTCGATAGAGCATCAACAACGTCAACAACACCGCCATCACGACGAACAACGCTTTGGCCCCTCCGAGCGTCGCCTTCGGCGACAGATCCGGATCCGCCAGTGCGAACCCGACCAGAATCCAGGCCAGCAACGCAACGCAACCGACCGTGAAACCGGGCAATTGCGCAACACGCTGCAGTCGTTGGTAGATGGCGCCGCTCCCTTGCATGCTCCGCTCGACTATTCGGAGCCTAGCGCATCCTGTTGCTTCCTGGTTAAGGCCTGGGTGATGCGATCGATGATGATCGCGACGAAGACGATCCCCAGTCCGGCCAGGAAGCCGTTGCCCGGCTCGATCCGCCCCAGCGCTCGATTGACGTCGAGGCCCAGCCCGCCCGCGCCAACCAGCGACGCGATGACGACCATCGAAAGCGCCATCAAGGTGGTCTGGTTGACGCCGGCCATGATCGTCGGAATGGCGAGTGGAATCTTGACCTTGAGCAGCATCTGGCTCCGGGACATGCCGAACGACTCCGCGGCCTCCAGCGTTTCCTCGGGCAGTTGGCGAATGCCCAGGTTCGTCAGGCGCACGGCCGGCGGCACCGCGTAGATCAGGGTCGCGAGCACGGCCGGCGTATTGCCCAGTGAAAAGAACGCGATCGCCGGGACGAGGTACACGAACGACGGCATCGTCTGCATCGCGTCCAGGATCGGCCGCAGCACGGCGTCGAGCCGGTCGCTCTGCGATGCCCAGACCCCCAGCGGGACGGCGATCAGAATCGAGAGCGTCACCGTGACGATGATCAGCGCCATCGTTTCAACGGTCGACTCCCACAGGCCGAAGGTCGCCAGCAGCAGCAGCGAGGAGGCCGAGAACAGCGCCATCCGAAACGAGACGAGCAACCACGAGACCAGGGCGATCGAGGCAATCGAGGCCGGCCAGGTGAACCACAGCATCATGTCTTCGAGCGAGATCAGGAACCAGACGATCACGCCCTTGATCGCTTGGAACAGCGGCCCCAGGTTGTCCTTCAGCCAGTCGAGCCAGACGTCGAGGCGGTAGCCGACATCGCGACCGACGTTGAAGGGAAACTCGTCGGCGATCAGGAAGTAGGCGATCAGGTACATCCCGCCGGTCACGACGAGGATCAGCGGGACCGCCCAGGCGGAGTCGCGACTGACCGGACCGCCTCGGCTGAACATGTCCTGCAAGAAAAAACGATGAGACAGATCGGGCCGCGCCGCCGGATGGTCCACCATGTCGAGTGCTCCTATTCCGCCGCCAGGGACGCCGCCGCCTCATCCGAGACCATCGCCCGAGCCAGCCGCTCCAGCGGAATCACTCCGACCAGCGCGCCCGCTCTGTTCACCACCTGCAGCGGCTGCGTCGCCGACAGGCCAGCCGGAACCAGCTCGTCGAGCACCGCGTCCTCCTGGACGACATAACGGTCATCGGTCACACCGGCCAGCGCCTCGGCGCCGGTATCCATGATCGAAGCGGCCGTGACCATCCCGTGCAGGCGCACGTCCTGGGTGAACTCGCGGACAAAGCTGTCGGCCGGATTGAGCACTACGTCGTTGGGCGCGCCGAGCTGTACGACTGCGCCGTCGCGCATGATCGCGATCCGGTCGCCCACGCGGACGGCCTCGTTCAGATCGTGAGTGATGAACACGATCGTCTTTTGGACCGACTCCTGCAGGGCCAGCAACTCGTCCTGCAAGTCGCGCCGGATCACCGGATCGAGAGCGGAGAACGGCTCGTCCATCAAGAGGACGGGCGTCTCCATCGCCAGGCCGCGCGCCAGGCCGACCCGCTGTTTCATCCCGCCCGAGAGCTGGTTGGGCATCGATCCGCCCCAGTCCGCCAGCCCGACCAGCTCCAGTGCCGAAGCTGCGCGATCCCGTCGCTCCGGCTTCGCCACGCCGCCAACCTCGAGCGGCAGCGCGACATTGTCGATCACATTCCGGTGCGGCATCAGACCAAAATGCTGGAAGACCATGGCCAGGTCGTGGCGCCGGGCATCCCGCAGCTCGTCGTCGCTCATGGCGGTGATCTCGCGACCGTTCAGCCAGACCTGGCCAACCGATGGCTCGATCAGCCGGTTGATGCAGCGCACCAGCGTCGACTTGCCGCAGCCGGAGAGGCCCATCACCACGAACAATTCGCCTCGAGTGATCTCGATGTTGATGTCGCGCAACCCGACGACCGCCCCGGTCTCCTCCTGGATCTCGTCCTTGGAGCGACCCTCGACCGCCAGACTCAGGCCCCGGCCGCCATCGTCGGCGAAGACCTTATACAAGCCGTTGATTGAGAGCGCCACCTCTCGATCTGCTGGCACAGTGCTGCCTCCTGACGAACTGGTTTGCAGACTACCCTGTGACTCAATGCGCGCTCAGTGGCTGATCGGTGTCCTTGCGATCTCGGTGGCACTGATCGGCGGCGTCGCCTGCAACGCGTCTCAAGGCGGGATATTCTCCGGCGTCGGCGGCTCGGCCGAGGCCGCGCTGCATATCGACGAACAGGCAGAAGACAAGGCGATCCTGACCCCGCTGAATCGACCACTCAAGCTGGAAGAGCCGTTCTGGCTGCGGCTGGAGATGAACGAGCCGGTCGACGCCGACCATATAGTTGTCCGCGTGGAGTACGACGCCGGCGCGCGCGAGTTCTTCGAATTGCGCGACTTCCGCTTCGAGAATGTTGACCCGCCCTGGAGGATCGCTGCGATTCCGTTGGCCCTGACCGATGACGGGGATTTCAACATTGCGCTGATCGTCAACTCGCGCAAGGTGACCGACGTCAAGGTCACGGTCGAGAACTGAGCCGGCTCTGAATGGGTTCAGTGCTGCGCTACTCTGCCTGTCGGAGCGGGGGGGAGCGACATGCGGCCAATCGTCGATGTGGCAGCCGATCTGGGTCTGGGTGAAGACGATCTCGATCTCTACGGACGCCACAAGGCGAAGCTGACCCCGCAAGCCCTGCAACGCCTGGCCGACGAGCCGCAGGGCGACCTGGTGTTGGTCACCGGAATGACTCCCACGACCGCCGGCGAAGGCAAGACCACCACCGCGATCGGCCTCACCCAGGCGCTGCGACAGTCGGGCGCGAACGCCGTCGTCGCGCTGCGCGAACCCTCGATGGGCCCGGTCTTCGGGATCAAGGGCGGCGGCACCGGCGGCGGCGGATCACAGGTTCTGCCCGCCGACGACATCAACCTCCACTTCACTGGCGATCTGCACGCAGTCACGGCCGCGAACAACCTGCTCGCCGCAGCGATCGACAACTCGCTCTTCCACGGCAACGCGCTCGGACTCGACGCGCGAAGGATCACCTGGCGTCGCTGTCTCGACATGAACGACCGAGCCCTGCGCGGCGCCGTGATCGGCATGGGTGGTACCACCGACGGGATTCCGCGCGAGGAAGCCTTCGACATCACCCCGGCATCGGAAGTGATGGCGATCCTCTCCGTGGCCGGCGACCTCGACGACCTGCATCGCCGGCTCGGCGACATCATCGTCGGCTACACCTCCGCAACCCCGATCCAGCCGATCACCTGCCGCGATCTACAGGTCGACAGCGCGATGACGGTCCTGCTCAAGGACGCGATCCGCCCCAATCTCGTGCAGATGGGTGAAGGCGGCCCCGCCTTCGTTCACGGCGGACCGTTCGCCAACATCGCCCTGGGCTGCAATTCGATCACCGCCACGCGCGCGGCGTTGGCCTGTGCCGACATCACCGTGACCGAGGCCGGCTTCGGCTCCGACCTGGGCGCGGAGAAGTTCTTCAATGTGGTCTCCCGGTTCGGCGGATTCGAGCCGCAAGCGGCCGTGATCGTCGCCACGGCCCGGGCGATCAAGCGCCACGGCGGACGCCCGGCGCGCGAACTGGAGGTCGAAGACCTGGCCGCGCTCGAGGCTGGCCTGCCGAACCTCGACGCTCATATCGGCAACGTTGAACAGCACGGCGCGATTCCAATCGTGGCCGTGAACCAGTTCCCGTCCGATACCCGGGCCGAGCTCGATGCCGTCCTCGCCCACTGCCGCGCCCGGGGTGTTCGCGCCGCCGTCGCCAACCCCTACGGCGGCGGCGGAGAGGCCTGCCTCGATCTCGCCGTCCAGGTCCGAGAGGCGCTGGCTGGCGATCGTCCGGCGTTTCGGCGTCTCTACGATCTCGAATCGCCGCTGAAGGACAAGATTGAGACAGTGGCCCGCGAGGTCTATGGCGCCGGATCGGTCAGTTACCTGCGGCGTGCGGAACTGACCTTGCGCCGTGCGCGGCGGTTGGGCCAGGAGGACTGGCCGGTCTGCATCGCCAAGACGCAGTACTCGCTCTCCGATGACCCGGGACTGCTCGGCCGCCCGCAGCAGCACGAGTTCACCGTCCGCGACGTGCGACCGTCGGCCGGCGCAGGATTCGTTGTGATCATCTCTGGCGAGATCATGACCATGCCCGGACTGCCACGCTCGCCCGCCGCGATCCACTTCGACCACATGGCCGAGACGCACACTGGCTGAAAGATATGCCTGAGTTCCGCAACACGTTCTCCGGCAATCCGCTTGACCGCGAGGCGGCGAGGCGGCGAGACGAATCCTGGGTGACCGAACAGCTCGACGATCCCGTCGCCGTGTTCCTGCCGCTGCGCGATCTGACCTTCCCCATGCGTCACGAGAGCGAGGGCATGCGACTCGCCTGGGCGCCGCTCCCGGCCGACGCCGACGTCGAGCAGTATCCGCCCCTGCTCCTCGGCACCAATGACGGCGTCGCCCGATTCGCGATCGACGCCGCGGCGGCGCCCGATCGGTTTGAACTGCCTGATGATGCCGCCTTCATGGATCTACGCGCCGCCGCGCCCGTGCTCGACGCCGACGACGCAGGCATCGCCGCGCAGGCTCGCTCATTTCTCGACTGGCACCAGCGCCACGGATACTGCGCGGTCTGCGGCGAGCCGACCCGCCACGTGCAGGGCGGCATCTACCGCAAGTGCACCGTGTGCCCGGCCGAGCACTTTCCCCGCACCGACCCGGTCGTGATCACCGTCGTAATCGATACGGAGCGTGATCGCTGCCTGCTCGGTCGTCAGGCCTCCTGGCCGGCCGGGATGTTCTCGGCCCTCGCCGGGTTCATCGATCATGGGGAGTCGATTGAAGACGCGGTCCGCCGCGAGGTGGCGGAAGAGTCCGGGATCAACGCGGTCAACGTGCGCTATCACTCCTCGCAGCCCTGGCCCTTCCCCTCGTCCCTGATGATCGGCTGTCACGCCGACGCCGGCAGTTCTGACATCAACTACGACGAGTGGGAGATGGACGATGTCCGTTGGTTCACTCGCCCCGAGATCCTGCACTCGCTGGAGCAACCCGCCGCCCAGCTCGGCGAGCCCGGCCTGCCCGAGGGCGCGCTCTCATTGCCGGGGCCCATGGCCATTGCCCACACGCTGATCACCGCCTGGGCGAACGGCAGTGTCTGATCCGATCGGCTGACCCGTGAGCCTGGATCGGGATACGCTCACCCCAATGAAACACGCAACCCTCGCCGCCGCCCTCGTTTTGATCGTCGCGCTCCTCGTCGCCTGTTCCACGGACGACGAACCAACACCCCAACCGCAGGCCGAACAGAGCCGAACGGAACCGAACGCCGCCGAACAGTCCGAACAGGATCAATCGACCGATCCGGCCGAACAGGACCGAACGGAACCGAACGCCGCCGAACAGTCCGAACAGGATCAATCGACCGATCCGGCCGAACAGGACCGAACGGAACCGAACGCCGCCGAACAATCCGAACAGGATCAGTCGACCGAGCCGGCCGAACAGGACCGAACGGAGCCGAACGCCGCCGAACAGCCCGAGCAGGATCAACAGCCGCAAGCCGAGTCCCAACAGTCTCAGCAGGAGCAGCAGCAGGCGACCGCGGAAGAACAGCAGGCCCAGGAATCCGAACAGGACCGAACATCGTCGGACGCCGCCGAACAGGCGCAGCAGGCCCAGGAGCAGACCGATCCGGCCGAGGCCGAGCGTCTGCGTCTGCTCGCTGAAGAAATCAGCGCTAACGCCACCGTCACCGACGTCGTCGGCATCAACGCCTGGCTGAACGGCGAGGAAACCTCGATCGCGCTGGAGCTGGCCAAGGGCAACATCGTCCTGGTCGACTTCTGGACCTACACCTGCATCAATTGCGTCCGCACGCTGCCCTTCCTCACCGCCTGGGACGAAAAGTACCGCGACCACGGTCTCGTGATCATTGGCATTCACTCGCCGGAGTTCGCCTTCGAGGAGCGGCTCGAGAACGTACGCGGTGCGATCTCCGAGCACGGGATCGAGTACCTCGTCGCGATCGACAATGATCACGTCAGCTTCCGCACGTTCCAGGGCGCCCGCCGATTCTGGCCGCGCAAGTACCTCATCGGTCCCACCGCCGATGGTTCGCCCATGGGCGTCCTCTACGACCACATCGGCGAAGGCGACTACGCCGAAACGGAGGTCGTCATTCGCGAAGCGCTGGAGGCGCGTGGCAGGGACCTGTCCGGTGTCCCCGTTGGTGTCGAGGTCCCGGAACCCAGCCGTCTGGGCCAACCCACCGGACAGACCCGCGAGCTGTACATGGGCTGGAGACGGAACTCCGGCAGGCCCTACGCCGGCCAGGACGCCTATTTCCTCTCCGCGCCCGGCATCGACACCCTGTTCAGGGATGTCGAGACCTCAGAACGCGAGCACAACCGCTGGTACCTGGAAGGTCTCTGGCGAATCGAGGAAGAATCGATCGTCCATGCCAGGCAAACGGATGATCTTGAAGACTACGTCGCGCTGATTGTCCGCGGACGCACGGCCAACCTCGTGCTCACCGTCGCCGACGACGGTCAGCCGTATGACGTGTTTGTCGAGATCGACGGCCGCTGGCTGTTCCCCAACGAGGCAGGCGCGCACATCCAGTGGGACGCCGATGGCCGCTCCTTCATTCGCGTGACCGAGAACGACCTGTATCGGCTGCTGTTCCTGCCCGAGTGGTCGGAGCATGAACTCAAACTGAGCTCGGACTCGGACCAGTTCCGCCTCTTCGCCTTCACCTTCGGTTCCTACGTCGGCGGCGAATAACCGGAGCGGACGGCTCAGATCCCGGTTGATTGAGTGAGGGAAATGATGCGCCACTTACGAAACCACAAGAGTCTGGGAATGACCGGCTGGCGTTCGGCCGCTCTGACCGCCGCGCTGGCTGCGGCGTTGCTGTTGTCGGCCTGCGCGACCTCGTCCGACGATGAACAACAACAGCAGGTTCAGCAGCAACAGTCCCAGACCACAGCCGACGCCACCTCGGACGGCAGCGCAACGGCCGCTCGATCCGGATCCGAGACCGCCACCAGCGGACGCATCGGGACGGTTCGCGCCGCTCAGGACGAACAACAGGCGCAAGAGCGGGCCGTCGCCGACAGCGACACACAAGCTCAAACGCAGTCCGACGAAGAGCCCATGCAGCAGCAGCAAGATGACGGTATGGGCGGCATGGAGGGTGGCATGTCGGTCGGCATCCTCGAGGCGGCCGACTACGACGATCTCAGCCCCCGTCTGCAACTGCTCAGAGACTGGGGCTACCCCGTCTACGTCAGCGCCGATGGCTACACCATCGCCCTGGGTACGCCGGATCTGTCACCGGGCGTCCATCGAATATCACTGGTGATCGAGGGCCCAACCGGACTCGTCGAGACGCCGGCGATGCGAGTCACGGTGTTACCGGATGACGCGCCCGGCGACATCCAGGAGGCGATCGCGCGCTTCTCTCGCTTCCCCGATGGCGTCAGAGGGTTCCACGTCACTTACGTCGACTTCGCTTCGGTCGGACGCTGGAATCTGATCCTGCACATTCCCTCCGAGGATGGATTCGACGACCTCGGCATCGCCATCGACATCCCCGACGACACCTCGGCCCCATCCGTCGGAGATGCGGCGCCAGCATCGGACAGCCGCACCCTGATCGATGTCGCCAACATCGAGGACCTCTCAACCGGCGACGAGCCCGATCCGGGTCTCTACCTGATCTCGCTGGCCGACGCGGTTGAAGCCGGCAAACCGCTGGTCGTCGTCTTCGCCTCTCCGGGATTCTGCACCAACGCCTTCTGCGGCCCGCAGGCTGAGGTCCTCTCCGAGGTGAGAGGCATCTTCGGCGACGCGGCCAACTACGTCCACGTCGATCTCTACGAAAACCCCGCCGAAGTGAAACTCGGCGCCGAGCCGATCGAGACGCCAATCCTCGAGGAATGGGGATTGCACACTGGCGAGTGGACCTTCGTCGTCGACGCCGACGGCATCGTCACCGCCCGCTTCGAGGCATTCGCCCCGCTGGACGAAGTCCAGGCCGCCCTGGCCTCGGTGCTGGAGGGCTGATTCGAGTCCTCGCGAGCGCAGGCGTCAGTCGTCAGGCGTCTCGATCGGATGATCGAGCGCGTTTCCGTACTCGTGCCAGGACGCGTCATAGTTGCGGCTGTTGTTGTAGCCGAGCAGTTGCAGGAGCCAGTATCCGTGCGCCGCACGGATGCCTCCCTGTCAATAGGTCGTGACCGTCGTCTCGGGCGTAATCCCGAGGTCGGCCAGCATTCGTCGTAGGTCGGCCGGCGGCTTCAGCGTGCGAACCGGCTCTTCGAGGGTGTGCAACCACTCCAGGTGGACCGCGCCGGGAACCCGTCCGCCGCGCTGGGTGCCGCGCTTGTTCGCGCCGGTCCACTCACCGTCCGATCGCACGTCCCAGAACACGTGGTTCTCATCCTCAAGCGCGCCGGGGATGTCATCGAGCCGACAGATCGAGTCGTCGTGGGGAGCGGAAGGCACGGGATATTCGACCGCCCGCGGTCGCAGATTCTCGCGCGACAGCGGCCGGCCCTCCGCATACCACTTGTCCAGTCCGCCATGCAGGATCTTGAAGTTGGTGTGGCCGAAGCGGTCGAACGTCCACCAGGTTCGGGCGGCGTAGAGCGAACCCGAACCGTCATAGCCGACGACCGTCGTGTCGGGCGTGATCCCCAGGCGCCCAACGAGTTGCGCCCATTGCTCCGGATCCGACATACCGTAGATCTGCGAGTCGTCTCGCGGGTCGGTCTTCCAGTAGCGCGAGAGCGACCAGACCGCGCCGGGAATGTGCAGACGCAGATAGGCGTCGAGCAGGTCGCAATCGAGCACAACGACATCGTCGTCGTCGATGTGCTCGGCCAGCCAGTCGGTCTCGCAGATCAGCTCCGGCCGGGCCCAACCGTCAACGTTCGAAGTCATCGCGAATCCCTTTCGCTGGAGCGGTCAGCCTAGGCTACTCCTCAGACTCGGCCTCGGACTGCTCCTCTGGCTGCGAAGGCGTGGCGGCCTCATCCTCGTCTTCGGAGACGTTCTCCGGCTCGGTCTCGGTCGACTCCCCGCTTGATGCGTTCGGATCGTATTGACCGCGCAGATACTCGATCGCCACAAAGAGCTGGATATCCTGACCCGCCTCGAAACCGGTATCGGGGATCGCGATCTCGATGTCGGGCGCGATCCCCACGCCCTCGACCGGCGCGTTCTCCGGCGTCAGATAGCGGGCGATGCTGACATACAGCACGCTGCCATCGGACAGCCGGCGCGGGACATTGACCGTGCCTTTGCCGGTCGTCGTCGTGCCGATCAGCACCGCTCGCCCGTGGTCGCGCAAGGCTGCGGCCATGACTTCGGAGCCGGAGGCACTGTGCTCGTTGATCAACACGACCAGTTCGAGGTCGACACCAGCGCCGCCCGGCTCATCGTTGAAGATCTCCTCGTCGCCGTTGCGGTCGATCTGACGCAAAATCACGCCTTCGTCGATGAACTCGCCCGTGGTTTCTACCGTTGCGTTGAGCAGTCCGCCGGGGTTGCCGCGCACGTCGATGATCAACTGGGTCAGGCCGGCGTTGCGCGCCCCGTCGAGCAGCTCCAGCAGTTCACCGCGGGTCGCCTCGGTGAACTGAGTGATCAGGATGTAGCCGATGTCCGCGACAGGTTGTCCGGAGCGATCCGTGATCGGCAGCGACTCCACGCTGGGCACGACGATCCGGTCGCGAGTGACCACGATCAGTTCCTCTTCCCCGTCGGCGTGGCGCACGAGCAGCTCGACATCGGTTCCTTTCGGACCGCGAATCACGGCCACCGCCTGTTCCAGACTCCAGCCCTCGGTCGATTCGCCGTCCACCTCGAGAATCACGTCGCCCGCCCGGATCCCGGACTGCTGCGCCGGGGAGTTCCGGAATGGCCGCACGATCACGATCGCGCCGTCGACCTGATTCACGGTCGCGCCGATGCCCTCGAATGAGCCGCCGATGTCCTCGCTGGCAAGCCGGTATCGCTCCGCGTCGATGAACACCGTGTGAGGATCCTCCAGCGCGTCGATGATCCCGTTGATCGCCGCCTCGCGCGCGTCGAGCGATTCGAACTTCGCCGGATCGACGAAGTCCTCATCGAGCACTTCGATGATCTCGTCGAGAATCGCGAAACGTGAGGCGCGGCCGCCGCTATCAACTGACTCAGCCTGCTGATCCCCGTCGTCGGAGGGCTCAACGGCAACGGGGATCGCCGCAGGAGAACCGCCGTCGCGAGAGCTGCGCAGGACGCGTCCATAGTCGTCGCTCGCGTCGATCACCCGCATCACGCCAATACCGAGCGCGAACGCCGCGGCGATCATCACGAAGATCAGCAGAGTGATCGACCAGCGGCTGGGGCCGTCGGATCCGCTCGGACGCTCGGGCACGACTGCCCGGCGACCCGGATCGCCGTCCCCTCCACTCGGAGGCGGTTCCCATCGAAGTTCCGACATCAGCCCCGGCCTCCATCCTCCGACGTCACCGCATCCTGCCAGTGCCGTCCATGATCTGTATCATCGCACTCAAATTACAGTGATCAGTCTGGTACGAGGAGTATCAGCACCCATGCAGGGAGGCCGCCATGCCAGCCGTTGCCGGATACAGCCACGTCGCGATCTGCGTCTCCAACGTTGATGCGTCGAAGCACTTCTACGGCGAACAACTCGGGCTCGGAGAGATCGATCGGCCCGACTTCGGATTCCCCGGCGCCTGGTACGAAGTCGGCTCGCTGCAGCTGCACCTCATGGAACGCGAGATGGACCAGAGCGTCGAGGGCATCGGCCCGCACTTCGCGCTCTACATCCCGACCGACGATTTCCACTCCGAGGTCGAGCGCCTGCGATCGGACGGCGTCACGGTCATGGTCGAGCCGAATCAGCGCGACAACGACGGTATCTGGGCGGCGTTCTGCAAGGACCCGGACGGCAACATCATCGAACTGACCGACATGGGACCGGACCACCACAAGTAGGCCCCGATCCAAATCAGAATTCCCTCGTTCAGACGGCGGACCGGATCACGCTCCGTTCGCCGTGTGCGCGTACGCTGAATTGGTGAACCAGTCACCGGCTACCGTCCTGATCTGTCCGGGACAGGGCGCACAGCGCGCGGGCGGCGTCACCGATCTCGCGGTCTCTTTCGATCAACTCTCACCCGGCGGACGCCAGGCATTTGGGCTCGCCTCGGACATCGTCGGCTGCGATCTCTGGCAACTCGGGTTGAGCATGGATCCCGCCGATGAGCTCGCGCTCCGGCAACCGTCGCTGTTGCAGCCGTACCTCATCGCCTGGGCGGTGACCGAATACGCCGCGATCGCTCCGCGAATCGGACCGCTCAGCTATGTGACGGGACATTCCAGCGGCATGAACTCGGCCATGACGCTGTCCGGCGCCGTCGAGCTCGAGTCGGCCCTGCGCTTTGCCTGGCAATGCGGGAGGAACATGGATCAGGACTGCCTGAAGCGTCCCGGAGGACTGCTGGCCCTGGTCGGCGCCGGACGTGACGCAGCTGAGTCGATCGCCGCCCGGACGGGCGCGTCGTTGGCCAATCACAACGCACCCGATCAGACGGTTCTCGGCGGTGCCCAGGACTCTCTGACACGCGCCGTCGAGATCGCGCCGGACCATGGCGGCCAGCCCGTGGAGTTACGCGTGGCCGGTGCCTTTCACACGCCGTCGTTCGAGCGCTCCGACTCGCTCAATCGCCGGATCATCGAGGAACTGTCCATCGCCGATGAGTTCACCCCGATTGTCGGCAACCGCGCCGGTCAGGCCATCGAGACGCCCAAAGGGCTGCGCGAGGAACTGCGAGCGCAGTACGTACGACCAGTGGAGTGGCAATCGGTGCTCAAGACCCTCTACGCACGCGGCGTCCGCCGATACTTGACACTGGGACCGGGCAACGTGATGGCGGGGCTCGTCCGCCGCTACGGCAAAACGCTGCCCGAGCGCATTGAAATCCGCCGCACGAGCCAGCTGAAATCCTGAGCACATTCCGTTCAACGAGAAGGAACAACCAGATGAGCCGCTACGAATCCGACTACATCCTCACCACCACACGCTCGGTGCGTTTGCGCCTGGACTTTGATCGGCCGATCGAGCCCGAGGTGATTAGGGAATGTCTGGAGATCGCCCTCCAGGCGCCGACAGCCTCGAACTCCCAGCAGTGGCAGTGGGTGGTGGTGACTGATCCTGAGAAGATCGCCGGCATCGCCGGCATCTACCGCGATAGCTTCGAGGAGCTGACCCAGGCTCGGGCCGAAGAAGGGCCGCGCTGGCCGGAGGGCGACCCTCGCGCCACGGCCGCGGAAGGCGTAACCAGGTCGGCTACCTACCTCGCCAACGAAATGCACCGCTGCCCCGCGCTGTTGATCGCCTGCATCACCGGCCGCGTCGAAGACGCCGGTCAGATGGCGCAGGCCGCCACTTACGGCTCAGTCATCCCCGGCGCCTGGTCGTTCATGCTGGCCGCTCGCTCGCGCGGGATTGGCATGGCTTGGACGACCCTCCATCTACGCGACGAGGCACTCTCCCAGGAACTGCTCGGAATCCCCGCGGACGTCACCCAGGCAGTGCTGCTGCCAATGGCCTACTTCACCGGCGACGCGTTCAAGCCGGCCGCGCGCGTCCCGCTCGACGAGATCATCCACTGGAACCAGTGGGGTCAGCGCACGCCGGACGGCTGACCCCACAAAGGGACGCGGCCGAAGTCATTGCTCTTCCGGATCATCGGAATGTCCGGGTCCGGAGTCGGTGGTCCGGACAAAGCCGAGCGCTTCATCTCGGCCCTGACGTTGACCGCTTTCGAACCCGCTGCGGAAGGCTTCCTCCGCCAGTTGTTCGAGCTGTTTCCTGCCGGCCACCACGCCGGCAAACCAGCTATCGGGATTCGGCAACCGATCCAGCGAGAGCCATTCCACCGCTTCCCGACCGCGCTGGTACCCGGCTTCGCCGCGCTCCTCGGCGACCGCCTGCATGCGGGCGTCGACCTCTGCCGTCGCCTCTTCGACGCCGCGCTCGCGGGCCTCACTGACGTCGATGTCCGTCGGGCCGCGGTCGAAGATACGCAGACCACCCCCAACGCCCGCCATCAGCAATACGCCCCCGGCGAACGACAGGACCAGTGAGAGTGTGAACCTGCTCTTCAAGGATCGCCTCCTGCTTCAGTGTTCTGCACTTGCTCGTCCCCGAACCTCCGGTTGGCAAAGTTCGGGTCGGGCAGACCGTTTGCATACACTCCAGCGACCTGGGCCCAGCCGCGCACGAACCCCGCGCTCCACCCATCCAGGAAGCTGCGCTCGACATCGATGTCCGGTGAGCGCAGGCCCGCCTCAAAGCCGCCCTCCCAGCTGAACCCGTCACGCACCGCCTCGGCGATCGCCGGTGCCAGCGACGATCCCTCGGCTTGCCCGCGCGCATAGTGCTCCCACCAGATCTCCTCCAACTGATCCTCCCAGGCCGCCTCGGCCGATGAGCGCCCCTGCTCAAAGCCGTCCCGATAGGCCGTGCTGACGTCCAGATCGGTGGGACCGGAATCGAACAGGTCTGTCGAGAAGCCGAGTACCGCGACTAACACGAGCCCAAGCGCAAAAGCGACACCGTACCAGCGCCGACTCAGCGCGCTCGACGGCGCCGTTTCGCGAGCGAGTTCGCGTAGCTCGTATCGATCAGAGGGCTGTTCAGAGGGTTGCGACCAGTGCGACACGAAGCATCACCCGCCCCCCGCGGCCGCTCCCGCTCCGAGCGGCTCAAGCCCTGGCGGGGCCGTGCGCGTCCAGCCCATCACCCGGCCCAGCAACAGCGCGCCTAGGGCGACCAGAGCGCCCAGCGCCGCGACCCAGAAGATCATCTCCACGCTGAAGAACGCGCCGACAACTCCGATCAGGAAGGATGCAAAGCCGCCCACATCCCAGGCCAGTTGGAAGGTGGCGGTCGCCCCGCCTCGCTGCCTCGACGAGACCCGATCGACCGCCAGCGCCAGCAAACCGGTATGGGCGCCGCCCATGCCGATCCCCGTCAGGATGCCCGCGAGCCAGAGCATCGCCGCTGTCTCTGATTGCGCCACCAACGCCATCCCCGCGCAGGTCGCGATCAGACCAGGGATGATCACCGGGACCCGGCCAACCCGATCGGAGACTCGCCCGGCCAGCGGCCGTGAGAGCATGGCGCCCACGCCCGAGAACATGAAAAACAACGGGACGAAACCGAGATCTCGGTGCGGCTGATCGGCCAGGGGTTCCAGGAAAGCGGCCGCGACCGAGAATCCCAGCGTCACGCTCAGGAACACGACCATCGGGAACACGGCTCGCGCAGGGATCAGTGCCTTGATCGAAACCGGCGGCGGCGGAGTGTCGTGCCCCGGCGGCTCGCGTTGGAGCACCGTCACGAGCAGCGACACTCCGGCGGTGATCGCTCCCAGAATCAACACGCCCTCGAAGCCGCCGACCGCCGCAATCGCGCCTCCGGCGACGGGTGAAGCGGTTTGAGCGAAACTCGTGGAGAGGCCGAAAAATCCAAGTCCTTCGCCGCGGCGCATCGGCGGGACGATCTCGGCCACCAGCGAGCCGGCCGAAGTCGGATAAGCAGCCATTCCAACCCCCTGAACGCAGCGCAGCCCAAACAACGCCCAGAGGTTGTCCGTGAAGATCATCAAGACGAACGACCCGATGAACGCCAGCAGAGCGATTCGCATCTGCAGGATGCGATGTCCGCCGTCGCTCCAACGCCCGACGAACGGGCGCAGGAAGATCGGGATCGCCGCATAACCGCCGACCACGAGACCAACCTCGAGCAGGCTGAACCCCTGGTCCGTCATCTCGCGCGGCAGGGTCGTCGTCAGATAGAAGAAGCAGGCGAAAAAGGACGCCGTGCCGACCAGCGAAAAGACGTACTGCAGGCTCCAGAGCGGCGGGCGGCGGGGCGGGATTCCCGACGCGACGCGCGCCACCGTGCGCAGCAACCCCGTATGTTGGGGCGCCGACCGCGCAGTCAGCCAGTCTCTCGACGATGCACCCTCATAGACGGACAATGGGCGCCTCCGGGCCTAGAACTCGGGCGGCCCGATTTCGGCGAGGGCGTCCTCGGCGTGACCATTGGTTCGAGGACAGAGGTGCTCCGACCCCTCGATCGGTTGCTTGCACAGCGGACAGCTCGGACGCCCGCCGGCGACGGTCTCCTCCGCCTGCACGGTGAACAGGCGAGCCGCCTGACGGTCAAGATCGACCCGCAGCGTCGGCGTGGCGTTCGGTCCTTCCTGCTCGATGTCGGTGGCGAACAACGTGATCGCGTCGGCGTCCTCGTCATAACCGAGCGCGATCCGCCCGGCCAGGAAATCGTGGGTCGCCCGATCGGGAAACGGCTCCAACGGACGCGAGGTGGGCCGACGGCCGTCATTGGAACGTCGATGCCGCGCCAGGACCTGTTGAATCGCTTCGGCGAGCGCGCTGACCTGGGTCTTCTCGCACCAGATCGAGGCCGTGGTCTGGCCCGCGGTCACCCGCAGTCGAAAGCGTCGCTGACCGGGCGGGCCGATCGCTTCCGCTTCCAACACCTCCGCCGCGCCCAGGTCGTACTCGGCACCGTTCGCCATGGGCGAAGTATACCCAGCGACTAGGATGTGGATAGACAGCGACGCAAGCTCACGAGAGTGACCGGCGGAATGGCAGGAGCGATCCCATGGCAATTGAAGTTGGACAGGTCGCGCCCGATTTCACCCTGATGGACGGCGATCGCAAGGAACACACCCTCTCCGACTATCGCGGACAGACGGTCGTCGTCGCCTGGTACGTGCTCGCCTTCACCGGCGGTTGAACCAACGAACTCAGCCGTTTCCAGGAACTGCACAACGAGTTCCAGGAAGCGGGCGCCCAGGTGCTGGGCATTTCCGTCGACTCTCCCTTCGCCAACGGCGCCTACGCCATCGAACTGGGGCTCGAGTTCCCGTTGCTTGGCGATTTCCCCTGGGGCAGGACCGGCAAGGCCTGGGGCATCCTCAACGAGGAACGAGGCATCACCGCGCGGATGACCTACGTCATCGACGCCGACGGCGTCGTGCGGCACATCATCGACGCTCCCAGAGACTTCCATGCCCATCCCGAGGGGTCGCTGGAATTCATCAAAACAATGGGCGCTTCAGGAGATATAAGTTAATCGCATACACACCTTAACAATAAGTCAACATCGAACGAACATTTAGTACAATTGTCCACCAAGTTGTCATAACGAGAACGTTTATACAGCGTTGACAAATTAAACCAGAAACGTCACCATAATCGCATCCGCAAGTACTACGTAAAGTACAATCCGCGGACAGGACGCTAGGCGGCGGGCCGATCTCCACGGAGATTTGAAATGGTTACAGCCGTAGCCCAGGGTCCCGCCGTTTCGCAGAACTGTGCGCACAACTGGCTGATAGATTCGCCTGACGGCGCGTCTTCCGTCGGATACTGCGGACGTTGTAACTCGCGACGCGAGTTCTACAATTCAATTCCCGAAGACAAACGGATCAACAACTCCGACATCTTTACCGGTCGGCGTGGTGGTACTCGCCAGGCCTGGAGCGAGGACGACGCCGACTCCGCTGTCCGTTCCATGTACCGGCGCTAACTGTCAGTGTGGTCCTAGACTGCGTTGATGAGTACAAGTAGCGGTGGCCGGACGCCCGGCGACCCACCCGGCGCTGGCATGTCCACCGATCTCTCCGCCGACCTTGCGAGCTTCGCGGTGCGGCCGGTGCCGTTCGATGAGTGGGTCGATATCGACACGCTGGTCCATCGCAGCTCCGTGACATCGGGCGACTTCGACTACGTCCTGCGCCCGCTCTGCCCCGACTGCGGCGCCGAGGCGGAGATCGAATATGAAACGCTCGACATGGAGGAAGACGGAGGCCGCGAAGTGATCTCCGCCCTCGTGTGCGGCGCCTGCCGCGTTCTCTGGGAGCCGGACCAGCCCGACGAGTGACCGTTCGGTCCCGACGGACTGCAGGGTCGCCCGAACTGCAACCGTCCGCGCAGACGGCCGGCGAGACCCGCGCTACGCTCTAGGCAGTCAAGCCAACACCTGAGTGAATCGAGCTCCGTTGATGAGCGTTTCCGTGCGCATTCCAACTCCGTTGCGCTCTCTGACGTCCGATCGCGATGTCGTTGAAGCCGCTGGCGAAACTCTGCAACACCTCGTGCTCGACCTCGAGCGCCAGTTCCCGGGAATCGGCGACCGGATCGTCGACGAAGACGGAGAGATCCGCCGCTTCGTCAACCTCTTCGTCAACGGCGAGGATGTCCGCTTTCTCGACGGGCTGCATACGGCGCTCAGTCAGGGCGACGAAGTCTCCATCGTCCCGGCCGTGGCCGGCGGATAGCGGCCCATGACCGTTCGCATCGACACTGACGGCAGGATCGCCACGGTCACCCTCGACCGGCCCGAGCGGATGAACGCCATCAACCCCGAGATGTCTCGGCAGCTCGACGAGTTCTGGTCCGAGTTCGACGCCGATGACAACCTCCACGTCGCCATCATCACGGGCGCCGGCCGAGCATTCTGCGCCGGCCGAGACCTCGTCCGTCCCGACGCACACGACGACGAAATCAACCGCGCCGCCTCTTCGGCAGCCAGAAGCCAAACCGACTCTTCCAACGCTGCCGGACTCTCAAGCTGGGGTCCCGACAAGACCTGGAAGCCCGTGATCGCCGCGATCAACGGCTGGTGTCTGGCTGGCGGATTCGCCCTCGCGCTGTCCTGTGACCTGCGAATCATGAGCGACACGGCGCGAATCGGCTCCATGGCGCCCAAGCGAGGTCTGCTGCCCGGCGGTGGTCAGGTTCAGCGTCTGGCGCGCTATGTCCCCTTCGGCAAAGCACTGGAACTGCTCCTTCGAGCCAACCACCTCGATGCCCACGAGGCGCACCGGATCGGTCTGGCCAACGCCGTCACGACGCCCGACGAGTTGCTCCCGACCGCCTTGGAGTGGGCCGAGGAGATTGCCTCCAACGCGCCCCTTGCCGTGCGAGCCTCCAAGCGCGCCGCCTACGAGGGCGTCCTGCTGCAATCGGGCTTCGCCGAAGGCATGACGTTGGAATCTCAGCTCTACTCTGAAATCATGGTCACCGAGGACGCCCGAGAAGGTACCACCGCCTTCGCCGAAAAGCGTCCCGCCCAGTTCCAGGGCCGCTGACGCGCCACCGACGTCTCGCGGCAATCGTCCGGAGGCGCCCGATGGTCGACACGTTCTCTTCCCTCACCGAAATCACCCGCGCAATCCGCGAGCGCGAGGTCTCTGCATCCGAAGTGCTCGAGGCGCACCTCGCCCGAATCGACGAGGTCAATCCGACCCTGAACGCCGTCGTCCAGCTCTGCGCCGATCGCGCCCGCGAGGAAGCCGCCGAGGCTGACGCCGCCGTCGCCCGAGGCGATGAGCTCGGCCCCCTGCACGGCGCGCCAATCACGCTCAAGGACTCGCACGACACAGAGGGCGTGATCACGACCGGCGGAACCCTGGGCCGCAAGGACTTCATCCCCGATCAGGACTCGACGGTTGCCGCCAGGCTGCGCGCCGCCGGAGCCATCCTCATGGGCAAAACCAACACCCCCGAGCTGACGCTCTCGGGCGAAACCGACAACCTGATCTACGGCCAGACCAGAAACCCGTTCAATCCCGATCGCACCCCCGGCGGCTCCAGCGGCGGCGCGGCCGCGATCGTGTCGGCTGGCGGATCGCCCCTCGACCTTGGCAGCGACACCGGCGGCAGCATCCGCCTGCCCTCGCACTTCAGCGGTATCTGCGGGATCAAACCAACGGCCGGCCGTGTCCCTCGCACTGGACACATCGTGCCTTGGGGCATGGGCGCGCTCGACGCCTGGACCACGATCGGCCCCATGTGCCGCTACGTCGAAGATCTCGCCCTCTCGCTGCCGATCATCTCCGGCCCCGACAGCGTCGACCCCTTCATCCATCCGGTGCCGCTGCGCGACCCGGCCGATGTAGATCTGAGCAGTCTGAACATCGCCTGGTACTGCGATGTCGACGGCTATCTCGAAGCCGACGACAACACCCGCGCCGTCCTCGACGCCGCCGTGACGGCCCTGGCCGAACGTGTCAGATCGGTCGAGCATGACACACCGCCCCCGTTGGCCGAATACGTCGACATGTGGCCCCGGGTCGGAGGCGGCGACGGGCGCGGCTGGGTCAAGCGCATGCTGGACAAGTGGGGCACCACCGAGGAATCTGAGTTCCTCAAGAAGGGCTTCGACCGGATCGAACCGACCCAAACCGATGTCTTCACCGAATCGCTCGAATACCAGGACCGCTTCCGCAGCGAGATGCTCCAGTTCATCCAGCCCTACGACGCGATCGTCGCTCCGGTTGCCGCGCGACCGGCGCCCGAACACGGGCAGACCTACAGCGAAGAGCTGCGCACCATGTTCTACACGGGCCCCTACAACATCGCCGGTTGGCCAGGAACCGCGTTGCGCTGCGGCGAGTCCGCCGACGGCCTCCCCATCGGGATCCAGATCCTCGCCCACCCCTGGCGCGAGGACGTCACCCTGGCTCTGGCCGCAGCCCTTGAGAACGACCTCGGCGGCTGGCAAAAGCCACCGATCTGATCGCTCACTCCCGAACAGGCAACACCCGGTCAACCCAGTCCAGCAGCAACACCCACAGATCGTCCCGACGCTGCCGTAGAGAATGCGTCGCCCCATCCATGATCTGCAACTCTCGCCCCTCGCCGGCGATCGAGTACACCCACTCCGACAGCCGAGGCGGCAGCCGCCAGTCCGCACCGCCGTGGATCAGCAGCAGCGGTCGAGGCGCCAGCGCGCCCACCTCGCCGGGCTCGATTCCCATCGTCTGAGTCGACAGCGCACATGTTCCTGCCACAGCCTCGGACCGGAATGCGGCCCTGACAACGATCGCCCCGCCGTATGAGTGACCGATCAGCGCAACGCGTTCGATGCCCTGCTCAACCAGCCAGTCAACCCCGGCCAGGACATCGAAGGTCCCGTCGTCGATCGGACCGGGCGACATCTTGACCCGAAAGTCGAGCCGCAGCACACCGACGCCGTGCTTCGGAAACTCCTCGGCCAGATCGCGGTAGATGCTCTCGGCGGGACCGTCGAAGCCGCCATCAAACCCGCCGACACATAGGATCGCCCCACGCGGTGCCGCATTGAGCGGCGAATGCCACCTCGCATCGATGGGCCCCAGGCTGGACGGAACCGCGATTTCAGTCATGGCAGCCTCGCTTGATACGCTACTCCCGCGCCTACTGGGAAGGCCCGATATGACCTTTGTTCCTTCAGATTCCGGCCCTCGCGCCGACACGCAGGCAGCGCTGCGGACCGCATTCGCGCCACAATCGATTGCCATCGCCGGCGTCTCGCCGCGCACGACCGGCTGGGGCGGCGGGCAGATGTTCCTGCGCGGAATCCGCAATCTGGACCGAGTCCCCAATGTCTACTGCCTCAACCCTCGCGGCGGCGAGCTATCGGACGGAACACCGCTCTACCGCTCGCTGGCCGACGTGCCCGGCCCGGTCGAGTCGCTGATTTCGGCGGTGCCCGCCTCAGCGATCCTCGACCTGATCGACGACGCCGTAGCCAAGGACGTCAGGGTCATTCACCTGTTTACCGCAGGATTCGGAGAAACCGGCAGCTCCGAGCGCGCAGACCTGGAAACCGAGGTGCTGCGCAGGCTCGCCGAGGCCGGCATTCGCCTGATCGGGCCCAACTGCATGGGCATTCACTCCACCCGAGGCGGCGTCTCCTGGATGGACGATGGTTCCACAACGCCCGGCCACGTCGGCATGCTCTCCCAGTCCGGCATGAACGCGTCCGAGGTGGTCGGCGAGGGCGTGCGGCGCGGAATCAACTTCTCCAATGTCGCCTCCTTCGGCAACGCCTCCGACCTGAACGAAGCCGATTTCCTCGAGTTTCTCGCCCACGACCCAGACACCCACATCGTCCTGGCCTACCTCGAGGGCATCCGCAACGGCCGGAACTTCCTGCGAGTCGCCCGCGAGATGTCGCGCGCCCGCAAGCCCCTCGTCGTGCTCAAGGGAGGCCTGACCGAGGCCGGCTCCCGCGCGGCTTCGTCGCACACCGGCTCGTTGGCCGGCTCGGCGCAGATCTGGAACGCGGTTCAGCGTCAGGCGGGCTTCATCCCCGCCCAGAGCGTCGAGGAACTGCTCGACCTCGCCGTCACCATCGAGCGAATGCCGACCGTCAGCGGCCCGCGTTGCGCCGTCCTCGGTGGCGGTGGCGGCGTCTCGGTGCTGGCCGCAGACATCTGTGACCGCAACGGCATCCCCGTCCCTTGGTTCGCCGAGCAGACCCAGAAGGTGCTGCGCGAGTTCACGCCCGTCGCCGGCACTTCGATCCGCAATCCTCTCGATGCCGGATTCATGCTCGAGGGCGACAATATGGAAACTGCCCTCTCAGCCGTGGCGAACGATCCGGGTATCGACTGGCTGATGGTCCACACCGGCGCTGACGGCGGCGGACCGAGTTCGCGCCGGGACAACCACGCCCGGCAGATGGCGGACGACCTCGCGGCCATCACGCCCAGGCTCAGCAAGCCGCTGGCCGTGGTGATTCGTCAACCGCGCACCAACGTCGGCTTCGAGCGAGGCCTCGACCTGCAACATCGACTCAACGACCGCGGGATCGCTTGCTACCAGAGCATCGAGTCATGCGCTCGAGCGGTCCGGCGCTACCTCGACTGGCAGAATCGGTAGGCTGTCGACATGCCCTGGATCAAACCACGCAGAATGTTGAGAGCGCCCGATTCCAGCGTGACCGCCATGGATTCCGACGGCGCCACCCTGCAAATCGACGGTCTGTTTTGCGGCGTCTGCGCCAACCGAGTCACCGCGTCGCTGAGTCGACTGGACGGCGTCGAGTCCGCCTCCTGCGACCTGGAGAGCGCCACCGCCACCGTCCAGCTCAACGGACCGGTAGACGAAGCGGCCCTGCGCCAGGCAGTCCTCGACGCGGCCTGGGCCAAACCGCTCCGCCGGGCAGCCGAGCGAGCCGCCCGAACCGTCGGACTCTAACCATGGCGCGGACTCCCAGCCTCGGCGCCCACGTCTCCTCCGCCGGTCGGATCGACAAGGCGGTCGAGCGGGCAGTCGAGGTAGGCGCCGAGTCGTTCCAGATCTTCGGCGCCGCACCTCAGATGTGGCGGCGCAAGCACCACCCCGATGAAGACACCGAGTCGTACCGCACCAAGTTCAAACAGGCCAGGCTCAAGTCATCCTTCATCCACGCCGTCTACCTCATCAATCTCGCCTCACCCGACGACGAGCTTCTGCGCAAGTCGATCGACACCCTCACTGCCGAACTTGATCTGGCTTCCCGAATCGGCGCAGACGGCGTGATCTTTCACGTTGGTTCGCACATGGGCTCAGGCTTCGACCACGCGCTGCCGCGAATCGCTGCCGGAATGTCTGAGGCCCTCGACCGCACTCCCGATGACGCACTCTTGCTGCTCGAAAACAACGCCGGAGCGGGCCGCTCGGTCGGCTCAACCTTTGCCGAGTTGTCGGCGATCATGAACGCGGTCGACAATCTGCGAGTGCAAATCTGCCTCGACACCTGTCACGCCCACGCCGCCGGATACAACGTCGCCACGATTGCCGGCCTGAAAGACACCGTCGACGAGTTCCAGCGCGAAATCGGCGCCGACAAACTCACCGCGATCCACGCAAACGACTCCAAGACCGAACTCGGCTCGGGCAAGGACCGCCACGAGAACATCGGCCAGGGAACCATCGGCATCAAAGCCTTCCGCCGAATGGTCAGGAATCGACTCCTGCGCAAGGCCGCCTGGCTGCTCGAAGTCCCAGGCTACGAAGGCGGCGGCCCCGGCAAAGCCGACGTCGACATCCTCAAAGCCCTGCGAGACGATGCGGATCTACCGGCCGTGCCCGGCGAACCCGCCTAAGGAGCGGCCGACAGCCGTCTGCTGAGGCCCCGACGCGTCTGCCGGATCTCCGGCACCACTTCGACTCCAAACACATGCCCAACCAGGCTCAGGAACGACAGCGCCGCGTCGCTCAGCGACCGCCGGCGGCGCCGGATCACGGCGATGCTGCGTCGGATCGGCATCGCCGATTCAATATCGATCGGCGCCAGCTCGCCGCGCTTCAGCTCTTCCTCGACCGCAACCTTGGGCAGGAACGCGAGTCCCAGGCCGCGCAACACCAGGCGCTTGGCCATCTCCAGGCTGTCGACATCGATCGAGTGTCTCGGCGCCACGCCGGAGTTATGGAACACGGCCTGGCTGATCGAGTGGTAGCTGCTGCCCGTGTCGAAGAAGATCACCGCCTCATCGGCGATCTCGGTGGGAGTCGCCAACCCGTGCACGGCCAGCGGATGATTCCGGCTGGCCAGCAGGACGATGTCGTCTTCATACAGCGGGATCGACTCGATCTCGGCGTGGCCCAGCTCGCGCTCGAAGCCAATCTGGACCTCGTCATCCAGCACCATCTGCGAGACCTCCTGGCTGCGTCCCGTGCGGATCGAGATCTCCACATTCGGCTGCGCCGCTGCATAGCGCTGAAGGAGTCCGGGCAACACGTAGGTCCCGACCGTCGGCGCTGTGCCGATCACCAGACTGCCCCCGCCCCCGGCCCGCAGCGCATGAACCGCCTCAGCCGCGTCCCGAGCCGCCTGCAACGTTCTCTGCGCGTGCGGTAGCAGAGCCCGCCCCGCATCGGTCAGGCGCACACGGCGGCCCAGCCGCTCAAACAGGCTGACGCCCAGCTGCGCCTCCATCTGCGCGATCCGCGCCGACACAGTCGGCTGGGTCAGATTCAGGCGCTCGGCCGCCCGCGAAAAAGAACGCGCCGCCGCGACCTCGACGAACGCCTCCAGTCTCGCCAGATCGATCCCGTGGATGCCCTGCATGGCGCAGCCTCCTGCTACCGGCTAGCCCGAGCGAACACCGGTCTTGCGAACCGTCACATCGCCGTACACGCCAAGTTGACAAGCCAGGCGAACCGGATCCTCAAGCGCCCGTCGACCGCGCTGGTTGAGCAGCGCCTCCTCCTCCGCCCGTCCCATCTCCGACAGGTGCTCCGTCCCCGACACTACGGTCACGAAACATCCGGTGCAGCGACACTCCATGTTGCATTGGTTGGGCCACCAGAAACCGGCATCGCGCGCCGCCTGCATCAGCCGCTCACCGTCCGGCACTTCCACCGTGAGCCCTGAAGGCTCAATCGTGACGGTGTGACGCTGACCAAACATCAACTCACCCTGCCACTTCCGATCGTCGAACCCCGGCGAACCCGAGGAAATCGTCCTCCCAGCTCAGCACCTGCTCGACGAAGCCCCGGGGCACCGGCCGAATCTGCGATGTGTCGATCCCGTCCGTCGAAAGCGTGTCCGGCGGCGGACCGACGTGCACGTTCTCCTCGAGCATCTTCTGCATCACCGCATCGACGACCAGGCCGCGCTCGTCCGGATCGACACCCTCCTCGATCGCCGTCCACTCCATATCCAGCACCAGGTCGACGAAGCCGCTGGTCACCATCAGGCCTTCCTCGGACAACTGCTCGGCGATCCATTCCCCGGCTTCGTTCATCAGCGCTTCGCTCGGTCTCGACATGACGCTAGCAATTCCCCTCACTCGCAGCGGACGTCCTATTCGCCGCCGCCCACAATTTCCGGTCGATGACTGTCGGTGATCGTGTCGTCGCTGTCCACGCCAAGCCCGGATTGCAGCACAACGATCAACAGTATGACCAGAATGACGCTGCCGACCGCGATGATCAGCGGCTTGCGCAGACGCGACCAGATTCGCAACGCCAGCGCCACCGCCAGTCCCAGCGTCGCCCGAATCAGCATGCGCTCATCTTACCCCCGAGCACTGCGCACAATGCGCGATTGACCGCGTGCGCGGTTACAGGAACAATGCAGACGACACTCCTCCCATGACCGCGAATCGCTGGTGAACCATGACGCGACCCATCCTCCACACCGACATGTGCGACCTGCTCGACATCGAATACCCCATCGCCCTCGCCGGCATGGGTCCGACCGTCGGTGGCGGACAGGGCGGCGTCGCCGGACCCGAGCTGGTCGCCGCGATCTCCAACGCCGGCGGACTCGGCGTCCTCGGAGCGGCCGGATTCCCACCCGACCGCCTCGAAGCCCAGATCCGCCGCATCCAGGACCTCACCGATCGCCCCTTCGGCGTCGACATCCTCGTCCCCTCCAACGTTGCTCGGCGCCCCAGCGGACGCGAACGGCCGAAGGATCCGCGCGACCTGCTGCCCGGCGAACACAAGGAAGTCATCGGCGAGATTCGCGCCAACCTCGATCTGCCCGACGTTCAGGCGCCCCGCGCCGATGTGCGCACGCCGCGCTTCACGCCCCAGGATCAGGTCGACACGATCACCGGCATGCAGGTGCCCGTCCTGGCAACAGGCCTGGGCAATCCCGCCCCATTCGTCGACCAGGTCCACGAGGCCAACGGCAAAGTCATCTCGCTGGTCGGCAACGTGAAGAACGCCCGCCGCGTCCACGAAGGCAACGCCGACATCGTCGTCGCCCAGGGTCACGAGGCCGGCGGCCACACCGGCCGCATCGGCACCATGGCCCTGCTCCCGCAGGTGCTCGACGCCGTCGCCCCCAAACCCGTGATCGCCGCCGGAGGCATCGGCGACGGCCGCGGACTCGCCGCCGCCCTCGCCATGGGCTGCGTCGGCGTCTGGTGCGGCACCGTCTTCATCCCCACTCAGGAAGCCAACCTCGACGAGTTCCGCAAGCGCCGCATCCTCGCCGCTAAGGACGAGGACACCCGAGTCACCCGCCTTTACTCCGGCAAGACCATGCGTAACATCACCAACGAGTTAATCGAAGCCTGGGAAGACTCCGGTGCCCAGGCCCTGCCCATGGGCCTCCAGGGCCTCCTCATCGCCGACATCGCCGAGGCCGCCAAGCAGGGTGAACGGGAAGACCTCCTGATGAACGCCGCCGGCCAGATCTCCGGCCTCCTCAACGAACTCCGACCCGCCGCCGAAGTCCTCGAAGAAATGGTCCGAGAAGCCGTCGAAGTATTCACCTCAAGGCTGCCTGCAAGCGTCAAAGTCGCCGTCGGGGCCTAACCACAAGCGCACACGCCATCCACTTGCCGTCATTCCCGCGAAAGCGGGAACCCATACGGCCCTAGCAATGGAACACACATCATCTCCATCGGTAGGAGGCCAAACACGTGCCAATCGATCGAAGGACGCCATGCGTCTACCTCCTCACCAACAAACCGCACGGAACCCTCTACATCGGGGTCACCTCCGATCTCCCGACTCGCATCCGGAACCACAAACAGAAACTCATCGAGGGATTCGCCAAACAACACGGGCTCGACCGTCTTGTCTGGTACGAGACGCACGACACGATGGAGGAGGCGATCCTGAAAGAGAAGCGTATGAAGAAGTGGAATCGAGACTGGAAGGTTGACCTGATTCGAGAGACGAATCCTCGATGGCGCGACCTTTATGAGGAACTCGCTTAGCGAAATCGCTCCATGTTCCCTCCATCGTTCCCGCGCCGCCTTTCCGTCATTCCCGCGCAAGCGGGAATCCATACAGACCTCACACGCCGTATGGCTCCCCGCGTTCGCTGGGATAACGGGAATCGACTGGTTCACAGCTTTTGCCTGCATTACTGACGTCGTCTAATGTCGCTCATAGGATCGAAAGGCCGCGCGATGCGCAATGGGACTGACAGTCCGCATGGCTACACAGCGAAGGCGACTCTCATCGTCATCGCAATCGCCGCTGTTATGGCCGTCGGGTGTTCCGTATCGTCATCGTCCAAGAATCTCGAAGACTCCAACAGGGCTACCGAGTTCACGAAAGTTCGGCCTGTCGCAACCCTCCAAGCGGATGCGAGGATTTCACTCGAGATCCAAGTCCTTGGCACCCATACCGAATGGAGCACGATCAAGCGTGCAATGGTTTCCGCCCCTCAACATGGGAAATGTTACCTGACATCCAACGCCGACGTCGTGGGATGGCCTCGCAAAGACAATCGAGTCACATTATCCAGAGTGTCGCTTTGTATCGGAGACAGCGGAGGATGGACCCTTGCCATTCGACAACAGCCGCATGACTCCACTCTTCGCTACACGCTGTCCCCCAAGAGTCTCGTAACCAGTCCCCGTGAGTTTGTCCGCTACGTCGGACGGTCCTACTCGTCGTCAGAAGATCGAAGAGCAAGGTTTGACGCCGCGACCCGCTTGGCAGCGCTGGATCCACCGAGTAAGACTCCAAGAAATACGCCGACCCTTTCCACCAGATCAGGTTCCGGCTCAAACACTGCGAGCTCGACAAGTGGCCGGTCTCTAACGTCAACTTCACCGACAATGGGTATCAGAGTCACACGCATCATTGATGGCGACACGATCGAGGTCCGAGATTGCGCGTCCTGCTCGGCCTATCGAATTCGATTGGCAAACGTCTGGGCACCGGAAACTCACGAGCGAGGAGGGAGCACTGCAACTTCTCGGCTTCGAAGTCTGATTCCGCCAGGCACTATAGTGAGCTTCACCCAGACCCAGCCCGACTCCTATGGCCGCAAGGTCGGCAATGTCTCTGTCTCTGGAACCTCAGTAAACAGCAGGATGCGCAGTTACGGATACACCAGTAGTCGCTCCTACCCCAAGGCCTCCGGTACGAGTCGATCCTCAGGTTCCTCGTCTAGCAGCACCTGCGACACCAGCCAACGAACGTATCGTGGCAGTCCCGGATACCACCCCAGCCAAGATCGCGACAACGACGGTATCGGCTGTGAATGCGGGTGCAGGCGACGCTGACCCTGCGCGAGACTGACCACCTGAACATCCTTCCCCATTAGCCGATTGGGTCTTCAACCCCTCGTACACGGACCCTTGGTGACCAATCCTGACAACCGTTACCTCCCGATGACCAGGACCAGGCTCAAACACGATCCGATAACCTCCCTCGCGAATGCGGTACACGACCTCTGGTCGATCCAATTGGTGATAGTCGAGCGCGAACGGATCCCTTTCCATTTCCCGCAGCACCCTCCGGACGAGCCTCTTAGGGTCGGGAGCCAGTCTGCGCAACTGCGCCCTCACCTCATCACTGAGGGTGACCTTGAAGCGCACCGCTAGTCGTCAGCCCAAAACGACTCGTCCTCGTCTAACTCTCGAAAGTCCACGCCCCCTCCGGCCCTGACCTCCTCCAACGCTCGCTTCGCCTCTGCAATCAGCCCTTCAACGTGGTCCGGAGTGAACTCCTCGTCGTCCTCCCAACCGATCCCCACGCCGACTTCAGGATCCCACCGCGGGACCCAGGCCCCACCGTCTTCGTCGTACATCAGTTGGCTGTGATTGCTCATCCAGTCGGCCCAGACTGGATACAGCTCCACGTACTCCTCAAGCCGCATCCCCTTCCAACGCCGGATCTCCAACATCGGCATCACTTCGCGGTCTGGAACCGGCTCGCCTTCCATCTTCCTGATCGCCATCTCCGCCTCCTGCAAGCCAGCATACGTACTCCCTGCGGCCTCATCTCGCTAGAGCATACATTCTGATAATCTGAACTCACGGCCGCCCCGGAAGGAAGCGACCCTTATGCGCGTTGGCAATATCCCGCAACCGTTCACCCCCACGGCGCCCACCGAACACTCCGAGGACTGCCCGCTGAAACCCGCCCAATCCGAACGGAACCGAACAAACCCGAACAGCGAGTATCGACCACAACCGACCAAAATCGACCACTTCCAACCACCCTGCAGGCCGCGAAACCCCGCAAAACACTGGAGATCGTCACCTCTTGGTCTTTTTTCCAGCCCAGACAAAATTTTTCCACCGACCACCCTGAACCGAATAATTCGCCTCCTACAATCCGAACATGAATCAAACAGCACTCGATGGCGTTCGCATCCTCGACCTCACCTCCGAGATGGGCTGGTACTGCGGCAAGCTCCTCGCCGACCTCGGCGCCGACGTGATCAAGGTCGAGCCCGTCGGCGGGGACCCTTCACGCGGCCGCGCGCCCTTCTGGCAGGGCATTCCCGGCCGCGAGACCTCCCTTCGCTTCTGGTACTTCAACGCAAACAAGCGCTCTGTCACCCTCGACCTCGCCCAGTACGACGGACGCTGGCTCTTCGGCGAACTCGTCAAGACTGCCGACATCGTGATCGAGTCCTGGACCGCCGCAGAGCGAGCCGAGCTGGCCGAGCACGATGTCGATCCCGACGCCTACATGGCAGCACAACCGGCCTTGATCTGGGTCTCGATCACCGGCTTCGGCCTCGACGGACCCAGGGCCGGCTGGGAGGTCACGGACATCGTCGCGCAGGCGGCAGCCGGTATTGCCACGCTGGCCGGATACCCGGACGGCTCCCCAATGAGGATCGCCGGCAACCAGGCATACGCCGTAGCCGGCATCTCCGCCGCCCAGGGCGCGTTGTTGGCGCTGTTGCAGGCCGAGGCGACGGGCAGCGGACAGCGCGTCGAGACCTCGATCCAGGAGGCGCTCTCGATCTGCCAGGAGACCGCCCACCTGCAGTGGGACTTCCAGGGCGCCTCGCGCGAGCGGGTTGGCGAGAGCCATCGACTGCCCGGTATCGGGACATACGAGACCAGCGACGGCTACATCTTCTCGATGGTCGGCGTCCCGGGATTCGGTGCGCCCTGGACCGAAGTCATCGGCTGGATGGACGAGAGCGGCATGGCCGAGGATCTGACCGAGCCGGAGTACGCCAACACCTTCGCCAACTTCAATATGCGCATCCTGCTCGATGAGGAAGAGCAGGCCAAACACGCGCCGGTCCTGGCCCGCGCCCAGGAGGTGCTGACGAGGTTCTACGCGAGCAAGACGACGATGGAGGCCTACGAGGAGGGGCAATCGCGGCGGCTGCTGATCGGCCAGGTGGCCACGCCGTCCGACATCGCCGACAGCGAGCACCTGGCCGCGCGAGAGTGGTGGCTGGAACTCAATCAGCCAACCCGCCTTGGCTCCGAAGATGCAGCCTTGCGATATCCCGGTCCTCCCTACCATCTGTCCGAGACGCCGGCGACCGTCCGGCGTCCGGCCCCGCAAGTCGGAGAACATAACCAGGAGGTCTGGGTCGACGAAGTCGGCATTCCCGCCGAAGACCTGATTGCCTTCGCCGGAGAGGGCGCGATATGACAGCAACAAACGGATCGCGTCCACTTGAGGGCATTCGAGTGGCCGACTTCTCCTGGTTCGGCGTCGGACCCATAGCCGCGCGCACCCTCGCCGACTTCGGCGCGGACGTGATCCGCATCGAATCGGAAGCGCGGGTCGACGGCCTGCGCCTCGGACAGCCGATCAAGCCCGGCAAGACCGGCTACAACGTCTGCGCCTACTTCAACAACTTCAATGCCGACAAGCGCTCCTTCCTCCTCAACATGTCGGCGGAAGGCTCGCAAGAAGTCGCCTACCGCCTGATCGAGCGCTCCGACGTCTTCCTCTCCAACCTGACCCCGCGCATCTTCGAACGCTGGAACCTGACCTACGAACAACTCCGCGAAGTCAAGCCCGACATCATCGCCGCCTACATGCCGATGCAGGGTCTCAGCGGCCCCCACCGCGACTTCCTCGGCTTCGGCGCGGTTCTCACCCCGACCACCGGGATCTCACACCTCTCGGGTGACCCTGAACGGAAACCGGTCGGCGTGGGCACCAACTACCCCGACTACGTCGTCAACCCAGGCCACACGGTCATCGCCATCCTGGCGGCGCTCAGGCACCGTCGGAAGACTGGACAAGGACAGCGGATCGAGTTGGCCCAGGTCGAGTCGGTCGCCGCCACCATGGGCCCCTCGCTGCTCGACTACACCGCCAACGGCGTCAACCAGGTCCGCAACGGCAACAAATCAAGCTGGATGTGCCCGCACGGCATCTACCGTTGCGCCGACGATCCCTCAGGACGAGAACGCTGGATCGCCATCGCCGTCGGCGACGACGCCCAGTGGGAATCGCTTCGCGCCGTCGCCGAGGGCGCAGCGTTCACCACGGACGATCGCTTCGCAACCCTGCTCGGCCGCCGGCGGCACGAGGATGAACTTAACATAACGCTCTCGGATTGGACCGCATCCTTCGACGCCGCCGCCCTGGCAGTCCAGCTCCAATCGGTCGGCGTCGCCGCCGCGTTGGTGCAGGACGCCGAAGACATGTGCAAGCACGACGATCACCTAGCCGCCCGAGGATTCTACGAATACCTCGATCACCCCGAGACAGACATCTCCCTCTACGACGGACCCATCGTCAAGCTGCACGAAACGCCGGGCTACCTGGCCGCACCAGCGCCCCTCTTCGGCCAGCACACCTACGAAGTAGCGACGGAAATCCTGGGCTACTCGGCGGACGAAGTGGCGGAGCTGACCTCGTCGGGCGTACTGAGCTAGCCGCCAAACGCCAGGTGACGCTCAAGGAACGGCCCGACCGGCGCAATCCCCTGGGGCATGAAGTCCCAGTGCCCACAGGGCAGCCAGACCAACTCCCGCGGCTCGGAGAGCCGGTCATAGAAGCGCTGCGTCGCCTCCGGCGTAATCAAGTCGTCATGCTCCCCGGCCACGACCTGAATCGCCCGGCCCGCCATCATCGGCGCATAAGCGCCGGGATCGGTGAGCTGGTCAGCCAGTTCACCAGCGCTGCCGCCACGGCCGGACAACGTGCTCGCTCCCGAGATGCAGAACGAAGCAGCCTTCACTCGCTCGTCGAGTCCAACAAACGGCGCCCCGCGCATCCCGCCCATCGAGAAGCCGACAAATCCAACCCGGTCAGCATCGACTTCCGGCCGCTCCGAGAGATAGTCGAGCGTCCGCATCCAGTCGACCACTGTCTGCAGCGACTGGTCCAGCCGGCGCATCGGCCAGCGTTGAAAGTCTTCCATGGAAACAGGCCGCTTCGCCCGCTCACCGTGCCCTGCCTGGTCGATCGTCGCGCAGATGGCGCCGCGCGCGACCCACTGCTCGGCCGGCCAGAGCACATAGTCGCTGGACTTGTCCAATGTGCCAGGATGACCGACCAGGATCAGCGGACGCGGAGCCTCGGCCTCGACCGACTGAAGCAACAATCCGCCAACACGATCCTCATAGCGCGAAGTGATCTCGAACCGTTCAACGGTCAGTCCTCCACCATCGCCAGCGGGAGCGGTAGTGGCGTTGAAGGCAAGATCGCGGTCGTATCCGAAGGCCAGATCGCGAAGCAGCTCAAGCTGTTCGACGTCACTACTCATATCTCAACGCCTCCGCGATCGTCGTGCGCGCAGCCTGTCTCGCAGGGAAGTATGTCAGGATCAATGACGCCGCGAACGCGCCGATCAATATCGGCAGGATGGTGCCTACTGGAACGTACATCGAAATCTCGCCGAACGTGCCTTCGGCAAACAGCCGCCAGGCGAGGCCCAGCGCCAGCGCCGTGCCCAGCCCGAGGCCGAGCAGGGCAATGAACCCCATCTCGATGAGCAATTCAAAACCCACCAGTCGAGACTGGAATCCAATTGCACGCAACACGCCGATCTGCTGCCGCCGCTCGACCACCGCGCGCAGGGCGATCACCCCAAGCGCGGCGAGCCCGGCCACCAGTCCGATCCCGATGAAGCCCTGGAACAGAGCGAGAATCGACGTCTGGGTCTGCTGTTGCCGCTTGAGTTCACCCTGGATGTCGACCGCGAAGATACGAAGCTCACGTTCGATCCCCTGCGCGACGTCGAGCGTGTCGGCCCCATCTCTCGTCGAAATGTAGTGGCGTGTCGATTCGGACTGGCCAACCACCTGTGCGGCGACTGTCTCCGGGAGCAGCAGTGTGGGCAGGCCACCGTCTTCCCCGTCCAGGTCGACGAATGCTCCGCTGATCCGTTCAAGAATCGCAATCACCTCGACCTGCCTGGCATTCTCGCCCAGGCCAACCTCCACGACGATACGCGGCAACAGCGTGGCCTCATCGGTGATGGAGTCCGGCGTGGACCACGGATCAAGATCATTGCCAGCAAAGCCGAATGCGCCGTCGATGGCATCAACCGTTGCAACGGCGACCATTTCCCCGCTTCGAAGCGCCGACCAGACCGCACGCTCGTCCTCGTACCGATAAGAAATGGCCTGCAGCTTCACTTCCTGACCATCGACGAATTCGCTATTGATGCCTCCGATCACGACTGCGTCACGGTCGTCAATCTCAACTTCTGCCAGATCGGTTTCCACGAGCTGGATGTCGCCGTTGTCATCGAGAATGTGGCGCTCGGTCACCGCGTCCCAGCGCTCAGTCAGAATCGTGATGGCGCGCGTTCCGCGTTCAGGCCCGGCCTCGATCCTGCCGGCATTCTCGATGTCCTCGATCACCTCGTCGGCGCCGGCGTCGGCCAGTCCCTCGCGAATGTCGGAAACGGCATTGACGTCGGTGTTGAAGGCGAGAACCTCGAATCCGCCCGCGGTGTCGTCGCCGGTGAAGGCCTGGCTGAAGGAGGAGTTGATCGTGGTGAAGTTGACCAGGGCGAATGTGATCAGCGCGATCATCGCGATCGTCATGCCGGTCCGATAGCGCGCCGCGGCTGGATATGCAGCGGCAGTGCGGATCACCGGCGCCATCCGGCCGATCCCTCCCACAGTCCGTCTAACCCCGCCGACAATCAAATCCAGGTTGAAGACCAGCAGCAGCGTCCCGGCCGCGGTCAGCATCGTGCCGGCGAGCACAAACAGCTCGGGCCCGCCATTGAGATTGTTGTCGAAGAAGCTCTCATGCCAGTCATTGGGGATGAACCAGAGGAACATCACGAAGCCGGCGCCGAGCGTGTATAGCAGCCGCTGATTGATCCGCCGGCCGCCCAGACGCAGCTTGTTCAGACCCATCACAATGCCCAGTGGAATCAGCGAAACGCCGGTCATATAGGGGAAGAAACTCTCTTGGTCGAGACCGAAATCGAGCACAGCGAGCCCGCCGACGATGAACAGCACCCACCACTGCGGATTCCAGCGCAGGACACGCCAGCCGAAGAAGAGCACCCAGGGAATCAGCCGTCGCGACCAGCGGCTGCCGATCAGGTTCAAGACCAATGCAACCGGCGCTCCGAGTATCAGCGTGATCGGCGTCGTCAGAAGAAGAACCAGTCCGATCGCCGTGGCAAACACTCCCAGAACGTTCCGAACCACCCTCCAGGGAGTCAGTGGGTAAGTCTCCTCATATTGGGCTTCCGGAATGTCGCGAATGGCCGCCACGATGTTCAGTCGCGAGGCTCGGAAGCTGGAGAAGACGACGGTAATGAAGGTGATGACGATCCCAATGCAGGCCGAGATCACGAGGCTCTTGATCGTCACCGTCCAGGTGAAGACGAATCCGAAACTTTCGAATCCCTGGTTGAGGGCAGCGATGAAGCCCAGTGCAAACAGCAGACCCAGCACCACGCCTACGACGGCGGCGCCCATGTTGTAGACCATGCCCTCGGAGATGAACATCTGGATCAGGTCATTGCGCTGCATGCCCACGGCCCGGGCAATGCCCATCTCCGGCTTACGCTCCTCAGCCAGCATGGCGAAGATCAGGAAGATGAGCAGAATTCCCGCTGCGACTGAGAACGAACCCATGAACAGGAACAGGGTGGTGAACACGCTGGCAATCAGCTCAGCGTCTTCCAGGCTGTCGGCCTTGACCGCTTCGCTGGCATAGCGGGATAACCCGTTGCTCAGGTACAGATCGGGTTCTTGACGCTCGAATCTGTCGAGCGCTGCTTCAATGTCCCGATCAAGGGCATCTGAGAAGTCCAGCGGAGCTTCGACGCCGCCCGCTCCGCTGATCAGGATGGAGTCCCAGCGGTCAGGCGGGGACAGCTGCGGTCCCAACAGGCTCTGGTATGCATCCAGCGACAGGAGTCCGCCCGCGCCGCCGGCCTCGAGGTTGCCGGTCAGCACAGCGTCCCGGCCGATGGCCGCCACCGTGTACTGTCGTGCTCTGCCCAACACATAGAGCTTGACCTGATCGCCTGGCTCAGCGTCCAGTTCACGAGCGGCTCGCTCGTTGATCACAATCTCTTCAGCGCCGAGTTCACTCAATCGAAGCAGATCGCCGTCCTCGTCGCGGACTGCGTCGAGCCGATCGATTGTCTGCGGGTCGACGCCGACGAGAAAGAACTGCGGCTCAATCTGACCGGCCTCAGGATGTTCAATCGGGACGAGGTCGAATCGCGAGCCGAAGATGGCCTCAATCCGGTCATCGTCCGCGAAGTGCGATTGCAGATCGCGCAGCACCTGATCGGGGATGCCGGTCCCGGCATCCCCGGCCGACTCGTCGGTCTCCTCCTCAATGATGAAATGGTCGATCCGCTCAAGGCTGTTGAGAGCCAGATTGCGGACGCTGACGGCCAGCGAGTCGCCGGTCGAGAATGCGATCGTGACAATGATCGTCGCCAGGGTCAGACCCATGGTGACCAGCACCGTCTGCGCGCGCCGACGGGGAATGTTGCGCAGACCCATGCGAACGAGAATCGGACGCTTCAGGAAGATGTAGGCGATGACGGCGGCGGCAACACCGGCGATGGCGACAACGATCCACATCAGGCGGATCGTCGGCAGGCCAAACAGCTCCTCCATATTGCTCCCTCGTCAGCTCGTTGAACGCTCCGGTCGCCTAACTGCCAAGTTGTCGGTGAACGGTCTCACCCTCAATCAGGCCGTCCCGCATGTGAATCGTGCGATTGGCCCGGCGGCCGATGTTCTCATCGTGAGTGACAATGACGAAGGTCTGTTGATTGCGCCGATTGAGATCTTCAAGCAACTCCATGATTTGATTCGCATTGGTCGAGTCGAGGTCACCGGTAGGCTCGTCGCCCCAGACGATCGCCGGATCATTGACCAGAGCCCGGGCGATCGTCACCCGCTGGCGTTGACCTCCCGAGAGCTGCGCCGGCCGATGCCCCGACCAGTCGTGCAGGCCGACTTGCTCGAGGGCCTCGATGGAACGGTTTCTCGCCTCTCCCTGCCCGAGGCCGGCGAGCAGCAAGGGGAGTTCGACGTTCTCGACGGCTGATAGCACCGGCAGCAGGTTGTAGAACTGGAAGACGAAGCCCATCCGCCGCGCGCGATGGTCGGTGCGCTCGTTGTCGGGCATGTCGTGGATACTGCGACCCTCGACGAAGATTTCGCCCTGTTCGATCGTCTCGAGACCCGACAGACAGTTGAGCAGCGTCGTCTTGCCGCAGCCTGACGGTCCCATGATCGTGACCATCTCTCCGCGCGCGACCGAGAGCGTGACACCGCGCAGTGCGTGGACCGGTTCTCCGGCTCCTGCATACGTTTTGTGCACATCGCTGGCGGCAATAATCGGTTCGGCGCCATTCGGCTCAGCCGTGGCGGCGCCTTTTTGCGGCGCAGACTCGGCGTCGATTTCGATCGAACGACTGCTCATCTTCTTCTCCAGTGTCTGCCGGGAAGCCTCGAACGCGGCACAACTCCGACCTAGCCTATCCCGCCTCGCGCTAGGCTGAGCGTCCATTCGGCCGAAGATTCCGAATGCAGGGCACGACCTGTACCGCCTGCATACCCGGTGCTTACATACACTTCACGGGTGCTGACAACCAACCAGGAGACTTATCGATGACCGCCACTGCCGAGCTGTTGGAGATAGCGGACCAGTTCGCCCAGGACTTGATCGCGAACAACATCGCCGGCCTGATGCCGATGTTCACACCGGTCGGAATCGGTCAGGCGATGGCGCTACAGGCACAGCCCGACTCGGCCGAGGGCTCCGAAAGCTATGAAATCGAAGACCAGGGCGAGAACTTGCTCCACATCACCTTCCGCGGCCCGGAGAGCGCCGGCGGAGACGGCACGATCTTCACCCAGTGGGTCGAAGTCGAGGGCCTCTGGAAGGTCGACGCGATCGGCCGGGTTGAATAGGAGCTAAGTCAAGCTCAATTCGACATCGCCGATGCCGGAGAAGCGGATCGTGACTTCACCGCGTCCGCGGGGGAAGGGCTGCACTGCAGCGGCGCCTGTGGTGATCACCTCGCCCGCCTTGACTGTCATGCCGCGATTGTTGATCTCGTTGACGGTCGCGACCAGCACTTCGGTGGGATTCGGGCGTCCGTCGCGGCCTTCAGCGATTGTCTCGCCATCGACGACGATCGAGCAGGGCAGGGCGACGAGGTCCTTGGACTGCCAGTTGTCGATCTCGGGGCCAAGAATCAGCGCCTGATTGCCGACGCCGTCGGCGGCCATACCGGGCATGCCGGGCGGCTCGGAGAATCGGCTGTTCGGCGCCTCGATCACGATGTAGGCATTCGATACGCCACCGAGGACATCATCGGCGCTGTGACCACCATCGGTCGGGGCGAAGTCCTGGCCCACTCGGAAGGCCACTTCCGCCTCGAGGATGCAAGTGACGAACGTGTCGCCCGGAATCGAGGCGGGCGAGTCCAACACCATGCCTTCGAAAAACGGCGCGAGCACCATGTCGCCGTCGATCACCGCCGCCTTCCAGGCGACCGCCGGAGTCGGGTTGCGCGACCATCGCTCCCAGTAGATGCGGCCGCCGTCGGCGGCGGTCTCGGGACGGCAGGATTCGGGAATTGCAGGAAGTGGAAGACCATTGGCAGTGGCTTGGTCGAGGAAGTCTGCGGCCTCAGAGACCTGGGCGTCGGTCAGGGCGTCAGGCATGGTTGGCTCCTGATTCGTCTCAATTCATGCGTCCGCAGGATAGGGCGCTAGCCTGCTTGCGTGATGACGGATACGCCTCGACCTCTGCCCGAACTCCTTGACTTCCTCTATTCGCTCGGTACAGCCGAGATCGACCACACTGGTCACGACTTTCTCACTCATCTCCGGGCCGTCCACGACTTGCTCGCCGAGCACGACGCCGGAGACGAACTCGCGGCCGCCGGCCTGTTCCACTCGATCTACGGCACCGAGAAGTTCCAGGACTTCAGCCTGCCGCTCGATCAACGGCAACAGGTGCGCGACCTGATCGGCGAGCGCGCCGAGTGCATCGCCTGGCTGAACTGCATCATGGATCGCTCAACGTTCGACTCGGCGGTGTCGGCCGCGCTGTCGGGCGAGACGGACTTCGCGATTTCTGACCGCGATGGCAATCAGCCGATCGCATTGACGATCGATCAGATTCGAGACCTGGTCACCGTTCACCTCTTCGACTGGTTGGAGCAGGTCGAGCGCTCTGAGTTCGGCTGGGCCTATCGGCGCGGCGCGTATCGCGGGATGGCCCAGCTGCTGGGTCCTGACGTACAGGCGTTGTACGACGAGGTCTTTGCGCGCGAACCATCCGAGTCCGCGCAGGCCGCCGCCAGCTCGTAGGCAGCGCGCCCACCTGTCCTAGACTGCCCACGTTCCGCGCGATGTTGACGTCATCGGCGGGCCGAACGTGACGTCCTTGAGAGGAGCAGGCGGTGACGACCGACATTGACGCAACGGCAGGCAAGTACCTGCGCGACAAGTACGCCATCATTGGCGTCGGCGAGACGACCTACACCCGTGGTTCGGGCATGACCACCCGAGCGCTCGGCACCTGGGCGATCAAGAACGCGATGGACGACGCCGGCATCCCGGCGTCGGAAATCGATGGGATGATGTCCTACTCGGGCAACGACTCGACGGCCTCCCCGATGCTCGCCGGCGACCTCGGCATCCGGCTCAACTTCTACATGGACGTGCAGGGCGGCGGTTCGTCGTCCGAGGCGCTGATCGGACTCGCCATCGGCGCCATCGAAGCGGGGATGTGCGAGACCGTCGTCGTCTTCCGCTCGATGAACGGCTTCTCGCAGGTGCGCATCGGCGGTACCGGCGCGCGCGCCTCGGTCCCGGTCGGCGGCGACGCGCTGCACTCGGCCGCCTACGGCTGGTTCAGCGCCGGTCAGAACTTCTCCCCGACCTTCATGCGGCACATGTACGACTACGGCACCACGCCCGAGCAGGTGGCCATGGTCAAGGTGATCCACTCCGAGCACGCCTCGAACAATCCCAAGGCCTACTACAAGCAGCGCGTGACGGTCGAGGATGTGGTCAACTCGCGGATGATCTGCAAGCCGCTGCATCTGCTCGACTGCTGTGTCGAAACAGACAACGCGACCGCGCTGATCGTGACGTCGGTGGACAAGGCATACGACTACCGGAACACACCGGCGCGCATCCTCGGCGTGGCCGGCCGCGTCTGCAAGCCGCGCATCGACATGCACTTCCAGCACGGCCCGATCTCGACCGTTGCCGGCTTCTACATCAAGGATCTGATCTACCGGAACGCCGGTCTCGGTCCCGAGGACATCCAATGCACGGGCGCATACGACGCCTTCACCTTCACCTCGATGCTGCAGCTCGAGGACTACGGGTTCTGCGAGAAGGGTGAAGGCGGCGATTACGTGTCATCCGGAATCATGCGGCTGGGCGCTGAGCGGCCCAACAACACGTCAGGCGGACACCTCTGCGAGGGCTACACGCACGGCATGAACATGATCATCGAGAACGTGCGCCAGCTCAGAGGCGAGGTCGACGACTACTGCCCGGTTGATGACAACGGCAGCAGGCAGCACACCTACAACTACGCCGAGCCGTCGGCGGGCGGCGGCTGTCGCCAGGTTCCCGACCTGGAGATCACGCAGAACCTGGGCTGGGCGATGCCCGGTACCGGCTCCTCGCTGATCATGCGCAAGGGCTAGAGCGGACGAGACTGAAGACTTCGACACTGAACAGGAGCCGACCATGCCGCAGGGCGAATATCTGGGAATGACCCTCACCGTTCTCGACCTGGACAACGAGAACCTGGCCTACTTCCAACACTGCGCCGACCATGACTTCCACTTGCAGCAGTGTGTTGACCCCGACTGCGACCTGATCCGCTACCCGCCGGGCACCGCCTGCCCGTGGTGCTCGGGCCGCGAGTTCAGATGGATCCCTGTTGACGCGCGGGGCACCGTGCACTCATACGGCGAGGTCCACCACGCCATCCAGCCCGCCTTCCGCGAGCGCGCGCCCTACATGATCCTGCTCGTCGAGCTCGACACTCAGGCCGGTGAACCGACCGAGCACGAAGCACTGCGCGTCGCCGGAAACCTGGTTGACGCCGACGGCAACTTCGCGGGACCAGACCTGGTCAAGCAGGTCGGCATCGGCTCACGCATGCGAATGGTCTTCGCCGACGTGGCCGAGGGGCTCGCGCTCCCGCACTGGACGCTCGACGAAGACGCCGAGCAGCCCGACACGCCGTGGCGTTATCCGCAGGGGGTCAACGGCGTCTAGGAACGGATCACGGCATGGCCGACACAGGAGTCCAGCGCTTTCAGGGCAAGGTCGCCCTCGTCACCGGCGGCGCATCAGGGATGGGCGCCGAGTCCTCCGTCCGACTGGCCCGAGAGGGCGCGGCCGTGGCAGTAGTTGGCCTTCCTGATGATCGGCGCGGCGACCAAGTCGTGAAGCAGATCGCCGACGCTGGCGGACAGGCGATCTACATCGGCGCCGATGTCTCGCGCGAGGCCGACTGCGACGCAGCCGCTCAAGCCGCCGTCGACGAGTTCGGACGCCTCGACCTCTGCATCGCCGCAGCCGGAGTCTTGCACGCTCGCTACGTCTCAGGTGAGGTTTCGGAGGAGGAACTCGCCGGCGATCGGAGCGCCGGGCACATCATCAACAAACCGGTCGAATACTGGGAAAAGGTGCTGTCGGTCAATATGACCGGCGTGATGCTGACCAACCGGGCTGTCGCCCGACGCATGATCGCCCAGGGCGATGGTGGCGCGATCGTCAATATCTCTTCAGGCGCAGCGAAGATTCCGATGCCCGGTTCGGCTGAATACTCCGTGTCCAAGGTCGGCGTCTGGATGCTCACCAGGGTCCTCGCCCTCGAACTCGCACCGCACCACATTCGCGTCAACACGGTCGCGCCGGGTGTGATCGACACGCCGATGGCGATGGGGCTCTCACAGGACGAAGAACGCCGCGCAGCCTTCGAGCGCTTCGTCCCGCTCGGCCGATTGGGAGAGGCCGAAGACATCGCCGAGGCCTCACTGTTCCTGCTCAGCGACCACGCCAGCTACATCACCGGCCAGATCCTGCACCCCGACGGCGGTCTCTTCACCGGGTGATTGGTCGAGCTGAGAGCCGGGACAGCCTGATCGCCAGAAGATGACGATTCTCTGACCGCCGTCTTACGATCCGGTTCTAGCTTGCGGATCGAGCCTGTTGGTGCGTCGGCCGGTCGACGACCTACGCGACGACCACCACAACAGTTGGAGCACCCGTGAGCACTCAAGATGTAGACATCGACGCATTGATCCGCGCCCAACGCCGCCCTCGGCGTTGGGCGTTGCTCATTGTGATCATCGTGATTGCGGTCGTCGCGCTACTGGCCTGGTTCTTCACTCGCAGTGACGAGGAAGAGGTCGTCTTCGAACCGCAGCGCGTGACTGCGCAAACCGGCCAACTGACGACCACAGTTGAGCTATCAGGTGCCGCCGCGGCCGCGCAGACATCCACGTTGAGCTTCGGCCTGAGCGGCGAGGTCGACTCGGTCGAAGTCGAGGTCGGCGCTGCGGTGTCAGCTGGAGATGTTCTGGCTCGCCTCGATGGCAGTGACGCCGAGCGCCAGTTGGAAACTGCGGAGATTCAGCTCGAGATCGCAAGGCTGCGACTCGAAGAATTGCTGGAGAGCCCGGAGGCTTCGGCGATCGCCGCGTCCGAACGGGCGCTGGCAACGGCCCGGGCGCAGGTCGTGGACGCAGCCTTAGCGCTGGATGAGATCGACGACCCGCCGGAGGCCAGCGCGATCGAAGCAGCGGAACAGGCCCTGGCCAACGCTCGATCACAACTGTCCAACGCGGAGCAGGCGCTGGGCGAACTCACCGGTGGTGTCGACCCTGGAGATCTTGCCAGAGCCCAGCAGAACGTGGCCAACGCCGCCTCGCAACTGTCGAATGCTCAACAGGCGCTGGACGATCTCGTCGACGAGCCTTCAACTACGGAGATCGCCTCGGCTGATCAGTCCGTGGCCAATGCCGCCGTGCAGTTGTCCAACGCGCAAGAGGCATTGGAACAGCTGACCAACGCGCCGACGCCTGCAGAACGCGCCTCGGCGGAGCAGGCGGTCGCCTCAGCCGCCTCGCAACTGGCCGGCGCGGAGCGGACCCTGGAACGTCTCAAGGACGATCCCAGCATCGCCGAGATCGAAACAGCACGTGCAGCGGCCGTCCAGGCTCGCAATCCGGTCACGGAGGCCGAACGGGCAATCGAGACTGCTGAGGAGGCGCTCGAGCAGGCGCATGAGCGCTTCTGCGACGACATCGTGGTGATGCCGGAGATTTGCGACGCCTCACCGCCGCTGCCGCAGTCGGAGATCAGTCTCTTGGAAAGCAAGACCGAAAACAGCGGCGCAACCCTCGAACGACGTTCGCGAGACCTGATCAACGCGCAATCCGCTTGGGAACAGGCGCTCAACTCCTACGACGCTGCGGCGGCGTCACTCATTGCGGCGGAGGCGCGGTTGGAGGATCTGATCGAGGAGCCTGATCCCGACGAACTTGCGCAGGCGACCGAGTCAGTCTCAGCGGCGGAAGCGGCTCATGATGCTGCGATCGCCCGGCTTGATGACCTGCTCACGCCGGCGACCGAGGAGGACATCTTCCAGGCCGAGCAATCCGTTGTAGCCGCAACGGCCGGGTTGATCGCTGCCGAGTCTCGGCGTCAGGAGCTACACGACGGACCCGCTCCAGACGACATCTTCCAGGCCGAGCAGGCAGTCGCGGCAGCGGATGCGGGATTGCGAGCGGCTCAGTCGTCGTTGAACGACCTGCTTGGACCCGTCGACTCCAGCGACCTCTTTCAGGCCGAGCAAGCAGTGGCCGCGGCCCTGGCCAATCGCAACGCAGCGGAATCCCGTCTGTCCGAGCTGCTGGAGCCGCCGACCGACGATGACATCCTCGAAGCCGAACTGGCGCTCGCCAGCGCGGAGTCGTCGCTGCAGGAGGCGCAGGCACGGCACGACGAGCTGTTGTCCGGCGCCGACGCGAACGCCATCGCGCAGCAGGAACAGAATGTTCGCCTGGCCGAGATTTCCGTCGAGCAAGCGATGGCCGGCATGGACGATCTCGTAATCACGGCGCCGTTCGACGGCGTGATTGAAGAGGTCAACGTCGAACCCGGCGATCGGATCGGCTCGGGAGCTGCGGCGCTCGTGCTCAGCACGCGGAATCAGATCGTGGTTGAGCTGACGGTGACGGAGGCGGAGATATTCGACCTTGAGGAACTGCAGGTCGGTGTGGCGTCGTTCGATGCGATCGAGGGGGCGCAGTATCCCATTCGGATCACCTCGATCAGTCGGGTGCCAAACATCGAACAGGGCGTCGTCACGTATTCAGTCGAGGCGGCGGTCCTGTCACCGCTGGCGATTCAGGCTGTCCGCGACGAACTGGAGGCACTCGGTGTAACCGTGCCCGAACGCCAATCTTCGGCGGCAGAAGGTCGGGGCGCGCAAGGAGGGGCTGGCGCCAGTCCACGGGCGCAGCGACTGGGAGCGATTCTGCAATCGCTCGATCTGCCCGAAGGGGTGAGTCTGCTCCAGGTCGTCCAGGCAATCGCCAACGACGAACCGCTTCCAGAAGGTGTAGAACTTCCCAACGAGTTCGACATCACCGACGAGGAACGCGCGCAACTCAGCGCCCTGCTGGCGCGTTTCGCTGGTGGCGGAGCGGCGGCCGGCGGCACCGCCGCGGTCAGCGACGATCGTCAGTTGCCGGTCCACGGGATGAGCGCCTCCGTGACCATCTTGACCGCTGTCCGTGAGCAGGCAGTGCTGGTCTCTACCTCGGCGGTGCGGCAGATCGATGGGGCGTTCTACGTGGCCGTACCGACTGCAGACGGCGGCTGGCAACGTCTGCAGGTGCAAATCGGTGAGACCGATGGGCCGAACGTCGAGATCCTCCAGGGGCTGGAGGATGGGGCAATCGTGCTGGTCGGCGCCGACTCCGAGGGCATCGCCTACAGCGCCACGCAGCTTCCGGGCGGCGGCGCAACTGGAGGATTTGCTGGCCCGGCAGCAGGCAGCGGATCTGCCGGAGGCGGAGCGCAGAGATGATTCGGCTCGAGGGCGTTCGCAAGACGTTCACGGCAGGCGAGACGCAGATCCACGCGCTGGACGGCGTCAGCCTGGAGATCGACCGCGGCGAGTTCGTCGCGATCATGGGTCAGTCCGGCTCCGGCAAGAGCACGATGATGAACATCATCGGCCTGCTCGATCAGCCTGACGAGGGCGCCTATCTGCTCTCCGGCCAGAACGTTGCGGCGCTCAGCGAGCAGGCTCGGGCGCGGCTGCGAGGCACAGCGTTCGGCTTCGTCTTCCAGTCCTACTCGCTGCTGCCGCGCATGTCGGCGCTGGAACAGGTCGAACTGCCGCTCATCTACCAGGGCGTCCGCGACCGCCGGCGCCGGGCCGCGCAAGCGCTGGTGCGCGTCGGTCTGGCCGACCGCATCGGGCATCGTCCGACGCAGCTCTCCGGCGGTCAGCAGCAACGCGTGGCGATCGCCCGCTCGTTGGTCGTCAATCCGCTGGTCGTCCTCGCCGACGAACCGACCGGCGCGCTTGACACCGCGACCGGGCGAGACGTGATGACGCTGCTCAGCGATCTGGTCGATCAGCATGGCATGACGATCATCCTCGTGACCCACGAAGAGGAGATCGCGGCATTCGCCCATCGCACCGTGCGCATGCGCGACGGTCGGATCATCGAGGACAGCGGGGCGGCCAGCGCGGCGGTCAGCCCGGCGAGTGGCGGGCCGCGCTCACTCGACGGCGAGGCCTCGCCATGAGCATGTTCGACGCCCTGCGCATCGCGGTGCGCGCGATCGTCGCCAATCGTCTGCGCAGCTTGCTCACGCTGCTCGGGCTGGTGATCGGCGTGAGTTCCGTGATCGCGCTGATCGCCGTCGGGCAGGGCACCCAGAAGGGCGTCAGCGACCAGATCCGCGGACTGGGCACCGACCTCATCTTCATCGAGCCGTCGGCGGCGGCCACCACCCAGCAGGGCGGCAGCTCGTCGCTGATCACGAGCACGTTGACGCGGGCCGACGCCTATGCGATCGCAGCCAGCGGCAATCCGTCCATCTCGGCGGTGAGCTCGCACAGCAGCGGCGAAACCCAGGCCATCGCGGGCGTCAACAACGTCGGCGCGGAGTCCGTCTTCACGTCGTCCAACTACGCCGAAGTGCGCGACCTCGATATCGCGGCCGGATCGTTCATCGGGCCCGGCCACGATCAGGCCGGCGCGCTCGTCGCCGTGCTCGGATCGCGGGTCGCCGAAACGCTCTATCCCGGCGTCGATCCGCTCGGCCAGGAGGTGCGGCTGTCCTTCCTCGGCGGACGCGTCGTTTTCTCCTTCACCGTGATCGGCGTCTTGGTGGAGGTCGGCGGCGCTGCCGACGCCGACGATCAGGTGTTCGTGCCGATCACCGGACTGGCCAACCGCTTCCGCTTCCTCTACACGCCAACCGGCGATTTGCGCGTTACCCAGATCGATGTCCAGGCCGTACCCGGCGCCGACACCGAAGAACTCAAACAGCAACTCACCGATCTGCTCCTCTTCCGCCATAACCGCTCCGATCCCGACTTCACCATCGAAAGCCAGGACGACCTGCTCGACGCCGCCTCCGAGGTGGCCAACACTCTTTCAATCCTGCTCGGCAGCATCGCCGGCATCTCGCTGCTGGTTGGCGGGATCGGCGTGATGAACATCATGCTGGTCTCCGTGACCGAGCGCACCCGCGAGATCGGCATCCGACGCGCCGTCGGCGCAACCGCCACCGACATCGTCAATCAGTTCGTCACCGAGGCTCTCGCTCTGAGCGTCTTCGGCGGCATCATCGGAATCGTGATCGGAGTCGTCGCATCGCTGTTGGTCGACGGCAGCACTGTCGGCGATCAGGAGATGACCACCGTGATCCAGGCCTGGTCGATCGCCGCCGCCTTCGGCGTCTCCGCCGGCATCGGCCTGCTCAGCGGCCTCTACCCCGCCTGGCGCGCCACTGTGATCGACCCCATCGCCGCCCTCCGTAACGAATAGCCTGCCAGCTATCTTGACGACGAAACACTCGCGCCTTCGAGTCAAGGAGCCAGACCATGCCGTTGCCGCCTGAAGAGTCATTGAATCGCTTTGAGGGCAAGGTCGCTGTCGTAACGGGCGGCGCCAGCGGCATGGGTCGCGAGTCCTCAGTTCGTCTGGCCCGCGAGGGCGCGTCGGTGATCGTCGCCGGCTTACCCGACGACGAACGCGGCGCGGAAACCGTGGCACTGGTCGAAGAAGCCGGCGGAGGGGCCGTCTACGTCGGCGTCGACGTAACCCGAGAAGCTGACTGCGACGCCATGGCACAGGCCGCGCTCGACCACTTCGGCCGACTCGACCTGTGCATCGCCGCCGCCGGCATCTCCCACGCCGGATACGTTTCGGGTGAGGTGACCGAGGGCGAACCGCTGCTCGGCGGCGCACAGCGCTATGTGATCCATAAGCCGGTCGAATATTGGGAGAAGGTCCTGGCCGTCAATCTGACCGGCGTGATGCTGACCAATCGCGCCGTCGCGCGAGTCATGCTGGCCCAGGGCGAGGGCGGATCGATCGTCAACATCTCCTCCGGGGCGGCCAAAGCGCCGATCCGCGGCATGGCCGACTACTGCGTCTCCAAGGCTGGCGTCTGGATGATGACACGCTGCATCGCGCTCGAACTCGCGCCCGCAGGCATCCGCGTCAATACCGTCGCCCCTGGTCTGATCGACACACCAATGACGCTCGCCGTGACCACCGACGAAGAACGCCGGCAGCGGCGGATCGAGAGCATTCCCCTCAATCGCCTCGGCGAACCGGCAGACATTGCCGAGGCCGCGCTCTTCCTGCTCAGTGACCAGTCAAGCTATATCACCGGACAGATCCTGCACCCGGACGGCGGGGTCTTCGTCGGCAGCTAGAGCCCGGCGGCGATACGCGCTCGATCGGGCGATACGCTACAGCCGATGTTCACGCTCGCGGTCCAGCAGCTACTGACGAAGAAGCTCCGCAGCGCGCTGACCGTGCTCGGCTTCGGCGTCTGCGTCAATCTCTACATCGTCGTGACCACGGTGATGCGCTTCATCACCGAAGATCTCGACCTCCAGGTCCAACGATTCACGGGCGTGCTCTTCGTCCAATCGCGAGGCCTGACCGGCCTCTCCGGGATCGAGTGGCCGCCGATCTCGTCGACCATCTCAATCTCTGAGGCGAACGATGTCATCTCGCGGTCAGCCGTCGACCAGGAACGCTCGACCAAGGTGTCGTTCGCGGCGCTCGCGCCGCCGCCCTACCCCACAGCCCCGCCGGAGGCGCTGCTGGTCGGGATTGAGCAAGGCAAGGAGGACGTCTTCCTCAACGGCGCCACCGCAATCGCCGGACGCTGCCAGTTTCCGCCGCAAAACGGAACCGGCAACGCACCGCCGGCGATCCTGGGCGTTCTTGCCGCTCGGCACTTTGCCCGAGTCGCTTCAGCGGTCACCGAAGTGCCGACACCGGTTGGCCCACTCGCGTTGGCGGCGCTGGGCAGCAGGATCTCCGTGCGAGGCACGGAGTTTGAAGTCCAGGGCATCATCGAACCCGAGACGAACCAACTCCTGCGTTCCGCCGTACTGGTCCCGCTTGAGAACGCGCAGTGCGTGCTGCAGTCCCCTGATTCAGTGACGGCGCTACTGGTCTCGCCCAAGCGCGCCTCCGACATCGACCCGCTCCAACAACTGATCGAGTCCGAACACGAAGAATTGATGGTCATCTCCGACCGCCAACTGGCTGACAACGCGCGCAAACTCCTGGACCGCGTCAATCAGCTCTTCGACGTGGTTCGTTGGACATCGGTTTCAGTCGCCGCGTTGCTGATCGCGATCGTGATGTTCGTTTCGGTGCTGGAGCGAACTCGCGAGCTCGGCACTCTCCGAGCAATCGGCGCGCCTCGGCGAGCGTTGCTTTCGCTCATCCTCTCCGAATCGGCTGGCTTCGCATTCGCCGGTTCGCTGGTCGGCGTTCCGATGTCGCGCGTCGTGATCAGCAAAGCGCTCGGCCCCGACGCAGCCGGCTTGCGCTCACGGGAGATCGAGTGGGGTGCCGCAGGAATCCTCAGCCTCTGTTCGATGGTCGCGGCGCTCATGCCAGCCTGGCGAGCAGTCCAGGTCGACCCGATCATCGCCCTGCGCTACGAATGAGACTCCTTCCGTGAGCGACGCACCAGCCGCGACTCCTGCAACCAAGACGGAAGAGCGCACTCCGCTCCTGTCGGTGCGCAACCTGGAGCGCGTCTACCATCTCGGCGAGCAGACGATCCACGCGCTGCGGCCGCTCAACCTCGATATTCATAACGGCGACTTCATCGCTATCGCAGGCCCGTCAGGCTCGGGCAAGTCGACGCTGCTCCAGCTCCTCGGACTGGTTGATTCGCCCACAGCCGGAGAAGTCCGAATCCGCAACCAGATCGCGCAGGACCTCGGGCGCGAGCAACGAGCGGCGCTCCGCCTGAAGACACTGGGCTTCGTCTTCCAGGCCTTCAACCTGCTGCAAATGCTGACGGCTCGCCAGAACGTCGAGATTGCTCTCACACTGGCCGGCTTCCCCCGGCGCAAGCGCCGCCAACGGGCGGAAGAGCTCCTGTCGGCGGTCGGACTGGCGGAGCGACTGGAACATCGGCCGCTGCAGCTATCGGGTGGAGAGCGTCAACGCGTGGCGATCGCCCGCGCCCTGGCCAACGAGCCCGACGTCATCCTCGCCGACGAACCAACCGGCAACCTCGATTCTCAGACCGGGCGCGAGATTGTCAATCTGCTGGAGGACCTCAATCGCGCCGGACAGACGATCGTCATGGTGACCCACAATCTGGAGATCGCCCGCCGAGCCGGCCGCCTGTTCCTTATGCGCGACGGCCGGATCGACGAAGTCGATCCCGACGTTCCGGATTCGCTGGACTAGCCGTTAACCTGCAACAGACGCCGTTTCGGCCAAGGGCCGGAGCCTGGGAGTCTCTGTGACGCAACAGCAAGACCTGAATACTGTGGCAACCGTGTCCGCTCCCGACTTCTGGCCGGAAGCGCTGGCGATCATCCAGAGCGCTCCGATCGGTCTTTTGGCCACATCTCACGGTCGGCAACCGCATGTTCGCCCGGTCGTCCCGGCCTATGTCGGACTCCGCGCTTACGTGCTGACGAGCTCGGGCTCGCCCAAGACACACCAGGTCGAAGGCAACGAACTGGTCGAGCTCCTCCACTGGACCTCAGACTTCCGCCATCTCAATCTCTCCGGCAGCGCTGAGGTCACCGAAGACACCGACGAGATCGCCGAAGCCGCGCCACATTTCCCCTACACCGTGGACGACTTCTTCGGTCCCGACATCCGCGCTCCGGCCATGATCAAGATCACAATTCAGCGGGTCTCGATCACCACCTTCAACGACATCATCGCGGACAAGCGGCCTCGCATCTGGCGCGCGTCGGATTGACACGTTCGGCACGGGCTGCGGAGGACGAGGAGAGGATTGCAGCATGCGCATCGCACTAATTGGACAGGCCCCGTTCGGAGCAGCCGTGTTCGAGCGGCTGGTGGAGGACGGGCACGAGATCGTCGGCGTCTTCACACCCCCCGAGCGCGAGGGCGGTCGCCCCGATCCGCTGGCCCAGGCGGCTCGTGACGCCGGCATCATCCTGGTCCAGCCCCGTCGCTGGCAGCGCCGCGGAGTCGTCGATGAGGGCGTCGTCGCCCAGTACGAGGCGACCAGCCCCGACCTCAACGTGATGGCCTTCGTCACGCAGATCATTCCCTCTCAGGTCCTGGACTTTCCACCGCTCAAGACGATTCAGTACCACCCCTCGATTCTGCCCAAACATCGCGGCCGATCGGCGATCAATCACTCGATCCTCCAGGGCGACACGATGACCGGCGTCACCATCTTCTGGGTCGATGAAGGCATCGACACGGGACCGATCCTGCTTCAGCGCTCCTGCCCGATCGGCCCGGACACCACCCTCAACGAGGTCTACCGCGAGCACCTGTTCCCGCTGGGCGTGGAAGCGATGTCGGAAGCAGTCCAGCTGGTTGAGGCCGGCCAGGCCCCGCGTCACGTCCAGAATGAAGAGGACATGACCTACGAGGGTCCGTGGGAAGGCGACCTCGCCCGGATCGACTGGTCACAGGACGCTCAGACAGTGCATAACTTCATCCGCGGCTCCGACCGCGCGCCCGGCGCCTGGAGCGAGGTCGGCGGCCAGCGGGTCACGCTGTTGGGCTCGACACGCTCCGATCACTCCGGCGGCGCACCCGGCGAGGTGGCTGCTATTGACGCCGGTGGCATGACGGTCGCCTGCGGCGACGGCAGGTCGGTGCGAGTCAGCACCCTGGCCGTTGGCCGGGATCGGCAGCCGGCCCACGAGTGGGCATCGGCCAATGGTGTCGCTGTCGGAGCGGTGTTCGAGCCGGCTCCAGCCGACTAGGTCATGTCCTGAACGCGCTTGCCCGAGTCCACGAGCGGCGCGAAGCGAGTCTTGCTGAGCGGATCGTTGCGCGACGCCTTGTCCCAGGCCGCGTCGACCATCTTCGCGTACTTCGGATGCATCTCACGCATCTTGGTGTTTTCGTCCTTGATGAACGCAGAGCGGGCGATCAGGCGTTCGACCTGTCCCTGCGTATCGCACGCCTCGCAAGGCGGCGCGGGCGCGTCGATCTTGCGAGTGAAGTGCTCCCACTCGGCTCCGCAGGCTCGGCAAACGTATTCGTAGATGGGCATAGCAGACTCCCTGCGGACGCAACAGTCGATCGATCCGTCTCTCACGATGGTACGATCTCGACGTAACAGCCGCATCTGATCGGTGAGTTTGCTGGCGGTTGAGGGGAGAGTCGGCTCGTGTACGGATTACGCACGATGTTCCTCGTGGTCCTGATGGCCGGACTGATGATGGTCGTGGGTCTGGCGGTGGCCGGGGAGATCGGGCTGATCGTCATGGCCGTGATCGCGCTGGGCATCAACCTGTACAGCTACTACAACTCGCATTCGATGGTGCCCAAAATGATGGGCGGCCAACTGGTCACGGCGGCCGAAGCGCCGGACCTGTATCGGATTGTCGAGCAGGCCGCCTGCCAGGCGCAGATGCCATTCAAGCCGGAACTGCTCTCGCAGTTCACGATTGAACACCTCGAGGCGCGGTGCACGGGGCATTGCCGTCCCGGCGACTGCCCGCGCCATATCCCGTCGGTCTACGTGATTGACACGCCAATCCCCAACGCATTCGCAACCGGCCGGCATCCGAAGCACTCGGCGGTCGCCGCCACCACCGGCGTGATGGGCCTCCTGACCCGACGAGAACTCGCCGGCGTCATGGCCCACGAACTGGCTCACGTCACGAACCGCGACACGCTCTGGTCGACGATCGTTGCATCAATGGCGATGGTGATTTCGTTCATTGCAATGATCGCTCAGTTCGTGCTGTTCATGGGGTTCATGTTTGGTGGCATGGGCGGTCGAGATGGCGGCAGCGGAGGCGCCGGTCACCTGGCGGGGGCACTGATTGTGGCGATCATCGCGCCGATCATCGCTGGGATGATCCAGATGGCGGTCAGCCGTCAGCGGGAGCTCAAGGCCGATGACACGGGCGCCCGTCGCTGCGGAGATCCTGAGGCGCTTGCCTACGCCCTGCTGAAGCTGGAACAGGGCGTAAGGACGCCGGAGTCGCGCTACGCAGCAGAAGAGATGAAGACCGCCGAGGCCGCCAACCACATGTTCATCGTCAACCCGCTGGCCGGAGGCGCCGGCAAGTTCTTCTCCACCCACCCACCGACCGAGCAGCGAGTCGAGCGCCTGCGCAAGATCGGCGAGGAAATCGGCCGACCGTTCTGATGCCCAATGGGTGTCACGCTCGTCCCGCCGTCAATCGCGCTGATTGAGATCCTCCCGAAGCGACGCTACTTCCGACCTCAAAGACTTGAGTTCGTCCAGAATGTCCTGCTGGGTCTGATCGTCACTCTCGATGAACCAGGCAGCAACGTTGGCTGTCAGAACGCCAAAGACACCGATCCCAACAATCATCAGCAGGGAACCGATCACGCGGCCAACCAGGGTCACTGGAACAACGTCTCCGTAGCCGACCGTGGTGATCGTCGCCAATGCCCACCAGAGTGCCGTCCCCCAGTCTCCGATTTGTCCGCCGCCGCTCTGTTCGATCAGGGCAACGGCAATTGTTGCCAGCACGATTGCAATGAGTGCAGCGGCAAGCGATCCACCGACAGCGCGCCTTTTCAGAATCTCGGAGATACGAGGCATGAGGAGCAGCAGCCGGAGCAGCCGAAGAGGTCGGAAGACCGGGACAATCACAATCAGGACTTCAGCCCAATGGGCAAGCAGAAACCGACGGCGGTTCTCTGCCAGCCAAACTCTCACTGAGAGGTCGACTGCAAAGAACACCCAAATGACGACGTCCCCAATGAGAAACCAGCGTTCAACAGCGTCTGAGAGCTCACTGACATACGGCCCGACAATCAGGGGAACCATTGCTGCGGCGAGCGCCAACAGGAACGGGTCAGTTCGCTTCTCCCACCGAGCCCGCAATTCGTCGTTCCTGGCTGTCGTCAGAAATCGATTCAGCTGCCGCACTAGCCAGCTGAGCAACTCGTTCACCGAATGCTGGCCTTCATCGTCTCCCAGGCGGAACGGGCGTCCTCGACCGAGCCTTCGTCCTCGATCGTGGAGATGTCGCCGGGGTCGGTGTCGAGCGTGACCGCCTTCAGCACCCGGCGCATGATCTTGCCGGAGCGCGTCTTGGGCAGCGCGTCGACGAAGTTCAGCTCGCCGATGACCGCGACGGGACCGAGTTCTCCGCGGATCGTCTGAAGGATCTCGGTCTTCAGTTCGTCGCCCGGCTCAAAGCCAGCCTTGAGCACGACGAAGGCTGAGATCACTTCGCCGCGCAGTTCGTCCGGACGTCCGGTGACGCCGGCTTCGGCGGCGCCGGGGTGTCGGAGGATGGCCGACTCGACCTCGATGGTTCCGAGCCGGTGCGCGGCGATCTTGATGATTTCGTCAGCGCGGCCGGAGAACCAGACGTAGCCGTCCTCGTCGACCGAAGTGGCGTCGCCGGTGAAGTAAACCTGCTTGCCCGGCACCTTGCCCCAGTAGTCGGTCTGATAGCGCTCGGGTTCTCCCCAGAGCCGCGCGGTGAGACCGGGGAATGGACGGGTGATGGCGAAGATGCCCTTCTCGTCGGCCGCCAGCTCGGCGCCGTCGGTGTCGAGCACCGTGCCCTCGATTCCGGGCAGGGGGATGCCGGCGGAGCCTGGCTTGATTGGCAGCATCTGGATGCCGTAGGGATTGCCGATGATTGGTCCACCGGTCTCGGTCTGCCACATGTGGTCGAGGACAGGAATCTGATCGCCGAAGATCTCGTGCTGGAACCATTCCCAGGCCGGCGGATTGAGCACTTCGCCGGCCGAGAAGACTCGGACCAGCGAGGACATGTCAACCGACTCGGCCGGCTCAGTGCCGGATCGCATCAGCAGCCGGATCGCCGTCGGTGAGGTGAACATGCCCGTGACGCCGTGATCCTCGACAATTTTGTAGAAGGTGCCGACGTCGGGGTAATCGAGCGCGCCTTCGAACGCGATCGTCGTCGCACCAGCCAGCAGGGGACCATAGACGATGTAGGAGTGTCCGACGACCCAGCCGATGTCTGAGGTCGCCCACCAGACATCCTCGGGCTGGATGTCGAAGACCCAGTCGGCCATGCTCGCAATCCAGACCGGGTAACCGCCGTGCGTGTGGACGCAGAGTTTGGGCCGGGCCGTCGTGCCGGAGGTTGCGAGAATGTAGGCGGGATCATTCGCTTCCATTGCCGCCCAGGAGCCGTCGCCGCCGTCTCCAGCGGCGAGGAAGTCGTCCCAGCTGATCTCCTTGTCGCCGCCGATGTTGGGGCTATCAGCGAGCCGCCGTTCTACGACGACCGTCTCGACGATCTCACCGGCGCCTTCGTTCTCCAGCGCTCCGCGAACAAAGTGATCCAGCGGCACGTTGCGGCCGCGTCGGTAGGTGGAGTCGGTGCAGAAGATGGCCTTTGCCTCAGCCAGCTTGACTCGCTCGGCAATGGCGCCGGCGCCGAAGCCGGCGAAGATGACCAGGTGAACGGCGCCGATCCGGGCGCAGGCGAGCATCAGCGCGATCGCTTCGAAGTTGGTCGGCATGTAGACGGCGACGCGATCGCCGCGTTCGATGCCGATCGCTCGCAGCGATGCCGCCATTCGTTCGACTTGCTTGAGCAACTGCGCGTAGGTGTAGACGCGCTGTCCGCCGTTCTCGTCCAGGGCAATCAGCGCCGCGCGTCCGCCGTGGCCGTTGGCGACCTGTGCGTCGAGGCAGGCGTAGGCGAGATTGGTCTCGCCGCCGATGAACCAGCGGAAGGCGGGGATCTCGTCGGGCGTCCACTCGAAGACCTCGTCCCACTCGCGGAACCAGGGGATGCGAGCGGCGGCTTCGGACCAGAATACGTCCGGCTCGTCAAGCGCCCGCCGCTGGATTTCTCGGACGATGGGCCCAACCAGATCGATGTCTGACGCCATGTGAAGACTCCATATCCGGATACGGAATGAACTTGAGAAGTGAGCGGATACCGTATGCGGAGGGTATCAGCGGAGGGGGACGGTCTCATGGATGAAGACATCATTCAGGAAGTGCTTGAGGCTCGGGCGAGCGCGATGGACGCCGCCCGTCCCGAGGCCGTGGCGAAGGTGCATGCCAAGGAGAAGTTCACCGCCCGGGAGCGGATTGACATGGTTCTGGACGAGGGCAGCTTCGTCGAGTACGGGGTTCTCTCGATTCCTGCGAACAAGTCGATGACCGGCCCGGCCGATGGCCTGGTCCAGGGATTCGGGACCGTCGACGGTCATCCGGTTGGGATCGCGTCCTACGACTACACGGTGCAGGGCGGGACTCAGACGGCGCTCAATCACGGCAAGTTCGACCGGCTGCTCGAGCTGGTTCACGATCGCCGCTGGCCCTTGATCACGTTCGCCGACGGCGGCGGCGCGCGGGCTCACGACCTGGCCGGCTCCCAGCGCGGCATGACGGGCCGCTGGGGCACCTTCGACGGCATGGCTGTGCTCTCGGGCTGGGTGCCGACGGTGTCGGTGGTGTCGGGACGCTCGTTTGCCGGCAATGCTTCGATTGCGGGGCTGTCCGACTTCATTGTGGCGACGCGAGACTCGGCGATTGGCATGGGCGGTCCGCCGCTGGTCGAGGGGGCGATGGGCCTCAAGCTGACGCCGGACGAGATCGGGCCGGCGGAGATGCACGATCGGGTCGGCGGGATCGACCGAATGGTCGAAACCGAGGCGGAGGCGATCGATGCGGCCGGCCAGTACCTGCGCTACTTCCTCTACGACCTGCCAGACGGCGAACCGGATCCCTGGGCTGAACGGATCCGCGGGATCGTGCCTTCGAATCGGCGCCGGGCGTATGACATGCGTCGGGTGATTCGCGCGATCATGGATCGCGACTCGGTGTTTGAGCTGCGGCCGACCTGGGCTCCTCAGTTGATCACGGCGCTGGCGCGTCTGGGCGGGCGCTCGGTTGGGATCATTGCCAACCAGCCGCTTTCGGTGATCGCGGGGGCGATCGACTCGGACGCTTCCGACAAGATCGCGCGGTTCATCCAGCTCTGCGATGCGCACGAGATTGCGATGGTCTCGCTGGTCGACAATCCGGGCTACATGGTCGGACGGCCGGCGGAGGAGGCGGGCATCGCTCGGCATCACGCGCGGCCGATCATTGCGCACCAGAACCGGACGGTGCCGCTCTACACAATTCAGTTGCGCAAGGCATACGGGCTGGGTCCGGCGGCGATGGGCAACTCGTATGCGCCGCGCGATATCCGGCTGGCCTGGCCGACGGCGGAGTCGGGCGGGATGGGGCTGGAGGGCGCGTCGCTACTGGTCAATCGGGACCGGATCCGTGAGGTCGAGCGGGAGGATCCGGCGGAGGCCAGGCGTTTGCGCGATGAGTGGGCGACGGAGATGCGGGAGCGGAACTCGGCGATCAACGCGGGCCGGCGCTATGAGTTCGATGATGTGATCGCGCCGGAGGAGACCCGGGATGTTCTGATCTCGATGCTCAGAATGACGCCTCGGGCACCCTTATCGCCGGTGAAGAAGCATCCGGTGGATGCTTGGTAGGGCGAGGCGGACTGCTCATTCAGCCCCGCTCCGGATCGGTGCAATCTCGATGCCGGCGGCGGCTTCGAGGATGTCGATGGTGCTGTAGTGGTGGAGTTCGTCGAATCCGGCGGCGAGTGCCGTCAGGTAGGTCTGATGGACCGCGTTGGCGACGGGCATGGCGACCTGCTGTTCGCGGGCGAGTTCCAGCGCGAGTCTGACGTCCTTCTCGGCGATGACCATCGTGGAGGGCGGGTTCTCCCACTGTTTGGCCAGGAAGAGATCGACGAGGCCCATGTAGGGTCTCGCGGTTCCGAGGCGGAGTTTTTCGACCAGGTCGGGTACGTCGAGACCGGCCTTCGCGCCCAGAACCAGCGCCTCCTGGACGATCATGTGTCCGGAGAGGACAATCACGTTGTTGACCAGCTTGTAGAGGCAGCCCATTCCGGCGTCGCCGAGATGGAACACATTGGTACCGATGTGGTCGAGCAGGGGCCGGACCCGCTCGAACGTCTCGGCGTCGCCGCTGCCGTAGACGGTCAGGTCGCCTTCGCCGGCTCGCACGACGCCGCCGGTGACGGGGGCATCGATGTGGACGATCCCGGCATCCGTCTCGATGCCGACGATCCGTTGGACGCCGCGGAGTGAGTTTGTGCTGAGGTCGACGTGGATGTCTCCCGAGGAGGCTCCGGCGAGGATGCCGTCGGGGCCGGTCGTGGCCGCGTCGATCTGGGGGGGGCCGGGCAGGGAGGTGAAGACGACGGAGCAGCGCGAGGCGACCTCGGCGGCGCTGGAGGCAGGTTCGGCTCCCAACTCGAGCAGGTTCTCCATCGCCTCAGGGCGCAGATCGAAGACGACGAGTTGATGGCCTCCCCGGATGAGTTGCCGGGCCATCGGGTTGCCGATGTTGCCGGTTCCGATGAAGCCGATGAGTTGATCGCGGGATGATTCGGTCATGGTCACGGTCTCCGGCCGAGCGGGTCCCCGCTTGAAGCGGGGACGGGGAGGAGTCAGAGCGAGGCGCGGCCGCCTTCGATCTGGATGGTTGGGATCTCGTGTCCGGCGGCTGCTTCGAGGGCCTGGAGGGTGGCGAGAAAAGACTGCTCGCCGAGGCCGGCGCTGAGGGCGCGGAGATAGGTCTGGTGGGCGGCATTGGCGACGGGCATCGGGACCTGGTTGGCGCGGGCGGCTTCGATCGCGAGGGAGACGTCTTTCTCGGCGAGACGCAGGGTGAAGGACGGGTTGTCGAAGCGCTTGCCGAGCAGGTAGGGGGCGAGGCCCATATACGGGCGGGCGGTGCCGAGACGAAGCTTCTCGACGAGGTCTTCGGGGTCGAGGCCAGCTTTGGTTCCGAGGACGAGTGCTTCCTGCACGATCTGACTGCCGCAGAGGATGATCACGTTGTTGAGCAGCTTGAACAGGCAGCCGGCGCCGGCCTCGCCGAGGTGAAAGATGTTCGAGCCGATGCGGTCGAGCAGCGGGCGGACGCGTTCGAACGCGTCGGGATCACCGCTGCCGAGGACGGTCAAGGTTCCCGCTTCCGCTCCGGGGACGCCTCCGGTGACGGGGGCGTCGATGTAGCTGACGCCGGCCTCGGCTTCGAGTTGGGCCAACCGTCGCACGGTAGTGATCGAGTTGCTGCTGAGATCGACGTGGATATCGCCGGGAGAGGCTCCGGCCAGGATACCGTCGGCGCTCGTGATCGCCGCTTCGATCTCGATCGGACCAGGTAGCGAACTGAAGACGACGGAGCAGCGCGAGGCGACCTCAGCGCAGCTCTCTGCGGACTCCGCTCCTAATTCCAGCAGATTCTCCATGACCTCGGGGCGCAGATCGAAGATGACGAGTTGATGACCGGCCTCGATCAGATTGCGAGCCATCGGGTTGCCGATGTTGCCGGTGCCGATGAAGCCGATCAGTTGATCGCGGGATGAATCGGGCATGTTCGGACTCCTTACAGCGACTGCTCGGGCGTGAAGGTGTCGGCGGCGCGCCACATGTACCAGCTGCCGACGGAGCGGTAGGGCGCCCACTTCGCGCCAATCTCGACGGCCTGCTTCGGGGTTGGCGTCTCGGCGAGTCCGTAGGCGAGCTGCATGCCCTTGCGCACGCCCAGGTCGCCGACGGGCAGGATGTCGGGCCGTCCGAGGTGAAACATCAGGTGCATGTGAGCGGTCCACTCGCCGACGCCCTTGACCGCGGTGAGCGCCTTGATCACGTCATCGTCGGACATGCGATTGAGGCGCGAGAGCTTGAGCCGCCCGTCGGAGGTGTGCAACGCGAGGTCGCGGAAGTAGGACATTTTCTGGCGAGAAATGCCGCAGGCGCGGAAGTCTTCGTCCGAGGTGGACAAAATCTGTTCGGGCGTCGGGGTGGCTTCCTCGTCGCCGTAGAAGCCGAACCACTTGCGCTGGATCGCCGAGGCTGCCGCGCCGGCGAGCTGCTGGAAGAGGATGGAGCGGACCAGGGCCGACCAGGGGTCGTTGGATGGCCGGGGCTGGAATGAGCCGTGCTCGCCGATCAGCCGGGCGAGGATCGGATCGGCATGGCGCAGGTGGGCGTTGGCCTTGCGAATCGAGAACTTGCGTCGGACCGGCGGCATGGTCGGTGTCCTGTCGATCCAGGTGGTTGGTTTCGATTTTTTCTCAGGGGCGGGAAAAACACGATCTCCAGTGAAACACTGAAGATCGTGTCGTTGGGGTGGTCAGTTTTGGAAGGTTTTGGTTGGTTTTGGTCAGCTGGATCTGTTCGGATTTGTACGGATTTGTTCGATTCTGTACGGATTTGTACGGATTTGAGCGGTTCCTGTACGGTCCTGTTCGGTCCAGAACGGCGATATTCGGCGCTGCGCGGGACGCCGATGTGGGCGGACGCGAGCATTGAGCGCGGCGTGGACCGGCAAGGCTGGAAGCCGGGGCCAGTTGAACGTGCTGCCTTGATTCGTTCATGGGTTCTTAACGTACATGAGTTCGGATCACCCGTCAACCGGGTGTATGCCAACTACTCACTCCAGCCGTTCCAGTGGAGGAAGTTGTCCAGGGGCTGGCGGGTGACGGGGCCGAAGTTGGCGTCGGGATGGCCCATGGGAATGATGGCGACGGGCGTGGCGTTGTCGGGCACGTTGAGCTCGGCGCGGAGCTCGTCCATGATCCCGTCCTGGGGCGTCGTGAGGACGGTGCCCAGCCCTTCGGCGCGGGCGGCGAGCATCATGTTCTGGATGCTGGGATAGATGCTGCTGCCAGCCAGCAGACCCTCGGGCGCGGGCGACTGCACGCGGACGAGGCAGGGGATGATCCAGACGGGCGCGGCGGCGAAGTTGTCGAAGAGGTTGAAGGCGCCGCGTATCATGCGGCGGGTAGTGGGATCGTCGATGTCGTCGGGATTGGGCATGTCGCCGCCGAAGCGGGAGCTGAACATCTCGCGGATCGCGGCGGCGAGCCGCTCGCGGATGCCGTCGTCGGTGACGACGAGGAATCCCCAGGGCTGGGAGTTGCTGCCGCTGGGCGCCCAGCAGCCAGCCTGAATGATTCTCTCGATTGTTTCGCGGTCGACCGGCTCGTCGGTCCAGCGGCGGATGGCGCGCTGGGTCTGCATGACTTCGTAGATGTCGGTGGTCTGGTTGCTCATGATCCTGCTCTCTCGGCTCGTCGGGTATCCCAGGTGAGGAGTCGTTTCATCGCCCGGGCGGCGTCGCGGATGTTGTAATAGAGCGGCAGTCCGGCGTCGGAGATCATTCGCGCGAGCGCTGCGTTGGACTGTCCGTGACGGTGATCGATGCTGATTGGGACGACCATCGCAATGGCGATGCCGTGTCGCTCGCGGGCCTCGGCGACCTCAGCGATCATGTTGCGCCGGTTTTCGATCTGGTCGTTGCCGAAGAAGCCGACTCCCCAGTTCATGCCGACCTGGACGATGATCGCGTCGATGTTGGGATCCTCGGCGACGGCGTCGAGCGTGGGACGGATCCTTTCGCCGTCCCAGAGCGACATCGTGTCGACGGGATTGCGGATGCCGGTGCCGGCGACGGGGGTGACGTCGGCCAGGCGCTTGAGCGTGCGGTCTTGCAGGGACGGCAACTGGAGTCCCTCGCGTTCGACGTCGTCGGCGCCCTGGACGGAGATGCCGCCGCCTCCGACGACGAGGCCGATCCTGGGTCCGGCTGGCACGGCGCGGAAGCGCCAGCCGACCAGCACGTCGACCATTTCCTGCATGTTGTGGACGAGGACGGCGTTGGTCTGTCGGGCGGCAGCGGCCCAGATCTGGCCGGAGCCTGCGAGTGAGGCGGTATGGGATTGAGTGGCGCGGCCGCCTGAGGGAAGTAGTCCGCCCTTGAGGATAGCCACGGGCTTGGCGCGAGCGGCGCCGCGCAGGGATTGGAAAAAGTCGCGGGCGTCGGGCATGCCTTCGATGTATGCGCCGATGACCTCTGTGCTGGGGTCTGCGGCGGCGTAGTCGATGAGCTCGGCGGCGGAGACGTCGATGGCGTTGCCGAACGAGACGACCTTGGAGAAACGGAGTCCGCGCACGGCTCCGTTGTAGGTGGCGTCGCTGGCGTTGGTGCCGGATTGTGAGAAGAAGGCCACGGGTCCGGAGTCGGTCGGCAGTTGTTGGGAGAACGAGACTTTGCCGTCGGGGACGTAGAGTCCCATGCAGTTGGGGCCGATCAGGCGGATGCCCAGCTCGGCCGCCCGCGACTTGAGCTGGTGCTGGAGTTCCAGCCGGTCGGCGATGCCGGTCTCGGCGAATCCGGCAGTGAAGAGGTGAATCGAGCGGACGCCCTTGGCCGAGGCGTCTTCGAGCATGTCGAGGACGTAGGCCGCCGGAATGGCGCTGATCACGTGGTCGACGGGTCCGGGAATGTCGGTCAGGCGGGGGTAGGCCGGCAAGTCTTCGATCTCGTCGGCGCGGGGATTGACCGGATAGATGTTGGGCTGTCCGGCGTCCTTGAGCGACTGCAGCCAGCCGCCCGGTCCACGATTGCCGCTGTTCCCGCGGGAGGCTCCGACGACGGCGACGCCTCGGGGAAAGAAGATGGGGTCGAGCGGGTGGGGGTTGGTCACGCTTGAGAGTGTACGCGCAGATCGCTAACGGGCGGTCGGGCAGCCGCCGGCGGCGAGCGGTTCGGGGGCTTCGTCGTGGAACTCGTCGAAGAACTGATCGATGGCGCGTTCTTCGACGGTGTCCAGCGGGAGGCGGACTCCCCAGGCGATGAGCATCAACGGCGCACCGAGGCCTCCGTAGGGCGCCTGGATGACGTAATCGCCGTCCTCGAAGTGTCGTTTTGTGATTGCGGTGAGCTGTTCCAGCTCGGATCCGCTGAGGTCGTCCGGGGAGTACCAGATCGCGACGGCGCCGTGCTCCATGGCGTGCACCACCATCTCGAAGGTGGGGGTCGCTCCGTAGGCTCCGCAGGGCTGCGGAATCGGAGAGTGTTCCTCGCCGTAGGGCGGGATGACGGTGTAGTCGGCGGCCTGTCCGGCGACGAGGTGAATCTGTTGGTCGGTGGTGTGCTCGTTGTCGTAGATCTCGAGTTCCGGACGATCGCGGATGTCGATCCATGTCCCGTCACCGCCGGAGCCTCCAGCGCATGCGCTGAGCGCCATGGCGACGAACGCGATCAATGGAGGGAGGAGATGTCTCGGGATCGAGAGGCTCATTGAGACGAGGTTCCCGCCGAGATCGTGGAGTCGCCGCGTTCGAGGCGGTAGCGGTCGTAGTAGCCCTCGGGCGCATTCTGCAGGAAGGCCGTGAGCTGGTCGTTGCCCTCGGCGTTCCATTGAGCGATGGCCAGAATGGTCCGCCAGGCAACCGCGACGATCGTTGCGCCGTCGTGTTGATCGGCGAGGCCGTCGATGGGCACGACGGCCAGGCGCTCGCGGAACTGGCGCAGGCTGACCATGGCTCCGAGCAGGCCGCTGGGATTTTCGGCGCTGGAGTAGGAGTTGGGGTCGTAGTAGATCACGATGCCGCCGCGTTCGAGCAGAGGCAGCATTTCGGCGGGCTCGGGAATGAAGTCGTCGTCGGGCAGGTAGACGTCGGCGGGCGGCGACTCGGCCGGTTGCGGCCCTGATGTCGGTGGCGATGAGTTGTAGGCGTCGAAGGTCTCGCCTTCGCCGAGGTGGCGGCGTCCCTGGTCGGGGAACGTCTGTACGCCCTGGACCTCGATCACGTCGTCGGGTGGGAAGATGAGCTGCATGGCGAAGACGGCGATCATCGCTACCAGCAGTCCACCGAGCAAGGCGACGGTCATGCGCGGCATGCCGAAGATCGTGCTTCGTCGCTGGGGCTGTTCGGAGCCGCCGCCCGAGCGTCTGCCGCCGCCTCGTCCGCGCTCGGAGGATTCCTGAGCAGGTTCGGCGTCGGGGCGGCGGCCGACCTCCGACTCGCCGGATTGTCCGGTTGGTCGGGCCGGTCGGCGTCGGCGGCGACGACGCCCTGGTTGGTTGCTCATTGCGCGACTCCAGCGGCGATCAACGCGCCGAGTTCTTCGTCGCTGAGGCCGAGCTGGCCACAGAGAATCTCGCGAGTGTGCTCGCCGAGCAGCGGCGCGCGACGGCCGTGCGTCCAGGGAGTCTCGCTGAGGATGTAGGGCGCTCCGGGGAAGGTCACGGTCAGGTCGCGTTCCTCATGCTCGACGTCGACGAAGAAGCCTCGGGCGTGCCAGTGTTCGTCGGCGAGGCATTCGTCCGGGGTGCGGATGATGCTCCAGGCTGCGCCGGCGGCCTGTGCGCCAGCGTATATCTCTTCGGCCTCATGGGCGGCGATGAACTCGGCAATGTCCTGCAGCATCACCGCGACCGACGGCTGCTGCAGCCCCAACTGGCGCTTGCGGCCGTCGAGCAGTTCGAGCTCGGAGAGGTTCTGGCCCATGCCGTGCTCCTGGATGAAAGCGACGAGGGCGAGCCAACTGGCCTCGGAGCGAGGCATACCGAAGATGTTGATTAAGCGACCGTCAGCCGTCGGATATTGCCAGGGCTCGGTCGGCTGGGGACCGGCGTGGCGTCCGGCCTGGCGGATGAGCGGATGTTGCTCATACAGCGCCCAGGGCGCGGACGACTCGATCGTGAAGCCCATGCACTCGTGCATGGCGATGTCGATGTGTTGTCCGAGTCCGCTCTCCTGGCGCTCATAGAGGGCGGTGCAGGCGGCCGTCGCGGCGAAGTAGCCGGAGATGTGCGCGGCATGGTGTTCGGTCGGGCGGATCGGCGGAGTACCGGGGATGTTGTCATAACCACAGCTACCCATCGGTCCGCCGAGGGCGAGTCCAACGGCGTCGGACCAGGCGTGATCGCGCCAGGGGCCTGTCTGGCCGAACGGAGTCAGGCTGAGAACGACGAGTTCGGGGCAGTAGTCCGAGAGCGCGAGCGGATCGAACGGGCGGCCGCGGCCGGGCTGGGAGGTCTCCAGGACGACATCGGCATCCCCAGCGAGCTGGAGGAAGAGCTCGATGCCGTCGGCGCTGTGCAGATCAAGCGCCAGCGATCGCTTGCCGGCGGCGTAGTGCCACCAATAGAGGCTGCGCTCGGGGCCTGGTTGATCGTCGAGGAACGGTCCGTAGCTGCGGCCGATGTCGCCGCCGGGCGGCTCGACCTTGATCGCGTCCGCGCCCAGTCCGGCCAGAAGTTTGCCGGCGAAGTGACCCCTGGGGTCGGAACAGTCGAGCACGCTCAAGCCGTCGAGTGCGCCCATGGCTAGCCCATTGCGCCGTTCATCTGCAGCTCGGCGATCCGTTCGTCGCTGAGGCCGAGTAGTTCGCCAAAGACGTACTGGTTCGCTTCTCCGAGCGGCGGTCCGGGACGGTCGCGATGGGCCGGGGTGCGGGAGAAGTGAATCTGCAGGCCGTCGGTCAGGTGCTCGCCGATGACCGGGTGATCACGGGTGACCGTCCACTCGCGAGCTTTCATCTGCGGATCGCTGACAACGAGGTCGACGCCGTTCTGCACAACGCCGGCGGGAACGTCGGCGGCTTGCAGGCGTTGCATCAGAGCGCGGCCGTCCTGTCCAGCAGTCCAGGAACCGATCTGTTCGTCGAGTTCGTCTTCGTGGCGGAGACGAGCGGGCAGGGTGGCGAAACGTCGGTCGGTGCGCCAGTGAGGATGATCGCTGACCTCGCAGAACGCCTCCCATTCGGCGTCCGAGGTGCAGGTGATCATGATCCAGTTGTCGTCGCCGGCGGTCGGATAGGTGTTGTGCGGAGCCGCCTGAGGCCAGACCGAGCGATTGCCGGGAGGATTGCCGGTTTCCCGGTAGCGACGGCCGTTGACGGTGAAATCGAGCGTGGCGGAGCCGGTCAGCGCCATGCCCGTCTCGACCTGGGAGAGATCGATCCACTGACCCTGACCGGTCTCGCGGCGATGTTTCAGCGCGGCCGTGATCGCCGCCGCGGCAGTGAAGCCGGCCATGTGATCGAGGTAGGAGTAGCCCCAACCGGCCGGCTCCGGCGCCTCGGGCAGACCGGACATCGCGGTCAGGCCGCTCAGCGCCTGTGCGGTCGGGCCCCAGGTCGAATAGTCACGCTGCGGTCCGGAGTGTCCGAAGCCGGAGAGGGATACGTAGATGATCTGCGGATTCTCGGCTCGTTGCTCCTCGAAGCTCAGGCCCCAGTTCTCGAGGATGCGCGACGAGTAGTTCTCGACGACGACATCCGAGACTCGGATCAGCCGCTTGATCAGGTCGAGGCCATCGGGATGGCGCGCGTTGACTGTGATCGAGCGCTTGTTGCGGTCGAGCCAGTTGAACATGGCGCCCGAGTCGGGCGGGTCGAATCCGTTCGGATGGGGACGTCCGAAACGGATCGAATCGAGGGTTTGCTCGTTCTCCACACGGATGACCTCTGCGCCGAGATCGCCGAGCAGGCGCGTGCAGGTGGGTCCGGCGACGATCCAGGTGAAGTCGACGACTCTGACGCCGTCGAGCGGCGGCTTGGTGTTCGGCTCGGAGTCAGTCATCGATGACGCGGCGACCTACGCGGGCTCGAACTTGGGCAGCGTGAACTCATCGGTGACATCGTCGAAGTGGATTTTCACACGCATGCCGACGTGGACGTCTTCCACCGGCACCCTGACCAGGTTGGTGTGCATCCGCGGTCCTTCGTCGAGCTGCACGACGGCGAGCGTGTAGGGAATCTCCGCCTTCCACGACGGGTGATAGAGCTGGTGCATGCGCACCCAGGTGTAGACCTCGCCGTTGCCGGCGGACTCGCGCCATTCCCAGTCGGTCGACCAATCCTTGTAGCAGCGGTCACTGTAGGGGTACTGGTAGTGGTCGGCCGAGGGGAAGTACTGAAGCAGCAGCTTGTGCTCCTTGAGCCCGTCGAAGAAGGGCTGGGTGTTCTCGTCGGGGTTGGGGAGCGGCTTTTCGTAGGCCATCGGTGGTCGGTCCTAGTTGGCGTTGGGTGAGAGGATGAGCGTGCCGTGGGTGTCGAGGGTGCCACCGTTGCCCGAGCAGAGCACGATGTCGTTCTTCTCGATCTGACGGTCGCCACCCGAGCCGCGAGCCTGGATCACGCCTTCTGAGATCGGCGTCATACCCCACATGTAGTAGGAGGAGAGCTGTCCGCCGCCGGTGTTGATCGTCGGTAGTTCCGCCTCGGGGTCGGCCGGGTCCTCGGGGTAGAGGCCGATGGCTTCGCCCGGCTTGGCCAGACCGTAGTCCTCAATGGTGCGCAGGACGGTGTAGGTGTAGCAGTCGTAGAACTCGCAGATGTCAACATCTTCGGGTCCGACGCCGGCCATCTTGTATGCGGTTTCACCGGCGATCGTCGCGCCGGAGGTCGTGCCGACTTCGACTTCCGCGTGGGGGAAGTTGCCCGGGTGTCCCTGTCCCATGCCCCAGATGTAGGCGGGCGATGACTTGAGGTCACGCGCGCGCTCGGCGGTGGTGACGATCGTGCAGACCGCGCCATTGGAGACGAGGCAGCAGTCGAGCAGGTGGAACGGCTCCACGATCCAACGGGAGTTGTGGTAGTCCTCGAGCGTGAGCGGTTGGCGCATGGTCGCGTGCGGATTGTCGACGGCGTAGCGTCGCTGCGTGACCGAGACGCGGCCGAGGTCGTTGTTGGTGATGCCGTAGCGCTCCATATAGCGTCGTGCAGCGAGCGCGTACGAGGTGTTGGCGCCATAGAAGCCGAAGGCGGGCATCAACGAGGCCATCCCGCTCGGTCCGCGGCGTCCGGCTCCGCCGTAGGCCGCGCCGGCCGATCCGCCCTGTTGCAGCGGAGCGTCGGAGAAGATGCAGGCGACGTAGTTGGCCATGCCGTGGTGGACGGCGAACGCGGCGTACTGGACCATCGCGGACGCGGTGGCGCCGTAGGAGTTCATGTGGTTGAGCAGGCGCAAGTTGCGCAGTCCGAGGTAGCCCTGCAGGGGAATGCCGATCCCGCTGCCCATCATGCCGGTGATGCCCGGGTTGACAAGCAGGCCGTCGATGTCGTCCTTCTGCAGGCCGGCGTCTTCGACGGCGAGACGGATCGACTCGCCGGCGAACCAGGACGCGTCGTGGCCGTAGACCTTGCCCATCTCGGTGATGCCAAGGCCGCAAATCGCCGTTTGTCCCCTGATCGGGTCACTCATGTGAAACTCCTCGCAAATCCGGCGTCAGTTTAGCAGCGGGTCCCGTCTCAACCTGTCTGGGGCCCGCCGCTCCGTGGGCGCTAGAGCACCGTGATGTCTTCGCCGCCGTCGACGTTGATGGTGTTTCCGGTGACCCAGTTGGAGTCGTCGAGGCTGAGGCCGATGATTGCTCGGGCGATATCTTCGGGCTCGGTGACGCGGCCGGACGGATTGTGATTCTGGGCGAAGTCGAGGAGTTGCATGCCGGCGGGAATCTTCTCAAGCGCCGGTGTGTGGGTGATACCGGCCTTGATCGCGTTGGCGGCGATGCCCTGCGGAGCGAGTTCTACGGCGAGTTGTCTGAGGTGGGCGGCGAGCGCGGCCTTCGCGGCGGAAACCGCTCCGTATTGGGGGATGACCCGCATGTCTCCGCCGGAGGTCATCCCGTAAATCTTGCTGCCTTCGCCAAGGAGTCCACGAGCGACCATGTCCTGGGTCCAGTAGACGACCGAGTTGGCCATCACGTCGAGGGTCATTTCCATCTGCCGCTGGGTGATCGGGCGATCTTCTTTGGCGCCGATATATGGACCGAGCGTGCCGAATGCGAGCGAGTGGAGCAGAACTCGCACGGTGCCCGGGCCGCCTTCGGCGCCGAACTGCTCGCGCAGGCTGTCGAGCATCTCGCCGCGCTTCGCCTCGTCGGCGGCGTTCATGTTGTGGAAGACGGCCTGGCGACCGTGCGACTCGATCTCACCGACAATTCGCTCGACATTGCCCATGGTGGAGCGCCGGTCGAGATGGACACCGGCGATGTTCATCCCCGCTTCGGCGAGCGCCACGGCCGCTGTGCCGCCGAATCCCGAGGATGCGCCGAGAATGAGCGCCCATTGACCGTCGAGTTGCGGATGCCGCACGGTTCGCCTCCCTGCTGCTCGCTGTTGGCAGACTGGTCTGATGCTGAAATCAGAGACGTTGCGCGTTGGTGAAGCGCCGGACGACCTCGAACAGGATCTGAATCCCGGTGTTGAGCCCCTCGATCGGAGTGCGTTCGTTGTGTCCGTGCACACCCGAGGCGAGTGAGGCGTCCATCAGGGTCGGCACGAATCCGTACGAGTGGACGCCATGACGGCGAAGCACCCGCGAGTCGGTGAATCCGACGCAGGTGGAGGGAATCACGAGCGCGCCTTCGACCTGTTCGCGGACGACGTCCTCAATCACGCTGACCATCTCGGTCTCGAAGCTGCTGGACGGACCCATGCTGCCGAAGACGACTTCGACCTCGACTTTCTCGTCGTCGATCACGTCACGCATGCTCTTGATGAAGTCGTCGTAAGACTCGCCGGGCAGCAGGCGGCAGTCGAGCGTGGCCTCGGCGTCGGCGGGAATGACGTTGTGCTTGATGCCGCTGGTCGCGCCGGTATTTGAGATCGTGTCGCGCGTGACGGCGGCGAAGGCGGGATAGGTCTGGCAGAGTTTGTTCAGGCTGGGCGCGGAGCCGGCCCAGGCGTTGGCATCGCGCATCCGCTGCAGCGCCTCTGCTGTATGCGGCTGGACGGTGACCGCTCGGTCCCAGTTCTGGACGGCGTACAACGCGCGGATCAGACGTTCCACGGCGTTGTCGGCGTGCGGCGTCGAGCCGTGACCGGGCTGTCCTTCGGCGCGCAGCTTGAGCCAGAGCGGAGATTTCTCGGAGGGCGAGCAGGCGAACACCGGTCGGTTTGAGCCCAGCAGGTTGAGGGCGCCCATGCCCCCCTCGTTGAGCGCGAACTCTGGCTCGGTGATCCAACCCTGCTCGTTCTGGTCGAGCCATTCCATGCCGTAGGCCGAGCCAGCCTCTTCGTCTGCGACGGCGAGGAACACGATGTCGCGATTGGGCGTCAGGTTGAGTCGCCGAAAGAGCAGCATCACCAGCAACTCGAGCGTGCCCATGCCCTTCATGTCGAGCGCGCCCCGGCCCCAGAGCATGCCGTCTTTTTCGACGGCCGCGAAGGGATCGACGTCCCAGAACTCCTCCTGGACCGGAACCACGTCGGTGTGATTGAGCAACATCAGTGGTCGCTCGTCGCCGCTCCCATGCAGACGGGTGCGCATCGAGACACGACCGGGCCCGGCTTCGACGTATTCGCATTCGTAGCCCTCGGCCTCGAGGATTGGCGCCAGAAACTCTGCGGCGGCCTGTTCATTGCCGGGTGGGTTGGACGTGTTGACACGGAGGTAGTCGCGCAGGACCGACGTGATCTCAGCCGTCACGTCGTCCCAGTTGATGCCGAGTTGGGGTGTGGTAGTCATTGGTCGAGTATACGTATCAGCCGGCTGAGGTCAGTTCGACTCAGCCAGCTGAACCCGCTTCACTTCGGCGACAATCCGCGACATGAGCTCGCCGGCCCTGTCATGGATCGCGACGGCGCAGTACTGGGTGATGATCGTCGGATCGAGATTGACTTCGATCATCGGATGGCCTCGCTGTCCGACCGCAAATGCGAAGTCGGCCGCCGGGGATACCACGGCGGTCGTGCCCACAAGGATCACGCAGTCGGCTTTGGAAGCCTCCTCATAGCAGCGCTGGAGACAGTCGGGCGGGATCGGTTCGCCGAACATGACGGTGTCGGTCTTGACGATGCCGCCGCATTTGTCGCAGCGCGGCGGGAAGATCTCGGGAATTTCGTCGAACGGCGAGCGCGTATTGCAGGCGATGCAACGCAGCAGGGTCGTACAGCCGTGGATCTCGGTGAGGCTCTCGGCCCCCGCGGCGCGATGCAGACCGTCGACGTTCTGCGTGATGATGTGTTTGAGCACACCGATTCGCTCGAGTTCAGCCATCGCGTAGTGGGCGTCATTGGGCTGGGCGTTCGCGATCGTGGCGGTCAACTCGTCGGGATTGCGACGACGCTCAGCGACGTTCTGCCACCACTCGGCCGGATCGGCCGAGAATTGCTCGTACTGGTTCAGGGGCGGCTCGCCGTGCTTGGTCCAGAGGCCGTCTTTGCCACGGAAGGTGGGAATTCCCGACTCTGCGGAGATGCCGGCGCCAGTCAAGGCGATGCAGTAGCGCGACTGGGCGAGCAACGCCGCAGCGCGTTCAATGGACTCCTGATGACTGTCGACCGGATCGGGCATGGGCAAGCATCCCTCACATACGACAACGCCCCCTGACGGGGGCGCATCTTCTTTGTGCCTTCGGCTCCCTAACGGGAGCCTGGACGATCGACTTGAAGTACTCCATAAACGAGGTGAATGTTCAGCTTGCGCATCGATTCCTCCTCTCAGTTCCCAACCGCCGTCATGGTAGCTGATTTTCCAACGATTGTCACGGCGCTCCAGGTCCTCGGGACTGCGATAAACTCCGACGTAATGCGGATGGTCGATAATCGACCCATTGCCTCTCGGGGTGCGCCATGCTGAGGCTGTCCGAAGTGCCGTTAAGCAGCCGGCTGGGCGGCTGGGCGCTCATCGACAGCCCTCATCAGCGCCCTCATCAGTTCATAGCGGCCACTGGCCAGCAATGGTCATTCGCGATCGCGATCGCAGCAGCGCTGGTCGCGATCTCGGCGGTGATCTTCGATCTCCGCCTGTCTTCGCAGGTCGGTCTACCGGTGGTGATCCTGCCACCTGCGGAGACCGAGCCCGCACAGCGGACGACGGCCCAGGTCGCCCTACCTCCGGCCACGACCGTGCCAACGGAGACATCCGGAAGCTCAGCGCCGACCGCAACAGACCGATCACCCTCGGCCACCTCCGGCGCTGAAGGAACGGCAACGCCCGCGGCCTCCGCGCCCGCCGCGACGCAACCAGCATTGGCTGACTCGGCGTCGAGCGAAACCTCCGCCGTCACAGCCGCGCTCACCGAGACCAGCAGCGAGGTCGAGTCTTCGGCAGCAGCCACGGAGACTGCGACTCTGAACGATCCGGCGGCGCGGATCCGCGACTACCTGGATCTGCACGCCGGAGCGCAATTGCCGGTGTCGTTCAGCTACGTCATCGAACAGGGCGACACGGCGTCGAGCATCGCCAAACGCTTTGGCCTGCAGGAGGCCACGGTCCTGTTCAACAACTTCGACATCTACGACCCGAATCTGCTGAGCATCGGCCAGAGTTTGACCCTGCCGCCGGTTGACGGTCTCGTCTACACCGTGCAGTCGGGTGATCTCTTCGACGTCCTTATGGAGAGATACCAGGGCGACAGAGCGGCCACTCTGGCGTATCCCGCGAACGGGATTTCCAGCCCGGACCAGATCTTCGTCGGCCAGAAACTCCTGCTGGTCCAGGGCTCGGCGTCGGTGGCATCGTCCGGCGTCAGCGACGTTTCGAGCGGCGGGCAAGGCGCTCAGGTGTGGACGGTGCCAGCCTTTGTGCTCTACCTCAGATACGACAAGATCAGCGATTACTTCGGCACCCCCAGGGGGAACGCAGCCGGTTACCACACCGGAGTCGATTTCATAGCCCCGGTCGGAGAGCTCGTTGGCGCCGCTGCCGCCGGGCGGATCTCCGTGGCCACCTGGGATCCCTCGTACGGCAACTGGGTCGAGATCGACCATGGCGGCGGATATCGGTCGCGATACGCGCATCTGGACATCATCAATGTGCGCGAGGGTCAATGGGTCGACGCCGGCAGCTACATCGGCACGGTGGGCAATACCGGGTACTCCTCCGGGTCGCATCTACACTTTGAGATCATCGTTGACGGCCAGGCGGTGAACCCACTGGCCTGGTTGAACTGATTCGATCTCTCGGGCTGCGCCGACATGCCGCTCGAGGCGGAGGTTGGCATGAGCGCAGACGACACCCGGTTTGATCCTGCGGGCTGGACCCACGACTACGCCACGACGAACGGCGTCCGACTCCACTACGTGACCCAGGGCGAAGGCCCGCTGGTCGTGCTCCTGCACGGCTTCCCAGAGCACTGGTACTCCTGGCGCTACCAGATCGCCCCGCTGGCCGACGCGGGATTCCGGGTGGTTGCGCCCGATATGCGCGGCTACAACCTGTCCGACAAGCCGCGCGGCGGCTACGACATCAAGAACCTGACCAGGGACGTGCGCGGACTGATCCGCGCAATGGGCGAGACCTCGGCGACCGTCGTCGGGCACGACTGGGGCGGAGTCATTGCCCTGCAGTTCCCGATCGATTATCCGGCGGCCTGTGATCGTCTGATCGTGATGAACGCTCCGCTGGTCCGTTCCTGGTACTGGGGCCGACGCAACTATCCCAACAACACCTACGCCCTGCTGATGCAGGTGCCCGGCCTCGCCGAACGCCGCAACTGGTCGGACATCGACGCGACCGCCAAAGCAGTCTTCTCAGGCGCGGCGGCGAACAACGACTCCTTCACCGATGAGGACATCGAAATCCTGGCCGAGGCTCTGAAGCAGCCCAGGGCGTTGTCCTCGGCCATGAAGTACTACCGCTCGATCTACTGGCCCGACTGGTTCCTGACCTGGCCCGACCGCAATGAGCGGATCCAGTGTCCAACCCAGTTCATCTGGGGTCGGGACGACCCTGCCGTGCGCCTGCCATTCATGGAAGAGGCGGCCGAGCGGGTCGACGATCTGCGGACCGTGTTGATCGACGACGCGGGCCACTGGGTGCAGCAGGAGAAACCGCGAGAAGTCACGTCGGCGATGCTGGACTTCCTGGCCCCCTCGGCCGGCGAGGCTTCCGCGCAATGAGCGACCCCTCGACGGAGCGGCAACCTCGAGGACCCTGGACCCACGGTTACGCCGACGGAGCGAACGGGATCAGGCTGCACTACGCCGAGATCCGCCCGGAAAGCGATCCGGCCGAGGCGCCGCTGGCCATCCTGCTCCACGGATTTCCCGAATTCTGGTGGTCCTGGCGGCTGCAGATGCCGGCGCTGGCGGCGGCCGGCTATTGGGTCGTCGCGCCCGACCTGCGCGGCTACAACCTGTCCGACGCGCCCACCGGGGTCGATGACTACCGTATGGACCTCCTCACGGAGGACGTCCAGAGCCTGATCGCCCACTGCGGTCGGGAACGCGCGGTGATCGTTGGTCACGACTGGGGTGGCGTCGTCGCCTGGCGGTTCGCCATGGACTACGCATCGTCAGTCGAGCGGCTGATCGTCATGAACGCTCCGCACCCCGAGCGAATGGCCGAGGCGTTCGGCGGCAAGCCGAATCTCCGTCAGATCGGTCGATCCTGGTACATGTTCGTCTTCCAGATCCCGAGGCTGCCGGAGCGCTGGCTGGCGACCAACAACTACGAGCGCGTGGGCTGGGTCTTTCGCGACACGGCTGCGCGACCCGAGGCATTCCCGGCGGAGGTCATGCAGGAGTATCGAACGGCCGCGGCGCGAAACGGCCTCAGTGGCCCGCTGCACTACTATCGCGCCGCTGTTCGTGCCGGAGCCCACGAATCTCGCACTCGCCTGAGTTCCCAGTTCCCCGGCCTGGGTCAGCTACTGGACAACGTCCTGGGGTCCGACACGACAGAAGCCGTGGAGTTTCCAAGGATCGCCGCCCCGACCCTGCTGATCTGGGGAGAACGAGATACGGCGCTGGGCAAAGAGCTGACCGAGGACATGGATGGCCTGTTTGATGGCCCGTTCGAGCTCATGTACTTGCCTGATTGCGGTCACTGGGTGCAACAGGAGGGCGCAGCGGACGTCAATCGCCTGATGCTCGAGTTTCTCGAGCGCTACCGCTGACCGGCTCGACACCCGGCCTCAGGTCAGCGGCGAGTCGGGGTCCACATCGGTAGTCGCTGCAATCCAGTAGCGGTGCCTGATCCCCATCGACAGGTCCTCAAGATCGCGCGCCACCTGCCGCTCGGTCGCGGCATCGAGACCCGCGCCGCCGCAGACCCCGGTCAACATGGAGCGCTTGAAGATCAGGCCGACGGACGCGTCCACGAACGACAGGTCGCGCGCCTTGTTGGCGAGGAAGTACTGCATTTCCTTGGAGTCAAACGGCATCGGACCTCGGCCGTCGGTCGGCCACAGACCCCACCCGAGATAACCGCCGCGCGCGACATGTTCGCGAACCGCGCGATGGTGCTCAATCACATCCTCGACGTGTCCCTCGCGGGCGTCGAAGTGGATCAGATTCGGCCGAGCGTCCAGAATTCGGCTCCAGTTGGGCGAGGCGCAGCAATGAATCCCGGCCAGCGCTCCGATCCGCTGCACGGGCTCGATCGCCGCTCGCAGCACCGGCACGACTTCACGCCAGGGGAGGGGAATCGAAGGTTCGCCGACCGACGCCAGCTCCGGTTCGTCAAACAGGATGATCGCCTGGTAGCCAAGTCGCTGGAAGACGCGCGCCTGCTCGGCCGCAGCAGCGCCCAACCAGGCGCCCAGACGTCCGAGCATCTCAAGATTCTCGTGCGGCGCGCGTCCGGCGCTGTCGCGCATCCAACGCGACAGCGTCAGCGGTCCGACGATCTGGCCTTTGACCACGTTCGACTTGCGCTCTTCCTGCACGGAGGGAAGTCGATCCAGCAGTTCGTACAGTCCGGCGGCGCGTTCCCGCGGCGGCAATCCGGCGTTGGCCAGGTCCTCGTCCGACAGGGAGCCCGACCACGACACATACTCGCCGTCCCACGAAGCTCCCGGCAGCGACAGCGCCGTCTGCGGGATCATCTGCTCTTCGACCACGCGGTTCGGCAACTGCGGCCAGAAGGGAAGACGCCAGTAGTCCTCAAGTACTTCAGAGACCGCTTCGGCGGCATCGGAATGGCGAGTCGAGCCAATGCCGCAAGGCAAAAGCGGCAGGTGAATGGGAGCGTCCACGTGCTCAACGCTTTCTGTAGAGTTGTGGGCAGCCGCCGGTCGAGCCTCAGCCCGCCGGTCTAGTTTACCCATGCTCGGCGAGTTGGCCCGAGGCCTCAGTCACATTGGGATGCGGATGCGCAAACGCGCCGTGAAGCAGCTATACTCAACGACCCACAAATGTCCAACAGATCACGCAGTTGATCAGTTGTGCCGTAGAGAGTAGCCTCACTGCCCACGCTTCTTGCGCTGAAGACATAAGCAGTGGCGCATTTCTCACTCATATCAACCCCGATATGGGAACGGGCGTACTAATCTGTTAGTGAAGGGTACAGGAAATGACACGCGCAGACGACCACTCCGACGTTTCGGATGAGGCAAGCGCTGCTTTCCAGGCGGAAGCCGGCGCCGAGGAGCACGCTGCCGCCCTGCCTGCTGCACGGGTCGTCCGCGAGCCGTTGATCGGACGCCACTTCACCCAGCCCGGCGATGACGTCTACGCGCAGATCGAGTGGACCTACCGCACGGCCGCGATCACCTCCGACACGGGCGACACGATTTTCGAGCAGTCCGACATCGAGACTCCGTCGTTCTGGTCGCAGACCGCGACCAACATCGTCGCCTCGAAGTACTTCTGGGGCGAAGCCGGCACCTCGCAGCGCGAGACCTCGATGAAGACCCTGGTCGACCGCGTCGTTGAGACGATCACGCGTTGGGGCCGCGAGGGCGGCTACTTCAGCGACGGCGCCGCCGCTTCCGCCTTCTCGCAGGAGCTGCGCTATCTCCTGATCAACCAGTACGCCGCGTTCAACTCGCCGGTCTGGTTCAATGTCGGGATCGAAGAGACGCCGCAATGCTCGGCCTGCTTCATCAACTCCGTCGAGGACACGATGGAGTCGATCATGGACCTGGCCAAGCGTGAGGCCCTGCTGTTCAAGTGGGGCAGCGGCACCGGCTCCAACCTGTCCACCTTGCGATCCAGCAAGGAGTCGCTGACCGGCGGCGGCAAGGCCTCCGGTCCGGTCTCCTTCATGCGCGGCTACGACGCGTTCGCCAACGTGATCAAGTCCGGCGGCAAGACCCGCCGTGCCGCGAAGATGATCATCCTCGACGCCGACCACCCCGACGTGATCGAGTTCATCAACTGCAAGGCGGACGAGGAGCGCAAGGCCTGGGCGCTGATCGACGCCGGCTACGACGGCTCGCTCAACGGCGACGCCTATTCCTCGGTCTCATTCCAGAACGCGAACCACTCGGTCCGCGTCGCCGACGAGTTCATGCAGGCGGTCGAAGCCAACGGGATGTGGTCGACGCGCGCCGTCGTCAACGGCGAGGTCGTCGAGCAGATCCCGGCTCGCGAGATCCTGCGCGCGATCTCGGCCGCCACGCACCAGTGCGGCGACCCCGGCATGCAGTTCGACACGGTGATCAACGACTGGCATACCTGCTCCAACACCGACCGAATCTACGCCTCCAACCCGTGCTCCGAGTACATGTTCCTCGACGACACGGCCTGCAACCTCGCCTCACTCAACCTGCTCAAGTTCTACGACCTCGAAACGCACGAGTTCGACGTCGCCGCCTACCGCCACGCCTGCCGCGTGATCATCACCGCCCAGGAAATCCTCGTCTCGAACGCCTCCTACCCGTCGCCATTGATCGGCGAGAACTCGGAGAAGTATCGGCCGTTGGGTCTGGGTTACACCAACCTCGGCGCTCTGCTGATGGCTCGCGGGCTGCCCTACGACTCGGTCGATGGCCGTGCGCTGGCTGCCGCCGTAACCGCGCTGATGACCGGCGAGGCCTACCTCCAGTCGGCTCGCATCGCCGAGCGGATCGGACCGTTCCGCCGCTTCGCTGCGAACCGGGAACCGTTCCTGCGCGTCATGCGCAAGCATCAGGCCGCGGTGGGCCGGATCGACGGACTCGACGGCGTGCCGGATGTGATTCGCCAGGCAGCCGACGACGCCTGGCGTCAGGCCGTCGAGCTGGGCGAGGCGCACGGCTACCGCAACGCCCAGGCCACCGTGCTCGCGCCGACCGGCACAATCGCCTTCATGATGGACTGCGACACGACCGGCGTTGAGCCGGACATCTCGCTGGTCAAGTTCAAGAATCTCTCGGGCGGCGGCTACTTCAAGATCGTCAACCGCACGGTGCCCGCGGCGCTGAGGCGCCTGGGCTACGCCGAAGACGAGATCGATCGGATCGGCAAGCACATCGACGAGACCGGCACGATCGAAGGATCGGTCGATCTCAGCAGCGAACACCTGGCCATCTTCGACTGCGCCTTCAAGGCGCAGTCGGGTCAGCGCAGCATTGCCCCCTCGGGACACATTCGGATGTTGGGCGCGGTCCAGCCGTTCCTCTCCGGCGCGGTCTCCAAGACGGTCAACGTGCCTGAACACACGACCGTCGAAGAGATCATGCAGACCTACATCGACGCATGGAAACTGGGCGTCAAAGCGGTTGCGATCTATCGCGACAACTCCAAGCGAATCCAGCCGCTCGAAACGGGCGAGCGCGGTTCCTCCGCTGTCGCCGAAGAAGCCGCCGCCTACGAGCCGGGACCGTCGCTGCCCAGCGATGAACCGGTCGTCCTCGAGAACGCTCAGTCGCCGCCGGCCTATCGACGGCACCGGCTTCCCGACGAGCGCCAGGCGCTCACCCACAAGTTCACCATCGGCGAGCACGAGGGCTACATGACGATCGGCGAGTTCGCCGACGGCAAGCCCGGCGAGGTCTTCGTGCACATCTCCAAGGAAGGCTCCGCCGTCTCCGGACTGATGGACGCGGTCGGCACTTTGACCTCAGTGGCCCTGCAGTCCGGCGTGCCGCTGTCGACGCTGGTCAAGAAGTTCGCCCACATGCGTTTCGAGCCGAGCGGCTGGACGCGCTCCAGGGAGATCCCCCACGCCGACTCCATCCTCGACTACGTCTTCCGCTGGATGGGTACGAAGTACCTGCCCGACGAGGCAGTGGACACCGTTGCCAAGCAGGGCCAGATGGCGATGTCGCCCGAGGAGGTCAAGCTGGCCGACGAAGAAGCCGGGCCGGCCCCGGTGACTCCGACGACCCCTGCGACATTGCCGCTCATCGATGATGCATCGACGACCGGCTTCCAGAATCAGCTCGATGCGCCGCCCTGCGCCGAGTGCGGTTCGATCATGGTGCGCTCGGGTTCCTGCTTCCGCTGCATGAACTGTGGAGCGACATCGGGCTGCTCGTAGTCCCGCGTCCCCTCAGCTGGACTCCTCGAGCTCTTCGATCAGCCGGCGGCGACGGCGCTCGTACTCGGTCTGCGAGAGCATCGGGCGCTCACGCTCAAGCGCCTCCAGCTCTGGCGACGTTGGGCGTGGCTTGGCCGTCGCTTCGGTGACCGCACTCCGGGATTCGCTCGCCGGAGCCGCAGGCCCCACTGGCGGCACAGGTTTCACTCTCGGTCCCCTGGGCGCCGGCGGCGGCAACTGCACGTCCCGTTGGTCGGCCTCCGACGCCCGCTTGGCAAGCTCGGGCGGTTCCCGGCGCACGACGACCAGCGTTCCGACCATCCGATCATGGACACATTGCCGGTCGGGATTCATCAGGATCCAGCCCGCATTGATGATCGGCCCGAGCAGGCTGAACAGGTAACCGACCAGTCCCAGCAACAGCCGCTTGATCACGAGTTCCCGGACCCACATGCGTTGCGGCGTGATCGGTTGCCCCGACTCGGCGATGACGTACAGATCCAGCAGCGATTTGGCCGGAGACTGTCCGTCGCGCGACGTGAACCACATCCAGTACAGCCAGATCGGCAGCAGCAGGAAGATCAGCAGGTCCAGCACTTCGCCGGCCAGGCGCCGCAGGTACGGGGCCGCGTAGTCGCCGGAGGTGGGATGCGAGGCCAACACACCGCATTCGCTGCAGAAGGCTCCCACGCCGGGATACTGGTCGCAGACGGGGCAGTGCTCGCTGCGCAGCGCGGGAGGCCGAGACGTGGACATCGCCCGGCCTCCCTACGGAGGCCAAACTTGGTCAGCCTCCCGACGGAGGCCAAACGTCATCGCGCCTCCGACGCGAGGGTAGGACAGGCACTCGAGATATGCCCGAGCGATGGGGGGGGCTTAGCGGGGCTCCCGCGCCCGTTCCACGACGAGAGTTCCCAGCACCTTGTCGTGAAGCGTCTGCCGGTCGCGGTCCCAGAGCACCCACGCGGCGTCGAAAAACGAACAGGCCCAGAACAGAACGGTGAGCCAGAACCAGAGAATGAACAGCTCGCCGACCGTGCTCGCCACGGCGCCGAGCAGCGCCAGCAAGGCCACCGCGACCAGTCCGACCGCCAGGTCCCAGCCGAACTCCCGCAGCCAGACATGGCGTGTCGCCGCCTGCTCACCACTCGTTCGATGGATGTACAACCCGAGCAGAAACTTGCCCGGCGACTGCCCGCGCGGCGCCACGATCGCCAGCCAGATCAGCCAGCCGATCCCGGCAGTCAGCCAGATGATCAGGTAGTCGAGGGCAAAGGCGCCCAACCGCGACCAGCGTGTCGCTGCGTACGACCGCCGCTCGGGATCGGCGCTGAGCACGTCGCAACTCGAGCAGAAATACGAGCCAGGGCCAATCGGCTGATGGCAAACGTCGCACTCGAGGACAAACGCGCGCGGCCCAGAGCTGCCCATGGAACCGCTCATAGAGCGCGAAGCTCCGCGCTGGTCTGGCGAACCGGTCGAACACTGATCACCAGAGTGCCAAACACCCGATCATGCAGCGTCTGTCGGTCGGGACTGAAGAAGATCGCCAGACCGTCGGCGATCACAATCACGGCAATCGCCGCCAGCACGAGGTCCGCCGCGGTGGATTCCGGATACAGCTGACCGATCAGAATCACCGGAACATTCACCGCCGCGCGATAACCAACTTCGCGAGCCCACATGAGCTTCCTCGACGCCGCAGAGCCATCGGTGCGGATCACCTGTGTAGAAAGCATCTGCTTGCCCGGAGTCTGGCCGCGCCTCGCGATCGCCGCGAACCAGACCAGCCAGATCGCCGATCCCAGCCAGAGCTCCAGCGACAGCAAACCCTCAAGGTTGGCCAGGTCGATGATCAGACCGATCGCACTGACGATCAGACCATCGGCCAGCGCTCCCATGAACCTGGCCAGCCGCGTCGCCGCGAAGCGCGGCGAGTGCCCACGCTCGACATCGTCCCTCAGAGCATTGCAGCTCGTGCAAAACCGGGTCCCCAACTTGGTATCGCTCCGACACGCAGCGCAGATCGCTCCATAGTGTCGGGGTTGTCCAGGCGGACGCAGATAGGGATCAGTGGGAAGAGGTTCGAAGCGGCCCACGCGAGTAGCTCCTGCCCCTGAGCTTAGTAGGGCAAAGCGAATGGCTGGTAATCCCCGCTGCGCAGCGCCGCCATCAGATCCTCAAGCGTTGCAACCTCGGCGGCAAACTCCGTCGCCGCTGTGCCCACTTCGTGCAGCGCGTGGGAATCGCTCCCGCCGATCGGCGGCAGCGGCCTCGTCCGACCCCGCGACGACGCGCTCTGATTCTGCAAAGGGCCGTCGCAGCCATTCAGCCCCTCGACGCCGTCGAACAGATCCATCGCCGCACGGGAAACGCGCAGACCCGGATCGCGAGCGGGATGCGCGAGGTACATCAGCGCATCCCGCTCGCGGCAGTATTCGTGCAGCCGTTTCGAGTCGGTGATCCGGGGAAAGGTCTCGGTCAAGCCATAGACCAGCACGTGCCCCAACTCGGTCGTGACCTCAATCCCGGGCAGAACGAGGATCCCCACCTGCTCCGACAACCGTGCCACCCGGTCGGCGGGCCAGAGGACGTCGTGCTCGGTCAGCACAACAGCGTCCAGGCCCCGTTCCGCTGCTCGTTCGAGCGTCTCGTGAGGCAACAGGTTGCTGTCGGTCGAAAACACGGAAGTATGGCTGTGCATATCAATCAGCATGTGGGCCAAGCCTCACGCCTGCGTCGATGTCGGTCAACCGCCGCCATGACGGAGTGAACCGCGCGAACGGCGGTTGTACGATCCGCACGTGAGACAGGTCAAGCTCATCGGCTCCCTGGTACAGGATGAGCGGCAGCTCGACGGCAGCCGCCACGTCGAGATCGCCGCAGACGCCGACGATATCGATCTGGCGCTCCGGCTCGTGGTCGACCGGGACGGCTCATTGCAGGAAGCTGATCTCAGCCTGGACATGGATGGCGCATCGCTCGTGATCGGATTCGATGGGATTGCGGAAATCGGGGACGAGGAAGAACTGTCGCTGCGTTTGCGCGGCGCCGAGGGAGAGGCGGAGGTCCTGCAGCGAGATGACGGCGAGATCGCCCTGGCCGTGACGCTCTTCGATCCCGTGGAGGCGAGCGAATGACCCGCGTCGCGGTGCTGGCCGGAGGCGTCGGCGCGGCGCGATTCCTCGATGGTCTGGTCCGCGTGACCCAGCCGTCGGACGTGACCGCGATCGTCAACGTCGGCGACGACATGGAGTGGGCCGGACTGCACATCTCGCCCGACCTCGACACCGTCACCTACACCCTCGCCGACCTGGTCAATCCCGAGACCGGCTGGGGCCTGCGAGGGGAGTCGCGGCGCACGTTGGAACGGCTCTCCGAACTGGGCGGACCGGACTGGTTCATGATCGGCGACCTCGACCTCGCCACCCACCTCTACCGCACCCATCGCCTGTCGCAGGGCGATCCGCTCTCGGCGATCACGCGCGATCTCACCGCCCGGCTGGGGCTGCAGTGCGTCATCACGCCAGTCACCGACGACCGGCTGCGCACCGTGGTCGGCACCGACGCCGGGGAGCTTGCCTTCCAGGACTACTTTGTCCGCGGCCGCGCCGCCGACCCGGTCCACTCGCTGCGCTTCGAAGGAGCCGAGTCGGCCAGGCCCGCGCCGCTGGTGACGCAGGCGCTGGAAGCAGCCGACGTGATCGTCATCGCGCCGTCCAACCCGTTCCTCAGCATCGATCCCCTCCTCAGCGTGCCAGGAGTCCGCGAGCTGGTCACATCAAACCGGGACAACGTCGTCGCCGTCAGTCCGATCATCGGCGGACAGGCCGTGAAAGGGCCCGCCGCCGATATCCTCAGCTCCCTCGGCCACGACGTCTCCGCGCTCGGCGTGGCCCGGATCTACGCCGAGCTGGCCAGCGTCTTCATCCTCGACGAAGAGGACTCGTCGCTGGCGTCCATGATCGAGTCGGAAACCGGTATGCGCGTGGTCGTCATGCCGACCCTGATGAAGGACGTCGAGACCAAAATGGCGCTGGCCTCGGGCACGCTGAAGGCGGCGCTCGATGTCGCCTGAGCGCAACCAACTCGTCGCCGTGGTCCCGGTGCGCGGGCTGCCGGCCGGCAAGCGCCGGCTCGCTGCGCTGCTGGACGTCGATGAGCGCAACGGCCTGGTCCGCGCCATGCTGGACGACGTCGTCGGCGCGTTGGTAGCCGCAGAGACGGTCGACCGGATCATGATCGCCTCCCGCGACGCTGCCGCCCGCGACGAAGCCGGCAGGCTGGGCGTCGAGTTCCTCGACCAGACCGATCTCAAGCTCGGCTACAACCGCGCCGTCGAGTTCGCGCAGGAAGCCTTGGTCGATTCCGACGCCATCCTGATCGTCCCTGCGGACGTCCCGCTGATCACCCCCGACGCGGTCGACATGATGGTTTCGACTGCGCCCGACGGACCGGCGGTGGTCGTCGCGCCCGCGCACGACGGCGGCACCAACGGACTGTTCCTGCGCCCCCCCGACGTGGTCAAGCCGCAGTTCGGCCCGTCCTCGGCGAGAGCGCATCAGCAATCGGCGGCAGCGGCCGGAGAGGCCGGAGTCCCCTTCCGCGAGGCCAGCATCGACGTCTGGGCGTTCGACCTGGACACGCCCGCAGACCTGCGTTGGTTGCAGGAGACACTGCCGCAGTTGCCCGAGGCAATCGCGCCCAATTCACGCCGCTGGCTGGCGGCGCGCCAGGCGCGGACCGGTGCGCCAATCTAGGCGCTAGGCCTGCACTACGCCCGAGGCAACCCAAAGCCGCGCTGCGCGATGATGTTGCGCTGCAGCTCGTTGCCGCCGGCGCCGAAGGTCGGCATCACTGCCGCGAGATACCCGTTCTCGGCCGAGCCATCGATCGGCGCGCGGCCGTCGTTGCTGTTCAGCTGACCGTAGAGGCCCATCGCGTGCAGCGAGAAGTTCTGCAGTCGCTGCATCATCTCGGTCGAGAAGATCTTCACCTGGCTCGCCTCGTAGTTCGGCGATTCTTCACGCTTCAGCATGTCGAGAATCCGGTAGCTCAGGTGCTGGAGCACCTCGAGCTGCACCTTGAACTCCGCGAACGTTCCCTTAATCCCCGGGTCGTCGATCGGTCGCCCCATCGGCGTGTCCGACCGGGCCCACTCAATCAGCCGGTCGTAGACCGCGCGGACGGAAGAGACGGTGAAGATCGAGATACGCTCACGATCCAGCGCGTGCGCCGCGTAGTACCAGCCCCGGTTCTCCTCGCCGACGAGGACGTTGGTCGGAACCCGCACATCCTCGAAGTAGACCTCGTTGGTGCGGTAGCCGGCCATCGTCCACAGCGGTTTCACGGTGATCCCCGCCGATTGCATGTCGACCAGCATCATCGAGACGCCGCGGTGCTTGGGCGCGTCCGGATCGGTGCGCGTCGCCAGCCAGACGTACTCGCTGCGGTGCGCGCCCGAGGTGAAACGCTTGATCCCGTTCAGGATGTAGTCGTCGCCGTCCTTGACCGCGCGGAGTTGCAGCGAGGCCAGGTCGGACCCGGCATCGGGTTCGGTGTAGCCGAGCGCGAACTCGACCTCACCGCGCGCAATCGGCGGCAGGAAGCGCTCCTGTTGCTCGTCCGTGCCGAAACGCATCAGCGTGGGCCCGACCTGCTGCGTGGCCACGGTCGCCTGCGGCGCGCCCGCGTAGTTCATCGCCTCCCAGAACAGGTACTGCTCCTCGAGCGAGCGCTCCTGGCCGCCGTACTCGGCTGGCCAGGACATCGTCAGCCAGCCGCGATCGGCCAGCAGCCGGCGGAAGCCGCGCTCCTCGTCCATCGTGTCGGTGCTCGGATCGCCGATCACCGCCTGCAGGTCCGCGGTCCATTCCTGGTCGAGGAACTCGTTGACCTCGGCCTCAAAGGCAAGCGCTTTGTCGCTGAATCGGTATTCCATGTGAGGACTCCCTGGCAGGCGGACGCGAACCGCGTCGTGAACAAGTTCGACTGAATGCTATCGCAGAGAGCCCTCGATTCCCCGCGCGCCCCTGCTGAAATCAATCAAAGTCGGCTCCTGCTGAAATCAAAATCGGCTCCTGCTGAAATCAAAGTCGGCCCCGCGCAGGCGGGGCCCAGAACCATGCAACCTACTGCCAACCAGAACACAACGACAGAACCATCGTTCACATACCATCAATGCCGAAGAAGACGTGACGACGATGAGGAGGATTCACGATGCCGAACCCATTCCACTTCCGAGCCCGCATGGACAATCTCTGGCGGCGCGCCAACAGCAACATCCCGGCCTACAAACGGCTCAACGCCCTCGGCGCCATCGTCCGCGAACTCTACGCCCCCAACGACCGCGCCCGAGGCAACTACGCCATGCTCCTCGCCACCGACCCCTTCGACGTCGCCCGCCACAAGCTCCGCGACCTCTACGACGGACCCGGCCCCCTCTGCCTCCCTCTCCCTCCGGGAGAGGATTGGGGTGAGGGTCCCCCAGCCCTCCCCGAGGAAGAACGCTCCGGCGAAGACGACGACCCCTGGTAATCGCCCACCTCATCTCCCCGTTCGGCTGTCAACTCCCGCCCGTTTTTTTTCTTTCAGCGGATCACCCGCCCCCGGCCCCGCCGCGCCTGCCTCCCGTCTCAAAGAAGGATCAGGTTCGGGCCTTGTTGGGAGCGGCTCGCAGGATGAACGTCGCCGCCCCGTTGAGGACGGCCCGTCCCGTCTCGACCACTTGCGCAACCGGCTCGGGCGGATGCTGCGGGACCCGCGCCCGCAGGATGACGGGACGCAGGATGATGATCGCGGCAAGGAACGCGAGCACGACGAAGGACATCGGCGGGAACAGGGTCTCCATCGTCAGAGTCTGCGCGACCGCGCCCAGCGGCAATCCAACCGCCTGGGCGATGCCCATGCCGAGGAAGATCAGACCCATGATCCGCCCGCGCATCTCGTTCGGCGTCTCGTACGCCAGCGTCGCATTGGCCGAGACCATCGCCGTCGACATCCCAATGCCAAGCAGCGCATTGCCCAGCATCGCATTGATCTGGGTCGGCGGATTGGTGAACACAACGAAGCCCAGCGCCATCACGATGACGCCGATGCCGGTCAGGACGCCCTTGCGCTCAATCCAGGAGAAGCGGACCAGGAGCAGGGAGGCCACCATCGCCCCGCCGCCCCAGAACACCGCGATGTAGCTGAACTCGGACCAGGTCGCGCCGACCACGGTCGTCACCCACTGGGGGCCGAGGGTGCCGGTCGGCGGCATGATCAGCGACATCATCAGGACGACGATCAACACCGTCCAGAGAATGACCGAGCGGGAGCGCGCGAAGAGGAGTCCGGCGCGAATGTCGCGAATCGCTTGCCCCGGGCCCTGACCTCTCGCGGCCATGTGAGCGGCGGAGAAGACGGTGCGGTAGGACATCATCGCGAGGATCAGCACCTCGCCGAGATGCCCGAACGAGGAGATGGCGAACACGGCGCCATGACCGAGATGGTCGATCATCAGTCCGGAGGCGAAGATCGCAATGGGCATGGCGAACTGCATGGCGGCGGAGTTGAGCGCGATCCCGGCCGGAGTGAGCCGCGGACCGAGAATCTCGGGAGTGATCGCGTTCCGCGTCGGCCCGTCAATCGCATGGGCGGACGAGGCGATGATGGTGAGCGCGAAGAACAGGGCGATATCGGTCGTAGTGCCCGACCCGGTCCACATCACAACCGCGATCAGGATGTTGCTGACGAAGGCGATCGCCTGGGTGACCATCAAGAGGCGCCGCCGGTCGAAGCGGTCGGCGAGCGCCCCGCCAAAGAGGCCGAAGCCGATCATGCCGATCCCACGAATCGTCCCAATCGCACCGACCATGATGATCTCGACGCTGTCGTCGGCCACGAACTGGATCCAGGCGATCGAGGCCACGAACTGGAGCGGCATCATCGACTGGCCGACGATGAAGCCGGTCAGCAGCAGCCGGAACTCGCGCAGCCGAAGCGGCTCCATCATTCCCGGTCGGGTCGGCGGCGGAGATGCGCTCATGTCACCAGTCTCGCGGCTTCGAGCACCGTATGTCGCGGTCCCTGGCGAATCTTGGCCACCTGTCCCGCTCCAAAGATGTCGGCCAGACGACGCTGCAGGTAACGGCGTAGTCCATTGACGGCGACGACCGCAAGCGATCCGCCGTCGTTCAGGGCGTCGTGAGCGTCGAGGAGCAACTGGTCAATGGCGTCATTGCCGGCCTGGGCGGGCAGGTTCGAGACGACGAGGTCATACGCGGAATCGGCGTCCGGGAGCTCGTGGGTGCCGTCGCTCAGGGTCACGGTCGCGTTGTCGAGCCGGTTGCGGGCAACGTTCTCGGAAGCGGCCTCAACAGCCCGAATGTCGGTGTCGACCAGGTCAACCCGGGATCCGGGCCAGCGAGCGGCGAGCGTGAGGCCGAGCGCCCCATAGCCGCAGCCAAGGTCGAGGATCCGCATAGCCGGCTCAAGGGATTCCAGCTCCCGCAACAGGAGCGCCGTGCCCTCGTCGAGCGAGCGGGCCGAGAAGAGGCCGTGCCGCGAACGCAGCAGCAACTGGCGGCCCGGGACGTCGATCGTGACTTCGGGATGGCTCGCCAGCCGCGCCCGCAGGGATGAGAGATGGTCCTGTCCCAGCCCGGGCTGGCTCATGTCGCCTCGATCTTGGCGGAGACCGGCGTGAAGTGGTCCATGTGCTCGGGGTCCATGCGTCGGACGATGCCCGGATAGATGCCGGTGCGCTTGCCGGCCGTAGCGCCGGCGACCGCGATCTGGATGTGTGACGGGTGCGAGACCTTGGACATGGGACGATCGAGGTCGTCGGGTCCGATCTGCTCGCGGCGCAGGGTTGGCTCCGTGATACCGCCACCGATTCGGTCGGTCGCCAGACGCTCCCGGATCGGCAGGGCGGTCCGCTCCATGATCGCGTCGCGGATGTCGTCCCGGGTCCAGCCGTCGCGGCGGAAGACGCCGGCGTGCTCCGGGCTGACGACCAGCATGGACGGCCCAATCTGTCCATTGGGACTGAAAATGCGCTGGAAGCCCATTGCCAGCGAACCGACCAGGGCGCGGGCGGTACGGCTGTACTCGTCGATGCAGAGCCGAGGTCCCCCGATAACCGGCAGAAGCGTAACGACGCTGTCGTCAGGTTCGTACCCATGCTCGACATGGAGCGGCGGCCAGGGGGAGGCATCCTCGTACTCGGCGAAAGTGAGAGTGAACTTGTGCGCGCCACCCTGGACGGTCTGGTCGATCTCCCCTTCCCTGGCGCCGCCGACATTGCGCAGCACCAGGCGAAGCGCTCGGCCAATAGTCATGTTGGCGCGGTTGCCCTGTCCAAGGGCGTTGAGCCCCCAATTCATGCCGATGCGCTCGCGAATCGGCCCGTTGACAATCATCATCGGCGAGATACCGTCGGTGCTGGCGATGGTTCCATGCAACGGAAACTGTCCACCGGAGGCAGCCTGAACAGCAGCGATGATCACCGGGAGGTAATCGGGGCGGGCGCCGGCCGCGACGGCATTGATCGCGATCTTCTCAACCGTCGCCGGGGCATAGTTGGGTGGAATCTTGCCGATCACGTCGGACGGCGACCGAGCGGATCCAGACAGCATTCGCTCCACGCGCTCACGGGTTGGCGGGACGAGGGGCAAGCCATCGGTGATTCCCTGGTCGAACATGAACTCGTAGACATCGTCCTGATCGGCGATGTCAATAGCTCGGGAGAGCAGTTCGTTCATCGAGCGGTCATGCGCGGACGCGAGCGGAGGGAGGCGTGAAAACTCCGGGGGTCTGGGCGGGGTTGCCGTCGCCGAAGATGCCCTGGTAGATACTGGTCCACTTGCCGGCGTGGCTGCCGGCGACGGTGATCGCGATAAAGGACGGATCGGCGACCTTGGACAGCGGCATGTCGAGGTCTGCTTCGGTCAGTCCGTGCTTCTCGGGCAGGTACTCGTTGATCCCGCCGCCCATGGTCGGTGAGGCGAGACGATCGCGCAACGGGATCGCTGTGAACTCCATGATCGCCTCGCGGATGTTGTCCTTCGACCAACCGCTGGCGCGATACACATCGGCGTGTTCGGGACTGACCACGAACATCGACGGCGTGACCTGGCCTCGGGGTTTGAGCACCTGCTGGAAGGCCATGGCGATCGAGCCGGTCAGCGCGCGAGCATCGCGGCTGGTCTGATCGATGCAGACACGGGGTCCGCCCGTGATCGGCAGCAGCGAGACGACACTGTCTTCCGGGTCGTAGCCGTACTCGACGTGAAACGGTTCCCAGGGGGAGTAGTCCTCGTCCTCGGCGTAGCTCAGGGTCCACTTGTGTCCACCGCCCTGGATGGCCTGCTCGATCTCCCCGGGGACGGCGCCGCCGACGTTGCGCAGCATCAGGCGCAGGGCCCGGCCGAGGGTGGAGTTGGCCCGGTTACCTTGTCCGAGCGCGTTGAGTCCCCAATTCATGCCGATCTGTTTGCGGACCGGTCCGTTAACGAGCATCATCGGCGCCAGACCAGCGGTAGTGGCGATGGAGCCGTGCAGGGGGAACTGTCCGCCGGCCGCGGCCTCGACCGAGGCGAGCACAGTGGGAAAGTACTCAGGCTTGCAGCCGGCCATCACGGCGTTGATGGCGGCCTTCTCGACGGTCATCGGGGCCATGTTCGGCGGGAGCGTGGCAACGATCTGCTGCGGGTTGCTCCGGTCTTCCGGGGCGCACTCGAGCATTCGATTGACGCGCGCGCGGGTCGGCGGGACGACGGGCAGACCGTCGGTGATGCCCTGCGCGAACATGAACTCGTAGACGTCGTCGTGCTCGGCGATTTCAATGATTCGCGCGAAGCTGTCGGAATCTGTAGGCACGGCGGAGCCTGGTCAGCTGGCGAGAGGGAGGCCCCCTCCGTCACTCCGTGATACCTCCCCAGGAGGGGGAGGCGGGGAGCTACTCGACGGGGGCCATCAAGGTGTCGAGGATCTCGTCGACGAAGCGCTCGGCGTGTTCGTGCATCTCGGCGTCCGTGCGGTCCTGCA
>JAPPNI010000038.1:24893-101077 GCA_028873865.1 Chloroflexota bacterium | reverse complement strand
AAGGGGGGAGCCAAGCAATCCCGGAGCGGCCGCTGGAGGGGTTGCGGGTGATTGATTTGTCGATGTTTATGTCGGGACCGATGACGTCTATGGTGTTTGCGGACGGTGGGGCGGATGTGATCAAGGTGGAGTCGGTGCAGCGGATCGACGGTTGGCGGGCTGGTGGAGCGACGGACGACTTCTGGTGGGAGTGGGCGCCGCAGTTCAACTGGGTGAACCGGAACAAGCACGGGATCACGCTGAACCTGACCGACCAGCGGGGGTCGGACGTGATCCGGCACATGGTGAGGAACGCGGACATCCTGGTCGAGAACTACACGCCTCGGGTGATGGGCAACTTTGGCCTCAGCTACGAGGAGCTGCGCGAGATCAACCCGGAGTTGATCATGATCTCGATGCCGGGATTCGGGCTGACCGGGACCTGGTCGCATTACACGGCGTTCGCGAACACCACCGAGCAGATGTCGGGGCTGCCGCATCTGACCGGTTACTCGGACGACCAGCCGATTTTCAGCGGCACGACCGGCGGCGATCCGCTGGCCGGAGTGATAGGGGCCCTGGCGCTGCTTTCCGCTCTGGAGCGTCGGCGCCGGCTGCATGCGCAAGGTGAGCCGGGCGGCTGCCACATCGACCTCTCGCAGACCGAGACGGCGACGTCGTTCACGGGTGAGGCCGTGACGGCGTACTCGATCTCGGGCGAGGATCATGGACGGCAGGGCAACTATCACTCGAGAATCGCCCCGCACAACACGTATCCCTGCCGCGACGATGAATGGATCGCGATCGCCTGTGAGACCGACGCGCAGTTTGCCGAGCTCGCGCGATTGATGGGGCGGGACGATTGGCTGGAGATGGCAACGGACTTCGTTCACCGCGACGCCGCGCGCGAGGCGATCGACGCCGCCATCGCCAAATGGACCTCATCACGCGATGCCCGGGACTTGATGCGCGAGTTGCAGGGTCTGGGGATTGCCGCCGGAGCGGTCTATGACGGACGCGGCCTGCTGGAGGATCAGCACCTGCAGGCGCGCGACTTCTTCATCACCCAGCAGCACACCTACGCTGGTGCTCGGCGCTATCCGCTGCAGCCGTATCGGTTTGCGAATTGGAGTGGTCCGGAGGTGGATCGACCGTCGCCGACGCTGGGTCGGGATACGCGGGAGGTTCTGGCTCGGTTGACGACGTTGACTGAGGCCGAGGTGGATCAGATGGAAGCGGACGACGTGATCGGCACGATTCCGTTGGGCGAGCGCGGGGATTGAGGCGTGTAGCTACCCGTCCGAGGCTGAGACGCTGGGCTGTCCGCAGTTGTCGATGTCATCCTGGAAGGGCGTGCCGAAGAAGCGGGTGAGATCGAAGGTGGTAGGAATCTGGTCAGAGTCAAGCAATCTGATCGTCAATCTCTGCGCCGATCGCAACCGTTCGTACCAAACAGCTTCGTCCAATTGAGAGCTCGCAACCTCAGTTTGACCATCAGGTCCGTAAGACCGGTTTCTTCTCAGCCAGACGTCCAACGTGTCGACTGGTTGATCATCCACGCGAACCACAAGAGTGGCTCGATTCTTTTCGGTCCGCGGCGAGAGGCCAGAAATCACCAGCACCTGACTCGTGCTGCAGGACAGATTCAACGACACACCGTCCCATGGTTTAACCCCGTTTCCAACCCAATAGTTCACATGGATGACCGGCGGAAAACCAGATTGCTCACTAACGCCATAGGACAGGAGCTCCTCTTGCTGCCTGTGCTCCAATGCTTGGGATTCAGCATCAGTCGAATCGGCGACGGGGTCAGTGCTTGCGCTGTCAGCTGTGGTGGCAGATACATCGGCACCGTCGCTCGTAGCGGGAATCTCGTCGTGACAGGCGGCGAGAGCGACGGCCAGGAGTACCGCGATAGCTGCAGCGAGGGTGGGCCAGGGCTTCAATGCTCTCCTGCTTCCCGCATACGACCGATGGTACCCTTTCGGCAATTCTCAGCAGGCGGATCCAAGGGTGCTCACATGCGACTAGCCAGTTTTTCGTTTGAAGACACGGTGCGAGTTGGCGTCGTGGTTGATGATGAGGTTGTCGACCTGTACCTGGCCGAACCGGAGGCGCCGACGGACATGTGCGAGTTCTTGGCGCTGGGCGAGGAAGGTCGGGTGATGGCCGAGTTCGCGGTCGAGCGGGGCGGGAACCGGCGGCCACTGTCCGACGTTGAACTGCTGGCCCCGGTACCGAGTCCGCGGAAGTTCCTTGCCGTCGGGCTGAATTACGGCGACCACATTGCCGAGACCGGGGCTCAGAAGCCGAGCATGCCGACGATTTTCACCAAGCAGGTGAGCTGCGTACAACGACCGGGCGGCGGGGTTCACATTCCGCTGGCGTCGAAGGCCGTCGACTACGAAGGCGAGTTGGGCATCGTGATCGGCGAGACCTGCCGGCACGTCTCCGCGGACGAGGCCGAGTCGGTGATCGCCGGCTACACGATCGTCAACGACGTCTCGGTGCGCGATTTCCAGCGGCACACGCCGCAGTTCACTATGGGCAAATCATTCGACACACACGGTCCGGTCGGCCCGGTGATTGTCACCGGCGACGAGTTGGGCAATCCGCACGTGCTGGACATTCAGACTCGGGTCAACGGTGAACTGCGCCAGGACTCGAACACCAAGCACCTGATCTTCAACTGCTACGACATCGTCGAGTACGTGACACAGGTGATGACGCTTGAGCCTGGCGACATCATCGCGACGGGGACGCCGTCAGGGGTTGCTGCGGCGATGACGCCGCCCCGGTGGTTAGTCGCGGGGGACACGGTGAGCATCTCGATCTCGGGGATCGGGACGCTGGAGAATACGTGCGTGCCGGAGCCTGAGGCGTCGGACGACGAGGACCATCACTAGAGTCACCAGCACCGCCATACCCGCGGCAGCGCGAGTATGACGGGATGTCTACCCGGCGAGCGCCTCCGCGACCGGCGGCCACATTCGGGCGAGGGCCGGAGTGGTGCCGGGCGGCGTGGGGCGGGCGCTGTAGAAGCGGTCGGCGGGTCGGGTGTAGAGCTGGATCAGGGTTGGGCCGTCGGCGGCGAGGAGTTCATCGATGGCGGAGTCGAACTCCTCGGCGTCTCCGAATGATGCGGTCTGGGCATAGCCGGCGCCTTCGGCCATTTGAGCGAAGTCGACCTGTTGCTGCGAGGGCAGGGGCTGGGAGCCGCTGGTCTCGTAGACGCCGTTGTGGATCACGATGTGCAGCAGATTGGCGGGCGCGGCGCCGGCAATCGTGCCCAGCGAGCCGAGCTGCATCATCAACGACCCGTCGCCGTCGATCACCCAGACGTCGCGGTCGGGCTGGGAGAGGGCGACTCCGAGGCCCAGGGTGGAGGCGCCGCCCATGAAACCGATGCAGGCGAGGTTGAGGTCGTGCGGCGACTTCTGCCGCCAGGCGCCGTTTGCGGTCATCGTGCCGACGACGACTTGTTCCTCGCGGCGACGAGCGAGGACATCGAGGGCGGCGTCGAGCGACATTCGTTGGACGGATGAGTTGTCGGTCATGATGTCGTTGTTCCTACCAGGAGAGCGACCGGGCCATTGCGCTCTTGCGCCTCGTCGAAAGCTTCCGCGACGTGATGCAGGTCGTCAGGTCCGTCGAGCAGGTGGGAGGGGATGTCGAGCGTCTCGAGTAGCGGCCGGCAAAGACGGACCATCGATGAGCCGTCTTCCTCGGGCTCCAGCTCGGGGTCTCGGCCGAGCAGGCCGATCAGGAGGACGATGGGAAACTGGCCATCAAGCGCGACGCCGCGCAGGTTGTTGACGGAGGCATAGAGTCCGGCGTGCTGGATCTGCATCATCGGGCGTCGGCCACCGATGATCAGGCCGGCCGAGACGGCCACGGCCTCGTCCTCGGTTGAGCAGTGAATCGTGCGGATTTCCTCGTCGTCCATGAGCAGGTCGAGCACCGTACGCTGATGCGTGTCGGGCACCAGGACGACATCCTGGACGCCCGCTTCACGGATCGCCGATAACAGTTGGTCTGCCGGAATCGACTGGGCCGTCATAGGCTGCCTCCAACAACTCAGCGGCTTCACAATCAGCGCTGGGTCGAACGCCATGAATGATACCGACGAGACCACAGAATCAGTCGATTCACCCGATTCCAACGGCGGATTGCCGCACGAGAATCCCAACCGTCCGCGCGAGTATCACGGGGCACGAACGGTCATCGCCGGGGCGGGCGTCGTGATCGCCGTGGCGGCGGCGCTCTGGCTGACGCTGCTCCAACCCTCGAACGGCGGCGACGGCGGCGTGGTCGATCTGCCGCCCTGGCTGCCAGCTGAAGGACGGGAGGTTGGCTCACAAATCGGTGATCTGGCCCCGGATTTCGATCTTGAGACGATCGACAGCGGACGCTTCCGCCTCTCCGACTGGCGCGGACAACCGGTGCTGATCAACTTCTGGGCGTCGTGGTGCGGGCCCTGCCGGCGCGAGGTGCCGGCGCTGATCCGTGCACTCGACGCACACGGATCCAGGGGCCTCACCATCGTGGGCGTGAACATCGAGGAATCGACCTCGGTCGCCCTGAACTTCGTCGGCGAGTTCGGGATCGAGTACGAGGTGCCGATGGACTTCGACGGCGCGGTCTTCCGTGCGTACGGAGGCGGGGGACCGAGCGGTCCGCCGCGGTCGTTCTTCATCGACCCGGACGGCGTCATCGTTCGCATCTGGGCAGGTCAGGCGCCCGACGAGATCGTCGAAGAACACACTCGCGAGTTCGCGGAAACCTATGCCACCAACCGCGTCGGCCAGTTGCCTGGTCTGAAGTCGCCACCGCCGGTCGAGGGCGAGCAAGACCTGCTCATCGGAACAGAAATCGGCGCGATCGCACCAGACATGCTGCTCTCGCTCAGACTGAGCGACGGCACCTGGCTGCTCAGTGCGCAGCGGGGCAAGACCATCACCATCGCGATCGTGCCGCCGGGCTGCATGCGCTGCGGTCGCGCGGTCGGCGCGGAAGATGACCCAACCGAGGGCGCGATCATCCTGCTTGGCGGAACGGGAGATGACCAGGAAACAGAGCGGCTCGAGCTGGAGTGGTCACCTGAGGTTGGACGCCTCTTCGCGCCTGCGGGCGACTTACAGTTGATTCAGATAGATCCCCGTGGCGTCATCGTCAGCGTTTCCGGAATGCTGGAATAGCAGACAGCGAGGTCAGCAATGGACCGATTTCGCGTAATCAACAAGCACGGATTCGAAGAGGTCGCGCTCTGGCGCGATCCCGAGGCGAAACTCGAGGCGATTTGCGCCATCCACTCCACCGCGCGCGGCCCGGCGATCGGCGGCACTCGCTGGCAACCGTATGCCGATATCGATGCTGCCTTGGACGATGTCCTGCGCCTCTCCGGCGCGATGACTTTGAAGTCGTCAGCAGCCAGGTTGCCGTTCGGAGGAGGCAAAGCGGTCGTCCTCGGAGACCCCGCGAACAAGACCATCGACCAGCTACGTAGCTACGCCGAGTTTGTCAACGAGTTCGAGGGTCGCTATCTGACCACGACCGACGTGGGCACGACCACCGACGAAATCGACCTGATCTCGCAATGGACACCGCATGTCGTCGGCACATCGCCGAGGTTAGGCGGTTCCGGCGATACCTCCGCGCTGACTGCCGTCACGGTGCTCAACGGCATCTATGCCACTCTCGAAGCGCTTGACGGCGATCCCAGCCCCCAGGGCAAGGCCATCGTTGTCGTGGGCGTGGGCAAAGTCGGATCGAAAGTGGCGCGCTCCCTCTCTGAAGACGGCACCCGCGTCTTGGTCGCTGACATCCGTGCGATCGCAGCGGCGGCACTGGCCGCCGAGATCGGTGCCCGCACGATCTCGGTCGACGAAGCCTACGTCGCCCCCTGTGACATCCTCTCGCCCAACGCGCTTGGCGGCGTCTTCGGCGAAGAGTCGATTCCCGGCCTGCAGTGCCGGGCGATCTGCGGTGGCGCCAACAACCAACTCGTCCGAGACCCGGAAGACGCGGCACTCATCGCAGAGCGAGGCATCCTCTATGCCCCCGACTACGTGGTCAACTCCGGCGGAGTGATCTCAGTCGCGCAGGAAGTGGTTGGCTGGAGTTACGAGCAAGCGGTCGAGCACGCCGAAGGCGTCTTTGAGACGACTCGGGAGATTTTCGAGCTGGCGGACCGCCGCAAGATCACAACTGCTGAGGCGGCTCGAGAGTTCGCACTGTCCCAGATTCCAACACCGGTGGTCTGATTCCCGAACCCGGTAAACTGCACTTGACCCACTTGGAGCAAGCAGCAGGAGCCTCGACATGTCCCTTACCGTGCATGGCATTCCCGTCATCGACATCGACTCGCACTACACCGAACCGCCCGACCTCTGGACCTCGCGCGCGCCGGCCAAGTACAAAGACGCGGTGCCGCACATCGTGCTCAACGATGAGGGCCAACAGCGCTGGCAGGTGCTCGACGATATCGACTTCGGCCCGCCCGGTTTCACGGTCGTACGAGACGACGGCTCGAAGGAGTACGGCAAAATCTCGCTCGAGAGCTTCGAGCAGATGTCAAAGGCGGCGACCGAACCGAAGGCGCGCCTGAAGCTGCTTGACGACCTGGGCATCGCCCAGCAAATCGTCTATCCCAACGTGGCCGGCTTCGGCTCGCAAAACTTCGTCAAGATCGAGGACCACGAGCTGCGCAACATCTGCTGCACGGTCTACAACGACGCGATCGCCGAATTTCAGGAGGAGGGTGCAGGCCGGCTCTACCCGCAGGGCCTGGTCCCCTTCTGGGACATTCCTGCCGCGGTTGACGAGTTGCAACGAATCAAAGATCTCGGCATGACCGGGATCACGATGTGCGACACACCGGAAGCGTTCGGCCTGCCGCACTTGGGCGACGCCGCATGGGACCCCTTCTGGGACGCGTGCCAGGACATGGAAATGCCGGTCAACTTCCACATCGGCGCCGGCGCCGGTGTGGCCGACAAACTGCTCTGGCCGGGTTACGGACCGCAGCGGTCGTTGGCGTTGATCTCGATCAGCCTGTTCATCACCAACTTCAAGGTGATCATGAATCTGATCTTCTCCGGCCTTTGCGAGCGTTACCCGAACATCAACTTCGTCTCCGTCGAGTCGGGCATCGGCTGGGTGCCGTTCCTGCTCGAGGCGATGGACTACCAGTTCGAGGAGACGGTTCCAACGGAGCGCGAAGGCCTGACGATGAAGCCGTCGGAGTATTTCCGCCGCCAGATCTTCGCTTCATTCTGGTTCGAGGACTTCGGCCCGCGCGCCACGATCTCCGCGATCGGCGAAGACAACGTGATGTTCGAGACCGACTTCCCCCACCCGACCTGCCTCTACCCCAAGGCGCAGGAGCACATCACTGAGGTGCTAACCGACCTCGACGAGGGGATCCGCGAAAAGGTCCTGCGCACCACCGCCGAGCGCATCTACCACCTCCCGCCCCCGCCTGCCTCGATCTACGAGAGCGCTGCCGCCGGCGGATAGTCGGAGATCAAGCCTCACCAGCGAAATGCTCCCCCTCTCGGGGGAGCATTTTCTTTACCCTCGGTCGTGCTGGACACAAGTAACCGAATCAACGAATCGGAGGCCAATCATGCCCGGAAGACTCGAAGGCAAAGTCGCCATCGTCACCGGAGGCGGCGCTGGGATGGGCGCGGCTGAGTGCCGGCTATTCGCCCGCGAGGGCGCGGCTATTGTGATCGCCGACCTCTATGAGGAGGGCGGCCGCGAGGTCGAGGAGCAGATTCGCTCCGACGGAGGCGTCGCCAGTTTCGCCAGGATGGATGTGACAGCGGAGGAGGAATGGAACGCCCTGCTCTCGTCGACGCTGGAGGCGCACGGCGGGCGGCTGGACGTGTTGGTCAACAACGCGGGACTTTCCTCAACTGCCGTGGACGACCCCAATTCGACCGAGGGCTGGCACCAGATCATGAACGTCAACGCCACCGGCGTGTTTCTCGGCACCAAGCTCGGCTCGGCGGCGATGTTGTCGGCGGGCAACGGCGGATCGATCGTCAACATCTCCTCGATCTACGGGTTCGTCGGCTCCGACGGCGGACATCCCGCCTACCACGCCTCCAAGGCGGCCGTTCGCAACTACTCCAAGGCCATGGCTGTCCGGCTCGGACCGGAAGGCATCCGCGTCAACACGGTTCATCCCGGCTTCATGCCGCCCATGCGCTCCAGCATCGGCATGTCCGAGGAGGCGCGTGCTCGCCTGGTCCGCGCGATCCCGCTGCGACGCACCGGCGAGGTCGACGAAGTCGCTAACGGCGTGCTGTTTCTCGCCTCTGATGAGTCGTCTTATGTCACGGGGGCCGAGCTCAAGATCGACGGCGGATTCCTCGCCCGTTAGCACTCGGTGAGCGGGCCCGCTCTTGGTTGACACCCCGGTTATCGCTTGAGAAAGTGACGGGAGGAAGTACGTTAGCCCAGCGCAAAATCGGCCAACGACCGCATAGCTTGGCCAGCCGTGCGCCCCGACCGCGATAAGCTAACGTCAACTAACTCCAACCACGGCGGGCGTGGGACAAGGAGGAGCCGGGAATGAGAACCCAACAGTTTGCGGTCTTGACGCGGCGCCGATTCGCCGGCGTCACGATGCTGATCGGCGCTCTGGTCGCGCTCGCCATGTTCGCCTCATCCGTTGACGCCCAGGACCAGCCTCCCGCGCCGCAGGTGTTCTGGGGTGCGGACGCTGACGCGTACGCCGGATCGGAAGTCAAGGTCTTCGATCAGAATGGCGCGGAAATCAGCGCCGGCGGAGAGGGCACAGGCACCATCGACAGCGAGGGAACCTGGTTCGTTCAACTCAGCGAGGACGATGCCGAGAGGGTCAAGCTGCGAATTGTCTCTGCCTCCGGCGACCGCGAAACCGGCCTGTTGGACGTGATCGGGTTCGACTTCAAGGAGATCTCGATTAGAGCGTTTTCTCCCGTCTCGGACGAGCTTGCTGGGGCCGGAGACACGCTCACTGTGCAGATCCGAGCTCGCGTCTACCCAAGCAGCGAAGACCCCACCATCCCCTTCCGATCGATCGAGTTCAACCTCAGCGTCGACGGTCAACCGGAGCAGCTGAACGACAACCCTCGGGAGCGAACGATCCGCCCGAACCACGCTGGTGGACGCTGGTATCGAAGCAACTGGTTCGATTTGGACGATGGTTTCCGAGCAGCGATCATCGCCTGCAAGGATCCGTCCGGCGGTGTCCGGTTCGGCATCCGCGTCGACGGACGGGATGACATCATTCCGCGCCTGAATCTGCTGCCCGGGAGCCGAACCTCAACCCGGTGGGCAGCCAGCAACGAGGTGGAGATCTCGCGAACTGGAGATGACGCCAATCCCAGTCGCGCTGGCCGCGGCGATACGAACTGCCGCTTCGGCAAGGACAACTAACCACAAAGCTGAGGCTCCGTGCCGTAGCGACCTCGAAGTCCCTCCTCCGGAGGGACTTCGCGCTATACACGCTTCTGAGCAGCCTGACGCGCGGCCGGGTTGCTTGACGGCGTGATCAACTCCGCCACTCGCCGCACGAGGGTCGCCAACGGCAGCCGACGCTTCTCTGGAAGCCGCAGCATCAGGCACAGAATCGCCGAAGCGGCCCAGAACGCCGCACAGCTGTAGAAGGCGTAATCGTAGGTGCCGACCAGGTCATACGACAATGCCACCGCGAGTGGTGTGATCGCGTTGATCCCCATCGCGATCGGGAAGCCGATGCTGCGTACCGCACCCAGGTAGCGCCGGCCAAAGTACTCGGCCCAGAACATGTCCTGGATCGGGATGTTGCCGCCGATCCCGAAACCCATCACCGCCAACGCCCCCGCGATCAGCCACCAGTTTCCGCTCGGCGCTGCCTGAATCACCAGCACGAACCCGAACGCCCCCAGCGCGAACGACGCGAAGCCCACGGTCCGCGTGTCGAACTTGTCCAGCATCCAACCCCAGGGCGGCTTGGTCAGCATGGACAGGAGTGAGAATGCCGCCACCGCCGCCGCCGCCTCAACTGAGCTGAGGCCATGCTCGGTGAGGTACAGAACGCCGTTGAGCAGGATCGCGAAGATGCCAACCACCGAGATCCCAAAGATCAGCACGATCAGATAGAAACAGGTCGTCCGCAGCGCCTCTCGGCGAGTCAGCGATGTCTCTTCGTCGTGCCTGCCGGCCTGGATCTGTTCCTGCGTGAGCTGCGTCGGCCCCCCGTCGGGCAGCATGCCGTGGTCCTCGGGGCGGCGACGCATCAGCATCGCCGCGGGAATGAGGATGGCCGCGAAGCACCCCGCGAGCACCATCCAGGCGGTGCGCCATCCCAGCGGCTCAATCAGGACCCCCGCGGTGAACGTCGGCCAGAAGAACCCGGCCATCGAGACACCCATCGATGTCCAGCCCAACGCCTGTCCCCGTTTGGCCACGAACCACTGGGACACGGCAATCGAGACCACCAGGAATCCCGCCACCGACGCCGACGTGACCAGGAACACCCCACGTACCAGGACGTACTGCCAGTACTCCTGAATCTGGCTCATGAAGAACAACGCAGGGATACAGACCACCGCGGCCACCAGCATGATCGGACGCGCGCCGAACCGATCGATCCTGGGACCGAGCGCCAGCCCAATCACCATCAACAGCGCCTGGCCGATCGAGTCAGCAGCGAAGAACTGGGTCCGCGACCAGCCGAACTCCTCAATGAACTCCGGGGCGAACACGGCCACGACCGAGGTCTGAACGCCGACCGTCACAAACTGGGCGACGAACGCCGCCGCCACAACGACCCAGCCATAAAACACTGGTCGGCCGAAGATAGTCATCAGCTGGCGCGCTTCGCGGGCGTGACGTGGCAGGAGCGGCGGTTAGGGCGTCGGAACTTCGAGGCCGAGCGCGGCGAACATCTGCTCCATGCCCTCGCCGAAGCTGCCATCGCGCGGACGTCCCAGCGTTGCGCCGCCGTCGACCACCAGCGCATGGCCGGTCACGAACGACGCATCGTCGCTCGACAGCCACAGCGCCGCGTGCGCGATGTCGGCTGGCTGACCCGAGCGCTTGATCGGCTGGAACTGGCCCATGATCTGCCCGACCGCTTCGACCGTCTTGTCCGCTTCCTCCGCCGAGAGCCCGAGCGACTTGGCGAAGATCGGCGTCGCGATCCCACCTGGGCAGATGCAGTTGACGCGAATGCCGAACTCGCCCAGGTCGTACGCGGCGACCTTGGTCAGATGCATCACCGCCGCCTTGGCGACGCTGTAGACGGCGGGTCCGTTGCCTGCGCCCACGCCGGCGATCGACGCGGTCGACACGATTGAGCCCCCGTCGCCCTGCGCCTGCATCGCCCGCGCGGCGTGCTTGATCCCGAAGAACACGCCCTTGAGCAGCCCGTCCATCGTCTGGTCGTACTCGTCCTCTTCGACCTCCGTCAGGCCGCCCAGTGCGCCCGCGTAGCCGGCGTTATTGAAGATGGCGTCGATCCGACCGAAGCGGTCCACGGCGTGCGCAACGGCGCCCTGCACGTCGGACTCGACCGAGACGTCGGCGTGGACGTAGCTCGTGTCGCCGCCGATCGACTCGACCAGCGCCTGCCCGCGCTCGTCCTGGATGTCGGACACGACCACGCGACCGCCTTCTTCGGCAAACAGCCGCACCGCGCCCTCGCCGATGCCACTCGCGCCGCCCGTGATCACCGCCACTTTGCCGTCGATTCGTCCTGCCATGACTCGTCCTCCGGGAGTGAGATTCATTCGCGTGTCCGTAGGATACGCAGAGGTCGAAAATCGGCGACTCTCTAGACTGCGCAGGCCACAGAACGACGTAGCAGGAGCACCATCATGGTCGACCGACTCAAGGACAAAGTTGCACTGATCACCGGAGGTTCACGAGGACAGGGCGCCGCCGAAGCCGAGTTGTTCGCCGCTGAGGGTGCGCAAGTGGTCATCGCCGATGTGCTCGACTCTGAAGGCGCAGAGACGGCGGCCAGGATCGGCGACGCAGCCACCTATCACCACCTCGACGTGACCAACGAGGACGCTTGGCACGCGCTGGTCGTTGAGATCGTCGAACAGCACGGCAAGCTCGACGTCCTGGTCAACAACGCCGGCATCTACCGCAACGCGCCGATCGTCGAAATGACGATGGAAACGTATCGCCAGGTGATCGACATCAACCAGATCGGCGTCTGGCTGGGGATGAAGGCAGTCGGTCCCCAGATGATCGCCCAGGAGTCCGGTTCAGTGCTCAACATCTCATCGACCGCCGGTTTCCGAGGCGGGGCTGGCTCCATCGCCTACACCGCCAGCAAGTTCGCCGTCCGCGGCATGACCAAGGTCGCCGCCCGAGAGTGGGGCCGCTACAACATCCGCGTCAACAGCATCCACCCCGGGCCAATCGACACGATGATGCTCCACCAGGTCCCCGGCTTCGAATCCGACAGCGAGCGCTTCCTCAGAAACACTCCGCTCCGTAGAGCCGCCGACCCCTCCGAAGTCGCCTACCTCGCCCTCTACCTGGCCAGCGATGAATCCAGTTTCAGCACCGGAGCCGAGTTCATCGTCGACGGCGGCGGCCTCGCCTGACGGTCCTGGTCAGGCCAGCAATTGCCGAGACAGGTCGGCGAAGTCGGTCGCGTTGACCGTGAACGAGGGGTCGGGCGTCAAATCGGGATCGTTGCCCTCGCCGCGCTCCGTCGCGACCGGCACATATGCCGTCGGCATCCCGGCGCGAGCGGCGGCCTGCAGGTCGCCCTTGTGCGCGGCGCACATCATCACCTCGGAGATATCCAGGCCCAAGTACTTCGCAGAGGCGTGATACGCCTCTGGTTCCGGCTTGTAGTGACCAAGGAACTCGCAGCTCAGGATGCCGTCCCAGCTGATCCCGTTGTGTTTGCTGCAGTCGACCGCGATCGCCCACGACATCACGGTCAGCACCGTCACCTTGTATCGCGACCTCAATGCCTCGAGGCATTCGGCAGAACCCGGCCAACAGTCCATCCGATGCCAGACCTGGTTCAACTCGTCGCGCTCGCTCGGGTCGAGCTTGAGCTGCGGATGCGCCTCCATCACCTCGTCCAGCACGCGGCGATGCAGCTGGTCGGCATTCAGCCAGGGCAGATCGCCCCGGCGCACCAGTTGCAGACGCTTGAACATCGTGAAGCGCCACATGTTCGTGAACGCGGCGGCGTCCACTTCGACGCCCTGCGCCTCGGCAATCGCCGAGACTTCACCCTTGATCGTGTGATGCCAGTCGAAGATCGTGCCGCCAATGTCCCAGGCCAGCGCTTTGACGTTGCTCAGATCAGCCATCTCCAGCTCCAGTTCCACTTCATCGATCACTCAGGAGATCGAGGCTAACCGCTCGCGAACTCGGGGAAGAATCTCTCGCGCGACGCGCACGGTGTAGCCGTCATCGGCATCATCCGGCGCCGGTGGATTGGGAATCGGATGCAGCACGACGTGCTCAAACTCGATCCCGTCTGATGCTGCTTCGCCCAACACGCCAATCAGCTGCTCGACGACATCATCGGTTGTGCCCCGCAGACTGAAGGCGTCTGCGTGCGCCTCGCTGAGAAAATCGACCGCGCGACCGGCCTTGAGCAGGTCGGGATCATGATGAAAGTCCGGCCAGACTCCCGATTCGTGCTTCAACGCTTCCGGATCCGGACCATCCCAGGCCAGACCCGACGGCTCAAACAGCATCGGCGAGTACTCGTAGTACCCCGCCGCCATCGCCTTGGCCATCGTGAGCGCATCCTCAGGATCGTCAACCAACACCGTGTGGAAGATAATCCCGAGCGGGATCGACAACGGATCCCGTCCAGCAACCTCAGCGCCACGCCTGATCTTCGAGACCGTGTCGGCGATCGTCGCTGGATGCGTCCCGACCCGCATGAATACGCCGTCAGCGACACGCCCGCCCATCTCCAGCGTCCGAGGACCACCGGCCGTCAACCAGACTGGTACCGGCCGATGAAACGGCAGATACGACGGTCGCTCCGCCCCGACCTCAACCTCTTCACCGGCCAACAGCGAGCGCATCAAGACAATCGCATCCTCCATCTCCGCAACGCGAGCGGGACGCAACCCGCTGAGCCGGACCGCCGTATCGCCGGCGCCAAACCCGAGCGCGACCCGACCCGGCGCCAGCTCATCGATCGTCGCAATCGACGACGCCGTCACCGACGGATGCCGGGTGATCGGATTGACCAGCAACGTGCCCAGATGGATCGATTCCGTCGCCTGCGCCGCTGCCGCGAGCAGCACGTAGGTATCGCGCCGCCGCAGCTGCGAGTCAGGCAACCAGGCGCAGTCCCAACCCAGAGACTCAAGCCGCGCAACATCAACCGCGAACCGCGCAGGAGACTCCGCGTCCTGCCGGTTGATGCCGAACTTCGGAATGCGCACTACCGACTACACAGAGGTCAATACCTGACCAGTAGTCACTCCGGTCGGCTCGCCGTCGCGCATCGTGATGCCGCCGTTGACGATCGACATGTGGTAGCCGCGAGCCTTCTGCACCAGGCGGCGCTGTCCGGCGGGCAGGTCATGCTCGACCGTAGGGCGCTCGGGACCGACGGTGTCGAGGTCGAACAGAATCATGTCGGCCTTGTAGCCGCGACGCAGCAGACCGCGGTCGGGCAGCTCCCAGGCCGTCGCCATGTCCCAGGTCAGGTACTTGACGCCCTGCTCGAGCGTGACCTCGCCCGAGTTGCGCACCCAGTGTGACAGCACGTGCGTCTGCAGCGACGAGTCCATAATTTGCGATACGTGCGCGCCGCCATCCGAGAACGTCACTAGCGAACGCGGCTCGCGCATGATCTCCAGCACCGTGTCCTGGTTCTCGTTGGCCAACGGCACCATGTAGAGCGTGTCCAGCGCTTGCTCGACGCCAACGTCGATCATCGTCTTGACCGGGTCTTCCTCGCGCTCACGAGCGACCTCGCCCAGGCGGCGGTTCGGGGTGCCGTCGACGTGGTCGAGGATGAACACCCAGTCCCAGTCGGATGGCTTGCGCGCCTGCGCCGGCATCACCCGGGAGAAGTCCTCTTCCTCGGTGTTGGCGATGTGCACCAGCTGCTCCACAACATCCGGGTCCCGCAGCAGCGTCATCTGCTCGTCCAGCAGCAGCTTGCGGATGTCGCGCCACATCGACAGCCGGTCGAACGGCATCTCGGTGCGCCACGACCAGTTGGTGCAGAGCTCGCGTGAGTGCGCCTGACCGAACATCCGGCCGCCCTCGCCCGCTGCCTCCTGGGCGCGGTCGAAGAACCGCTTCCAGGTGCCCGGCTCGGCCCGGCGGCTGTGCAGCGCCGGGAAGAACATCGGCCGGCCCGACTCAATCGCCAGGTCGCGAAAGCGCCGCTCGTAGTGGTTCGGATCGTCGGGATCCTGGCCCATCGTCGGCTCGCCGCTGATTTCCACCACGCCGCGATTGATCTCGCTGAGCGCCATCACCAACTGGCGCACTTCGTCCCAGCGCGCCAGTCGCGACGGCACCGGCGCTCCCTCGCGTGTCTTGTGCGCCGGCGAACGCGTCGTCGACAGACCCATGCCGCCGGCCAGCACGCCCTCCTTGAGGATCTCGGCCATCTGGCCAATCTCCTCGTCCGAGGCCGGGTCGGTAAAGGCGCGATCGCGCATCACGTACGTGCGCAGCGCCGTGTGTCCCACGTAGCCGCCGTAGTTGATCCCCTTGGGCTTGTCCTGCAGGAACTGCATGAACTCGGGGAACGTCTGCCAGGTCCAGTCGACGCCAACGCGCTGCGCCGCGGCGGGGATGTCCTCGACCGCTTCCAGCGTGCGCATCAGGATGTCCTGGTCGTCCGGATGGCAGGGCGCGAGCGTGAAGCCGCAGTTGCCCATGATCACCGAGGTCACGCCGTGGTAGCAGCTCGACGTCCCGTACGGGTCCCAGGAAATCTGCGCGTCGAAGTGCGTGTGCCCGTCGATGAAGCCCGGCGAGACGATCAGCCCGCGAGCATCGACCTCTTCGGTGCCCCTCTCGGGAATCCGCCCAATCGAGGCGATCCGGTCGCCCTCAATCGCAATATCCGCCTGGTACCGGGGAGCCCCGGAACCATCCACAATGGTCCCGCCCCGGATCACGATGTCGTAGGTCATGCTCAGCTCAATCCATCGAACGTTCAGGTTCCGCCCATGCTAACCAATCGCACTCAGCAATCCGCCCCGCCTCCGAGCGGGGACGGGGACCTGCTCGCCGCTCCTCCCCAAGAGCGCTCTCCTCCACTGCTTGCTCCCGCCAGATCCGCGAGATTGCCGCGGATCCGCTCTCCGCACCGCATCTCAGCTACCCTCCAACGACGGATCACCGCCACAGAGGGAAGCCGCCCGATGGTCAACCGCTCACCCCTGATCCTGCCGCCCGGCGCCGCTCCAACACAGCCGTCGCCGACACCCTCCGGCCCGCCGTTCGACCGCAACTTCTTCGAGTCGGTCCTGCCCAACGCGATCCAGTCCTACTGCTCACAGGTCGCCTGCACGATGCCGCTGGTCCAGCTCTTCACCGCCGACGGCGCCCGCCACTACATCCGCGCCATCTCCGGCGTCACCGACCAGTGGGTCGCCCTGCACACACAGGAAGAACTCAACGAGCAGCCGGTCCAGGTCTTCATCCCCTACGCCACCGTGATCCGAGTCGAAATCCACCCCGATCTCAGCCCCGATCTGCGCCGCTTCGGCTTCCTCACCGACAACGAGCCGCCTTCAGAGCAGATAGCTTCCGGCGAGGCTGCGACCCCCGACTAACCTCGGCGTCGGATCGCAGACCAGCCCTCAAATCCGTCGTCCCCGCGAAGCCTGCCCCGCACTTGATGCGGGGGCGGGGACCCATTCAGGCAGCCGGCGCAGCACCGTAGGAGTCCGCGCTGCCCTCGACCACGACCAGGAATGGGTAGCCCAAGTCCGCCAGGCCCTCTCCGAGGAACCATCCGTCACCAACCGCCGCTTCGGAGCGTAACCAGTAACCGCCCAACACTTCTATTCACACAATTGTGCTAGAATAATTGCATGAAATCGCTCGCGCCCAAACCGAGACCCTACCGGCCGGACGCTCTGGTCCGACTTGCCTTGACCGCCGCCGAATACCGCCGCCTACCGAGGCAGGTGTCGCAGCTCGAGCCCCACAAACAACGTTTGTCCAAAATCGACCAGAATCGACCAAAACCGACCACCCCAACCGCACGATCTCCAGCGCACAACGGCACTTCCTTCCAGACACGCCCGAGAAACTTTTTTTCGCACCGACCACCCAACCGCCAGGCTCCTCCAGCCTTGGTCAACCGTTCGTCAGACCCCGAACGCCGTCTGGCAGAACCGAACAGGACCGAACACACCCGAACGCTCGAACGCCGCAGCTTCAGCGCTCAGCAGCATTTCCCCCGAACACGCTCGAGAATCCTTTTTCCCGACCTCACCCCGGCGAGGCGTCCGTTGAAGCCGGGCGACCATCTGCCGTCCAAAATCGACCAGGATCGACCAAAACCAACCACCCCAACCGCACGATCTCCAGCGCTCAGCGGCATATCCGTCCAAACACGCCCGAGAAATTTTTCCGCACCGACCACCCAACCGCAATGGTCGCTCGGCGCCAGGCCGACCGTTCGCCACACCCCGAACGCCGGCGGGCAGGACCGAACAGAACCGAACACCGCCGAACGCACGAATGCACGATCTCTAGCGCTCAGCGCCACTTACACCGAGAGACGCCCGAAATTCTCTTCGCCCCGAACACTCCGAACGAACGGATGCGATCTACAGCGAGTTGTCCTCGTGCGGCGTCACCATGATCTTGCAGTGCTCCTCAGGATCGCCGAGCGTCTCAAAGGCGCCCGCGACGCCGTCCAGGCCGACTCGTCCGGTGACGATCGGACCCGGCTGAATGCCGCCGTCGGTGATCGCGTCCAGCGTCTCGGCGTACTCCTGCGGCGTGTAGCCGAGCACGAACTGGAGCTGGATCTCCTTCTCGATCCCGGCCATTGGAGTGATCCTGTCTTCCTGCATGCAGACGCCGACGATCACCAGCCGACCACCGCGCGAAGGCGCCTCGCGCATCAGCAGCGCGATCGTGCCCTGAACGCCGATCGCATCGAACATCACGACATCGTTGCCCGGCGTATATCCCCGCTGTTCGAGGACGGACATGGGCGGCGTCTCGCGCGGGTCGACGACGACGTCGGCGCCCATGATCCCGGCCAACTCCCGGCGGCGCGGCGAGAAGTCCGAGGCGACGATCGTGCCCGCGCCTTCGTTGCGCAGGCTGGCGATCGTGGCCAGCCCGACTGGTCCGCATCCGTAGACCACCGTCGGCTCGCCGCCTCTGACCTTGCCCATCCGCACGGCGTGCAGACCGACCGCCATGGGCTCGGTCGTCGCCGCGTGCTCGGTCTCGACGCTGTCCGCCACGGGCAACAGCATCGACGCATCGAGCACCATGCACTCGCTGTATCCACCGGGATAATCGTTGCTGTATGCCCCGCGGCTCGGCACCGACGTCACCCGATCGCCAATCCCGACCGGACCGGTCGTGTTCGGCCCGTAACCGACCACTTCCACGCAAAATTCGTGACCCATGATGATGTCGCGGCTCAGGTCGGGCGCGAAGCGCGCGTTGCCCGACTCCATGGAACCTCGAACGATGTCTTCGCCGAACTTGACGAAATGCAGGTCCGAACCGCAGATGCCGCAGGCCAGCACCTTCACCAGCGCTTCGCCCTCAGCCGGCTCGGGCTTGTCAACCTCAGCCACTCGAAGTTGTCCGTTCCGTGATGCAACCGCACGCATGGCCTGCTCCTCTCCAGTCGTTTCGATAGTCCAATTCGAGTGCAGGCTAACCGTTAACCTGACGCCAGGTGAGGCCCGATTAAGGTCGGGTTGGAGCACAGGAGAGGAAGACCGATGGCGGATTTCGACGCGTTGCAGCGCGCCTACCGCGCGACCGACGGCTGGGTCCACCTGGCCGTCACCAACGACAAAGACTGGCAGCGCCTGCGTGACACTCTCGGCGAAGCCGCCCTCGCCGATCACATGTGGGACCACCACGAACGTCATCCCGCCGACGGCGAAGCCTACCGTCCCGAGTTCCAGCTCCAGGTCGAGGACGATCCGCGTTTCGCCACCGCCGAGCTGCGCCTCCACAACGCAGCGGAGCTCTCAACCGTAATCACCGAGGCCCTGCGCAATCGCACGCAGAAAGAATGGGTCGACCTCTTCGAAGCCCGCGGCGTCCCCCACGAGATCAGAACGCCCGCCGGAACCCGCTGAACAGGACAGCGCATGACCACTTTCAAACCGTTCACCGAAGAACTAGCCGAAGTGAAGCTCCGCGAGCTGCTGATCTACCTGTGCGAGCGCCGGATCACGGCCCGCTCGTTCGGCACCAGCCAACTCAACACCTTGCTCTGCCTGAGCGACTTCCTCCACTTCCGCCGCCACGGTGAATCGATCACCGGCGCCGACTACGTCGTTGCCGAGCACGGACCCTGGCTAGTCAAGTTTGAGCTCTACCTGGATCCGCTGTTGGACGACGGCAGCATCGTCATCCAGCCGTCGGACCTGGGCGGATACACGCAGTACCGCCCGATGGCCCTGGCCAGCGCAGACCTGTTCGGATTCAATGGAGCAGAAATCGCCACCGCCGAGCAAGTGCTGCGAGCGACCGAAGACCAGAGCGCCTCCGAACTCGGCGACCTCGCCCACTCCCTCACCCGCTGGCGAAACGGTGACCTGGGCGACCCGCTGCCCTACGAACTGGCGCTCGACGGTCAGTCAGCCTGAGCGCCTAGTCCGCCTCCTCGTTGAGCCAGGACATCATCCCGCGGAGCTCGGCGCCGACCTCTTCGCTTTCGTGTCGAGCGGCCCGGGCGCGGAGCTTGTCGAATCCCGGTCGGCCGGTCTGATTCTCCATGATCCACTCGCGCGCGAAAGTGCCGTCCTGGATGTCCGAGAGAATCTGCTGCATCCGTTGCTTGACCGAGTCGTCGATGATCTTCGGCCCGCGGGTCAGGTCGCCGTACTCGGCCGTGTCGGACACCGAGTAGCGCATGTTGGCGAACCCGCCCTCGTAGATCAGGTCGACGATCAGCTTGACCTCATGGATCGTCTCGAAGTAGGCAGACTCCGGCTGGTAGCCGGCCTCGACCAGCGTCTCAAATCCGGCCTGCATCAGTGCGGTAATCCCGCCGCAAAGCACCGACTGTTCGCCGAAGAGGTCGGTCTCGGTCTCCTCGAGGAAAGTGGTCTCAAGTACACCGGCGCGAGTCCCGCCGATGCCCTTGGCGTAGGCCAGCGCGACCTCCTTGGCCGTCTCGGAGGCGTCCTGGTGGATCGCCAGCAGCGCCGGTACGCCGCCGCCTTCCTCGAACACGCGGCGGACCAGGTGGCCGGGACCCTTGGGCGCGATCATCGTCACGTCGACTTCAGGAGGCGGCATGACCTGATTGAAGTGGATCGCGAAACCGTGAGCGAACATCAGCGTCTTGCCCTCGGTCATCGTCGGCGCGATGTGCTGGTCGTAGATCGACTTCTGCACATGGTCCGGGGTCAAGACCATGACGATGTCCGCCGCAGCGGCTGCGTCGGCGACGGTATCGACCTGGAGTCCAGAGTCCTGGACCTTGGTCCAGCTGCGTGAACCCGGGTAGAGGCCGACAATCACATCACAGCCGGAATCGCGCAGGTTCAGCGCGTGCGCGTGACCCTGGGAGCCAAAGCCGATCACGGCAATCTTCTTGTCCTTGATCAAGTCAAGGTCAGCGTCGGCGTCGTAAAACATCTGGGCGGGCATACCGGTCTCCTGCGGGTTTGGATTGGGTCTAGGTGGTTCTCGCCTGAGTGTAGGCGCGGATCCGGTTTCAGCCAGCTCCGGTTAGTCGCTGGCGAAGGGCAACGCGCCCTCCGGCCGACGACCGAGCATCGCGCGGATCGCCGCAGCCGCCTGTTGCGAGTCCGAGATCGCCGGCGGTTTGGTCGTCTCTGTGCCGCGCACCATGGCGACCCGACCGGTACGCACCATCTCAAGGATGCCGAATTGCTCAAACATCCTGACGGCAGCGTCGACCTTGCCCTCGTCGCCGAGCACCTGAACGATCAGAGCCTCCGAATGCACGTCGACGACATCGGCGCGGAAGACCTCGACCACGTCCAGCACCTCGCGCCGATTGAAATTGGTCGCCGAGACTTTGATCAGCGCGAGCTCCCGGTCGACCATCGGTGCGTAGGTGATGTCCTGGACCGAGACCACATCGATCAGCTTGAACAGCTGCCGGCAGACCTGATCGACCTGGTGATCGTCGCCATCGACGACGATCGTCATGCGGCTCAGGCCTGGTTCTTCGCAGTGACCGACGGTCAGCGATTCAATATTGAATCCTCGCCGGCGAAACAGCGAGGCGACGCGAGCCAGGACGCCCGGTCGGTCCTCGACGTGGGCGACGATTGTGTTTCGAGAAGCCATGCGGTGAATCCCCTCAATCTCGCTCAGACCCGCTCGGTCTCGCCCTAGAGATCCTCAGCGGATTCGATGGTCTCCGAGAGCGCCGCACCGGCGGGGACCATCGGCCAGACATTCTCTTCGCGCTCCAACTGGAAGTCGATCACGACCGGTCCGTCGTAGCCATCGAGCTCGCGGAAGACCTGCATGGCCTCCGCCCGCGTCGTGGCGCGCACGCCCTTGATCCCGTAGGCCTCGGCCAGCTTGACGAAGTCGGGCTGTCCCAGATCGACGGAGTGGTAGTTGTTCGCGTAGAACAGTTCCTGCCACTGACGGACCATGCCCAGGAAACCGTTGTTGAAGATTGCGAACCGGACCGGGAGATTGTGGTCCCTGATGGTCTGCAACTCCTGCGATGTCATCTGGAAGCCGCCATCGCCGCAGATCGACCAGATCGGTTCGCGCTGGGCAAACTGGGCGCCCATCGCCGCGGGCACCTCGTAGCCCATCGTGCCCAGGCCGCCCGACGTAACCCACTGACGCTGCTTCGTATACGGGTAGTACTGCGCCGCCCACATTTGGTGCTGACCCACCCCGGTCACAATCGTCGACTGACCCTCGGTCGCCTCAGCCAGCGCCTGGACCAGCCAGGGGCCGCTCAGCGAGGTGCCCTCCTCGACATAGTCGGTCGGGTGTTGGGCCATGATCTGGTCGATCTCGGTCCGCCAGTCCGGATGTGAACTCTGATCGATCAGCGGCAGCAGACGAGCCAGCGTCTCCTTGACGTCGCCATTGACTGGCGCGTGGGTCTTGAAATTCTTGCCGATCTCCGCCGGATCGATGTCAATGTGGACGATCTTCGCCTCCGGATTGAAGTCGCTGAAGCGTCCCATCGCACGATCGTCGAAGCGCATTCCGATGCCGATCACCACATCCGCACGGTCGGCCGCCATGTTCGCGTAGAAGTGACCATGCATACCCAGGAACCCGTACGACAGATCGTGGTCCTCCGGCATCCCCGAGATTCCCAGCAAGGTCGTCAGCACCGGCGTGTCGGAGCGCTCGGCGAACTCGACCAGCTCGCCTTGGGCTTCAGACTGGACGACGCCATGTCCGGCGATGATGATCGGCTTCTTGGCCGAGTTGATCGTTTCGGCCGCTTTGGCAACCTCTTCCTCCCGGGGAACGTCCATGATCGGGTAGCCGCGCAACGAGACACCCTGCGGATAGCCGTCCCACTCCGCCTCCTCGATGAATACATCTTTGGGAATGTCGACCAGCACCGGACCCTTGCGCCCGGTCGAAGCGATATGAAACGCCTCCTTGACCGCCGGAGCAATCTCGGACGCTCGCATCAGGAGGTAGTTGTGCTTCGTAATCGGCAGCGTGATGCCGGTGATATCCGCCTCCTGGAAACCGTCGCGGCCGATCAGATCGCGGGCGACGTTGCCGGTCAGCACCACCATCGGCACCGAGTCCATGTAGGCAGTCGTGATCCCGGTGACGAGATTGGTCGCCCCGGGACCAGAGGTCGCCAGACAGACGCCGGTCCGGCCGGCGACCCGGGCGTAGCCATCGGCGGCATGCGCGGCTGCCTGCTCGTGGCGGACCAACACATGCTTGATGTCCGGGTACTCTCCCAGCGTGTTGTAGAGCGGCAGCACGACGCCGCCTGGGTAGCCGAAGAAGACTTCGACTCCCTCCGCACGTAGGCATTCCATCAAAATTCGGGCGCCGGTCAAACGCATGGCGTTCTCCTCAAGCGTCGCTCGGCGTGGTTGCCGAGCGTTGTGCAATCGTCAGCGGTGTCGAATTGCTCGTCGTATTGATTCGGCGATTTCGGGGAGGCGGCGCTGGTTCCGAACGGTCCGCCTGAGCGCCGATCACTCAGGCGCGGAACGCGCGGCCGCCCGCTACAGCGACATGTACCCATCGGACACGCGGCCCAGAGAGACCGGCGCTGGCGCGGGTCGCAGTCTCAGGGGCGGGCGCTGACTCCGTCATCATTCTCTTGACTGTACTAGCTCGCGAGCACTACGTCTTCTCCACAACGATCACGCTCCGAGTTTGGCGGCCTCAATCACTTGAATCTCGTAGGCCTGCTCAAGCTCCGGATAGTCGTAGTAGCGTTCGCGCAGCAGTTTGTTGATCTCGCGCGACGGAAAAAAACGGCGCGCCCACTCGGTGCCGTCGGCCAGGTCCAGCGGTTCCCCCGCTTCGGCCATCACCACCATCTCGTAGCGCCGCGACCCCACTTCGACCTCGTCCTGCAACTCACGCGCCGTCATCTGGACTCGTGTGTGCTGCGACCAGTCGACAATCGGCACTTGCCACGTGTCCTCGACGACGCTGCGAATCGTCTGCGTCAGCGCTGCTCGGCGGGCGTCCTGGTCGAGTTCAGGGTCCAACGGTTCTGGACGCGGCTCGATCTCGAACTCGAGAATCGGCAGCATCCAGGGCTGGTGACGATCGCCATGGCGCACGGTCAGGCAGCGCTCGCCCCGCATGACGATCAGGAAGATCCGCTCGACCAGGTCAGGCTCGGGCAGTTCCTCGGTCTGGTCTCGATATTGCAGGTAGACGTCGTCGACCAGCTTCTCCTGCCGCCAGATCTTGCGTCTCGGCTTCGGGAGGTGCTTCATCACCTCTGCGGGGTCCATGTCCATGCCTGGACCGCCGCCGAGCGGGTGTTCTCCAAATGCCATGCTCTTGCCTTCTCGCGCTCTCTCGGTCTGCTTCCTGGGTCGGTCTAGTCGGTTCCGACGGCCTCATAAGCCGGTACAGTCGCATGCGGCTCTTCCGAGGTCCACACATTACGTCCGCGCTCACCGGCACTCAGGCGACCGACGCCGGGAAATGGATTGTGTACCGCGACCAGCAGTGACTGGTTTTCGATCGCATCCTCAATCAGTCGTTTCTTGGTCTCCAGGTTGACCAGCGGCAGGACGTCAAACGCCGACAGCCAGGCAACCCGCTCCAACTGGACCTGATGCTGGATCATGTCGCCCAGGTAGATCGCCGACTCGCCCCCGTTGGCGATCACTACGGATGCATGTTCGGCCGTGTGGCCGGGAGTCTCGATCACCGTGATGTCGGAGGTGACCCGTGTCTCTCCGTCGATGAACTCGATCTGACCCGCCGCCTCGACCGGCAGCAGATTCTCGGGCAGATAGGTCGCGCGCGTGCGCTCGTTGGGGTGCATCGCGTCTTCCCACTCGCCGCGCTGGATGTAGTAGCGGGCGTTGGGGAACGTCACGGCCAGATCGCCGTCCCCGTTCTCGATCGTGTTCCAGCCGGTGTGGTCGTTGTGCAAATGCGTATTGATCACGATGTCAACATCGTCTGGCCGCACTCCGTTGCGCGCCAGATCCTCGATCAGCTTGCCGTGATCGGGTTCCCAGCCGCGACGCCGGGTCTGCTCGAAGTCCTTATTGCCTTGGCCGGTCTCGATCAGCACGGTCTGGCCGTCCGACTCCAGCAGCAGGCAGTTGAGCGCCAGCGGGATCTGATTGAGTTCGTTCGTCTCACCGGTCACCCGCTGCCACATCATCTTCGGCACCAGCCCGAATACGGCCCCGGCGTCGAGCCAGATCACGCCATCCGAAAGCACGCGCACCTCGCGCGAACCGACCCGATAAATTGGCGTAGTGCTCATGGCGTGACGTTATCACCAACAGCAACTTGACTCCGTGCCTGACCGCTGGATGAGAGAACCGGCCAATGTCCGATACACCGATGCTCGGCGTACAGCCATTTCACCAGGGCTTTCGAGGTCTCTTGCCCGAGCACATTGGCGCCCGGCTCGTCTCCGTCGAGCCCGACCTGATCGTTGCTGAAATCGACGTCAAGCGGAACCTCTGCACCGCTCCCGGGCTGATGCATGGCGGGGCGATCATGGCCTTCGCCGACACCCTCGGCGCGGTCGGCACGAGCGCCAACCTGCCTCCTGGGGCCGGCACGACCACCATCGAATCGAAGACCAACTTCTTCCGCGGCGGGGTCGAGGGAACCACCCTGCGAGGCGAGTGCCGTCCCATGCACCGCGGCCGTCGCACGCAGGTCTGGCAAACGACCATCCTCAATCCAGAGGGCAAGCTCGTCGCCCAGGTCACTCAGACTCAGATGGTGCTGTAGGACGCCGACAGACTCGCGTGTATCGTGACGGGTAATGCGTTCGAACTGACGCCATCTGCACCGATCACTGTGGGAGCGCGCGATGTCCGGCACTGAAATGGCCTACTTGCAGGGGAACATCCTGCCCCTCTCCGAGGCCAAGATCAGCATCATGACCCATGCCCTGCACTACGGCACCGCCGTATTCGAGGGCATCCGCGCCAACTGGAACGCCGAACACGAAGAGCTCTATCTGTTCCGCATGCGCGAGCACTACGAGCGCCTGCGGCAATCGGCCCACGCGCTGATGATGGACGTGCCGCTCTCCGATGACGAGCTCTGCGACATCACGATCGATCTGGTCCGGCGCAGCGGCTTCAAACAGGATGTCTACGTGAGGCCGATGGTCTACAAGTCCGCAGAAGCGCTGGGCGTGCGCCTGCACGGCGTAGCCGACGACTTCCTCTGCTTCCTCATCCCCTGGGGTGCATACCTCGACACCACCGGCGGCGTCCACGTCGTCACCTCGTCCTGGCGGCGGACCGAAGACCAGTCGATCCCCGTCCGCGCCAAGGTCACCGGCGCATACATCAATTCGGCTCTGGCCAAGACGGAGGCGGAAACCGCCGGATTCGATGAAGCGATCATGCTCAACGAAGACGGCCACGTTTCCGAGGGTTCGGGCGAGAACATCTTCATCATCAACGACGGCGTGATCTACACACCGCCCAGCTCCGACAACATCCTTGTCGGGATCACCCGCAACACCGTGATGGAGCTGGCCGAGCAAGAGTTGGGGATTCCGACGGTCGAACGCACGCTGGACCGCTCGGAACTGTGGCTCGCCGATGAGGTCTTCATGACCGGCACGGCGGCGCACGTCACCCCGATCTCATCGGTCGACCGCCGTGTGATCAATGGCGGCGAGACCGGACCGATTACCGCGCAGCTCGAACGGCTCTACTTCGACGCGATCATTGGCAATCGCGACTCCTACTCCCACTGGCTCACCCCGGTCTACGCCGACGACTGACCGCAGGAACGCCGCCGAAGGAGCGCCGATGCCCGAGGCGGTCACACTGACCCTCGCCTACCTGCTGGGCTCCATCCCGGTCTCCTGGCTCGTATTCCGCTGGCGCACCGGCCAGGACCTGCGCCAGGTCGGCGACGGCAACGTCGGCGCGGCCAACGCCGCCCGCGAGGGCGCCGGTCACTTCTTCGGCGCCGTGATCATCGTGCTCGACATTGGCAAGGGCCTACTGGCCGTCTCAATTGCCCGCTGGTGGGGTCTCGACCTCGGCTGGTGGATGGCCGCCGGGGGCCTCGTCATGGTCGGACACATGTGGCCCGTCTTCCTGCGCTTCAACGGCGGACGCGCCGCCGCGACCGGTCTGGGCGCTGCCGGCGCGTTCATCCCCTGGCAATTCGGAGTGACGTTCGTGGTCGGCGGCCTGACCTACCTCGTCACCCGGATCGCGGAGCTGGGCATCCTCCTTGTCGCAGCGCCCTTGCCCTTCCTGGCAATCGCCTTCGGTGAGCCGCTCGAATCGATCATCTTCTGCTTCGCCGCGCCGATCGCGGCCGGACTCAAGACGGTGTGGGACAAATGGCAAGAAGCTGGGACGTCATAGTCGTCGGCGCAGGCCCCGGCGGTTCGACCGCGGCCTACGACCTCGCCCAGGCAGGCACGAATGTCCTGCTCCTCGATCGAGCGGACTTCCCCCGAGACAAACCCTGCGGCGGTGGTGTCCTCGTCTCCGCGCTCAACCTGCTCCCCTACTCGCTCGATCCGGTGACCGAGCGAATCATCACGTCGTTTCGAGTCCGCTACAAGCGCTCGTGGGAGTTCGAACACCGCTATCACGAGCCGCTCGCGATCATGACCCAGCGTTCGCGCCTGGACGCCTTCATGGCCGAGCAAGCCATCGGCAAGGGAGCCGAGTTCCGCGACGGCTCGCCTGTCCGCGGCATCGAGGGAACATCAATCACGCTGGACAACGGCGATATCCACGAGGCCGATCTGATTGTCGCCGCTGACGGCGCCAACGGCATCGTCCGGCGGGCGCTCGGCCTGCCCAGACTGCGCGGCGCCGTCGCCTTGGAAGGCAATGCATCGCGGGCCGAGCAGCCTGCCGGGAAACGCTGGAACGACGCGGTTGGACTCGAACTCGGCTCGATGCCGGGCGGTTACGGTTGGGTCTTTCCCAAGGGCGATCACTGCAACGTCGGCTTGGGTGGGTTCCCGTCCGCCGCCCCGACCTTGCGCGGCGAACTCTCGCAATACGCCGGCGGCGAGTCGTTCGATGCCGACCAGCTGACCGACCTCCGCGGACATCATCTGCCACTCAGAGATCCGGGCAGCGCCCTCGTCGCCGGACCGGTCGCGTTTGTCGGCGACGCCGCCGGATTGGTCGACCCGCTCTCGGGTGAAGGGATCGGCAACGCGATTCGCAGCGCTCAACTCGCCGCGCAGAGTTCGCTGGCATTCCTGTCCGGTGATGCCGCCGATCTGTCGGGCTATCAACGCTTGATCGAGGCCGAACTCGAACCGGAACTCAGAGTCGCCCGACAGCTCCAGGCCCTCTTCCACCAGTGCCCCTGGCCGTATGTGCAGCTCTTGCGGCGCTCCAACCGATTCTGGACCGCCTTCTGCCGAATCGTCCGCGGCGAGTCGACCTACACCTCGTTCCAGGGACGCTTGGGGCCTGGCAAAGTCCTCGTCGACGCAGCAGCAGCGATCGCGGAGCGCCGAGGCCGTACGGCCGCCGCCTGGCAAACCGCCTCCTGAGTCAACTCTCCATCTCGCGAGCCGTCTCCAATGCCTCGTCCCAGCTCACCTGTTGGCGGATCAACGCCTGATAGCGACGCAGCATCCTCGGCCAACCGACCGCGACCACTCCCGTCAGGTAACCGCGCAACCCGTAGATCGCCGCGAAGCGGTTCGCCTCCAGTGACCCATGGACCAGCCGGAATTCGTCTCGTGGCGAGGTGATGCCCGACGCCATGATGCTTAATCCGTGCTGGTCGGACCAGAAGTACGGCACCGGTGCGAACGCCTCCAGCGGCTCCCCGCCGCTCTCCAGTAGCAGATTGCGTGCTGCGGCCATTCCCTGTTCGACCGCGTTCGTCCAGTGTTCAATCCTCATCGTCCGCTGCGGTTGGTCGTACCCGAAATGCGTGTAGAGCACATTGGGCCACCTGGCGACATCTCCCGCCGCATAGATCATCGGCGCAGCTCGACAGAACTGGTCGCAGAGCACACCATCGCCAATCGTCAGACCGGAGCCTTCCAACCACTCCACATTGGGCCGCACACCGATGCCAACCACAACCGTGTCGGCCTCAATCCGCGACCCATCCTCCAACTCAACCGCCTCGACCCGCCCGTCACCGACGAGTGTGGAAACCCTCGCCCCAAACCGCATCTGCACGCCCTTCTCCGCATGCAGGCCCTTGGCCCACTCCGCCAGCTCCTCCCCGAGCGGCCCAACCATCGGCGCCGACAGCGCCTCAATCATCGTCACGGCCAGCCCCCGCGACCGGGCCGACGACGCAACTTCGGCGCCGATGAATCCCGCCCCAATCACAGCCACCCGCCGCCCGTCGGCAAGTTCACTGCGGATTCGCAATGCGTCGGCTTGACTGCGCAGCGTATGAACCCCGTCCAGTCCCGGCCCGAATGGAAGCGAAATCGGCCGCGCCCCACTGGCGATGATCAGGCCGTCGAAGCCGACATCCTCACCATCCTCGAGCCGAACAGTGGAAGCGGCAATATCGAGGCCGGTCGCCCTCTGCCCCAGGAGAAAATCGATACCCAGCGCGCTGAACTCGTCACTGGATCGCAAGGGCAGTCGATCGATATCCCACTCGCCGGTCAAGAGCTGCTTCGACAGCGGCGGCCGATCGTACGGCAGCTCAGGCTCGTCGCCGATCAGTGCGATCGTGCCGTTGAACCCCTCGTCGCGAAGCGCTTCCGCGGCATTCAGACCGGCCAGAGACGCTCCGACAATGACCACTCGTTCCATGTGCAGATGCTATCCGCCAGGTGATCTGCGCTCGTTTGTGAAATCCTTCGCTATCATGCTCCCAAACCAAGTCACACCACCAAGCAAACGACTGGAGAGAGCGACATGGGCAAGTTGGACGGCAAGGTTGCCATCGTCACCGGAGCGAGCCGCGGCATTGGCGCGGCGATCGCCGAGTGTTTCGCCGCTGAGGGCGCGCGGGTCATCGCGACCGCTCGCACCGTCCAGGAGGGCACGCACCCGCTGCCCGGTTCGCTGGAGATGACGATCAAAAACATCCGCGACGCCGGCGGCGAAGCCACCGCCGTCGCCGGCAACGTCTCGGAGTACGAAGAGTGCGCCGGGATCGTGCAGCAGACGATCGACACCTACGGTCAGCCCGACGTGCTGGTCAACAACGCCGCGCTGACCTATTTCATTCCGGTCAAGGACTTCCCCGTCCGCCGCTGGCTGCGCTCGACGGCGGTCAACTTCCACGGCCCCTTCTACATGAGCCAGCTCTGCCTGAATGAGGGCGGCATGCTCGAGCGCGGCGGCGGCGCGATCGTCAACGTCTCCTCAGCCGCGGCCATCGGACCAGGCCGCGGGCCGTACGAGGGCGACGGAGGCGGCGGCACACTCTACGGCGCCGAAAAGGCCGCGCTCGAGCGCTTCACTCAGGGCCTCGCTTCCGAGGTCCACCAGTACGGCATCTCGGTCACCTGCTACAGCCCCTCGCAGATCGTGCCCACGCCGGGCGTCGTCCATCACCGACTGATGGAAGGCCGTGACCCGAATGACAGCGAGTCGGTCGAGATCATGGCCCAGGCGGCTCTGCTGCTCGCCACTGAGCCGCTGGACAAGGTCTCCGGGCGCGTCACCTACTCCCAGGAAATCCTCAAGGAATTCGGCTGGGACATGGGCGGCAAGGAGGCGGCCGGCACCGGCGTCACCTCGCCGGGCTCGGGCTACTCTCAGATCTAGTCGCCGCCAAGCCAACCCTGCAGCCCATGGCGGTCTAGTTGGGCGTTGCCGTGGCCTCCGCTGACGTCGAACGAGTAGAGCGCTGGTTCCGCGACGGCGACCTACTCCACCCATTCGAGGGCGACGCCCCGCCCTCAACCGTGGACCTCGCCCGCGCGATCGCCTCAATCGGCGGGGCGCCGCTCTCCGACACCGACGACCGCGCAGCCGAACTTGCGAACCGGATCGGCAGCGACCGCCCACTCTTGTTCGTCCTCGTTGACGGGCTCGGCTGCGTCTTCGACGAGCTCGCGAAACCAGGCGGGCTGCTGGCGGGCGCCGAGGGAATACAGCTTCGCTCGGTCTTTCCCTCGACTACAGCCGCAGCGCTGACCACCCTCGCCACGGGCGCTTGGCCGTCCGAGCACGGAGTCCCCGCCTGGTACACCCACCTGCACCGCAACGATCTCACCGCCACCATCCTTCCCTTCGTCGAGCGCAAGTCCGAGCGCAAGCTCCAGGAGTTCGGCATCCGACCGAGCGAAGCCTTCGCCTACCCATCCCGGATGGCCTCGATTGAAGGGCGCTTGCGCACCTACCATCCGCGAGCGATTTCCAACAGCGAGTTCACGAGCTACCAGCGCGGCGCGGCTCCAACCGACCCCTACGACAACCTGCGCGACGCCGTCGCAACCGTGGTCTCCCGGATCGTGAAGCAGGACGAGCCTGGCATCCACTACCTCTACCTGCCCATGGTTGACTCCGCCTCGCACCGAGACGGACCTCACGCGTCGGCCACGATGCGAGCGCTGGAAGCGGTTGACCGCGCTCTCGGAGCAATCTCCGAGCAACTCGACGGACGCGCCCGGATCGCGATCAGCGCCGACCACGGCGAACTGCATGTCTCAGCCGCCGAGAAGTCGCTCTTCCTGCCCGACGACGAGATCATCGACGACCTGCACACCCCGCCGCACGGGGAGCCGCGCGTCCCGATGTTCTGCGTTCGCTCAGGACGCGAGGACGCCTTCGCCGGTCAGTTCCGCGAGCGCTGGGGCCGCCACTGGGCCTTGCTCACGTTGAAGGAAGCCGAAGAGCTGCAACTGTTCGGCCCGAAGCCGCTGAGCAACCTCGCCGCCGAGCGTATCGGCAGCCACATCGCCATCTCGGCGACCCGCAACATCCTGGTCTACGGGGAGGCTGGCAACCGAGTCTCAGCCCTCAACGGCTACCACGCTGGGATGCGCTCTGAGGAGATGGAAATCCCTCTGCTGCTGGCCTGACCAGTGGCTAGTCGTCGAACTCCATGATCGCCCGACCGAAGATCTCGCCCTGCTCGAGAGCCGCCGTCGCCTCGTTGATCTGACCGATCTTGAAACGCTCGGTGACCATCGCGTCAAGGTCGAGCGCGCCGTCCTCAGCCCAGGCGAGGAACATCGGGAAGTCGCGATCCGGACGGCAGCTGCCGCCAATCGAGCCGATGTACTTCTTCTCGTTGATCAGCAGGCCCATCATCTCTTGCTGGCTGAACTCGGCGCCAGCCTCGTGTGGGACACCGACCAGGACGGCGGTGCCGCCGCTCTCGGCGCCGAGGATGCCCGGGCGGACGGCGCGCAGGATCTGTTCCATCGTGACCTTGCGGCCGATGCAGTCGAAAGCGAAGTCGACGCCCGAGATCGGCTCGCCGAAGCTGGTCGTGACGCTCGCTGGCCCAGCGGTCAGTTCCTTGATCTGCTCGATCGCGTCGCCCCGGCCCGCGTTGACCCCGTGGGTCGCGCCGAATCGCTTGGCGAACTCCAGCTTCTCGTCATCGAGGTCGACGGCGATGATCGGGTCGGCGTTGACCACCGAAGCCGCCACGACCGCCGACAGGCCAACCCCGCCGACTCCGAAGATGGCGACGCTGTCGCCTTCGCGCACGGCCGCCGTGTTGTAGACCGCGCCCGAGCCGGTCAGCACGGCGCAACCGATGATCGAGGTCACGTCGCGCCGCGTGTCCTGCGGAACCTTGACCACGTACTTTTCGTCGGCGATCGTCGTGTCGGCCCAGGTGAATACGTTGCGCGTCGTGGCGGTGCGGCCGTTGGGCCGCTCGACCACGATCGGGTCCACTTCCCGCGTCGCCGTCTCCGCATTTCGCGGCACCCAGGTGACGAAGACGATGTCTCCCACCCGCACGTTCGTCACTTGCGATCCAACCTTGATCACTTCGCCGGTCGCCTCGTGACCCAGGATCTGGTCGCCAACACGGGGATTGTGTATCTGGTGCAGCTGCGAGTGACAGATACCGGACGCAAACTGACGGACGACGACTTGGAAGTCGGTCGGGTCGGGCAGATCAACCCGTTCGATGGCCAGCGGCTCGTCGGCCTCGGGCAGAAAGATCACGCGCGCAGGAGTCGGCATTGGAAAATCCTTACTTCTGATCAGTCGGTACCTAGGGATTCTAGTCTGACCCTCGAGGACGAAGCATGGAGATCATCACCCGACGCGGCGCGCGAGCCATGGATCAGGCCGAATTCGACGATCTGCGCAAGCAGTACTCGTCGACTCTGGTAGATCTCGGCACTGGAGACGGTGCCTGGCCCCGCCGCTTCGCCCGCGACTACGAGCACTGCCTCGCGATCGGCATCGACTCCGACCGCAAAGCCCTCCGCGAAGCAGCCAAGCTCGCCGAGCGCAAACCGGCCCGAGGCGGCGCTCCGAACGCGCTCTATGTCGCGGCCAGCGTCGAGTCGATACCGGCAGAGCTTCACTCGACCGCGGACTGGATCACGATCTACTTCCCCTGGTCGGCCCTGCTCCGGCTGATCCTCAGTGGCGACCAACAGATCGCGGACATCCTCAACACCCTCGCCGCGCCCAGAGCCCGTCTGAGCATCGTTCTCAACGCCGAGGCCGCACCCGACGGTTTCGCCAACCCAACCCCCGAGGCCGCGCGCAAAGCGCTCAAGTCCCCGGTAGGAACCGCAGATTTTCAGATCACCAGGTCCGAGTGGCTCGACCCCAGGAGCGCTCCGCCAACCACCTGGGCCGGCCGTCTCGTCAAAGGCAGCGGCCGTAGCATGATCTCCCTGGAAGCAACGCGCTAGGCCTTCTCTCCCACATGCAGCGCCACCGCCCCCATCGACAGCCTCCGATACGACACCTCCACCAGTCCGGCCGCCTCCAACATCCTCGACAACTCGTCCGCCGTGGGATAGCCCGACAGCGAGTTCGGCAAGTATCGATACGCCGAACGGTCGCCCGAGAGCAGCCCGGCGACTCTCGTGACGCCCTGTTCGAACCCCAGTCGGAGCACCTTGCCCCAGGCCGTGTCGGGCGGATGCGTGATGTCTAGGCCAACCAGCCGTCCACCCGGTGTGAGCACCCTCGCCATCTCGGCGAACGAGCCGGCCAGGTCGGGCAGGTTTCGCATCACGAAGGCGGAACCAACGACGTCGAACGACTCATCCGGAAACGGCAGATGCAGCGCGTCGCCCTGCAGCCAGTCGATGCCGTCCCGGCCGAACTTCTCCTCGGCCCGAGCGAGCATCGACGCCGAGACGTCGAACCCCAGCACCTGACCAGCGCCCTGGCGACGGAACTCGGCGCTCAGGTCCCCCGTTCCCGCGCCCAGGTCGAGCGCCACTGAACCCTGCGGCTGCGAGGCCTCCACCGCCAGCGTCCGCCAGTGTCCGTCTCGACCGCCTGTCATCAGCCGATTCATCCGGTCGTAGTGCGGGACAAGCCGGCTGAACATCTCCTCGATTCTGCGCGTGCGCTCTCGGGCAGCGACCTGATGATCCATGCTGATACAGTACAGAAGCCGACCGACGGGTCGGATTTCTTGTGCCCGGGAGCAGGCAATGACGACCAGCCCACCTCGTCAGGCCAGAGCGGTCGAGCGCCGCGAGCAGCTGCTCGATGCAGCCGCCCGGGTCTTCGCGCAGCGCGGCTACGCCGATGCCCAGATGGACGAGATCGCCGCTGCCGCCGACACCTCCAAGGGCGGCCTCTACTTCCACTTCCCGACCAAGGAAGCGCTGGTCGCCGCAGTGATCGGTCGAGCCGGAGACATTCTGCGGCGCCGCGTATCGCGAGCGATGAACGCAGCCGGTTCCGACCCGGTCGCTCGTGCCGACGCCGCCCTGGCGACGCTGATCGAGACGCTCTCCGCGCACCGATCGTTGGCTCGCGTCCTGGCCGGCGAGACGCTCGGCGGATCGGCAGCTACCCGCGAGCGCGTCGCGGAGATCGAGGACGAGTTCGTCGAACTGATCGCGCTGGAACTTCGCAGCGCGCTCGACAGCGGACGGCTGAGTCAGCTCGACGCTCCGCTCGATCCGAACCTCACCGCGCGAGCCTGGGTCGGCATGGTCCAGACCACTCTCTCCGCCTGGGCCGCCGGTCGCGTAACGACGCCGATCGACCGCATCTACCCCGAACTTCGCCGACTGCTGCTGCGCAGCGCCGGCGTGCCGCTCGAATCAATTCAACACATTCGCACTGCGAAGGAGTAACGAGTTATGTCCCGACCAACCGTCACCGTCGAATGCGCCAGCCTCCCGGATTGGGAACGGTCCGGCGACTACGGCGACATCCACTACGACGTTGCCGAGGGGATCGCCAAGATCACCATCGCCCGACCCGAAGTGCGCAACGCGTTCCGGCCCAGGACTCTGTTCGAGCTGCTGGACGCCTTCAAGCGCGCGCACGAAGACATGTCGGTAGGTGTGATCATCCTCACCGGCGAGGGCAAGGAGGCGTTCTGTTCCGGCGGCGACCAGCGCATTCGCGGAGACGGCGGGTATGTCGGCGACGACGGTGTGCCGCGCCTCAACGTGCTCGATCTGCATCGCTATATGCGCTCGATCCCGAAGCCGGTGATCGCAATGGTGGCCGGCTACGCGATCGGCGGCGGCAATGTCCTCGCCACGGTCTGCGACCTGACCTACGCCGCCGACAACGCCTGGTTCGGCCAGACCGGTCCCAAGGTCGGCTCGTTCGACGCCGGTTACGGCACGATGCTGCTGGCTCGCCTGGTCGGTCACAAGAAGGCCGCCGAAATCTGGATGCAGTGCCGCCAGTACAGCGGCGCCGAGGCGGTCGAGATGGGCCTCGCCTGCGAGGTCTTCCCCGTCGACGACCTGGAACTGGAAGTCGTCAACCGCTGCCGCGAGATTCTCTGCATGTCGCCGACCGCGCTGCGCTTCATCAAGCGGGCCCTCGTCGCCGACACCGACGGTCTCTCCGGTATGCAGATGTTCGCCGGCGACTCGACACTGCTCTACTACCTCTCGGAGGAGGCCAAGGAAGGCAAGAACGCGTTCCTCGAGAAGCGCAAGCCCGACTTCTCGAAGTACCCGCGCTTCCCCTGATGGCGGCCGCCGCGCCTCCGAAGCCGAGCAAGCGCCGAGCCTGGCTGCTCGCCGTCCGACCGCCGACACTGCCCGCGGCGGTCGCGCCGGTGTTGGCCGGGACCGGGATTGCGGCAGTTGACGGCGACTTCGAGGCCGGCCGCTTCTTCCTCGCCCTGATCGGCGCGATCTTCATCCAGATCGTCGTCAACTTCGCGAACGACCTCTCCGACTTCCGCCGCGGAGCGGACACGCCTGAGCGGCTCGGGCCGCCGCGAGCGGTGGCGCAGGGCTGGTTGTCGCAACGCGAGATGACCGTCGGGATCACGCTGGCGACCACCGCCGCGCTGATTGTGGGCGTCGCCCTGACGCTGATTGTCGGTTGGCCGATTCTGATCATCGGCGGCGCTTCCCTGATCGCGGCCGTCACGTACACCGGCGGGCCGTTGCCGTATGGGTACCGGGGTCTGGGCGACCTGATCTGCTTCCTCTTCTTTGGCTTCGTCGCGGTGATGGGCGCCGGCTATGTGCAGATCGAGGAGCTGACCTGGGAGCTGGCCGCCGCGTCGGTGCCGGTCGGCTGCCTGGTCACGGCGATTCTGGTCGTCAACAACCTGCGCGATATCGACACCGACCGGGCCAGCGACAAGCGCACGCTTGCGGTTGTGATCGGCGAGCGCGCGACGCGGATCGAGTACGTCGTCCTGACCGTCGGCGCGTTCGTCGGCATCGCCGTCTTCGCGTCGGTCGGGCTACTGCCCTGGTTCTGCTTCGTGGTGTTCGCCGGGCTGCCTCCGGCGACCTGGCTGGCTCGCGAGATCGCCCTGGGCCGCTCGGGCGCGGCGCTCAATCCGATGCTGAAGCGCACGGCGCAGCTGCACCTACTGGTCGGCGCGCTGATCGGTCTGGGCGGCGTAATCTCGACGTTCTGACAGGCCTAACCCTGCGTCAGCAGGATCGCGGTCACGATGCCGAGCGCAGTGAGTCCGATGCCGAGCGCGCCCAGAATGAACCGCTGCAACCTCACCTCCATCTCAGCCAGGCGCACGTCGATTTGCGACTGGAAACGATCCGCGATCAGCTGCAACTCGGAGCTCAGGACGACGTCTTGCATCTCGTCCTGCAACGCTTCGGCGAACTCCCTTGACTCCTCTCCGCCCAGACCCGGGCTCATGATGTCCACGAACCTGAGCCGATTGATGATCGCCACTCTGCACCCCGAAGCCTCTGCATTGCGCAGGTTTCATTGTACTAGTTGGAGAGCACCATGCCCATCTACAGACTCGACGCGGCGCAGCGGCTTTCGACCGACCTGGGGTCGGCCTGGGAGTTCTTCTCGGACCCTCGCAACCTGGCGGTGATCACTCCGCCCGAGATGCGTTTTCGGATCACCGGCGAGCCGCCGGCGGCGATTCGTCCGGGGCTGATCATTACCTACCGGCTGACCCCGTTGCCGATCTTGCCGCTGCGGGTTTCCTGGGCGACGGAGATCGCACAGGTTGAGGCTCCCTACTACTTCGCCGACGACCAGGTGGCGGGGCCGTATGCGCTGTGGCATCACGAGCACCGCTTTGCCGAGGTCGAGGGCGGGGTGCTGGCCAGCGACCTGGTGCACTGGTCGCTGCCGCTCGATCCGATCTCGTCGCCGGTGGCCGGTCTGGCGGTGATGCCTCAGTTGCGGCACATTTTCCGCTTCCGGGCGCGGAAGCTGGAGGAGCTGTTCGGCAACCCCGCCGAGGAGGGGCCGAGCCTGCGGATTCGCCCGCTCTAGCTGTCGCGCCCCGACGCGGGCGTCGGAGTCTGGATCACCATCTGGGCCTGGGGTCGTTGAGCTGGACGTAGCGCGGGTGCAGCGGCTGGAGATCGAAGTTGATCCGCCGCGGGCCGGTGCGCTTCCGCTTCTCGGCCAGCTCGTGCATGTAGCGGTCGGCGTCGAGCAGGTCGTCGTTGTGCTTGCGCGGCCGGGGATTGCCCGAGGCGCGCTGTTCCCAGCGGTATTCGCGCATCCGGCGAGGAAACCGCTTGAGGTTTGCCGTGTAGAACGAGCGCGGCGGATCGGCGCCCAGCCGGTCCTGGACCAGGGAGATGCCCCAGGCGACGGAACCGTCGCCGCCCTTGCTCGGCACGACCCGGATGCGCTGGCGCTTCTGGTGCTCGATCCAGGCCGACTGCGAGCGGTCGGCGCACCAGCGGATCCGTCCGAAGACCCGGCGGCAGCGGCGCTGCCACTGCTCGAGCCGCTGGACCACGCCCTCGCCGCGCTCCTCGAACTCGTCCAGCCGGATGAGCACGTTGGGACCGCAGGAGGCCTCGCGGGAGGTGATCCCGGCGACGATCCCGGCCGTGTAGTGAGCCTGCTCGGAGGGGCCGCCGAAATCGATCCCGCCGATGTAGCGGCTGAAGGGCGGCAGGGGCGCGTTCCACAGGTGCAGGCGCGGGTCGAAGTGCTGGTAGACCTGACCGGCGAAGGCGTCGAAGCGCCCCTCAATGAAGCGTTCGACCCAGTCGCCCTGGTGCAGGGCGCGCTGCTGCTCGGCGTAGTTGGGCGGCAGGTGCGGGTTGTCGGCGATCCGCGCGGGGACGAAGACGACCCGGCCCTGGGCCAGGGCGAGCGACTGTTCGTCCAGCTCGCGGTCGACGAACCAGCGCTCGAACCAGCCCGGCCAGGGGTTGGAGGCGGCGACGAACCAGCGCTGGGTCTGGGCCGGATGGCGCAGGCGGGTGAGCAGCATCTGCGCGGCCTGCTCGTCGACCTCGCCGGCCTCGTCGATCAAGACCGCCCCGTACTGCTGGGAGCCGAGCCCGGTCCAGTCGGAGAGGTGGCGGAAGTTGACGGTGGAGGTCTGGCCCTGGGGCCAGCTGGGGAGCCGGAGCTGGACGAGGTTGGTGGGGGCCTGCTGGCGGCGCCAGATCATTTCGGGCGGGCAGACCTGGAAGAACTCCTTCATCGTGGTGGTGGAAAGGTTGGTGAAGTCGTCGCGTGCGACGAGCACGTTGTTGCCGGGGTGCATGAGGGCGGCATCGATGGCGATCTCGACGATGGCGCGGGTCTTGCCGCCGCCCATGGCTCCGCCATACCCGACCAATGCGAGGCCGGGATCGGGGGCACTGCGGAGCGCTTCGTACAGCTGGCGCTGCCGGGCCGTGGGGAAAAACTTGCGAGTGAAGTGGAGCGGCTGCTGTCCCTGATGCCGCTCCGGATCCGGGGTATTACGGAGGTTCGTCTTCGTCATGGCTGCTCCCGTCTTCGTCTTCCGCTGCTTCTTCGTTGTTGGAGCTGTCGAACATGGAGAGGTCGGCGAGGTCGACGCCTTCGGCCAGGACCTGGGCGAAGCGCGCGAGGACGCCGTTGGGGTCGGGCTGGACCTGCTCGCCGATGTGGGCGGCGGCCTGCTTGCCCAGCGCCTTGCCCTGCTCGTAGAGGCCGACGATCCTGGCCATCATGTTGAGCGCCTTGATCCGCACGTAGGCGGGACCGTTGGCGGCTTCGAAGGCGATGCCGGCCTTGATCGCCTCCGGTGTGTAGGCGACGGGCGGCTTGAACTGCTGGATGGCTTGGGCGGCGCCGTTCATGGGCCGAACCTTTCTGTGAACTTGTGTTTGGGGTTGATGGTATAGGAACACCGGTTCCGTTGTTGTGTTCTGGTTGGCGGAGGTGGGGTGTGGGGGGATCGAGCTAGCGCGGCTGGTGGGAGTGACTATGCTGAGGGCGAACGAAGGGGGCGGGGATGGCGATCTTCAACGCGGCGCGGCTGCGAGACATCCTGGTGCGGGGGCAGATTGCGGAGGAAGCGCCGGCGCAGGAGCTGGTGGACGAGCTGGAAGACCAACTGACGGAGACCCTGTCTACCTACCCGACACTCGATCGATTGGCGGCTATGGAAGCGCGGCTGTTGCAGGCGATGGCAGAACTGAAGCAGCATCAGGCCGAGTCGGAAGCGCGCATGGCAGAGATGTTGAGGCAGCAGTCCGTCCACATCAACCAGGCGGTGGGGATTGTGCTGGCGGGGATCGCGCTGGCCGTGGGGATCGTTCTGGGGTTTGGGTAGCGAGCGTTCCCGCGGTCGGGGGAAGCCCCACTCAACGCCCGCATCGAGTGCGGGGCAGGCTTCGGCAGCTTCCCCCAGAGGGGGAAGCGAGAGAGGGGTGGGGCGATTAGAATGTACCGGTGCAATGATGGGCTGGGAGCGCGACGGTGACAACTGAGCAGATCATGCACTACCGCGAGTTGAGCGGGGAGTATCTGCGGCATGCGCGGGCTCTGTTGGCGGAGGGTGATCTGAGTCAGGCGTCGGAGAAGGGTTGGGGGGCGGCGGCGGTGTTGGTGAAGGCAGCGGCGGAAGCGCGGGGGATGGATCATGAGAGGCATCGGCATCTCTGGCAGACCATCCGAGTCCTGGTGCGCGAGACCGGCGATGTCGAGCTGCGCGGTTTGTTCTCCCACGCGGAGTCGTTACACGGGAACTACTACGAGAACATGCTGGACGCCGAGGAAGTGGCGGAGTTCATGGGCGATGTGGAGCGGTTGGTGGAGAAGCTGGGGGAGTTGGCCTAGGTGTGCTGAGGGGGAGCCCGCCTTCGCGGGGCCGACTCTGGTTTGCGGGCGCGTCGCCGGCGTCTCCCCAGATGATCTGATTGACACTGGCGGCGGCCATTCAATACCTTGCCCCAGAGACCGCCCACTGGACGGGCGTTGTTGCGTTGACGGAGTTGAACGGAGCTGGCCGTGAAATTTGAGTTCTTCCATCTGATGCCGTATCGGGATCTGCCGCCCGACTTCGCGGAGACGAACAGTTCGGTCTGGGTCGACGTCGACTCGAAGCTGTTCGACCCGGCCAAGGCGCACGAGATGTACAACGACGGCCTGGACGAGCTCGAGGCCGCGGCGGCTGCCGGTTACGACGGCATCTGCATTAACGAGCACCACCAGAACGCCTACGGGCTGATGCCGTCGCCGAACCTGATGGCGGCGAACCTGTGCCGGCGGACGAAGGACGTGGCGATCGTGGTGCTGGGCAACTCGATCGCGCTGTACAACCCGCCGACCCGCGTGGCGGAAGAGTTCGCGATGCTGGACTGCATCTCGGGCGGGCGGCTGGTGGCGGGCTTCCCGGTGGGCACGCCGATGGACGACTGCTTCTGCTACGGGGCGAACCCGTCGCACCTGCGGGACAAGTACTACGAGGCGGCGGACGTGATCACGCAGGCCTGGACGCGGCCCGAGGTGTTCTCGTACAACGGGCGCTACAACCAGCTGCGCTACATCAACATCTGGCCGCGACCGATCCAGCAGCCGCACCCGCCGGTCTGGATCCCGGGCGGCGGCTCGGTGGAGACGTGGGAATGGTGCGCGGACCACAACTACGTGTACTGCTACCTGTCCTACGGCGGCTACAAGGCCGGCCAGAAGAACGTGGACGGGTTCTGGCGGACGATGCAGCAGCGTGAGAAGCCGCTGAATCCGTATCACGCCGGATTCCTGCAGCTGGTCGCCGTGGGCGAGACGGAGCAGGAAGTGGCCGACAAGTTCGGTCCGCACGCGGAGTACTTCTACAACAAGATGCTGCACATCGACCCGCGTTACGCGGACCCGCCCGGCTACCGCACGGTGCGGACGATCGAGCAGGGCTTCACGCGCAGCCAGGGTCTGAAGCCGGTCTTCGGCGACTCGAAGAAGTTCGAGGGCGAGAAGACGGCGGAGAAGATGGTTGAGTCGAAGGCGAACTCGGAGATCACCTGGGCGGACCTGATCCGCGAGGGCAACATCGTGGCGGGGACGCCGAGCCAGGTGACGGAGCAGCTGGAGGAAGTGATCCGCACGCTGCACGTGGGTCACCTGATGATCCTGAACCAGTTCGGCTCGATTCCGAAGGAGCTGGCGATCCCGAACATCGAGATGACGGCCCAGCAGGTGCTGCCGAATCTGAAGCACATCTGGGACGACGAGGGCTGGGAAGACCACTGGTGGCCGCAGGGCATGGACAGCGGTCAGGTGGAGCCGGCGCCGCTGGCGTTCTAGCTCCCGGGGCCCGATCCCGGGCACAGCCGAATCAGCGGGGCGGGGCGCAGGCTCCGCCCCGCTTCGTATCTCGCTTCGTATGCTGGACAGATGACGCGCACGCTGCTGCTGACGGGTCTGTTGGCGTTGATCGGGTCGGCGCTGCTGGTCGGCGCGGGGGCGGTCGGCGCCCACGACGACGATGACGGGGAGACGGTGCGGATCATCGCGCGGCTGCAGTCGGACGGCGATATCGAGTTTGGGCTGCGCACGTCGGAGGGTCGGCAGCTTCCGCAGCGGCGGATCTTCCTGGCCTCGGTGCGCAGCGCGGGCTGGAAGTGGAGTTCGCTGATCCCGCTGGTCAATGGGGCCGAGGTGCGGATCATCGCGCGTCGGGAGGGCGAGACGCGGGTGGAGTTCGGTCTGCGGACGGACGATCCGCCGCGGGTGTTCCTGCCGACTCGGCGGAAGTTCTCGCGCTCGACGCCGGTGGGCGACTGGCGGGTGAGCTCGGCGCTGCTGATTCCGGCGCCCGTCCAGGACGAGGAGGAGGAGGAGTCGGAGACGCCGGTGGTCGAGCCGGAGGAGGAGACGGAGCGGTCGGAGCCGGAGGAGGACACTCCGTCGGTTGAGCGGATCAGCGGCGGGCACCGCGACGGCCTGGCCGTCGTCAACGGCGTACTGGGAGAGCCGGACGCGCCGGTGCTGATCGTTGAGTACGGCGATCCGTTTTGACCGCAGTGCCGGCGGATCGCGACTCAGGTTGAGCCGCGGCTGATCGAGAAATACGTTCGGACCGGCGTTGCGCGGTTCCAGTTCGTGAACATCGCCTATGTCGGCGTCGCGTCGGAGCGGGTCGGCTATGCGATGGTCTGCGCAAAGCAGCAGAGCGGTGCGGCGTTCTGGCGGTTCCACGATCGGTTCCTGGTTGATGGCAGCCGGGCGGCGTCACGGGCGCAGCTCATTGATTATGCGGGCGACATCGGCCTTGACGGGGATCGCTTCGAGGAGTGCTACGACGATCCGGCAACGCGGGCGGCGCATAATCAGAACCTGCTTGAGGCGCGGGCGATCGGGATCAACTACGGTCCGCAGATCCGGGTCAACGGGGCGAGTGCGGGCACGTCGCTTGCGGCGATCGAGCGGGCTGTGGAAGCGGCGGCTCCGTGAGGCGGGGGTAGGCTGATTCCATGAAAGCGAAGATCAGCATTGTCACGCTGGGGGTGAGCGACCTGGCCGCGTCGGTTCGGTTCTATCGCGACGGACTGGGGTTTCCGGCTCCGAACTACAACGAGGGCGACGATATCTGCTTCCTCGAGCTGGAGGGGACGTGGCTGTCGCTGTACCGGCGGGAGAAGTTTGCGGATGAGGCGGACGTGCCGTTTGCGGAGCGGTCGGCGGGGACGCCGACGGTGACGCTGGCGCACAACGTGGGGTCGGCGGAGGCGGTGGATGCGGCGATGTCGGAGGCGGTGGCGGCGGGGGCGACGCTGGTCAAGGAGCCGGAGGAGGTGTTCTGGGGCGGCTACAGCGGTTACTTCAGCGATCCGGACGGGTATCTGTGGGAGCTGGCGTACAACCCCTTTACGGACCTGACCTGACCGTGCCAAAGGTGACTTCGCTCAGCGCGGTCACGCTGGCCACGGCCGACATGGCGGCGGCGACGGCGTTCTACGAGGCGCTGGGATTCGAGAAGATCTACGGCGGCCCGCAGGCGGGGTTCACGTCGTACCGGGCGGGGGAGAGCTATCTCAACCTGATCGCGGCGGCACCGGGGACGGGGTTCTGGGGGCGGCCGATCTTCTACGTCGATGATGTCGACGCATTTCACGCCAACGCCGTCCAGGCCGGTCTCAGGCCCGAGTCCGAACCGCGCGACGCACCCTGGCGGGAGCGATACTTCCACATCGTCGACCCGGACGGGCACGAAATCTCGTTTGCGAGGCCGTTGGGGCAGTCGGCGGGTTAGTCGCCGATCTGGAGGGAACGGCCGGCGGTCAGGCCTCCGTCGATGATGAATTCGGCTCCGGTGCTGTAGGTGGCGTCGGCGGCGATGAAGAGCATCATCGCGGCGACTTCGTCGGCTCGGCCGAGCCGGGGGATGGCGGTGTTGGAGCCGACGTCGCCGTCGGCCCGGCGGGGCGTGTCGGGATTGACGATCATGGGCGTATCAATCGGGCCGGGATGGACGGAGTTGACACGAATGTTGTACTGGCCGAGCTCGAGCGCGGCGACCTTGGTCAGTCCACGTACGGCGAACTTCGAGGCGACATACGCGCTCGCTCCGGCGTAGGCCTCGAGCCCGGCGGTCGAGGAGGTGTTGATGATGCAGCCGCCGCCGGCCTCTCGCATCGGCTTGATGGCGGCGCGGATGCCGAGCCAGACGCCCACCTGGTTGACCTTGATGATCTCGAGGTAATCCTGGACCGCGGAGGTCTCGATCAGTCCGCCGCGGAGGATACCGGCGTTGTTGACCATGATGTTGAGCGCCCCGAACTGCTCGGTCGTGGCGTCGACCATCTCGGCCCAGTTGGACTGGTCGGAGACGTCGAGCTTGCGGAAGATCGCCTGGCCGCCGGTGTCGTTGATGCTCTCGACGACGCGGTTGCCGTCTTCCTCGAGCACGTCGCCAATGGCGACGGCGGCGCCCTCGCGCGCGAAGAGGCGCGCCTGCGCCTCGCCCTGACCGCGCGCGCCGCCTGAGATCAGCGCGACCTGTCCATCGAGCTTGCCCATGTTGGTCTTCCGTTTCCCGGTTGTCCCGTTAGTCGCGGAGCAGAGAGGAGCCCGCGGTGACGCCGCCGTCGATGACGAACTCGGAGCCGGTGCTGTAGGTGGCATCGGCGGCGATGAAGAGCATCATCGCGGCGACTTCGTCCACATGGCCGACTCGCGGGATTGGCGAAGTTCTAGCGAGGTCGAGATCCTCGTCTCCAGTCCGGCGGATCTGCGGATCGCGGATCATCGGGGTGTCGATCGGTCCAGGATGGACGGAGTTGACGCGGATGTTGTACCGGCCCAGCTCGAGCGCGGCGACCTTGGTCATCCCGCGCACGGCGAACTTGGAGGAGACGTAGGCGCCGAGTCCGGCGTACCCCTCCAGCCCGGCGGTGGAGGAGGTGTTGATGATGCAGCCGCCGCCGGCCTCCTTGAGCGCGGGGATGGCGGCCTGCATGCCGAGCCAGACGCCGACCTGGTTGATGCGGATGACCTCGAGGTAGTCCTCGAGCGAGGATTCCTCGATCATTTTGATCCGCGCGATACCGGCGTTGTTGATGACGATGTCGAGGCGACCGAACTGTGAGAGGGTCTCGTCGACCATCGACTTCCAACTGGAGACCTCAGTGACATCGAGTTTGCGGAACATGGCCTGGCCGCCGGTGTCGTTAATGCTCTCCGCGACCCTGCGGCCGTCCTCTTCGAGCACGTCGCCGAGAGCGACGGCCGCGCCCTCGCGGGCGAAGAGCCGAGCCTGGGCTTCGCCCTGGCCCCGGGCTGCGCCGGAGATCAGTGCGACCTGTCCGTCTAGTTTCGGCATGGTGGTACTCCTACAGCTCGCGGCGGGTGCGCATGGCGAACGGCTCGACTTCGTTGGTTTCCAGATTGAAGCGGTAGCGCCACTGGCGGAGCAGGTCGAGGCCGTAGACGTGGATGGCGAGGGTCTTGCCTTCCCTGATCTCGACGGCGTGGATGTCGGCCGGGGGCTCGGAGATGACTGTGGTGGCGCCGGTGGGGACGCGGGTCGGTTCCAGTTCCTCCAGCTCGGCGTACCAGGGGGTCAGTCCATCATCGACGCGCTGGTAGTTGCGGTTGAACTCGACGCCGGAGATCACGCCTTCCATGGCCCAGCCGTTGTGGTTGTGGACGGGCGCGCCGGAGTCGGGCTGCCAGACGACGGCCATGACGGTGAGGTTGTCGGCGCGGTGGATGACGAAGCCCTTGTCGGGATCAGCCTCGTCGTTCTCGGGCAGGTCGAGGAGGCAGTCCTGGCGCTGAATGATCCGCTCCAGCGGTCCGGCGATCTGCGCGATCTGGCGCTCGACCGAGTCGCCGCGGTCGGCGATCTGCTGGGCCTCCTTGACGAAGTCCTGCAGGGTATAGGTGGCGGTCGTCATCGTTCGACCCTCTCCGCATATGTGTGGTCTGCGGACGAGTATAGGTCTGCGCATGGGCCGTGCATGGGCCGCGCATGGGCCGCGAGCGCGTCGGTTAGCCTGCCAGCACAACGCTGATCGAGGGACTACGGAAGAGCGGAGCGCGCCGATGGTGGGTCAACCAGCGGAGTTCGGCCTCTTCTTCCAGCTTCCGCAGGCCGACGGACAGGATGTGCCGCAGCGCTATCGGGACACGATCGCGCAGGTGGTTCACGGCGACCGGATCGGCTGGACGACGGCGTGGCTGGCGGAGATGCACTTCGTCAGGGAGTTCTCGGTGTTGCCCTCGCCGATGCTGGCGATGGCGGCGATCGCGGCGCAGACGGAGCGGATCCGTCTGGGGACCGGGGTGGCGCTGCTGCCGCTGACCGATCCGATCCGGGCGGCGGAGGATGCGGCGACGCTGGACATCATCTCCGACGGACGGCTGGACTTTGGCGTCGGGCGGGGGAGCATCGCCGAGCACTTCGCCGGCTTCAACGTGAGCATGGCCGACCGGGCGGGGCGCTTCAACGAGGCGCTGGCGGTGATCCAGCAGGCGTGGTCGGACGGTCCGGTCAACTTCGAGGGCGACCACTTCAGCTATCGCAACGTGCAGGTCGTGCCCAAGCCGATCCAGCGACCGGGTCCGCCGTTGCGGATCGCGGCGAACAGCGACGAGTCGTTCGCCCGCGCCTCGAGCGATGGCTGGCCGGTGTTCGCGAGCCCGATCACGGCGTTCCCTGAGGACCTCGGCCGGCGGTTCGCGTCGTACCACGAGGCGCGACCAGATGCTCCGGCGACGGACGCGGGGATTCTGCTTCCGGTGCACGTGCATGAGTCGTCGGAGACGGCGAAGGAAGAAGCCCGTGCGAGCCTGATGAGCTACCTGAAGGTGGTGTCGGACACCGGCGTGCGCAGCTGGACGCGGCGCGGCGGCGACCTGAATGATCTGCCGCCCTTGCTGGCTCGCAACCGGGACTCGTCCTACGAGCAGGCGCTCGATCTGATGTGCGCGATCGGGAACCCAGACGAGGTGACGGCGAAGCTGAACGAGATTGGGCAGCGCTACGGGGTCGGGCACTTCATCACCTGGTGCAACGCGGGCGGTGTGATCCCGCACGAGCAGGTGACGAGGTCGATGAGTCTGTTCATGCAGGAGTGCGCGCCGAACGTCACTGTCGGCTGACGGCCGCCTGCGGCAGTCGCTCTCGCATCACTGCGATGGCTTCGGGATTGCTGTCCATGAGCAGGTAGCGTCGGTCGAGCTGTTCAGCGGCTGCGCCGACGGTTCCGCTGCCGGCGAAGGGGTCGAGGACGAGCTCTGCGGGGTCGCTGGAGGCGCGGATGATGCGCTCGGCGAGGGCGATGGGCTTCTGGGTGGGATAGCCGGTGCGCTCGCGGGCGTTGGTGCCGACGATCGTGTGCCACCAGACATCGGTGGGCAGCTTGCCTCGCTCGGCCTTCTCTTTGCCGACGAGTCCGGGCGCGAGGTAGGGGATGCGGTCGATGTCTTCGCGATTGAAGACGTAGCGCTCGCGGTCCTTGACGTAGACGAGGATGTTGTCGTGCTTGGCGGGCCAGCGGCGCTTGGGGCGGCCGCCGAAGTCGTAGGCCCAGATGATCTCGTTGAGGAAGCAGTCTCGTCCGAAGATGTTGTCGAGCAGGACTTTGACGTAGTGGACCTCGCGGGCGTCGAGGTGGAGGTAGAGCGCGCCGTCGGGGCGGAGCAGGCGCCAGATCTCGGAGAGGCGGGGAGCGAGGAAGTCGAGGTATTCCTCGAAGGTGTCAGCGTAGGAGTGGGTCGAGGCCGGTTCGGAGTGGTACCTGCGGCCGCCGAAGCCGATGCGGTCGCCGTCGTCGGCCTGGGTGGTGCGCATTCTCTGGTAGGTACGGACGTTGCCGGTGTTGAAGGGCGGGTCGGTGTAGACGAGCTGGACGCTTTCGGATGGCTGCGAACGGAGGACGGGGAGGTTGTCGCCTTCGACGATCCGTCCGCGCGGCGGGGCCATCAGGCGTCCGGCAGCTCGCGGGGCAGGCTGGAGGTGTCGGGCTCGGCCTCGCCTCGGCGCTCTTCCTCCTCGCGCCGCTCGGCTTCCTCTTCACGCTTGATGCGGCGTTCGGCTTCGGCCTCTTCGAGCTCGCGTCCGATGCCTTCCTCGATCATCTGCTCGACCGGGCGCTGCTCGACGGTGGCGTCGAAGCCGTCGTTCATGATGCTGTAACTGCGGCCTCCGAGGTACATGAGCGGCTTGTACTCGTCGTCATCCAGCGCCCACATACCGCTATTGAAGTCGAAGCCGTCGGTGTCGGCCTGGGCGGAGACGACCTTGCCGATGAACAACGTGTGATCGCCCATGGTGTAGAAGTCGTGCAGCGTACATTCGATCCAGCCGATGCAGCCTTCCAACAGGGGCGAGTCGATCTCTTTGCCCTTAAACGTTGGGATGCCTGAGGCTTCGAGTTTGTCGCCGATCGTGTTCGATACCATTCCCAGCCATTGCGTGTGATTGAGCAACACCTTGGACGGGATGTTGATCGCGAACTCTTCTCCGAATTTGATCATGTCGTGCGTGCGCCGCGAGGGATGGACGGCGATGGCGACAAGGGGCGGATTGACTGAGACGGGCATCGACCAGGCGATCGGGGCGGCGTTGCCGACTCCGCGCCAGTTGGTGCTGACGACGGCGACGGGCGAGCCGCCCAGCAGTCGACGGGCGTCGTCTTCGAGCATCCGCTTGCGAACCATGGGCAAAGTTTAGCCCGCTGTTGGGATACGATGCGGTGAACCGGGTGATGAACTGGCCCGGATGGAGACAGACGATGGTTGACTTCCACGACAACAACGAAGAAGCCGCATTTCGCACCGAAGTGAAGTCGTTCATTCAGAACGAATTCCGGCCTCGGCGCAACAAAATGCGCGAGGAAGCTCGCTCGGCGCAGCCCTTCGACCGACCGCCGACGCAGCGCGAGTGGGAGAAGGAACTGGCCGACCGCGGCTGGATCGCGCCGGCCTGGCCCAAGCAGTACGGCGGCGCAGGACTCTCGGTGATGCAGCAGTTCATCTTCAACGAGGAGATGGCCGAAGCACGGGCCCCGCGCCCCGGCGGCATTGCGATCGGCATGGCCGGCCCGACGATCATCACGATCGGCACGGAGGAGCAGCAGGAGGAGCACCTGCCGCCGATCCTGAGCGGTGAGGCGATCTGGTGCCAGGGCTACTCCGAGCCGGGCTCAGGCTCGGACCTGGCCTCGTTGCAGACCCGTGCGGTCAAAGACGGCGACGACTTCGTCGTCAACGGGCAGAAGATCTGGACGTCGGGGGCGCACAAATCGGACTGGATGATCCTTCTGGCCCGCACCGACCCCGACGCACCCAAGCACAGGGGGATCACCTACTTCGTGCTGGACATGCACTCGCCGGGGGTTTCGACCCGGCCGCTGGTCAACATGGCCGGGACGCACGAGTTCAACGAGGTCTTCTTCGAGGATGTCCGCATTCCCCAGCGCAACGTGCTGGGCGAGGTCAACCGGGGCTGGTATGGGGCGGTCACCACGCTCGACTTCGAGCGCTCCAGCATCGGCTCGGCCGTCGGCATGCAGCAGGCCGTCGAGGACATCGTCCGCTACGCCAAGGAGCAGCGCGGGACCGGTCTCTCCACGGTCGACAAGCGCGAGACGCAACTCGCCCTGACCGACCGCTACATCGAGACCCAGACGGCCCGGATGATCTCCTACCGGATCGTCTCGATGCAGAACCAGGGCCTGATCCCGAACCACGAGGCGTCGATGGCGAAACTGTTCGCGATGGAGCTGAACCAGCGGATCCAGAGCACCGCGATCAAGGTGCTCGGTCTGCACGGCCAGCTCCAGGGCAAGGATGCGCCGCGACGCGGGCGCCACTCGTACGGTTTCATCCGCTCGATCGCCAACACGATTGAGGGCGGCACGTCGGAGATCCAGCGGAACATCATCGCGACGCGCGGTCTGGGTTTGCCCCGGGGCTAAGGCGAACGGATACGATTGAGCCAGGAGCAGCAGATGCCGAGCGAGCCGGCCGCGAATGGCGCAGACCGTCGCGATCCGAGCCAGCGTCCCGACTGGTACATCCCGATTGCACCGGTGGAGGATGACGGGCGGACGGTTCAGGATCTCCTGCGAGCGTTGCAAGTCGTCGCAGAACCAGGAGACATTCCTGACGATCTACGCGCAGACCTGAACGCGTTCCTAGACAGGTATGGCTCTCCGCGCGAGCGGGCGTGACTCCGTTACGACCCATCTTCGTCGACAGCGTCTATCTGATTGCGCTGAACGGGGCGAACGATAACTGGCGCGCCGCTGCTCAAATGGCGGCTGATTCTCTGCATCCTCGGCAGCCATTAGTGACCTCGCACGGAGTATTGAGTGAGACGCTGGCTCACTTCTCACGCGCTGCGTCCACGGATCGGACTCGGCTGGCGCGCCAGTTTCGGGAGCTCGGGCGTGACCCGCAATATACGGTTGTCAGCCACAACTTCACCCTGATGGAAGACGCTCTTGAGGCGTATGGAGACGAGTTCGCCGAGTCTTCGCTCTCGCTGCAGGATTGCGTGTCGATCCTGATTATGCGGGAGTACGGGATCGGATCGATCCTGACTGCGGACCAAGAGTTCGCGCGGGCCGGGTTCACGCCGCTTCTTCGTCGCTACCTGGATCAGTAGAGGCCAGCGAGGGGGCGCTGCGCGAGGGAGAGAGAGCGGAGCTAGCGGACGAGGAAGGCGTCGAGGTCTTCCGGGCGCAGGTGGGCAGGCGGATTGAACCAGGCGCTGAGGCCGTCCAGCAGGTCGAGTGGGTCTCCGCAGGCGATGCGTCGGCTGGCCGCCTGCCAGGCGTGATTGAGGTAGACGCCGCCGCGACGCTGGCCGGGGATTCGACGTTGGAAGACGAGCACGTCGGGATCGCGGGGGTCGTGGAGCGTCAGAGGGGATCCGGCGGCGGGATCGGCGATCGCGGAGGCGAGCCGGGCTGTCTGCTCGTCGTCGGCTGCGGCGGCGATGATCCAGACTCGTCGGTCGGCGGGGACGCCCGCGTCGTCCAGATGACGGGCGATACGACGAGCGAACGCCGCCGCCCGGCGCGGGGTCAGCGTGGGCGCGAAGGCGATGGCCAAGTCGTCGCCGCGCCCGATCGACAGGGTATGGAGAGCGTCGGACAGGGTCATTGCCGCTCCAGCATCCACTGCACGATACGGCCGCCCAGGCCGTCCTGGTCTTCGATCCGCAAGACGGGCAGATCGGCGCATTGGTTCAATGCGGCGGCTTCTCCGGCCTCCACGACGATCACTCCGGACCAGGCGTCTCCGACTTCGCCGTCGCAGACGGCGGCGAGCGGCGCGCCTCTGAAGGCAGCCAGATAGATGCGGTTGGGGACGACGAACCGGGCAGCGAGTGTGGCCAACTCGAGTAGTTGATCGCGCTCCACGAGACCAGTGACGGGGATCATGGCCAGTTCGTGGCTGTCGACATAGTCGAGCAAGCCGAGCGACCGGGTCGCCGACCAGACGTGGCGGTCGTCGTCGGGGAGGACGAGGACGAGCACGACCGAGGCAGGAGGCTCGGTGGGGACGACGAGGGCGGCCGGCGGCTCGTCGCGGATGCGCAGGACGGTGTGATCGAGGGCGAGTTCGCGAGTGGCGGCGTCGAAGGTGGGTTCGGAGGTGCCGAAGAAGAGAAGGTAGACCAGGGCGGCGATGATCGCGGTGAGCGGCAGACCGAGGCCGACGATGGCCAACTTGCGTAGCATGGCCCGCTAGTTCGTCCGCGACTCGTCGAGCAGCCAGTTCAACAGGCGGTCGGGCCAGTCGTCGTTGAAGAAGGGAAAGTGGTCGGCGCCCTCCATCGTCCACAGTTCCACCGTGATCCCATCCGAACATCCCTGGCGGTACCGCTGCACGGTCGTCTCTGCGCCGTCAATGACGTCTTCCAGGTCGATGGCAGGCAGTTGCGACGCCTGCTCAAGGTCGCAACCAGCCCGGCGGGCCCAACGTTCGGTCAGTTCTGTTGCGGCCGGGTATCCACCTTCGTACTCCAGGGTGCCGCCGTAGGGGATGTCGAGGTCGGCGCTGCCGTGGATCTGCAGGACCGAGATCGGCGCGGCGCCGTCACAGCGAGCAGGATCGCCGAACGATGAACCGGCCAGGCTTGCGATTGCTACCAGCCCGTCGAGTCCGTCGCAGGCGAGGCGATAGGCCATGAAGCCGCCGTTGGAGTAGCCGGCCACATAGACGCCCGATACATCCACGATCTCCTTCGCCTCGTCCATCAGGGTGCTCAACCAGGAGGAGTCGTCGACCGCGCTGCCGTCAAAGTTGCAGCAGGCGTCGGTCGCATTCCAGAATGCATTGCCGCGAGAGTCGCTCGTTCCCTGAGGTGTGATCAGCGCGAAGCGGTATTCCAGGATCCGCTCCGACAGGCCGAAGTACCAGTCGTGCGCCTCTGCCTCCCCGGGGTAGCCATGCAGGGACAGCACCAGCGGAATCGCCTGGCCCTCGGTGTCTGGCGGGAACTGCAGACGCGCAGTCCGGTCGCCGCCGATTACGTGTTCCTGGACCTCCAGCGCCGACGCGGTTGCCTGCCTGCCGCGCTCGGCGATCCATTTGAGGATGCCCGGCGTGAAATCGATGCCCCAGACGAGCGGAATGTGTCCACCGCCTTCGATCGTCCACAACTCCATCACCGTCCCCTCAGCGCACCTCTCGGCGAAGCGCACGATCGAGGTTTCGGCTCCTGCGACCGCCGTGTCGGTGTCGATCGGTGGAAGAAACTTCGGATTGTCGATATCGCAGCCGGCGCGCTCGGCCCAACGCAGGAGCGAGTCCTTCGCGCCGGGCACGGGCTGACGATCGGGGTCGGGATGATCCGGGAGGCGCCCGCCGTCGTAGAGGACGATGCTGTCTTCGCTGCCGTGAATCTGCAGCACGGAGAGCGGTGTAGGTGCGCGGCAGTCGTCGGCGTTTGAGAACGCTCCTCCGGCGAGACTGACGATCGCGGTGAGCCCGGAGACTTCCTCGCAGGCGAGGCGATAGGCCATGAATCCGCCGTTCGAGTGGCCCACGGCGAAGACCTGATCGAAGGCGGCGATCTCCCGCGCCTCTTCGATCAGGAACTTGATGTGGCCGACGTCGTCCGGTTCGGCGCCGAAGATGTCGCAGCACTCGGGTGTGGCGTTCCAGAAGCGGTTGCGTATCTGATCGATGGTTCCGTTAGGGATGAGCAGGCCGAATCCGCCCGCGTCGACCGACTGCGAGAACTGGAAGTATTGATCGGCCTGGGCCGCGAAACTGCTATATCCGTGCAACAGCACGATCAGCGGGAGCGGGTGGGTCAGATCGACGCCTTGCGGCAACAACAACGTCGCTGGGCGATCTGTGCCGATGACGAGTTTGGTCTCCGCCTCAGGCTGCTGTACCTGCTGTTGCTGTTGCCCTTGCTCCGGCTGTTGCTGCAGGGACTGCTGAGACTGCTGTTCTTGCGCGGCCTGCGCGGGTGGCGTCTGATCCGATTCTTCCTCCGACTGTTCCGGTTGCTGTTGCTGTTCTATCTGTTGCTCCGGCTGAGGTGCGACCTGTTGCTGTTCGTCCTCAACCGAAGCAGGCGCAGGCTGCTCCGGTTGCGCCTGCTTCACGGGCGCGTCATCGCTGCAGGCGATCGTGGCGAGCGCGAGGATGGCTGAGACTGCGAGCAGGATGACGATCCGGGGCATGGCAGTCAGCGTATCGGCAGGTCGCCGTTGCGCGGCCTCGCTGACTGTTAGCCTTCCAGCGCAAGCGACCCGCCATGCGGGAGCGATTGGAGCCGACCGATGCGACGCGCCGCCTGGAATGCCGACCGAACTCTCAGCGTCCACAACGATCCGCAGCGCGCGCCGGGCGAGGGCGAGGTGCGGGTTCAGGTGGTCAACGCGGGCATCTGTGGCTCGGACCTGCACTGGTATCGGGGCGACTTCCAGCCCGAGGCGCTGCGCACGCCCGGGCATGAAATCGGCGGGATTGTGGCCGCCGTGGGTCCCGGCGTCGAGCACGTCAAGGAAGGTGACGTCGTTGGGGTCGAGCCGCTATTGCGCTGCGGCGAGTGCGGCCACTGCATCTCGGGCCACTACAACCAGTGCCAGGTGGCGGGCGGCCTGATCGGGATCGCGGTCGACGGCGGCATGGCGCAAGATGTGTTCGCGCCGGGCGTGGCGGTGTTCAAAGCACCGCCGAATGTCGATGGGGAAGTGGCGGCGATCGCCGAGCCGCTGGCCTGCGGGGTTCACGGCTACAACATGGCGACGCTGGGCCAGGGCGAGACGGTGCTGGTGATCGGCGCGGGCACGATCGGGCTGACCGCCCAGCTCGCCGCTCAGGCTGCCGGGGCCAACGTGATCGTGCTCGCCCGTCATCCGCACCAGCAAGAAGCCGCACGCAATCTTGGCGCCGCCGAGGTGATTGGTGAGGACGAAGCGGGCCAGCAGCGGCTGAAGGAACTCACCAACGACGACGCGATCGATGTGGTCGCCGAGTGCGTGGGCGGACACGCCGACACCATCCGCCAGTCCGTGGACGTCGTCCGCCGATTGGGACGCGTCATCGTCCTGGGCGTCTTCGCGATCGACGATGCCGGATTCAATCCGCTCACCTTGCTCGGCAAGGAGATCACCATGGTCGGCGCTGTCACATACGGCGCGATTGGCGGCCGCGCGCCTGATTATCAACAAGCGCTGGAAGTCCTCTCCGGATGCACTGAAGAGGCGCGATCCCTGATCACGCATCGGTACGGACTCGACGGAGTCAACGAGGCGTTCGATACGGCGCTCGACAAGAGCTCCAAGTCCATCAAGGTCCACATCACGCCGAACGCGTAACTCTCAGGAGACGGAGCCGGGCATGCGTCGCGCCGCCTGGAATGCCGACGCCAGATTGAGTCTGATCGAGGATTCGGATCTGGTGCCAGGCGACCGAGAAGTCGTCGTCCGGGTTCTGAGCGAGGGAATCTGCGGTACCGATCTGCACTCCTATCGGGGTCACCTGCCTCCCGAGGCCGGCCGAACTCCGGGGCACGAGATGGGCGGCATCGTCAGCGCCATTGGCCCCGGCGTCGACCACGTTCGTGAAGGCGACACCGTTGGCGTCGAACCGCTGCTGCGCTGCGGCGAGTGCCGACTCTGCAGGGCCGGACACTACAACCAGTGCCAGATCGCGGGCGGTTTGATCGGGCTACATGTCGACGGCGGCATGGCCGAGGAAGTGCTCGCGCCGGCGCAGGCGGTCTTCAAGTCACCGGCAGGTGTCGATGCTGAAATCACCGCCCTCGCCGAACCGCTGGCCTGCGCCGTCCACGGATTCAACCAGATCACGGTCAGCCAGGGTGAAACCGTGCTGGTCATCGGCGCCGGCACCATCGGACTGACCGCGCAGCTCGCAGCACAGGCCGCCGGCGCTGCCACGATCGTGCTCGCCCGCCATCCGCACCAGCAAGAGGCAGCGCGGCGACTGGGGGCTGCCGAAGTCCTTGGTGAGGACCATGCCAGCCAGCAACGGCTGGCCGAGTTGGCCGCCGAGGATTCAATCGACCTGGTCGCCGAGTGCGTTGGAGGTCACGCCGACACGATCCGACAGTCAATCGATGTCGTCCGGCGACTGGGACGGGTCCTGGTGCTTGGCCTGTTCGCCATCGAGAGCGTGCCGATCAATCCGGTGAACCTCATGTTGCACGAGGTCACGGTTGTCGGATCGGTCACCTACGGAGCGCCGGGCGGCCGGCCCGCCGACTACCAGCAGGCCCTCGACATCCTGGCCAGCTACCAGGCGGAAGCGCGCTCGTTGATCACCCACCGTTTCGCGCTTGACGATGTCAATGCCGCATTCGAGACGGCGCAAGACAAGGGCTCACGGTCGATCAAGGTTCACCTCACGCCGAATGGGTGACCGCGATCAGAAGATCGCCAGTGGATTCGCGGGGCTGCCGGTTCCGCCGATGATCCGCAGCGGGCTGAGGACGAACTGGAACTCGTGCCGGCCGTAGCGGTTGGCGGCCTCGGCGACGTCCTCTAGCTGCATGTTGTCCATCAACCAGAGACCCATGTGGACGATGCCGACGGCGTGGATCGGGATGCGGAGCGTCTCGTAGCCCGAGGGGTTGACATCGGTCGCGGTGTCGGCGCCGATCACGGCGACACCGCGCTCGTGCAGCCAGGGCAGGGAGGCGACGTGCCAGCCGGGGAAGCCGGTCTCGAGCAGCGGCTCGCGCCCAACCTCGCGCTTGCGCTTGCCGTAGCCGGTGCGCAGGAGGACGGCGTCGCCTTCGCGGACTTTGACGCCCTGACGCTCCTCGGCGGCTTCGAGGTCTTCGGGGAAGACGCCCTCGCCGGGCTCCATCCAGTCGACGCCTCTGGCCGCGGCGACATCGAGCAGGACTCCGCGGGTGACGATGCCATCGCGCAGCTCGGTGATTGGCAGGTGCGTCGCGCCGCCGGTCGAGTTGACCAGCCGGGCTTCCTTACCGTTGTACATCTTGCCGTCCCAGAAGATGTGGCAGAGACCGTCGAGATGGGTGATCGCGTAGCCGTGGTAGACGAGTCCGAAGAACTCCATCGCACCGCCCATGCGTGATACGCCCGCTTCGGCGATGGCGGCGGCCGACTCGCCGGTGGCGACCATGAAGCGCTGCGGCGTGCCCATGGCGTGGTCGGGCTGGTGGATGTTCTCGATATCCCAGGCGCAAGAGACCGAAACGCCTTCACTGACGAGCGCTGCAGCGGCCTTGCGCACTTGGGGCGTGACGTAGTTGAGCGTGCCCAGCTGGTCATCGTCGCCCCAGCGTCCCCAGTTCGAGAGCGAATCCATCATCGCCATGACTTCGGCTTCGGTCGGGATGTTCGGCATCGGTGGAGTCCTTTCCAGGTCGGTTGACGCGGACAGGTTACCGACTGGCCGACGTGTTAGCGTTGCCTGCGGAACCGCGAGCGACCAGCCAGGACGGGGACTTCAAGCATGACCGAGGCACCGATCGGCGGATGGAACGAACCACGATTTGACGCAGTCCGCGAGGCCTTCGCCACCAACTTCGCCGCGCACGGCGAGGTGGGCGCAGCTGTCAGCGTGTACCTCAACGGCGAACCTGTCGTTGACCTCTGGGGCGGCTGGTACGACACGGATCGTGAGCGCGCGTGGGACCGTAACACGCTGGTCAACGTCTTCTCGACGACCAAGGGTCTGGCCGCGTTCTGCGCCCACCGATTGGCCGAGGAAGGCCGGCTCGACTTTGATGCGCCAGTCTCGGAGTACTGGCCCGAGTTCGCCCAGGCAGGCAAGGGCGACATGCCGGTCCGCTGGCTGTTGTCGCACCGGGCAGGCATGGCTGCCGTACGCCGGCCGCTGGTCATGGAAGACCTCTACAACTGGGACACGATGTGCGAAGCCCTGGCCGAGCAGGAGCCCTGGTGGACGCCGGGCGATCAGCACGGCTACCACGCCCTGACCTACGGCTGGCTCGTCGGAGAAGTCGTGCGGCGGATCGACGGACGCTCAATCGGTCGGTACTGGTGGGACGAGTTCGCCGCGCCGCTCGGCCTCGACGCGCACATTGGTACGGGTCCAGAGTTCGACGGCCGGATCTCGACGCTGATCAACGCACCGGCGGACCCCAACGCACCCAATCTGGTCGAGCTGCTGGGCGAGGACAGCGTCGGCGCGGCGGCATTCTCGAACCCGCCGATCGGAGGTCCGGACGAGGATAATATCACCTCCAGCCGAGGCTGGCGCGGGGCCGAGATCCCGGCTGCCAACGGTCACGCCACGGCGCGTTCGCTGGCTCGGCTCTATGGCGGAGCCGCCAATGGCGGTCAGATCGACGGCATCCACATCATCAATCCAGAGACGCTGGAGAACGCCATCGTCGAGCAGTCGAAGGGCCCCGACACCTGTCTGATGATTCCGACGCGCTTCGGCCTGGGCTTCATGCTGACGGGCGAGTTCCTGCCGTTGGGGCCCAATTCGCGCGCCTTCGGTCATCCTGGCGCGGGCGGCTCGCTCGGCTACGGCGACCTCGACGCCAACATCGGCTTCGGCTACACGATGAACCAGATGCAGAACAACCTGAGCGGCGATCCTCGGGTTCAGGGCCTGATCGACGCGGTGTACGCCTCGCTGTAGGTCGCAAGCCGGTTGGAGAACGACCATGACCATTCCGATCCACGGCTGGAGCGATCCACGCTTCGACACCGTCCGCCAGGCGTTTGAGAGCAACTTCAGCGAGCGCGACGAAGTCGGCGCTGCGGTCTGCATTTACCTCCATGGGGAACCGGTCGTAGACCTCTGGGGCGGCTGGTACGACGAATCGCGCGAGCGCGAGTGGGACCGCAACACACTGGTCAATGTCTACTCCTCGACCAAGGGTTTGGTGGCATTCTGCGCCCACCGGTTAGTCGAGGAGGGGAAGCTGGATATCGACGCGCCAGTGGCGCAGTATTGGCCCGAGTTCGCGGCCGGCGGCAAGGGGTCGATACCGGTTCGCTGGCTGCTCTGTCACAAGGCCGGGATGGCGGCGGTCAAGCGGGAGCTCGTGACCGAGGACATGTTCAACTGGGAAACGATGACCTCGGCGCTGGCCGAGCAGGAGCCGTGGTGGACGCCGGGCGAGAAGCACGGCTATCACGCGATGACCTTCGGCTGGCTCGTGGGCGAAGTCATCCGGCGAATCGACGGCCGGTCGGTCGGCACGTACTTCCGGGAGGAGTTCGCCGCGCCGCTCGGGCTCGACGCTCACATCGGGACCGGCCCAGAGTTCGACGCCCGGATCTCCACCGTGATAGAGCCAGAAGTCGCCGCCGAGTTTCCGCCGACCAGCGACCTCTTCGGCGATCCGGACAGTGTCGGGATCGTGGCTGTGATCAACCCGCCGGTGTTCAATCCCGGCGGCCCGGCGATGGCGTCGCGGCGAGACTGGCGAGCTGCTGAGATTCCCGCCGCGAACGGACACGCCACCGCTCGCGCGCTGGCCCGGATTTACGGCGGCGCCGCCAACGGCGGTGAAATCGACGGCGTCCACATTCTCGATCCCGAGACGATCGAACGGGGCATCGAGGAGCAGACCAACGGTCCCGACACCTGCATCGGTATCAATACGAGGTTCGGTCTGGGCTGGGCCCTGACCGGAGAGGCTACTCCGTACGGGCCGAATCGGCGGGCGTTTGGGCATCCCGGGGCCGGGGGCTCGCTCGGCTACGCCGACCTCGACGCCGGCATCGGGTTTGGCTACGCGATGAACCGGATGGGGACCGAGGTGGCGCACGACCCGCGCTGCGCGGTGCTGATTGATGCGCTCTACGAGTCGCTGTAGCTGAGGTCAGCCTCCTAAACGCTCGCCAGTCCTTCTGCGATCACACCGTCGTCGGCGAGGCGTGAGATCTGTGATGTACTCATGCCCAGGAGTTCTCCGAGGACGTAGTGATTGTCCTCGCCGTAGCAGGGGGCTCCTCGGTCGATGGGGCCGCCCATAAAGGGTGGAGTGTGGCTCCACTTGACCGGGACTTCCTTGGTTGGCCAGGGACCCATTTCGCTGTGTTCGACCTCGGTCAGCCAGTTGAGGTGGGCGAGTTGAGGGTCGACTTCGATGCGGTCCTGGGCGTCCTGGCAGACTCCGGCGGCGACTCCGGCCTCTTGCAGCCGCGTCATCAGATCCCAGCGGTCGTGCTGACGCGTCCATTCGGTGATTCGCTCGTCGAGCTCGTCCTGATTGGCGAGGCGGTCGGCGAGGCTGGCGAAATGCTCGCTCGCGGCCCACTCGGGATCGCCCATGACCCGGCGCAATGACTCCCAGTCGGACTCGTCGAAGCAGGCGAATGCGATCCAGCGGTCGTTGGACTCGACGTCGTCTCGGCACCGGTACGCGCCGTGCGGGGCGGCGGGTTTGTACGGCGAGCGGTTGCCGTAGCGCTGCCAGATTGTGCCGTTGGCCGACCACTCGAGCACCGAGGTGCCGTTGAGGTAGATGCCGGCGTCGACCTGGGAGGAGTCGATCCACTGACCTTTGCCGGTGCGGTCGCGGTAGTAGAGGGCGGCCATCATCGCGTTGGCCAGGTTGTAGGCGCCGAACCAATCGAGATAGCTGTAGCCCCAGCCGGCGGGCGCGTAGGGCTCGGGCAGGCCGGAGAGCTCGGAGATAGCGCCGAACGAGGCGGCGATCGGTCCGACGGTGCGGTAGCGTCCGTAGACGCCTACCTGTCCCATGCCCGACTGCGAGAGGTAGATGATGTCGGGCTTGATCTCTTTCATCACCTCGTAGCCGAGGCCCCAGCGCTCCATCACGCCGGGCGAGAATCCCTCGGCGACGATGTCGCTGACAGCGACGAGCTGCTTGGCGATGTCGAGGCCGCGCGGGTCGCGCAGGTTGAGGGAGAGGCCGCGGTGTCCGGCGTGGAAGTCGTTGAACTGTCCGGAGCGGTTGATGGTGGAGTTGTCGGGCGGCAGCGGCGCATCGTTGATGCCCAGCACGTCACGCGCCGCTTTGCCGCCCTGTGGGAACTGCGCCATGCCGACGCGCAGATCCATGTTCTGGTGCCACTCGACCTTGATGTCCTCAGCGCCGAGGGCGGAGAGGAATCGGGGTGCACCGCCGGAGGCGAGCCACCAGGTGAAGTCGAGGATGCGGACGCCATCGAGCGGGAAGGGTGTACCCCAGCGGGACAGGGCGGACGTGGAGTTGTCGGCTGGATGGCGACCGTTCCCCCTGCCTCCGCCATGCCCGCTTGTGCGGGAATGACGAATTTGGCGATTATCCAGCTCGGCCAGAATTTCGTCGTTGTGTTCGCCGAGAAGCGGGGCGCGTGGGCCGACTTTCCATGAAGTTTCGGACGAGACCCACTTGCTGGAGGTGTAGATGAACTCCGCATCGTGCTCAGGGTGCTCGACCTTCGCGAAGCTGCCTCGTTCCCACCAGTGCGGATCGAGCGCATTTTCGTGCGGCTTGCGCAACGGCGCCCAGAGATGGCCGAGGTCCTGCGCTTGGCGCCAGGGGACGTCCTCGAAGCGGAACTTACGGATCAGCCGCTGCGAGACCTCCTGCAGGTGCGCGGCAGTCTCGCCGCGCGAACGTGTGTTGGCTCCGCCGGATTCGGGCGGGTCATCTTTCAGATCGGCGGCCATGTCGTAGCTGTCGAGGAAATCGATCAGCGACTGGGAGCGACCGCGCGGCAGCGCCATGACCCAGCGGCCGTCCTTGGTCGGTCCGATCATCGGCAGCGGCGAGACCTGCTCCATGGCGTGGCGACAGGTCTGACGATAGAAGCGAGCGCGCCGGTAGACCCAACTCATCAGGTCGAGCTCGGTGTTCTTGGCGACGGCGTCGTGGACGGCGGTGTGGAGCGTCTGAGCGCGGCCTGAACGGCCGCGGTCGATCAGCGCGCCGATCGCATTCATCACGGTCAGTTCGCCGGCGATGTGGTAGGCCTGCCACATCTGCGGGGCGATGGGCGGCGTGTCGTAGGCGCCGTCGGGCTGGGGATCGTAGCCGCAGTTCATCATCGGTCCGCCGAGCGCGAGGTGGACGAGGTCCGAGCCTCGGTAGTCGGCCCACGGGCCGGAGTCGCCGAACGGCGATATGCGGGCGATCACGATGTCCGGATTGGCCTCGCGGATTGTGGGTTCGCCGGGCCCGTGCCGGTCAATGTCCGGTTTCGGCCGGGCGTCTAGGAAGAGGTCGGCCGTGGTGAGGAGGTTCAGGAGAGTAGAGCGATCGTCTGCCTGAGTGAGATCGAGAGTGAGCGAGCGCTTGCCGATGCTGTAGTGCCACCAGAACAGTGAGCGCTCCTGTCCGGGCTCGTCCTCGTAGAACGGTCCGATGTCGCGGGTCGGGCAGCCCTCGGGTGGCTCAACCTTGATCACGTCAGCGCCGAGTCCGGCGAGGAGCTTGCCGGCGTAGGCGGCGATTTCGTCGCCGATCTCGACGACGCGGACGCCGTCGAGGAGGTGTTGGTCCAGATGCCCAACTTCAGTCGACATCGGTCACAGCCTCGCTCGTTCCGAAATAGTGCGCGTGAGCCCGCCGGATGAGCTGCTCGAGCGGTTCCATGTGTTGATTGAAGTCGGGCGGCCGGAGACGAACGCGAAAGTTGTTGAACGTTTTGTCGTACGACATTGGATCGAGTCCCGCCGCAACGAGGTCGTCGCGGAGATCAGGATCATCGGGGAACTTGAACTCGGCAATCATATGACCTGACTTCACAGGTTTAGCAGTCACCATGTTGCGGGCCACGCCATTCAGGCTCAGGCCGATGTAGTGCTTGTTGTACTTGAGCGCAAAGGCATCGCCGGCTGCTAGGTTCAGGCCGTTGATCATTTCCAGCAAGTGATCGACCATCGCGACGGGGCCCAAACCGACCCTTTGTACCCATTGCGAGCGATCCGCAGGCGGACTCGAATCGATCTCTTCAAGTCCTCGCTCAAGGCGCTTCACGATTTGAGTCGCTGCGAGCAGAAGCTGATCGCTCGTCTCGATCAATCTCACTTCGATCGCGATGAGCGGAACACTCTCGCCGATCAGTTGGATGACGTTGTGAAAGCGTTGGCTGACGTCCTCGGCGACGATGACCGCAATGTGGTCGTAGTGCGGGAAGCGGCGTCGCTCGATGTCCCAATATTCGATGGCCCGCACTATGTGCGACTCATCCAAAGTACCGAGCTGTAACTCCACCTCGTAGCGAGTGAGCGACTCGGGGTCACGCAACAAGATATCCAAACGTCCTCCACCAGGCACCGCGACTTGTGTATCTATCACCTCCAGATCGCCGAGCCCAAGCAGGGCGGGATCCTCTGCAATGGCATGCTCGAGCCACGCCTCGGTGAAACGGGGATCCGACTTCATACCAACGTAAGTGGGGGCGATGGGAACGGGCTTCGAGGTGTTGGAGTCAGCCGTCATACTCTCAACCCAAAAGGCCAGCCGGATGTCTTCGCTCCGCCGCCTACGCCCGGGGCAGGCCGAGGCCTCGGGTGGCGATGACGTTGCGCTGGACTTCGCTGGTTCCGCCGCGGATGGTGGCGGGGACCATGCCGACGTAGTTGCGGGTGAACGTGCTGGCCGGCGGGGAGTCGCTCCAGTGTTGGGCGTGCAGGCCGAAGACCTTGGTGGCGGTGAGCGCGAGTCTCTGGCTCAGCTCGGAGGCGAAGAGCTTGGCCGTTGAGGCTTCGTAGTTGGGGACCAGGCCGGCCGACTGCATCGAGATGATGCGGAAGCTGAACTGATAGAGCGTCTCGGTCTCGACATAGCGGTCGACGATTTCCTGGCGGAGCTCCGGCGTGACTCGCTCACGGGCACCCTGGTCGTTGCTCTGGATGTGAGTGATCAGCTGGCGAAGCTGGCGCCGGGCGGCGACCGCGCCGCCGATGTTGGAGCGCTCGAAGTCGAGCAGCGTCATGCCGACGTACCAGCCGCGATTGAGCTCACCGACGAGGTTGTTGGCGGGGATACGAACATCCTCGAAGAAGACCTCGTTGAAGTAGTGGTCACCGTTGATGTTGATCAGTGGACGCACGGTGATGCCCGGCGTTTTGATGTCGTCGATCATGACGAACGAGATGCCGCGATGCTTGGGCGCGTCGGGATCGGTGCGGACGAGCGCGAACATTGCATCGGCGGTGTGGGCGGCCGAGGTCCAGATCTTCTGGCCGTTGATGATGAAGTCGTCGCCGTCGCGGACGGCGCGGGTGGTGAGCGAGGCGAGGTCGGAGCCGGAGCCGGGCTCGCTGTAGCCCTGGGCCCAGGTGACCTCGCCGTCGAGAATCGGCGGGAGGTACTTCTCTTTCTGCTCGTCCGAGCCGTGAACGATGAGCGTGGGGCCGAGCATGTGTACGCCGGAGCCGCCGACTGCCGGGGCTCCGGCTTCGGCGATCTCCTGGTTGAAGATGAACTGCTCCATCGGGGAGAGTCCGCCGCCTCCGTACTCGGCCGGCCAGTGTGGGGCGACCCAGTGGCGTTCGGCCAACGCGGAATGCCAGTCGATCGCGGCGGCGTACTCGACCGGGTCGCTCGACTTGCGGTCGTTCTCCCAAGCGCGCTCCGGCATCGAGCCGCGAGCGGCGAGGTCGCGGTAACGCTCGGGCAGGCGATCCTCGATCAGGGTGGACACCTGGCTGCGGAAGGCAGCCTGTTCCGGCGTGTCGTTCCAGTCCATCGCTGCGTCCTGTCCCGGTCCGGTCGGCAGATGCCGAAGACGTCCTAGAGGCCGGGCACCGCCAGGGCGACGGCCGCCTGGATTTCGTCCAGGGTGCGGTTGACGCTCATCCCGATCAGGTCCATCCGGGCGAGTTGTTCGACCCGGGTCTCGACGCGGTCGAGGTACTCGCGGGGCAGCAGCAGTTCGAGCAGGCGGCTGGCTCGCGCCAGACCGATCAACGCGACGGTTTCCGGGTCGGGAATCTCATCGGAGAGCAGCGTGTCGATCAGCTTGCGTTGGACATCGCGGACGACCTGCGGGTCGGTCGGCGGGAACTTCTCGGATTTCAGGACGATCAGCCGACGACCTGCTTCGCGCTGGATGATCTGGCGGTCGGTCAGGTCTTCGATGATCTGCTGGCGCAGGACCAGCGCGTAACGGGCGATTTCGGAGATCCAGTATGAGATCGGCTGGTTCGGGGGGCCTGAGTTGATCTGGTGCAGGACGCTGTCGAGCAGCGGGTTGCCAGTCGCGTCGGCGGAGATAATGAACAGCCGGTTGGGGTCGGTGTCGATCCGGTTCTGGAATGAGAGGTCCAGCAGCGACGCGCCGGCGATGGCGTAGTCGAGCCGCCCATCGTACGGCCGCTCGAGGACTCCGTCCTCGCCAAGTCCCAGGAGGACGATCTGGTCACTGATAGAGAGTTCGGGCATCAATGTCCCCTTCGGGTAGTCGCGAAGTCTATGCAATGGCAACGCCGGAGGCGTTGCGCCGCATAGGGCAATCCTAACCGACTACCGGCGACGCCCATGTTTCGCAATGCGCCGATAGCGGCTCAGAGCCACGGCTCGATTGTTACATTCACAGCCGGTTCGCCGGTTTCACCGGCGAGCGTATCGATGGCAGTGGCGGCATCCTCGAGCGCAAACGCGTGAGTGTGCAACCGCTCAAGCGGGAAGCGGGCGGAGCGGATGGTCTCGATGGCCTGGACAAAAGACTCGTGATCGACGCCGAATACGCCTTTGACGTTGAGATGGCGGGTGACGATGTCGTCCGAGTTGAACTCGGGCACTCGGCGACCGCCCTTGAGGCCGGCGAGTACGACCGTGCCGCCGCGGCGGGCCATTTTCATGGCGTCGGACACCGGGTCGGTGGCGTAGGGGGTGACGTCGATGACCACGTCGGCTCCGCGGCCATCGGTCGCTTCCAGTACTCGCTCGACGACCGGGTCGGCGTCGGCGACCAGGGTGACATCGGCGCCGAACTCTCGGGCCAGGGCGAGCTTGTGTTCGTCTCGGGCGAGTCCGGTGGCGATGATCGTCCCGGCGCCAGCGGCGCGTGCGGCGATGATCGAGCAGATTCCTCGTTGTCCGGAGCCGAGGACAACGACGCTCTGTCCGACCTGCAGATTGGGGGCGTTGACGGCCCAGGCAAACCCGGCGCCGAGCGGATTGTAGAGGGCCGCGAGCCGGGGCGGCATGTCGCTGGGCATCCTGTGCATGACGGTGGAGCGATGCAGATAGAGGTACTCGGCGTAGCCACCCCAGAGTGAGGGCGTCCGGTCGGTGAGCGTGTAGCCGATTCCCGCGCCGTCGCTGCACTGCCGGCCATCGAGGCACTGCGAGCAGCGCCCACAGCGTACGCCGGGTTCAACCGAGACAAGATCGCCGACTTCGACGTCCCAGCGCTCGCGGGCTCGCTCACCGAGCGCGGCGATGCGACCGACCGGCTCGTGTCCCGGAATGACCGGGAATCGGGCCGAGAAGTGACCGTTGAACTGTTCGTAGTCGGAGCCACAGATGCCGCAGACCTCCATGCGCAGGAGACCGTCGTCGGGGCCGAGTTCCGGGATCGGGAACGACTGCATCTCCAGTTCGCGCACGCCGGTCAGCACCATCGCGCGGGCGGCATCGGGAGTGTCTGGAAAGCCGGGCATGGCGTCGGTCCTAGCGCTGATCAATCAATGGCTGCAGGCGGGCGGTGCGCTCCATGCCGGCCTGCATGTGACGCGCCCGTTCCTGTCCGATCTCGGACTCGGGATCCTCGACCAGCCGTCCGCCGGCGGCGTTGCGGATGCCGCCGTCCATCAACAGGTAGCTGCCGGTCATGAAGTCGGCGTCGGGACCGACGAGGAACGAGATCAGACCGGCGATGTCGGACGGCCGTCCCTCCCGTCCCAGGGGGGTCGATGCTTCCAGCGCCGTGCGAATCGGCCCACCGTCGTCTCCGGCGAGCGCGTGGGCCAGCGGCGTGTCGATCACACCCGGACCGATCGCGTTGATGTTGATCCCGTGCGGTCCGAGGTCGGCGGCCCAGCCGCGGACCATCATGGCCACACCGGCCTTGGTCGCCGAGTAGCTCCACATGAGCGCGTTGGTGTTCAGCGCAGCAAGGGAAGAGATGCAGACGATGCGTCCACCGTTGCCGGCGGCGACCATCCGCTGCGCAGCGGCCTGGACCGTGAGGAAGACGCCGGTGAGGTTGATGTCGACCTGGTCTTGCCAGTCCTTGAGCTCCATCTCAAGCACCGAACCGCCACGTCCGACACCGGCATTGGCGACCGCTATGTCGAGGCTGCCCAACTCGCCGATGCAAGCGTCGGCGGCTTCCTGGACCTGGTCCTTGGAAGCGACGTTGCAGCGCACGATCTGCGCGCTACGGCCGAACTCGCGGACCATGGAGGCCGTTTCTTCAGCGCCGTCGAGGTCGATTTCGGCGATGCATATGTCAGCGCCGTCGCGAGCGAGTCGGACGGCTGTGCCCTGTCCGATGCCGCTCCCGGCGCCAGTGATGAACGCCACTTTGCCAGCCAGATCAGCCACCAGCAGCCTCCGTTCGTCCTGCAACTCGCGTTGGAGTAGAAGGTAGCGAATGTCGGGGTGCAGGTGCCTCAGGAGAGGTGGTAACGACGCTCTACCCCGGGGCCCGAGCGAGTGAGCTCTCCCTCTTCGACCAGAGCCTCCAGGTGGGCGACAGTCTCCGACATTGCCATCGTCAGCTGCATCCGGTCCCCGGCACGCCTGGGGAAGCACCGGATGGCGATGTCCTTGACCGAGTGATCTCCATCCGAGACGGCGTTGAGCATCTCGCGGCGTCGGACCTGATGGTGTTCGAGAATCTCGGCGGCGCGTTCCGCCGGATGCTCGATAATCGCTTCGTGGGCCGGCAACGCGATTGAGGCGTTCAGCTCGTGCACGAGTTCCAATGACTGCTCGAAGTCGGGCAGCGGAGAGCGTTCCTGGTCAGGCCACATGCCGACGTGCGGGGTGATGCGACCCAGTAGATGGTCACCCGTGAACAAGGCGTTCCGATCGAGCTCGCGGACACAGAGATGGCCCTCGGTGTGGCCCGGCGTCCAGATGGCTTCGAACTGCCGTCCGCCGATGTCGATCTGTTCTCCGCCGTTGAGCAGGGTTGGTTCGGGCATCGGCAGGTCGATGTTCTGCAGTTCCTCCCGCATCCTGGAGAACATGCTGTCGCGCTGGTCCTGGGACTGTTCACCTTCGAACTCGTGATCTTCGAGCGATTCGGCCCAGCCGCTGGAGAAGCGGCGCCGGAAGGCCTCGCCGCTGCCGTCTTCGGACTCCCTCATCCGCTGCATGAGTTGCATGCGCTCCCAGTCGGCTTCGTGGATATAGACATCGCAGTCGAATGCGCGCTGAAGGCGGCCGGCGAAAGCCGTGTGGTCGGGGTGGTAATGGCTGATGAAGACGGCCTCCAGACGGCGGCCATCGGTGAGCAGCGGCTGAATCTCGGTTTCGAGCTTGTCGACGCCTTGCGGAGTCGGGAATCCGGCGTCGAACATGGCCCAGCCGTTACCGGTCGGGATCAGCCAGAGATGCACATGATCCAGCGGTGGGAACATCGGCAGGGTGAAGCGGAGGATGCCGCCGGGCAGCTCCGGGGCATCGACGACGTCGGCCATCTAGCGGCTGCCCCTGAGACGCGGATCGAGGACGTCGCGCAGGGCGTCGCCGAGCACATTGAAGCCAAACACCAGCGAGGTGAGCGCCAGACCGGCCCAGAGCGATGTCCACGGCGAGTAGACGATGAACTGGCGTCCGTCTGCGATCATTTTGCCCCAGGAGACGTCCAACGTGCCCAGACCGAGGAAGCTGAGCGCGGCCTCGGCGAGGATGAATGCTCCGATGGTGATCGAGAAGATAACGATCAGCGGAGCGAAGATATTGGGCAGAATATGGAAGCCCATGATTCGGGTTGAGGTGGCGCCAATCGTGCGCGCAGCCTCGACGTATGGCATCTCACGAATCTGGATCACACTTCCGCGCACAATCCGGTTGGTTGGTGCGATGCCCAGGACTGAGAGCGACAGTGTCACCCAGAGTGCCGACGGATCGGTAATCGAAGCGATCAGGAGGAGGAACGCAATTGGAGGGAAGCTCTGAACGGCGTCGAGGATGCGGTTGATGACCAGGTCGACCGAGCCGCCGAAGGAACCGGAAACGAGACCCGTCGCAGTGCCAGCGAACACGCCGATCAGCGTTGCGAAGAAGCCGATGTAGAGCGACAGTCGCGCTCCCTCGGTCACGCGAGAGAAGAGGTCGTGGCCGGCGCGGTCGGTGCCGAACCAGTGCTTGCCCGACGGTCCCAATAGCGAGGCGGTGATCAACGGGTTGTCTGTCCCGGCCGCGAGCAGGCTGTCGACGTCGACGATCGTGCCGTCATGTATCTCGATCTGTTCCTCTTCGATCAACGTATCGAGCAGCAGCCCGACCTCGATCTGTTCCAGCGCGTACTCCACCATCTCGCCCTGGACATTGACATCGGCGGCGGGCGCGCCAAAGATATCCGGATCGCTGACGATGGCACGGAGGTCGGCGTCGGAGGCGTCGGCTGAGACGCCATCGAGCGCGTTGGCGAGCTTGTCATCGGCATAGGGAACCGACGCGATCTCGAAGACGCTTCGTGAATCGTACCGTCCAATGCCGAGCCAACCGCCTCCATCACCGACCGTCCCCACCGCGATCAAGCTCCAGACCACGACGATCAGCACGCCGGCAGCGCCAAGCCGCTTTTTCACCATGAAGTTGCGGAACGCGACGAGTCCGCGTCGGAGACCTGTGGCCTGATCGAGGCGCAGACCCTCAGCCGCAGCGAAATCATCAAGTTGATCAGAGGCGCCGGTTCGCTGGCTCATGGTCTAATCGGTTACCTGACGAATCACTAGGTGTAGCGGATGCGTGGGTCGATCAGCGCGTAGCTGATATCGATTACGATGTTGACGATGATCACGAACAGCGCCAAGAAGAACACGGCCGTCTGGATGACGGGAATGTCTGCTTGGTACAGCCGCTGCAACAGCATCAGTCCGACGCCCGGGATGTTGAACAGCACCTCGAGAATGATGTTGCCACCGACCAGCGCCGCCAGTTGCAGTCCGAACACGCTGAGCACCGGTACGAGCGCATTGCGCAGCGCGTGTCGGCGGATCACTGCTCGTTCACGAAGGCCTTTCGACCAGGCAGTGCGGACATAGTCCTGGCGCAGCACTTCAAGCAGTTCCGAGCGGGTGATGCGCATCAAGCCCGCTCCGGCAGCGATTCCTCCGGCCACAGCCGGGATCGTGTATAGCGCAAAGAAGCCGTTGACCGAGGTAAAGATGCTGCGTGCGCTCTCGTCGGTCAGGGGAATCGACCAAATCCCTCTTTCGAAGATGCCGCCAGGCGAGACGACGAAAATCAGCATCGTCGCAATCCAGAAGGACGGCGCGGCCAGCGCCATGATCGCGAACCCGCGCAGCCCGTAATCGAGCGCCTGATCCTGCCGCATGGCGGAGAGGATGCCAACCGGCAACGCCACGATTACGGCCACGATCAGTGCGTAGGCATTCAGATGCAGCGTCCGTGGCAGCGAGCGCAGGAAGATGTCCATTGACGGCTCGTTGGTCTGGAACGATGGACGGAACTGGAAGCGAATCGTGTCCCACAGATACTCGACGTATTGGCGGCCCAACGGCTTGTCGATGCCAAGCTGATTCTTGATGCTCGCCTCCGTGATCTCGCGAGTGGGCGAGATATAGGTGTCGCCGGGATACAGCGGTGTGTCAACCGTGAGTTCCCCATCCTCGTTGGCCGGGGTGCCCTGCTGATTGACATTCAGATAGTCCTCGGGAGCGACCCGATTGACTTCGGCGAGTTCACGCAAGCTGGTGCTCTCGCGCAGGGTCAGCGTCACTTCGGCCGGAGCGAACAGCTGCCCGGCGAACGTGCCGAACTCGACATCAGGGTTGCGTTCTTGCAAGAGGGCAATGCCGGAGTCGGTGTCCTCGGGCAGGGCGAGCCGCGATGTGCGCGAGATTGACGAGAGCAACTGGCCGTCGATCACGATGATCGTCGAGCCAGGACGGAGTTGAGAATCAGCCTCGAGGTTGGGGTTGACTGCCAGGATCTCGTCGACCGTAGCGCCGTAGTTCGCTGCGATGGTGGCAACCGAATCGCCGCCGACGACACGGTGCAGTGTCCGTTCAACCTCGAGGTTGCCGACGATTTCCGCCTCGATCTTGGTCGCGCCCGACGCCTCGAGGTTGGACAGCTTGATCGTGACGTAGTCGCCCGGCAGTGCATTCAGCACCAGAAAGAGGATCGAAATCACCAGCCACAACGTGGGGATGACCAGCAGAATGCGACGCAAGATGTACTTCTGCATGAACGGCGCTTACACGAACAAGAAGCGGGCGAGCAAGGGGGCATCTGCGCAATGCAGATAGCCCCCTTTCTACTCGCCGTTCGCTCCACCAGTGGAGCCCCGGCCTAGGCCGGGTACTCGGAGTGGGTGGTGTCGACCCAGGCGGTGTCGAAGTTGTGCGAATCGTGCGCGAACTGCCAGGTGTGGTCTGGGCGGTTCACGTACGGCCACCAGATGGTCGGGGCGATACCGTTCATCACGCCAAACCAACCGAAGATGCCGTCCAGGCCGTGCTCTTCGTCGACGCCCAGGCCGATTCGCTGAACCTGCAGCGCCTTATCGCGACGCTCCTCGGTGTCGAGCGTGACTGCCATCTCGTCCACGATGTCCTCCACCGGAGCGTAGTTGTACTGGGTCAGGTTGGAGGCTCCACCGACCTTGAGCGAAAGCGTGAACTGCGCCGTCGGGTCGAGGTCGGCGGGCGGGTTGGTCCAGGTCGGCGCGCGGCCGGGGAAGGTCTGGTTGTCGTAGCGGTCCTGCATCACCGTGTACGGCTGGATGTCCAGCTCGACGTTGATGCCGGTCGCCTCAGCGTACATATTGCGGGTCGTCTCGGTGATGCCGGGGTAGGTCTGCTCCCAGAGGTCGGGGATGTAGATCGTGACCGTGCGGTCGGTGTCGAACCCGGAGGCGGCGATCAACTCGCGGCAGAGCTGGATGTCTTCGTCGCGGTTGAGGCGGAAGCCCGGGACAGTGCGCAACTCATCCGGCGGAACCGTCCAGTAGGTCGAGAACCACGGGCAGAAGTGGGTCGCGGACGGCTTGGCCGCGCCCAGGTAGACCGCGTCGATCAGCAGGTCGCGGTCGACCGCGACGTGCATCGCGTAGGCGAAGCGGCGGTCGAGGTAGGGGTTGCCCAGACCGTCCGAGCCTTCCCAGCCGGGCTGGTACGTACCCATCACGGTGACGATGGTGAACCCGAATGCGCCTTCGCGAACTTCGTGGTTGGGGAAATCTCCGGTCAGCTCCTCTACCTGCACCGCTGACAGCGGGAATCCGCCGACGTCGATGCCCTTGCCTCGGTAGGCGGCGTCGACGGCGGTTGCGTCAGTGAGGTTGACAAACTCAACAGCGTCCATGAAGGGCAACTGACTGCCGTCGGCCGCGCTCTTCCAGTAGTTAGGGTTGCGCTCCAGGTAGATACCAATGTCGGGGTCGTAGGTCTGTGGAATGTACGGTCCGGTGCCGGACGACAGCGACACATTGGCGGTTTCATCGCGCCATCGGGTGCCGAATTCCTGGATGCCCTCAGGCGAGGTGATCCAGGAGAACGGTCGGAGGATGGTACCGCCGAGGTAAGTCGCGTCCGGTCCGTCGGTACGTGCGATGAAGGTGCCGTCGTCGGGCACCTCCATTGAGGCGGTCTTCTTGAAGGCGTCCTGGCCTCGGAAGCGGGCGTCGGGGTTGCCTTCGGCGTCGAGCGCTTCAATCTGGCGTTCGAAGTTGATCTGAATGTCGGAAGCGGTGACATCGCGACCGCCCTCGGTGGGGTACTGATCCCAGTAGCGCGCACCTTGGTCAACGCTGAAGATGTAAGTCTCGGCGTCAGGCAATTCGGGCAAGGAGGTGATGTCTTCCTCCATGACCCCGCCTTCTTTTGTGGCCCAGCGGATCATGTAGTTCATGTAGAACCCCATCCAGTACTGGGTGGGGCCGAACACGCCGCGGTGCGGGTCGAAGAAGTCGTGCGTCGCGGCAGGCGTAGAGAAGCGCAGCGTGCCACCGTAGCGGTCGACGCCAGCAGCCTGCACCTGTTGTGCAGCTTGCTGTTGCTCCTGGTCTTCCTCCTGCGCGGCAGCGGCAGCCTGTTGGTCGGCTTGTTGCTCCTGCTGCTGCATGGCCTGCTGCTGTTGCTGCTGGTCAGCCTGCTGCTGCATGGCCTGTTGCTGCTGCTGTTGCTGTGCCTGCTGTTGCGCGACAGCTCGTTGTTGGCCGTCATCGTCATCGTCGCCGCAGCCGACCAGCGCCAATCCGGCTGCACCGACGCCGGCCCGTCCCGACGCCCGCAGCAGAGCACGCCGGCTCATCTGCTGGCGCTTCATTCGCTGCCAATAGTTGTGTTCGCTCATCGCTCTCACTCCTTCTCAGCCGATCGGCGTGCGGTGCCGACCATTGCGCAAGTCTACCTGATGTCGGAAATACGTTTCCTGCAGTCTGACCCGTACCCGAGTACCGATTCTGCGGCGCGACACGGAGGACCAGGCGAACGCTATCGACTGCCCCGGAGCCGGGGATCGAAGACGTCACGCAGCGCGTCTCCGAGGACGTTGAAGCCGAAGACGAGGCTGGTCAGGGCGAGACCGGCGAAGAGCGAGGTCCACGGGGACTGGACGATGAACTGGCGGCCGTCGGCGATCATCTTGCCCCAGGAAACGTCGAGGGTGCCCAGACCGAGGAAGCTGAGCGCGGCCTCGGCGAGGATGAACGCTCCGATGGTGATCGAGAAGATGACGATCAGCGGCGCGACGATGTTGGGCAGGATGTGCAGCAACATGATCCGGAAGTTCGTCGCCCCGAGCGTGCGGGCGGCTTCGACGAACGGCATCTCGCGCAGCGCGATGACCGCACCGCGGACGATCCGCTGGTCGGGCGCGATGGCCAGCACGGAGAGCGCCAGCGTGACCCAGATCGCCGATGGCTCGGTGACCGAGCGCAGCAGCAGGAGCAGCACGATCGGCGGGAAGGAGAGCAGAGCGTCCATGAGGCGGCTGATCACCAGGTCGATGTTGCCGCCCAACCCTCCGGCGATCAGACCCAGAACTGTGCCGGCGACGACGCCGATCAGTGTGGCGAAGAAGCCGATGTAGAGCGACAGCCGAGCCGCCTCGGTGACGCGAGAGAACAGGTCGTGACCGGCTCGGTCGGTGCCGAACCAGTGCTTGGCGGAGGGACCCTGCAACGAGGCCGTGGTCAGCGGCGTATTGGTTCCCGTCGCGAGCAGATCATCTACATCCGTGATCGTCCCGTTGGCAATCTCGATCTGGGCAGGGTCGATGCCCTCCGACAGGTGAGAGAGCAGGGTGCCGCTCTCTATCAACCCTTCGACGTAGATGAGCATGTCTTCGAGCACGCCCGACTCACGGGCGAGGTCTCCGTAGACGTCCGGGTCGAGCAATAACTCGCGCTGCCTGGCCTCAGAGATGTCGGCCGGTTCACCGTCCAGCGCATTGGCCATCTTGTCGTCGGCGAAGCTCGCGTTGGCAATCTTGAAGACGGCCTGGGAGTCGTAGCGGCCGATACCCATCCAGCCACCGCCAGAGCCGACGGTGCCGACGGCGATGACTGACCAGACGACCACCAGCATCAGGCCGGCCGCGCCGAGCGGTTTCGTGCGAAAGAACGTGAGCAGCGCGCCAGCGACCAACGAAAGGGTGCTGCGCTCCTCGACGCGCAGGCCCTGGGCCTGCGCGAATTCTTCGATCTCAGTGTCCAGTCGCCGATCTTCACTCATGCCGAGTCCCTCAGCAGTCTGCTCTGGTCTCGCCTAGTTGAAGCGAATGCGCGGATCGATGACCGCGTAGGAGATGTCGATGATGATGTTGACGATGATGATGAAGAGGGCGAAGAAGAAGACCATCGTCTGTACGACCGGGAGGTCCGCCTGTCCGATGCGCTGGATCAGGAGCAGACCGATACCGGGAATGTTGAAGAGAGATTCGAGGATGATGTTGCCGCCGACGAGAGCGGCGATCTGCAGGCCAAGCACGCTCATTACGTTGACCATTGCGTTGCGCATCGCATGTCGCCGGATGACGGTCCGCTCACGCAGGCCTTTTGACCAGGCGGTGCGGACGTAGTCCTGTCGGAGGACTTCAAGGAGTTCGGAACGAGTGATGCGCATGAGTCCGGCGCCCGCGGCGATACCGCCGGCGACGGCGGGGATGGAATACAAGGCCAAGGCCCCAGTGAAATCAGTAAAGACGGATCGCGCTTCCTCGGAGGTAAGCGGGATCGACCAGATGCCGCTCTCGGAGATGCCGCCTGGAGTGACGACGAAGATGAGCATCGTGGCGATCCAGAAAGATGGGGCGGCGAGGGCGAGGATGGCGAATCCGCGCAGGCCGTAGTCGAGCGGCCGGTCCTGGCGCATGGCGGAGAGGATGCCGACTGGCAAGGCGACCACAAGCGCAACGATCAGCGAATAGATGTTGAGGTGGAGGGAGCGCGGCAGGGCACGCAGGAAGACATCGAGCGAGTCCTCCTGAGTCTGGAACGAAGGTCGGAACTTGAGCCGCACCGTTTCCCAGAGGAAGTCGATGTACTGCGTGCCGAGCGGCTTGTCGATGCCCAGACGGTGTCTGATGTTCGCCTCGGTGATCTTCGTCGTCGGTGTGACGATTTTGTCCGAGGGGATCAGGATTTCCTTGCCCGCCTCTAGTGGTTCAGCGGGGTCGACCCCGCGGTTGGCGGCCGTCATGGCTTCGAGATCGCGCCCGAAGGCGGCTGCGAGCCCTTCCAGGGTGTCGCCGTCCTCTGCGACCGTGAGCGTCGTGGGGATTAAGGGCGTATCAGCCGCCAGGGTGCCATCCGGGTTGCTGGCGCTACCGGTCGGATTGACCGCCAGGATGTCCCTCGCCTCGACTCGGTTAACGTGCGCCCATTCCTCGATGGTCAGAGTGTTGCGAACGATCAGGATCGATCCAGCTTCCGCATACGGCTGCCCCTGGTAGGTGGGGAAGTCAACTTCGGGGTTCCGGTCGATCAGCAGCTGGACCCCCTGGTCCACTTCTTCAGGCAGAGACACTTTCTCCGCAATCGCGATCTTCTCGAGTAACTGGCCAGGGATCAGCACGACCCTTGTGCCGGGTCTGAGCTCTCCCGACGTGTCGAGGTCCGGGTTGGCTTGCAGGATTTCGGAGACCGTAGTCTTGTTCTGCGCGGCAATCGACTCCAGCGTGTCGCCCGTGATTACGCGATGCGTCGTCTCTTCAGCCTCGATAAAGCCGACGATCTCCGACTCGCGCTGCTCGGCTCCCTGGTTCTCCAGGTTGGAGAGCTTGCGCGTGACGAAGTCGCCGGGCAGGGCGCGTAGCGCGAGGAAGAGCATCGAGATCACCAACCACAGCGTCGGGATCACGAGGAGAATGCGTTGAAGGAGATATCGCTGCATCGCTGCTCCCGGTTACTGGGGTCCGCGGAGGCTGAGCCGCGCTCGGGGTCTGGCTTGGCAGAGTGTAAGCGACTTGACAGCTTGGCTGTCAACTGCAAGATGCTTTGAAGTCGCCAGCGTCCCGGGGGCCCGGGGCCGTGGGCCCCGCCCCCCGCCCGGGAGGCAAAAAAGCGGGGGAGGGACCGGGGCGGGGGGGGGCCCAAAATTAGAGCA
>JAPPNI010000038.1:0-24883 GCA_028873865.1 Chloroflexota bacterium | reverse complement strand
GTGGCTGGGCTTTGTTTACGCTACTTCACTGCTTGGCTTAAAATTCAATTATGCTTTTATGCCCCCCGCGCCCGGCGGGGTGCCTACGTCGCCCGCCCCCCCGGCACTGGAAGCAACTAGGCGGGGTAGTCCTCGTGCGCCGTGTCGAGCCATAGTTCCTCGACGATCTTGTGTCCCTGGTGGGCGAACTGGTAGCCGTCGGGGATCACGTGGTACCACGGCCAGGCAGCCTCGTTCGAGACCGGGTTCATCACACCCAGGCCCGGCGACAGCGATTCCCAGCCGTAATCGGGGTGGATACCCAACTGCAGTTGCACCATCTCTTCCCCTAGTGCGCCCTTGGCCTCGAGGTCGAGCGTGACCTTCATCTCCTCGGCGATTTCGGTGACCCGAGGGTTCTCGTAGCTGTAGAAGTTGGCCGACGCGCCCGGAACACGACCATTGAGCCAATAGCTGGTCGGGTCGAGGTCGGAAGGCGGGTTGGTCCAGCACGGAACCTGTCCCTGGAAGGTTCCTTCTACCAACCGCTGCAGCAACACGGTGTATGGATCGATCCCGATGTCGACCGTTATCCCCATTGCCGACTCGTACATGTTCTTCTGCGTCTCCACGATGCCCGGATAGCGCTGTTCCCAGACGTCGGGAGCGAAGAGACCGATCGAGCGACCCTCGTCGCGGAAGCCGCTGGCGTCCATCAGCTCATTGACGAGTTGCAACTCCGCATCGCGATCGGGCCGGAATCCCGGAATCTCGGCCATTTCCTCCTGGCTGGGGGACCAGAACGTCGAGAACCAGGGAATCTCTTCCAACACCGACGGCTTGGCCGAACCCAAGTAGACCGTGTCGATCATCAGGTATCGGTCGGTCGCCACGTGGAAGGCGGCGGCCACTCGTCGATCGAGCCATGGATTGCCGAGGCCGTCTTCGCCAGGCCAATCGGGGTTGTAGTTCGTGCGGATCATGATCGTGAAGCCGCCGCCAACGGTGTTGCGCTGCATTTGCGGGAAGTCGTTGAGCAGCGACTCGACCCGGCTGATGTTGAGCCAGGCACCGTCCAACTCCTTGGAGCGAACGGCGGTTTCGATCGCCGTCTCGTCGAACAGGTTGTAGTACTCCATCCGGTCGACGTAGGGCAGCTGCTGGCCCCAGGCGTCGTCCTTCCAGTAGTTCGGATTGCGGGTGGCGACAAAGACTTCGGTCGGCTCATAGCTTTCGGCGATGAACGGACCGGAACCCGCGACACGCAGGGTGGTCGGGTCGTCGCGCCAGACATCCGACTCGGTACCCCATTCGCGGATGCCCTCTGGCGCCGCCATCCAACCGAACGGTCGGAGGAAGGTCGCCGACAGATAGGTTGAGTCGATCCCGTCCGAAGTCGTGCGCAGGGTGTGTTCGTCGACCGCCTCAGCGCTCGAGATCTTGCGCCAGCTCGAAAGTCCGAGGAAGGAGCCGTCCTCGGCCCCGGTCGAGTCGACGCCTGCAGTGTTGCGCTCGACGTTGACCACGATGTCCTCGGCTGTGATGCTGCGCCCGCCCTCGGTCGGATAGGCGTCGTGCCAGGCGGCCCTGGGGTTGATGTTGAAGACGTAGGTTGTCGGATCGGGGATCTCCGGCAGGGCGGAGATGTCGGCCTCCATTTCCGACTTTTCCTTGTTCTTCCAGCGGATCAGGTTGTTGTAGAGCATCGAGTGCATGAACTGGGTCGGACCGAACACGCCGCGGTGCGGGTCCCAGTAGTCGTGCGTTTCGATCGTGGACGCCCGGCGCATCGTGCCGCCGTTAGTGGGGATGCCGCTCTCGGGCACCGCGGCGGCAGCCTGTTGCTGCTGCTGATCGTCGGCGTCGGCAACGGCCTGTTGCTCCTGCTGGTCGGCCTGTTGCGCGGTCTGCTCGGCAGCCTGATCCTGCTGCTGTTGCTGCATGGCCTGCTGCTGTTGCTGCGGCTGGGCCTGCTGCTGCGCCGCCTGCTGCTGTTGAGTCTGTTGCTGGGCGACCTGGGCGACGCTGTCGTCATCGTCGTCCCCGCAGCCAACGAGGGCCAGACCCGCCGCTCCAACGCCGGCCCGCCCTGAAGCGCGCAAGAGGGCGCGCCGGCTCATGCGATTGCGCCTCATGCGTTGCCAGTAGTTTCGCTCTGCCATCGGAGTTCTCCTTGCACCTCGCGGACCATAGAGAGGTGGCAGAAGTGTAACGAGGAACACTCCTTTCGCGCCAATTGGATTGCAGACCCGAATATTTCGGCGGAGCGTGAGAGATCGGCCTGCGCACTCCGCTCTCCCCTGCGGGGCAGGGGAGAGCGGAGACGGGACGCTAGGCCGGGTAGTCCGGGTGAGTTGTGTCGAGCCAGGCGTCGTCGTAGCGATGCGATGCGTGGGCGAACTGCAGGGTGTCTTCGGGACGATTGACGAACGGCCACCAGATAGCTGGCGAGATACCGTTCATCACACCGGGGCTGTTGGCCACGCCGTCCAGTCCGTAGTCCGGGTGCGTGCCGAGCAGGATGCGCTGAGCCTCGTGCGCCAGCTGCTGGCGTTGTTCGAGGTCGAGTGTGACGGTCATGGTCTCGGCGATCTCGGTCATGCGGGGATGCTCGTAGGCGAGGTTGTTGGTGCTGCCGCCGGGCAGGTAGTTGTTGTTGTACGACGTAGTTGGATCGAGGTCGGAGGGCGGGTTCGTCCACTGCGGGCCCTGGCCGGGGTAGGTGCCCTCGATCCAGCGCTGGAGGATGACCGTGTAGGGCTGGACGTCGAAGCTGACTTCCAGGTCCAGAGCCTCGCGGTACATACCGACTTCGGTCTCAAGGATGCCGGGGTAGGTGCCCTCCCAGATGTCCGGGGCAATCAGCGTGAGTCCGCGGCTGCGGTCGTAGCCGCTCGCATCGAACAACGCCCGCGCCTCAGCGATATCGGCGTCGCGGTCAGGCCGGAAACCGGGCGTCTGCAACAGCTCGTCCTCGGGGATCGCCCAGAAGGCGTTGTACCAGGGCGTCTCGCCCATCCCGGACGGCTTGCCCGATCCGAGATAGACCGTGTCGATCATCAGGTAGCGATCGACGGCGACATGCATGGCCTGAGTGAAGCGGCGATCGATCCAAGGGTTGCCCAGACCATCCTCACCGGGATAGTCGGCGTTGAAATTGGCGCCACCGGTGATGATCGTGAATCCAAACGCGATCTGTCCCTGTCCGTGATCGGGGAAGTCGTTGAGGATGCTTTCGGCCTGGACAGAGGAGAGCGGGAACCCACCGACGAAGATTTCACGTCCGCGATATGCGGCCTCGACGGCAGTGGGGTCAGTCAGGTTCGACAGGGTGACGGTGTCGTTGTAGGGCAACGGCTGTCCGTCGGCGCCCATCTTCCAGTAGTTGTCGTTGCGAACCATGTCGATACCAATGTCGGGATCGAAGTTCTGCGGGATGAACATCCCCGTCCCTGAGGACAACTCGACGTTGGACGGCTCGTCGCGCCAGCGATCACCAAACTCGCTGATCGCCTCGGGACTGGTGATCCAACTAAACGGCCGCAAGGGGACACCCATCCATGTCGCGTCCGGGCCGCTGGTCTTGGCGACGAAGGTTGTCTCGTCGGGCACGTCCATCGAAGCGGTTTTGCGGAAGGATGAGGCGCCGAGGAAGGTACCGTCTTCAGCACCCGAGGCGTCGACGGCGTCGATCTGCCTTTGGAAGTTGAGTCGGATGTCTTCGGCGGTGACGAGCCTGCCACCTTCGGTGGGGTACTGGTCCCAGAATTGTGCGCCCTGATCGACGGCGAAGATGTAGGTCTCGTCGTCGGGAACTTCCGGCAACGAGGCGACATCCGCCTCGAGGATGCCCTGCTCCTTGTTGCGCCAGCGGATCAGATAGTTCATGTAGAAGCCCATCCAGAACTGGGTGGGCCCGAAGACGGCGCGGTGCGGGTCGAAGTAATCGTGGGTGGCAGCCGGGGTGGAGAAGCGCAAGTCTCCGCCGCGAACGATGTTCGACGCCGCGACTTGTTGCTGCTGTTGATCGTCGGCGTCCGCGACGGTCTGCTCTTGTTGGTCGGCCTGTTGGGCCTGTTGATCGGCGGCTCCCTGCTGCTGCGCCTGTTGGTCCTGCTGCTGCATCGCCTGCTGCTGTTGCTGCGGCTGGTCCTGCTGCTGCATCGCCTGTTGCTGCTGTTGTTGCTGCTGGGAGACCTGCGAGACGCTGTCGTCGTCGTCGCCGCCACAGCCGACCAGCGCCAGCCCTGCCGCGCCGACACCGGCCCGCCCTGAAGCGCGCAGAAGCGCGCGCCGGCTCATCTGCTTGCGCCGCATGCGCTGCCAGTAATTTCGCTCTGTCATTGGAGTTCTCCTTGCACCTCACGGACTGTAGAGAGGTTGCGAAAGGGTAACGAGAGATCCCCGTTTCGCGCCAGTTGGACACGATGTCGGGAGGATGTCGGCTCTACGTGAGAGAGCGGGCCAGGGTGTGCCGCTTTCCCCTGCGGGGCAGGGGGGAGCGGGCGCGGATTGCTAGGCCGGGTAGTCCGGGTGAGTGGTGTCGATCCAGGTGTCGTCCATGCGATGGGAAGCATGGGCGAACTGGAGGGTGTCCTCTCCGCGATGCACGAAGGGCCACCAGATGGCTGGCGAGATTCCGTTCATCACCGCCGGCGTTGGGGAGATTCCATCGAGCCCGTGATCCGGGTGCGTACCGAACGCCATTCGCTGCATCGTGTGGGCCATATCACGGCGAGACTCCTGATCGAGCGTGACCCGCATCTCTTTTGCGAGATCGGCCATGGGCGGATAGTCGTGGAACAGATTGTTCCAGCTGCCGCCGGGTACGAATCGGTTGTTGTATGCGGTCGTGGGATCCAGTTCGACCGGCGGATTTGTCCATTGCGGACCACTCCCCGGATAGGTCCCTTCGATCCATCGCTGCAGAATGACGGTGTAGGGCTGTATGTCGAACAGCACCTCGATACCCAGCGCCTCCGCATACATCGCCTGTTCCGTCTCAAAAATGCCCTGATAAGTCTGCTCCCAGATGTCGGGTCCGATCAACTGGATCGGACGGTCCTTGTCGTAGCCCGAGGCATCCAGCAGCGCCCGCGCCTCTGCGATGTCGGCTTCGCGATCCGGCCGGTAGCCAGGTGTCTGTAACAACTCCTCTTCCGGAATCGACCAATAGCTGTTGAACCAAGGGGTGTCTTCCTGCCCAGATGGCTTGCCCGAGCCCAGGTACACCGCATCGATCATCAAGTAGCGGTCGACCGCAACGTGCATCGCCTGGCAGAAGCGGCGGTCCAGGTATGGATTCCCTTCGCCGTCCCAACCGGGCCAATCGGGGCTGAAGTTGAAGAGACCGGTGATGATGGTGAAACCGAACGCGAGATTGCCACGTGGGTGATCGGGGAAGTCATTGGAGATCGCATCGACTTGAATCGAAGACAGTGGGAATCCGCCGATCAGAATTTCCCGTCCTCGATAGGCAGCCTCAATCGCGGTGGGATCGTCGAGGCTGGCGAACGTGACCTCGTCGAAGTACGGCAATGGCTGACCATCCGCGCCCATCTTCCAGTAGTTGGGGTTTGCGACCAGGTCAATCCCGATGTCCGGGTCGTATCGAGTGGGGATCGTCATCCCGGTACCGCTGGAGAGTTCTACGTTCGTTGCTTCGTCGCGCCAACGGTCGCCGAACTCCTGGATCGCCTCGGGAGACGTAACCCAGCCGAAGGGGCCCAAAGGAATCCCAAGCCATGTGGCGTCAGGACCATCCGTCCTGGCGATGAAGGTCCAATCGTCCGGCGTTTCCATCGACGAGGTCTTCGCGTACGAGTCCTGGTGCAGGAAAGAGCCGTCCTCCGCACCGGTTGCATCCTTGCCGTCAATGTGGCGTTGGAAGTTGATGCGGATGTCGTCTGAAGTGACCAGACGGCCGCCCTCGGTCGGATACTGATCCCAGTAGGCGGCGTTCTGATCCACACGGAAGACGTAAGTCTCGTTGTCGGGTATCTCGGGCAGGGAGGTGATATCCGACTCCATGATTCCCTGTTCTTTGTTTCTCCAGCGAATCATGTTGTTCATGTAGAAGCCCATCCAATACTGGGTGGGCCCGAACACCGCGCGATGCGGATCGAAGTAATCGTGGGTACGCGCCGGGGAACTAAACCGCAGATCACCACCGCGGACGATTTGAGACACAGCCGCCTGCTGTTGTTGTCCGTCGTCTGCGGCCGATTGCTCCTGCCGTTCCGTCTGCTGCGCCTGTTGCTCGGCTGCGTCGGCTTGCTGTTGGACCTGTTGGTCCTGCTGCTGCATCGCCTGCTGCTGTTGCTGCGGCTGGGCCTGCTGCTGCATCGCCTGTTGCTGCTGTTGTTGTTGCTGGGTTGCCTGAGCGACGCTGTCGTCATCGTCATCGCCGCCGCAGCCGACCAGCGCCAGCCCCGCCGCGCCGACGCCGGCCCGACCAGAAGCACGCAGGAGCGCGCGCCGGCTCATCTGCTTTCGCTGCATGCGCTGCCAATAGTTTCGTTCCGTCATGGTCGACCCCGATCTCGGTGGAGGGAGTATAGGAATTCCGGCAAGGCCTTGCGTCGTGAGCAGTGGGCGTGCCGCGTTACCCTGACGCCATGACCCAACCGCCAGCGGATCCATCCTCAGACCCCAACGCGATGATCGCGCAGTTGCGACAGCAGGTGCTGGACGGTTGGGAGTCCGGCGCCGACTTTTTCGACCAGCGCTGGGGCGACCAGGGCGACGAGTTCCATCACGAGGTCTTTGCGCCGGCAGCCGAGCGGATGCTGGGTCTGGAACACGGCGCGAAGGTCATCGAGTTCGCCTGCGGCAATGGCGCCTTTGCGCGCCGGCTGGGCAGACGGGGCATGAGCGTGGTCGCTACCGACCTGTCACCGGCGCTGATCGCTCACGCCGAGCGGCGCACGGAGACGATTTCGGACCAGGCGGTGGACGTCACCTATCGGACCGTGGACGCGACGGACGAGCGCGCGATTCTCAACTGCGGCGGGCCGTTCGACGCCGCGGTCTGCATCATGGGCGTGATGTCGATGCCGCTGTTGCGTCCAATGTTCGGCGGGGCCTGGCGCGTGCTCAGGCAGCGGGGCGTGTTCGTCGTGGTCACGCTGCACCCTGCTTTCGCGACGTCGGGATACAAGTTCACCAAGTCGGAGCAGGATGACGAACCGCACGGGCTGACGATCGAACGCTACCTGTCGCGCTATGTGACCCACGGGGTGACCAACACGGCGCAGAAGGAACCGCAGGTCTACTTCCATCGATCGATGAGCGAGCTGCTCGCCGACGCGTTTGCGTCGGGTCTGGTGCTCGACGGGATGGAGGAACTATCCGCTCCGCCGCAGCCGACGGAGGAAGCCAAGCTGATCTGGAACATGCTGCCCGATATCCCGATGGCGGTCGCGCTTCGCTTCCGGCGAGTGTGACTGGAGACAGCTGATGATGCTGGTCGGGCTTGGCGAGATCTTCGTGGTGGTGATTATCCGGCCGCTGCGTCTCGTGCTCGGCGGTGAGCGGACGTCGCCCGGGCGGGCGGCACACCGGCTTGAGCGCTGGCTCCTGCACCATCTTCATGTGATGGGGGCGGAGTCTCGCATGCGCCATGAACTCGATCTGCACGGCCAGGCTTCGAGCTTTCTTTCGCAAGGCATGTCGGATCATTCCAGGTCCATGCCCTCGGTGAGCGACACGGTGCAGCGGGTCCGCGACCAGACGGGCGCCAACATTGCGGCCAGGCAGCGCGCCTCGCAACTGCAGGGCGAGGCCGAGCTCAAGCGAGGTCAGCGGCACGTGGCATCGACCGGCGGGGACCGTTCCGCGGATATCCATGAGGCGATGCTGCAGGCTCAGCGTGAGCAGCGGCGGCAGGCGGAGCGCGGACAGCGGCTTCGCCGGACTGACCGGCGTTAACCCGAGCGGTCCCACTTGAAGGTCAGCACGGCCAGACCCAACCCGACGACTATCCAGATAGCCAGGACGATCGCGGCGATGTCGAGTTGCCAGTTCATGCCGGGTTCGGCGTAGCGGTAGGCGTCGGGCAGGAAGACGGAGCGCAGGCCCTGCGCGATCCAGCGCAGGGGGAAGAGTCCGGCGACCCATTGCAGCCAGGTCGGCAACGAGGCGAGGGTGAAGAAGACGCCGGAGATGAACTGGAGGATGATGAACGGGGCCTGGATGACGGCGGGCGCGGCATTGGCCGAGGGGATGATCTTGGTGATCGCGATGCCCAAGACGCAGCCGGCCGGGACGCCGAGCAGCACGATCCAGATGAGGGTGAGCCAGCCGCTGGCGTCGGGCAGGTCGATGCCGTAGGCGGCGACGCCGAGGATCAGCATGATCACCAGTTGGAGGAAGGTGTAGGTCAGCGCAGTTCCGACGAGGCCGAGGAAGAACGACGCCCGGGGCAGTGGGGTGGCCGCGAGTTGCTTGAGGGTGCCGTCGAACTGTTGGATGGCCAACGAGGTGCCGAGCAGGTTGAATGAGGTGCCGAAGATGGCCACGCCCATGATCCCGGCGACGAAGTACTGGCTGAACTTGACGACGGGGACGTTGGCTCCGGCTTGCTCCGGGATGCCGATCTCGAAGGTGAGCAGGGAGGAGAAGATGACGAGGAAGAGGATGGGGAAGGCGACGACGAAGAAGAGGGCGGCGGGCTGGCGATAGATCGTCTTCAGGTTGAGCAGCATGTAGTAGAAGCCGAGGCGGGCCGTGCGCAGAGTGTCGGCGGCGCTCATCGTGCTTCCGTCGCTTCCGCCTGTTCGAGCTCCTGGCTGTCGTCGACCAGTTCGAGGTACATCTCCTCGAGATCGGGCCGCTCGACCTGCAACTCGGGGATCTCCTCGAGCCCGCGCTCGCGGGCCCAGTCGATCAGGCGAGCGAGGTGGAGCGTTGGCGTCTGGGTGGGCAGGGAGAGACGGCCGTCGGCTCCCTGCTGCAGGTCGCTCCATTCCGGCAACAGGTCGGACAGGTCCAGTCCGGTCGGCGGTTGCCAGGAGATTCGGGTCTCGGTTTCCATCTCACGGCGCAGTCCGGCGATGTCGCCTTCGAAGATGATTCGGCCGTCTTTGATCAGGCCGATCTTCTGGGCGAGGTGCTCGGCTTCGTCGAGGTAGTGGGTGGTCAGGATCACGGTGGCGCCGCGCTCGGTCAGACCGCGCACGACCTGCCAGGCCTGACGGCGGGCGGTGGCGTCGAAGCCGGTGGTCGGCTCGTCGAGGAAGATCAGATCGGGATTGCCGATCACGCTGGTGGCGAGATCGAGCCGGCGTTTCTGACCGCCGGAGAGCTTCGAGCCGCGCCGATCGGCGTGTTCGGTCAGGCCGACCAGTTCCAGCGCGTCGTCGGTGTTCATCGGATGGTCGTAGAGCCTGGCCGAGAAGTTGAGCATCTCGCGGGGGGTCAGGCCCTCCATCGGGGTGCTGCGCTGGAGCACGATGCCGACCCGACGGTTGAGTTCACCTCGTTGGCGCTGGGGGTCGTAGCCGAGGACGGAGACATCGCCGGCGTCGCGCTGGCGGTAGCCCTCGAGGATTTCGATCAGGGTGGTCTTGCCGGCTCCGTTGGGACCGAGCAGCGCGTAGACCTGTCCGGCCTCGATCTCGAGGTCGACGGCGTCGACAGCGGTGACGGGACCGTATCGCTTGGTGACGCCCTTGATGCTGATCGCGGGGGGCATGGGCGACAGGTTAGGCGACGGCTTCGTACGGGTTCGTCCCGGTTGGCGGCGGGCGCGTTGTTCGAGCGAGCGGCGGTTTCGGTGTCAGGTGGTGGTTGGACAGAAAAAATTCTCTGACGGCGCGGCGAGGAAAAAGCAGTGTTTTACGGGAGATCGTGCGGTTGGCGTGGTCGGTTTTGGAAGGTTTTGGAAGGTTCTGGTCGGTCAGGGGCGTTCGGGCCTGTTCGGTTCCGTTCGGTCGCGTCGAGGTCGGGGGCGGCGAGGACGGGAGCGGAGCTCGGGGTCGGTCTGGTGTGCGTGTGTGGAGGCGTTGAGCGGTCATGCGGCGGCTACGTTCAGGCGATCAGGTTATGCACAAATGTACTGCGTTGGCGAGAGAACGCCAACCGGTTCATCGGGATGTGTGTCTCGTAGGCGACGTCAGCCGCGAAGAGGCCAACACGAGCAACACGAGATGGCACAGGTCCACGGGGGCTGCTAGCAGATAGGCGTCACATGGCCCTGCCTGCGCGGGGCCGACTTTGGGTGGGTTATGCGCAAGTCTCCAGAGGGAAATGGGGTCTGAATTATGGAGGGAGAGGCCCTAGACTTGGCGCAGCCTGGAACCGACCGGGAGGGACGGAGCGGACCATGACTTCCATCAATGAGGGCAAACTCAACGAACTGTTCGACTATGTCGAGGGCATCGTCAGCGCGGAGAAGGTGCCGGCGGCTCAGATTGCAATTGGGCATGAGGGTGAACTGGCGGGGATGCGGACGTTTGGCGTCGCGCACCAGGGGACGTCGGTCGGGCCGGCCGGGGACGACACGCTGTTCTGCATGTTCTCGTCGACCAAGGCGATCGTCGGGATTGGGGTGTGGAAGCTGCTGGACGAGGGGCTGCTCGACCTGGACGAACGGGTGGTGGACATCGTTCCCGGCTGGTGCGCGGAGGGCAACGGCGAGGCGTCGTACGCGGACGTGACCGTGCGCAACGTGATGCTCCACACCGGAGGGTTTCCTCATGCGCCGATGAATCCCCGGCTGTGGGAAGACCGCGAGTCGCGGTTGCAGCGGATGATGGGCTGGCGGCTGAACTGGACGCCGGACACGCAGTGGGAGTACCACGCGACCTCGGCGCACTGGGTGTTGGCCGAGATCATTGAACAGAAGACCGGCGAGGACTTCCGCGACTGGCTGCGGGGCAACCTGCTCGACCCGATGGGTCTGGACAATCTCTATGTCGGTCTGCCTGACGAAGAGCACGGACGGGCAGCGTCGATCGTGTACACGGAGGAGCCGCTGCCGGTCGACGGCGGCGAGGTGTTCCCGCAGACGATCCTGCACTTCAACCTGGCCTCGCAGCGCCGGGCCGGATGTCCCGGGGGCGGCGCGTTCGCCAACGCCGCGGATGTGGCGATGTTCTACCAGCAGGTGATTGCCCCGTCGGACGACGGGCCGCTGAGCCGGAGCGCGGTGGAACTGGGCACCACGGTGATGACGAATCCGGATCGGCACACCGACCCGCTGAGCGGGATCCACGTGAACCGGGCGTTGACGGTCGTGCTCGCGGGTGACGATGGTCTGACCGAGGAACGAGGCTTCGGGACGGGCGCGTCGCCGAGCGCTTTCGGACACGCGGGCGCGGGCGGTCAGATCGCCTGGGGCGACCCGGAGACGGGCCTCTCGGTCGGATTCCTGACCAACGGTTTCCAGCAGGACGACAACATCCGCGAGCGGACGGCGACGATCGGCACGATGGCGGCAGCCTGCGTCGAATAGCGCGCAGGGCGTCCGGCTACTCGGACTCGGTGCCGGGGAGGAGCGGGCCCTCGGAGATGGCGGGGAAGGCTCGGGTGATCGCGAGCGCAGCGTCAGTGTCGAAAAAGGTCAACCGCTGGATTGTGGTCCAGTCGTCGGATGCCCAGCGTTCGCGCAGCTGATCGCCCTCGGGGAGCCTCACGCAGACGACCCCGATCAGGTGATCGAGCAGGCGGTCCAGCCAGCGGAACATGCCCAGCATGGAGGCGTCGATCGCTTCGGCGGCGGCGATGGTCTGGGTCGCCGAGGCCTTGAGCGCAGCCAGTTTCTGGTCGGCGTCGGCGCGGCCGAAGTTGGGATGGTTGACGATGATGTAGAGGTTGGGGTCGTTGGCCAGGGGTAGCGCGGAGAAGTCGGACTGCTCACCGATCGCGGAGGCGGCCAGGGTCTCGGCCCAGTCGGGCAGGATGCCGCCGGGCGCGACGATCTCGGCCAGTTGTGGATTGACATCGGACAGAGGTCCAGCCGCCAACCGGCGCAGACTACCTCGGTCGTCGAGCAGAGGGCGGCCGTTGGATCCGTAGCACCCGGGAACGACGGTTGCGACGTGGTCGAGCAACTCTGCGATGTACTGCGCCACGAGGTCGACGCGGAGGGGCGTGCGTTCGACGAGTTCGAGCGTCAGTTCCTCCTCGATCGCGCCGACCGTGCGGTTCTTGAGATCCTCGAGCGGCGTCTGCATCTCCTGGAGGGCGGCGACGAGCTTTGGTCCCAACTGGCGCAGGCGGACGGCCGCGTTGGTGAAGGCGTCGTCGGCCTCGATGTAGGCCATCAGCTCGGACGGCCAGAGGCCGATGCCGAAGCGGATGTCGGGGTCGGGCATTCGGGAGATGTCCCGGTCGCGTCCGGCGGCGACGAAGGTGCCCCGGGCGGGCATATAGATCCCGTGTCGCTGCGGAGCGGTGGTGGTGTCGGCTTCAGTAACCGGCATGGCGATCCACGATGTCGCGCAGGGGCTCGTCGTTGATGAAGCGGCGCAGGTTGTCGGCGAAGCGGTAGGCGGCCTTGCCGAAGTAGTTCGGTTGCAGTCCGCTGTTATGTGGAGTGATGAAGAGGCTGGGGACGCTCCAGAGGGGGTGTCCGTCGGGCAGCGGCTCGGGAGCGGTGACGTCGGTGTAGGAGGCCCGCAAGCGGCCGCTGTTCAGGGCTTCGACCTGGGCGTCCCAGTCGACGACCTCGCCGCGGGCGATGTTGATCAGGGCCGCGCCGGGCTTCATCGCGGCGAGCTCCTGTTCTCCAATCAGGTGATGGGTGTCTTCCGTGAGGGGGACGGCGAGGACGACGTAGTCGGACTCGCTGAGCACGTCGTTGAGACGTTCGGGCGGCCAGACGTAGGCGACCGAGTCGGGGGCGTCGGCTGGTGGGGCGCCGTCGCCGGAGGCTCGGCGGCGAATGCCGACGACGCGCGCGCCGAAGGCGTCGCAGAAGCGAGCGATCTCGGAGCCGATGGCTCCGTAGCCGATGATGCCGACTGTGGCCCCCTCGAGGGTCTCGGGATCGGAGCGGGCCCAGGTGCCCTGTCGGTGGGCTTCGATCAGGCGGATCATGCGCTTGGCGTCCATGAGCATGAAGGCGAGCACCCACTCGCCGATCACGCGGGCGGCGAGACCGGGCATCTTGGTGATGACGACGTCCTCGCCGATGGGCCGGTCGAGGATCTGATTGGCTCCGGCCGAGGCCAGGCAGATCCATTCGAGGGCAGAGGCGTTGGCAGCCACGTCTCCACTGAAGAATGTGAACCAGATCCGGTCGCGCTGCTGGATCTCGGTGATTTCTTCTGTGGCCGCGCGGGCGTCGACCTGGGGATGGTCGGGCTCGCGGATGTAGCGGACCAGATTCTGCGAGACGTTGTGGATTTCGATGCGCGGGTCGACGGCGCGGATGACATCGAGCGCCGGTTCGGGAACCGGCAGGAAGTTGGCGATATGAATCTTCTCCATGGCTTCAGAATAGGTCGTCTACCGATAAGCTGGCCGCATGGCAGACGCGCAGCAGACACTTCGGCTGACCTGTGACGACGCGGAGGCGACCCGGGCGGTCGGCGCGGCGGTCGGTCGCGCGGCGCCGGCGGGGATAGTCGTGCTGCTGCAGGGCGACCTGGGCGCGGGGAAGACGGTGTTTGCCCAGGGCGTCGGGCGCGGGCTGGAGTCGCCGACGACGGTGAACTCGCCGACGTTCGTCCTGATGAATGAGCATCTGGGCGGTCGTCTGCCGATGCGTCATGCCGATCTGTATCGGCTCGACGACCTCGACCTGATCGCTGAGCTGGGGCTCGATCAGGCGGCGCTGGGCGGCGTTCTGCTGGTCGAGTGGCCAGAGCGGGGCGAGGGCGTGCTGCCGGAGGATCATCTGCACGTGCAGATTGTCCCGCTTGAAGAGGACGTCTCCGAGGATGCGCTTGATGCGTCGCCGCGGGCGCTGCTGTTGACCGCCTCGGGCGAGCGGGCTGAGTCGCTGTTGGGGACTCTGGCCGAGCAGTTCGCGTCGGTTCCGGCCTGATGGAACTGTCGATCGACACGGTCGGGGAGCAGTCCAGCGTCTCGGTGAGCGAACGCGGTCTCGTGCTCACCGAGATTAGCTGGCATTCGGGTCGCCGCCACACGCCGTCTCTGACGCCGATGATTGACTTTGTCTGTCGACAGACGGGCAACGCGGAGATCGTGAAGCGGGAGCTGGAGGCCGTGTTCGTCGATGTCGGGCCGGGCGCGTACGGCGGGATTCGGTCGGGGATGGCGGCGGCTGAGGGGTTGGCGGTGGCACTGGACTTGCAGTGCGTCGGCGTCGGACGGCTGGAGATCGAGGCGTATCAGCACGCGTCCAGCGGTCTGGCGGCGGCGATCCATCGGGCGTCGCGGACGGCGTGGGCCTGGCAGATCTTCTGGGGGCCACTGGATCGCTGGCGGGAGCTGGAGCAGGCGAAGACGGGCGGCGATTTCGAGCTGCAACGAGCGTTGGCAGACGCCAAACGATTTGCCGGGCGGCCGGGCGTGATCTGCGGCGAGCCGGATCGGCTGGACGAAGAGACGAGCTCAGCGCTGGTCGGCGAGGGTTGGCTGGTCTCGCCGCCGTCGCTGAATGCGCGGCGAGCCGGCGTCCTGGCGGAACTGGGATGGCGTCGGTTGCAGGACGGTCAGGGCGTGCCACCGGCGACGCTTGAGCCGCTGTATCTGCGCGAGCCAGCGATCGGTCCGCAGCCTCAGCAATAGCTCCGCATTTGGTTTGATCTTTCTGACAACGACGCAGACGCCGGCGCGTCATAGGCTGAGTCCGCCTGCAGTAACGCACCGTCATTGAACTCCTGGAGCACTCGATGTCTACCGAACGCACACTGGTCCTGGTCAAGCCCGACGGCGTCCAGCGCGGTCTGATCGGCCAGGTCCTGGCGCGACTGGAACGCCGCGGACTGAAGCTGATCGGTCTCAAGTTGATGCAGATGGACGAGGCGCTGGCCAATCAGCACTACGCCGAGCACGTCGAGAAGCCGTTCTTTCCCGGTCTGCGCGACTTCATCACGTCGGGCCCGCTGGTCGCGGCGGCCTTTGAGGGAGCGAACGCGGTGCAGCTCGTGCGGAACACGATGGGCGCGACGAATCCGCTGGACGCGACGCCGGGCAGCATTCGCGCCGATTTCGGCGTCGATCTCGGCCGCAACGTGATCCATGGTTCCGACTCGCCGGAGTCGGGCGAGCGTGAGCTGGCGCTGTTCTTTGAGCCGTCGGAGCTGGTCAGCTGGGATCGTGATGTCGAGGGCTGGATGTACGAGTAGCTTGGAGCAGGAGCCGGACGGTAGGCCTTACTCGACGCGCAGGAGCGTGTCGGCCTGCGCCCAGAGTCCGTCGAGGTCGTAGTAATCGCGGGTGTCGCGGTCGAAGATATGCACCACCACCGAGCCGTAGTCGCAGAGCAGCCAGCCGCCCTCAGGGCCGCCTTCCCGGCGTGGGAAGTCGGCGCCGGGGACATGACGCAGCGCGTCTTCGAGCGCGCCGAACTGGCGCCCCGACATGGCCGAGGCGATGACGAAGTAGTCGGCGAGGTCGGTATGCGGCTCAACGTCAAGCAGGACAATCGCCTCGGCCTGCCGCTCGTCGAGCTGTTCGACGATGGCGCGGGCGAGTCGCTCAGCGTCTTGCTTGGTGGTACGTCTGGGTCTCCGCGCGGTTGGGTCGAGTTCCGTCGCTGGAGTAGTCACGTGGACAATGGTAGCGCCCATGGCTGAGCGAGTCGTGGTCGGGATGAGTGGCGGGGTCGACTCATCGGTCGCCGCTGCGCTGCTGGTCGAGCAGGGCTACGACGTAATCGGGATCACGATGCGTCTGTGGACCGAAGCGCGGCCCGAGGACTACACCGGTCGCAGCCAGTGCTGCGCGATCGAGGACATTGGCGACGCCCGGCGCGTCGCGCAGCGGCTCGGGATTCCTCACTACACGCTCAATCTGGAGCAGCCGTTCAGGAAGTTCGTCGTCGACCAGTTCATCGACGAGTACGCCAACGGCCGGACACCCAATCCCTGTCTCAATTGCAACACGTTCATCAAGTTCGACGCCTTCCTCGAACGGGCGAAGGCGCTCGGCGCGGACTGGATCGCAACTGGTCATTACGCGAGAACGGCGACCGGCGCGGACCGGCGTCCTCAGCTTCTGCGGGGCGTTGATCGCGAGAAGGACCAGTCCTACTTCCTCTACACGCTGACGCCGCAGGCACTGGCCATGACCCGGTTCCCGGTCGGCGGGCTGCAGAAGTCGGAAGTTCGGGCGGTGGCTGAGCGACACGACCTCGCCGTCGCCGACAAGCCCGAGAGCGCCGACATCTGCTTCGTACCCGGCGGCGACTACCGGGCCGTGGTTGGCGCTCAGGTCGCCGACCGGCCGGGTCTGTTGCTTGACACCGAGGGCCAGGAGGTCGGGCGTCACCAAGGCATCCAGCACTTCACGATCGGTCAGCGCAAGGGTCTGCAGATCGGCGGCGGTGGTGAGCGGCGGTTCGTGACGGGAATTGACGCCGCGACGAACGTCGTCACGATTGGCAGCGCCGACGACCTGTTGGTCGAACGGATCGAGCTGTCGGATGTGCGCTGGCAGTCCGAACCGGTTGACCGCTTCGAGGTGCAGTTGCGTTACCGCTCGGCGCCGCTGCCGGCTGTACTGAGCGGCAACAGCCTGATCCTTGACGAACCGGCCAGAGCCGTCGCGCCGGGACAGGCCGCCGTCTTCTACGAGGACGACCGCGTGCTCGGCGGAGGCACTGTGGAATCGGCTGCGTAGGCTACGCTCACCTCATGCCGCTGAGCACGATCACCGATATACGCGACATCGTCATCATCGTCGCCGGGCTGCTCAGCGTGATCGCTCTGGTCGTGATGATCCTGGCCACGATCGTCGTCGGTTTCCTCTCGTTCCGCCTGCTCCGCGCGGCCCGCAAGACCTTCCAGGAAGGCGTCCCGCCGCTGCTGGAGAGCGCACAGGAGACGGTGAAGAGCGTCAAGGGAACGGCCGAATACCTGGGCGATTCGGCGGCCGAACCGGTGATTCGCGCTTACGCCACCGCCTCGAGGATCCAGAGGATGTTCGACGTCCTGAGCGGCAACTTCCGCCAGAGAGGCAGTTGAGATGGGGTTCTGGAGAGGTCTGCGCTGGGGCCTGTTCCTCGGAGTGATCGCCGCGCTCGTCGGGCGGGTGATGAGTGGTGATGACAACAAGGATCAGTGGGAGCAGGCGAAGGTCGCGGGAGATATCGCGGCAGCCCAAGCTGAGGCGGAGCAGCGCGAGAAGTTCGAGCGGACTCGTCGGGGCGACTAGGTCTAGGCAGCCATCTACTTGAGCCTCATGCGGCCCTGAATTCCACTGGCAGCATTGAACACTCCTCTGGCGATGCGTGCGGCGAGTTGCGCAGCATCGGGATTGGAAGCGCCAAAGACCATCGTGAAAAGGGAACCATCACTGGCACTGCCAAGAGTGCGACGCGGGTCGACGACCTCCGCGAACTCTTCTCTCATTCGCTCTACGTAGACATCGACGATCTCCCGATCTCCGCCTTCTCTCACCACGGTGTTTCCTCCTGTCGAATAGAGGCTCTTCCAGGAATCGCCGCCAAAGAACCGATTCAATGCGACCTGGTGCTCAGGCGTAGGCCAATCGTCTCGCTTGAGATTGCGTCTCAAAGACATGAGCGGGAACAACATCAGCAAGTCGGCTCTCTTGGTCGCTGCGATGGCCTTCACCGTCTCCCACTCGACCTGCATCGCGTAAGGATCAGCGAATATGAACGCTCGGTCCATTCTTCCTTGAGACCCTCCGAGCCACGAGCAAAAGTTGCGAAGCTCGAGGTTGGCGTCACCATGCAAAACCGTCGATCGGAATCTGTCTCCGCGTTCATCAATCAACCCAGAGAGCCTGTCGCAGTTCTGCTGGTCAGAATCGATGAACAGCAGCCGGTCAAACGGGCGATTGTCGACTTCTAGTGCTTGCAGCGCTGAACCTGGAACAATCTCCGCGCTCCCAGGAAGATGTACTTCGCCTCGGCCAGCGAATGCATCAACGTAGTGGAGTGTGAAGAGATTGTCCCTGCTCGGCTGGTGGAGCAACGCATTGGTGTAGGCGTCGGCATAACGACTGTGCGCGTCGAGCTTTTCGACGGTCGCTCCGCTTCCATAGGACTTGCCTTCATACTCCATCATCGACTCCTTGAGGAATCGCGTTGAAGTAGTTGCCGTCGAGGCAGCGACCTGCCTGCTTCTTTCCTACTCGGCGTCCCATGTTGTCATAGGCACCCCATTGCTTGAAGAAGAATGGGACGCCAGCACCTGCGCACTGGTCGCGCACGCTGCGAACCCAGTTCGGATCCATCGCACGGGCCCTTGGTCCGCTCTCCCCGCCAGCTATCACCCAGTGGATCCCGTGTAGATCGAGGTCTAGCGCTCCGAGTAGCGGCTCACATGAGAGGAATCTCACCTTCGCAGGTATCTCGCGCAGATCGTCGACCCTGGAAGCAAACCGCTGATTCTCGACTGACACGCCCATCCACACATTGGACGGCCAAGGCAGCGAGGGAGCAAGCTCTCCCAGCCGCTCAGAGCGCTTCGTGAGCACCTGGAACCGGTGATGGGATGCCTCCTCCATGACTTCGAACACCTGCTGGATGTACGCCCCCGGAACGTCTGGATGGAACAGGTCGCTCATCGAGTTGACGAAGATCGACCGCGGCTTCTTCCAGCGCAGGGGTTGTTCCAGACGCTCCCGCCTCAATTGCAGGTCGAATCCGTTCTCGTACGGGTGTCCAGGGACGCCGCGGAATCGTTCAGCGAACGTCAAGGCATAGCAGTGCGCGCAGCCGGGACTGATCTGGGTGCAGCCGGTGACTGGATTCCAGGTTGCCTCGGTCCATTCGATCGCAGAGCGTTGCATCGCAGCCTCCGTTGTCCACGTTATCCACAGAGCCAACAATAGAACGACCATTCGCTATTCGTCAATGAAGAGTGCTGCATCGTGACCGCCGATTGCCCCGCTAGCATGGCCTCCGTCTTCCGCTCTACGCAGCTGGGAAGCGAGTTCGACCATGATTCCTGCAGAAGAGAGCTTCGACGGCACGTTCCCCTTTGAGCCGCATTTCACTGATGCGCCCGGATTTCGGATGCACTATGTGGATGAGGGCGAGGGGGAGCCTCTGGTCTTGCTGCATGGGGAGCCGACTTGGGGGTATCTGTACCGCAACTTCATCCCCGGCCTGTCGGAGAGGAATCGCGTGATCGTGCCCGACCACATGGGCTTCGGCAAGAGCGAGACGCCGCAGGATCGGGAGTACACGCTGCGGACGCACGTCGGGAACCTGGCCGCGCTGGTCGAGGAGCTCGACCTGAGCGACATCACCTTCGTGATGCAGGACTGGGGCGGTCCGATGGGTTCACAGTACGCCGTGCGGCACCTCGATCGGGTCAAGCGGATGTGCGTCCTGAACACGGTCATTCCCGGCTCCCGGCGGGAGCCTCCGAACGCGCCGGTGACTCCGTGGTTCCAGTGGATCGGCAAGCACCATGAGGCGGGCACGCTGCACGAGACGCTGGGTAACCTGGGCAGCAATGTGCTCAGCGTGATGAAGATCGTCGGGTTTGAGAACTCCGAGGCCGTCGACGACGCCTGGATCCGCGCCTACTCGGCGCCCTTCCCCGACAAGGAGTCATGCATCGGAGCGATCGAGTTCCCGCTCGACGCGTACCTCGGCCGGATCCGCGATTTCGTCTTCGAAGAGATCGCCAACGTGCCGGAGCTGGCGTCGATGCCGGCGATGATGGTCGAGGGAATGCAGGACCATGCGATCGATCCGGAGCGGGCCATCGGCGGCTTCCAGGCGCTCTATCCGGATGCGCCGGTCACGATCCTGCCCAACGCCGGTCACTTCTGCCAGGAGGATGCGCCGGAGATCATCGTGCCGCTGATCCAGCAGTTCCTGGCGTTGACGAAGTAGTCGGGTTGCGTAGCTGGCGGAGAGGGTGGGATTCGAACCCACGAGGGCCTTGCAGCCCTACACGCTTTCCAGGCGTGCCTGATCGTCCACTCCAGCACCTCTCCGGAGACGATGGCCGAGTCAGAATCTGGCGGAGAGGGTGGGATTCGAACCCACGAGGCACGTCGCCGCACCTACCGATTTTCGAGATCGGCTCCTTCGGCCACTCGGACACCTCTCCAATTCGAGTATACGCAGCGGCCTTGTCAGTTCCGTCGGGGGACTGACAATACGCTGTAACCCGTGTGGCGCATTTGATCGGTCGTCCGCGCCGCTATTGCCTCGTCGGGAGATCCAGTGACCCAGCCAAACTCTGATGCCAAGACGATTTCCGAACTGCTCTCGCCGTTGGACGGCGACGCCTCCGCGCTCGGCTCTCCGGGACGGCCGGATCTGACCTTTGACGGTCTCCGCGACCAGATCACACAGACCGGGGAGCAACTCAACAGTTTCGGGCTCGGACGCGAGGACGGCATCGCGATCGTGCTGCCCAATGGCGCCGAGATGGCGGCCGCGTTCCTCGGCGTGGCCAACGCCGCAACGGCAGCGCCGCTCAATCCCGGCTACCGCGCCGACGAGTTCGAGTTTTATCTCGAGGACCTCGAAGCGAAAGCGGTCGTGGTCCAGGAGGGTGTCGATTCGCCTGTCCGCGAGGTCGCGCAGCGCCTCAACATTCCGCTCCTTGAACTGCACCCGGAGTCCGAGGGAGCGGCCGGAGTCTTCAGCCTGTCGGCTGAGATCAGCGGCGCCGCTGAACGTCCAGGCGAGGCTGGAGCCGATGACGTCGGACTCGTCCTGCACACCTCAGGTACGACATCGCGGCCCAAGATCGTGCCACTGCGTCAGCGCAACCTGACTGCGACGGCGCACAACATCCGCAACACGCTCGATCTCACCTCAGAGGATCGCTGCCTCAATATCATGCCGTTGTTTCACATTCACGGCGTGATGGCAGGCATCCTGGCCAGCGTCGGCGCGGGCGGCTGCACCTGGTGCTCGCCGGGCTTCAACGCCATGCAGGTCTTCGGCTGGCTGAGGGAAGCGAAGCCGTCCTGGTACACGGCCGTACCGACCATGCACCAGCTGATCCTGACACGCGCCTCGCGCAACGCCGACGTGCTGGCCGAGACGAGTTTGCGCCTCATCCGGTCTTCGTCATCCTCGCTGCCTCCGACCGTGATGGCAGAGCTGGAGGAGACGTTTGAGGCGCCAGTGATCGAGTCCTACGGCATGACCGAGGCAGCGCACCAGATGAGTTCGAATCCGCTGCCTCCGCTGAAGCGCAAGCCCGGTAGCGTGGGACTGCCGGCCGGTCCCGAGATCGCGATCATGGACGAGGACGGCGCACTGCTGGCGATGGGCCAGCGCGGAGAGGTCGTGATTCGCGGCGCCAACGTGACCGACGGTTACCGCAACAATCCTGAGGCCAACGCGACCGCCTACACCCGGGGCTGGTTCCGCACCGGCGACCAGGGCGTGCTGGACGATGACGGGTACCTGACGATCACGGGACGACTGAAGGAGATCATCAATCGGGGCGGCGAGAAGATCTCACCGCGCGAGGTGGATGAAGCGCTGTTGCAGCATCCGGCCGTGGCACAGGCGGTGACCTTCGCGATGCCGCACGACCGGTTGGGTGAAGAGGTCGCAGCGGCCGTCGTTCTGCGCGATGGTGAGGAATCGGATGAACGGGCGATCCGACGGTTCGTTGGCGAGCGGGTCGCCGATTTCAAGACGCCGAGGCGGGTCGTGATTCTCGACGAAATTCCGAAGGGCGCGACGGGGAAGATCCAGCGGATCGGGCTGGCGGAGAGACTGGGCCTGGCCGACTAGCCGAATCTGTCGGCGTCCATCCCGCCTACGGGCGGATGATGCGCTTTGGGCGCTGGGCCAAGCGTTTGAGCATTGGCTGGGCGGCGTCGATGAAGCGGAAGGCGATACGGCGGGTGTCTCTGGGATCGATGAGATCGATCACGTCGAAGTTGTGGGCTGCCTTCATCGGGCTCCTGAGACGCAGCAGGCGGTTTTCGATCATCTCTCGGTGGGCCTCGGGATCCTCTGCCGATTCGATCTCCCGCCGGTAGGCTGCGGCGACGCCGCCTTCGATCGGGATGCCGCCCCACTCGCCCGCGGGCCAGCCGAAGCGCATGTTGACTCCGCCGGGCTCGCCCATGCTGTTGGGCGCGTCGGCGGCGACGCCGTAGCTCTTGCGGATGTTGAACTCGACCTTAGGCACGTCCGCCTCGTAGGCGGCGATCAACGCACGCGTTCCGCGCCGCATGGTCTGGTTGAGCTCGGCCTGGGATCCGAGCATGAAGCCGGGCATGTCGAGGAAGATCAGCATGGGCAAGTTGAAGCCGTCGCAGAGGTCGACGAAGTGGGTGAACTTATCGGCCGCGTCGCCATTCATCGCGCCGGCCATCACGTAGGGATCGCTGGCGACGACACCGACGGCATAGCCGCCGACTCGGGCGAAACCGGTGATGATCGCGCCGCCCCAGTGCGGCCGCATCTCGAAGAACTCGCCGTTGTCGACGACCAGCTTGACCAGCTTGCGCGGGTTGTAGCCGCGTTTGCGGTTCTCGGGAATGATTCGCAGCAACTCCTCCACGCGGCGGTTCGGGTCGTCGCCGTTGTGGATGCGCTCGGTGACGTCGTTGGTCGTGTCGGGCAGGTAGGAGAGGAACTTCTTGATCTGGTCGAACGCGTCCTCTTCGTCCTCCGCCTCGTTGTCGACCTGGCCGCTTTTGTAGACATGGACGCCGGAGCCGCCGAGTTCCTCCTTATTGAAGGTCTCGCCGATCGCGCGTCGGACCACGGGTGGGCCCGAGGGGAAGATCTGCGACTGGCCTTTGATCATCACGGTGAAGTGGGAGAGCAGGGCAAAGGCCGCCGGCGCGCCCGCGACGGAGCCCATGATTCCCGAGGCGACCGGCACCTTGTTCAGCAGGTTGATATGCCGCCACCAGGTCTGACCGCCGGGCAGGGCCATACGGCCCTCTTCCTCATCGCGCTTGGCGCTGTGGCCGACGCCCTCGATGAGCTGCACGTACGGCAGGCCGTACTGCGAGGCCAGGGGCGTGGCGAACTGCGACGCGCCCTTGGAGACATTGTGCGGCGAGCCGCCGGAGATGGTGAAGTCGTCGCCGCCAATGACGATGTTGCGCCCATCTATTTGGCCCATGCCCATGACGAACGCACCGGGCGTGAACTCGCGCAGGTCGCCGTTCTCGTCGTACTCGTAGCCGCCGACCAGAGGCCCGGCCTCGAAGAACGAGTCGGCGTCGAGGAACTTGTCGATTCGCTCGCGGATCGTGTAGCGGCCGCCGCGGTGCTGACGGGCGACGCCGTACTCGCCGCCCATCTCCTGGGCGAGTTCCTTGATGTAGTTGATTTCCTCGATCGCGCCCTGCCAGTCCTGGCCGGGCTTCCACGATTCGCGAGTCTGGTCTACCGGCATGCTGTGCCTCTCAGTCGGACGCAAGGTCGGACATGGTCCGCTGGCAGTTTATCGTCAGGGTCGGTCCGAGCTCGTCGGCTGCGATCCGTTCAGAACCGGCCGACTACGTCGCTGCTGAAGGCGCGCAACGCATCCCACTTCCAGGGCGGCCTCAGGGTGATGTTGACGCGATCGACCCCTGCCTCCGCATACGGCGTGAGCAGATCGATTGCCTCCGAGGGCGTACCGACGATCGCACCGCGTTGGCGAAACGCGTCACCAGCCGGACCGAACACCTCCTCGAAGTGAGCCTGCGCCCTGGCGCGGTCCGACTCGTCGGAGGCGAGGTGGAACGAGAGATTGACGTCGCGCTGGATTTCGGACGGATCGCGACCGACCCGTTCGCACCACTCATTGAGCACGCTGGAGAGTCGCTGCCAGTCTTCAATGTTGAGGTATGGGGCATTCCAGCCTTCGGCGTAGCGAGCCACCAGCTGCAGTGTCCGCCGCTCGCCGACGCCGCCGATCCAGATGGGCACCCGATCCTGCAACGGTTTCGGCTCGCAGAGGGCATCGTTGAGTTGGAAGTACTCGCCGGCATAGCTAGCCTCGGGCTCCTCCCAGAGCGCGCGAAGCACATGGATGCCCTCTTCCAGGCGATCGAGCCGCTTACCGATCCGCTCAAAGGGAATCCCGTACGCCGAGTACTCCTGGACATTCCAACCCGCCCCTAGACCGGCGTCCAGTCGCCCTCCGGAGAGGTGGTCGATCGTCGCCAGGGCATTGGCCAGGACCGCCGGATGGCGGTAATCCATCGCCAGGACACAAGTGCCGACGCGAACGCGTTCGGTATCGACGGCCAGCGCCGCGAGGCTGGCCAGACACTCCAGATAAGGACCTCGCTTCTCCGTCATCGGAGACTCGTAGAAATGGTCAGAAACATCGACCCAGGTGAATCCGGCCGTGTCGGCCCAACGCCAGAGCTCGCGACACTCATCGATCGTCGTGTTCTGCTGCACCAGGTGAATACCGAATTCCATCTCGTCCTCCATCGCCGGATCGGGATTGCGATTCGCCTATCGTTGCACCGAGCGCGAGCCCGCGCCAACCAGGCACCGTGACGGAGCTACGCCCATGACGTCTTCAAGAGATGAAATCTTGCTCGAGGCAGACTTTGATCGGCGGGTGATGGGCTATGGACGACTCGCGGTCCGCCTGGTCCTGTTGGTCACGCTGGTGGGGAGCCCGTTGATCCCCCTTCTGGCGGATCCAGAGCTTGTGGTGTCTGCCGAGGGCCTATGACGGCGGAGGAGACATCGGGGCGGGCCAGCTCACTCGCCCCTGACGGCATAGGACAGCCGCCAACCTGGCGTGCCCCGCGCAGCGGGCGGGGGCGGCCGGGGGGGTTGAATATGTTTAAAAAAAAAGAACGGGAACCCCGAGCGTTGCCCGGGTGGGGGCGGGTTGAATTGCGG
>JAPPNI010000020.1 GCA_028873865.1 Chloroflexota bacterium | reverse complement strand
TCGGCGCGGGACCGCAGGGCATTCCCAGCTGGGGTCAGATGGTCCAGGCCGGGCGCGGTTCACTCGACCTCCACCCCTGGCAGACCGTCTTTGCCGGGGGAGCGATCATGTTGATCGTGCTGGGCTTCAACCTGTTGGGCGACGCGTTGCGCGATGTGCTCGATCCGCGCCTGCGCGGCGCCTAGGTCCGGCGGCCAGGATCTCAGCCAGGCGTCGAAACATCACCATGTGGATGGGCCAGAGCCCGTACCAGTAGAGCAGGCCCCAAACACCAGCCGGGTGAAAGTGAGCCTGCAGCGTCGTTACGGAGCCAGTGCCATCAGCCTGAACCGACAGCTCCAGAACGGCTGAGCCTGGCAGTTTCATCTCGGCGACGAGTGTCAGACTGCGGCCCGGCTCGACCGCCGCGACGCGCCAGAAGTCGAGCGGATCGTCGACCCGCAACTCAGTCGGATGGCGGCGTCCACGCCGCATACCCACGCCGCCGACGGCACGATCGATCAGCCCGCGCAGCTTCCAGATCCAGGTGGCGTAGTACCAGCCGCGCTCGGCGCCGATCGAGCTGATATCGCGCCAGACCTGTTCCTGGGATCGAGAACTCGCGACCGTCACACGTACGGACTTGTCGTACCACGAGACGTCGTGGCGTTGCCGCCGATAGCGAAAACCTCCCTCGGTCCAGCGAACCGTGAGTTCCGACGACTCTTCGGCCGCGAGGGCGTCGTTGACGGCATCCACATATGTCCGTTGTTGAATCGGGATCAGGCCGAGCAGCTCGTCGGGACCATCGGAGATCAGATCGTGCTTGAGGCCATCGATCAGAGGTCGCGCCACATTCGCGGGCACGGCGGTGACCAGGTCAAGCCAATACGACGACAGCCTTGGCGTTAGTACGGGTAAGGGGACAATCCGAACCCTGCGTCCGACCACCTCGCCAAACTGCCGCAGCAGGTCGGCGTAGGTCAGTGTCTCGGGTCCCCTGGCATCGTACACTTGGGACTTACGGTCGTCCTCCAGACGCAACAGGCCGACGAGGTAGTCCAGGAGGTCATCAAGCGCGATCGGCTGGCTGCGGGAACCGACCCAGCGCGGGGCCAGCATCAGGGGCAGGTGATAGACCAGATCACGTATGACTTCGAAGGCAGCCGAGCCCGGACCGACGACGATCCCGGCGCGCAACTCGGTCACGGGGGTCTGGCCACGGCGCAGAACCTCGCCGGTCTCCAGCCGCGAGGCCAGATGCGGAGACGCGCCGTTCGTCGGCTGGACGCCACCGAGGTAGATGATCCGGTTGAGCCGAGACTCAGCCGCTGCGTCCCGGAAGTTGGCAGCGGCGAGGCGATCGAGCTCGGAGAAGTCTCTGCCTGACGCCATCGAGTGGACGAGGTAGTAGGTGATGTCGACACCGTCAAGCGCCTCACGCAAGGATTCTGGGTCCAGCGCGTCCGCGCGGACGCATTCGATCCCCTGCCAACCGCGAGCGTGCAATGCATCGATCCGTCGGGCCGCCGCCCTGACCTCGAACCCTTCAGACGCCAACCGTGGCGCGAGGTGTCCACCGACATAGCCGCTGGCACCCAGGATGAGCACTCTGGTCATGGACTCAGAGTATGCCGGCGGGATTTCTCTCCGAGGCCTCGATGTGAGCCGGTAGACACACGGGGCTCACCGACGCGGCATTGACTCCAGGACCCGGAATTCCGTGTAATCTTCCGGCAATTCCGCGGCACTGGCGGCGTCGCGCATCGCGTCCAAGGCGTCGTTCCAACCCTGTGTCCAGCCTGCGCGGAACTGCTCGGCGTAGGGCGCGTTCTCGCCCTCTCCACGAATCACGATTCGCTCGCCCAGGTGCTGCACTTCGCCGTAGGGCAAACCGTCCATGTAGCCATCGGTTTCCACTTCGATGTATGAGAGCTCGTAGGCTGCCTGTTCGGCCCGCCTGAGATCGTCCGCCGTGCGCAGGTTGAACGGATCGAGGGTGGCGCCGATGAGCGCAGCCAACAACACGCCCAGCACTGAGGCCACCATGGTGTGACGACCGATCGGATCGCGGCCGCGTCGCCACCAGGACCGCTCACGGTCGTCGGTCCCCCAGCCTTCCAGACGGCGTCGTTCGCTCATCGGCGCAACGCCTCCCACGCCTCGAAGGCGGAGTCCACCTCCAGTTTGTCCCGCTTGGCACGATTGAGCGCGATCTCTATCGCCTCATTCCAGGAGAAGTCGTACGCGCGGCGATAGCCGTCCTGCGGATCGCCGGACTCCAGCAGTTCGCGAATCTCAAGCGCGGAGCGGCCAGCTCCGTCTAATCGTCCTCGCTCAAACGCGGCTTCATATCCGTCGATCCGGCCCTCGCGATCACCCCGCACCTCGGCTTTTGCGATCTCCTCGGCGGTCACCTGGTCGAGCACCGAAATCAGCCAACCCAGAGCCGCGGTCACCGCCATGGCTGCCAGAAACGCGATCAGGGTCTGACGCGGGAGGTCATACTTCAGTAGGCGCATCAGCCGAGCGTACAGGCCAGTCAACCTCCCGCCACCGGCGGGAAGATGTCCAGTTCGCTCTCGGGACTGACGCGGCTTTGCAGACCGTCGATGTGGCGGATGTCGCGGCCGTCGACCATGATCGCGACGAAGCGGCGTACGGCGCCATCTTCGTCGAAGAGCTGATCGTACAGCCCTTCGTACTCGCAGGCGAGACGTTCGAGGATCCCGCTGACCGTGTCCGGGGGATCGGACAGATCAACGCTGCGACCGCCCACCAGCGGTCGCAGCGTCGCGTAGAACCGTATGATCATCAGCTCTCCGGCTGGAGCTAGGAGATGATCTCGAGTTCGCGCAGCTTGGCGTCGCCGACGACGCCGTCGTCCCAGCCGCGCGCCTCGTAGTACTGCTCCTTCATCTGGTCGAGTTCACAGATGTGGCCCTCCGCCGGTCCGCTCGCGGGCTCGGTCAGGAAGCGATCGGGCAACGAGTCGTCACTGCCATCGAAGCCCGCCAGATTGTTGAAGTGGCGTTCGAGGTTGTAGATCCGCTCGCCGGCGACCATGACGTCCTCTTCGGACATCGGCAGGCCGACGACGGTTTCGTAGAGCGCCGCGTACTCGGGGGCGCCAACCGCGAAAGCGGAGAATTTGCAGAGGTCGAGCGAGTCGGAGAAGGCGTGCAGGTCCTGGAAGATCTTGAGCAGCGGACCCTTACCGTCCCAGTCGAGCGGATCGGTCTTGACCGGGATGCCGAGCAGCTCGGAGGCCGGCGTGTAGCCGCGCAGGTGGCAGGCGCCGCGGTTGGAGGTGGCGTAGCCCAGGCCCTCGCCCTTGATCCCTCGTGGGTCGTAGGCCGGCACTGCCTGGCCCTTGACGGTCATCGAGATCTCCGAGTGTCCCCAAGCGGCGGCTGCCTTGGCCGTGCCCTGACCCAACGTCTGGCCGATCGAGGACGAACCCATCGCCATCTCGTCGGTCACGCGGACCATGCCAGCGCCGTCGCCCCAGTCGAGCGGGGTGTCGACGTAGCCGCGCTCCGAGGCCTCCATATACATCGAGATCACGTTGCCGATCTCAATGGCGTCCATGCCGTAGTCGTTGCACTGGTCGATGACCTTGGCGATCACGGCCGGGTCGTCGTTTCCGCAGTTCGCGCCCAGCGACCAAGCCGGCTCATACTCGAACGACTCCATCTTGAGGCCGGCATGCGGACCCTCGGTGATCTCGACTTCCTTCTTGCAGGCCACCGGGCAGGCGTGACAGGTTGGCTCGGCGGTGAGGAAATCGTCACGCATTCGCTCGCCCGATACAGCGTTGGCTGCATCGGGAGTGGTCTGGGTCAACTGCGAGTTCTTGGTGCCCAGACCGCCGATCGAGTTGACCGCGTTCATCAGTACGTTGGTCCCGAATGCGGAGAGCGCTCCCGAGCCGTCCTTGAGCGTGCCGTCGTCGTTGACGGAAGAAGGCGCCGTGACCGGCGACTCCATGATCAGCTTGAGGTGCTGTCCCTGCGCCTCGCGGAACTTCTGCCGCGCCTCGCCCTGCTCCGGCCGCCAGCGACCATCGCGGGTGCCGCGTACGACCACGCACTTGAGATTCTTCATCCCGGCCACCGCGCCGGTACCGCCGCGGCCGGCCGCGCGGTCGTCCTCGTTGAGGAACGAAGCGAAGAGCACGCCATTCTCACCGGCCTGACCGATCGACATGACCGACACATCGGTCTTGTTGCCGCTGTCGGAGCCGAAATGCGCGACGGTGTCGTGGATGCCCTTACCCCAGATCTCAGAGGCGTCCTTGATCTCGACTTCGCCGTTCTCGACCTCGAGATAGACCGGCGAGTCTGCCTTGCCCGTGATCAGCAACGCATCGAAGCCGGCCCAGCGAAGCCTCGCCGCCGACCAGCCCCCCATGTGCGAGTCGGTCACCGTCCCGGTTAGCGGCGATTTGGTCACGAACGCCAGGCGTCCGGACATGGTCACCTCGGTGCCGGTCATCGGACCGTTGACCAAAGCCAGCATGTTGTCTGGCGAAGTCGGATCGGTCTCCGGACCGTTGTCGAGCAGATACTTGACCCCCAGTCCGCGAGCGCCGATGTACTTGCGCGCGTCGTCCTCGTTGATGCCTTCGTAGGACACGCTGCGGTCGGTCAGATTGACCCGAGCCACCCGATCTGCAAAGCCGCCAAGTGCCATGATCGTTCCCTTCACCAACGCTCTGGTTTGCGCTCCAAAGATAACGGATTGCGGACGCGAGACCTCACCAGAGACAGCGAGGTGTGCGATCGCCTAGGGACGCATCCCATACCTCACCCGAACGCCCAGCTGATTCGGCAACTCGGTCTCATATGCCATCTGGAGCCACTCTGCGAGCATTGGGCGCGTCTCTCGTGGATCGACAATGTCCTCGACCGCGAACGCCTCCGCGGCCGCGAAGGGGTCGCGCAGGGCGATCAATCGCTCCTCGATCGCCGTACGATGCGCGATTGGATCTTCGGCCGCTTCGATCTCGCGCCGATATGCCGCTGCAACGCCACCCTCGATCGGTAGTGAGCCCCACTCGCCCGAGGGCCAGGCGAAGCGGAAGCAGAAGCGACTGAAGTCCTGGTGCGCTCCGCCGGCGACTCCATAGAGCCGGCGCACCACCACCGTCGCCCAGGGCATCTGGGAGTCGTTGATCGCTGCGGCGGCCCTGACCCCGGCTCGTAGGGTGCCGGCGCCCTCGCCGGGGCGACCGATGAGGAAGCCCGGTTGATCGGCGAAGTTCACGATCGGCAGGTGGAAGACATCGCAGAGGTCGACGAACTTCTCGAACTTGCGGGCCTCCTTTGCGCCCATCGCGCCTCCGTAGTGCATCGGATCGTTGGCCAGTACGCCGATCGGCATCCCGCCGATTCGGGCCAGGCCGGTCACCTGCGATCGTCCGAAGTAGCGACCGATCTCAAAGAAGGATCCCAGGTCGACGACCATCTCCAGCATCCGCCGCACGTTGTAGCCGCGGTTTCGGTGCTTCGGTACCACTGACGCGAGCCGGTCATCCTGCCGATCGACCGGGTCATTGCAATCGACAACTGGAGGCAGTTGATGCACGTTCGTCGGCAGATAAGAGAGGAATCGCTGTATCTGTACGATCGCGTCGGTCTCGTCGGCGGCGTCGTTGTCGACCACGCCGCTGCTGCGCGCGTGTACCTCGTAGCCGCCCAGTTCCTCCTTGGTCAGCTTCTCGCCCATTGACCGCTCGACCAGCGGCGGCCCGCCAGCGAAGACCTGCGATGTGCCCCGCACCATCACGGAGAAGTGCGAGGCCGGCACCTCGGCCGCCGGCAGACCCGCGACAGATCCCAGCGCGGCGGAGACGACGGGCACCTCAGCCATGAGCTTGCCCCAGCGCTGCGGCCAGAACAGTTCAGGCAGGTAGGTGCGGCCCATCTCGGCGGTCGCGCGAATATCTGCGCCGAAGCCGTCGATCAGGCGAATCATTGGGATCTTCATCTCGATCGCCAGCGACTCGATGTGCCCCGACTTGTCGCCGCCGCTATGGATCCGAACCTTGCCCCCGTGGCTGCGCTCGGCGGCCGACCCGCTGCGTGGTCGCGACGTGAAATCACCACCGGATATGGCGACGGGCCGACCACCGATCTTCGCCGTGCCAGTGACCGTGGCTGAGGGATGGAAGCCCACCAGCTCTCCCGAGTCGTCGTAGTAGCCCGCGCCCGACAGGACGCCTCGCTCGCGGAAAGATCCGTCATCCGTGAGGAGATCGATCCGCTCGCGGACCGTCAGGTTGCCGCGTTCGTGCTGTTCCTGCACCCGATCGGCGCCGCCCATTTCGCGAGCCATCTCGCGCCGCCGCGCGATCTGCGCGATCTCGGGTTGCCAGACCGCTTCTCGTTCACTGTTCTGTTCAGGCATCGTTGGCTCCAAGCGCTCTCCTGAGTATCGCGCAGGTTGGCAGCAGGAGCGCGACGCTACTCGGCGCTATCTTCCTCTCAACAGGCATTGCCAACGCAGAGGTAGCTCATGACAACTTCCGCCATCAGGATCGAACCACTAACTCCGACGATCGGTGCCACGGTCCACGGCGTCGACCTGACCCAACCGATCGACGAGGAAACCTTCCAGTTCATCTACGACGCCTGGATGGAGCACCTCGTTCTCTTCTTCCGCGACCAGGCGATGACGCCGGATCAGCACTTGACGTTCGGCAGGATGTTTGGCGACCTGCACATCCACCCAGCCGCGCCCTACGAGCACGGCAACCCCGAGCTGATGCGGATTCACACCGACAAGGACTCATTCCGCAACAACGGCGAACGCTGGCACTCCGACGTGTCAGCCGACGAAGAGCCGCCGATGGCCTCGATCCTGCACATTCACAGCATCCCAACGCAGGGCGGCGACACGTGTTGGTCGAACATGTACGCGGCCTGGGACGGCCTCTCGCAGCAGATGCAAACCTTGCTCGAGCCGCTGACGGCGTTGCACGCCTCCGACTATTCCGGGCAGTACGGAGACCACAAGCCGCAACGGGAATCGCCGCGCTCCGTCCACCCGATCGCGCGCACCCATCCCGTCACCGGCCGTAAGGCGCTCTTCGTCAATTCCAGCTTCACCCGGCGCATCGTTGAGCTGCCCATCGAGGAGAGCGACGCGATCCTCGCCTTCCTCTTCGAGCACGTCAAGAACGTCAATTTCCAGTGCCGCTTCCAGTGGCAGGCCAACTCGGTCGCCCTGTGGGACAATCGCTGCACGCAGCACATGGCGATCTGGGACTACTACCCCGAGTCGCGCAGCGGTATCCGGGTCACGGTCAAAGGCGACAAGCCGTTCTAGCGCCTTCTGGCGACGTTCAGTTGCCTATCGCCAGCGCCGCGAGATCCCTGGCCGTGTCCCTCGACACATCCGGGCAGGCCATGGGGAAGACCTCGGTGCCGTGGATCGTGCCCATCACCTGACGGCAACGAGCCGGCACGCCCGACTCCAGCAGCAGGCGGTAGTAGGCAATGCCCTCGTCTCTCAGCGGATCGCACTCGTTCACCGAGATCACGGTCATCGGCAGACCAATCACATCCTCCGTCGACGCGAACAGCGGCCAGGCCAGCGGGTCTTCGGCTTCAAATGCTTCGATCCCGTAGCCCATCGCGCCCTGGTTGTTGTGCAGATCCAGCAGAATGCCGTTGTTCTCGATCGTCGAGGGCAGATCGTCCCGCGGCCAGCTTCCCGCGATGTACGGGCAGAGCGCGTAGCGACCCTGGACCAGACCGATGTCGCCGTCGCGCAGCAGCTTCATTCCCGTCGCCAGGGTCAGGTTTCCACCGCCGCTCTCGCCGGCGATGATGATCCGCGAGGCGTCGATGCCCAGCGACTCCGCATTCTCGGACACCCATTTCAGGCCGGCGACGCAGTCGTTCAACCCCGCCGGATAAGGTGCGACCTCGGGCGCGGACGACGGCGTCACGCAGTTGCGGAAATCGACCATCGCCACCGCGACGCCGCACTGGGCGATAATCCGGCCCCAGGCCTTGTAGTTGGGGTCGTAGCACGACATCGAGGCCATTCCGCCACCGTGGATGTAGTAGACGCCGGGCAGCGGTTCGTCCGACTCAGGCCTGATTAGCTGGATGTTGATCGTGTTGCCGTCCGGCGATGAAGTGAAGGTCTCGGTCGTGATCCTGAGCCCGTTCGACGGCGCGATCTCTTCCGTGTCGCAGAGGGCGAAAAAGGCGGTCAGGCCTTCCCGCATCGCCTTCGCTTCATCGCTGTTGGCGCGCTCGAGGATCTCCTCACGGCTCGCCGCACTCGGTTGAGCAGGGAGATCGAACTCGCCGAACAACGCCTTCAGCCTGGGGTCGATGCGTCGGTCTTCGGAGAGCTTGCTCACGAGGTCCACCTTTCGTTGCGACAGTCGCCAGAGACAAGCTACTACCCAGGGGGTAGCCTGACCGCCGGAACACCGAGACAAGAAGACGGGAGCGCGGCGCATGAGCAACATCGCCATCTGGGTCAAGGTTAAAGTCAAGCCGGAGGGGCGCGAGAAGTTCCTCAATGCGATCGAGGTCGACTGCCTCGGTTCGGAGCGCGATGAGCCGGGCTGCTTCCGCTTCAACGTGCTCCAGGACGCGTCCGACGACCTGACCTACTACTTCTACGAGGTCTACGAGAACGAGGCCGCGCTCGACGCCCATCGGGCGGCTCCGCACTATGCCGTCTGGTCGGCGGCCGCCGATACGCTCGATGGCGAGATTGAGATCACCCGGACGTCAACCGTCTTCCCGGCGGACCAGGACTACTGGACCTCCGGCTAGCCGGTTCCGGGGATCGGCCGTCTCAGACTGGCTGGCTTGAGTCTTCGTCCTTATCGAGCAGCCCATGACGCACGGCCCAAACCACGATCTCCTGCTTGGTCGCGACGCCGAGCTTCTGCTCGATCCGGTAGATCGTGTTCCGCACCGTAATCGGGCTGTTGCCGATGACCTCAGCCACCTGCGCATATGAATTGCCCTGAGCGAAGAGTGTGAGCACATCCCGCTCACGGGCAGTCAGAACGGCCGCGGGGCTATCGCCGCTACGAACTGGAGCTTCGCGCACGGAATCCAGCGCCCGCCTGACCATGTCGACGGGGATCCTCGACCGGCCGGCGGCCGCGTCACGCACCGCGGCCAGCAGGTCATCGCGGCCTGAGTACTTCTGCAGGTAGCCGGTCGCGCCGGCGGCCAGGGCATTCATGATCGCCTCGTCGGCAGTCGCAGCGGTCAGGACCAACACGCGGGTCCGGGGCAACGCTTCCATGATCTCGCTGCACGCCTCCACACCATCCTTGTTCGGCATGATCAGGTCCATCACCACGACGTCAGGCGCCACCTCGCGCGCAACCCGGAGCGCTTCAACTCCGTCGACGGCCTGTCCGACCACGGTCATGTCACCGGCCTGCTTCAGCACTTCCTGCAGACCGTCCCTGACGATCGCGTGGTCGTCGACGATCATCACTCGAATCGGCTTGGTTGTCGTCATTGCATCTACCTGTTCACGCGCTTTGATATGGGATCAGGCAAGTCACCTTCGTACCGGCGGCACGGTCGCCCGTCTGAACGTCGAGCATCCCGCCGAGTCTCTCTGCCTCCGCCTGCATGTTCCGGAATCCGTGGCCACGGACCAGGTAATCCTCGGGCAATCCGATGCCATCGTCCACGATTGACAGGCGAATGCGCTCAGGTGAGAAATCAAGCTCAATCGTGACTGATGAGGCATGGGCATGGCGATGGGCGTTGGTAAGGGCATTATGGGCGATCGAGAGTATCCGGGCCCGTTGTTGCGGCTCCAATCGAGGCTCGTTTCCGACTTGCACCAACTTGGCTGGTACAGAGGTTACCGTGGTGAAATTGCGTGCATGAGCGCCCAGTACCTCCGTCAGTTCCCGTCCCTCATAGATGAGGCCCATGTCGATCGGCTGACGCAATTCCCACATCGCCGACTTGGAAAGGTCGGAAGTGGCGACCAGGGTCCGCCGCAGGTCGGTTGAGTCATCGCCGGCCAGAACCAGGGCGTTGTCGATACCCAACCCAATCATGTAGGCCGACTGTGCGGCCGTGTCGTGGATCCGTTGCGACAGTTCAATCCGCTCGCGATGCAGGCCTTGTTCACGCTCGAGCGCCTTCAGCCGCTCGGTACGTTCGTAGCCGGTCACCATGTTGACGACGAAGGTCACGGCGAACATCATCAGGATCTGCGCCACGAGGGTTGCCGTGTCCGGCGTCTGAAGACCGGCGCCCGTAGCCACCCCCAGGGTGGCTCCCGCGTACCCGGCGGTGATCATCGTTGTCCAGACAACGCAGAACATGAACGAGCTGAAGGCGACGGACACGCTCGCCAGTGCTGGGAAGAGGCCCAGATAGACGAACGGCTGAAAGACGCTCTCGGTGCAGATGGCGGCCATGATCACCGCGGCGTCGATCGCACTGAAGATCAAGAACCAGGCCGAGGTAATGTTGCGCTTCGAGAGTAGGCGCCAATGAAAGCCGGCGTTGGTTCCGGCGAGCGCCACGACCAGCACGATTAGGGTGGGGTTCTCGGCGACGGAGAAATCGGGACGCGAGAGAAGATAGACCAACGCCACGACCCAGAGGATCCAACGTCCCCAGATCGACATCCTGGCGATGACGTAAGTATCGCTGGGGTTGCAATCCAGCAGGCTGTCGATCCAGGCGCGGAACGGACGCTCTTCCGCCGGCGCCACGAGTGCAGGTGGGCTCGTTGTCATCGGACTCCCGACCCTAGTCCCGGTCCGCCGCGCAGGGCGCCGCCTCGTTGCTTTCGGCCAGGACACAACACCTAGTCACCACACGGTAGCGCCTGCCAGACCGGCGGCCAGGCAGGGCGCGTGGGAGGATCGGAGCGAGAAGAGAAGAGGCCGGGGTGAGCGAGAATTCCGGGGGATTGGGCGGATCCTCAGAGCTTTTGGGGGGATTCGGGCTGCAGGTGTCCGGATAAGTCCAGATTTGTCCGGATCTGTCCAGATTTTGGAGGCATTGGTCCGGGTTTGGCCATGGAATGTGAGGGTCGGTCCAGATCTTGGCGACAATCACGTTCGTTCCGGCAGTGCGGCGCCGGCTAGCGGCCGACGACGGCGCGGAGGGCAAACAGCGCGTTGGCAGGCCGTTCGGCGATCCGGCGCATGAGATAGGGATACCAGCGTTCGCCGTAGGGAATGCTCATGCGCAGCCGCTCGCCGCGCGAGCGCATTTCGGAGCCCAACTCTGGCCGTACCCCGTAGAGCATCTGGAACTCCCAGTAGCCGATGCTCGGCAGGTCATTGGCCAGCCGCCGCGCCGCGCGATGCAGTACCGGGTCGTGCGTGGCCACGCCAACGTCGGCTCCGGCCCGCCAGAGCTGCTCCAGGAGCGCGGTGTAGGCCCGCCGTATCGAGTCAGTCCCGCTGTAGGCGACGCGGCCGGGCTCGCTGTAGGCGCCTTTGACCAGACGGACCCGCGCAATGCCCTCATCGATCAGCGCCTGCGCGTCGTCCGGCGTGCGCCGCAGATAAGACTGCAGGGCTACGCCGGTCCACTCCGACTTCGCCGACGCGGCGCGGTACAGCTCCAGCGTCGCATCGACGGTGTCGGATGCCTCCATATCGAGCTCGACCCGCACGCCGTGTTCGGCGGCCGTCTCGACGATGGTCAGCAGCCCGCGCTCGGCCGTCTGATAGGAGATACCCAGACCCAGCAGGGTCGGCTTGACTCCCATTCGCGCGTCGAGCTCGGCTGTATCGCCGATCGCGGCGGCCAGCGCACAGTACTCGGCGACCGCTTGCTCGGCCTCAGCCGGATCGGTGACGGCTTCGCCCAGGAATGAGAACTTCGCATTCGCGCCGAGAACGCCGTCAGTAGTCTGCGACAACCCCTGAGCCAGCGCCAGCGCGTCGGTTCTCGTGTCGCCAGCGACGAAGCGCCGCACCAGCAGGCGCTCGACCCCGGCCGCCCGGGCGCCGCGCTCTGCCCATTCCTGTTTCGACAGCCAGATCAGCCCCGGCCGCAGCATGGTCGCCTCCGATCACGGAGACGCAGGCTAACAGCGAAGCCCGCGGCGCTGAAGGCCGCTCAGCGCTGCTCGACCGGTAGCGAGATGAGGGTGCCATCCTGGCCCAGAGTGACTTTGCCGTCGTAGACATCGGCGACGCCGTGGAGGAAGACCCTCTCCAGGGCGGAGGTCGGCAGCGGCGGGACGATGTGATAGAGCAGCATCTGCGTCGCGCCGGACTCGGCGGCAGCCTGCGCCGCCTGCACCGGCGTGGTGTGGTACGACGGCACGTCGCGCAGCACTTTGGCCGTTCGTCGGTTGCCGACCGACTCTACAGCGACGGCGAGCCGTTCGGTTAGCGTGGTGGCCAGCGCCTCGTGCACGAGCAGGTCGACGCCGCGAGCGTGGCGGATCAGGTTCGGCGAATAGGTAGTGTCGCCACTCACCACGATGGAGCGGCCCCGATAGTCGATGCGATAGCCCACGGCCTCACAGACGGGGGCATGCGACACGGAGAAGGCGCTGACGCGAACACCGTCGTCCGTCTCCAGCACAGTATGGAGCTCAGCGTCGGCCGGCAGCGGAAACGGGGCGGCGTCCAGCCCGCCGCCACTCGGCGGCACAATGTCCGACCCATGATGCGCGGTCCGGTAGCCGAAGTCGGCCCGGTAGGCCTGATTGAATCCGGCCACGACATCGCCAACCACGGGTGGACCATGAACCGGTAGCGGACGGTCGCTGCCGCTGCCTACCCAACGCAGGATGCCGAGTTCGCCCAGGCCGTCGATGTGGTCCGAGTGGGCGTGAGTCAGCAACACGGCCTCGACCCGACCGACGTTGACCGCGAAACGGCCTAGGTTGCGCGCGCCGTTGGTTCCGGCGTCGATGATGTAGAGGTGCGTTCCCGCCTGCACGGCCATGCATGGACCCGAACGCTTGACGTCGGTCAGCGGCCCGCCGGCTCCACAGAGCAGGACATGCAGGCCATCCGGCAGGTCGGCCAGAGCATCGCGTCCCTGGCGTCGAGCGACATTTCGCTCCAACAGACGGAGGGTGACCTCCCGGGGAAACAGAGAGACGACCGGTGCAGCCAACACGGTGATCAACCCGGCGAAGAGACGGCGGAGCGATTGGATGTTCATCGTCAATCCGGGTACGGAGCTCGGGCTTCAAGATCGAGGGGCTCCGCGACAGCCCGACGAACAGCTATCTGCCCGCTCTCGTGGAGGGTGTTCGCCGCTCGACCGGTGATGGTGGCCCCAACGGGATTCGAACCCGTGCTACCAGCTTGAAAGGCTGGCGTCCTAGGCCTCTAGACGATGGGGCCGACCGGTCTCAGCTTACATGGCGCGTCGAGCCGGGTAGTGCTCCCCCTATGCGCCTGTCAACTCCGACATCGCGGCGGCGAAACCGGGCGCGGCCCCTTCCAGCTCCCGCTGCTCGACGCAGTAGGAGATGCGGAAGTAACCCTCCATGCCGAAGCCGCGGCCGGGCACGACGAGGACGCCCTGACGCTGCAACGCGGCGACGAGCTTCATCTCGTCCTCGACCGGCGACCTGGGGAACATGTAGAACGCGCCCTCAGGCTTGCGCACCTCATAGCCAGACGAGGTGAGCACGTCGTACAGGTAGTCGCGCTTGCGCTGGTAGTCGGTCGTGTCGATCGTCACGGTCTGGAGATTGCGGACGAGATGCTGCATGATCGCCGGCGCGTTGACGAAGCCAAGAACCCGGTTGCAGAAGATCAGTGCGTTCATCAACTCTCCGCCGTCGTCGTAGTCCGGATGAACGGCGATGTACCCGATTCGGTTGCCGGGCAGGGCAAGATCCTTGGCGTGCGACGTCACCGTGATCGTCCGCTCGTAGGCAAGCTGTGGGAACGGGTAGGAGTGCTCGTCGAACAGGATCTTGCGGTAGGGCTCGTCGCTGACGAGGAAGATCTCGGTCCCGAACTCCGTCGACTTGCGGCGCAACAAGTCGGCCAGGGACTCGATCAATGACGCCGGATACATCGCGCCGGACGGATTGTTTGGCGAGTTGACGATCACCATCTTGGTGCGGGCTGAGAGCTTGCGTTCGAGCTCGTCGAGATCGGGAGTGAAGTTGCCATCGCAACCGACGACGACCGGCTTGGCGGCGTGGTTGGTCGCGTAGAAGAGGTATTCGGCGAAGAACGGGGTCAGGATCACAACCTCGTCGTCGCGATCGCAGAGGGAATGCACGACCACATTCAGGGCAGCCGCCGCGCCAACGGTCATCACGATGTGGTCGGCGCCGTAGCGGAGGCCGGTTTCCTCGGAGAGCGCGTCGGCGACGGCCTGGCGCGTCTCGACGTAGCCCGAGTTGGGCATATAGCGGTGGACGCCGGGCGCATCGCTGGCGGCGAAACTGCGCAGTTCGTCGAAGAACTGTGGCGGTGGCTCGGCGATCGGATTGCCCAGCGAGAGGTCGAACACGTTCTCGGCGCCGCGCTCCTGACGAAGCTGGATGCCCAGTTCGAACATCCGGCGAATCCAGGAGCTATCCTCCATCGCCCGTTGAATATCCGCCGCAATCGCCATCTTCACACCTCCAGGTCGGCGTGCCGGGTCTGTCGGGCAGGCTACTCCAGCACCTCATCGAGCAGCTCACGGCTGTAAACCTCGATCTCGTCGCGAATCCGACGAAAGACCTCCGTCAGCTCGCCCTCATCCAGATCGGGATAGTCGGGGTCCTCGAAGGAGCGGTGAACCGTGCTGCGGGCGCCTGGGAAATCGGGGCAGGACTCCCTGGCGGCGTCGCAGACTGTCAGGACGAGGTCGAAGTCGTCATCCAGGTAGCGCTCGACGTGCTCGGACGTGTGCCGGGAGATGTCGACGCCGACTTCCTCCATCACGCGAACGGCAATCGGGTGAACGCCCTTCGGTTCCGTCCCCGCGCTGTAGACGTCAACCCTGCCGTCTCCAAGCTGCCGCAGCCACCCGTGCGCCATCTGCGAGCGCGCCCTGTTGCCGGTGCAGATCACGAGGATGCGGAGCGGCTCAGATCCGGCCACGCGTTTCCCTCCCCCTGGAACAGCTCGACAGACTCAACTCCCATGTCCACGCGGGGCAACGCCGATCTTATCGCGCCGGATCCGCTTATGACTCGACATCCTTGCTGCTCCCTCCGAGGCATACACTCCGACTTGGAGGGCGGTGGATGAGCCAGCAACGCGGCTATCGTCGACGCCCCGGTGATGTGGTGCTGCGGCGGGTGCGGTTGCAACCGGAGCGGGTCCGAGCCAGACCTCAGCGGCGACTGCGGATCACTCCCCGATCATGGATGGTGGTGGTTCTCTTCGCGGTCGTGATGTTGCTTGGCGGGGTGCTGCTGCACCTGCCCGCTTCCTCGGCGAGCGGAGAACAGGTCCCCTTCCTCGACGCGCTCTTTACCTCCGTCTCAGCCGTCAGCGTGACCGGTCTGACGCGGTTCGACACGGAAGAGACGTTCTCGCACTTCGGCGAATTCATCACTCTGGCCCTGTTCCAGCTCGGCGGGCTGGGCGTGACGATGTACGCCGGCATCTTGATCGTGCTCGCCGGTCAGCGACTGGGTCTGCGAGGCCGCGCGTTCTTCGGTCTCGAACTGATGACGACCGGCATTGAAGGAACGGGCGCGAGCATCCTCTTGCGGCGGGTGATGATCTACACAGCGATCATCGAGTTCAGCACCTTCATCCTGCTCCTGCCCTGGTTCATGATTGAGCAACCGGGCGGCGTCTCCATGGGTCGGGCGGTCTGGCTGGCCGGCTATCACGCCATCTCCGCGTTCAACAATGCGGGCTTCGACCTGATGGGCGGCAGCCGCAGCTTCATCGGTCAGGCGCACGATGTCTGGCCGATGCTGGTGATGGGCATCTCCGCCTTCCTCGGCTCGCTTTCCTTCCTCACCGTGTTCAATCTCCGACAGCCGCGGCGTCGCTGGACGCTGGACACCAAGCTGGTCGTCACCGGCATGATGCTGCTCCTGGTCGTTGGGATGGCCTTCTTCCTGATCGCCGATTGGTCGAGGCTGTTCGCGGACCAGAACGCCGGCTCTAAGTTGGTCAACTCGCTGTTCCTCTCGGTCAACCGGACGACGGGCATGACCACCGCTCCGCTCGACCAGGCAGGCGACGACACATCGCTGGCGATGATCATCCTGATGTTCATCGGTGGCGCATCGACTTCGACGGCCTCCGGGATCAAGATCGGCTCGTTCATGGTCGTGACCTTTGGGGTGTTCTCAGCATTGATCGGTTCGCCGCGGGTCGTCGCCTTCGGCCGCGAGATTCCGGCGTCGGTCGTGCTGCGCGCCAACGCGCTGGTGCTCATCGCCCTGGGCGGCTACACCTTCGGCCTGCTGTTCTTCATCGCCGTCGATCCGAACATCGCTGTCCTGCCGGCCGCCTTCGACGTGATGTCGGCTCTGGCCAACTGTGGCTGGTCGCAGGGCGCTTCTCAGGCGGCGACACAGGCCGGGGCCAATATCCTGATCATGATGATGTTCGTCGGACGATTGGGACCGCTGGTCATCACCAGCTTGATCCCCGATCGGCCGCGCGAGCGATTCCGCTTCCCGACCGAAGCGGTCAGGATCGGTTAGGAGCCGAGATGCAGGTCGCCGTGTTGGGTCTGGGGCGCTTCGGCTCACATCTTGCCGAGGCGCTGGATGACCTCGGTCATGAAGTGCTGGCGATTGATCTCGACGAGAGCAATGTCCACGAGCTGGCGCCCCGGGTGACCGACGCCCGAATCGCCGACATCACCGACATCGACGCTCTGCGAGCGTTGTCGCTGGGCGAAGTCGATGTCGCTGTGGTGGCGACCGCGGATCTCGAAGCCTCGGTCCTGGCAATGATGAACCTCCAGCAGCTCGAGGTACAGATGGTGTACGCCAAGGCCTCCACCGATCGCCACGCGCGCATCCTGCGGCTGCTGGGCGCGCAACGAGTGATCCGTCCAGAGCGCGACGGCGCGGAACGCTTCGCCCACATCATCCGCGTCGCCGCAGCCAGTGACTTCCTGCCGCTGACGGCGAGTTACGGGATCGGCGTGTTTCCGATTCCGGCGACCTGGGTCGGCCAGACGGTGGAGTGGGCGCTGGAGCGGGCCGGCGAACGCCGGCTGATCGCCGTGGTCCGCGGCGACGAAGTCCTGCTCAATCCGGTGATGTCGGAACGCGTGCTCGTGGGCGACAAGTTCGTCTTCTCGGCGTTGGATGAGCGGCTGGGCGAGCCGCTTGACGGTCGGCGCTAAGCCGTCGCAAACCCGACGGAAACGGCAACCGGCCGATGCTTGTGGCATCGGCCGGTTGGATGTTGCGTGGTAGCGGGAGTGGGATTCGAACCCACGACCTCCAGGTTATGAGCCTGACGAGCTACCGCTGCTCTATCCCGCAACGCGGGGAGATAGTGAAGAGATGCGTACGCGTGTTGTCTGACGCATGCTTGAAGCTGCCATCGCCTCGCACGATGCAACATGTGCTGCGCAATAGGTGTGCGCTGCAGTTGCTGCGCGTGGCGTAGGGCAGGTCAAGCCGTTCGGCCATTAGTACGACTCAGCTGCACCCGTTACCGGGCTTCCACCTGTCGCCT
>JAPPNI010000005.1 GCA_028873865.1 Chloroflexota bacterium | reverse complement strand
GTGGGGAGCGGGAGGGGAAGGGGATGGGGGCGGGGAGTGGGGAGGGGAATGGTGAGGGTGTTGGGGTTGTCGTGGGGATTGCTGGATGGATTCCCGCCTGCGCGGGAATGACGGAGGGGGGGCGGGAATGACGGAGGGGGAAGGGGGGCGGCTATCTTTGGCGGAGTTGGTATTGGGAAGGTGGATTGATATGGGGAGTCTGGATGGTCGGGTTGCGGTGGTGACCGGGGGTGGTCGGGGGATTGGCCGGGCGATTGCGCTGGAGCTGGCTCGCTGGGGCGCGGATGTGGTGGTGTCGTCGCGGACGCGGGCGCAGCTGGAGTCGGTGGTGGTCGAGGTTGAGGCGATTGGCCGTCGTGGTCTGGCGGTGGTGGCGGATGCGCTGGATCGGGAGGAGTCGAAGGAGCCGGTGCGTCGGGCGGTGTCGGAGTTCGGGTCGTGCGACATCCTGATCAATAATGTGGGCGGCGGGGCGTCGCTGCGGGGGTCGCAGGAGGCGTTCACGCACGATGACGACGTGTTCGAGGCGAACCTGGCGCTGAATCTGACGTCGGCGTACTGGACGACTCGGGAGGCGCTGCCGCATATGCGGGATGCGGGGTACGGGCGGATCATCAATATCGGGAGCGGCTACGCGAAGCGGTCGGGCGGGGCGCTGGCGTATACGTCGGCGAAGCACGGGCTGATCGGGTTTACGCGGGCTCTGGCGCATGATGTGGCGTCGGCGGGGATCACGGTGAACTGTCTGTGTCCGGGTTGGACGAACACGGCGCTGGTGGACTGGGCAGCGATGGGTCGGGCGGCCGGGATCAGTGCGGAGGAGGCGCACGCGTGGCGTGCGGGGGAGAATCTGCAGAATCGGGTGTTGGAGCCGGAGGAGCTGGGTCCGATGGCGGCGTTGTTGTCGGCGCCGGAGTCGGGTGGGATTACGGGTCAGGTGATCTCGGTGGACGGTGGGTACAAGGTCTGATCAGACCGGTGCTAGGTTTGGGCGAGCCCCGCAAGCGGTTGAGAGACGCTGCGGGGCCAGGGGGGAAGGGCACTGTCCTACTGATCTATGTCCTTCCCCCTGCCCTAGGAGGCAGTGTATCAGCGCAATAGCATGGGGTCGTAGCTGCATTATTGAGTACCGGAGGGGGCTCGTCATGGCTTACGAGGATTTGACTCTGGAGATCCAGAACTCGGTGGCGATTGTGACATTGAATCGTCCGGAGAAGATGAATGCGATGGGTCCGCGTCTGGTGCATGAGTTGCTGGGCGTGCTGGAGTCGACGCGTCATGACGACGGTGTCAAGGCGATGGTGATCACGGGCGTGGGCCGCGGTTTCTGCGCGGGCGCGGACGTGTCGGGCGGGTCGGAGGCGCGGCGGTTGTCGGCGGAGCTGGATGAGGCGAGCGGGTATCGGCGTCATCGGGAGGCGCCGATTGGTCATTACGGGGTGTTGTTCTCGACGCTGAACGATTATCCGAAGCCGATCGTGGCGGCGGTCAACGGTGCGGCGGCGGGTGCGGGGATGTCGTTGGCGCTGGCCTGCGATATCCGGCTGGCGTCGACGAATGCTCGGTTTATCTCGGCGTTTGTGCATCGGGCGATCGTGCCGGACACGGGCAGCACGTTCTATCTGCCGCAGATGCTGGGCAAGGGTCGGGCGCTGGAGCTGATGTACACGGGCGAGCCGCTGAACGCGTCGGACGCGGAGCGGTACGGTCTGGTGAATCGGGTGCTGGATCCGGAGTCGCTGGTCGAGGAGTCGATTGCGCTGGCGGAGAAGATCGCGCGCGGTCCGTCGCTGGCGATTGAGTTGACGAAGCGTCTGGTGAATAACCAGGCGCCGAGCTTCGATATGCAGGTGGAGCGTGAGGCGTGGGGTCTGGGGATTACGGGCGACTCGGAGGATCGGCAGGAAGGGATCGATAGCTTCCTGGAGAAGCGTCCGGCGGAGTTTCGGGGTCGGTAGTTTTGAACCGGTCGATAGAATCGGGCGAGCGCGGGAGTAGCGTCCCACGCTAGGGCGGTCGTTGTGCTAGGCCATCGAACCCACGGCGACCGCCTGCCCTGCATACATCGTAGGTGATATGGAAGCGACCGAGGGCCCTGACTCCGACCATCTCCCTCGGGGAGAGGGAGCCGGAAGGGACGCTTCTCTGGTTCCCTCTCCCTGAGGGGGAGGGCTAGGGTGAGGGTCGCAGATTGTCAATAGAGGGAAGCGAGCAACCAATGGTCACGATTACCAACGTCAAGGTCGATGTGTTCGACTGGGAGACGCCGAACTGGCGGGTTGGATCGGGGATGCGCTTTGGCGGTCGGAATCAGCTGTCGGTTGTCAGCATTGAGACCGACGCCGGCGTCACGGGGAATGCGTTCCTGTCGCGTCCGGAGTATCACGCGCAGCCGTTGATCGATCTGCTGAAGCCTCGGGTGATGGGGAAGAATGCGCAGGACATCGGGCGGATCTGGGCGGACTGCTACAAGCAGAATCGGGGGGTGTCGTACGCGGCGATCGGCGCGATCGATATTGCGCTCTGGGACATCAACGGCAAGCTGGCGGACCAACCGATTCACCGTCTGTTGGGCACGTGCAAAGACGAGGTGCCGGTGTATTCGTCGACGGCCTGGTGGGAGTCGCCGGAGGAGTACGTTCAGGAGGCGCTGGAGTTCCAGTCGGACGGCTGGATCGCGCACAAGCTGCATCCGCACGGCGAGCCGAAGGCGGATATCAGGATCTGCCAGGCCGTGCGCGAGGCGGTCGGCGACGAGATGATCCTGATGCTGGACAGCATGTGGTCTTACCAGTACGAGGACGCGGTGCGCGTTGGCCGGGCGATCGAGGATCTGGACTTCTACTGGTACGAGGATCCGCTGGCCGAAGAAGACTTGTACAGCTACGTCAAGCTGCACCAGAAGCTGGACATTCCGATCATGTCGACGGAGTTCGCGCCCGGCCGCTACTACGGCATGACGCAGTGGATCACGCAGTACGCCACCGACATCCTGCGCGGCGACGTCGCCGTGACCGGCGGGATCACGCCGCTCGTCCGACTCTGCCACCTGGCCGAAGGCTTCGGGATGAAGTGTGAGATCCACCACGGCGGCAACAGCCTCAACAACGTGGCCAACCTGCACGTGACGATGGCCGTGCCCAACTGCGAGTTCTTCGAGTATTTCCCGAGCACCGGGGGCTTCCTCTACGGGCTGGTCGAGGACATCGACATGTCCGGAGGCACGGTCTCAGCGCCGACCAATCCCGGCCTCGGCTTCGATATCGACTGGGACCTCGTCAAGAGCCAGCACGTCGCGACGATCGAATAGGTGGAGTCGCAACGGTCAACCGCCCATGAAGCCGCCCTCAAGCTCCGGCGCTTCGATGCAGCTCCCCACCTTGAGCCGGTAGATCGTGTCGGCAGGGAATCCCGACGACCATGCCGTTCGCCGCTTCTTGTCCAGGAAGAAGTGGGGATTTGGTCTGGCCTCGTAGGCAATCGCGTCAGGGTCGCGCCCAGCGTATGCGGCGCGAACTGATTGCAAACCGGCAATCATCGCATTGTGAAACAGAGCGAACGCCGGTGGCGGGGTAACTGAGGTCCACACATTGAGTTCCAGGTCAAGCAGGCCCAACCACTCAGTCGTGCTGAGTTGGCGGTCGCGGGATTTCCTCAGCGCCCTGTAGAGGGTTCGCGACGGCTCGGGATCGATGCCGCTGCCGGGCTGAATGTTGTGAGGTTGGTTGCAGAAGGCCTCGTAATCGCCGACCGGCCCGCCGCTTTCCATGGTGCCGTCCGGTAAGGTCCTGGTCTGCAGCGGCTGAGCGGTCGGGAATGTTTCGACTTCCATGAAGCGATCGACTTCGACCTGAATCCCCTCAATTGTCTCAATCTGCGACACGACCGCGATCACCCACTCGTCCTCCTTCTCGCTCTCGAACTGCCAGTTGACTCTGACCGGGGTAGAGACCGCCCAACGCCCGGAGTGGTCGGCGGGCAATCGATTCGCACTTGGCTCCAGTCGTTCACTCCATCGAGCATCAGGCTGACGCTGTTGGATGGCAAAGACCACATCGCCGTTGGTATGAAGAAACGCGTTGATTCGGACTTCCGTCTCACCGGTTCGCGTCAAGGCATCCGCACCGAGCGTGGCGAGCACGCCCATCAGCCCTGCGGTCAGCAGCGCGGCGACCAACCAACCGGAGCGTGTCGCCCGGCGGAGGATATTGATGAACGTCGAAACGGTCGCTGTGCTGAGCACGGTTGACCGGACGTGACCTGCGCGGCTGCGCGACCATCGGGAGCCTGGCGCTGAGCTGGCGAGTGGCGACGCTGAAGCATCCGAGGTTGTCTGCCGTGTTGCGCGGTCCGGGGTCACGGCGCTGCGCTTTCCATGTGTTCTTCTTCGGTTTCGGGCACGTGCACGCAGCCCTCAAACTCGAGCAGGCGAATGACATCGCCGGGCAGGTCCGACACCCAGGCCAGACGCCGTTCCCCGGTCAGGAACACGGGCGGATTCGGCCCCATTGTCAGAACCACGGACTCCGGATTGCGACTTTCGGCAGCCTTGAGCACCGACCGCAAACCGGTCACCATTGCGCTGTGAAACAGACTGAAGCTTGGTGGCGGTGAGACCGCCGTCCAGACTTCCAACTCCAGCCTGATCAGTTGCGCCCACTCCGCAGCGGTCACCTCATGGTCTCTCGAAGCCCAGAGCGCCCTGGCCAAGGCTGAACCGTGCTCGTACCTGTGCAAGTTGCCGTAGTACTGCGAGTTCGTGCAGAAGGCGCTGTAGCGGCCCTCTGCACCGCCGTCGCCCATCATGCCGTCATCGTTCACAGTCGATGCACGAGGCGCGACGGGGACGGTGTTCACTTCCATCACACGATCGACCTTGATCTCGACATCTTGGATGGTCTCAGCCTGCGGGACAATCGCGACGACCTTCTCCTTGCGCTTGAGTTCGACCTCCCAGGTCACGGTCACAGGGGACGAGTTCGCCCAGCGCCCGGTGTACCGGCCCTGCAGACGGTTGCGGCGCGGATATTGTCGTTCGCTCCAATCTCCGTCGGGCTGCCGTTGTTCGAGCGTGAACAGGGGCTGTCGTTGTTGGAGCGCGAAGACAACGTCACCGTCGTCACGTCGCATGGCGCTGACTCTGACCTCGATTTCCCCAGCCTGAGTGAGGGCATCCACGCCCACTGCTGCAAGCACGCTCACAAGTGCCACAGCGATCAACGCCGCCGCCATCCACCCACGCGGCAGCGAGCCGAACCGAGTCTTCGAGAACATGCCGGCTTCAGCGTCTCCCCGGCCGGGGACGCGGACTATTCATACACAATCACGCCGCGGCCGTCTTCACCTCGTTCGAGGGCTTCGAAGGCTTCGTTGATCTCGTCCAGTGGGTACTTTCGCTGGACGATGTGATCGATCTGAATCCGGCCGTTGACGTAGGCGTCGACCAGGACTTCGAAGGTCCGATGCGGCGAGGCTGAGCCATAGTACGAACCGACCATCGTCTTCTGCTTGCGCACCATGTCGACGAGGTCGAATGAGCCGACCGCCTCGGTCGGCGCCAGTCCGACAATCACGCCAGTGCCGCCCTTACCCAGCGACTCGAAGACCTGGTTGGCGGTGACGTCGGAGCCAAAGGTGTCGAAGGCGAAATCGACGCCGCCGTTGGAGAGTTCCACCACGGCCGCGGCGGCGTTGACATTGCGCGCGTTGACCGTGTCGGTGGCGCCAAACTTCTTCGCGAACTCCAGCTTGTGAGCGTGAATGTCGACGGCGATGATCTTGCTCGCGTTGAGCATCTTTGCGCCCTGAATCGCGTTCAATCCGACGCCCCCGGCGCCGATCACGGCGACGGTCATGCCGGCCCGCGCCGTCGGTTGGTTGATCACCGCGCCGACGCCGGTCGTGACCGAACAACCAATCAGGGCGGCGACTTCCATCGGTACCTGGTCGGGAATCGGGAAGCAGGCCTGCTGGGCAGTGACGACGTGCTCGCCGAAGACGCCGAGCTTGCCCATCTGGAAGATCTCGCGACCGGCGTCGTCGTGCAGGCGCACGGTGCCGTCGAGCAGCCGTGAACCGGTCGCCTGGTGCAGATCGCAAAGCTGCGGTTGGCCGCCGCGACAGGTCGGGCACTGCCCACACGGAGTCACAAAGGAGAGAATGCAGCGGTCGCCGGGCTTGAGACTGGTCACGCCGGGTCCGACTTCCTCGACGGTGCCGGCGCCCTCGTGTCCCAGCACGGACGGCAATGGGAACGCCGCCGTGCCTTCCATGATGTGGTGGTCCGAGGCGCAGATCCCTGCCGCGCCCATTCTGACCCGGACTTCGCCGTACTGGGGCTCGTCCTGGACCAGATCCTTGACGATCAGCGGCGTGTTCGGAGCCTCAAGTACAGCAGCGCGCATCGCAGTCCCTCCCAGGGTTCGCAGTTCGGCCAAAGGGTAACGCAGCGTCGCGGGTGACCCTCAGGCGACCACAATCGGATGCGGCAGCGGCTGGTTGAAGAGATAGCCCTTTTCGTTGAAGGGCACGTGGTTCGGCTGCGTGTTCCCGTCGATGTCTGTCGCTCGAGTCATGATCGTGTGTTCTCCGGGGGTCGCCTCCCACTCGAAGTGAAACTGGGCCCATCCGTAGTCCACTTGTTGGCCTGTCAAGACAACTGGCTGCCAGGAAGCGCCTCTGTTATCGCTCCATTCAACGACCGCGATATCAGCATGGGGTGAATGCGCGTAGCCATTGAGTCGGCTCCGTCCTGGCTCGATCGTGGCCGGCCAGGGGAGGGCCAAGGCGCTCTTGATTGTCTGTAGGGTGACGACGGATCCCTCAGCCTCGCCCTCGGGTTCGTAGTCGTCGCCGATCAACACGTAAGAGGTTGTGTTGTTGCGGGTCCACTGAGGCTTACTGGAAACCACGATTCGGCCCAGCCACTTGATCTGCGAGGAGCCGACCCAGCCGGGGACAATGGCTCGCAGCGGAAATCCGTGGTCTCTGGGCAGCGGTGCGCCGTTCATCCGGTGTACGAGCAGGGTGTCGGGGTGTAGGGCCTTCTCGATCGGCATCGCCCGACGGAAGCCGCCCTCGGGCGATTCGGGATCCAGACCGATCAGCAGCACGCTGACGGCCGATTCCTGTGCTCCGGCCAGGGCCAAGACATCCGCCAGCGCCACTCCGGTCCACTCGGCGTTGCCGATCGCTCCGCGTCCCCACTGGGTGCCCTTGGCAGAGCGTCCTTGCAGCAGATCGAACATCACCCGATGGTTCCCGGCGCATTCGAGGTAGGAGGTCATGGTTCGCTGAGGGAGTCGGAGAATGTCGTCGAGGGTCAGTTGCAGCGCTTCGTCGAGCGCATCTCCGTCGACGCGCAACGACCACTCAGCCGGATCGAGAGCCACGCTGCGCGAGTTGTTGCGTACGAAGAAGAGATCGTTTGGGGCGATCGATTCCGACAGGAGTTCGAGTCGGGCCTCGAGGCCGGCGTGGCCGTGATCGATGAAGGGCGTTGGGTTCTTGAACACGAGCGGGGGTTCCGCATCGTGAAGCTGCGGCCGGGTTTCACCCTGCCATTGGGGAATCTCGTCGCCGCAGGCGGCCAGAACGGCCGTCGTTCCACCGGCCAGTAGCAGCGTCAGGAACCTCCGCCGGCTGAGGCCGCGATGACTGGCCAGGCGCCACAGCGGATCACCATCTCCTCGTCTCGTTCGTTGAGCCACGCACTCCACCTCAACCTGAGCTTGTTGACCGTCAGCATATGAAGCACGACTCGCTAGCCTGACTCGCGACCACCAGATATGACAGGAATGGCCAATGTCCATGCAACGCGCCGATTTCGAAGCGATCACGAGAGCCGCGGGGGTCGAGCCGGCCACCTCCGATATCCGGTTCGTTGGCGACGGCGATCCGATTTATCCGTCGCCGCTCCGTCTCGCCTCGGGAGTGGCGTCGATCCTGGGCAACATCGCCGGCGTGGTCGACGACATCCGCTTCCGGCAGACCGGGCGTCGCCAGTCGGCCGAGATCAACATGGGGCAGGCAGCAGTTGGCATCTCCTCGATGTGGGTGCTGAAGATCGATGGTCAGAACGCGTTGGAGTCGATGCCCGACTCAATGGCGCCTGGACAGGGAATCTTCCCAACGCGCGACGGTCGCTATCTGTACCTGTTGAGCGGATTCCCGCACATCGCCGAGCGCACCCTGGAGGTCCTCGGCTGCACGTACGACAACACGGCTGAGTATGTTGCTGCGCACGACGCGGACGAGATGGAAGCCCGGCTGAATGAGGCGCAACTTCCCGGCGTCGTCGTCAAGTCGCCGGAAGAGTGGCACGTTCACCCGCAGGGCAAGCTGCTGGCCGACTCCCCAGCAGTGATCATCGAGCGGATTGGCGATGCGCCGCCAAAGCCAATCCCCGGCGGCGACCTACCGCTCAACGGCGTCCGGGTGATCGACAACACCAAGGTGCTCGCCGGACCAACCGTCTCCCGCACGCTCGCGGCGCTCGGCGCGGATGCGCTGCACATCGGCGCTCCCGATGTCGCCGACATGCAGGCGGCGCAAGCCGATACCGGCCACGGCAAGCGTCGAGCACACGTCGATTTCGACACCGCGGAGGGGCGTGACACGCTCTGGAATCTGCTGGAGGATGCGGACATTTTCAGCCAGTCGTATCGCGCCAAGTCGCTGGCTCGACGGGGCCTCAGCCCCGAAGCCCTGGCGGAGCGTTGCCCCGGGATCATCTACATCTCCGAAAACGCCTACGGACAGTTCGGTCCCTGGCAGGAGAAGCGAGGATTCGACGGCAACGTCCAGGCGGCGTCGGGCATTCATCACGTCCAACAGAAGGACATGACCAGCATGATGGGCGTCGGCCCGGCCATCGCGCTCAACGACTACGGCACCGGCTATTGGGGAGCCTACGGGGCGCTCGAAGCGCTGCGAAGACGTTCCATCGAGGGAGGAAGCTGGCACGTCAGGGTCGCACTGGGCCAGACCGCGTCCTGGTTCCTCCGACTGGGAACGCCCCACCAGATATCGGACGCCGATCCCGAAGAGGGCTGGCGCCTCGCCGCCAAGTACAGCGAAGACGTCGAGTCGGACTACGGAACCCTCACTCGCCTCAGCTTCCCCATCCAGTTCAGCGACATCAAGCCAAAGTGGGGTCGGACGGTGAAGCCGGGGTCGCATGAGGCGGTGTGGCTCTAGAGAAAGGAATCCGTCATTCCCGCGGAGGCGGGAATCCATCCGTTGTCACGCCTCATCGTCATCTGGAACGACGGCCCAAACCTGTTGTAGCGGAATCTCGGCCCGCAGTTCCGTTGAGAGATTGCCGTAGTTGCGACAAACAGCGTCGATGAGATCGTTGGCATCCCAAAACCGGATTCTAAAGAAGCTCTGACGGCCAACTGCGAGAGCGGTGCTCTTGTATCCGCCCCAGCTAACAAAGAGGCCCTGTCTAGCCCCGAATTGGTCTATGGCCCCCCGCAAACGTTGAACGGCTTCAGCGCTCGTTGGCTCAATCGTATGCTTCACCTGTACACACATCATTGGGTCCTCAAATCCCAACAGTCCATGACCTGCGATGACGTCAACCCCCTGATCTGCACCACCGACGGGCGGAGCAGTGGTGTATCCCTCCGCCTGCAGAACTCCCGCGACCAACCGCTCCATCTCTTTGCCGGGGAATCGCTCGTGAATGAGGGCAGCGACTTGAAGCTTTGCAAGATCGCTGACCGGAAGTTTTGGTTCAGCCTCTCGAGTGCTGTCGTCGGGTGAGGGCGATGCTTCAACCTCAGCTGCTCCAGCATGGACTGCGCGCCGCACTCTCGCAATGGTCTCTTCATGTCTAACAGGATTGATCGTGCTTCGCTCACGAACATAGAAAAGCAGTGGTTCCCACCCGTCCGATATGGACAGCGTGGTTCGAACCCACTCAACCTCCCTTGTATGTGGGACTCCAGTTTTCGAAGCATCGAATTCATAGTCTCCTACTACGCGTCCGACAGCCAGATTACCAAGTTGTTTCTTGAGGTAGACGACCACCAGGTCTCCGACTTCCATTCTATTGACTAGCATGCTCAACTTGGTTGCACTACTCCTGTTCTGCCCGTCCGAGCGGCTGGGCCATCTCTCCTCGACCATGCGTAGAATCTGTTCTTCAGACTTCCCTGCGAGGTCTTCCTCAATGCCGAAACCCACGAACACCACATTGTTCTCTAAGGCATCACTCTCGTACTGCCCATCCTTACCGAGCGTCATGCGCCAAACAGTTGATTGGTCATCTCGATCAATCACGGGCAGCTCCTTATCGCGTCGCGACTTCAGGATCCGTCGGACGAGGAATCTCGTACCAAGGTTGATCGCAGAATTCCAGGTCCTCTTCGGTCAAGGTGACTTCCGAGTACTTGAGCGAGTCCACGATCTGCTCGGCTCGCGACGCTCCGACGATTGCTGAGGTGATTCCGTTCTGGGCGAGGACCCAGGCGATGGCGGCGTGGGTGATGCTGATTTCTCGGTCAGCGAAGTAGGTCTGGAGGCGGGCGACCTGCTCGAACTGGACTTCGTGCCAGTAGCGGGCTCGATAGCGCGGGCCGGCGCTGCTGAGGGTGAAGCGGGTGTCGTCGCGCAGATCTTCGGTGTTTCGGTACTTGCCGGTCAGGAAGCCGCCGGCCAGGGGGTTGTAGGCGATGATCCCGACTCCCTGGTCCTGGCAGAGGGGGAGCAGGTCGGACTCGATGTCGCGCCAGAGGATGTTGTAGCGCGGCTGGTCGCAGTCGAAGCGCGTGATGCCGGCCCTGTCCGAGGCGCCCAGCGCGAGGGCCAGTTGCCAGGCGCGATAGTTGGACGAGCCGACGTAGCGCACCTTGCCCCAGCGCACGAGGTCGTCGAGCGCCTGCATCGTCTCCTCGATCGGCACCGACCAGTCCGGCGAGTGCAACTGGTAAAGGTCGATGTAGTCGGTACCCAGCCGGCGCAGGGATTCGTCGACGGCCGACAGGATGTGCTGCCGCGAGGCGCCGCGCTGGTTCGGCGAGGGACCCATCGCGCCGACGCACTTGGTCGCCAACACGACCTGGTCCCTCGGGCGTCCCGCGAGCCAACGTCCGACTACGGATTCGGTTGTGCCGACGTCATCCGAACCAAGCGGGTAGACGTCTGCCGTATCAATGAAGTTCACCCCGCCCTCGAAGGCAGCGTCCATGATTCGGAAGGCCTCATCGGCCTCCGTCTGGAAACCGAACGTCATTGTGCCGAGGCAGATTTCCGACACCCGGAGGCCGGTTCGTCCCATTCTTCGGAATTTCACGTTGCTTCTCCCTCAGTCACAGTCGCTGCTGGCTAGTCGTGGGTTGTACTTATCGGAACTGGGCGATCACTTCGTCGTCGAGACGCTGGAAATATTCTGGATCGTTGTCGCCGCGTCGGCCGAACATGATCTCGTCTATCCCGAAGTCGATGAACTCTCCGATTCGTTGCACGATCTTGTCGGCGGTTCCGTTTAACGTTCCGGGACCGATCCGCTCTTCCCATTCCCTGGCTGCCGATTCGTCATCGGTCAACAGACACGGCATCAGCGCCGTGATTTTGATCTTTGAAGGATCACGCCCGACATCTTCACAGTGGGCGTGGAGAATATCAACTTTCTCCTTCAGTAATTCTACGGACATCCCTCGTCCGGCCCAACCATCGAGATTCAGAACATCACCGTATAAGGCGAGCGTTCTTAACGTCCGCTTCGGACCGGTGCCGCCGACGAGGATTGGTATTGGGTTGTTGTAACTTCCGGGCGACAGCGGCGCGTCGTCGAGCGAATAGTATTGCCCGTTGAATGTCACTCTGGCGCCGTCGTTATGGATGATGCTGCGCAGCATCTTGCACGCTTCTTCGAAACGGTCCTGGCGCTCTTTCATGCTGGGGAAGTCCCAGCCGTAGGCCTGGTGCTCGCGCAGGAACCAGGAGGCGCCGATACCGAGGGTGAATCGACCGTGCGAGATGTGGTCGACCGAGCCGGCGATCTTCGCGACGAGGCCGGGATTTCGGTAGGTGTTGCCCAGCACGAGGTGGCCGATGCGCAGGGTTTCGGTGGCCACCGCGACCGCGGCGGCCAGGGAGAACGCTTCGAAGGCCTCGCGTCCTTCGACCTCCTTGCCGCGGTTGGGCGGAACGAAGTGGTCGGCGAACCAGATTGAGTCATAGCGGCCCGCGTCCATGGTCTGCGCCACGGCGCGAATCTCATCCCATGACGTCAGATAGGCCGAGACCTGGGCTCCGAATTGCACCTCAGCCATGCTCACTCCTCACTTGCGGAAACCGGATCCGCGAGCCAGTCTACGTCCGATTTGGCGAGCGATTTGCGGTGGTACTCTGGCCGCTGGCGCTCACCAGTCGCGCCCCAGCTGAACTCAGGAGCGGACACAGCCATGCGCGTACTCGTGATGCCCGGACTCACTCTGCCCGAAGTCTCGGAGGCGCAACTGGAGATGATTCGCGCCGCGGCCGGGCCGGAGGCCGATGTCGTCGTCGCCAACAACCGCGAGGACGCGATGGAAATGATCGCCGACGCCGAAGTGCTGCTCGGCTATCTCACGCCCGACCTGTTCGCCGAGGCGAAGGAGCTGAAGTGGGTCCACGCCACCGCCTCCGGCGTGGACGGCTACCTGTTTGACGAGTTCAAGGATGCCGAGATCCCCTTAACCGGCGAGAAGGGGTTGGTCGGACCGCACCTGGCCGACCATGCGTTTGCGCTGCTGCTGGCGCTGGCGCGTTCGCTCAAGCCGGCGATGACGCTCAAGGGCGAGGCCTGGGGCGGGCGCGTGCCGATGCGCCGCGCGGCCTTCGAGCTCTCTGGACTGACGATGGGCATCGTCGGCTTTGGCGGGACTGGACGCGCCATTTCGGAGCGAGCCAACGGCTTCGGCATGAACGTTCGCGCCGTTGACGCGGTCGCCGTGCGCGGCACGCCGATCGTTCCGGTCGTTGGGCACATGAACCAGCTCGACACGTTGCTGGAGAAGTCGGACGTGGTTGCCGTCTGTACGCCGCTGACTGAGGAGACCCGTCATCTGTTCAACGCTGAGACGTTCGCGAAGATGAAGCCGGGATCCGTCATCGTCAATGTGACGCGCGGCGAGATCATCGAACTCGAGGCGCTGATCGATGCGGTCGAATCGGGACAGCTGCGGGGTGCGGCGCTCGACGTGGTCGAGGGCGAACCTCTGCCCAGCGACCACCGGGTCTTCGAGATCGAGAACATCGTGATGACTCCGCACACGGCGGGCGCGTCGCAGCTTCGCGCGGGGCGGAACCTTGAGCGGTTCTGCGAGAATCTGCGCCGCTACCGGGGCAATCGCGAGCTCGTCGGCGAGGTCGACAAGCAGGCGGGCTTCTAATCGATTCTGCATCTACACCTGACCTACCTGACCTGACTGCAGAGCTTGAGGCTGCCCAGGAGGCTGCGCGGCGCGGGGGCGAGATTTTGCGGCGCTACCAGGAGTCGGGCGCCCGCTACGGCTGGAAGCAGAGCAGCGACCGCCAGCCGTGGAGCGGACGAGGGTTCAGCTACGAAGTTGTTTCCGAAGCGGACGTCGAGGTCGACGCCGCGCTGAGGGAGACGCTGCTCAGCGCCTTCCCCGAGGACGCCTGGCTGTCGGAGGAGGCTCACGACGACCGGGAGCGGTTGCTGCACCGCCGGATGTGGATCATTGACCCGCTCGACGGCACGCGCGAGTTCCTCCAGGGCGTCCCAGAGTATGCGGTTTCGATTGCGCTGGCGCTCAACGGTCGAGCCGTGTTGGGCGTGGTTTACAACCCGGATGCGGACGAGATGTTCGCGGCGACGGTGGACTCGGCGGACGAGCGGTTTCGGCTTGAGGAGTCGCAGGCGCTGGCGGAGAGCTACATGCTGGTGGGGCGGGGGGAGTGGCACTATGGCGATTTGCCGCCGGTGCCTCAGGGGACGAAGGTGATGCCGGTTGGGTCGATTGCTTACCGGATGGCGTTACTGGCGACGGGTCAGGGTTGCCTGGTGTTCACTCCGGGCCGGCGCAGCGAGTGGGACCTGGCGGCCGGCGCGGCGTTGCTCTCGGCAGCGGGGGCGACTGTGACCGATATCGATGGCAGGGCGCTGCAGTTCAACCAGGCGGAGCCGTCAGTCAAAGGGCTGATTGCGGCCAACGCCAACATCCACGTCGAGGCTCGGCGGATGTGGCAGAACTCGGGCTGGCAGATCCACTAGCCGGAGGAGTAGAGCTCCAGCTCGCCTCGCTTGAGGTCGTCGCCGACTAGTTTGAGGATCTTTTCGAGCTGGTCGAAGTCCCATTCTCCGACGAAGGAGATGGCGGAGCCTTCGGCTCCGGCTCGGCCGGTTCGGCCGACCCGGTGGACGTAGTCTTCGGCGGTCTGGGGGAGGTCGAAGTTGACGACGTGCTGGACGTCGGGGATGTCGAGTCCGCGGGCGGCGACGTCGGTGGCGATCAGGAACTGCAGGTCGCCGGAGCGGAACTGTCCCATGACGCGGTCGCGCTTGCGCTGGTCGCGGTCGCCGTGGATGGCGTCGGCGTTGAGGCCGCGGTCGAGGAGGCGGCGGACGAGGCGGTCGACGGTGACCTTCATGTTGCAGAAGACGAGGGTGCGGCCGGAGAGCTCGGGCAGGAGTTCCTCGACGGCGCGGATCTTGTCGCGGTCGGCGACCTCGTAGTAGCGCTGGAAGATGCCTTCGGCGGTGGCGACCTCGGGCGCGATGTGGACGTGCTCGGGATCGTGCATGAACTGGTGGATGAGGGACTTGATCGGGGTGGGGATGGTGGCGGAGAAGAGCGCGGTCTGGCGATCGTCGGGGCAGCGGCGGAGGATGCGGCGCATGTCGGGGTAGAAGCCGATGTCAAGCATGCGGTCGGCCTCGTCGAGGACGGCCATGCGCACCCGGTTGAGGCGCAGCGTGCGTCGCTCGAGGTGGTCGATGATGCGTCCGGGCGTACCGACGACGATCTGCGGTTGGCGCTCGAGGTTGGCGAAGTCGTCGGAGAGGCGGCGGCCGCCCATCAACACCGTCGCCTCGAGCCCGGCGGCGCGGGCGAAGAAGTCGAGCACGGAGCCGACCTGCTGGGCGAGTTCACGGGTTGGGGTGAGGACGATGGCCTGGCACTCGCCGAGGTCGGGATCGCAGACTTCGACGGCGGGCAGGCCAAAGGCGACGGTCTTGCCGGTGCCGGTCTGGGCCTGTCCGACGACATCGTGACCATCCATGAGCAGGGGGATGGACTGTTCCTGGATTGGAGTTGGTTCCTCGAAGTTGAGGGCGGTGAGGGCGGAGAGCATGCGGTCGGAGAGCTGCAGGGCCGAGAATGCGGTCGGCCAATTGTCGGGCGAGACCTGATCGAGTTCGCCGAGGGTGGGGAGCTTGTAGCCGCCGGAGAGCAGTGCTTTCTGGGTGGCGCTTTGCGGCTGAGGCGGTCCGTCGCCGCCGGCGCGCTTGCGCCGGTTGCGTCTGCGCCGCCTGGGAGCGCTCGGCGAGTCGGACTGGCGCGGCTCGACCCGGTCGGCCGCTGTCGAGGGTCGTGCTTCTCCGGATGCGTTGTCCTGGCTCAAGGTTTGCGCTGCAGTCGCTGCGCTTGAGGTTTGCGCTGCAGTCGCTGCGCTCGAGGTTTGCGCTGCAGTCGCTGCACTTGATGTTTGCGCTGCAGTCGCTGCGCTCGATGTTTGCGCTGCAGTAGCCGCGCGGGGCTTGCGCTTGCGTCGGCGGCGTCGGGGACGCCCGTCCGGCGGCGCAGTTCCATTGGGGTTGCTGGGGCCGTTGGAAGGAGTCGAAGGGGGGGATGGAGAGGGAGCTGGAGATGGGTTGGCGTTGGCACTCGTTGATTCGGAGGAGTTGCCTAACAGTCGCCGAAGGATACTCAAACGTTCCGCCGCACTATGCGCCTGTCGGGGCGCCGCTCGAGGCGCGTTTCGCGCCGATCATGTTGCTTATGCAATTCAGCGTATCAGTCCGTTGGCCGGACTGACGGGTCAGCGTATCAGTCCGTCAGCCGGACTCGCGGGGCGAGAGGGCGACGAGCGGTATTCTGCGCGCCGTTTTCTCCTGGTAGCCGGTGTAGGGCGAGTACATGGAGATGAGGCGCTCCCAGACCTGCTCGCGCTCGTCGCCTTCCAGCTCGGAGGCGGTCATCTCCTCCGCGCCGCGCCCGGCCGACCAGATGCGACATGAGGGCTCGGCGACCAGGTTCTTCCACCACTCGGGATGGTCGGAGTGGCCGCCGAAGGAGGCGACGACGATGACGCGGGGGCCGTCGTCGAGGTAGAGGAGGAGAACCGAGCGCTCGCGGCCGGATTTGCGCCCGGTCGTCCAGAGGCGGAGGGTGGGCGGGCCCTGCATGCGGCCGCGCATGAGGGTGAAGATTGGCTGCTGGAAGCGGGTGAGCGCTTTGATCAGACGGGGTCCCATGGCCGGAGTCTAGCGAGATCGAGCCGGGCCGGCGCGCGCCTGAGATTCGGCCTGAGGTAAGGACTGCGGGTGGCAGTGTTTGCGCTTCTTCCCGCTGTTGCAGGGGCAGGGTTTGTTGCGTCCAGCGTTTCGGGGCAGGGGCGACTGGCGTTCGGCTCCGTTCGGTTGTGTTCGGCTGGGTTCGGGCAAATTGCCGTCGTGGGCTGGGTTTCGAGGAATCTCCTGTTCGAGTCCGTTCGGTTGTGTTCGGGTGAGTTCGGGCGATTCGTCGTCGTGGGCTGAGTTTTGAGGGATCTCCTGTTCGGCTCCGTTCGGTTGTGTTCGGGTGAGTTCGGGCGATTCGCCGTCGTGGGCTGAGTTTCGACGGATCTCCTGTTCGGCTCCGTTCGGTTGTGTTCGGGTGGGTTCGGGGAGGAAGGCGAGCGGTTGGTCCGGTTCGGGGACGGCGGGGGGCGGTTCGAGTTGCGCGAGCTGTTCGATCCGGGCGAGCTCCTCCGGGGTGGGCTCATGCAGCAGATCGGGCTTGGGGTAGCGGTTGCCGTAGCGGTCGACGGCGACACCGGACTGGAGCAGATCCCCGGTACGTTCCAACTCGCCGCGGCGGATTGTGGGCAGCGCGGTGAGCAGCAGGCGCAGTTCGCGGATGTCGACGAGGCGCTGGCCGTGGTGCGGATCCTCGAGGTCGGACAGCTGGAGCAGGTGGCCAACGATGCGGTTGACGGCGAGGTCGGCGATCAGATCGGTGCGGAACTCTTCGAAGTCGCGCAGGTAGCCGTGGACGGTCGAAATCGACTTGTCCATGCGCTCGCCGATCTGGCGATAGGAGAGGCCCTGTTGCTGGAGTAGGTGGGCCTGGAGGATGAGGACGCGGCGGGCCGCGTCCGGGTACTGAGGGAAGGACATGATCTGGTCTCCGAATGGGAATGCGCAACGGTTCCTCTCATCGTATATTTGTTCCGAAGAAATGTGTGGAGAACAGATGTGTCGTGGGTGACACGGGGAGACGCGGGCCGAGGCGAGGGAGTACGCGGCGGAAACACGATGGAAACAGGGGTCACATTCTGGAAATGCGAGCGCAACGGGAATGACACACAGGCGCAACTCTTGTGAAACCATTCACGCCCTTGCCGTCCATAGGTTGCGAGCAGACCGGAACTCGGGAAGGGAGGCTTCTATGACAGTTGCCCGCAAGTTAGTCGGTCATGTCAGGACACCGTCAATCTCATTTGGCGCGGTCCGCAAACCTGGACTGGGGTTGTTCCTCGGTATCCTCACCGGCCTGT
>JAPPNI010000007.1 GCA_028873865.1 Chloroflexota bacterium | reverse complement strand
ATCATAAGAACATACGTACAGCTAACAGAACCAGGAGCGTTCCCAATGCCAAACCAATTCAATCTCCGAGCCCGGATGGACAACCTCTGGCGACAATCCGGCGACCACAACCCGGGCTACATCCGTCTCAGGGCGCTCGGCGCCATCGTGCGCGAACTCTACGCGCCCACCGAGCAGGCCCGGCTCAACCAGCAACTCTGCTTCGCCACCGACCCCTACGACGTCGCCCGCCACAAGCTCCGCGACCTCTACGACGGACCGCAGGCCTCCCCCGCCGGGGGAGGCGCCCCGATAGGGGCGGAGGGGGCCGCCTCCTCCGGCGACGAGCTGCCCGAGGCAGACGACGACCCCTTGTAATCGCCAACCTCATCTCTCTGTTCGGCTTTCAAGTCCCGCGCGTTTTTTTCTTTTCGCGGATCACCCGCACCCCGGCCCCGCCGTGTCCCTCGAAAACACGCACGGTCAGGTCAGCCAAAGCCCGACTTCTGCGGCCGCTGCAGCGCCATCGCTCTGGCAACCGGAGCAACCTCGTGAGCGCCGTTGGCCGAAGCGCCATTGGCCGACACGCCGTTCGACGAAACGGCCGCCGCAGCGGGCTGCGATGGTCGGTCGACCGGCTTGCCGTCCTCCCACACCACCTGCTCGGTCCGCACCCGCTTGGAAACCAGCAGCCAGCCGACGACCCCCGAGATCACCGCAAAGATGATCCCGAAGCGCATCGTGTCCGTGATCGCATCAACGAACGACTCGCGCAGCACCAGTTGGGCCGGAGCAAGCAGCGACGGGTCCAGCGTCGGCAAGACCTGCTGGGCCGCCCCGATCCCGGTGGCGAGCACCTCAACCGACTGCTCGGCCAGTCCCAGCGGCGCCAGTCCCGAGTTCACGCCCGACGAGTACACCGCGGCGGCGAAAGAGCCCAGGATCGCAATCGCCAGCGTCCCACCCAGCTGGCGTCCAGCATTGTTGATCGCCGAAGCCTTCCCGGCCAGGTCGACGGGCACGGCGGCCATCGAGGTGTCGGTCGTAGCCGGCATATGCATTGCGCCGCCCATACCGAGGAACGCCAGGCCCAGACCAATCATCCAGTACGGCGTATCGACATCGAGAATGAAACTGAACAACAACAGGGCCCCGCCGCCATGCACCGCCGGTGCCCAGAACAGCATGAAGCGCGGCCCCACAACCGGCAGCAGCCGAGCCATCAGCGGCGCGAAGAACATCATCGCCAGCGCCAGCGGCATCAACCGCGCCCCGCTCTCCGAGGCCGACATCCCCTGCACCAGCTGGAAGAACTGCGGCATGTAGAACATCACGCCCATCAGGGCAAACATGATGAAGAACATCCCGACCATCGAGCCGGTGAAATCGCGCTGCTTGAAGAACGCCATCGGCAACAGCGGCTGCTCCGTCCGCCGCTCAATCACGACGAACAGCAGCGCCGAGACGATCGCGACCGTGAACGAACCAACGATCAGCGGGTCGCTCCAGCCCTTCTGGATGCCCTCGATGATCGCAAAGACGATCGCAATCATCGCGATCGTGCCGGTAATCGCCCCCGGCACGTCGAGCTTGGTGTGCAGTTGAGATCGAGACTCGGGCACTACCGCCATGCCGAGCATGCACAGCGCTGCGATCGGAGCCGGTACCCAGAAGACGCCCGCCCAGCCAATCAGGTCGACCAGGATGCCGCCGACCAGCGGCCCGAAGGCCATGCCGAAGCCGAGGGCGCCCGACCAGATCCCAATCGCCCGGCCGCGCTCCTCACGCGGGAAGACCGCGGTCAGGATCGACAGCGTCTGCGGGATCACCAGCGCCCCGCCCAGCCCCTGCAGTCCGCGTCCAATGATCAGGAAGTTGGCATCGGGCGAGAACGCCACGGCGATCGACGCCGCGACGAAGATCGCCATACCGACGATCAGCGTCTTGCGTCGCCCAAAACGGTCGCCGAGCGCGCCGGCCAGCAGCAGCAGGCCGCCGAAGATCACCATGTAGGCGTCGGCAACCCAGAGCGATTGCGACTCCGACATCTCAAACGCCCGCTTGATTGCGGGCAGAGCCGTGTTGATAATCGTCGCGTCGAGCTGGACCAGCATCTGCGAGCCGGCCAGGACGAGCAGGATCGCCCAGCGGCGGCGGGAAGTGGATGCCGCCGATGAGGCGGCAGGAGCCTGAGCGGTCATGCCATCCGCCAGCGCGGCTGCGTCAGATCGTCGCTGGTCCGCTCGAACACCACACGCACCCGGGCGCCGATCGTCATCGCGCCGCCCAACGGCGCATCAACGACCGCCCCCATCACCTTGATCTCCGGCATATCGTCCAACTCGACCAGCGCCACCATGTAGGGCCCGAACTCTCTCAGGGCCGGATGCGCCGGATGCAGGACCTCGACCCAGGACCAGACGCTCCCGGTCCCGGCGGACTCTTCCCAATCCATCTCGAAGCCGTAGCAGGCGTGGCAGTTCAACTCGGGCGGATACTGGCGAGCACCGCAATCGGAGCAGCGCTGGACGACCAGGCGACCCTCAGCGGCCGCGGCAAAGTAGCCCCCGTTGATCGGATCGTCAGGGTCGGGAGTGGTCATCCCCTCCGGAAAGAATGGTGCGTCGAGAAACTCACCCCGGTCCGGCGTGGTCGTCATGCAGCGAGGGTAACGGGTTCCTCTGCTTGTAGCCTGATCCGGCATGCGCCGACTGCTCGCACTGACTCTGCCCCTGGTGTCGATCTGGATCGCGATCATGCCTGGAGCGTCGGCGGAAGCGCCGCTGTGCACCCTCTCACCAGACTTCGAACGTCAGGTGTTGAGCAGCGATGTCATCATCGGCGCGGCGGTCTACGACCTGCAGACGGGAACCATCTGGACCGGCGGTCACTCGGGACCATACGCCTTGCACAGTGCGATCAAGCCGCCGATCGCCTGGGCTGTCCTCAGCGACTCTTACGAAGCGGGTCGCCCGCTGACCAGGTTGCATCGCGACGCACTGTTCTACATGGTCGCCTGGTCGCAGAACCCCGATGTGACCACGCTGCTCTCGATGATCGGCGGGCTCTCAGGTCTCAATGACTTCTACGAGCGCTGGGGAGTTCCGGAACTCATAGAGCTCGCCCATCCCACGCGCTGGGGTGTGAGCCGCGCTCGACCGGTCCATCTGGCACGGCTCTTCACGGCCCTGGCGACGTCCAAGACCATCCCGGACAACGCGCGCTCGGACGGATTCGACCTGCTTCGCGCCGTGGTTGATGCTCACCGCTGGGGCGCGATGATTCCCGAACAGTCGCTGCCTGGATGGGAATCACTGATCAAGACCGGCAACTTCACGCTTCCCGAATCCGATGACGCGGATCCGCTCACCAAGATCGATCCGCGCGACTATGACGACGAAGAGAAGTTGCGGAGAGATCTGCGCGAAGCGGAGAATGAAGTTGGGGACACCCCACTCAAGCAACGGGCCGGCGAGGACCGGGCAATCGTGCGCATGAACAGCGTCGCGATCTGGTTGTCCGCGCCCTGGCAGGGCGGTCAGCCACGCTACGTCGTGGCGATCATGCAGGAGAGCTTCCTGTCCTGGCCAGGTTCCCGGAACTTCCAGAACCAGATCGGAGCAATCCTCGCAAACGCGATTGTCGCCCGCGAAGCAGGTCTGTCGCCGAATCCACCGAGTCACTGCATCAAGCGAGCGTTGTCTTGATCGACTCCCTCGCGGAAGCCCCGGTCAAATCTGGAAGTCAATTGCGGAAGATGGCCGTAGAGATGGGAGCGGAGGCGGGACCGGCGGCGACGATGCAGGTCCGGGCCCCTTCGACGGGGTTGGCGGAGTCGCCTCGCAGTTGGCGGACCGCTTCGACCGCAAGATTGAAGCCATGGGTGTATGCCTCTGAGAGGTTGCCGCCTGAGGTGTTGATCGGGAACTCCCCGGCATGGCGCGCCCCGGGCTCAGCGACCTGCCTGGTCTCCAGACGCCCGCCCTCGCAGAATGGGCCGCCCTCGCCGACCTCACAGAACTTGTGATCCTCGAAGGAGGTCAGGACCTGGCCGGTGAAGTTCTCATAGAACTGGCCGCAGTCGATCTCCTCAGGTCCGATACCGGCCGCGGAGTACAGCCGGTCGACCATGCTCGTGTAGTTGGAGCTCATGAAGTCGTCGTGCCAGAATCCGTCGACCACGTTGCCCTGACGGTGACCTGATCCCTGCACCGAGGCCGAGAGGTAGACCGGCCTGTCGGTAAAGTCGCGCGCGATTTCGGCAGTGGTCAGGATCATCGCTGCCGCGCCGTCGGTCTCCAGGCAGCAGTCGTACAGCCGATACGGGTCGGCGATCATGCGCGAGTTCTGGTGGTCCTCGAGCGTGATCGGTCGGCCGTTCATCACCGCGCGCGGATTGTTCTGGGCGTGCTTGTTGGCGGCCACGGCAATCTGGCCGAGCTGGGCCGAGGTGGTGCCGTACTCATACATGTGGCGCTGCATCTTCATCGCCAGAAACTGCGCCGGCGACATCAGGCCCTGGGGCACGTTGAAGGCGTACTGACCGCGCAGACGCCCACCACGCCGTGACTGGCCGAAGCGGCCGAACTCTCCCTGCGCCAGCGCTCGGTATACGACAACGAAGTTGGCATAGCCCGCCACGATTCCCGCCGCGGCATTGCCGATCGCGGCGCAGACGCCGCCACCGCCGCCGCCGTAGACCATCGAGGCGAAGGCATAGTGCGGCAGGTCGAGCGCGGTGGAGAGACGGTTGGGATCGTTGCGGTCGGCGGAGTAGGAGGAGAAGCCATCCAGCATTCGAGGTTCGAGGCCAGCGTCAGCACAGGCGGCGAGGATCGCTTCCAGGGCGAGGCGGAATTCAGGTCGGCCAATCCTTCCATGCTTGGTGTACTCCGTCTCGCCAACGCCAATCACGGCCACTCGGTCGCGGATGTTGCGGTCGTACTCGTATGCCATGGCTGCCCTCCCTCGACTCTGACGAGAGTAGGTGATTGGTCGGGCTATCCTCGACTCGCGATCCATCAGACAGGGAGTCACGACATGACCGACTTTGCCAATCTTCCCGTTGCCGAGCCTGCTTCTCTCGGTATCGATGCCAACCGCCTGGCACGTGTCGACGCACGCATGGCGCAGGCCGTCGAGAACGGGGAGGTGCCCGGAGTCACGACGGTCCTGATCCGGCATGGGCACGTCGCGCACGTCTCGTCGCACGGCTACCTCGACGCCGAACGTAAGAATCCGCTGCCGATTGACGCGCTCTTCCGGATGTACTCGCAGACCAAGCCGGTGACAGCCGCGCTGACGATGCAACTGCAGGAAGAGGGCGTCTTCTACGTCGATGAGCCGATCACCAAGTGGCTGCCGGAGTTTGAGAATCGGCAGGTGTTGGCCCCGTTTGATCCACCGAACAAGGTGCGGGGCGAGGGCCTGCTCATGGGTCAGACAGTGCCGATGATTCGGCAGATCACGATTCGCGATCTGCTGACGATGACGTCGGGGTTGCCGTCGTTCGGCAACATTCCCTCGGCGATGTTCCCGCTGCTGGAACCGGCCTGGAGCGGGACCGAATTTGGGATCACCAATCCGGGCGTGGTCGACACGTCGGTATCGGCGGAACAGCGCGTGCTGCAGATGGCACAGCTTCCCAACGCGCGGCAGCCGGGCGCGGCATGGGAGTATGCGGCCGATTTCGACGTCCTGACGCTGCTGCTCGAACGCGCGACCGGTCAGAACCTGGACGCGCTCTTCCAGGAGCGGATCTTTGGACCACTCGGCGTCGAGGGTTGCGGCTTCTACTGTCCGCCGCAGGACGCCGACCGGTTGGTCACCAACCATCACTGGTCCGAAGACGGTTCGCTCAATCCCGTTGAGCGGCCGGAGGACTCGCACAAGGTGCGGGAGTCGCTGGGCCAGCAGATTTCCGGGAACGGTCTGTACGGCGGGGTGCTGATGACGCCGGCGGCGTACACGCGCTTCGCCGCGATGTTGCTCAACGGTGGTGATCTCGACGGAGAGCGGGTGCTGGGGCGCAAGACGATCGAGCTGATGACCGCCAACCACCTCGGCGCGATCTGCGGCACCGAGATCGATCTGGCCGGTCCGGGGTTCGGATTCGGATTCGGGTACGCGGTTCGCAACCGGATCGCGGGCACGGCCTATCCGGGGAGCGTGGGTACGTACGGATGGGGCGGCGCCGCCGGAACGTGGTTCTTTGTCGACCCGCTCGAGAACCTCGCCGGACTGTTCTTCACCCACGTGTTCATGTACCAGTTCAATCCCGCCGCTTACCTGGAGACCGATTTCGAGAAGGGGGTCTACGAGGCGTTGGTCTAGTCTCTGTCGCTTGCCGGGAGAGACCGCCAGAGGGCGACGGCCAGGAACGGCAGGATGATGACCTGCCCGTAGGCGCCGGGCGGCGGCCTGTCGATCTTGAGCGGCTTGGAGCGACCGACCAGGATGCGGCCGACGTTGTCGAGCAGATTGATCAGCAGGATCAGCGGAATCAGTCCTCGGTAGCGGAGCAGTGCGAGCCAGGCGAGTCCGGCGAGCAGCAGCTGTTCCAGTCCCCACTGGGCGAAGATGGCGACGACGTTCTGTCCGCCCTCGACGTCGAGGTCGATGCCGGCGATCGAGTTCGCGCCGCCGTCCTTGCGGAAGACGTGCACCATGCTGCGGAAGGTGATGACGAGACAGAGGAGGAGCTGGAACTTCGTGACCCAGGGATCGCCTCGGTAGGTGCTGGTGTCTACGGGTAGGAGGCCGGTGAGTGATCGCATCCTCAGTCGCCGATCGTTCGGGTGGGGAAGTCTTTGGCGGGGTGGGCTTTGAGGACTTCTTCGTCGAGGTCGATTCCGAGGCCGGGGGTGGTGGGTAGGGCGATGTGGCTGTCCTCGACCTGGAAGGCGGGGGTGGCGGCTTGCTGGCCCCAGGGTTCGAAGTTGACGAAGTACTCGGTGATGATGAAGTTGGGCATGGTGGCGGCGGCGTTGAGGGTTGACGCGAGGGCCATCGTCGTGGAGTTGTAGTTGTGCGGGGCGACGGCGACGAAGTAGATCTCGGCCATGGCGGCGATCTCGGTCAGCTCCTTGATCCCGCCGACATTGGCGACGTCGGGGTTGATGATGTCGGCGGCGCGCTGCTCGAAGGCCTCGCGGAACTCGAACTTGGTGTAGAGCTCCTCGCCGGTGACCGTGGGGATGTTGATCTGCGCGGTTGCCGCGGCGAGCGCGGTCATGTTCTCGGCCCAGACGGGCTCCTCGAACCAGAACGGTTCATATTCCTCGACCATCTTCGAGAGTCGGATGGCGTTGGAGGGGCTCAGCCGTCGGTGGATCTCGAGCAGCACGTCAACATCGGGGCCGACGGCCTCGCGCACCGCGCGGACGCGCTCGGCAGCGAGGCGGAGTTCGTTCATGCCCACATAGCTGCGCCACTTGCCGGGAACGGGATCGAACTTGAGCGCCGTGAAGCCGCGCTCAACCATCGCCCGCGCGCGGGCCTGCAGTTCCTCGAGGTCGTCCATCTTGGCCCAGCCGTTGGCGTAGACGCGGAGCCGGTCGCGCACAGCTCCACCGAGGAGCTGGTGGACGGGCATGCCGGCGCGTTTGCCGGCCAGGTCCCACATCGCCTGCTCGACGCCGGAGATGGCGGAGTAGAGATCCATCGCGCCCCGGCGGTTGCCGAAGTCGTTGTGGATCGCGTCGGTCCAGGGCTTGATTCGGGCCGAGTCCCAGCCGACGATGTAGCGCCGCATGGCCTCGAGGTGGGCGGTGATCTGGATGTCGCGGTCGGACTGGGTGTAGCACTCGCCCCAGCCGTGCAGGCCGTCGGCGGTTTCGAGGCGGACGAAGCAGAGGTTCTTGCCGGCGATGTAGCGGTCGGGCTGGCCGGTGTCGGGCGGGGTGGGATGGACCAGGTAGTAGCGCAGGTCGACGATCGTGGAGTCGGACATGGAGGTGCTCGCAATCGCTGAGGGGCCAGCTCTGGCCGACCCCTCTCATCATCGCATGTGGCTTGGCGATTTCAGGGCGATGGCGATTGAGCACGGCGGGGCCGGGGTGCGGGTGATCCGCTGAAAGAAAAAAACGCGCGGGACGAGGAGGTAAGAGTGGCGATTACAAGGGGTTGTCGTCTTCCTCGGTCAGCTTGTCGCCGGAGGGGGCGGCCCCCTCCGCCCCTACCGGGGCGCCTCCCCCGGCAGGGGAGGTCTGCGGTCCGTCGTAGAGGTCGCGGAGCTTGTGGCGGGCGACGTCGTAGGGGTCGGTGGCGAAGCAGAGTTGCTGGTTGAGCCGGGCCTGCTCGGTGGGGGCGTAGAGTTCGCGGACGATGGCGCCGAGCGCCCTGAGGCGGATGTAGCCCGGGTTGTGGTCGCCGGATTGTCGCCAGAGGTTGCCCATTCTGGCTCGAAGATTGAATTGGTTTGGCATTGGGAACGCTCCTGGTTCTGCTAGGTGTACGTATGTTCTTATGATAGCACGTTTGGGCTATGGTTGGGCTCTGGGGCGGCCAAAGGGTGAGACGAGGGTTACCGTCTTGCTGCGCTGGGTGATCGAGGTCTGGGCCCGCGTCGGGGGGCCGACTTTGGTCGGGTTAGTCGCTCAGCATTGAGTCGGCGACTCTTTCTCCGATCATGATGGCGGTCAGGTTGGTGTTGCAGCTGACGATGTCGGGCATGATTGAGGTGTCGGCGACTCTGAGGTTTTCGACCTGGTGGACGCGGCCTCGCTGGTCGGTGACGGCGAGCGGGTCGGTGGCAGGGCCCATCCTGGCCGTGCCGCAGATGTGCCAGGTGGTGGAGGTGGTGCGGCGGATATAGTCGGCGAGGGCGTTGTCGGACTCCATGACCGAGGCGCGGGGGGCGATCACGCGGTCGACGAAGGGCATGATGGCGTCGGAGTGCATGATCTCCCAGCAGAGGCGGGCTCCGTCCATGAGCCGACGCAGGTCTTCGGGATGCGATGCGTAGTTCATGTCGAGCTGAGGCTGGTCGGACGGGTCGGTGGAGCGCAGGGTGACCGAGCCGCGCGAGTGCGGCCGCTGGATCACGGCACCGATGCCGAATGACGGATGCTGGCGGGGGGCGTCGGTGAGTCCGCGCACCTGGTCTTCGTCCCAGATCGTCGAGATGGCGAGCTGCATGTCGTTGAACTGGTCGGAGCCCGGTGCGGTGTAGCGCATGCCGATTTCTGTGACGATGTCGGGATCGTGGATCACATCGGGCCTGGGGAAGGCCTGGACCCCGGCGCCGAAGTGGTCGATCAGGTTCTCGCCGACGCCGGGCAGGGGCGCGCGCTGATCGATCCCGTGCGGGGCGAGCTTCTCGGCCGGGCCGATGCCGCTGCGCAGCAGGATGGCGGGCGAGACGGCCGCGCCGGCGGAGACGCAGACGCGCTCTGCGGTGACGACCTCGCCGTCGGCGAGCACGACGCCGTTGACGCGCACATCGTCATTGTGGTCGTCGGAATCGAAGCTGAGCCGGTCGACGAGGACGCCGTGGCGGATGGTCAGGTTTTCGCGGTCGCGGATGCCGAGCAGGTAGGCGATGTTGGTCGAGATGCGGTTGCCGTTGCGACGGTTGCGCGGCCAGGGTCCGACGCCGGTGGCGTCGGGCAGGTTGTGATCCCAGACATCGTCGAATCCGCTGTTGCGGCAGGCGTCGTAGAAGGCTCGCTGCAGGGGTTGCCAGTTGGCTTCGGGCTCGCGCTCGATCGGTACGGGACCGGACTGTCCGTGGAAGTCGCCGCCCTCGGGATCCGACTCGAGGCGTCGATACCAGGGCAGGACATCCTCGAAGCTCCACTCGTCGCAGCCGAGCGCGACCCAGGACTCGAAGTCGCCGGGCACGCCGCGCAGGGCGATGGTGCCGTTGACGGCGGAGGAACCGCCCATCACTTTGCCACGATGGAGGGGGAACTCGCGGCCGTGGCGGGCGTTGGCCTTGAAGCCCCAGTCGTGGTCGCGCCAGGAGACCCAGGGCTTGAGCAGGTCGCGGGGCATGTCCTCGACGCGGGTGTAGTCGGGGCCGGCCTCGAGCAGCAGCACGCGGCGATTGGGATCCTCGGAGAGCCTCGCCGCGATTACGGCCCCGGCCGAGCCTGCCCCGATGATGATGTCGTCATAGGTCGTCATTGCGTCCTCCGCCTGTCGGCAGAGGATAGGTCAGGGTTGCGGGAGCATCGGATAACGTGACGCTGGATGGTCGGCCCTCGCCCCCAGGGAGAGGGGACTGGAACGGGAGTAGCGGCCCTGTGGTGAGTAACGGTCTGACGCCTGCGTACGAGGGGCTCGTGGTGATCGACCTGTCGCGGCGGATGTCGGGCGCGTTCGCGGCGCGCCAGTTCGCTGATCACGGGGCGGACGTCGTGATGCTGGAGCCACCCGAGGGTCACCCGCTGCGGTATGAAGCGCCGTTCCTCGATGGTCGACCAGGGCCGGAACGCTCGGCGCTGCACGCGTATGTGAACTGGAACAAGCGATCGGCGACGATCGCACAACCGGCTGAGGCCGAGCCGTGGGTGGCTGCGGCAGATGTGGTGATCACGACGGATGGCCCGACCGCACTGTCGGAGTGGCCGCTGTCGGCGATGCGGGGGGGCGCGGTGCACCTGTCGGTGACGCCGTTCGGTCTGGACGGCCCGATGTCCGACGCGCCGGCGGGCAATCTGACGCTCAACGCTCGCTGCGGCTGGGCGCATGTCAACGCGCTGCTGGACGAGCCGCCGCTGTCGCTGCCGTCGCGGCAGTTCGGATATCTGGGCGGATTGGCGGCGTTCGTGGCGGGGACGGCGGCGCTGCGTCGGCGGTATGAGTCGGGCGAGGCGGAGCTGGTTGACGTCCGCGAGCTGGAGGCGATGGCGCACACGGTCTACCCGTGGACGATCGGTGCTATCTACCAGGGCACGGGATGGTCGCGAGGGGCGACGGGCGGGCGACCGCGCGGGGAGCCGGGGCCACTATGGGAGGCGGCGGACGGTCGGATGAACTTCGGCTTCGGCGACTGGCACAACTGGCGCGAGGCGATGGACCTGTTCAATCTGCCTGACCAGGGCGCTCGCGAGGACCTGCAGGCGCGGAATGCCCGCTATTCGAAGGATCTGTCGGCGGTGATGGCTGGGGTTGCCCGCGAATTGCCGCAGATGGAGAAGTGGCCGTTGTTCCATCGGCTGGCGGCGCTGCGCTGTATCTCAGGGGTGATGCAGACGATTCCCGAGCTGGTTGAGAACGAGCAGTTCGCGGCGCGCGGGTTCATCGTCGAGACGGAGGTCGCGGGACGGCGGGTGCGTGCGTCGGGCGATCCTCATCCGATGAGTCCGCCGAGCTGGTCGTTGCGGTCGGGGGCGCCGGCACTCGGATCGGATAGCAAGGGTCCCGCGAGATCTTCCGGCGGGTCGGTTCCACCTGTCTCTGCGGGGACCAAGAAAGGTCCGCTGGACGGTGTGCGTGTTCTGACGTTCACGCAGGCGTGGAGCGGGACGTTCGGGACCGAGTTGCTCGGCTTCCTCGGGGCGGATGTGATCCAGATTGAGGCGCTGCGGCGGGTCGATATCTGGCGTTTGCTGCGTCCGTGGGTAGGTAAGGCGATTCTCGATGAGTCGCGGACTCAGCATCCCGAGAACGCCCAGGGCGTGTACAACGCGGTCAACCTGAACAAGCGGGGCATCACGCTGGATCTGAGCAGCGAGGAGGGCAGGAAGCTGTTCTGGCGGATGGTGCCTGATTTTGATGTCGTCTGCGAGAACTTCCGGCCCGGCGTGCTCGAGGGCTGGGGCATCACCCTGGAGGCGCTGGCGGAGAAGCGGGCAGACGTGATTCTGGCCTCGATCTCCGGTTATGGGGTGACCGGACCGTACTCGGCGTATCCCGCGAACGGGGCGACGACCGAGCCGATGTCGGGTCTGGCCTCGATTCACGGCTACGAGGGCGATCCGGGAATGAACACCGGCGGCCTGTTCCCTGACCCTGTCTCGGGATACGCGATGGCGTCGGCGATCATTGCCGCGCTGGCGCGGCGCGAGCGGGTCGGCGGACCGCAGCGGATCGACGTGGCCATGCTGGAAGCGATGGGCGTGGTTGTGGGCGACGCAATCACGGAGTATGACGTCACCGGGCTGAGGCCGGTCCCGATGGGCAATCATGATCGTCAACGCGCGCCGCAGAATGTGTATCCCTGCGCCGGGGAGGATGAGTGGGTGGCGATTTCGGTGGGGTCGGAGTCGGAGTGGCGTGCGCTTTGCGGAGAGTTGGGCGGGGAGCTGGGCGCGGGGTTGGAGGATGACCCGCGTTTCGGCGATGCGGCTTCTCGGAAGGCGTATGAAGCGGAGCTTGATGAGATTATCTCGGTCTGGACCGCGCCTCAGGCTTCAGAGGATGTCGAGGGCCGCTTGCTCGCGGTCGGCGTCGACGCGGCTCGGGTGGCTCGGCCTTATGAGCAGTTCTCGGATCCGGATCCGATGTATCTGGCGAGCGGGTTTGTGCAATCGGTGGAGCATCCGGAGGTCGGGCCGTCGTGGCTTCCCGGTCCGCCGTGGCGGTTTAGCGGTGCGGAAGAGCGGGCGCTGAGGCCGTCGCCGTGCGTCGGCGAGCACTCGTTCGAGGTGTTCGCTGAGGAGCTCGGCATGACGGAGGATGAGTATCGATCGCTGGTGGAGCGTGGGATCAGCGGGACGATGGATGATGTCGCTGCCCGGAAGACCGGGGCTCGCTGATATCTTGGCCTCAGTTGACGAGTTCGCGTTCGCTTCGTCCCGACTGAAGCTGGAGTGACGTATGCCGCCGAGTGGTTCCGTGTCGCCTGTTTCCAAGTTGCTGATCGCCAATCGCGGGGAGATCGCTATTCGGGTCGCGCGGGCGGCATCCGACCTCGGGATTGGGACGGTGGCGGTTTACTCAGGGGACGACGCGAAGTCGCTTCATGTCCATGCGGCTGATGAATCGATGCAGCTGGACGGGCTCGGGGTGCCGGCGTATCTCGACATCGAGGGGCTGATCGAGGCGGCGCGGTCGAGCGGCTGCGATGCGGTGCATCCCGGCTACGGGTTCCTGGCCGAGTCGGCTGATTTCGCCCGGGCTTGCCGCGACGCGGGGATCACGTTCGTGGGTCCGACGCCGCACCTGCTCGATCTGTTCGGGGACAAGGTTCGGGCTCGGCAGGCTGCTCGCGAGGCCGGTGTGGCGGTGATTGAGGGATCGGACGAGGTGGTCACACTTGGGGATGCGGCGGCATTCTTCGAGTCTCTGGGTGAGGGTTCGGCGATCATGCTCAAGGCGGTCGCCGGGGGCGGCGGGCGCGGGTCGCGGGCGGTGACGGAGATCGATGAGCTCGAAGCGACCTGGGAGCGCTGCGTGTCGGAGGCGCAGATGGCCTTTGGTTCGGGCGCGCTGTACGTGGAGCAACTGATCCCTCGGGCCCGACACATCGAGGTCCAGGTGATTGGCGACCTGCATGGCGGCGTCGGGCATCTCTGGGAACGCGAATGTTCGGTGCAGCGACGATTTCAGAAGATCGTGGAGATCGCGCCCGCGCCGCATCTCGAGCCGGAGACTCGCGAGGCGATCCTCGAAGCGGCGGTGCGGATCGCACGGGATGTGGGGTACTCCTCGCTGGGCACGTTCGAGTTCCTGCTGGACGCCTCGGAAGGCTCCGGAGACCGGTTTTACTTCCTGGAAGCGAATGCGCGTCTGCAGGTGGAACACACGGTGACGGAACAGGTCACCGGCGTCGACTTGGTGCAGTCGCAGCTTCGCGCCGCGCAGGGGTCGACGATTGCGGAGCTTGGGCTCGACGATCCAGTCTGGCTGCGGCCGCGCGGTTACGCGATCCAGTCCCGGGTCAACATGGAAACGCTGACGCCTGATGGCTCGGTGCGGCCGGCGTCCGGAACGCTCAAGGCGTATGAGGCGCCGTCGGGTCCGGGCGTTCGCACGGACGGCTTTGGTTACGTCGGTTACCAGACGTCGACGTCGTTCGATTCCTTGCTGGCCAAGGTCATCGCGCACTCGCCAACGAAGAATTTTGAGGACGCCGTCACACGCTCGCTGCGGGCGCTGTCCGAGTTCCGGATCGAGGGCGTGGCGTCGAACATCCCCTTCCTGACCAACGTGCTGGAGCATGAGGACCTGGCCGAGGGGCGGGTGCATACTCGCTGGGTCGACGAGCAGATGGCCGAACTGGCGGCAACGAACGGCGCGCAGCGGATTCGATACCTCTCGACGGAAGCGCCTGCCGCCGACAGCGGCTTCGCCGGCGCGCGTGTCGACTCGCGCGATCCGCTGGCGCTGTTCCAACACGACGAACGGATTAAGCAGGAGCAATCGCTGCAGGTCGTGGATGAAGAGGCGCCCGACCTAGCCGGACCCGACGGCTCGATCGGTCTGCCGGCTCCGATCCAGGGCACGATCGTTTCGATCATGGTCGAAGAGGGCCAGGAGGTGAGGAAGGGACAGGACCTCGTCGCGATGGAGGCGATGAAGATGGAGCACGTGATCCAGGCCGATCGCGACGGGATCATCAAGGGGATCGCGTGTTCAGTCGGAGATGTGATCCGGGAGGGCTTCCCGCTGGTCTTCATTCTGGAGGCTGAGGTTTCGGTGGAGGCTGTCGGCGGCGGTGAGCTGATCGATCCGGATTTCATCCGGCCCGACCTGCAGGAGAATTACGAGCGCCATGCCTACACCCTGGACGAGAACCGGCCGGTGGCGGTCGGCAAGCGACGCGCTCGCGGTTACCGGATGCCGCGCGAGAACATCGAGCAGCTGGTCGACCCGGGTTCATTCCAGGAGTACTGGCCGCTGATCGTTGCGCGACAGCACCAGCGGAACACGGACGAGCAGCTGCGCGAGAACACGCCGGCCGACGGTCTGCTGGCGGGTACGGCAACGATCAACCGCGACCTGTTCGAGGATGAGCGGGACGCCCGGGCGATTGTCGTGCACTACGACTACACGGTGCTGGCCGGAACGCAGGGCGGTCGCAACCACTACAAGCAGGACCGCATGTTTGAGATGGCGCGACGGTTCAACTTCCCGATCGTCTTCTACACGGAAGGCGGCGGCGGGCGTCCCGGGGACGACCGGACCGGTCCGGGCGTGGCGTTCGACACGTACACCTTTACGCAGTTCTCGAAGCTCTCGGGGCTGGTCCCGCTGGTCGGCGTGACCAACGGGCGCTGCTTCGCCGGCAACACGGCGCTGCTCGCCTGCTGCGACGTGATCATCGCCACCGAGGGCTCGACGGTGGCGATGGGCGGCCCGGCGATGATCGAGGGCGGCGGCCTGGGCATCTACACGCCAGAGGAAGTTGGGCCGATGTCGTTCCAGGTGCCCAATGGCGTGGTCGACATTCTGTGTAAGGACGAGGAGGAGGCGACCGAGGTCGCCAAGCAATACCTGAGCTACTTCCAGGGACCGATCAAGGAATGGACGGCGCCCGATCAGCGCCGGCTGCGACACATCGTGCCGGAGAATCGCCTGCGGCTGTACGACATGAAGGAGATCATTCACACGATCGCGGATGAGGGTTCGGTGCTGGAGATCCGTGAGAAGTTCGGGATTGGGATTATCACAGCGTTTATCCGGGTTGAGGGATATCCGGTGGGCGTGATCGCCAACAACCCGCATCACCTGGCGGGGGCGATCGATTCGGACGGCTCGGACAAAGGGGCGCGCTTCCTGCAGCTCTGCGACGCGTTCGACATTCCCGTGCTGAGCCTGATGGACTGCCCGGGGATGATGGTCGGTCCGGATGTCGAGGCGACGGCGCTGGTCCGTCACTGCGCGCGGATGTTCAACACCGGCGCCAACCTCAGCGTGCCGCTGTTCGGCGTGGTCGTGCGCAAGGCGTACGGGCTCGGCGTTCAGGCGATGTGCGGCGCGAGCGCACTGGTGGGCTTCTTCACGGTCGCCTGGCCGACGGCCGAGTTCGCCGGGATGAACCTTGAGGGTTCGGTGAAGCTCGGCTATCGGAAGGAACTGATCGCGATCGAGGATGCGGAAGAACGGATCGAGACGTACGAGAACATGGTCAACCGGGCCTACGAGAACGCCAAAGCCGTCAACGCGGCTGCCGGCGGGGGCCTGGACGACGTGATCGATCCGGCGGAGACGAGGACGTGGATCGTCAACGGTCTGAAGCGTCTGCCACCGACGCCGTCACGCACGGGGAAGAAGCGTCCGTATATCGACACGTGGTAGACAGAGTGCGGAATATGGGTGTTGGTGGCGACCCCGAGCGGATTCGAACCGCCGATCTCCACCTTGACAGGGTGGCGTGTTAGGCCGCTACACCACGGGGCCGTAGGCGACAGCTTACGCCGACTGGTGGAGTTCGGCAACAGCGCGTAAGGTGTGACGAGAGCGTCGGAGGCGTCAGATGGCACGAGGATCGAGACGAGGCAGAGGCGGCTCGAACCGGGCCCAGCGGGCAGCGCGGCCGCAGGGTCGACGAGGGCAGCGGGGCCGCGAGGATCGGTTGCCGACCGCCCAAGCCGGGGCCGCGAATGCGCCGTCAGGCGCGTCGATCAGCGGCAACGTCCAGCAGCCGACCAGAGTCGGCGGGCCGGGCGCGCGTGCTGCGGGTGGTCCACGGGGCGGGGCAACGGGCGCGGTCGAGCGAAGAGATCGACGGGCTCGGGCGGCGGCCGCGATGCACGATTTCCACTACGTCCGCGGCGACCTGCGCTGGGTCGCAATCACGACCGTGGCGAGCGTGGGTCTGGTTCTGGGACTCTGGGCGGCGATTACGTTCTGAGCACGGATCTCTAGCTAGAGGTCGTCCGGCGGATCGACGAGCGCGAACGTCAGGCGTCCCTCGGCTGCGGTCTCGCCATCGACCGTCGCCGTTGCCGCGGCGCGACCGATGCCGCGGCGCAGCCGCTCCATCTCCACTTCGAGTCTGAGCTGGTCGCCGGGTACGACCTGGCGACGGAAGCGGACGCCGTCGATGCCGGCGAAGAGTCCGAGTTTGCCGGCGAACTCGTCGGCGGAGAGCGCGGCGACTGCGCCGGTCTGAGCCAGGGCTTCAATGATCAGGACGCCGGGCATGATCGGGTTGTCGGGGAAGTGTCCCTCGAAGAACCACTCGTTGGTGGACACGTTCTTCAGTCCGACGGCGCGGCTGCCGGGTTCCAGTTCGACGATGCGGTCGACGAGGAGGATGGGGTAGCGATGCGGGATGATCTTCTGAATGGCGCGGATGTCGAGCGGCAATTCGTAGTCGGTCATGCTCCGAGACCCTTCAGAATGTCGATGAGTTGATTGGCGGCAGGTTCCGGAATGGGAACGCTGGCCGGCCGCAGCTCATCCGGATGCAGGCCGTGGAAGTCGGAGCCGACGGTGGGGATCAGCCCCAGACGGCGGGCGAGTTGCTCGCCGTTCGCCACTTCTTCCCGGGTGTCGTTGCGGTAGTAGATCTCGACGCCCTGGCCCTCGGCGGCGGCGAATGCCTCGACTGCGGCGAGCGGATCCTGGTGGCGGGTCGGATGCGCGAGCGAGGAGAACCCGCCAGCGTCGTGGATCATCTGCAACGATTCGGCCAGGCTGAGCAAGGTCCGCGGCACGTAGGCGGGGCCTTCGTTGTGGAGGTAGCGGTCGAAGGCTTCCTGCACCGACTCGACCTGGCCAGTCTCGACCAGCGCGCGGGCAATGTGCGGTCGGCCGATTGAGGCGCCATCGGCGATCCGGACCACTTGCTCATATTCGATTGGCAACCCGAGCTGGTTGAGGCGTTCAACCGTGCGGAGGGCTCGGGATTCGCGCTCGGTGCGGTAGACCGTGAGCTGTGCCTCGAACTCCGCAAGTGGGGCGTCGGCGGAGAAGTAGCCGAGCGCGTGGAGCTCGCCCAGTTCGGGATCGTGAACGCTGATTTCGACTCCCGCGACAACGTCGACGCCTTGCCGATGGCCCTCAGCCCGAGCGAGTTCGACTCCGGCGAGGGTGTCGTGGTCGGTCAGGGCAAGCAGCTCGGCACCGTTGGCGGCTGCCTGCTGGACCACCCACTCGGGCGGCCTGGCGCCGTCGGAGTGGGTGCTGTGCAGGTGCAGGTCGAGACGCGCCATCGGCCGGGTCTCGACCTAGCGCGCGTACTCGGCGGCGCGGGTCTCGCGCAGGACCGTGACGCGGATCTGGCCGGGATACTGCAGCGATTCCTCGATCTGCTTCGAGATGTCGCGGGCGAGCCGCATCGCACCGAGATCGTCGACCTCGCGTGGGTCGACCACGACGCGCACTTCTCGGCCGGCCTGGATTGCGTAGGCCTGACCGACGCCCTGGAACGATGTGGCGATGTCCTCGAGGGAGCGCAGCCGCTCGATGTAGCGCTCGACGGACTCACGCCGGGCGCCGGGTCGGCCGCCGGAGATGGCGTCGGCCATCTGCACGATGATCGCTTCGACGGTGCGCAGTTCGACCTCGTCGTGGTGCGCTTCGATGCAGTGGGCGATCTCTTCGGACATCTTGAATCGACGCGCCAGGTCTCCGCCGATGAGCGCGTGGGTGCCCTCGACCTCGTGGTCGATCGCCTTGCCGACGTCGTGCAGGAGGGAGCCTCGCCGGGTGATTTCGACGTCGGCGTGGATTTCCTGGGCGATCATCGCGCCGATGTGGGCGGTCTCGACGGCGTGCCGGAGCTGGTTCTGTCCGTAGCTGGTGCGGAACCTGAGACGGCCGAAGATGTCCAGCATTTCTCTCGGCAGACCGCTGCAGTGAGCCTCGATCGCCGCTTCCTCGCCGGCATCGCGGATGATCCGATCGACATCGCGCTGGGCCTTGGCGACGGTCTCCTCGATCCGCGTCGGATGGATGCGGCCATCGGAGACGAGGCGGCTGAGCGACAAGCGGCCGACCTCACGCCGGACGGGGTCGAAGCCGGACACGGTGACGACGTCCGGCGTGTCATCGATGATCAGATCACAGCCCAGCGCGGATTCCAGCGCCCGGATGTTGCGGCCTTCACGACCGATGATCCGGCCCTTCATCTCGTCGGAGGGGATCTGTACGACCGAGACCGTGGACTCGGTCGTGACCTCGGAAGCGACGCGCTGGATCGCCGTGGCGACGATCTTGCGTGCTTTGGCCTCGCCTTCGTCCCTGGCCTTCCGCTCGGCCTCGCGCACGAGCCGGCCGGCTTCGTCCGAGACTTCCTGCTCGACCTGGTCGAAGATGACCGTCCGCGCCTCGTCCCGGGTGAGGTTGGAGATCTCTTCCAAGCGACGGTCGTGTTCGGCCGTGCGTTCGTCGAGTTCCGAGCTGCGGTGATCGAGCTGCTGGCGTTCGCGGTTGAGTTTGGAATCGCGCTGATCCAGCGACTGCAGCCGCTCATCGAGCGACGCTTCGCGCCGATCCAGTCGGTCTACCGCTCGTTGCAGGTCGTCGCGCGCTCCGCGCACGTCGGCCAGGATCTGGTCTCGTTCGGCTTGCGCCTGCTCCCGCGCTTCTTCTAGCCGCTCACGCGCCTCTCGTTCGGCCCGTTCCTGGGCCTGCTGAATGATGCGTTCGGCTTCGAGCGTGGCCTCGTCTCGGGGATCGGGCCCGCCGCGCAGGAGCCTCATCAGGGCTCCCCACATAGTGTCCTCGACTCAATTGGGCTGGCATTGCAATTTGCATCGCCGGCTACCGGTCTAGTTTCGCTCTGGACGACCAGCCGGGTTTCCAACCCGCAGGTCGCTGTCTGGTGGTCTCTGGTAGACAGGTTACGCGCGTTAACGACGGTGCGCCAGTGGCGACTCCGCCAGCTCGGCCCAGGCCTGCCGCAGTGCGGCATTCGACTCGGCCGAACCGAAGCCGCGCAGGGCCAATCTTCGGCCCTGCAAGTTACGGAACCTGTTCCAAGTCAGGTCGGGGTTCTGGCTGATCTCCCGGTTGAGACTTCGTCGAACGACCTGCAAGGCGACCGATTGATCGTCGAGATCTCCACGCTCCGCGAGGAGGTCGAGGGCGGCCCTGGCGTTCGAGTCGGGAATGTCCGCCCGTTGCAGCTTCAATGCGATCTCGTTTCGGCTCAGGCGTCCGCGCCGGTTGAGCCGCTCGGCCTCGAACAGTGCGAGATCATCGGCAGCCGACTCGCGCAGGCGATCGACGAAGACCGCCTCGATTTGCTGTCCCTTGCGGATCTTCATCCGATGAAGGAAGTCGCGAGTGCAGCGAAGCGGGACGCCGTCGTCGAACTCGACAACAGCAACGGAGCCGGTTGGTCGAATAGAGAGAACGGCAGTCACCAGACACGCTCCGGTAGGGCTGCTTGGGCGCGGGGGGCGCGGCCCGGGCTAGCTCGCCCGGGCGCGGCCCTTCTTCTTCGGAGGGGGCTTGGCAATTGGCGTTGCTTCGGCAACTCCGGCCTGGGCCTCCAGCGACGCGGCGACCGGGAGGCCGCGCTCCTCGCGGATCCGGGACTCGATCTCGCCGGCGATGTCGGAATTCTCGCGGAGGAAGGCCTTGGTGCGTTCGCGACCCTGTCCGAGGCGGGTCTCGCCGTAGGAGTAGAACGTGCCCTGCTTCTTGATCACCGACGGCGTGCCGGTGGGCGTACCGGGGGACTGTTCCGTTCCGAGATCGATCAGGCATCCGGCCTTGGAGATGCCGTACTCGCTGGCCGTGAACATCAGATCGAACTCGGCGGTGCGGAACGGCGGCGCGACCTTGTTCTTGACGACCTTGGCCTTGACCCGAGAGCCGATCACCATCTGGCCGTCCTTGAGCGTTTCGGCGCGACGCAACTCGATGCGGACCGAGGAGTAGAACTTGAGCGCGCGACCGCCCGGCGTGGTCTCGGGGTTGCCGAAGACGATGCCGACTTTCTCGCGCAACTGGTTGATGAAGATGAGGACGGTCTTCGAGCGAGAGACGACGCTGGTCAGTTTGCGTAGGGCCTGGGACATGAGGCGCGCCTGCGCACCGACCTGGACATCACCCATCTCGCCTTCGATTTCGGCTCGCGGGACCAAGGCCGCGACCGAGTCGACAACGACCACGTCGATCGCGTTGCTGCGCACCAGGGCTTCGGCGATTTCGAGCGCCTGCTCTCCGGTGTCGGGCTGGGAGATGAGCAGCTGGGAGATGTCGATGCCGAGTCTGGATGCGAACTCGGGGTCGAGGGCGTGTTCGACGTCAACGTATGCGGCCTGTCCGCCGAGGCGTTGCGCCTCAGCGATGACGTGCTGGGCGACGGTCGATTTGCCGGCCGATTCGGGTCCATAGATCTCGACGATCCGGCCGCGCGGCAGGCCGCCGATGCCGAGCGCAACATCGAGCGAGAGGGCGCCGGTGGGGATTCCGTCAACGGTCAACCGCGCACCGGCGTCGCCGAGCCGCATCAGCGCGCCCTCGCCGAAGCGGCGCTCGATGTCGCCGAGGAGCTCGGTCACTGCGGAGGGTGTTTCGTTGGTCGTTTCGGTGGTGGTCATGGGCATCGGTTCTTGCAGATCGGTGGCCAAGGCGATTGGCTTGACGCCGTTGTCGGTGTCGGTACGTGTCATAATATGCGTTCTCTCCTCGCTGCTCGGGTGCTGCGATCGACTGCGAACGTTCGTGCCGCACACATTAGCGAAGGACGCCGCTCAATGTCAAGCGGATGTTCTAGGGGCAGGAAGCGGTCAAGATCAGGCGCTGCGCAGGATGGCGTTGCCGAGAATCTGCAGTCCGATCAGCGCCACCAGAGGCGACAGATCGATCATGCCGATGACCAGGAATCGGCGCAGTGGGGCGAGGACCGGCTCGGTGACGTCGAGCAGGAATTTGACCAGGGGGTTGTAGGGATCGAGCGGGCGGTTGGTGAACATCGGAATCCAACTCATCAGCACCCGTGCGAGGAGGATGAACGAGTAGATCTGGATCACGGTGCCGAGGATGAAGAGGACTTCGCTCATTGACGACCCAGTTCTTCCGCTCGTTGATGCGCTGCGGCGACGGCGTCGATCAGCGCCGAACGCACGCCGCGTTGCTCCAAGACCTGCAGGCCGGCGGCGGTGGTGCCGCCGGGCGATGTCACCATATCTTTGAGCACGGCGGGGTGATCGCCCGATTGGCGGGCGAACTCGCTTGATCCGATGACCGTCTGCAGCACCATTCGCCTGGCGTCGTCGGGACGCAGGCCGATGTTCACGGCTGCGTTGATCAATGCCTCGATGATCAGGAAGACGTAGGCGGGTCCACTGCCGGAGACCGCCGTGATCTTGTCGATTACCGACTCGTCGGCCACGTACAGTTGCTCACCCATCGCGTCGAGCAGCCGGCCGACCAGTTTGCGTTCCTCGGCTGTTACGCCGGCGGTCGCTGTCCAGGCGGTGAAGCCTTTGCCGATCTGGGCCGGTGTGTTGGGCATCGCGCGGATGATGCGTTCGGCCCCGGTCGATGCCTGCACTTCGGCGATGGTGGAACCGGCCAGGATCGAGATCAGCAGCCGCGAGGTTGCCGCGCGGTCGAGCGTGCCGAGATCCTGAGGCTTGACCGACAGGTAGATCAGGTCGCCGCACTCGACGGCTTTGGACTGGCTCTCGGTGACCGAGATACCGGCGAACTCGCGAGTGAGCCAGTTGCGACGCTCGGGCAGGATCTCGCAGACCGTGAGGTCGGCCATCTCGACGAGGCCGTCGTTGGTTACGGCACGGATGAAGGTGGCGCCCATCGTTCCACCACCGATCACGGCGATCTTCATCATCCTCCAGCCTCCGGCCGATTGCCGAAGATGGCGCGCCCGATTCGAACCATCGTGGAGCCTTCCTCGATGGCTACAGCGTAGTCGTTGGTCATGCCCATGCTGAGCTCGGAGAGGCGCAATTGGTCGGACAATTGACGCAGCTGGCGGAAGATCGGACGCACGTCTTCAGGGTCCGCGACCTCGGGCGCGACCGTCATCAGGCCGTCGACCCGGAGGTTGGGCAACGTCCGAATCTGTTCGAGAGCAGCGGGCACTTCCTCGACGTGGAACCCTTCCTTGGTCGACTCCTCGCCTACGTTGACCTCTAGGAGGATCGGCAGTTCGCGATCCAGGCGGCGCGATATCGCCTCGGCGAGACGCACGCTGTCGACCGACTGCACAGAGGCAAAGCTGCCCGCGTGCCGAGCTTTGTTGCGCTGCAAATGGCCGATCAGATGGATGTCGGCCTCGACGCCGAGAGCGGGAAGTTGGTCGAGTTTGGCCAGCCCTTCCTGGACGCGGTTCTCGCCGAAGTGTCTCTGGCCTGCGGCCCATGCTTCGGCGATTGCTTCGGCGGGGAAGGTCTTGGAGACGGCGATCAGGCTGACGTCCGAGGGGTCGCGGCCGGCTCGGTCGCAGGCGTGGGCGATCTGTTCCTTGACCTGGCGGAGGTTGTCGGGGATCGACATCTCAGACGCCAACGACGGCTTCCGGTCCGACCGTTTCCAGCGGCACGATGGTGGGCGAGTATGAGGGAATCTCATTGCCGCCGCAGACGCCGCACATGTTGCAGCCGATTTCGGGCGGCGGACAGGCGATGGTCGCCTTCTCGCGCTGGTGCTTGGAGAGCTCGCGCTCGAAGAATCTCGCGGTGATACCGGTCTCAACGGCCGACCATGGTCCGGGGCCGCTGCCCCAGGGGAGGGGGCCGTCGAGGTTCCATTCAGCAGCCGCGCGCATCCACTCGCGGGCCGAAGGCGCTTCCATTTCGAGGATCGCGTGGGCGAGACGCTGGTCGGAGCGTGAGCAGATGTCGTCGATTCGCGCCCAGACCGGGCTGTCGCCGCGCAGGCGGATACCGGTCTTGCGGAACGCGGACTGCAGGATCTGCTGTCGGTGCTTGACCAGTCCTGCGTCGGATTGGACGAGTTCCTGATAGGCCGTGGCCGGCTTGGGCACGAGCGGCCCGACCGACATGACGAGCTCTGTCCCGTGGCCGTGCGCATCGAGCCGATCCTTGACCGCGAGGCCCAAGCTGGCCATCGCTTCCACATCCTCGTCTTCCTCGTCCGGCAGACCGATCATGAAGTAGAGCTTGAGCCGGTTCATGGCGGCCGCACCGACCTTGTCGGCTGCCTCGATGATTTGTTCCTCGGAGACTGCCTTGTTGATTCGCTGGCGCATGCGCTCCGAGCCAGCTTCGGGCGCCAGGGTGACGGTCCGTGTTCCGCCGCGAGCGAGCACATCCAGTAACTCGGGTGCCAGGTTGTCGACGCGCAGCGACGAGACGGAGACACGTCCGCCGAGGCGGTCAGCCTCAACTGCGAGCTCGGCGAGCTGCGGATGGTCGGCGACAGCGGCTCCGAGCAGGCCAACCCGTTCGCCGCGCTTCAAACCTTCTTGCACCTGGTTGAGCAGCGACTCCAACGGCCGATAGCGCGGTGGACGGAAGACGTAGCCGGCGATGCAGAAGCGGCAGCCTCGGCCGCAACCACGCGCGGCCTCGATCAGAGTCATCTGATTGAACTCAGTCTCGTCGGTCAGAACGAGCGACATCGCCTCGGTCGTGGAGATGTCGCGCACCCACTGGCGCTCGACACCCGAGCCGGCGCCGAGCGCGGGAACGAACACACCGGGGATCCTCGCCAGGGCATCGAGCTGGTCGGCGCGGGGGCTGTAGGCATACTCGTTGAGGGTGTCGATCAGATCCTCGAGGATCGGCTCCGCTTCGCCGATCACGAAGGCGTCAAAGCAGTCGGCCAGGGGCAGCGGATTCGTGATTACCGCCGCGCCGCCGGCGATGATCAGCGGGTCGCCGTCGCCGCGATTGATGCTCAGCGGTTCGATCCGGGCCGCCTGGAGCGAGCGGACGACGTGGTAGTAGTCGATCTCGTAGGTCAACGTGTAGGCAACCACGGGGAAGTCGGCCAGCGGCCGCTGCGACTCGATGGTGACCGGGCCCAGCGACGGGTCGTCTCCGCGTTCTGACTTGTGCGGAGGATCGTAGAAGGCGCGCTCGCAGACGATGTCGGCTCGTTGGTTGAGCAAGCCGTAGATCGTTTGCAAGCCCAGGTTGGACATGCCGAGGTAGTAGCTGTTGGGATAGACCAGGGCCACGGGCAGGCGTCCGCCCCAGTCCTTGACCACGGGGCCGTTCTCGGCGGCGAGGCGCTGGCGGGCCGCGGCGACATTGCGGGCGATCGTACGTTGGGCCATCGATTCCAGTGTAGGCGTGGGAGCCCGGCGGCCTTAGCGCCTAATGTTCAGTGTCGCCGGCGATCAGCTGCAAGGCATGCGGCAGGACCGGAGCGAGGGTATCCAGGTTCTCGCGCACCGCACGTTCCGAACCGGGCAGGTTGACGATCAGGGTGCGGCCGGCGATTCCGCAGATGCCTCGCGACAATGCCGCCATCGGCGTCTTCTGCAATCCTTCCGCCCTCATCAACTCTGCCAGTCCCGGAGCGTCGCGTTCGATTACCTGCCGGGTGGCCTCCGGGGTGTTGTCGCGAGGGCCGAATCCGGTACCGCCGGTGGTAACGATCAGGCTGATTCCCTCGGCGACCCAACCCTGTAGACGCGCCACGATGGCCTCGGTGTCGTCGGACTGAATGGCGTGCTCGTTGACCGCGATCCCGAGGTCGGCCAAGCGCTCTCGGATCACCGGTCCTGAAGTGTCCTCGCGCAGACCCTTTGCTCCCTGATCAGAGAGTGTGAGCACCGCGGCGATTGGGCTATTGGTCATTTCTGGCGTTCTATCTGGTTGTTCGAGGATTCGTGCGGGAAGTTATCCACATTGTCCACAGTATCAATAGCGCCTTATGGACCAGAGCGAGTTTTTCCACCTGGTGGTGGACAAAGTTTGGGGCGATTTCGGGGTCTGGGTGAGATTTCCCTGAAGTTCGTCTTGCAATCTCCGACATAACGACCCTAGAGTGCGGCTATGCCCACGAGATGGGGCAAAATGTGGAGCGCGGCATAACGTGGACCTAGAAGGCAATTGGGGCTTCTCACGTGGCGACCGTCGATTTCACCGGGGAGTACGAACACCGCCTGGACGACCGGGGTCGTCTGGCGATTCCCGCGGGCTATCGTCCGCTGTTCGAGCATGGCGGCTATCTGCTGCCCGGCCCGGACGGACAGATCGAGCTCTACACCCCCGAGGGCTACAACGCAGAGAAGCAGGTCCGCACGGTGGGCGACAAGCTGCGTCCATCAGCGCGTCGGCTGGCACGGAGTTTCTTCGGCCGCGTGCGCCGCGTCGAGATCGACCGGCAAGGTCGAATCCTGATCCCGCCACAGATGCGCGACGAGCGTGGACTGAGCGGCGACACCACGATCATTGGAATGGGCGACTACCTCGAGATCTGGAACAGCGACGCGTGGCACTCGGAACAGTCGGAGATCGACGAATCCTACGCCGAGCTGTTGCAGGGCCTGGCCGACTCGTTCGAGTCGACCAACCAGAACGAGGAGTCAGCATGACGTCCTCGTCCCCCCACATTCCGGTGATGCTGGACGAAGCGCTGGCGATGCTTGACGTCAAGCCGGGCGGACGCTACCTCGACGCGACGGTCGGCCTGGGCGGGCACGCCGAAGCGATCCTGCGGGCATCGCAACCGGATGGTCGGCTGCTCGGTACCGATGCCGATCCGGATGCGCTTGCGGCCTCGACCCAGAGGTTGGAACCGTTCGGCGAGCGTGTTCTGCTGCGTCGCGCCTGGCTCGACGCTGCGCCAGAGGCCGCTGTCGATGCTGCGATGGCTCCACTCGACGGAGTGCTCTGCGACCTCGGCGTCTCCTCGCTGCAGTTGGGCAATCAGGCGCGAGGTTTCTCATTCCAGTCGGAAGGCCCGCTCGACATGCGGCTCGGACCTCAGGACGAGGCACAGACGCTGACGGCGCATCAGATCATCAACCAGTGGAGCAGCGACGATCTGGCAGATCTGATCCATGACTACGGCGAGGAACACCGATCTCGGCGAATCGCGCGCGCCATCGTGCGACAGCGACCGATCGAGACCACGACGCAGCTCGCGCAGGTTGTGGTCGATGCCGTCGGGATCCGGCCGGGATCCCGCGTGCATCCCGCGACTCGCGTCTTCCAGGCGATCCGGCTGGAAGTCAATCGCGAGCTGGAGCATCTGGCTGACTTCCTGTCACAAGTCCGGGGCGTCCTGAGAATCGGCGGGCGCCTGGTCGTGATCGCTTTCCACTCGCTTGAGGACCGGATCGTCAAGCGATTCTTGCGAGATCATTCCTCGGGATCCAGCCCGGTGTTCCGGACGTTGACCCGGCGCGTGATGCGACCGTCGGACGCTGAGATCGAACGAAATCCACGCGCGCGGAGCGCGCGGCTTCGCGCTGCGGAGGCAATCTGATGTCTCTGGAGCAGCTCCAACTCAACGCGACATATGCAGAACCAGATCACTGCGAGTGCCCACGTGGCGCTCGACAATCGGAGAGCGGACCGCGTGCCGGGGACTACCAAACCGCCAGCAGAATCAAGGAGAAGCCCCGCCGCCAAGCCACTGAAACACGGTTGGGACGGGCTTTCGGCCTTAACAACCATGGGCCTCTCCCCTGCGTCTGTGCACGCGGTCCGCTCTCCGATTGCCGAGTGCTCGTCCGGGAAGGGCTGCCGGCCCGCCCTGACCCGACGTTGGGGGGGCGATGCGTGGGCCATTGCCGGTGGGTATTCGGAGACACAGCGTCAGATGCCGGCCGGCGGCCGGTTCGCCGGGAGAGAGAGCAATACAAGGAGAAGGAGCGCAACGAGCGAATAGAGAACGCTCGGACATCGTTGAGCGGATCGTGTGCAGGGGACTACCAAACAGCCACTACAGTGAAGGAGAAGCCCCGCCGCCAAACCACTGGAACACGGTTGCGCGTGGCCCTGGGCCATAGCGAGCGTGGACCACGTCCCCCTGTCTGCGCACGCGATCCGCTCAACGATTGCCGAGCGTCTGCACCCGACCCGCGGGTGCGCGCTTCTCACTGTACCTCGATCTCCCAGAGATGGCGTCGGCGCCGAGGGACTTGCCGTAAGGGGAGCGCAAGCGATCTGCACAGACGCCCTCAATCTGGTGGAATCTGTGGAACATCGCCGCGGCGATCGGCGTTCAGATGACAACGGCGAAGCCCAGCACGACGCTCGATGCGTCGTTGCCGACCTCTGCAGCGAGTGATTCCCATCACGCTCTTCCCCGCCCAATTCTGCCGCGGCGGCCCCGGTACACGGGGCGCATGCCGGCCTGGGCCTGGGTTGCTGTGTTCGGTCTGTGCATCGCCGCGACGCTGCCGGTCATTCGGGTCTCGAACGTGACCGAGAGCGGCACGGAGCTGCGAGCGCTTGAAGCGGAACGCGAGCGCCTGAATTCGGAGATCCGATCGCTTGCCGCGCACATCGGACAACTTGGTTCGCTCGCGCGGATCCAACAGCAGGCCGAGGAGCGCCTCAACATGGTTCCCGCCCGGCCAACCATCTCCCTCGAAGTCGAGCAGCCGCCTCCGGCACGGACGTTGCCTTCCAGATTCCTGCCGCCCGATCCGCAAGCGAGCGCCGAAAACTCGGGATCGTCGCGCACGGCCGGAGAGTCGGTATGGAAGGCGATGTTCGACGTTCTGATCTTCGACTAGATGGCGACGACGAAAGGGCAAGGCGTTGGCGAGTTCGTCGTCGGACAGCAGATTTGAGTCCGTCTCCGCGTGGCGGATGTGGGCGGTCATCGCTCTCTTTTTCGGACTCGCCGTGGTGGTGGTCGTTCGCCTGGTCATGATCCAGGTGATCGAACACGAACGCCATGAGACGCAAGCCGACCGCACCTGGGCTGTCGAGACCAAGGGTCCGCGAGGGGCAATTCTCGACCGCAACGGGTTCCCGCTCGCGACTTCGATCGACGCCTGGGAAGTCCACGTCGATACGCGGCTGTGGGCTCGGTCGCAGTTCCAGCCAACCGACGCCTCGCGTCGACTTGCCCAGTTGCTCCGCGCGCCCGAGTCGGTGGTGCTCGCCCTGGCCGCGCAGACTCACCGGGAAGGTGGACATGACGCGTTGATCGCGTATGGACTATCCAATGCGCTGGGCGCGCAGATCCACGCGGAGACGCTGCACGGCGTCCAGGTGCGCAAGACTTCGACACGTCGCTATATCGAAGGCTCGATGGCGGCGCCGGTGATCGGTCTGGTTGGACGCGACGAGCAGGGCCTGGCCGGGCTCGAGTACCAGCTCGACGGTGTGCTCGGGGGGGAGGCCGGGCTTCTGGTCCAGGAAGTCGACGGACTTGGGCAACCGATCCCGTTCGGCCCACGAGCGGAACTGCCGTATGAGCAGGGCGCTTCGGTCGTCCTGACGATCGACCGCAATCTTCAGTGGTTGGCGGAGTCAACGCTCAAGCGCGCCGTAGAACAATGGCAAGCCGAAGGCGGGCACATCATCATGATGGATCCGCGCAACGGAGACATCCTCGCGCTCGCGTCGCTGCCGACGTACAACCCGATGACGATTGACCTCGATCTGCCGGAGTCTATGGCTCTGCTGAGATCGCGCGCCGCGTCCGACATCTACGAGCCGGGCTCCACGATGAAGGTGGTGACCATGGCCGCGGCGATCGACGCCGGCATCGTCTCGCCCGACACCACCTTCGTCGATACCGGCGCGGTGGTCATTGGCGACCGCACGATCAAGAACTTCGATCTCTCCTATCACGGCGAGCAGACCATGACCCAGGTGCTGCAGCGTTCGCTCAACACCGGCTCGGTCTGGATCGCGCAGCAGCTGGGCGCGCGCAGCTTCTACGAGTACCTCTACAGATTTGGATTCGGCGACAGCACACACTCCGGCCTGCCGGGCGAGATTGGCGGCGTCGTCACCGACTCAACCGACATCCGCTGGTCTCCGGCGCAGCTTGCGACCGATTCGTTCGGTCAGGGCATAGCCGTCACACCCCTGCAGATCGTCCAGGCCTACGCGACCATTGCTCGCGGCGGCGTGCCGATCCGTCCCCGTCTGGTTACTGCTGTGGTTACCGACGAAGGCGTCCAGCGATTCGAACCGCAGACCGGAACGCGCGCGATCAGCCGCGAGACCTCTGCCACGATCACCTGGATGATGCAGGCGGTGGTCGACGGCGTCCTCGGTCATCCGGCACAGGTCGATGGCTGGCCGGTCGCGGGCAAGTCGGGCACGTCCGACGTGGTCGAGGTGGGCGACTACCTGGAAGGCGAATCGCTGGCGTCATTCGCCGGATTCGCGCCCGCCGATGATCCACGCGTTGTGGTCTATGTCCGGATCGATCGTCCGCAGGGTGAGATTTACGGCGGGATCGTGGCGGCGCCGATCTTCTCCGACTTGATGGCGCAGGTCCTGCCGTATCTCGGGGTCCCGCCGACGGCGTATGTCGCCAACCCCGATGCCTGGCATACCGCGCCGACGATCGACGCTGCCGCCGACGAGGAGCAGCCCGACGACGAGCGGAGAGAGGACGCGCTCACTGCCGACGTGGATACCGAGGAAGAGCAGACGCCGCCGGTGACCTACATCCAGGAAGAGGAGGATCAAGAGTGATCTCCTCCGAGGACCTGGTCGGTCTGCTCGGTGAGTTGTTGGTCAACGAGCCCACCACGACCGACAGAGCGTTCTCTGAAATCGTGGTCGATTCTCGCGAGGCAAGTCCAGGATCGCTCTTCGTCGCGCTCCGTGGCGAGGCTCTCGACGGTCACCAGTTTGTCGACGACGCGCTGCGTCGTGGAGCTGTCGGGGCACTCGTCTCCGAGGCCTCCGGGTTGCGCGGATCGTCGATGTTCGTGGTCGAAGATCCACTCTTTGCCCTACAGGAGGCCGGACGCCGCTGGCGCCACCGAATGCGGGCACAGATTGTGGGCATCACCGGCAGCGTCGGCAAGACGACCGTGCGTGAAGCGACCCACCAGTTGCTCTCGGCCAGATCCCAGACTCATCAGTCACCGCGCAACTACAACGGAGATATCGGACTGCCGATCGCCCTGCTTGGCATTGATCCGAGCGACGAGTGGGCAGTCATCGAAATCGGCCCCTACTCGCAGGAGGAGATGGAGCTATTGGTCTCCTCAGCCAGAGCCGATGTCGGAATCGTCACGAATGTGGGGCCGACTCACCTTGAGCGCTTTGGCACCATCGCCGACACCGAACGAATCAAGGGGTTGCTACCCGCGTCATTGCCCAGCAACGGGCTTGCGGTGCTCAACGGCGACGACCCGCGGGTCCGCCGCATGGCGACCCGCACGACGGCCGACGTTTTCACCTTCGGGCTTGGGCCGCGCTGCGACTTGCAGGCATCGGATGTCGTTGCTCGCGGATTCGATGGAATCGGTTTCGATCTGCGCAACACGCGTACCAATGAGCAGGTCAGCGTGAGCTCGTCGCTGATCGGCAAACATCAGGCGATGACGGCGCTGGCGGCCTCGGCTGTCGGACTTCGTGCCGGTCTTGAGCTCTCGGAGATCGCGGAGGCGCTGGGAAGTCTGAGGCCGGGCTCTCGACTTACGCGGCGGCGAGCCGAGAATGGCGCGACGATCATTGACGACTCTTACAACGCCGCGCCGCTGTCGATGAAGGCGGCATTGGACCTGCTCGCCAGTTGCCGCCCGAGGCGAATCGCGCTGCTTGGCGACATGTTCGAGCTAGGCGCCGAAGAGCAGGCCGCGCACCGGGAGATCGGCGTCTATGCCGCGGATCGATGCGATTGGCTCATTGCTGTCGGCGAGCGCTCGCGAGATGTCATCGAATCCGCTCGTGAGGCCGGACACTCCGAGGCTTGTTGGGTCGCTGAGTCTGATCAAGCGCTCGAGATCGTCCGTCACTCACTTGAGCCCCGTGACACGTTGCTGGTTAAGGCGTCCCACGCCATGCACCTCGAGGCCGTTGTCGAGAGGCTGGCCGCGTCATGACCACGTTTTCGCTCGGCACGGCGGGGATCGCATTCGTGTTTGCGCTCGTCGTCGGACCGTTCATCATCCGCTGGTTGCAAGAGCGCAGCGGCGGTAAGTCGATCTCGGACGAAGGTCCGGCCAGTCACATGGCCAAAGCGGGAACGCCGACGATGGGCGGCCTGATCTTCCTCATCCCGATCGTGGTGCTGACCATCGTCGCCAACTTGGTGGAGGGCGATCGCTGGTCGATCCTGCTGCCTCTGGTCGGTGTCATGGCACTCGGCGTTCTGGGCTATGTCGACGATCTGGGCACGCTCATCGGCCGCGTTCAGGCGGGTCTGACCTGGAAGCTGAAGTTCGGCCTGCTTGCCATCTTCTCGGTGGCTGTTGGCCTTGTGCTCTACTTCGCGCTCGATGTGGAGTCGCTCAACGTGCCCTGGGCGGGCCAGTTCTCGCTCGGGCCGGGTTACGTCGCGATTGCGGCGGTCACTGTCTTCGCGACCGTCATATCGGTTGCGATCTCCGATGGGCTTGACACGCTCTGCGGCGGTACCGGCGCTATCGCGATCGCTTCGTTTGGCGTGATCGCGGTTGGACAGGAGCAGGACTTCCTGGTTCGTTTCGCGTTCACCACCGTCGGAGCCTTGCTCGGCTTCCTCTGGTTCAACGCACATCCGGCCAAGATCTTCATGGGCGATACCGGCGCGATGGCTCTCGGGGGCACGCTCGCGATCATCGCCCTGATGACCGGCCATTGGCTGTTGCTTCCTGTGATCGGCATCGTCTTCGTGCTTGAGGCCGCCTCCGACATCGTGCAGGTCGGCTGGTTCAAGTGGACCCGACGACGCAGAGGAGAGGGTCGTCGAGTCTTCCGGATGGCGCCTTTGCACAACCACTTCGAGATGGGCGGTTGGTCCGAGCCGCAGATCGTGACTCGCTTCTGGCTGGTTGGAATCGCCGGAGGAATCCTTGGCGTTGCTCTCGCGTTGCAGGTGCCTCAATGACGCTGCCAACGCCAATTGAGGCTCCACCCAGCTTCCGCGGGCAACGAATTGCGGTCGTCGGACTTGGGATCGAGGGCCGCGATGCGCTCCACTTGCTCGCGCGAGAGGGCGCTGAAGCGATCAGAGTCGACCGTGACCGCGAGCGGGCGGATCGGTCGCCGGATGATCTGACGATCCTCGATCAGGTCGATGGGCTGATCGCCAGCCAAGGTGTTCATCATCAAGCGCCTTTGCTGGCTGAAGCCGGCCGACGCGGCATCCCTGTTTACGGACCAATGCAGATCTTCCTTGAGCGCTGCCCTGCTCCGGTGATCGGGATCACTGGCAGCGCGGGCAAAACTACGACGACGACGTTGGTTCACGAAATGCTGCTAGCGGCCGGTGCCTCATGTCATCTCGGAGGCAACATCGGCCGGGGACTACTGGCACAGCTGCCCGGCATTGCGGCCGAGGACACCGTGGTGGCGGAGATCTCGCATACGCAGCTTCTGCGCACAACGCGTAGTCCGCAGACCGCGGCGATCACAAACATCACTCCGAACCATCTCGATCAGTTCAGCTGGGAGGAGTATCAGGAACTCAAGTATCGAATTGTGGCCTACCAGCCGCCGCGCGACACGGTCGTACTGCCCTTCAATGATGAGCTCGCCGTGGCAGCGACATTGCGAACCGACGCTGAGCAGCGCTGGTTTGGAATCGGCACGCCGCCCATGCCGTGGTCCTGCGCGGTCCGCAGCGACGGTGATCACATCTGGCACAACGACCGGCAACTGATGCCGGTCAACGAGGTCAAGATTCCGGGCGAGCACAACCTGCTCAACGCCATGGCCGCCATGGCCATTGTTGCGGACCTCGTGCCCGCGGACCTCGCAGCCGAAGTCTTACGGAGTTTCTCGGGCGTTCCGCACCGGCTGGAGCTGGTCACCGAAATCGGCGGTGTGCGCTTCGTCAATGACTCGATCGCGACGACGCCCGAGCGGACGCTGGCCGGGCTCAGGGCGACGGCTGGTCCGGTCATTCTCATGCTCGGCGGGCGGGACAAGAACCTTCCGCTCACTCCGCTGCTCGAGGAGGTCAAGCGTCACGTGCGTCTGGTTGTGTTGTTTGGCGAAGCCGGGCCGGAGTGGGGCTCGTGGCTGGCCCGACACGAAGTCCGGACAGTCAACGCCGACACGTTTGAGTCGGCTTTTCTTCAAGCTGCGAGCAACGCCCATGCCTGCGAGACGGTGTTGATGTCACCTGGTGGGACATCGTTCGACGCCTATCCCAATTTCGAAGCGCGCGGGCAGCATTTCCGCGATCTGGTTGATGGTTGGGCGAGGTCCAGGAGGTCCCGGGATGACCAGTAACCGCGCGGCCGTTCCCGGCTCAGAATCTCCCGGCGTGCTGGGACGGGTTCGACTGCCGGATCCTCGCGCCATCAGGACCCCTTACGGCGACGGGGGTTTGACTGTTGGCCGCCGAATCATCCGCCGCCTCAGGCGGCCGGCCTCGCCTCCCGACTGGGTGTTGGTTGGCGCTGTCATGGCGTTGGTCTTCATCGGGCTGATCTTCGTGTTCTCATCCTCGTTCGCGATTTCCCAGGAGTTGCACGGCAATACCCGGCATTTCGCCATCCGCCAGTTGATCGGAGCCGGCATCGGCCTGGTCACTTTCCTGCTCCTGGCCCGAATTGATTATCGAATCTGGCAACGCCTGTCCTCGCCGATCATCTGGATTTCGCTTCTGTTACTGGCTGCGGTCTTGATCCCCGGAATCGGACACGAAGAAAACGGCGCCACCCGCTGGATTCAGATCGGCTCGCTGCCTGCGCTGCAGCCTTCGGAGTTCGCCAAGCTGGCGATCTGTATCTACGTGGCAGCCTGGCTGGCGGCCAAGGGAGACGAGATCAAGCGCATCCCACTCGGACTGGCGCCGTTTTGCATGATCATCGGTGTGATCGGCGGCCTGTTGATGCTTGAGCCCGATCTGGGAACCTTCGCCGCTATCGCCTGCACGGGCGTAGTGATGTTCTTCTTGGCCGGGGCGGCGATTCGTCACATGTTCATGCTTCTGGTTGGCGGATCCGCCGTGCTCTTCGCGATCGTCGTCGGCGCCGGCTACGGCATGGAGCGAATCCGCACGTTCTTCAACGCCGAGGAAGTGGCCCAGGAAGCCGGATTCCAGATCATCAATCTCGTCTCGACCCTCGGTTCCGGCGGTCTCACCGGCGTTGGGCTGGGTGCCTCTCGACAGAAATTCTTCTACGTGCCCTCAGCGCATACGGATGGCGTCTTCGCCATCATCGGCGAAGAGACCGGCATGCTCGGGGCGATGGTTGTCCTGGTGATCTTCGCGGTGTTGATCTATCGCGGCATCCGAGCCGGCATGCGCGCAGAGGATCGCTTCGGCACACTGCTCGCCTTTGGCATCGTCGCCTGGTTCGCGCTGCAGGCGTTCTTCAATGTCGCCGGGGTGATGCGGACCATCGTCCTGACCGGCATTCCGCTGCCCTTCCTCAGCTTCGGATCCTCCGCCCTGATCGCCTCGATGGCCGCCGCCGGCATTCTCGTGTCCATCTCCCGGTACGGCCGCGGCCGGATGCCAGAATCTGCCGATCCGCCGCTGAGCGACCACACGCCCACCCGCGACGTCGCGCCGATGCGCGAGGCGAAACGGCCCAGAGTCTCACCGTTCCACAGCGGGCGTGGAGACGGCAGCTGATGGGCGCCATGCGGATTCTGCTCTCCGGAGGCGGTTCGGGCGGCCATGTCTTTCCCGCATTCGCCGTGGCGGATGCTCTGCGCGACCTCCTGGAAGAACGAGGCGACTCGGTCGAGTTCCGGTTTGCCGGAACTGCCGACGGCGTCGAGTCCGAACTCGCGGTAGAGGCGGACTTCGCATACTCGACGATCGCTGCCCGCGCCCTGCGTGGGCGCAACCTGCTGTCCAAGCTGCTCTCCGTTGGCGCGACCGCGACTGGCGTGCTCGACGCGTTCGCGCTGATGCGTCGTTACCGCCCCAATGTCATCTTCCTGACCGGTGGATACGTCTCCGCTCCGGTCGGGGTGGCCGCGTGGCTGGCCAGAACACCGATCGTCCTGCTGCAGCCAGACATTGAACCCGGCTGGACACTGAGGGCGCTGGCTCCGCTGGCGAGCAATATCTGCGTCACTCATCAGCGTTCAACGGAGCGATATCGCGAGGACAAGGCGGTGGTCACCGGATATCCGTTGCGGCGGGGATTCGAAGATCTCGATAAGCCGTTGGCCAGGGCTCATTTCCAGCTCAACGGCGGTCCGGCGTTGCTCGTAACTGGCGCTGTGCGGGGCGCTCAACGGATCAACGACTGCATTGCCGACCACCTCGATCGGTGGCTCTTGCAGACGCAACTGATTCACATCTCCGGCCCCGACGACTTTGAACGCCTCTCGAAGTTGCGCGAAGCCTTGCCGGCGAGGTTGCAGTCCCGGTATCGCCTGTACTCCTACATGTCCGAGGAGATGCCCCTCGCGATGGCTGCGTGCGACCTGGCTGTCTCCCGTGCCGGCGCATCGGTGATGGGCGAGTATCCCGCCGCCGGGTTGCCCGCGGTACTGGCGCCGATCGGTGAAGCAGGCGGACACCAGCGTTACAACGCCAGCCTGCTGGCCGACGCGGGAGGCGCGGTCGTGTTGGACAACGACAAGATCACCAGCCAACTGTTCGACCTGACCACCGACCTGCTGTCCGATAGCGAACGTCTCCGAGCGATGCGCGAGGCGATGCTGGGGTTGCGCCGGATCGACGCGGCGCGCCGCATTGCCGAAGTGATCGTTGCTGTGGCAAAGTGACGTAACGATGACTCTGAACGTCCACTTCGTCGGCATTGGCGGCATCCATATGTCCGCCCTCGCGCACATTCTGCTCGACGATGGCCTGGTGGTATCAGGCTGCGACCTCGCCGACGCTCCAATCCTGCAACGGCTGCGGGATCGCGGCGCCCGGATCACGGTTGGACATAACGAGCATCATGTCACCACCGCGACCCAGGTGATTCGTACCGCTGCGGTGTCGGAGTCGCATCCGGAAATCGCCCGCGCTGTTGAACTGGGCGTCCCGGTGCAGACTCGAGCTGAGTTGCTCTCGGACATCGCCGCGCCGAGGGAAGTCATCGCTGTTGGCGGATCGCATGGAAAGACCACGACCACGGCCATGATCGCGCACGCGATGCGCGCTTCCGGGCGGGACGCAGGATACGTGATCGGCGGCGAAGCGCCCGACTTCTGTGTTCACGCCAAACGAGGCTCCGATCCCTGGCTGGTCCTGGAAGCCGACGAATACGGCCGCGCCTTCCATCACTACACGCCCCGGATCGCGGTGTTGACCAACTGCGAACCCGATCATCTCGACTACTACGGATCCCGGGCGGCATTGGAAGAGGCATTTCTGCGATATGTGAGCACGGTGAAATCGGACGGCACCCTGGTCGTCGGCATCGATTCGCCGCTGGCGGCAGAGCTCGCATCGAAACTACGGGTCCAGCGCCCGGACGTGCAGATCGTCACTGCGTCGACGCGGGCGGCTGCCGACTATCGGATTGAGTCCGCCGATGACTCGTACGAGGTCAGCACTCCAGGGGGAGTGATCTGCGGAAGCCTGAAACAACCGGGGGAGTATCAGCGGCAGAACGCGGCTGTAGCACTGGCCGCTCTCGAAATCGCTGGTTTCGACGGGCCGCTGGCGGCACAGGCCCTCTCGACATTCAACGGGGTCAATCGGCGCTTTCAGCTACACGGCGAGGTGAATGATGTCATGGTCCTCGATGACTACGCACATCACCCGACCGAGGTTTCCGCGGCGATCGCTGCGGCTCGGCAACGCTGGCCCGACCGACGCGTCGTCGTGCTTTTCCAGCCGCACACATACACGCGCACTTCGTACCTGATCGACGGATTCCGCACTTGCTTCTCCGGCGCGGATGCCGTCTACACCGTCGACACCTACGCCGCCCGCGCCATGACCGGTGATGAGATGAGTTCCGAGCAGCTCGCCTCTGAGATCGTGGCGCCCAGCGCGCGTTACGCCGGCTCGATCACACAGAGCGCCGAGCTGGCGGCCGACAACGCGCGTGCCGGGGACCTGATCATCACGATGGGCGCGGGAGACATTGGCGCCGCGGGTCCAATCATCATTTCCAGATTGGGCGGTACCCGGTGACCAGGTCGCAAATCCTTCAGGCGCTGATGCAGGAGCTGGAAGCGCTACACGGCGAGCCGATGAGTCGGCACACCTTCGTTCAGGTTGGCGGACCTGCCGACTGGTTCGTCGTCGTTCGGGACCGCGCGACCCTGGCCGATACCGTTCGCGCCGCGCATTGCGCTGAGGCTTCGCTCACCGTGCTTGGCGCAGGATCCAACGTCCTGATCCGTGATGGCGGGCTTCGCGGCGTTGTGCTTAAGAACGAATCGAAGGGCTGCCGTCAACTGGACGGGGCATTGATCGAAGTCGAGTCGGGCGTGCGGTTCGCTGCTCTGGCGAGGTCGACCGCCCGCGCGGGATTGGCCGGCCTCGAGTGGGCCGCCGGAATTCCGGGAGCAATCGGCGGCGGCCTGCCGACGAACGCCGGAGCCTACGGCTCCGACCTTTCGGACGTCCTCGTCTCGGTGACGACCATCTCGCCCGATGGGGAATCCACCGTCCTTGGCGCTGAAAAGCTGGGCCTGGCATATCGCGATTCGAGCCTGCGCAGTGGAGAACTCCAAGGTCACATCGTCGCGTCTGTGACGCTGCAGCTCCGTCAGGGCGACATCTACTCATCGCTGGCCGAAATCGACCGCGTCGAAGCGCTGCGCAAGGCCAACGCCCCCGCCGGACCGTCGCTTGGATCCACCTTCAAGAATCCCGAAGCTGATCAGCGGACCGCCGGACAACTGATCGAACAGGCCGGCCTGAAGGGCGCCCGGATCGGCGCCGCTCAGGTGTCTGATCTGCACGCCAACTACATCCTCAATGTCGATGTCGGCAATGCCCAAGCTTCTGACTTCCTGGCGCTAATCGCCCACGTGCAAAACACGGTCGAAACGCGATTTGGTATTCGACTCGAACCTGAGATCGCGGTGATGGGCGAAGAGGTGTCCGATGACGTCTGAACCTCGCACGCTCGGCGTCGTGCTTGGGGGCGCCTCGGTCGAGCACACGATTTCGATTCGCTCGGCGAGGGAGGTCATTGCCGCCGCTGACCCGGAACGGTGGCGCACAATCCCGTTCGCCGTCTCCCGTTCCGGTCGCTGGCTCAGCCCTTCGCAGTCGCAGGACGTGCTGGAAGCAATCGCCCGTGGAGCTCCGGAAGAGATTCCGGAACCGATCAGCCGCGCCGGGGCTCCGGTGAGCATGGGGGTCACTGCGGCCCTGATCGAGTGTGACGCTGTCTTTCCCCTGATCCATGGACTGACCGGCGAGGATGGCATCCTTCAGGGCTTTCTGGAGATCCTCGACCTCCCCTATGTCGGCTCCGGTGTCGGAGCGTCGGCGATCGCCATGGACAAGGGCCGCTGCAAGCAGATCATGACCCAGACGGGGATTCCGGTTGCGCCCTGGATCAGCGCCACCTGCGAGGAGTGGCGCGCCGATTCGGTCGCAGTGATCCGCCGAGCCGCTGAGCTGGGTTACCCGCACTTCGTCAAGCCGTCGCGAGGTGGTTCCAGCATCGGCATCACTCGCGTCAACAGTCGCGAAGAAGCCGGCGAGGCGATATCGGCTGCGTTCGCCTGCGATTCCGAAGTGCTGATCGAAGAGGCAATGCCCTTGCCGCGAGAGATCGAGTGCGGCGTGCTTGGTTCCTTGGACGACGGGATGCCGCTGGTCTCACCGCCCGGAGAAATCCGTACCAGGCGTGATTTCTACGACTACACGGCGAAGTACGAAGATCCGGACACCGAGCTCATCGCGCCTGCCTCTGTCGACCGCGCAACGACTGATCGGATCAGGGAGATGTCGCTGCAAGCCTGGCGCGCGATCGGCGCGGAGGGCATGGTGCGCGCTGACTTCCTCGTCGGACCCGATGATCAACTCTGGCTGGGTGAGCTCAACACGATCCCGGGCTTTACCTCTGCCTCCATGTATCCGCGGCTCTTCGAGGTGAGTGGTCTCCCGCTTCGCCAACTCATCGATCGATTGATCGAGCTCGCGATTGAGCGCCACGAGCGCCGCCGCCGTTTCTCGGCGCGAGCAGACGGTGAGCCACGCCCGTGACCGACTCGCCCAACAAGCCGGCCGCCGCTGACACCGAGGCCCAGGACGAACCCGTCGTTCTGTCGGTTCCACTGTCCCGGCATCAGCGGATCCTGCGCGCCGTGGCGCGTCCTCGAGCGCGACTGGCGCAGGCTCGCTTCTCAGTTCCCTGGTCCGGCTTGATGTTCATTGCCGTCGCATTGCCGATCGCGGCATTGGCTGTGATGATTGCGCTGCTCAACTCGCCGCTGCTGGACATCAAGACGGTCAAAGTCGAGGGCGCCGATGTCGTGTCGGCGGCAACGGTCAAGCAGCTCGTCGGACTAAAGGATCAACACGTGATGTTGGCCGATCTGGAGGCCGCCCGTCAGCGCGTGGCGACCCTGCCAGTGGTCAAAGAAGTCACCGTTGTCAGGGACTGGCCGAATGGCATAAAAGTTGTCATAGTGGAACGCACGCCGTGGGGCCGGTGGCGGGCCAACAACACCGTGTGGGCAATTGACTCCGAGGGAGTGATCCTCGAGGGCCTGGCGCCTTCGTCCGATGGACCGATCGTGACGCAGGTCTCTGCGCTGCCGGCGATTCAGGCAGGCGTGGTGGTCGATACGAAGGCGGTCGACATGGCCGCCGAGCTGCACCGGCGCGGTGCTCCGCTGCCACTTCCTGGCATCCTCGCCTACGAATGGTCGCTCGGCGACGGCCTCGTCGTCGTGACCGAACATGGCCGCATCATCTTCGGCGACGCCAACGGCTTCGACTACAAGTACGCGGTCTGGGACCTCCTCGAGCACGAAGCGCAGCGTCGCGGTGAGCCATTGTTGCTTGCCGACCTCCGCTTCGGCCTCCGACCCAGGGTTGAAATCGGCTTGAACGTCGGTCGTGGTGTCCGCATCCACGACTACACCGCGGCCAGCGTTTCCGAATAGTCAACGAGCGAGATCAGCAGACAAGTACACCTGGAGCAAACATGCCGCCAATGTCAACCGCCAGTGTCGCCATTGATCTCGGGTCGTCGGTCATCACCACGGTCGTCGGCGGACGCAATGACCATGGGCAGCTGCACATTCTCGGCGTCGGCCAGTCGCCTTCTGCCGGGATCGAAGCTGGTCAGATTTCTCACGTCTCTCGCGCGGCGAGCGCGATCCGTCAGTCTCTCGAGCAGGCCGAAGCATCGTCGGCTCGCCAGATTCTCTCGGTCGGCGTTGCGGTGTCCGGCGCGCACCTGCAAAGCATGAACAATCGCGGCGCCGTGGCCTTGCCGTCGATCGGCGAACCGATCCGGGATTCCGACCTGATCCGCGCGATCGACTCCGGCCGCGCCGTCACGATCAACGCCTCCAGCACTCTGCTTCACGCGATCCCTCGCTACTACGTGGTCGATTCGGAACGACGCTCGTTTGATCCGCGTGGCCAGCATGGCCAGCGGCTCGACGTGTCCATGCATCTTGTAACCGCTTCGCAGAGCGCGATCCAGAACGCCGCGCATTGTGTGCAAAATGCCGGCGTCGATGTCGAGTTGATCGCTGCGAAGCCTGTCGTTGCAGCCGAGCGCGCGGTCCGCGGCGACGAGAAGGAATTCGGCGTGTTGGTCATTGGTCTCGACGCCGGCACGACCACGCTGACCGCTTTCGAAGACGGGGCGATCGCGCATACCTCGGCGATCCAGGTTGGTACCTCGCACATCGCTCGCGACCTCTCCATCGGTCTGCACTGCAGCAACGAGGAGGCGCGCCGCATCATGCACCTGCACGGACAGGCGATCCCACAGCTCGTCGCCAACGACGCCGAAGAGATCGAGCTGCGCCGATTCTCGCCCGGAGCCGGCGAGGGCCAAGCCGTTACGCCGAAGTTTGTCGCCGAGATCATCAACGCTCGCGTCTGCGAGATCATCTCGATGATCACGCACCGGATCACTGAGCATCAGCTCCAGCAGGCAGTCGCCGGAGGCATTGTCCTGACCGGCTCCGGAGCGATGCTGGGCGGCCTCGATCTGCTCTTCAGCAAGGCGATGGAGTCGCCCACCCGCGCTGCCGATGCCGGCGACCTGTTCGGTCTCACCGACAAGTTGAGCCGGCCCGATGCGCTCGGAGCGGTCGGCATGCTCGATTGGATGCTCGACTCGGGCGATGTCGTGCAAACCGAACGCACCGGCGCCTCGCACCGCCGAGCGGAGCGGAGCGGTTCGATGTTGGCATCGCTGACATCGGGCGTCTCTAGCCTCGCTCGCGTCTTCAGCCCGAACTCATAACCCACAAGCAGGCCGGCCGTCCAACGTGCGGACGGAGGCCGTCGGAGACAGAACTCACGGACACGGTCACGCACAGGAACGCTGGACAACCGAGAGGATCGCGCAGATGAACAGACGACACCACAACAGCCGCAGCGAAGGCATCCCGCCGATCACCGTCGTTGGGGTGGGCGGCGGCGGCTGCAACGCCGTCAACCGGATGATCGCGGACAAGATACGAGGCGTTGAGTTCGTCGCGGTGAACACCGACAACCAACAACTGTCCAGTTCCAAGGCCGAAACCGTCGTCCGCATCGCCGATGCCGAGTCGGACGGTCTTGGCGTTGGCGGAGATCCGGAGCGCGGCGCGCGGGCGGCGGAGAACAGTCGGGATGAGATTCGCAATCTCTTCACCGACATCGACATGGCCTTCATCACCGCGGGCATGGGCGGCGGTACGGGAACGGGCGCCGCTCCGATCGTCGCCGAGATGGCCCGCCAGGCCGGGGCGCTGACCATCGCGGTGGTGACTCGACCGTTCGAGTTCGAGGGCGTCCCCCGCTCGGCTGCCGCCCAGGAAGGCATCGACCGGCTCAACGATGTCGCCGACACCGTGATTGTGATTCCGAATCAGCGGCTGGTCGACAAGAATGACCGCAGCCTCACGGTCACCCAGGCCTTCCACCGCGCCGACGACGTCTTGCGCCAGGCCGTGCGCGGGATCTCCGACGTGCTCACCGTCCCGGGCGAAATCAATCTCGACTTCAACGATGTGAAGAAAGTGATGGGCGGCGGTGGACATGCGCTTATGGCGCTCGGCCACGGGGCGGGCGACAATCGCGCGATCGACGCGGCTGAGGAAGCGATTCATTCACCGCTGCTGGAGGACAGCATCCACGGCGCGACCCGCGTGCTCTACAACGTCACCTCGGCGGGAGACCTGGGCATGCTCGAACTCTCGCAGATCGCAGACTTCGTGCGCGAGAAGGTGCACCCCAATGCCGAGATCATCATGGGCACGGTGATCGACGAAGAGCTCGACGGCGACATTCAGATGACATTGATCGCCACCGGATTTGTCGAGGCCAGCGGGGAAACCAGAGCGCCGTCCGCACCTGCGTTCACCGAGCCGACGCAGCCGTCACATCAGGAGATCCTCGAAAGCCTGACGTTCAATCCGGTCGAACCGCGCAGCCCGGAGGAATTGGCAACGCCGGCCTTCCTCCACAATCGGCAGTCGGTCGCGAGCGCGAATGGGGATCAGGCTCAGAACGGTAGACGCCGCTGGGATCTCAACGCCGCGCTCGGCCGCGACTGAGACGTCGCTGAGAGCCGATTGTGGTGATGCGGATCGACGTCATCACCATCTTTCCGCCACTGCTCGCGGGTGCGTTTGAACACAGCATCATCAAGCGCGCCCGCGACGGCGGAATCGTCGACATCCAGATTCACGACCTCCGCGAATACACGGACGATCGTCACCGAACCGTGGACGACTCCCCCTACGGAGGCGGCGCCGGGATGGTGATGAAGCCTGAACCCTGGTTTCGAGCGGTCGAGTCTCTTCGGCCGCAGGGCAATCCCGGTCATGTGGTTCTGCTGACGCCGCAGGGACGGCGGCTCGAACAGCGCTTGGTCCAGGAGATGGCTGCCGAAGAGCGCCTGATCATCCTTTGCGGGCGCTACGAAGGCGTCGATGAGCGGATCCGGGAACATCTCGTGGACGATGAGGTCTCGATTGGCGACTACATCCTCTCCGGAGGCGAACCGGCCGCCGCGGTGCTGGTTGACGCGGTGGTCCGCCTCCAGCCGGGGGCGCTTGGCTCGTCGCATTCCGTGGTCGAGGAATCATTCAGCGATGGCCTACTTGAGTATCCGCAGTACACCAGACCGCCGGAGTTCCGCGGGTGGCGAGTTCCGGAGATCTTGCTCAGCGGCGATCACGGAGCAGTCGAACGCTGGCGTCGTGAACAGCAGATCGAACGCACCCGCACTCGTCGCCCTGACCTGCTATTGACGGGAGATGATGTGTCGGAGACAACGAGTTAGGCGCCAGATCGCAACGGCGATCGGCTAGAACGCAAGCCAGGTTGGGTCGTAAGATGAAACCACGATCTCCAGCCCGACTCTCAACCTTTCCATCCGGAGCTGATCATGGACCGCAGCGATCTCCTGACCTATGAACGCAACCCGGATATCGAGGAGTTCCAACCCGGAGATACCGTCCGGGTCCACGCGGTGATCGTTGAGGGCGATCGAGAGCGTACCCAGGTCTTTGAAGGCGTCGTGATCCGGCGCAAGAAGCAGGGTTCGTCGTCCAACTTCACGGTCCGCCGTGTGACCAAGGGCATCGGCGTCGAGCGCACTTTCCTCTACCACTCGCCGAGGATCGAACGGGTCGAGGTGACCCGCCGAGGCCGGGTCCGACGCTCGCGCCTCTACTACCTCCGAGACCGGACCGGACGAGCCGCGCGAATCCCTCAGCGCCCCCGAAACGCCAAGCGCGCCATCCACTCGTACTAGGGACCATTGCCCGTCCGAGTTCAGACGCCTCGACCGAGGCTTGCTGTGGGTATGGCGTTCTCGCCGTTACTCCCCGGATCCGTGTAACACCACCGCATCCGACACCAATTCGCGAATCTTCCCGGTCGGAAACTCGCGATCACACCACACCTTCAGGTGCCGCATCCCCTTGCCTGTGCCCTCGAGGCGCGTTTCCGCCTCGGGCAATTCGGCTCCTCGGAAAAACTGCAGTCGGACGTAGCCGTTTGCGCCCATGATGCTGCACATGTTGCCGTTCTTCCCCTCGTGCACCCAGGCCGGATAGTTCCACTTCGTCGTTTCTGAGATCCTGGGGTTGTCTCCGACAGCGTCTCGCACCGCGTCGCGGATCTTCAGCGCAACACCCCGTTCCGCCTCCTCAAGCTCGGCGAAGTAGCGCTCGAACCTGGACTCAGCCATCTGAGTCCTGCGGCTCTTCGATCGACTCGACGATCGCCGTCAGACCTTCCATCCCAACCACCTTGACTGAGCTTCCCTCAGCAATCTCGATACCGGCTGCCGAGCGCGCGGACCACAGCTCGGCGTCCACGACCACTGTGCCGCCGGGCGAGAGAGCATTGTGTGCGATACCAGTCCTGCCGACGATCCCGCTCGAATCAGTCGAGGTCAGTCGCGGACTCCATTTCGGACGACGTCGATCCACCGCGACCAGGGTGCCCAATCCAAACACCACTAGGCCGACCAGTCCTGCGCCAACCACTAGCGCCCAGATAGACACCTTCTCGGCATCGACCGAGGCATCGCCGATCAACAGCAGCCCACCCAGAATCAACGCAATGATCCCGCCGATACCAAGGAAACCAAATCCGGCGACAAACACCTCAGCGACCAGCAGGATGATCGCCAACACCAATAGCGCGATCCCCGCCGGGTTGGTGTCCAGCGGACCGAGGGCGAAGAATCCGAAGATCAGCATGATCACGCCGAACACGCCCGGGCCGACCAGCCCGGGTGAGAACGCCTCGATCAGCAACAGCAGACTGCCGATCGAGGTGAACAGGAACGCGATGTTCGGGTCGGCGATCACGTCGAGGATCGACTCGGCGAAGTTGTAGTTGGTCTCGACAATCGGTGCGTCAGCAATATCGAGCGTGACGCTGTCGCCGTCCGGTCCGAGCAGCACGCTGCGGCCGTGGACTTGCGCAATCAGATCGTTGAGATTGGCGGCGACCAGATCGACCACGTTGAGCTCGACCGCCTCGTCGCCGGTGATTGAGACGGACTTTCGGACGGCGTCCTCGGCCCACTCCTCATTCCGCCCCCGATGCTTGGCGATCCCGCGGATGTCGGCCGCCGCGTCGTTGGTGACCTTCTCCCGCAGGTCGCCGTCGATGTCGTCGCCACTGCCCGAGATCGGGTGCGCAGCGCCGATCTGCGTGTTGGGCGCCATCGCCGCAATGTGGCCGGCCATGGTGATGAACGTCCCGGCAGAGGCTGCCCTCGCCCCGGCCGGACCGACGTAGACAATCACCGGGATGTTCGCCGCCAGGATTCGCTGAACGATGTCGTCGGTCGACGAGATCAGTCCGCCGGGCGTGTCCATGATCAGGATCCAGGCCGCCGCGTCCTGTCGTTCCGCCCGATCCAGCGCACGACTGACGAAGTTGGCCGAAACCGGTCCAATCTCCTGCGCCATCTCCGACACGTGCAACGCTCCAGGCGGATTGTCGGAGCCGCATCCGCTCAGCAGTCCCGACCCAATTCCTAGGACGATCAGCACGACTGCCAGCACACGCAACGGTCGCTCGAACAACCACCTCATACTTCAAGAATACGCAGGAGAGATACACTCCGATCATGCCTCCCCTGGTCACCCACATGATTGCCGCTGTTCGCGCCGGCGGACAGATCGGCGGCGACAGCGTGTCGTTCGACGAACTCAACGGTGACTATCTGCTCGGCGCGACGACGCCCGATATCCGCGTCCTCACACGTTGGGATCGGGAGCGCACCCATTTTTTCGACATCTACAACGACGGCCATCAGGACTGCGTCGAGAACTTCTTCAGTTCTCACCGGATGTTCCGTGACCCGTCCAACCTGACCGCCGAGACGATCGCATGGGTTGCCGGCTACCTGACCCACGTCATCATGGACCAGGAGTACGTTCTGCAGATTTACCGTCCCTTCTTCGGCTCGCGCTCCGTGCTCGGCGGCAACTCGCACGCCAACCTCCTGGACAGGGTTCTCCAGTACGAGCTCGATCGGCGAGAACGTGAGTCGGGTGAGCAGATGCGGCAGATTCGGCACGCGCTGTTCGGCTCCGCCATCGAGATCGACGCGGGATTCGTCGATCGACCCCTCCTCGAACAGTGGCGCGACACGACCGCCGCCATGACCGAGCATCCGCCTGATTGGGAGCGTTTCTCCTTCATCGCCTCGCGGCATCTCAAGAGCGCCGGCATCGAGAGCGAGTCGGGACTGCGCGAGTTCATGGAGAACATCCCCGAACTGCTTGACGAGACACTCAGCCACGTCGAGCAAAGCGCGCTGGACGGCTTCTTCGAGTCAACCGCGGCGCGCACAGCGACCGTCCTCCGAGACTGGCTAGGCGCCGCCTGATGGTCAGCGGGACCGACATCGACATCCCGATCTGGCGCGGCGCCGAGGCAGCAAGGGACCAGCTGTTCTCGCGTCGTCGCCCCGATGACGACGAACTGAGCGAGGTGGAGCGCCGGATCCTCCGGCGCCTCTTCGACGACGAACCCGAATTCGAGGAAGCAGTCCGTCGGATCATCGAACGGGTCCACACCGGTGGAGACTCTGCCATCCGACGGATTGCCGTCGCGCTCGATGGCGCAGCGCCCGACTCCCTGGTTGTGACGGAGGAGGAATTCGCTGAGGCGCGCCGCGAGGTCTCCGCCGAGCTCGTCGCTGCGCTGCAACATGCCGCCGATCGCGTTCGCCGCTACCACGAGTTGCAACTCACGCACGCAGCCAGGTCCTTCTCCTCAGGTGGACTTGGCCAACTCGTTCGTCCGCTGGCCCGAGTCGGGCTGTACGTGCCGGGCACGGCCGCCGTCTATCCGTCGACAGTCCTCCACACCGCGATCCCGGCACAGGTCGCCGGTGTGCCTGAGGTCGTCATCGCCTCGCCTGCCGTCCCGGCTGAGGACGGAACCGCCAAAGTCAACGCGCTGAAACTGGTCGCGGCCGAAATCGCCGGCGTCAACACGGTCTACAAGGTCGGGGGCGCGCAGGCGATCGCCGCCCTCGCGTACGGTACGGAATCGATCGTCGCGGTTGACAAGATCTTCGGTCCCGGCAACCGGTTCGTCACCGCCGCCAAGCGACGTCTCTATGGAGCGGTCGGGATCGATGCGATCTACGGTCCCACCGAGACCCTCATCGTTGCCGACGACACTGCCAACCCTGAGCTCGTGGCCGCCGATCTCCTCGCCCAGGCCGAACACGATGACTTCGCTGCGCCGATTCTGATTTCTACCAGTGAGAAGCTTGCCAATTCGGTCGTCTCACAGTTGCTGGAACAGACCGCTGACTTGCCGCGACGAGATATCGCGCTCAACGCCTTGCGAAATCGTGGTGGTCTTGCCTACGTACCTAAGCTCGACGACGCGCTGGCCATTGCCAACGAATACGCACCCGAGCACCTGGCTCTGGTCGTTAAGAACGCGGATCAGCGTATCGGCGACGTGCGCAACGCCGGCGGGTTGTTTGTCGGGGAGGCTTCGCCCGAAGCGCTGGGCGACTATGTCGCCGGACCATCGCACGTGATGCCGACCGGAGGCTCGGCCCGCTTCGCCTCGGCGCTCAACGTAGGCGAGTTCATGAAGATCACGACCGTCGTTCAGGTCGCCGACGAGCTGCTCGACGAAGTCTCCGCCGACGCCGAGTTGATCGCCCGCGCCGAACAGCTCGACGCCCACGCCCGCTCACTCGAGCGCCGACGGCGAGACCGATGACCTCGGAGCCGCCGCGGATCCGCTCACATCTCGCCCGACTCCCCGGTTACGCACCCGTCGTGCCGCTGGCCGAACGCGCCGCACAGTCAGGTCTCGACCCCGAAGACTGTCTCAAGCTCGACGCCAACGAGAATCCCTATGGGATGCACCCGAAGGTCCGGAAGACGCTGTCCGAGGCGCTGGCCGATCCGCACTTCGGCTCGATCTACCCCGACCCGAATCAGACTGAGCTGCGAGCGGCACTGTCGCGATACACCGGCCTCGATCCATCAATGATCGTCGCCGGCGCTGGCGCCGACGAACTGCTCGACCTCACGCTCCGGGCTCTGCTGCAGCCCGGTGACTCGATCATCACCTGTCCGCCGTCGTTCGGCATGTATCCGTTCCTCGCCGACGTCAATGAACTCAACCTGATCGAAGTGCCCAGAGACGATCGATTCGCGTTGAACGGCGACGCACTCATGGCAGCCGTCGAGGAGTCTGGCCCCGCGGCCATCGTCGTACTCACCTCGCCCAATAATCCCAGCGGCGATCTTGTCCCGAGGGAATTGCTCTGCGAGATGCTGGGTCGTGGCGCGACGGTGATGTTGGACGAGGCCTACATCGAGTTCGCAGGGATGGAAGCCTCGGCGCAGGACCTGCTGGGGGAGTTCCCTCGTCTCGTCATCATGCGGACCTTCAGCAAATGGGCCGGAATCGCCGGACTGCGACTTGGCTATGCGTTGGCTCACCCGGATTTCGTCGCGAACTTGATCAAGATCAAGCAGCCGTACAACGTCAATCAGACAGCCGAAGTCGCCGGCATCGCGGCGGTCGAGTGCGCCGACGAGATTGCGACGCAGATTGAATCCATCCGTAGCACGCGAGACCAGCTCTACCGCGCCTTGCTCGATATCGAAGGCCTCTCGCCGTTGCCCTCGCATTCCAACTACATCCTGGTCGGGGTGGATCCGGGCATCGGCGCCGGTCTGCAGGTTCACGACCGACTGGCGGCAGTCGGCGTGTTCGCCCGCACCTACAGCGATCCACTCCTGACGAACCACCTCCGCATCTCAGTCCCCCGCGACGATCAACTCGACACGCTTCTGGAGCGGATCGGATCCGTCCTCTAGCCGTCCCGCACCTCGGTCCGATCTGACGCACTGCGGCTGTACTCCTCTACACGATCTCCGTCTTGCAATCGCACAACTGTACGGATAGGATGGCTCAGCCCGGTTCTCCTTCTGCGACCGGTTCGCGCAACAGCGCAGCGGCCCAGCGCCCTAGCGGCCCAACCACCCAGCAGCGATGCAACACTCAAACACGTCACCCGCCCTCTTCGAACAGAACCGAACAGAACCGAACAGAACCGAACAGGTCCGAACAGGCGCGAGGCTGCCAGAAGCCGGCACGAGGAATCTCACCGAGCCCCCGACACGCCGGCGCCGGCAACCGCGCTCGCGCCTCCCGACACCCATCGATTCTCGTCTCAAGCCGACAAAACCACCCCGAAATTAACCAAAACTGACCACTCCCAGACGCACGATCGCCTGCAAAACACCGGAGATCGTGGCGCCACGGCCGGTCTGAGAAAAATTGTCAGAGAGTTGGCTGCCGCCGCCGCGTTTACGGCCGTTCCCTGTTCGATCGGAGGTGGACCGAGCTGAGTGGCCCCGAACAAGACCGAACAAGCCCGAACAGGCCCGAACGCCGTGCATCCGCTGGAGTGCTCTGGCCGTCCTATCCTGACCCACCAGCGAAGGAGTCCAGATGCGCCTTTCCCAACCACGCCTGCAACCGCTCACCGTTGACACCGCCGAAGGTGAATCGAAGGCTCAACTCGAGCGCGCTGAGGCGCGCGGCGGGCCGGTGCTCAACATCACCCGAACTCTCGCCCACTACCCGGAACTCTCATCTGCCTGGGGGCGTTTCGCCCGACACGTCCTCGCCGGTTCATCCCTGCCCGAGCGCGAGCGAGAACTGATCATCCTGCGCATGGGCTGGAACTGCCGGTCGGGTTACGAGTTCGGCCAGCACCGCCGCATCGGTCAACAGGCCGGCCTCTCCCTGGAGGAGGTCGAGCGGGTCAAGGACGGTCACGACCACGAGGGCTGGACCGCTCACGAAGCCGCGTTGCTCAGAGCCGCCGACGAACTCCACGCCGACGCCTTCCTCAGCGAAGAGACCTGGAACGCGCTCGCCCAGCGGTACGACACGAAACAGATGATGGACGTCGTCTTCGCCGCCGGCCAGTACAACCTCGTCTCGATGGCGCTGAACACGCTCGGCGTCCAACTCGAACCCGGTACGCCGGGCCTCGAACTCGAGTAGGCAGACATATGCCCGGACCGCTAGAAGGCCTCCGTATCCTCGACTTCACCTGGGCGCTGGCCGGACCTTACGGCTCGATGATCCTCACGGACCTCGGCGCCGACGTGTACAAGGTCGAACATGTCGAGACCAACGAACGCCACCGCGGCGCCGGGCCGTACGTCCACGGCGTCTCCACTTACTTCTTCAGCGTCAACCGGGGCAAGAAGTCGGTCACCCTCGACCTCAAGCATCCGGAAGCCGTGAAGATCATCAAGGACCTGATCGATCCCGCAGTCGGTGGCATCGACGTCCTCACCGAGAACTTCCGCCCCGGCGCGATGGCGCGATTGGGCCTCGGCTACCAAGACCTCGCCGCAGTCAATCCGCGCCTGATCTACGCCTCCACCTCCGGCTTCGGCCACACCGGGCCCTACCAACATCGCCCCGCCGTTGACGTGATCGTCCAGGGCATGGGTGGCGTGATGAGCATCACCGGCCACCCGGGTGGCCCGCCCGCGCGTCCCGGCTACAGCATCGGCGACATGGCCGGCGGGATGTACACGGCCATCGGCGTGCTCGCCGCCATGCACGAGCGCGTGTCGTCAGGTCTGGGCCAGCACGTCGATGTCGCCATGCTCGACGCCCAGGTCGCCCTGCTCGAGAACGCTGTCGTCCGCGCAGCCAACACCGACGAAGTCCCCGGCCCGATCGGTACCCGACACCCGCTGGTCACGCCGTTCCAGGCCTTCCCGACCCTCGACGGCTGGATGGTCATCGCCGGAGTCAAGGACTGGCAGCTCTTCTGCGCAAAGATCGAACGCGACGACTTGCTCCACGACGAACGTTTCCAGACCAATCCCGACCGGACCGATCACCACGCCGACCTCGAACCAATCCTCAACGAAGCCTTCAAGAAGCGCACCACGGCCGAGTGGGAGGCCGAGCTCGAAGGCGTCTGCATCGCCGCCCCGATGAACACCCTCCCCGAAATCATCAACGACCCGCATATCCAGGCCCGAGGCATGATCGCCGAACTCCCAGTAGCCACAAGTCAGCAAAAGGGCCAGAAGACGATCAAGGTCTCCGGCTCCCCCGTCCACCTCTCCCGAACTCCCATCCACCTCAAGCGAGGAGCCGCCGCCATCGGCGAGCACACCCGCGAAGCCCTCCAACTCATCGGTCGTTCACCCGAAGAGATCGATCAGTTGGTCAAGGGTGGTATCGCGTCGATTGATGAATAGCCGACCCGGGCGTGGACTGTTGGCCGCCGAGTGAAGACCTACTTCCCTGTTGCCGCGACGTCCACGGCACTGGCGCTGGTTGTGCTCCTACTCACCGTTCGTGCAGACGAGCTCGCGGCCGAATCAGGCGGGACTGTCACCACGACCCTGTTTCCCGGCTGGAATCTCATCGGCTGGGTCGAACAGGAAACTCATCTCGATCGGCTGTTTGACCAGATTCCGCAGGTCGTGGTCATCCACCGCGACGATGGCCATTCGGTCTCTCGGTTCAGTGATCTCGCCTTCGACCAGTTCGAGGCCCTGACACCTGGCCGCGGCTATTGGTTCAGAGTCGAATCTCAGGGCCCCGTCGAGTGGACGCGTCCGGCACAACCCGTCTCCCGCAAGGTCGCAGCCCCGGTCGGGGACCGCCTGATCGCATGGACCGGTCGAGACGGCATCGAAATCGCCGAAGCCCTTTCTGGCATCGAAGATCATCTGTCTTCGGCCTGGAAGTGGGACGCGTCGAGTCAGAGCTTCTCACTGTGGGCGCCCATCCCGGGCTTGCCCGACTGGGAAGCGCGCGTCGGCTACGGCGACGGCGTCCTGGTCCGACTGTCTCGCTCAATCGACTGGCTGCAACCGTCGGGCCTGCTCCCGGAGATCGTGGCGCCTGTCGACCTCCCGGACAGCAACCTGCAGATCATTCAGCGTGACATTCGTGCTGTGGAGTCGATCTTCGCCACTCGGTTCCACGCGCCGATCGACCAGACTCGGGTGTCCTTCTTCATTCAGGGCAGCCGACACTGGGATCCGTACATTCCCTGCTGTGCGCCGGAGACAGGCTGGCCGGAACGGTCCATCGACGCTCAGGGAGATGCCCGTTATCGGTTCTCGATCCCACTCACCGCCTGGACCGGCCAGGGCCGATCACGGGACGCATCGGATCCCAGCTATGGGTATCAGCAGTTGCTGAAGTACTACTTCAGAATCCTGCAACACGAGTATGCGGGTGACGCTATCGATGCTGTCCCCCGGTGGCTGATTCTGGGAACAACAGCGCAGATCAGCGAACTCGCCGGCAGGCGACCCCGGTACTCACCGAACGATGAGTTCGGCACGAACCGAATCACATTACCGACGACGCCAGCATCCACACCCGAGGACGACACTCTCGGCCGGGTCTACGTTTCGAAGTTGGTCTCTGAATCGACCCGAGATTCTTACTTCCGCTTCTGGAGCCTGATGGACCGAACCAGTCCATCGCAAGACGCGTGGAAGAACTCCTTCCGTCTCGCCTTTGGCGTCGACGCCGATGAGTTTGTTCGACAGACGAACAGGGAACGACGCAGCGCGTTCACCACCGTGACCGGCAAACTGATCTGGGAGGGCGAGGCCGAGCCGTCGGTACTGCGGATCAGGGGCTGGTACCTCGATGACTACTCTCGCGGCCCCCTGCATGGAACAGTGCTTGGCGACGGCTCCTATCGCATCGAACTGCCCCGGGACCACCGCTATCGAATGCAAGTCAATTTACCTGTTGCTGGTTGCTCCGCGCACGTCGGCAGCGATGGGCGACTGTCAGCTCATCGAAATCCAGAGATCCTTGAAGCTGTCGGACGGCGGGACCAGGGTCCGAATATCATCGTCCCCGCCGAGTTCTGCCATCGAGCGATTCATCTGCGGGTGGCGGGGCCTGGAGTCGAAGAGATACCGGACCTGGAACTCCTGCGTTGCACGGCCGATGGCCAAACCTGTTCGTATTGGCGAAGCAGCCTCGTTGATGATGCTCCGAGCCACCGGAGTCGGGTGCCTCTGCCGGGGAAGTACGTCTTCAAGATCCGAGGTTCTGCCCAATCCTGCTCCGCCTACCTCGCGGAGGCTGGGGTCACCCCGAACCTTGCCGATGCGCTTCTCATCGAGGCAACGGACCTGCCGGTCGAGACCGTCGTCGAGCTTCCCGCAGGCATCCAGCTCTGCAGCCACACTTTGCGTGGCCAGTTGACCGGGAAGCCGGCCGGGTGGTACGAGGGCCGGAGAGTTCGTCTGTCCCCCCGGAACGGCGGCGCTAGCGCCAACGCCATCCTTGACGGCGAAGGCAGGTTCGAAGCGCGTCTCTCGTTGCCCGGCAACCACATTCTCTCCGTTTCCGTCTCGCGACCAACCGACCAGGGACTGCTCTCCTGTTCAGTGACGAGCGAGCAGGAGCATCAATGGCTGCGTCGAGTGAGCGATCCGCCGCAGACCGACGAGGACTATGTAGCCGTCTCCGCCGAAGGGGACTCTGAACTGCATTGGCAGATCGGTCCGCACGCCTGTGACCTCGTCGTATCCGGACGAGCGCAGACACCGGACGGCGAGCCGCTGGCCTGGACCGATCTGATTGTCTGCCCGGATGGGGGCGGACTCTGTACGACGTTCCAGACTGATGAGAGTGGTCGCTTTCAGTATCTGGCGGACAATTCCTGGCGCTACTACGTGACGACTCGATCCGCGTGGGGCGCCAGTGGGCTCTGCCAACAAGCTCACCGGGCAGCAGCGACCACCTACTTCACCGTCCGGCCCGACAGCGAGAATCGCTTCACCTGGACATTCCCCCCAAGCCCGTGTGATTGAGTGATCGCCGCGCCTATCATCCTGCCATGACTAACCGAAGACACTTCGCCGAGCTTGTTCGATCCGGGCAGCCGATTCTGGCGCCTGTTGCTCTTGACCCGCTTTCGGCTCGATTGGTTGAGTCGCTTGGGTTTGAGGCCGCTTATCTGTCTGGTGGGGGGTTCGGCTTTCAGCTTTCGGTCTCTGAGGCGTTGCTGACGATCACTGAGGTCGCCGGGTTGACCCGGCAGATCACGGCTCGTTCCGATGTTCCTCTGATCGTTGACGGCGGCGTTGGTTTCGGCGATGCGCTTCACACGACGCGGGCGGTGCGGGAGATCGAGGCGGCGGGGGCGGCGGCGATTGAGATCGAGGACCAGGTCGCGCCCAAGCGGGCTCATCATCACAAGGGCGTCGAGCACCTGGCGCCGATGGAGATGATGGTCGACAAGGTGCGTGAGGCGGTGGATGCTCGGCTGGACGACGACTTCATCATCATCGCCCGCACCGGCGCAGTGCGGAACGAGTCGTTCGAGCGCGCGCTGGAGCGTTGCGCCGCCTACCGCGAGGCGGGGGCGGACGTGCTGATGCTCTTCACCAGCGGCGCTGATCAGATCGCGGAGGCGGGGCGGGTGCTCGGCGGACCGCTCTCGCTGATGGGCCAGGCCGACCGGCTCGACCGGGCGATGTTGGCCGAGCACGGCTTCAACGTGCTGATCGATCCATTCACCGGCCAGGTGGCCGCCTACGGCGCGATGCGTGATGCCTACCGCAGCATGGCCGAGAGTGGATCATCGGGCCGTGAGGTCGACGAGATCATGTCGCTCTACCGTGAGGTCCAGCAGATGGCGGGGATGGACGAGCTTTACGCGATCGAGGAGCGTACGACCGAGCGTCCGGGCTGAGGGCGGGTCTTACAGATCCCAGTGGCGGAGGATCGCTTCGGTTTCCTCGACGTGGCTGGTCTCGTCCCGAATGAAGTCTTCGAGCGTGACCTTGAGTGCGATGTCGCCGAAGGCTTCCGCATCCTGGATGCGCTGGGTGTAGCGACCGACCGCTTCGCGCTCCATGCTCAGCACCGCTTCGAGCATCGCGCGGTTGCCTTCCGGCAGCGGGACCGACGATGGAACCGTGGTCGGTTCGCCGCCCAGGGAGACGATCTTGTTGGACAGATAGGTCGCGTGGACTTGCTCGCCGTTGACTTCGGCGGTGAGGAACTGCGACAGCTGCGGGCGGTGCGGACCGTCGACGCGGGCGGCGTAGGTGATGTAGGCGACGATCGCGCCGAGTTCGGCCGCGAGGTCCACGTTGAGCCGATCGATCAGTTCTGCGCGTTCCACCTGTTGCCTGCCTGCGCTCTCTACCCCGCTCTGCACGGACTGCGCTTGATTTCAGTGTAGGGGCGCACTGGACAACTCCCGCCATGTGCGACACAGTGGGCTCATGCGCCGCGCAACCGTCACTCGCGAGACCGGTGAAACCTCGATTCGGGTCGAGCTTAGTCTCGACGGCTCCGGCCAGGCGTCGGTCGAGACCGGCGTCGGCATGCTCGACCACATGCTGCACCAACTTGCCCGACACGGCGGCTTCGACCTGACCGTGCAGGCGAGCGGTGACCTGCACGTCGATGCGCACCATACGTCGGAGGACGTTGCCATCGCCGTTGGGCGAGCGCTGGACGAGGCGCTCGGCGACCGGGCCGGGATTGGTCGATTCGCGGACCGCACCGTGCCGCTCGACGAAGCCCTGATCCAGGTCGCGCTCGACCTGAGCGGGCGTCCCTACGCGGCGATCGAGCTCGACTTTCCGGCGCCGATGATCGGCGAGCTGCCGTCCTCGATGGCCAAGCACATCCTCGAGACGATCGCCCATGAGGGCCGGCTGGCGCTACATGTGCGGCAGCTGGCAGGCGAGAACGAGCACCACATCATCGAGGCGACGTTCAAGGCTCTGGCCCGCTGTCTGCGCGATGCCGTGCGCGTCGTTGAGGCAGCGGGCGCGCCGAGCACCAAGGGGACACTCAGCTCGTAGCGGCGTCAGCGACCGCAATGGTGTAATCCTCAATCACCGGATTGGCCAGCAATTGGTCCGACATCTCGTCGGCCAGGCGTTGGGCCTCCTCCGATGACTCCGCCTCCAGCCAGACCTCGATGAACTTGCCGGCCCGAACGGTTTCCACGGTCTCGTAGCCGAGCGAGTGCAGGCCGCCGCGGATGGCCAATCCCTGTGGATCGTTGACGGTCCGCTTGAGCGTGACGTGAATCTCGGCCTTGTACTGCATCACCGGCGCCGGTTCAGCCAGCTGTGATCAGTTCGCGGCCGGTGACGCGCTCGAAGGCGGTTCGGTAGCGGCCGCGGATGTCCTCGACGACCTCGTCGGGCAGCGGCGGTCCGGGCGGTTCCTTGTCCCAGCCGGTACCCGACAGCCAGTCGCGCAAGGGCTGCTTGTCGTAGGAGGGCTGGGATTGTCCCGGCCTGTAGATTTCGGCGTCCCAGAAGCGGGAAGAGTCGGGCGTGAGCGCCTCGTCGATCAGGATGATTTCGTCCTCGCCCTGGTCATTCCTGGTCGCGCCGAACTCGAACTTGGTGTCGGCGAGGAAGAATCCCGCTTCCTGGGCGCGCGAGAGGCCGTAGGTGTAGAGCGCCATCGAGCGGACCTTGACGGTGTTTGCGACGTCCTCGCCGACGATGCCGACGGCTTGCTCGTAGGTGATGTTCTCGTCGTGCTCGCCGACCTCGCCCTTGGTCGAGGGGGTGAAGATCGGATTGGGCAGCGGCTCCGACTCGGTCAGCCCGGCGGGCAGCGGGATGCCGCAGACGGTGCCGTCGCGCTGGTACTCGGCCCAGCCGGAGCCGGCCAGGTAGCCGCGCACGATTGCCTCCAGCTTGACCGGCTCGCACTTCTTGACCAGCATCGAGCGCCCGATGTACTCGGGTCCGAGCGCGACCGGGATGTCGGGATTGTCGGTCGAGTCGATCACACGGATCATGTGGTTGGGCACGACCGATTCGGTCGCGTCGAACCAGAAGGCTGACATCTGCGTCAGCACGCAGCCCTTGTCGGGGATGCCGGTGGGCAGCACGACGTCGAACGCAGACATGCGGTCGGTGGTGACCAGCAGCAGCCGGTCGCCGAGGTCATAGATGTCGCGAACCTTGCCCGAGTGTTTGGGCAGTTCGAGGTTGGATTCCATCATCACGCTCATCGCAAACTCCTCTGCGCCGATCTTAGGTCAAGTTGACGGAATGATCGGCTGATGTGGAAGGGAGAGCACACTGTCCCCGTCCGAGGCGGGCAGGGGGCGCCGGACTCCGCGCACTCCGCGTCTGGCGCGGGCGGTCGGGCTCAGGAAAAAAAACGCGGGACGGGGCGGGGGGATTACAAGGGGTCGTCGTCCTCGTCGCCGAGTTCGCCTTCGTCGTCCTGGCGGGCGCAGTCGCACTGGACGGAGGCGATGCCGTCGCGGACGCCCTGCATGTAGGCGCGCGATTCGACTCCAGCGTCAACGTAGACCTCGGCTTCTCCGATGCCGAGTTCGCGTTTGACCTCGGCGCAGCGCTGGTTGAGCGGCGAGAGTTCGCGCACGAGGGCGACCAGGGCGCGGACCCGGACGTAGCCGGGTTCTTGGCGGTCCATCGCCAGGGTGGCGACTTCGGTCATGGTGTTCTGATAGGTCACGGGAAACGACATTGTTGTACCTCCTCGTCGTCCGCACGTCTTCGTCGTGGTTGATGGTATGTGAACGGCGGTTCGGTTGTTGTGTTCTGGTTGGCGGAGGTGGAGGAGAGTTGGCGGGTTGGGGGGACCCCCCTTCAGTCCCCCCGTTCAGGCCGGGGGCAGGCTCTACGGGACAGCTTCCCCCCCAGAGGGGGGAAGCTGGGAGAGGGATCGGAAGGGGGAGGGCGGCGTGGTGGGCAATACGAGGCCCCGCCTTCGCGGGGCCGACCTTGGTGTTGGGAGGGAGAAGTGGGGCGTTGGGTCGGTTAGAGGCCGAGTCGGGCGAAGGACTGGTCGATGTGCTGGGTGAAGTAGCCCGGGTCGAAGACGGCGTTCATTGCCTCTGTGTTGAGGGCGGCTGTGATCACTTCGTCCTGCTCAATCAGGTCTCGGAACTGGATGCCTTCGTCCCAGGCCTTCATGGCGTAGGACTGGACCCGCTTGTAAGCGTCGTCGCGGCCGACGCCCGCTTCAGTCAGGGCGAGCATGACCCGCTGGCTGTAGATCAGGCCGTAGGAGGACTCGAGGTTGGCCTGCATACGGTCGGCGTCGATGACGAGGCCGTCGATGATCCAGGCGAGCATGTCGGTGATGTAGTCGAGGGCGAAGCAAGCGTCGGGGATGGCGATGCGCTCGGCGGAGGTGTGGGAGATGTCGCGCTCGTGCCAGAGGGCGACGTTCTCGAGCGCGGTGAGGGCGTTGGCGCGGATCGTGCGGGCGAGGCCGCAGACGCGCTCGGCTTTCTCCGGGTTGCGCTTGTGGGGCATGGCGGAGGAACCGGCCTGGCCCTCGGCGAAGGGCTCGCGGACTTCGCGGACCTCGGTGCGCTGGAGGTGGCGGATTTCGGTGGCGAAGCGCTCGAGCGAGGCGGCGATCACGGCCAGGGTGGAGAGGAAGAAGGCGTGGCGGTCGCGCTGGACGACCTGGGTGGAGATGGCCTCGACGCCGAGGCCGAGCTCGCGGCAGACGCGCTCCTCGATGTGCGGCGGGACGGTGGCGTGGGTGCCGACGGCGCCGGAGATCTTGCCGACGGCGACCGACTCGATGGCGTCGGCGAGGCGTCGGCGGTTGCGGCGGGTCTCGTCGACCCAGCTGGCGAGCTTGAGGCCGAATGTGGTTGGCTCGCCGTGGATGCCGTGGGTGCGGCCGATGCAGAGCGTGTGCCTGTGCTCGACGGCGCGCTTGGTGATCGAGGCCTCAAGCCGTTCAAGATCGTCCTCGATGATTCGTGCGGCGTCGCGAATCTGCAAGGCCGAGGCGGTGTCCCAGACGTCGGAGGTGGTCAGGCCGTGGTGGACCCAGCGGGATTCGGGGCCGAGCGTGTCGGCGACGGAGCGGAGGAAGGCGAGCGTGTCGTGGTGGACCTCGGCCTGATACGCGTCGATGTCGGCGACGTTGTATCCGGCGTTGGCGGCGACCAGTTCGGCGTCCTCGCGGGGCACGACGCCTTCGTCGGCCCAGGCGTTGACGACGGCGATCTCGACATCGAGCCAGCGCCGCCACTTGGCGTCATCGGTCCAGAGCGCGGCCATTGCTGCGCGTTGGTAGCGGGGGATCATTACGGGATGTACTCCTCGCGAGCGGGGGAGAAGATGTCGAGCGCGACCGCGTCCTCGAGCGCGGTGACCTCGTGCGGGACCTCGGAGGGGATGATCCAGGAGTCGCCAGCAGAGAGTTCCTTCGTCTCGTCGCCGAGCTCAAACTTGACCCGGCCGGAGACGAGGTAGCCGATCTGCTCGTGGGGATGGGTGTGCATTGGGACGACGCAGCCTTCTGCGATCTGGATCTCGTGGATCGAGGTGCGCTCGCCGGCGTTGAGGGTGCGTCGGGAGACGCCTTCGAACATCTCGATTGGCGGTACGTCGTCGTGGGTCTGCAGGTTGGGCTTGATCGTGCGGGTGGTCATGTCTGCGCCTCTCTCATGTCAGTTCTCTGAGGGCGATATCGGTGCGGTGGAAGGAGCCGTCGAATGTGATGCGTTGGACGTTGTCATAGGCGATGCCTCTCGCCTCTGCCAGCGTATCGGCGACGGCGGTGACGGCGAGCACACGTCCGCCGGCGGTCGTGGTGCGTCCATCATCGTCGATGGCGGTGCCGGCGTGGAAGATGTCGACGGTGTCGTCGACGGCGTCGAGGCCGTGGATCGGCTTGCCGGTGTCGTAGGGGCCGGGATATCCGCCGCTGACGATGGCGATGCTGACCGACGCCTTGCCACTGTGGGCGATGGCGTCGCGCGATAGGGCTTCGCCCTTGGCCGACGCGGCGAGGACGGGGAGCAGGTCGCCGTCGAGCAGGGGCAGGACGGCCTGGGTCTCGGGGTCGCCGAAGCGGGCGTTGAACTCGAGGACGTTCATCTCCCCGTCGTCGAGCATCAGTCCGGCGTAAAGGAGGCCGCGAAACTTGCAGCCGTCGGCGGCCATCTGATCGACGACCGGTTGGTGGATGGAGGAGAAGACATCGTCCGGATCGCCGACGAAGCCGGGCGGGGCGTAGACGCCCATGCCTCCGGTGTTGGGTCCGTGATCGTTGTCCATGATCCGCTTGTAGTCGCAGCTGAGGGGGAGCGGGAGGATGTCGGTTCCGGAGACGATCGCCATGGCCGAGGCTTCCATGCCGGAGAGGCGGTCTTCGATTACGACCCGCTCGCCGGCTGAGCCGAAGGCTCCGGTAAACATCTGGTCGATGGCTTCGTGGGCGTCGTCGATGTGGTCTGGGACGATCACTCCCTTGCCAGCGGCGAGGCCGTCGGCTTTGAGCACGGGCAGATCGTCGGGGCCGAGGATTTCCAGCCACTTATGGGCGGCCTGGGCGGTGTCGAAGAGCTCGCCTCGGGCGTGGGGGACGCCGGCGGCTTGCATGATTGATTTGGCGAACCACTTGGAGGATTCGATCCGGGCTGCGTCCTGAGTTGGGCCGAAGGCGGGAATCTCGCGCTCGTTGAGCACGTCGACGAGGCCGGCGGCGAGTGGGGCTTCGGGTCCGACGACGACGAGGTCGATGCGGCGTTCGTTTGCGGCGTTGCAGATGCCGTGGATGTCGGAGTCGTGGATGTTGAGGTTCTCGCCGAGGTCGGCGGTTCCGGCGTTGCCGGGCGCGGCGAAGATCGCTTGGCAGGAGGGGGATTGGGCCAGCTTCCAGGCCAGCGCGTGCTCGCGTCCGCCGCCGCCGACGATCAGGACTCTCATTGCGCGAGGCTATCCCACGGCTGTCTGGATCTCGGCTGGGATCCGGCTGAGCTCGCCTTCGATGACGATGGGGTCCATGGCGAGCATTTCGGAACGGTAGGGGGATTCGGGGAGGTCTTGCATGAGGTAGATGGGGATGTCGAGGATGTGGGCGAAGCCCATTTCGAGGAAGCTGTTGCCTCCGATGTAGCGGGGCTTGCCGGGCAGGTCCTCGTTGAGGACGAGGATGGCGTCGGAGACCTTGATCTTCTCGTAGTGGGTGCGGATCAGGTCCTTGTCGCGCTTGAGCTCGGCGCGTTCGTGATCGTCGGCGCTCTCGTAGTTGAACTCCCGTGTGTCGACGGGGGTGAGGACTTCGTGTCCGGCTTGCTCGAGGACTCGGCAGATGTCGGGGAGACGGTGTCGGAGGGACATGCTCATGCAGATGGTGATGATCACGGGCTTTACTCCCACTCGATCGTGCCGGGGGGTTTGGAGGTGATGTCGTAGACGACTCGGTTGATTTCGGGGATTTCGTTGACGATGCGGTTGGCGATTGCGCCGAGGACGTCGTAGGGGATACGGGCCCAGTCGGCGGTCATGGCGTCGTCGGCGGTGACGGCGCGGATGGCGCAGACCCAGCCGTAGGTGCGGGCGTCGCCCTGGACGCCGACGGTGCGGGTGTCGGTGAGGATGGCGAAGGATTGCCAGAGGTCGTCGTAGAGTCCGGCGTCGCGGATTTCGTCCATGACGACGGCGTCGGCGAGTTGGAGGACGCGGACCTTCTCGTGGGTGACCGGGCCGATGATGCGGATGGCGAGTCCGGGGCCGGGGTAGGGCTGGCGGCCGACGATCTCTTCGGGCAGGCCCAGTTCGCGCCCGACTTCGCGGACTTCGTCCTTGAACAGGTGGCGCAAGGGCTCGATCAGCTCGAAGCGCAGGTCATCCGGTAGTCCGCCGACGTTGTGGTGCGACTTGATCATCGCGGTGGCCGAGCCGTGGCCGGAGCCGGCGCTCTCGACGACGTCGGGATAGGTGGTTCCCTGGACGAGGAAGTCGACGCCGTGGTCATCCCTGGCGATCTCGACGGCGGTCTGCTCGAAGACGGAGATGAAGGTTTCGCCGATTCGTTTGCGCTTGGTTTCGGGGTCGTCGACGCGAGCCAACTCTTCGAGGAACTGATCGCCGGCTTGCGCGACGCGCAGGTTCATGTGCATGTTGCGCTCGAAGGTTTCGACGACCTGCCCGGTCTCGCCCAGGCGCATGAGGCCGTTGTCGACGTAGATGCAGGTGAGCTGGTCGCCGACGGCTCGGTGGACGAGGGCGGCTGCGACCGAGGAATCAACTCCGCCGGAGAGTCCGCAGATGACGTGGTTGTCGCCGACCTGCTCGCGGATCTCGGCCACTGTTTCGGTGATGAAGTGGGCGGCGTCCCAGTCGCCGGAGCAACGGCAGATTTCGTAGACGAAGTTGCTGAGCAAGTGGAGTCCGTGCGGGGTGTGGACGACTTCGGGGTGGAACTGGATGCCGTAGCGGTGTTGGTCGTCGCCCATAGCGGCGATGGGGATGCTGTCGGTGCCGGCGAGGGTGCGGAAGCCGCCGGGCATTTGGTCGACGCGGTCACCGTGGGACATCCAGACTGGCATCGGACGGGGCAGATCGTCCAGCAGGGGCGACTCGTCGCGGGGGTAGATGTGGGCGGCGCCGAACTCGCGCTCGCGGCCGCTCTCGACGCGTCCGCCGAGCTGGTTGGCCATTGTCTGCATGCCGTAGCAGATGCCGAGGACCGGCATGCGGCCGTCGAGGGCCCAATCGGGCGCGGTCGGCGCGCCGCCGTCGTGGACGCTCGCGGGTCCACCGCTGAGGATGACACCGCGCGGATTCAACTCTCGCACGCGTTCCCAGGCGGCCGTCGGCGGAACCAGCTCGCAGTAGACGTTGAGTTCCCGTACGCGACGGGCGATCAGCATGGCCGTCTGCGAGCCGAGGTCGACGATGACGATCGATTCGTGCTCAAAGGCGCCTGGAGATGCCTCGCGGTTCACGTCATAATGATACGCGCGGAGTATGCTGTTGCTGTGTCATTCGATCAACTTGATCAGGCCGTTGATCATTTGCGACGCAGCGGTGTCGTCGCTCTCCCGACCGACACGCAGTATGCGCTCAGCGCGGTGGCAACGGACGATCAGGCGGTTTCGGCGGTCTTCCGACTCAAGCAACGACCCGGCGGCGAACACCTGCCGGTGTTCCTGCCGCCGGCGCGCTGGCGTGAGCATCTTGCCGAGATGGCGGATCCCCTGGAGGATCGGGTGATGGCGCTGGCGGAGGCGGCCTGGCCGGGCGCGGTGACATTGATCGTGAACAAGCGGCCGGACTGGCGGACGAGAGCGGTCGATGGCGGCACGATCGCCCTGCGGATCCCCGACCACCCGGTCGCGACTGCGGTGTTGGACGGCCTCGACGCGCCGTTGACCGGCACATCGGCCAACATTCACGGCGAACCGGCCTCGTTGACGGCTGATGATGTGCGAGGTCAGTTCGACAGCAATCGGGGGAACGAGCGCTTTAGTGAATCACTTCACATACTGGCGGAGAACGGGGTAATGCCTGCGGGTACTGCCTCCACTATCTTGGATTGCACGGGCCGGATACCGCGCGTTCTGCGTCGTGGACCACAGCTCAGCGCATCTGTCGGAGAGTTGCTCATGCGGCACTGGGGCCTCTCCGATTTGGAGTCGGTTTCCTGAAATCACGGCCTGCGGGTCTGGATAGGGGCAGCGGCACGTGCGTATCGCGATCGGCAGCGACCATGCGGGCTTTGAGTTGAAGGAACGTCTTCGCGAACAACTGGCAACGCGGGGTCATCAGATCCGAGATTTCGGCCCGGTGTCGAAGGAGCCGACCGATTACGCCGACATCGCCGCTCCACTCGCCGAAGCCGTCGTCGATGGCCAGCACCAGATCGGCATTGTGATCTGTTCGAACGGCGTCGGCGTGAGTATCGCGGCCAACAAGGTCCGGGGCGCCCGTGCGGCGCTGTGCACCGACACCTGGTCGGCGCGCCGGGCTCGCGAGCACACCGATTGCAACATTCTGGCGCTGGGCTCATATGTGACCGGCCACGCGCTGGCTGCTGACATCGTTGACGCATTCGTTGAAGCCGAGTTCGAGGGCGGCCGGCACGTGCGCCGGCTGGCCAAACTGGCGGCGGTCGAAGCCCGACACAGCGAGGGGCACAGCGAGCTGCCCGGCCGCGCGCTGGACGAAGGCAACGAACGACAGGCGGAGGCCGAACTCTCTCCAATGGCCTGACCCGATATTCGCGCCGCCGGATCCGGCTCGCGATGACCCTGGATTGCTTCACGATGAGTAACGTTTCGATTCGCAACCTGGATCTGGCCGGGAAGCGAGTCCTCCTGCGTCTCGACCTGAACGTGCCCATGGACGGCGCGCGGGTGCTGGACGACACGCGGATTCGGGCTGCCGTGCCGACGATCAAACACGCTCTCGAGCAAGGGGCTTCGGTGGTGATCTGTTCGCACCTGGGGCGGCCGAAGGGTGAGCGCAATCCGGAGTTTGATCTGACGCCGGTGGCGGTGCGGCTGGCGCGCACGCTGAGGATGAATGTGCGGATGGCGCCGGACTGCATTGGCGAGGTCGCGACGCAGATGTCAGCGGAACTCAAGCCGGGCGAGGTGATGGTCCTGCAGAACCTCCGCTTCCACGAGGAAGAGGAGGAGAACGACGACGACTTCGCGGCGCAGCTCGCCGATCTGGCCGATGTCTACGTGAACGACGCCTTCGGCGCTGCGCATCGGGCCCACGCCTCCACGCACGCGGTGGCGAGGATGTTGCCGTCGGCGGGCGGACTCTTGCTGGACCGGGAGATCGAGGCGCTCGATCCGATCCGCAACGGCGAGGTCGGGAGGCTCGGCTTTGTCTGCGGCGGAGCGAAGGTGTCGGACAAACTGGGATTGCTTGAGCGGCTGTCGGAGATTTCCGATGTGATCGCGATCGGTGGGGCGATGGCCAACACGTTCCTGCTGGCCAGAGGTCTGCCGACGGGCGCGTCGCTGCTTGAGCAGAACATGGTCGAGGCGGCCAACGAGATCACGTCGATCGCCAACGACGAGAACTGCAACCTGCTGATCCCGAGCGACTGCGTGATCGCGCATGGCGCGGACGAACCGCCGCGGGCCAAACCGCTGGTCCTCGGCGAGGAGGATCTGCCCGAGGACTGGCAGATTCTCGACGTCGGGCCGGCGACGGTGGAAGCGTTCTCGGAGGCGGTGAAGGAGTGCGACACCGTCGTCTGGAACGGTCCCCTGGGACTGTTCGAACGGGAGGCCTTTTCCGGCGGCACCCGCGCGATGGCCGAGGCTCTGGCCAAGCTGGAAGATGCGACCACGGTGATCTGCGGCGGCGAGACGGCTGCGGCCGTCGCCCAGTTCCGTTTGACGAGCAAGATGTCGCACGTCTCGACCGGCGGCGGCGCGGCGCTGGAGTATCTGCAGGGACTGGATCTGCCGGGGATCGCGGTCCTGCCCGACGGCGACTCAGACGGCGTTGGCGATGAAGAGGAGGACGACTGATGGCCAGAATCCCGATCGCGGCCGGAAACTGGAAGATGAACGGAACCAACGCAGAAGCGCGAGCGCTGTGTCGGGGGTTGGCCGGGATTGACGCCATCGAGGGTGTCGATGTGGTGCTCTCGCCCAGCTTCACGCAGCTGCCGCTGGTCTGGGATTTCTGGTGCGGCACCGAGGTACACATCGCCGGACAGAACATGCACACCCAGCCGTCGGGGGCGTACACCGGGGAGGTCTCGCCGGTGCAACTGGCGGAAGTTGCCGACTGGGTGATCCTTGGACACTCGGAGCGCCGCCAGTTCTTCTGCGAGGACGACCAGGCGCTGGCGCTGAAGCTGCGCGCGGCCGAGGCGCACGAACTGACGCCGATTCTCTGCGTGGGCGAGTCGGAAGCGGAGCAGGAGAATCAGCGAACCAAGGCGGTGCTGACCCGACAGGTGTCGATTGCGCTGGGCGACGACCCAGCTCCGGCAGGTCTGGTGATTGCCTATGAGCCGGTCTGGGCGATCGGCACCGGCAAGGCCGCGACTCCGGACGAAGCGCAGTCGGCCTGTGCACATATCCGCTCGGTCGTCGCGGAGAAGATCGGCGACGAAGTCGCCGAGGGTGTTCGGATCCTCTACGGCGGGTCGGTGAACCCGTCGAACGTTGCCGATTTCATGGCGCAGCCGGATGTCGATGGCGCGCTCGTGGGCGGGGCGTCCCTGCAGGCCGATGCTTTCCTCGCGATCACCCAGGCCATTGCCGACAGCGCCTGAGACTGGGCCTGAAACTGGGCCGCTGATCGCGGTTGTTGGACTGACCGCTTCGGGCAAGTCCGACAGGGCGATGGAGATCGCCCGGCGTGTTGATGGGGAGATCGTCTCGATCGACTCGCGGCAGATCTACCGCCGGCTCGACATCGGCACGGCCAAGCCGACGGCGGAGATGCGGGACGAGATCCGGCACTGGTGCGTCGATATTGTCGAGCCGACCGAGCGCTATTCGCTCGGCGCATACCTCAAGTCGGCGCGCGCGGCGATTGCGGAGGTTCGCGCCCGAGGCAAGCGACCTGTCGTGGTTGGCGGCAGCGGTCAGCACATGCGAGCCCTACTGGAAGGCTGGCAGGTTCCGCCTGTTGCGGAGGATGCGGACTTCCGGGACGCAGCATCGCAGCAGCCCGTCGAGGAGCTGCACCGGCGGCTCATGGATGTCGATCCGCAGGCAGCCGTACAGATCGGTGCGACCAACGCGCGGCGGATGATCCGAGCGCTGGAAGTCCATCACGTCACCGGCAGGCCAATTTCAGAGTGGCAGCGGTTGCGGGAGCCGGTCGAGTACCGGGCGTTCGCGCCGGACGTTTCGCTGAATGATCTCGATTCGCGGATCGAGGCCAGAACCGTGGCGATGTTCGAAGCAGGCTTCGTGGAAGAAGTCCGGCGGTTGTTGGCGGAGGGGGTTCCTGAGGATGCCGCGGGATTCGATTCGATCGGCTATCGGGAGGTGCTCGCGCATCTGCGGGGTGAGCTCTCGCTTGAGGAGGCCGTTGACGGCGTCGCGCAGGCGACACGGCGGTTCGCGCGGCGTCAACGGGCCTGGTTCCGTCGTGATGATCCGTCGATTTGTTGGGCGGCTGATGTTCCGCTGGCGATGCTTGAGTAAGATGCACTCAATCGTCGGAGCATGAGCATGTCCATCCCATTCCTCAAGGTGCAGGGCGCAGGTAACGATTTCCTGCTGATCGACGCACTGGGCGAGAACGCGCACCTGACCGAGGTGGACTGGCCGGCGCTGGCGCCGCGGATCTGCGACCGGCACTTCGGCGTGGGCGCCGACGGCATCCTGATCGCCCAGGACACGGGCGCGGCGGCGGCGCGGATGGTGATCGTCAACTCGGATGGCTCGGACGGCGAGATGTGCGGCAACGGCTTCCGCTGTTTCACCAAGTACCTGGTCGAGCGGGCAGGGATGACGCCGACCGACGGCGGGCTCGCGATCGAGACGGGCGCCGGCGTGTTGTACGCGGACCTCTCCGAGATGAGTTCTTCGAGCGTGGATCGCGTGCGCGTCGATATGGGACGCGCCTGGCTGCAGGCCGACGAGATTCCCGTGGCGCACGAAGGTCCCGCGCCGATCCTGCGTCATGAAGTCGAGGTTGCCGGGCGCAGCTTCGAGTTGACCTGCGTATCGATGGGGAACCCTCACGCGGTCTGGTTCACCGATGAGGCTGTGGACGACTTTCCCCTGACCGAGATCGGGCCGCTGATCGAGACGCATCCCGATTTTCCCAAGCGGACCAACTTCGAGATCGTCAACGTGCTGGCCCCGGACCAGCTGAAGATGCGGGTCTGGGAGCGCGGCGTGGGGATCACGCTGGCCTGCGGCTCGGGCGCCTGCGCGGTGCTGGTCGCGGCACGCCTGCGCGGTCTCGCCGCTCCCGCAGCCACTGTTTCGCTGCCCGGCGGCGATCTGGAGATCGCCTGGGACGGGCTCGACGATCCGTCGGCCTCGGTCTCCATGACCGGTCCCGCCTCGTTTTCATTTGAAGGACAACTGGACGCGAACCTGTTGAGCGTCCGCTAGTCATGCACATCGTTCCGACCCGGACTCACCAGCGAATGGACAACTGATGGTCATACCTGACTACACGCGGCACGCGCAGGATGTGGCGCCCGGCTTTGTGCGAGAGCTGCACGAGACGCTGGCGACCAAGAACCTCGCCTATCGAAACCAGCCGGATGTGGACTTCGATGAGCTCGTTCGCCTGCCGCGCATGCTCTCGACGCAGTGCGACGACGGCTTCGTGGTCGGCATTCCGTACGGTCGCCACCTGCGCATCTTCTACGAGTTCGACACGATCAATCACATTCGCCTGCATCTGACCAACCTGCTGAACGAGATGGGCGAGCTTGCGACCGAGCACTCAGACTGCGAGCTGATGGTGATCGACTACACGGACTTTCCCCATCGGCACTACGTCGAGCCGATGATGATCGGGGCCGGCTTCACTTCGCCTTCCGAGGTGTCGGTGATGCGCTGCCGTGACGTCCGCGACCAGACGCTGCCTGAGATCGCGCCCGGGATCAGCGTGCGAGACGCGAGCGATGAAGACGCGGATGCCGTAGTGGAGATCGAGCAACGGGCCGCCGGAGAGGGCGCGCACGCACCGCCGCTGGCGGCGCAGTTTTTCGGTGATTCCGAGTGGGTCGGGATCGCTGAGGACGACGGCTCGCCGGCCGGGTACATCCGCACGGTTCCTGCCGAGAAGCGCGGGATTGCGGCGGAGGAGTTACTGGTCCATCCCGACCATGACTTCACCGAGATCTCCAAAGCGCTGCTGGCCACGGCGATGCAGCGCGGATCGGAAGCCAACCGCCGGGCGATGACGTTGCGCGTGTCGGGCGAGAGTGTGGGAGATCCGCTGCTGCGCGAGTTCAACTTCCGTCACGTCACCAATGAGCTCAGCTATCAGCGTCCGGCCGACCCGGCCGAGGTCCAGCGCCGCTACGACGACAAGGTGACGACGTTCGTCAAGGTCGGCAAGATCTGGGGACGCTTCTAATGGCCATGAGGACCGCGCGACGAGTCCGGGAGCTTCCGCCATATCTGTTCGTTGAGATTTCCCGCAAGATCGCCGAGCAGCGCGAGAAGGGGGTGCGGGTGATCTCCTTCGGCATCGGCGATCCCGACCTGCCGACGCATCCGCACATCCTCGAGGCGCTGCACGAGCACACCGACGTGCCCGCCAACCATCGATATCCGGAGACCGAAGGCCTGCCGGAACTGCGCGAGTGCATCGCCCGGTGGATGGCGCAGCGCTTCGAGGTTGCACTCGATCCGGCGACGGAGATCGTTCCGTTGATCGGGGCCAAGGAAGGGATCGCCAACTCGGCGCTCTGCTTCATCGATCCCGGCGACGTGGCGCTCGTCCCGGACCCGGCATATCCGGTCTACGCGATCGGCACGATGTTCGCCGGCGGCACCTCTCACCACATGCCGCTGAGCGAGGAGAACGGCTTCCTGCCCGACCTGGACGCAGTCCCGGCCGATGTCAGGGATCGGGCCCGGGTGCTGTGGATCAACTATCCCAACAATCCGACCGGAGCGCTGGCCGACATCGACTTCTTTGAGCGCGCCGCGCGATTCGGGCTCGAGAACGAGATCGCCGTGCTGCACGACAACGCATACTGCGACGTCACCTTCGACGGCTACGAAGCGCCCGCGTACTTGCAGGCGACGTCGGGCAAGGCCGCCGGGATGGAGTACTTCTCGCTTTCCAAGACCTTCAACATGACCGGTTGGCGACTGGGCTGGGCCTGCGGCAATGCTGAACTCGTTGATCCGCTGCTGCGGGTCAAGTCGAACATCGACTCTGGCATTCCCCAGGCGATCCAACAGATGGCGATCGCCGCGCTGGACGGCGACCAGTCGGTGATTGAGGCGAACAACGCGATCATTCAGAAGCGCCGCGACAAGGTCGTCAACGCGCTCCGTTCGATTGGCCTGGAAGTCACCAACCCCAAGGCCAGCCTCTACATCTGGGCCAAGATTCCCGAAGGCGACACCAGCGCCGACTTCGCCGCTCGCCTGATCGAGGAGCAGGGTGTCGTGGTGACTCCCGGGAACGGGTATGGACCGGCGGGCGAGGGCTACGTCCGGTTGAGTTTGACTCTGCCCGACGACGAGGTCGACGAAGGCGTCGAACGGATCGCGGCGTTTACTTCACAGTAAGCTGGAACCGAACACCTCAAGAGAAGGTCCGCGCTGACATGATCGACTAGCTCCGTCTTTTGCTCTCAGTAGACTGCATCTCGTCTGATGGCGGCAGCCATTGGGCGTAGCGACGGAGTTCGTTATCCCACGTCAACGCAACCGGCGACCCTCAGGCGGACGCCGCAAACACCATCCCACTCATCCACCGTTCGAGCGCGCGATCCTGGTCGGTGTCGACTACCGTCATGCCGGCCACTGGGATATCGACTCATCCCTGGAAGAGCTCGCCCAACTGGCCTTCACCGCCGGCGCGATGCCGCTGGCTCGGGCGAAGCAGCGGCTGCGTCACCCCGATCCGCGCTCCTACGTAGGCAAGGGGAAGCTGGAAGAGATCGCCGGCCTGCGCGATGAACTCCGGGCGAGCGTCGCGATCTTCGACGACGAACTCACGCCGGCTCAGCAGCGTAACCTGGAGAAACGGCTGGAGATCAAGATCATTGATCGCACGGCGCTGATCCTGGACATCTTCAGTCAGCGCGCTCACACTCGCGAGGGCGTCGTGCAGGTCGCGCTGGCCCAGCACGAGTACCTGCTGCCGCGTCTGACGGGGCAGTGGGAGCATTTGGAGCGGATGGAAGGCGCGATCGGATCGCGCGGTCCCGGGGAGACGCAGCTTGAGACCGACCGGCGGCTGATCCGCAATCAGATCAAACGGCTGAAGAAAGATCTGGAGCGGGTCCGCACGCACCGTCAGCAGCACCGCAACAAGCGCGACCGCGCCGGGATTCCGCTGGTTGCGCTGGTCGGCTACACCAATGCCGGCAAATCGACGTTGATGAACACGCTCACCGACGCCAAGGTCCGCGCGCGAGATCGGCTCTTCGAGACGCTCGATCCGACGACGCGGCGTTGCCGGCTGTCGGATGAGCACACTGTCCTCCTATCAGACACGGTGGGTTTCATCCAGAAGCTCCCGACCCAGCTGGTCGCGGCGTTCCGCGCGACTCTGGAGGAGCTGGAGGAGGCGGACCTGCTTCTGCACGTTGTCGACGGCACCTCACCGGACGTACTCGAACAGGTCGCGAGCGTCGAGCGGACGTTGCGCGAGCTGGGCGTCGATCAGCGGCCCACCTTGACCGTGGTCAACAAGATCGACACGCTCGAGGAGCCGCTGGACGAGTTGCTGGAGGCGATTGCCGAAGAGGTCGGGAGTCGGCCAATCGCGGTCTCGGCGCAGGAGAAACTCAACCTGGACGAACTCCGTGAAGCGATCGCGAACGTGATTCCGAGTCTGCAGGGAGTGCAGATCATCCATCGGCGCCCGGACCACGCGGCGGCGGCGAGCTAGGCCTCCTTCTCTGGGGGAGCCCCCTCAGTCGCTTCGCGACAGCTCCCCCCGAGGTGAGCCCTTCATGTCGCCTTTGCCAACTATCATTCACGCCATGACCACCCAAACCGCCGCTGGACCGCTTGCTCCGTTCCGCGTCATCGACCTGACCAATGAACTCGGCCAACTTGCCGGTCGGATGCTGGGTGACCTCGGGGCGGAAGTGATCAAGGTCGAGCAGCCCGGCGGCGACGAGTCGCGATTCATTGGTCCGTTTCGCGGCGATGTGGTCGATCCGGAGTATTCGCTGCACTGGTGGACGTTCAACGCCAACAAGCTGGGCGCGACGCTCGACCTGACGACTAACGCCGGCCAGGAACTCTTCACCCGGTTGTTGGACAGCGCCGATTTCCTGATCGAGACCTGTCCACCGGATGCCGCTGCGGCGCTGGGCCTGGGCGTTGAGACGCTGCGCTCATCGCATCCGCGACTGGTGCATACGTCGATCACGCCATTCGGCCGCGACGGTCCCTACGCCAACTGGAAGGCGACCGACCTGGTCGGTACGGCGATGGGCGGACTGTCTTCATTGTGCGGGGCTCCCGGGCGGCCACCGATTCGGCCGACGGCATCGCAGGGGTTCACCCAAGCCTCGGCCCAGGCCGTGGTCGGCACGCTGGTCGCTCATTATCAGCGCACGAAGACCGGCTCCGGGCAGCACGTTGATCAGTCGATGCAGGAGGCCGTGACGTTCACCCATGACAACGCTTCGCCGACCTGGGACATTCGCGGGATCAATAACGGACGCCCTGGCAACGGCCGTGAGATCGGCGGCTACAAGTCGGGCCAGTACGTCTACGAGGCGGCCGACGGCTACGTCGCCGCGCTCTCCTACGGCGGCCTGTTCGGCCTGACGGCGCGGCAGACGATTGAATGGCTCGATCATCACGGCATGGCCGGCGATCTGACCTCGGACGAGTGGCTGGCCAAGCTCGACGCGACGCAGGGGATTCTGATCCCTCCCACCGGGGAAGACGGCGATTACCTCAACGAGGTGCTGGTTGCCTTCTGCAAGCGATTCACGCGCGCCCAGCTCGTTGCCGAAGCCCAACAGATCCGCAACGGCTGGGGGATTGTCCACACGCCGAAGGATCTGCTCGAGAACGAACACCTCGCCGACCGTGACTACTGGACCGAGATCGAACACGAGGAAGGCCATGTCACCTATCCGGGACCGTGGGCCAAGTTGAGCAAGACCCCGATCTCGATCCGCCATCGAGCGCCGCGCATTGGCGAGCACAACTTCTACATCTACGGCAACCTGCTCGGTCTCTCGGACGACGAGATCATGGAGCTCTCCGGCGATGGCGTGATCTAGGAGCGTCACATGGCCATTGACAAGGTGTTTGAAGGAATCCGCGTCGCCGACTTCGCCTGGGTTGGCGTCGGACCGCTGGTTTCCAAGTACCTCGCCGACCACGGCGCCGAAGTGATCCGGATTGAGTCATCGGTGCGACCCGAACCGCTGCGCCGTGCGCCTCCGTTCGTCAACGACGAGCCCGGTCTCGACAACAGCGGCTACTACGCCGACTTCAACTCGTCGAAGCAGTGCGCTTCGTTGAATCTGCAGCATCCCGACGGCGTCAAGATCGCCAAGCGGATCGTCGAGCACTGCGACATCGTGACCGAGTCGTTCACGCCCAAGGCGATGCGCGCCTGGGGCATGACCTATGAGGACCTCTGCGAGGTCCGGCCCGACCTGATCATGATCTCGATGCCGATGTACGGCCTGACCGGTCCCTGGTCGATGTGGCAGGGATACGGTCACGTGCTGCAGGCGGCCGCCGGCATCTCGCACCTGACGGCGTACCCGGGTGAGGAGCCGATCGGCACCGGCGTCGCCTACACCGACTTCCTCGTGCCGCACTTTGCCGCTTCAGCGCTGCTGGCTGCGCTCGACCATCGCCAGCGCACCGGCGAAGGACAGAACATCGACTTCGGCCAGATGGAGGCCGCGATCCACGCGACCGAGACGATGGTGCTCGATTACACCGTCAACGGACGGGAGCAAGAGGCGCTCGGCGCAGGACATCCCGACTACCGTCCGTACGGCACGTATCAGTGCGCGGCGCGAGGCGAGGACGACGACCGCTGGATCGCGATCACCGTCACAAACGAAACCGAACTGGCATCGCTGGCCGACGTGGCCGGACAGTCCTCATGGACCTCGCTGGAAGCGGATGCGCTCGATTCCGAGATCGCTTCCTGGGCCCGACCCCAACAGGCAGAGGAGTTGATGGAGCGCTTACAGAACGCCGGAGTCGCGGCCGGTGTCGTGCAGACGCCCGAGGATCTGCGCAATGATCCGCAGCTTGCTCACCGAGGGCACTTCTGGATGCTCGATCACCCGACCATGGGGCACAGAGCCTACGACGGCCCCTCGTTCCGCCTCTCGGATACTCCAGCTGAGCTGACCAAGGCTGCGCCTCTGCTGGGTGAGGACAACGAGTACGTCTACAAGGGCATCGTCGGCATGTCCGATGAGGAGTACGTCGAGCACCTGGTGTCAGGGGCGTTTGACTAGCCAGTTGTGCCAATCAACGTCGAAGCCTACGACGCTCATCAGATCCTGACTCCCGGCGCCGGCTACCTGAGCGAGTACGACTACTCGCTCAATCCGTACGTCGGATGCAGCTTCGGTTGTTCGTATTGTTACGCCGCATTCTTCGCTGCGCCCGACCAGCAGGCGTCGTGGGGCGACTGGGTCCGAGTCAAACAGAACGCCGCGTTCAAGCTCTCGCGGGTTCGACGCTCGCTTATGGGTAAGACGATCTACCTGAGCAGCGCCACCGACCCGTACCAGCCGATCGAGCGACGGCTCGAGTTGACGCGTTCGCTGCTGCCGATCCTGGCTGACAAGGGCGCTCACCTGGTCGTTCAGACTCGCAGCCCGCTGGTGACGCGGGACGTCGATCTGCTGCAACGATTCGAGGAGGTCTGCGTCAACTTCAGCATCACGACGGACTCGGAAGAAGTCCGCCGAGCCTTCGAGCCGCGCAATCCGCCGATTCAGAGTCGGTTACAGGCGGCGCGTGAGGTTGCGGATGCCGGGATTCCCGTGGCGATTACGATGACGCCGCTGCTGCCGGTTGAAGACCCGTCGGACCTGGCGAGTCGTGTCGCCCGGACGGGCGCTTCGCGCTTCGTCGTGGAGTCGTTCAGCCCGACCGGAGGTCGCTTTCGCGGCGGAACCGGTGAACCCGCTCAGGCGCTGGCCCGGCGGCTGGGCTGGGACTGCGCGGCGTACGAACGGACGAGGCAGGCCCTGAGGCACGAGCTCGCGCCCAACATCCGCGAGGGGCGGGACGGATTCAGTCCGAGGAATCTTCTGAGCAGTCCCTCGCCACGGTGATCATCGTCTCGGCGACTGCGTCCGGACGGCGCATGGGGATGAAGTGGTCGGAGTCTTCGACGACTGATTCGTAGGCGTTGGGGAACACTTCGACTGCGTTCTGGCCGGTCGGTGAGCCGTGACCGAATGACTCGCCGGCGCGCAGGATCAATGTCGGTTGATGTGCTTGGGCCATGTCCGGCCAGGGATCGACCGTCGGCGCGTACTCGAAGCACCAGGCCTCGACCTCGGGGTCGCAGGCGAGCTCCCACTCGCCGAGCGTGCCGGTCGGGTTCAACCCGTAGCGGACATAACTGTCGACGGCTTGCCTGGGCCAATGCGTGAACGCGCCGCGACCGGTCAGCGATTCCGACATTTCTTGCGGACTGCCCCAGATCCGACGCCGCTTGCGTGCCGCGATCGAGAGGCTATCCGGAGGCGTTGGCGGCATCGGTCCGCGAGGATTGACCAGCACCGGATCGATCAGCGCCAGCGATTCGATGCGCTCTCCCGTCGCGGCTGCGATCACGCAGATACAACCGCCCATTGAGTGTCCGGCCGCGACCACATCGGTGAGATCTCGCTGCGCCAGCCATTCATTCAGATCGGCCGCCATCTCGCACCAGTCGGCTCCCGCCTTGTCACGCGGAGCTTGCGAGGCTCCGTGGCCGCGCATATCGAGCGCAAACACGCGCCAATCCTCGGGCAGGAGCCGGACGACTTCGTCCCAGGTGCGAGCGTGGAAGCCCGTCGCGTGGATCAACACCGCCGTCTGAACGGGATCGCCGCTCGACGGCCATTCCCAGATTCTCAGCGCATAGCCGCGGACCTGCGCTGTTGACGCCGTCGGTAGTGGTCGCATGGACGGTTACGTTCGACGCTTGAGCGCGCCACGACCATCGCCGAACGGATCGTCGCGCCACTCCAGCGCAACCTTGAGGCCCTTCTCCCGGCCGATGTTGACGAACTCGTCGATGCTCGGCGCTTCGTGCCAGATCGCGTCGAAGTCTGCGCCTTCGGAAGCGGCGACGCGCAGGCCCATCAGCTCGAACCAGCGGTTGGTCGAGTGCTTGTGAACGGTGAGTCCGTCCAGCGGGACGTTGGCGATCCGCTGGCAGTAGGCCATGGTCTCTTCGTCGAGCCGTTCCTCGGGGTAGGCGCGGTTGATCATGCCGATCCGTTCGGCCTCGACGCCGTCGACCGTGTCGCCGCTGAACAGCAGTTCCTTGGTCTTGAGCATGCCGATCTTGGCCGGCCACATGCCCAGCGTCGGCGGAATGCCGATGGCGCGGCCGGCCGGGTGGCCGAAGCGCGCCGTCTCGGAGGCGAAGACGATGTCGCAGGCGCCGATCATCTCGCCGCCGCCGGCCAGGCACCAGCCGTGGACCTGGGCGACGATCGGTTTGCGATAGCCCCACATCCAGAGCCAGCGGTCGACGGAGACGCGCAGGTTCTCACGGTCGAGCGCAATCCGCGACTCGCCCAGCTCCCAGGCCTGGTCGCCGGTGCGCTGGTTGGGCCGCCAGTTCATCGCGCCGCCGCCAGGCGTCAGGTCGTAGCCGGCACAGAAGGCGCGGCCGGCGCCCTTGAGCCGGATGACGCGGACGTCGTCGCCGGGATTCAGCTCGCGCAGCGCCGCTTCGAGGTCGTCGCGCAGCCCGCCCGAGATCGCGTTGAGTTTCTCCGGCCGGTTGAGGGTGATCGTCGCCACCGGGCCGTCGATTTCGACAAGAACGTTTTCGTAGTCAGTCATGGATCATTCCTCCGCCATGAATCGATCGAATGGTACCCGCCGGCTATGCCTGACGCCGCACAGCACCCCGACCGTCGCCGAATGGGTCGTCTCGCCACTCCAGGGCGGCCTTGAAGCCCCTGCTCATGGAGATCTTGCCGAACTCCTCGATTGCCGCGGTCTCGGCGAAAATCGCATTGAACTCGGCGCCTTCGTAGACCGACATCCTGAGGCCCATCAACTCGGCCCAGCGGTTGGTCGAATGCTTGTGGACGGTCAGGCCGTCGAGGGGGACGTTGGCGATTCGTTGGCACCAGGCCATCGTTTCCTCGTCCAACTGTTCCTCGGGATAGACCCGATTGATCATCCCGATCCGTTCCGCCTCGACGGCGTCGATCGTGTCGCCGCTGAACAGCAGTTCCTTCGTCTTGAGCATCCCGATCTTGACGGGCCACATGCCCAGGGTCGGCGGTTGGCCGAGCGCGCGTCCGGCCGCGTTGATCCGAATCACCCGGACCGCATCGCCGGGATTCAACTCGCGCAGCGCCGACGCCAGGTCGTCGCGCAGCCCCTCCGACAGCGCATTCAGTTTCTCGGGACGATTGAGCGTGATCGTGGCCACCGGCCCGTCGATGTCGACGAGGATGTTCTGGTAGTCGGTCATGAGTCCCACTCACCGCTCGTGTCCTGCTCGCGTTGCTGCGCTTCATATGCCGCTCGACGGCGGGCCATCTCGGCTCGGATTCGTTCGTTTTCCCGCTGCGCTCGGCGGGCGTTGCCCTTGACCGCCGCACGCCGACGGCTGCGCCGCCGCTGCTCCGCCTCACGCCGCCGCCTGTGCGACTGCAGGATCAGCTCCTGTTCTTCCTCGCTGACCTCGCGGGCCGGACGGTAGAGGTCTTCGGGCGTCGGGGCGAGCGGATTGCTCAGCCGCTCGATGAGCAGGTCATGAGCGGCCTTCAACCTGGTGAATTGCTCTGCCGCATCCGGTGCGTCGGACACGTCCGGATGCACCACCTTGGCCTTGCGGCGGAACGCCTTGCGGATCTCGTCCTCCGACGCGCCAGAGGCAATGCCAAGGAGCTCGTTTGGGTCGTAGGCGTCGAGCATCAGATCGCAGCCTTATGCAATCGCAGCGCGTACTCCGACACCCTCGCTCCCAGCTTCCTCGCTTGCTCCCGATCCAGATCGGTCACCTTGCGCACCGCCGTTGCGCCGTAGTAGCTGCCCGAGTGATTCATCGTCGAGGTCCATGGCAGCCCGACAATCAGCATTCCGTGACCGATCAGCAAATGGACCAGTTGCAGCAACGTCGCTTCGAGTCCGCCCGATGGACTCCAGCCGGCGCTGAATGCGGCGGCGGGCTTGTCGGCCAGCTCTCCCGTCTCCCAGAGGTCGCCGGTGTAGTCCCACCAGTGTTTGAGCCGTCCGGTGATCCCGGTCCAGTTGGGGCTGCCCAGGATCAAGGCGTCGCACCTGACCAACTCGTCCTTGTCGGCGACGTCTAGGGGCCGATCCCACACCTCGACGCCATCCACCGCGGCTGCTCCTTCGACGATTGACTTCGCCAGTTCGGCCACGAGTCCCTGTGAGTCGTAGAGCACCAGCACTACCACGTTCCCGGCTTCGTCCGTCATCAGAGATCCGTCTCGAACCAGGCGGCCTGGCCCGGCATTTCCTCCACGCCGACTCGCAATCGCGCCAGACCCTGCGGCCCGGAGAGCTGAAGCGACTCGATCAGTTGTCCGGCGATGTACTGCGACAGCCGTTCCGCCGTGCTGTTGTCGATCGGCAGGGCCGCCACGTCGTGTTTGGGCAACCGATACGGCAGCTCGTCCCGGTACTGGATCAGATAGTGCGTGTCGTCGTCCGTGATCGTCAGCGCGCGCGAGTCCATCTGCAGGAGGAACTTGTGATCGAGCGTCTCGCAGACCTCGCGCGTCAGACGCTTGAGCAGGGAGAAGTCGATCACCCACGATTCGTCCGTCAATGGGCCGATCACCTCCACAAACACGTCGTAGTTGTGACCGTGGATCGGCTCCAGTTCGTCGGCGAACGTGGCGAAGTGTCCGGCGGCGAAGCGCAGGCGCTGGCGCTCGACCGTTACGGAATGGCTCGAAGACGGATCTGGCATAGGCGCAGCGTACCGTGCGTCCAAGGACGCACCACCTAGCCTGCGTCCAAGGACGCACCACCTAGCCTGCGTCCCAGGACGCACCGCCTAGCCTGCGCCCATGAAGCTGCCACCGGCCCGCGACGTTGGCGATTGGCTCCTGGCCTGGCGGCAAATCATCTTCCTCGGCGTCCTCACCTGTGGCTCGTATGGCCTCGTGCTCTACGGATTCGGCATCATCGCCGGACCGATCCAGGAGGACGAGGGCTGGTCCTCTGCGGCCGTCAACGCGGCCTTCATGGGCTCGTACCTGCTGGGCGCCGCGACCTCGCTGGTCTCGGGAAGGATCCTCGACGCTTTCGGTCCCCGGCCGGTGCTCTGGACCGGTCTGATCGTGGGCACGCTCTTCCTGATGGCCGCCTCCTACTCCGAGAACATCTGGCTGTTCATCGTCCTCTGGACGGTCGGCGGCGCGGTCACGATCGCCGGCCTGTTCTACAACGTGACCATGCCGATCGCGGCGCGTCTCTTTCCGAAGCGCCAGACCGCTGCGATGACGGTGCTGGTCACCACCGGCGGCTTCTCGTCGGTCATCTTCATGCCCCTGACCGGCCTGTTTACGGACGAGTTCGGCTGGCGCTGGGCGGTCAGGATCCTGCTGGTGGTGGCTGCCGTCATCTCGTTGCCCGCCGTGCTCTCGGTTCGCCGTCTGCCGCCGATTCCACTCCCGGATCCGTCAGCGACGCCGGCCGTTGGTCTGCAGACCAACCAGCACGGCTTCGGCGGCGTGCGCGAGGCGCTGCGCTCGCGCGAAGTGCAGGTGATGCTGGCGATGGTGATCGCCAGCTCGTTCGGATTGGGCGCGCTGCTCAATCACTTCGTTCCGGCCTCGACTGCGGCCGGAATGTCGATTACCGCAGCGGGCGCGCTGACCGGCCTGAGGGGCTTCCTCTCGATCCCCGGACGCGCGCTGATCGGTCCGATGGCGTCCTTGCTCGGTCTGCGTCCGGCGCTCGGCGTCGGGTACGGCGTGATGCTGCTGGGCACGCTGGCGCTGCTCGCGGCCGGACCGATTTACTGGATTTACCTGTCGGCGATCATCGCCGGGTTGGTCTGGGGTCAGACGATGCCGCTGCAGGGGTTAATCGCATCGGACGTGTTCGGTCTGCGCCGGTTGGGCACGCTGATGGCGCTGCAGACGGCGATGGGCAACGTGGCCCTGGCGATTGGCCCGTTCGCCGCCGGTGTGCTGCTCGGACTGGTTGACGACAGCTATCGGCCGGTGCTGGTCGCGATTGCCGCGGTCAACGCGCTGACGTTGGCCTTGTTGATCCTGATGGCGAGGATTCATCGCAAGCCCATCGCCCGGCTGGCAGCTAACCTGATCGCCAGCCGAAACGCCCCCCAGAAACGTGAATTCGACCCCGGCTAGGCGCGTCGAATCGATCAGAACAGGATGCAGAACATGGGACGACTGGACGGCAAGGTTGCGCTGGTCACGGGCTCGGCGCGAGGCATCGGCAAGGGCATCGCCACGGTGTTGGCCAGGGAAGGCGCCGATGTGATCGTCGCCGACCTGCTGATTGATCTGGCCTACCAGACGGCGGGCGAGCTGCAGAATCGGCACGGCGTGACCACGCTGGCGCTCGAAATGGACGTGACCAGCGACGACTCTATCTCGACCAACGTTGAGCAGGCGATCGCCGAGATGGGCCGGATCGACATCCTCGTCAACAATGCCGGCGTCGCACCCGATCACCTCAGCGAGGACGAGGTCGAGTCGGACTGGGACCGATGCTACGAGGTCAATCTCAAGGCGATCTGGAAGGTCAGCAGCGCGCTGAAGCCACACTTCATCGAGAACGGCGGCGGCAAGATCGTCAACATCGCTTCGATCGCCGCTCGGCGGGGCGGCACGATTGCCGCGTATTCAGCCTCCAAGGCCGGCGCGGTCAGCCTGACCCAGTCGCAGTCCGTCGAACTGGGACCGCACAACATCAACGTCAACGCCGTCTGCCCTGGCCTGCTCTGGACCGACATGTGGCGCAAGCTCGAAGGCATGCTCATCGGCGACGACGCGGATGAGGTCGTCGACCGCCGCGCCGCGTTCGAGACAGCGGTCGCCAACAACATGCCGCTGGGGCGCGAACAGACGCCCGAGGACATCGGCAAGGCCGTCGCGTTCCTCGCCTCCGAGGACGCCGGCAACATCACCGGTCAGGCGTTGAACGTCGACGGCGGGATGCGGATGAACTGAGCCGAAGCTCGACCAGGACCGAACCGAACACATCCGAACGCATCCGAACACTGCCGAACGCCTGCCCAAGGGCCGCGCGGCTTCTCCGCGTTGAACGCGCACGTGCTGCTCTTGTTCGCTCTCGGGACCCGAAAATCCAGGTGGCCGTTAGGCTGAGCGGTACTAGAACTGGAGCCCAAACATGGGACGACTGAATGGGAAAGTTGCGCTGGTCACCGGGGCAGCGCGTGGGATCGGCAAAGGCATCGCGACGGAACTGGCCAGGGAGGGCGCCAGCATTGTGATCTGCGACCTCCTGATCGACGATGCCGTTCGTACCGCCGGCGAGTTGCAGGATGAGCACGGGGTCACCGCACTCGCGTTGGAGATGGATGTCACCAGCGAGGACTCGATTGAGTCGCAGGTCGCCGAGGCGGTCAGCCAGATGGGCCAGATCGACATCCTCGTCAACAACGCCGGTGTCCCGCCCGACAACTTCGGCGCCGACGAGACCGAAGAGGACTGGGATCGCTGCTACGAGGTCAATCTCAAGGGCATCTGGAAGGTCACCTCGGTTGTCGCGCCCCACTTCAAGGAACAGGGCGGCGGCAAGATCGTCAACATCGCCTCGATTGCCGGTCGGATTGGAGGCGGGATGGCCTCGTACTCGGCTTCCAAGGCGGGGGCGATCAGCATTACCCAATCCCAGGCCGCTGAGCTCGGGCGATTCAACATCAACGTCAACGCGATCTGCCCCGGTCTGCTCTGGACCGACCTCTGGCGGCAGATCGAGGGCATGTTCGCCGGCGACCACACCGAGGAGGTCGTCGATCGCCGCGAGCGCTTCGAGGCGGTGATTGCGTCCAATATGCCGCTCCAGCGCGAGCAGACGCCCAGCGACATCGGCAAAGCGGCCGTCTTCTTCGCCTCCGATGACGCCCAGAACATCACTGGACAATCACTGAACGTTGATGGCGGCATGCGGATGAATTAGGCCAGAATCCGGACGAATCCGAACAAATCTGGACAATTCAGGACGCCGCCGAGCCGATTTCAGGCGAACAGAACCGAACAGGTCCGAACACACACGAACGGAAAGCGCAGGATTCCCCGCCATGACCGAAGAACTGCTCTACGACGTGCAGGATCACATCGCCGTGATCACGCTCAACCGTCCCGAGAAGCTGAACGCCTTCTCCAACGAGATGCTCGACGCCTGGCAGGAGTCGATCATTCGGGCTTCGGTCGACCAGGACGTGCGCGTGATCGTCGTCACCGGCGAGGGCCGCGGCTTCTGCTCCGGCGCCGACGTCGGCCGCGAGCGGGCCGGCGCCGACGTGCTCGGCGGCGATCCCAACGCACCGGCCGCCAACCGCAACTCGCTGCGCAACTCGGTCCAGCGCGTTCCGCGCGCGCTGTTCAACTGCGAGAAGCCGTACATCGCCGCCGTCAACGGCGCGGCCGTCGGCGCGGGTATGGACATGGCTTCAATGGCCGACCTGCGGATCGCCTCCGACCGGGCCAAGTTCGGCATGGCCTACGTGCGCATGGCGCTGATCCCCGGTGACGGCGGCGCCTACTACCTGCCGCGCATCGTCGGCATGTCCAAGGCGCTCGAACTGATGTGGACGGGCAAGATCTTCACCGCTGAGGAAGCGCTCGAGATGGGCTACGTCAGCCAGGTCGTCGAACACGACGAGCTGATGCCTGCGACCTTCGAGCTGGCCGGCCAGATCTCCCGGATGCCCGCGGTCTCGGTGCAGATGATCAAGCGCCTTGCCTACCGCTCCGCCGAGACTGGACTGCACGAATCACTGGAAATGGCCGACCACGCAATGGTCATCGCCCGCTCGACCGAGGACGCGGTCGAAGGCCCCAAGGCCTTCGCCGAGAAGCGCGAACCGAACTTCCGGGGGTTCTGAGCCCCATTCAGCAAGGGAACGCTCCTGGTGCCACTGATTCAGTCGGCCGATCCCAAGCTCAGCGGCAAGACGGCACTGATTGTCGGAGCCAGCGCCGGGATTGGGCTTGCATCCGCCCGGCTGTTTGCGGAGCACGGAGCCAACGTCGTTCTCGTTGGGCGCAACCGGGATCGGTTGCGAGCAGCGGCCGACGAGATCGGCGAGCAAGCGCTGCCGGTTGTCGCGGACGTGCGTTTCGCCGACCAGCTCGAGGCCGCGTTCGACATCGCGATGGAGCGCTGGGGCCAGCTCAACGTCGTCTTCAACAACGCCGGACCGGGCAATGCGGGCGAGGCCCTCATCCAGGACATGACCGCTGAGCAATTCGACGACTACATCGCAGTCAACTTGCGAGCGGTGTTTCTTGGCATGAAGTTCGCCATTCCATTGCTTGAATCGGCCGGCGGCGGTTCGATCATTTCGACCTCCTCCATCGGCGCGATCAGCGGCGTCACTTCGGCAGCCGGCTACAGTGCCGCCAAGGCAGGTGTACACGCGCTCACCCGCAATGCCGCCGCCGAGTTATCGCACAAGAACATCCGCGTCAATGTCATCGTGCCGGGGCAAGTCACCTCACGCTTCGGACTCCCAAGCGATGCGCCGCAGACCGAGGCTGACCGTGAGGCGATCCGCGCGCGCGGGGCGCTCATGTCACCAATGGCTCGTGCCGGCGAGCCGGAGGACATCGCCAACCTGGCCCTGTTCCTCGCCAGCGACGACTCGTCGTTCATCACCGGGCAGGCCATCGTCGCCGATGGCGGCATGACTTCGGTCAACCATTGGATTCGGCAACTGCGCGACGTCTGATCGTCCGCACGAGCTCGCGGCGGACGACCGCCCTACTCGTCGGAGACGTAGATCGTCCCGTCGTCCACGCGGGTCTGGAATGTCTGGATGTACTCGGGCTCGATCTTGTTCTTGATGAATGGCGGCGGTGGCGGCATCAGTTTGTGGATCATGTTCCAGATGCCGTTGGGCAGCCAGGACTTGGTCTGCCCGGTGCGCATGTCGAACTCGGAATCGTGCCAGGGACAGACGATATGCGCATTCTTCAGCTCTCCCACGGAGAGCGGAGCGAAGAGGTGCGGGCACTTGTCCTGCACAGCGAAAATTTCTCCGTGCACATTCGCGACGCACACCCGGGTACCGTCGAGATCAGCGGCGGTGACCTCACCCGGCGGCAGCTCCGACAGCGGACAGACGGCGGTCTCGGTCACGGCGGCCTCCCTCTAGGCATTTGCGGCCCATGTGACAGATCATCGCTTGGCGCCGTTACACAGTCAACGCAAGCAGGCGGCGCTCATACACTGAGTCAATGCCGACGAAGATTGGATCATCGACCATGGACTTCGAGCAGTACCTCTTCCCGCCGCGCGTCGCGGTCGTCGAAGTGGCCGGACAGATCGGCGCGCGCCTCAACCCGCGCGAACTGGCACGCACCTTCAGCAGCATTGCCGAGAATCCTCGCTACCCCGCCGTGGTCCTCGACATCGACTCTCCCGGAGGCGGCGCAGCTGCGTCTGAGGCGCTGTATCTCGCGGCCAGGCGGCTCTCGGACAAGAAGCCGGTCGCGGCCGCGATCCGTGGAGTCGGAGCCTCAGGCGGCTATATGATCGCCTGCGCCGCGAACCCGATCTTCGCCCTGCCGACTTCCGTCGTCGGCTCGATCGGCGTGATCTGGACCGCGCCGATGATCTCGGAAGCGCTCGACCGCGTCGGCGTCAAGATGCGCACCCGCGCCGCCGGCGAATACAAGGACATGGGCTCGCTCTTCCGCGAGACAACACCGGAGGAAGATGAAAAGCTCGACGCGCTGATTCAGTCGGTGTACGAGCGATTCGTCGACATCGTCGCCGAAGGCCGACCGGAGCTCAGCCGTGATCAGGTCGCCGCTCTTGCATCCGGTGAGATTCACACCGGAGCCGAGGCGCACGAACTCGGCCTGGTTGACCAACTCGGAGACCTGAGCGACGCCGTCGAATGGGCCGCCGCCGCCGCCGGCATCGAGAAGCGAACCACGCTGGTCCGGCCCAAGCGAGGTCTCCTGCAAATGTTGATGACCCAGGGCGCCGACTCCATGGCCAACGCGCTGGTTGATGCATTTGTCGACCGCCTCGAGGTCTCCAGGGTGGAGCGGTTGCTCGAAGCTCGGCTTCGCGTCGGCAAGTAGATCCGTTCGGCGGCGCCGAGGGCTACAGCGTCCGCATCATCTTCGGGCCGTTGATGATGTCGTCGGCATGATCGTTGTCGTGTGCGGCCCATGCCTCCAGCAGGGACAGGGCGTTCCCGGCGAAACCCATCCGCATGAGCACCTGGTCCTCCGTCAGAGCGGCGAGGAGCATGGTCGACTTCTTCGATCCGTCCTCCAGTTGCTCGGCCAGGGCGTGGGCGGGCTGGCCGAGGAATCGTTCGGCGCCCAGGGCGTTGGCCATGTCCAGTTCCTGACCCGGCAGCGACGGATCCGGCTTCCACTCCTCCAACGGCGATCCGTTGAGGACCGCGTTCAACACGTCGTGATAGCGGCGATCCGACGCTGCCAGGTGCGCCAGCACGTCGCGACGAGACCACTGCGGCGCAGCCGACTCCCTCAGCCACTGCTCGGCCGGCAGAACTTCGACCATCTGGATTAACCGACGCCGAGCCCGCAACGCGCGGGTCAGCGGTACCCAGAGCGCGGGCACGAAGTCGTCGGCGGGCAGCGGCGGATCGGTCGCCAGCAGTGGCCGGTCATCCATCCCCTGCACGCACATGACAGACCTTGATTCGAGGAGCTACCAGCTCATCGACGGGTCGGGCGGACCCATCTTCCGGTAGTTGCCGCCGTAGAAGAGGATCGGTTCTTCGTCCGACTGCTTCTCGAACGCTTTGACTTCGCCCACGATGATCTCGTGGTCGCCGCCCTCGAAGACTGAGTGAATCGTGCAGTCGAAGACCATCGTCGCGCTGGCCAGGCGCGGCTGACCGGTCTCGCCCACGACGTGTTCCTGCTCGTCAAACTGGTGGGGCGGCGGCGGACGCTTGCTGCTGGCGAAGAAGTTCGAGGTATCCATGGCCGTGTCGGGCAAGATGTTGACCGTGTACGCGCCGGTTTCCTTGAGCAGCGGGAGTACGCTCGCGCCCTTGTCGACGCAGACCAACACCAGCGGCGGATCGAGGGAGAGCGAGGAGAAGGACTGGGCCGTCATACCGACGAAGTTCGGATCGGTCCCGGTCGTGATCACGGTGACGCCGCTCGGGAACATACCCAGGGCGTTTCGGAACTCTCGGTCGTCGAAGTTCATGGCGATCCCCTTTCGGCGTCTATCGGGCGAATGCCCAGTTTAACGCAGCGGCAGATCGAGCACCGTCATCAGACCACGCCGGGTATGGGGGATCACCCGGGCGGCGCGCAGCACCGACGCCGCCGTCGCCTCATCGCCAAAGACGCCGCCCTCGAAGCGCAGCTTGAGCGGCGGCGTGCCGTCGACCACGATCTCGTCGTATTCCTCGTCGACCGACGCATTCGCCTCGAAGTGCAGCCGGATGGTGTGGCCGTCAAAGGTCGAGCCCTCCAGAGTCTCCAGTGTCCCCGCGACCAATTCCTGCCCCGGAACTTCACAGGGAGCCATGTCGTGGCGCCAGTCAACGATCTTCCAGCCGAGCGGGTAGGCGAGCAATCTCGCCGATTCCATCAGCCCCACATGCCCGAAGCCGCCGGCGTCGAGCTTCGCTTGCCATTGCGCCTTCGAGATCCCCATTCCCACCTTCTCCTGGAAGGGAATGCGCCGACGCGACGGATCCTGCACTCGCTTGACCGAGACCGACTTGATGCTGTGTGAGATCGAGGACAGCGACGCCGGCAGCGCGTCCATCAGGAATCCGGGATTGACGCCGGTGCCGACCACCGTCCGTTCTGCGCGTCGGGCCAGGACGTCGAGGCCGGCGGCGATCTCCGGGTGGCGGGCCTGGGCGAACGCCAACTCTTCGCAGGTCGAGACGACATGCAGGTCCTGGCGCAGCGCCTCCTCGATCTGGGCCGAAACCTGCTCAAGGTAGGAGCCGGTGCAATGAATCAGGATGCCGCCGTCGGAACGGGAGTCGACCCGTGCGGCGGCGATCGACTGACGGATCGTGACGTCCGGCGCACCCTCGACGAAGTCCGATAGCGGCCGTCCGATCATGTCCGGATTGATCTCCACTGCCCCCACCACCTCGAGGAAACTGTCGTTCAGCGCCGCTTCGGTGATTCGCAGTCCGATTGGGCCAAGTCCCTGGATGATGACCGGTAGTGGCGCGCTCATGACGATCTCCCAGCGTGGATTCGGGATACGGTGATAGTCTCGACAGTCTGCGCTTACGGTACCAACGAATCTGCAGCCGCCATGGTGGACTATCCGGACTACAACGACGAGTCAATCGGCGCCTGGGAGGCCAACGCCGAGTTCTGGGATGAGGTGCAGGGCGACGAAGGCAACTACTGGCAGCGAACGCTGGTCTTCCCCGAGACGCTAGACCTGCTGCAGCCGCTTCCCACGACGTTGCTGGAGATCGCCTGCGGCAACGGCAACTTCGCCCGGCAGGTAGCGTCTCTGGGTGTTGCGGTCACCGCCACAGACGGCTCGCAACGCTTGTTGGACATTGCCGGACAGCGATCGGCCGCACGCAAACTCGATTGGATGCGCCTCGACGCGACCGATCGCACCGCTCTCGCCGCCATGGCAGGTGCGCGCGGCGCACCCTTCGGCGCAGCGGTGTGCAACATGGCGATCATGGACATCGCCGAGATCACACCGCTCTTCGACATGCTCCCCCTCAGCCTCGCCGAGAATGCGCCGTTCGTGTTCTCGGTGCTGCATCCGGCGTTCAACCTCGGTCCGGACGTTCGCCTGTTCGTCGAGCGCTTCGAGACCCCGGACGGCCGGCTGGTCACCGAGTCGGGCGTGCGCATCACTGGCTACCTCGACACCGGCGTACAGCACGGCATCGCCTCAGTGGGACAGCCTTCGCAACAGCCGTACTTCCACCGCTCGCTGACGGAGCTGCTCACCACGGCATTCGATAGAGGCTGGGTCCTCGACGGGATTCGCGAACCGTCGTTCCGCGATCGGCGTGATCCTGATTCAGAGAACCGCCTCACATGGGATGACGTCCCCGACATCCCGCCGGTATTGCTCGCCAGGCTGCGCCATCGCGGCTAGGGGATGGGCGCGGCTAGGGCATCGGCGACCATTCGGTCGGCTGCAGGATCCGGTTCTCGATGTGGTGGACCAGCGGCCCGTCTTCTTCCGACGCGGCGCGAGCGGCCTGCCACTCGGGGTCGGAGGCGAAGTTCTTCCAGGCCTCATCCCGCTGGCCGGCGCTCTCGAAACTGATGATGTACCAGAGCTCGTCGGAGCGGCCGCCGACCGAGTTGGTCCAGTAGCCCACGTTGTGGATCCCGTGGCGCTCGAACAGCTCCATCGTGTGGTCGCGGAAGCGCTTCATCAGGGCGCCCATCTTGCCCGGATGCGCCGTGTAGATGCGTAGCTCGTAGATCATGAATCGTTCCTCTCAGTCCTTCAGCTGGTGGAATCGCAACGCCGACGGGTAGTCCCCGCCTCGGCGAATCGTGTTGATCGCCGGCTGCATCTCGGTCGCCGAGTTGACCGAGCCGCCGTCATTCGAATTCGCCATGAAGCGAGGGTAGTTGCTGCTTGAGACTTCCAGCCGGATCCGATGGCCAACGTCGAACCGGTGGCCCAGCGAGGCCAGGTCGACCGTCACCCTGGCGGTGTCGCCCGGAGTCAGCATGACCTCCCGGTCGAAGCCCTCGCGGAAGCGAGCCCGCATGATCCCGTCGACCAGCGAGACCGGCTTGCCGTCGGGATGGACATCGACCAGTTTGGCCGTGATGTCCGTGTCCGGCTGGTTGCTGGAGAACCAGATCTCGACTTCGACCGGTCCGGCAACGTCGACCGCCTCGGTCAGCGGCTCGGTCGTGTAACAGAGCACGTCGTCGCGGCTCTCTGTCCGGGTTTGATCGCGAGGCCCAGGCAGGCCGATCGCCTGCTGTAGGGTCGAGCCTCCCTCTGTCATGACCGGCTTGTAGCCGGTGTACATGAACTCGTCCCAGCGCCGATCTTCTTCAGGCTGGTCGTCCACCAGCCGACCGTCCCCGTAGTGCATCGTGGCGCCGCCGTTCGACGCGAGATACAGCGTCCGCGCCTCGGCGTTTGGCGGAGGCCACGACTCATCCGTCCGCCATTCGTTCGCGCCCATCAGGAACCAGCGGACGCCCGGCAGTTCCCGGTCGACTCCCTTGAGGTGACGGTCGAGGAACACGTTGATGTCGGCGATCACGTTCGCCGCCGCTGCTGCGCCGGTCGGCCCGAACTCCATCTCGCCCAGCCAGCGGTCGTAGTTGGTGTGCGCCCAGGGCCCCATGATCAGGTGCTGTTCCGGGTTGCCGTCCTCGCGGATGCCGCGGAAGTTGCGCACCGTGCCGATCCCGAAGATGTCGAACCATCCGCCGATGTGCAGCATCGGCACCTGGAATCGCGAGTAATCGGCGGAGTGACGAACCGACTCCCAGTACTCGTCCCGAGTCTCGTGTTCGAGCCACTCGTGCCAGTAGGCCGCCACGCCTTCCTGCGAGATCCCGGGCATCGTGTTCAATGGCCGACTTCCCAGAAGACGGAAGCCATTGCCCATCACCGCCTCGGTCATCTCTCCGGCCGCTTCCATCGGTCGCGAGTGGTCCTGCTGCAGATACCCGGTCGCCGCCAACCCGCTGCCCCACAGTCCGATGAAGCCCAGCTGGAACGCGCCGCCCTGGTACGTCCAGCCGTCGTAGTAGTCGTCGGCCGTGATGATCGGAATCGCGCAACGCAGCGACGGCGGCTGTTCGCGCGTGGCCAGCATCGTCGTCGCCCCGACATATGACGGCCCATAGATCGCAGTATTGCCGTCGCACCAGTCCTGCGCGGCGACCCACTCCAGCGTGTCGTACCCGTCGGGACCCTCCTGGTGGAACGGCTTGAAATCGCCCTCCGACGCGTAGCGGCCGCGGCAGTCGCAAACCACCACCGCGTAGCCGCGCTCGGCCAGCTTGAGCGCGCTGGGCATCACCGCCACCAGTCCCGCGCCCGACTGTTCCTTGTCGTACGGCGTCCTGGTGACGATCCCGGGCACTGCTTTGTCCGGCTGGTCGGCGTCGACCGGGCGGTAGAGGTCCGCGCGCAGGATGACTCCGTCGCGCATCGGGATCTCAAGGTTCTTCTGCACCAATACCTGCTCGACTCCCACGGCGTCCTCCGATACGTGTGTGACTATGCCGAACGCTATGCTAGAAAACGACACTCGGATTGGGGCGTGAGATGACCACCAACGTGGACGCCAACGAACTGGGCATCACTTTTTCGGAGGTTGCCCGGTCGAAGCTGCTCGAAGTCTTGACCGGTTATCCGGAGGAAGTCGCCGGACTTCGCCTGAAGATTGCCGGACGGACCTCTGATGGATTTGAGCACGTGCTGACGATCGTCGAGCAGGGATATGAGCCGGAAGGCGATGTCACGGCCGACTACCCGGACTTCACGCTCTACGTCGAGGGCGAACGGGTTGACGACTTGCGCGGCACCGCGATCCACTACGAGTTCAAGGGCCCCAACGTGTCCGGTCTCGAGTTCAACAATCCCAACCCCGTCTGGCGCGACCCGCTGGCCCAGGCCATCCAGCAGATCTTCGACGAGCAAGTCAACCCGCAGATCGCGGCCCACGGCGGCTACGTGCAGTTGCTCGAGGTGAAGGGCAGCAAGGCCTACATCGAAATGGGCGGCGGCTGCCAGGGCTGCGGTATGGCCAACGTCACGCTCAAGCAGGGCGTTGAAGTCGCGGTCAAGGAGCAACTGCCCGAGATCGACGAGCTGATCGACGTCACCGACCACCAGTCGGGCGAGAACCCCTACTACCAGCCGTCGAAGAAGTAGTCGCGCCACTTAACCGGACAGGCGTCCGATGGCGCGCGTCCTTCTGATCTCCACCTACGAACAGGGACACCAGCCGCTCGGTATCGCCGCGCCCGCCGCTGCGTTGATCGCCGCCGGACACGAGGTCGCCGCGCTCGATCTCGCCGTCGAATCCGTCAGCTCTGAGCGCCTCAATGCCGCCGCGTCCGAGGCTGACCTGATCGGTATCTCCACGCCGATGCACACCGCCGCGAGACTCGGCATCCGCGTCGCCCGTCAACTGGAGGGGTTCTCCGACCGGATCGTGTTCTACGGGCTCGCCGCCAACTCGCTACGAAACCTGGGCCTTGGCCGAGCGATCAGCGGCGATACCGATCTGCAACTCGTTCGGCTCGCTGGTGGCGACTCTGCGGCTGATGCGCCAGTCTTCGACCGCGACCCGCGAACCGTCCCGGAACGTTCAATCCTGCCGCCACTCGACCGCTACGCCCAATACCGCGATGCGGACGGCGGATCGCACATCGCCGGCTACGTCGAAGCGACTCGCGGCTGCGCCCATCGATGCACCCACTGTCCGCTCACGCCGATCTATGCAGGTCGGTTGCGCCTCAACGGCGCCGAAACCGTGCTCGCCGATATCGACCAGCAAGTCGCGGCAGGCGCTGAGCACATCACGTTCGGGGACCCCGACTTTCTCAACGCACCAGAGTTGGCGATGGATCTGCTGTGCGGCGCTTCCGAGGCGCACCCTGGTGTCACGTTCGACGCCACCATCAAGGTCGAGCACCTGATTGAACACCAGAACCTCTTGCCGGAAATGACATCGCTCGGTGTCACGTTCATCACTTCGGCCTTTGAGTCGGTGGATGACCGGCTTCTGGAAGTCCTCGACAAGGGGCATACGGCGGCGGACCTTGATCTTGCGCTTGAACTGACCACGCAGGCGGAGATTGCCCTGCGACCGACCTGGTTGCCGTTCACGCCCTGGACATCGGCAACGGACTACCTCGCTCTGCTGAACTTCATCGAGACGCGGCGACTCGTCGACCTGACGCCGCCGGTCCAACTCGGCCTGCGTCTCCTGGTCCCCTCGGATTCACCACTGGTCGAGCCGATGCGGGAGATGGACTCCCTGGTCTCCTACGACACCGATGGTCTGACCTGGAACTGGCGCCACGCCGACCCGCGCATGGACGCCTTGCAGGCTCAGATCGCCGCGCTGGCGGAACGTCAGGCGTCGTTCACGCAGATCAAATCTGCGGCCTGCCAGGCGCTCGATGTCGAGCCATGGCCCGACCTACCTGCTCCTCACGTCCATCGTCCCGGCCTGACCGAGGACTGGTTCTGTTGAGCCGAGCCAACCGGGGACCAGTTGGCCCCCCTCGGCAGCCCGGACAACACAGAGACGATCAGTTTGATCGAGCTCTAGACGCCCTCGAGGCTCCGCAACCGATCGACCAGCAACTTCGCGTCGTCCAGTACCGCCTGCTGGTGGAGTTGCAGGTCCTGGCCACCGGCCGTCGCTGAGTTGTCCTCGAACGGATCACCGGCGATCGACCGCCTCCCGCTCAGCTCCTCCATCACGGCCAGGCCGCAGAACGGGACATAGGTCGGGCTGTAGCCGCCTTCGTGACTGAGTACCAGCCGTCCCGAGCAGAGCTCATCCGCCGCTTCCATCAGCAGCCGGGTCATCTCGCGGAAAGTCTCCGAGTAGGCCATCATCCGGCCCAGCGGGTCATACATACCGCCGTCGAATCCCGAGGGCACCAGGATCAGGTCGGGTTGGAACGCCTGCAGCGCTGGGACCACGACCTGCCGGATCGTTTCGACGTACGCGCCGTGCCCGCTGCCTGGCGGGAGCGGGACGTTGATGTTGTACCCGTCCCCGTCGCCCTCGCCCTGTTCGTCCATCCGGCCGCTCTCGCGCGGATACCACTGATCCTGGTGGATCGACATCGTCAGTACGTCCTTGCGGTCGAAGAACGCCTGCTGGGTGCCATTCCCGTGGTGAACGTCCCAGTCCAGGGTCGCGACTTTGTCGATCCCTCGCTCCGCCAGCGCATGCATGCCGGCGATGGCGACGTTGCCGAAGATGCAGAAGCCGCGGCCCCGGTCCCGCTCCGCATGGTGCCCGGGCGGACGCACGAGCGCGTAGGCGTTGTCGACGTCTCCGTCGAGCACCGCGTCGACCGCGGTGATCGTCCCGCCCGCAGCCAGCAGCGCGATCTCATAGCCGCCGTGCGAGAACGGCGCGCCCTCGCCCGCATCGCCGCCGTCGATCGCCGATAGTTCCCGCACCCGGTCGACGTACTCCGGCGTGTGAAAACGCAGGACCTCCTCCAGGTTCGCCGAGCGTGGCTTCAGCGGCACCAGTTCTTCCGAGAACTCGGACACTTCCAGCAGGTTGTTGAACCGGCGCTTGGTGTCCGGGTTCTCCCAGTGTTCCCAGGACTGCATCCAGCGGCGCAGCTCGGGATCGAACGCCCGCGTCCGACCCGTGTCGTGCCACATATAGGACTCGTGGTACACCCAGCCCGTCCGTCGCTCAGCCATCTTCGTCCCCTTTTCTGTTCCAACTCGCAGGCAGTCTAGTCAGCCGTGCAATCCCGGACTGACCACGGCCGGCCGTATGCTGAATCGGCTTTGTCCAGCCCGCCGAATTCTCGCGAGCCGTTCGAACTGCAGCCGCATCGGCCCCTGGCCGCGCGTCTGCTGCCCCGCAACGTCTACTACGGCTGGGCGATCGTCTTCGCCTGCGCTGCCTTGATGTTCGTTTCCGTTGGAGTCGGCTACTACGGCATCGCCGTCTACCTCGGCCCCCTGCGAGAGCTGCACGGCTGGTCAAACAGCGACGTCTCCCTCGCAACCGGCATGTATTTCGTCTTCTCCGGGATCACTTCAGCCCTGATCGGACCGCTGATCGACCGCCAGGGCGCCAGAAGATGGATGACGCCCGGCCTGCTCTTGCTGATCGTCGCAGCGGCCGGAATCGGACACGTCCGAGAACTCTGGCAGCTCTACCTGGCCTACATCGTCATGGCGCTCGGATCCGGCATGAGCGCTGGCGTCGCCGTCAATGCCACCCTGGCGCGCTGGTTCCTCCATCGCCGTGCCTGGGCAATGGCCATCTCCTCGACCGGCGTTTCCCTGGGCGGTGTGGTTCTCTCTCCGGTCAACGGAATCCTCATCGAGCAGTTCGGCCTCGGCATCGCGACTCCGGCAATGGCTGGCCTGATCTTGCTGTTCGGGCTGCCGATCGTGCTGTTTGTCCTGGTCTGGGACCCGCGCCAGATGGGACTGCCTCAGGACGGTCTCCAACCGGTCGCGCCGCAACGCACGAGCCTGGCCCGCTCGGTCGCCAACCAGACCCGGCGCTGGACCATCAGAGGCGCCACGAGCACGGTCCCCTTCTGGGCCATCATGATCAGCTTCGTCATCGTCCTGCTGGCCCAGACCGGCTTCATCCTGCATCAAACGGCGTTTCTGCAGGAACGCGTCGGCTCGCTCACCGCAGCGACCTCAAGCCTCTCGATCATCGCCTTCGGCAGCATCGTTGCCCGCCTCATCGTGGGACGCTTCTTCGCCGATCGGGTCGACCTGCGCATCCTCACCGTGATCATGTTCCTCGTCCAGGGCACGGCCGCCCTCGTCGTGATCCAGGTCGACCACATCGCCGTCACCTACGTCGCGATCCTGATCTTCGGCTTCACGATCGGCAACGTCTACATGCTGCAGTCGCTGCTCACCTCGGATGTCTTCGGCTACGTCAGCTTCGGCGCCGTCTACGGACTGATTGCGATGGCCACCCAGATCTCCAGCGGCTTCGGACCATGGATGATCGGCTGGCTGGAAGACCTCACGGGCTCCTACGAGGTGCCGCTCACGGTCGTCGCCATCCTGACCTACGCGGCCCTCATCCCGATCTACTTCGCCAAACCACCCAAAGTGGTGCTCGGCAGAGCCATCAGCCCACTGCTCACAAGACCCGCGCCGCAACGAACCGGTCGATAGCCAGATGGCGCCCCGCTACAGCACAAACTCGATCTTCGACCACGCCTCCCGCAGCGCCGACTCCACCGCTGCCGGATTATCGCCCCTCGCGAAGATGAATCCCGGGTAGTCGGCCCCCTCGGGCAGCGGGACGAGCATGTCGCCGACCCGCGCCTCCATCTCGATGGCCTCGATCAGCGGCACCGCGGCCGCCTCGTCCAGACCGCGAATCGCCTGGATCCGGCCCCGCCCGACGATCGGCATCATCATCACCCCGGCTGCCGACGCCTCCCGGTTCAACGTGTCCAGGGGCGCGCTGATCGCATGGCGCAGCACGATCTCCTCGAGCGACATGCCCGCTCCGAAACGCAGCGTGCGCGCGCACAACCCGCCGATCGTCCGCGCCGCAACGTCCACCGGCCAGGCGCCCTCTTCATTCAGCCGCAACTCTGCGTGCAACGGCCCATCGCGCAACCCCAGCGCCTCGGCCGACCTCCGCGCCGTCTCGACCACCGCCTCAACCTGCTCCTCCGGCAACCGCGACGGCGTCACGTAAATCGTCTCTTCGAAGAAGGGCCCTTCCAGGGGGTCGGGCTTGTCGAACACGGCCAGCGTGTGCAACTCTCCGTCGCGCAACAGACCCTCCAGCGCCACCTCGACGCCGGGAATGTACGCCTCGACGAGGTAGCGGTCGACGAGATCGCCGCACTCCTCCGCTGCCGACTTCGTCCTGAGTAATCGCTGCAACCTGCCGACCGCGCGCTCGAACGAGGCCGGGTCGTTGGCGCGCATCACGCCGCGGGAGCCGTTCAGGCCGAGCGGCTTGACCACCACGGGATACTCCAGGGCCTGCGCCGGCGAACCTTCGTCAAATCGATAGACCCGCCACCATGGCGAACGTACGCCGTGCGCGTCCAGCACCCTTCGCAGCTCGGACTTGTCGCGCGTGCCGATCACCGATTCCGGCGTATTGCCGGTCAGCTGTAGTTCCGCCGTCGCGTGCGCGGCGAGGATCGTGCCGGGGTCATCAACCGCCACGACCGCGTCGAGCGGGAACCGGTCCGAGTATCTCGCCACCGCCTGCGCGCCGCGCTCGACATCGTGATACGGCAGCGTCAGCCAGCGCCCGGGATACATATCCGCCAGCGGCTGGTCGACGTCCGAAGCCACGACGACATCCAGCCCCAGCTTGTCCGCCGCCGACATGAAGTCGGGCGCACGGTAGGAAGCCGTCGGTATCAGCAGCATCACGCGAGGCATGACCTCAGGCTAGAGCCTGTCGTGACACACCCGCCGCCATCCCGGCGCGACCGACTTGCTGTATCGTCAGAACATATGACGCAGCGCCCTGAGGGGAGGCGATCATGACCCGCGCCAGGCGCCGCTCGGCGCAAGTGCCTCTCCAAACGACTCATGTTCATCGCCGCCGTGTTCCGTCCGTGTCCGAGCGAATTCGAACAGAACCGAACAGGGCCGAACACCTGCACCTGAAAAAAGCTGAAAAAACTGAAAGTCCCGTGCGCACGATCTTCAGCTATGCACTGGAGATCGTGTTTCGACGGCCCCAGGAAAAAGTTTTCGCTGAAAACCTGAACTTCCAGGATCTTCGCCGCCCCCGAACACCCGGAGCCGACTCTGCCGAGCTACGGTCCGCGGTCGGAGCGGGCGCTGGCCGCTCGTGCGGCGACATATGCTGAGCGCAATGACGACGGCGACCGAGCACCAGACCCAGACCCTGCGAATCGAAGGCATGCACTGCGCTGCCTGCGTGCGTCGGGTCGAGCGCGCGCTGGTCAAGATCGACGGGGTTTCCGACGCCTCCGCCGACTTCATCGCCGGACGCGCGATCATCGAAATCGAACGGCCCATCGAACAGCCGGCCCTCAGCGCGGCGATCGGCGGAGCCGGATACGAACTGCTCGAATCACAGGACGAGACGGAAGCGGCCGGAGCGCTTGGCCCGCTGGTGCTTCGCTCCCTGCCGGCGTTGCTGCTCGGCTGGGGCATCTTTTTTTCCATGCAGGCCAATCGCTGGGGCGACTTCGGCTGGAATCTAGACCTGTTTTTTCCCATCCTCTTCGCGGTCGCTACCCCGACGCTCGCCTGGACTCTCTGGCCCATGCTGCTCCGCGCCGCCCGCGCCGCCTCACGACGCACCACCGACATGGACACGTTGATCGTCCTCGGCGTCACCGCCGCCTGGGGCTACAGCACCGTAGCGGCGCTGTTCCCCGGCGCCTTCGAGGGCGCGGATGCCTCCCGCGACGTGTTTTTCGACACTGCCCTGATCATTGTCGGGTTCGTCAGCCTGGGACGCGCCCTCGAGGCGCGGGTCCGGCTCCGGGCGGCCGCCGCATTGACGCGGCTACTCGAACTCGCGCCTCAGACCGCTCGCCTCGTTGAGAACGGTCTGGAGCGCGACATTCCGGCTGCAGACGTCAATGTCGGGGACACGCTCAGAGTCCGGCCGGGCGAACAGGTGCCCGTCGACGGCTCGATCCTCAGTGGAACGACCTCGATCGACGAATCTCTCCTGACCGGTGAAAGCGTCCCGGTCTCGAAGCAGCCGGCCGATCTCGTCTTCGCAGGAACGATGAACATCGACGGTGCCTTCACCTATCAGGCGACCCAGGTGGGAGCCGCCACGGCGTTGGCTCGCATCACCTCTGCCGTCGAGCGCGCGCAATCCTCAAAGGCTCCGGTGCAGAGGCTCGCTGACAGAATCGCCGGCATCTTCGTCCCCATCGTCGTCTGCATTGCTCTGATCACCTTCATCGCCTGGGCCATCTTCGGGGGCGGCGCGAGTTGGACCTCGGCCGTCGTCAGCGCGGTCGCAGTATTGGTCGTCGCCTGCCCCTGTGCGCTCGGACTGGCCACGCCCGCAGCCATCGCTGCCGGCTCGGGACGCGCCGCGCGGCTGGGAATCCTCTTCCGCGACGCCGAAGCGCTGGAGGCGGCTGGCAAGATCGACACCGTCGTCTGGGACAAGACCGGAACCTTGACCACCGGACGCCACCAGGTCAGTGCGGTCGAACCATACGGAGTAGCCGAAGAGGAATTGATCCGCTGCGCGGCCTCGGTCGAACAACACTCGGAACACCCCCTGGGCGCCGCGATCGTCTCCTACGCGGAAGATCGGGAGATCGCCTTCGCCGACGTCAGCGACTTCCGCAACCAGCCCGGCAGAGGCGCGGCGGCAACCGTCGCAGGCCAGCGCGTCGCCGTTGGCAGCGCTTCCTGGATGTCCGAGCTTGGCGTCGATGCACCCGAGGCAACGGGCGCGGAAACGTCGGTTTACATAACGCGAAACGATGACCTGATCGGCGTTGTCCGGCTCAGCGACCAGATCAAGCCCGGCGCGGCCGATGCGATCGAGCTCCTCGATCGACACGACATCGAATCCATGCTGATCAGCGGCGACACCGACCAGACCGCCCGGGCGGTCGCCGATCAGGTAGGGATCGGACAGGTCCGCGCCCGGACGTTGCCCTCTGAGAAGGCATCCGCGGTAGCCGAGATTCAGTCCGCCGGCCGTCGAGTCGCCATGGTCGGCGATGGCGTCAACGACGCCCCGGGGCTGGCCCAGGCGGACCTCGGCCTGGCCATGCGCACCGGTTCCGACATCGCCCTCGAAACCGCACAGGTCGGCCTGATGCAATCCAATCCCCTGCGAGCCTCGGAAGCCGTCCTGCTGGCCCGCTCGACCCGCAACGTGATCCGCCAGAACCTGGGCTTCGCCTTCGCCTACAACATCCTGCTGATCCCGCTCGCCGCCGGTCTGGCCGTGCCGATCTTCGCCGCCGCCGGAGGCGTCCCGGGCGGCCTGACCTGGCTCTTCGGGGAGCTGGGTCAGTTCGAGCCAATCGCCGCGGCGCTGGCCATGGTCGCCAGTTCGCTCTCGGTGCTGACCAACGCGCTCCGGCTCAGCCGCTGGAGGGCATGATCGCCTAGCCGCCGGCGCCCTCGGCTGAGCGCAAATCCTCGTCCGGCAGCCGCTCAGACACCGGGATCCCGATCTCCGGGTCGATGATCACGAACTTGCGATGCAGTTCGGCGAAGTAATCGCGAACCGCCTGATCTCGGGCCTCAACCGTCCAACCGAGAAGTCCCGCCATGATCGCGGCGGTCGGTGCGGCAGCGGCTCGCCCCATGTCCTTCGTCAATCCCACCACGGTCCGCCGAAGCAGTACATCAGCCACGGTGCGCGCACCCTCATGCTGGACCGCATACGCCACCTGAGCGCCGATATCGGGATGCTGAGGCGAAATGGTCTCGGCCAGTGACGAGTCGTTCGCCGCGTAAGCCGCCACCTCGGGAGCTCTGGGTCCGTAGACCGTGCGCAGATGCTCCTGAGTTTCGGGAGGCAGGAACACCGCCCGACTCGTAGGAGTCTCCGGCAACGCGGCGATGCCACGAGCGCGCGGCCGACCGATCTGTTGCGAAACCGCGGCCGCAACCTTGCGTCCCAGCTCCGCCGCCGTCGTCAGTTTCCCACCGACAACCGAGACCAGCCGCTCGACGCCCTCAGCAGAATGGTCCACAATGACTGACCGTCGTGAGATGGCGCCCTCGAACACTCCATCGCCGGCTTGAGCCAACGGCCGTACTCCAGAGTATGCGTAGACCACGTTGCGGTGTTCGATTCCGAGCCCGGGCAAGACTCGCGCCGCCTCGGCAATCAGGTAGTCGATCTCCCAGCCCGCCGCGCGAACGTCCGACGGATCTTCGTCATCGCGGAAGTCAGTCGTGCCGATGATGTGATGATCGAGCCAGGGCGTCACGAACATCGGCCGGGCATCCGACTTCGCGCTCGCCAGGACCGCGTGTTTGGGTCCTCGTCCGTTCAGATCGACGACGAGGTGGGAACCACGAGTTCCGCCGATTCGCCGCCTGAGCGTTCTGCCGGTCGCGTCGAGAACCGCATCGACCCACGGGCCCGCGGCATTGATCACGAGGCGTCCGGATGCGGTGGAACGGCGACCTGTCAACACATCATGGAAATCGACGCCACGAGCGCGCCGGCCGTCAACGATGATGAAATCGACTGCGGAGTGATTGCGAAGATCCGCCCCCGAAGCACGCGCCTGCGCCAGATATTCAAGGGTCAGGCGTTCGGGGGACCAGACCTGGGCGTCGTGATACAGGAACGCCGCCTTCAAGTGATCGGTCGAAATCGACGGCTCGAACCGCTGGAGCTCGCGCTCGGAGAAGGACGAGTGCCAGGGCGAGACCTTCCGCGGCGAGAGCAGGTCATAGAGCGCCAACCCTGATCTGATGTACCAGGGCGGCCGCGGATCACCCTCGTAGACCGGGAGAATGAAGCCCATCGGCCGCACCAGATGCGGACGCTCGCGGAGCAAGCGCTCGCGAGACTGGAGCGACTCATGGACCAATCGCGCGTCGCCGGTCTCGAGATATCTCAGACCGCCGTGAATCAGCTTCGTCGAGGCTGAGGTGGTTCCGGATGCGAAATCGTCCTGCTCGAGTACGAGCGTTCGGTATCCCCGCGCCGCCACCGATGCGGCGGTCGCCGCACCGTTGATTCCTCCACCGATGATGATGACATCGTAGGTCGCCGTCGCCATGGCAAGTCCAGTCTATTCACCCGCCAGGAATCGACTGCACTGCTCTCCGCGCCGCACTCCAACGCTCAAACTCATGCTCCAGTTCGGCGTTCGGCTCGAATCGCTGCTCCTCAGCGTCGATCTCCAGGTTCAGCCCGGACACCTCCATTGCGAGCTTCGCCGCCCCCAGCGCGGTTGTCTCCTGCATGGTCGGACGGACAATCGAACGCTGGAGCGCGTTGGCCTGGATCTGCATCAAGACATCGCTCGCCGTCATCCCGCCATCGACGCGCAACTCGCCAATAGGATGGCCGCTCGACTCCATCGCCTCGACGATTTCGCGTACCCGAAATGCCACCGACTCCATCGCTGCCCGTGCGATATGGCCTCGTGTCGTTCCGCGAGTGATACCGAGGAGCGCCCCGCGCGCATCGGGGTCCCAATGCGGCGATCCCAACCCGGCCAGCGCCGGGATCATCATGACGCCTTCCGAGCTATCGGTGGAGGCGGCAAGCTCGGAGATCTCGGGAGAGGAAGGAGCGAGTCGCAGTTCGTCTCTCAACCACTGAATCGTTGATCCGGCGGTGAACATCCCGCCCTCATAGGCAAACCCGTCGTCCGCCGCCGCAGTGAGCAGCAACCCATCGGGAGTCAGTGCGGGCTGTGCGACCTGACCGGCATGAGACAACAGGAATGCGCCGGTGCCATAGGTGCACTTCGCCGCCCCCGGGCGAGTGATGCTGTGACCATAGAGCGCAGCCTGCTGGTCTCCGGCAACCGCCAGAATCGGCAGCTGCTTGCCGAACAACGACGGAGCGGTCAGGCCGTACTCGTCGCTGCTGGCGCGCACCTCAGGCAGGGCCGGCGTCGGCACCCGTTGCCAGGCGCAGAGCTGATCATCCCAGCGCCGCTCGCTCAGATTCCAGAGCATCGTCCGCGACGCGTTGGTCACGTCGGTGGCGTGAACTGCGCTGTCGGTCAGGTTCGCCAGTAGCCACGAGTCGACCGTTCCGCAGGCAAGCGCTCCAGAAGCCGCCCGGTCGCGGGCCTTGTCTACGTGGTCCAGGAGCCAGGAGAACTTTGGGCCGGAGAAGTAGGCGTCAGGCTTGAGACCCGACCGAGCGCGGATTTCCGTGCCGTGTGAGCGGTCGAGTTCTTCGCAGACATCGGCCGTTCGCCGGCACTGCCAGACGATTGCCGCACCCAGGGGTTTCAGCGTCTCACGATGCCAGATCAGTGAGGTCTCGCGCTGGTTTGCGATCGCGACCGCGCGGATGCTGTCGACGCCGACCTGTTCGGCGACATCACGGCCAGCCTCCAGCTGACTGCTCCAGAGCGTGGCGGGGGACTGCTCAACCCAGCCCGGTTGAGGAAAAACGGAATCGATGCCGCGTCGGGCGCTCGCAATGACGCGCCCATGCTCATCGAATGCCAGCGCTCGGCTGGAAGAAGTTCCCTGATCGAGTGCGAGGATCAGGCGGGGTGCTACGCCTCGTCCTCCGCGTCGCGCCGACGACCCATGACGACCCGCGCGACTGCCGCCAAGACGGCCAGCAACGCCCCAACACCAAGAACTCGCTTCATTGTGTGTTCCGATCAACTTGCGACCGCAGCGTCAGGCGGCCTGTATTTCTGGGCACGATATCACGATCACTCTGCTCCGGATGTCGCAGCCTCGAGCCTCGTGTTACTGATTCGGCAAGAGTGTTTCAGGGATGATCACTCGGTCACCGATGTCGATTCCCATCGTTTCGAAACGGCCATGAGGCATCTCCAGGACGAAGAAGTACGGCTGCCGGGGGCGCTTGCTCGTCTCATCGTCCGCCAGCAGTGTCGAGAATTCGAGGATGGTCCCATCCTGATCCAACCAGGCGACACTGAGGTCGATCGGCACGTTCTGATTCCAGAATCCTCCGCTCCGCGCCCGTGTCTCTTCCCAGATGAAGATCATCCCGCTGTTGGGCGGCAATCCACTCCAGTACATCATGCCGCGGCTGCGGCGGTCCGACGTATTGGCGACCAATACGCCGACCGTGATCACTGCCGACGGTCGTCGGATGGTCACCTCCGACCAGGGAAACACGACTTCGCCCACCAAGGAAGGCAAATCCAACAGGCCAGCCAGATCCTCCGGCCGCTCGACGGCCGGAGCGATCACGCCTCCGCGGGTCGCAGGATCGCCCGATGGTCCACAGGCCAGGACAGCCAACGCCGCTAGCCCGATGAGCGCCGCGAAGCTCAGACGCCAGTTCATGCCCGGATCGTAGATGAGCTGCTGGATAGACTGGCCGCAGGGCACCTCGGTGCACCGAGGGCCGGTAGCTCAGGGGTCAGAGCAGGCGGCTCATAACCGCTCGGTCGCTGGTTCGAATCCAGCCCGGCCCACCAACACGTACCGATTTGCGAACTCCGCTCTCCAACCCCACTTCTGCCCGGTCTGAGCGCCCGATCGGGCTGTCCTCGGGCATCGGGATCGTGTAGCGGATCAGGGCCCGGCCTGGTCTCACGTCGATGCCCTGGATGAACGTGCGCAAGAAGGCGCGGGTCTCGGTCAGCTCGCTGGTCGCGAGGAACTCGCCCATCTCCTCGGCGAAGGCGGCGACCAGCTCGGCCGAGTCGAGCAGCTCGCGCCGTTCGGCCAGCATCCGCCTCGATTCATCCGCGGCTCGCTCCAGCTGCTGCTTGCGCTGCTTGTGCTCGCGGATGCGGTCGGCGGCGTCGGCCATCTCCAGATCGGTGGTCTCGACCAGCCGCCAGATGCGGTCGAGCGCCCGGTTGACTTCACCCAGCTCGTGTTCGACCGTCTCCAGCTTGCGCCGCTGCTCATGGGCCAGGCCGTCCATCTCCTCAT
>JAPPNI010000003.1 GCA_028873865.1 Chloroflexota bacterium | reverse complement strand
TTGTTCATCGTCAGAATCGGGAAGCCGCAGCACTTGGTCATGCCGTCGTAGGTGACGGTCGTGGCGCCGAGGATCTCGATCAGTTGCTCAAGGCTGTCTCGCCGGGTCGGGTGCGCATCGAATTCGAGTGTGCGCTCGGGACGAACGAGATAACAGCCATAGAACGGACCGAGATTGAGCTCCTCCAGCGGTCTGGTAACCATCGAGTTGATCTTGTCGATGCCGACGTCCTCGAGCAGGATCCAGAGCAAGTGGCGCGGATCGACGGAGCCTCGGTACTCGATGCCTTCGGGTGCGAGGTGATGGTTGATCCGAATGCGGTAGTCGACGTCGCGCAGTTTTTCCGCCGCCAGACGGTGTACGCCGACGCAGGTCGAGCAGATGTCCATGAGCGGCAGGTCCATCTGCTCGGCCATGGCCATGGTGCGAGCGTTGAGCACGTCCTGGAGGTACGGTTCACCGTCGGAGATGATTCCGGCGCCGGTACAGGCGGCGGCCTCCAGCTCGACCAGATCCATGCCCAGATGTTCAGCCACGGCAAGCGTGGAGGTGTACAGCTCAGGAGCTGCGCCTTGCGCCACACAGCCGGGCCAGAATGCGTACTTACTCATGGTGTCCGAATCTCCCGCTGTCCCCGTGCCGTGTATCTGGTGAGTCGCCAGTCGCCCCTAGTGTCCGCCGAGCGCGGTTTCGAACTCGGCTCCGAAGGCCTCGGCGTCGACATCATGGTGGTGCTTCTCGGCCTCGACCTCTTCAAAGATGCGTTCGATCTGCTCGCGGCCCTCGGTGTTGGCGCCGTGCCGCTGAGCGATCGTCAGCAGCTTGCGTGATTTCAGCAGCCGGATCGCGCCCGGCGTGTAGTCCATCATCTCCTTGTGCGCGGCGAGATTGCCGGTCAACAACCGGCCGATGCCCACCGACTGCACGGGCAGCATCATCTCGTCGAGGCGGCCGCGCTTGCGCACGCCGGACATGAAACCCTTGTGGTGGCGCACGCCGTGGTTGTTGACGTGGCCGGCTTCGATCGCCAGTGTGCGCAGTTCCATGATCGCGTCCATGGGCAGCACGTCCTTGGGACAGGCCTGGACGCACATGTAGCAGCGGGTGCAATCCCAGATGCCGCCCTGCTCCTCGGAGAGGAACTGGAGCCGCTCTTCGCGTTTCGAGTCGCGGCTGTCCATGACGAAGCGGTAGGCCTTGGCCAAGGCGGCCGGACCGAGGAAATTCTCGTCGACGGCGGCGACGGTGCAGTCGGAGTAGCAGGCGCCGCAGTGGATGCAGGTCGACGCGTGCGACCAGTGGTCGAATTCCTCGACCTTCTGGCGGTGTTCGCGCCCGGGCGGGTCCTGGTCTTCGTATGGTTCCAGCCAGGTCTCTGCGCGTTCGAACTGGTTAAGGAACTTCGATACGTCGACGACCAGGTCCTTGATCACGTTCTGGTTGCCCTGGGGTCCGACGTGAATCGGATCGCCGCGCTCGGCAGCGGCGTCGACCTGGGTCTGGCAGGAGAGCATCGACTGGCCGTTGACCTTCATCGCGCAGGAACCGCAGATGGCGTGACGGCAGGACATGCGAAAGGAGAGCGTGCCGTCCTGCTCCCATTTGATCGCGTTGAGGCTGTCGAGCACGGTCTGGCCGGGCTGGACATCGACGTTGAACGATTCCTCGTAGGACTCGTCGGTGTCGGGGTTGTAGCGCTGAATGATGAATTCCTGCTGGGCCATGGGGTTTCGCCTGTTCTGCGCTGGGTTTCGCTGTTCGGGGCGGGCAGATTTGTCCAGATCTGTCCGGATTTGTCCGATTTTGTCCAGATCGTTCTAGTAGGTTCGCTCCTGGAGCGGGAATGGCTCGCGGAATTTCGGCTGCATGTTGACCTCGCAGTACTCGAGCCGGGGGGCGTCCTCGCCGTCCTGCGGGCGGTAGGCAAGCGTGTGGCGGTGCCAGTTCTCGTCGTCGCGGTTGGGGAAGTCGCGCCTGGCGTGGCCGCCGCGGGACTCCTGCCGGGCGATGGCGCCGGTGGTGATCACCTCTGAGTACTCCAGCATGTGACCCAGCTCGATCGCATCGAGCAGGTCAGTGTTGAAGGTGGAGCCGTGGTCGTCGATCGAGACGTTCTTGAAGCGCTCCTGGTAGTCCTTGACCTCGGAGAGACACTCCCTGAGTTCGGCGTCGTCGCGGAAGACGCCGCATTTGTCCATCATCGTGTCGCGCAGCTCGGCGCGAATCTGACCGACCTTCTCGGAACCCGAGGCCGAGAGGAAGTGGTCGACCTCGCCCACCGCGTTGGCCATGTCGCCTTCGTCGATGCTGGTCGGTTCGAGGTCGTGGACGACATCGAGAATGCCGCGTCCGGCGCGGCGTCCCATAACGACGGCTTCGAGCAGCGAGTTGGTGCCGAGACGGTTGGCTCCGTGTACCGAGACGCAGGAGGCCTCGCCCGCGGCGAAGAAGCCGGTGATCTCGGGGGCGCCGTCGAGGTCCTTGATCCGCACCTGACCGTTGATGTCGCAGGGGATGCCGCCCATCGAGTAGTGCGCGGTGGGCTGGATCGGAACCGGCGCTTCGAGCGGGTCGATACCGGCGAAGTCGCGGGCGAGATGCAGCACCGACGGCAACGCGTAACGAATACGCTCCTCGCCGATCGGCCGGAGGTCCATGAAGACGGAATCGCGCAACGCGGTGACGCCGCGGCCGGCCTCGATCTCGGACTGTTCGGCGCGGGCGACGATGTCGCGCGGGGCGAGTTCCATCCGGCCCGGGGCGTAGTTTTCCATGAAGCGGAAGCCGTCGGAGTTGACGATGTGCGCGCCTTCGCCGCGAGCGGCCTCGGAAAGCAGGATGCCGGAGCCCTGCAGGCCGGTCGGGTGGAACTGGACGAATTCCATGTCCTCCAGCGGGATGCCGGCACGGTAGGCCATGACCACGCCGTCGCCGGTGGAGGCGAAGGCGTTGGTCGTCACGCGGAAGGCGCGTCCGTAGCCGCCGGTGCCGAACATCACCGCCTTGGCGGAAATGGCTTCAATCTGGCCGGAGAGGATGTCGTAGGCGACGAGGCCCTGGCAGACGTTGTCCTTGACGACGAGGTCGAGCGCATACCACTCAGAATAGACTTTGACGCCGCGACGGAGGAGCTGCTCAAAGAGCACGGTGAGGACGGCGTGTCCGGTGCGGTCGGCGGCGTAGCAGGCGCGCGGTGCCGTGTGTCCGCCGAATCGGCGCTGGGCGACGCGGCCTTCGTCGTCGCGCGAGAAGGCGCAACCCATATGCTCGAGTTCGAAGATGTTCTCGGGTCCCTCGCGAGTCAGCACTTCGGCGGCGTCCTGGTCGACGAGGTAGTCGCCGCCCTTGACGGTGTCGAACATGTGCAGATCCCAGGTGTCCTCAGCAGAGTTGCCGAGCGAGGCGGCGATGCCGCCCTGGGCTGCTCCAGAGTGTGAGCGCAGCGGATGGACTTTGGAGAGGATCGCCACGTCGAGGGTGGGATCGTTCGAGACTTCGAGGGCGGCGCGCATGCCCGCCAGACCCGAGCCGACAATCAGTACATCATGCTGCAACATCGTGCTGTCTCCCCGACTTGCCAATATGTCGGATATAACGCTCAGTTTCGCACCAAACGCCATTGGGCGGTAGTCGCCTGCGTAGCAAGCTCATTCCTGGCCCTGGTAGTGGCGGACGATCTTGCGTCCGAGCGGCCCGACCGCCTCGAGTGCGAGGTACTGGATCAGAATGACCGATTTGGCATCGATGATTTCGCCCGCTTCGACAAGATCGATCGCTTCGCCGAGCGGCTTCCATTCGACGATCAGTTCTTCGTCTTCATCGGCTTCGAGCGGCGCCTCGATGCAGTCGCGGGCGATGAAGCCGTGCAGGAACTCGTCGGCGAAACCGGGGGCGACGTAGAAGCCTCGGGCAAAGTCCAGCCGAGCCGGACTGAGGCCGACTTCTTCGCGCAACTCGCGTCGCGCGGTCTCTTCCGGCGATTCTCCCGGATCGACCCGACCGGCCGGCAGCTCCAGCAGCGGTCGACCGGTTGGATGCCGCCACTGGCGGACGAAGGCGATGTTGCCATCGTCGCGGATGGCGAGGATGACAACGGCATCGGGATGCTCAACGACCTCGCGGCGGGCGCGGCGGCCGTCGGCCATGGCGACCTGGTCGACGCGGACATTGATTCTCGAGCCGTTGAAGACTCGCTCAGAGGTGAGCACCGTCTCGGTGAGCGTGTCGACCGACTCGCTCGGCCTGCTCATGCGCCGAGCCTGTCGCGCAGGTCGATGGTGACCGCGATCTCGTCGCAGGCGTTGTACTTGGGGCAACGGAAGCACTCGTTCCAGACCTTGCGCGGGAAGGCGGAGACGCCGGAGATACGGAAACCGAGGCGCTCGAAGAAGGCGGGCGTGGTCGTCAACGCGAAGACCGTCTTGAGGCCCATGCCGACGGCCTCGTCGAGGCAGGCGTCGACGACGATGCGTCCGAGACCCTTGCCCTGGGTGCCGGGATCGACGACCAGCGACTTGATCTCGGCCAGGTCGCGCCACTCGACGTGCAGGGCGCCGGCGGCGAGCAAGCGACTGCCGTTCGTATCGCGGACGACGACGAAGTCGCGAATCGTCTCGTAGATTTCGCCCTCCGTGCGGGGCAGGACGTCTCCGGTCTTCTCGAACCAATACTGGATCAGCCGGTGAATCTCCGGCGCGTCAGCGATGACGGCCTTCTCGGCTCGCAGCGGCGCCTCGATCGGCAGACTGCGTTCTTGCAGGGCGTGCAGCTCGGACTCTCGCTGTCGGACGGTGGCCGCCGGGGTGGGGCCGATCGCTTCTGAGGTCATGTGGCGACCGCCGCGTGCAAGAGGTCGGTGGCGCTGGCGCGATTGGCGTCGGTTGGCCCGCCGAGCATCTCGGCCAGTTCAATGATCCGTTCCGCTTCCGAGAGCATCTTGACTTCCACGCTGGTTCTGCCGTCCGGGGCTGTTTTGCTCACCGTAATGTGATCCTGCGCCCGGGCGGCAACCTGGGGCAGATGGGTGATGCACAGCACCTGCCGACGTCCTCCCAAACGAGCGAGACGCTCGCCGATCATACCGCCGCTGCGTCCGCCAAGACCAACGTCGATCTCGTCGAAGACCATCAGCGGCACCACATCACTTTCGCCCAAGACGGCCTTGATTGCCAGCGTCAGACGGGCCGTCTCGCCGCCGGAGGCGACCCGTTGCAGCGGGCGGGGCGGCGATTCGGGATTGAACGAGACCAGCAGCTCGACCTGGTCAATGCCATTCTGATCGAAGCCGACCTCCCGCTCGTCGATCCGCAGGGCTCGTTCTTCCGCCGACCGAGGCACAGGCTCGAAATGGAACTCGATGCACGCATTGGGCAGGCGCAGCTCTTCGCACTCCTGCGAGACGGCGTTGGTCAGTTCCACAGCCGCACGTTTGCGGCGCTGGCTGAGATCAGCAGCCGCGTCGTGCAGGTCGCTGGCAAGCTGTTCGGCTTCCGCGGAGAGCTCATCGCCGTCGGCTGACTCCTGCTCGAGGCGGTCGGCCTCGGCCTGCGCTCGTTCTCCGTAGGCGATGACCTCGGCGATCGTGTCACCCCAGCGGCGCTTCATGTCGCCGAGCAATGCGATTCGCGCCTCGACTTCGGACAGCCGCTCCGGATCGATCTCCACCTGGTCGGCATACAGACGCAGCGAGCGCAGAGCCTCGGCGGCCTGTTCGGCAGCGCCTTCGACCGTCTCGGAGATCGGTGAAGCCGTGTCATCGATCTCGGCGATGCGGCGGATGGCAGCGAGCGCTCGGCCGAGCGCATCATCCGACAGCGAGGCCACGGCTTCGGCTGCCTCAATCGCCAGACCCTGAGCATTGACCAGACGACGATGCTGGTTCAGCAGCTCGGTTTCCTCGTCCGGTTGTAGCCCTGCGGTCTCGATTTCCGACGCCTCGTGACGCAATAGCGCGATGCGCCTCACGCGTTCGCGCTCGTTGCCGGACAAGTCGTCGAGGCGGCGATCGAGGCTGCGTAGCCGGCGGACCATGGCTGAGACGGCGTCGCGCTGATGCTCGACGCCGGCGAAACGATCGAGCAAGTCGAGCTGTTCCTGCGGTCGCAGCAGGGACAGATGCTCGCGCTGTCCGTGAATATCGGCGAGCAGCGGCGCCAGTCCACGCAAGACGCCTACCGTGGCTGCTCGGTCGTTGATCCGGATTCGGCCTCCGAGCCGCTGAGAACCGTCTCGGGGGTGAGTCAGCGTCCGCCTGACGATCAGTTCTCCCTCGAAGGCGATGTCGGCATCGGAGAGCAGCCGGGCGACCGGGCCGTAGGCGTCGCGGCCGGTGAGGTCGAACGTTGCTTCCACCTCAGCCACCTCTGTGCCGGGGCGGATCATCTCGGCGTCCGCCTGCGCGCCCAGAGCGAACGCCAGCGCCTGGATCAGGACGCTCTTGCCTGCGCCGGTTTCACCGGTGATCACGGTGAAGCCGGGCTGCAGATCGAGTTCGACCCGGTCGGCGAGCGCGAAATCACGCAGGTGCAGGCCGGTCAGCAAGATGGATCTCCTGACGCCAACGCCGAACTATTCGCTTCTTGGAGCGCATGTTCATCTTATCGGAATGGCCAGTATCCGCCGTTGCGAGCTACGAGGGATCGGCGGTTTTCTGATCGAACGCCTCAACGCCGGTGCGGGAGACGGCTTCAATCCGGCGTTCATCGAGCCAGGCGAGCCGGCGGCCCAGTTGGGCGAAGAACGGCCGCTCGCCGAAGCGGACCAGACGCGCCAACGACTCGCTGCGCCGTACCTGGACGCCACCGCCCGGTTGCAGCGGAAACGGCCGCTGGCCGTCGACCGAGAGCGATCCGGGATGCTCGCGGCCGAGCCGCAGTTCGATCACCGCGTCGCCGGGCAGCACCATGGGAGCGGCCTGGGCCAGATGCGGAGCGACCGGCGTGAGGACGACATTTCGCGCCTGAGGATGCAGGATCGGCCCGCCGGCGGAGAGGGAGTAGCCGGTGCTGCCGGTCGCCGAGGCGACCACGACGGCATCGGCGCGCACGACGCCAACCAGGTCACCTCCGACCCAGACCGCGATATAGGCAGGCTGGCCCAGGCTTCCACGACCGATCATCACGTCGTTGAGCGCCGACAGCTGGGCAGGCGCTTCGCCGTCAACACCGATCGGACGGGCTTCCAGCATCGTCCGGTCTTCCACGACGAAGTTGCCGCTGAGCAGGTCGGGAATGTGCTTGTCAATCTGCTCAGGGAGCAGTTCCGTCAGGAACGCCTGGCGCCCGAGGTCGACGCCGAGAATCAGGCAATCGTGGCCTGCGCTCGCCCGAGCCGCCCGGAGGATCGTTCCGTCGCCGCCGAGACAGATCAACAGGTCGGTCTGGGGCAAACGGTCGGTGGAGCGCTCGGGCTCCCAGGGCATCGAGGTCCATACCTCGATATCTCGTTTCTGGAGTTTGGCGGCAAGCTCTTCGGCCGCGGCGCGCGCCTCGTCGAGACGCGGATGGTAGTAGATGCCGATGCAGTTAATCTCACTCACGGTGTACGCAGCCAGACGAACCACTCGCGATTTCCGGCCGGGCCGGCGAGCGGCGATCTGAGCACGCCGCCGACGCGCCATTGACGCTCAACGGCCCATGACAACACGTTGCTCAGCGCCCGCCCTTGCGCGAGACGGTCTCGGACCACGCCGCGCTCATCGACATCCGAGGGCGGCGCCTCAAACTGGGGTTTGACCAGCGCGACCACATCGGCCTGGGCCGACGTTGCCTCAGCGACGCAAGGCAAGACCTGTCGCAGACCGATGAACGAAACGTCGACGGTCACCAGCTCCGGCGCATCTGGTAGCGTCGGCAGTTCGCAGATGTGAGTGCGATCGAGTGAGATGACTCGTTCGTCTTGCCGCAGGGTCTCGGCGAGCTGCCCGTAACCGACATCGACGGCATACACGCGCTGAGCGCCACGCCTGAGCAGGACGTCGGTGAATCCACCCGTGGATGCGCCGACATCCAGACAGACCCGGCCGTCGACCCTGATCGGCCAAACGTCGAGCGGTGCGATCAGTTTCTCGCCGCCGCGAGACGCGTATTTGCGAACCTCTTTGACGCTGAGTTCGGCGTCGCCTGCAATCTGAAGGCCGGCCTGCGTGTAACGCCGACCGTCGCCGTGCACGCGGCCGGCCATGATCAGCGCCCGAGCGGAGGTCAGGTCCTTGGCGTCGCCTCGCTGAACCAGGAGTTCATCAACCCGCACTCGGCGGGAGCCAACCAGCGCGGCGGCGCGTGCCATCAGGCGCTTTCCTGGCGGGTCGCCAATCGTCCGTCGCGGCGACGGATTGCCTCGTACTCGACTGCCAGTCCTTGGTCATTGAGCAGCAAGGGACGTTCTCCACGCCGAACGGTGTCGGCGTTGACGACGCACTTCTTGACCTCGGGCCGACCAGGCACTTCGAACATCACGTCCAGCAAGAGATCTTCGACAACCGTGCGCAGACCTCGCGCGCCGGTCGCCTCGGCGATGGCCTGCTCCGCAATCGACTCCAGGGCCTCGGTGGTGAAGCTGAGCTCGACGCCGTCCATGTCGAAGAAGCGCTCGTACTGGCGGACCAGGGCATTCTTCGGTTCGGTCAGGATCCGGACCAGCGACGCCTGATCGAGCTGGTCGAGCGTCACCACGACGGGCAACCTGCCGACGAACTCGGGAATCAGTCCATACTTCTGCAAATCGTCGTGGCTGAGATGGTGGAGCAGATGATCTTGCTCTTCGGCAGTTCGCTTGGCGGAGCCGAAACCGATGTTGCGGATGCCGGTCGTGACTCGGCGGTCGATGACCTGGTCCAGGCCTTCGAACGCGCCGCCGCAGACGAAGAGAATCTTGCTGGTGTCGATCTGCAGGAACTCCTGGTGCGGGTGCTTGCGTCCGCCCTGCGGAGGAACGGAAGCAACCGTGCCCTCGATGATTTTGAGCAGGGCCTGCTGCACGCCTTCGCCGGAGACATCGCGAGTGATCGATGGGTTGTCCGCCTTGCGCGCAATCTTGTCAATCTCGTCGATGTAGATGATGCCGCGCTCGGCGCGGGCGATATCGAAATCCGCCGCCTGGATCAGATGCAGGAGGATGTTCTCGACGTCCTCGCCGACGTACCCGGCCTCGGTCAACGCCGTGGCGTCCGCGATCGAGAACGGAACATCCAGGATTCTCGCCAGCGTCGAGGCGAGCAACGTCTTGCCGGATCCGGTCGGTCCGACGAGCAGGATGTTGCTTTTCTCAAGTTCGACTTCGTCGTCGGGGTCGACGACGGTGTTGATTCGCTTGTAGTGGTTGTAGACGGCGACGGCGAGCACGCGCTTGGCCTCGTCCTGGCCAACGACGTGCTCGCAGAGTCGTTCGTAGATCGACAGGGGAGGCAGCGTCTGCGGGGGCCCGGAGGCCTCCGGCTGCTGGGGAGGGGCCGAGTTGAGCTGCTCGTCCTGGATGACCGCCCGGCAGGCCTCGACGCATTCGTTGCAAATGTAGACGCCGCCCGGTCCAGCGACGAGGCGGCGTACCTGCGCCTGGTCCTTCATGCAGAACGAACAGTGATACTGACTCCGACCTCCGCCATGTGCACTGCTCATCAGCCCATGCCCTTCGCTTGCGCGTCAGTCAGTCGGATGTGCAGATGCTACGCGCCTGCGGCGGCGGCTGCATCCCCGCCGACCTCGCTGGAGAGTACGGAGTCGACCAGGCCGTACTCCTGCGCTTGCTCGGCATCGAGATAGAAGTCACGGTCGGTGTCGGCGGCGATGCGATCCAGTGGCTGGCCGGTGTGCCTGGCCAGAATCTCCCGGATCGTCTCGTTATTGCGCAGGATCTCGCGGGCGGCGATTTCAATGTCGGAGGCCTGACCACGCGCGCCGCCGAGCGCCTGGTGCATGTGGATCGTGGCGTGGGGCAACGCGAATCGCTTGCCGTCCGCGCCCGCGGAGAGCAGCACCGTGCCCATCGAAGCCGACATGCCCACGCAGATCGTGGAGACGTCCGCCTTGATCAGTTGCATCGTGTCGTAGATCGCCAGACCAGCAGTGATGACGCCGCCGGGTGAGTTCACGTAGAGCTGAATGTCGCGGTCCGGGTCCTCGCGGTCGAGGTAGAGCAGCTGGGCGACGATCACATTCGCGATCTGATCATCGATCGGCGTGCCGAGGAAGATGATCCGCTCGCGCAGGAGCAGCGAGTAGATGTCGTAAGCGCGCTCGCCGCGGTTGGTCGTCTCGACCACCATCGGGATGATGTCGCTGGGGCGAGTCAGCGAGTTGCCAGAGTAGTTGCTCAGGGTCATGAAACCCCTCCTTCGCGGATTAAGTGTAGTCAGGATTCTTCATCGCGCGACCGCTCAGCCAACAGAACTCGCTGGCATATCGGCAGCGGTTATTCGTCTGATTCTTCCGCGTCGCCGCCCGATTCTGAGGCCTCGACCTCATCGTCCTCGGGTTGTTCCTCTTCCTCTTCGTCGAGGTCGTCGGAGACGCCGGCGGCGTGATTGGTCAGCGCGATCTGCTGGAGACGCTCGATCGTCCGCTCGCGGACGAGGCGGGCCTGAACGTTGGCGCGGATACCTTCGTCCTGCAGCATCTGCTCGGTCTGCTCGGGATCCTGAGGCGGCATGCCCGCGAGCATCTGCTCAAGGTCGGCGGTGATCTCTTCGTCGAGGACTTCAATCCCTTCGGCCTCGCTGATGTTCTGCAGGACAAGCGTGTTGATCACCCGCTCATTCGCCTGCGTGCGGAAACTGGCCAGGAGCTGTTCGCCCTGCTCGCTGCTGTCGCGCAAGAAGGTCGCAGGATCCTGACCCATCTGGCGTGCGAAGTCCTGCCGCATGTGCTCAATCTCATGCTCGACCAGAGCCGGCGGATACTCGAGCGTTGTGCGCTCCACGGCAGCCTGCATCACCGCCTGCGAGAACTGTTCCTCGGCTTGGCGCTCGGTCTGTTCGCGCAGGCCGGACTCGACTCGCTCGCGCAGGTCCCCGTACGTCTCGAATTCCTCCGAGACCTCCATCGCAAAGTCGTCGTCCGCCTCGGGCAGCTCCTCCGACTTGACATCGTGAACGGTGACCGTGAAGACCACCGTCTTGCCGGCGACCTCTTCGTCGTCCCAGTCTTCGTCTACGTCGATCGGAATTGTGTGTTCCTCGCCGACCGCCACGCCGACCAGCTTCTCGCTGAGGCCGGGCACGCCAATCACAGCGCCCTCGCGCAGATGAAACTCCGCGCCGGGCTGATCGAGAATCTGTTCGCCATCGACCTCCGCCCGCACATCCGCGGTGACGCGATCGTTGAGCTCAGGTTCGCGCTCGACCGGTTCGAGCAGGGCGTGCTGGCGACGCAGTTCCAGCAACCGCTCCTCGACCATCTCCTCCGAGTACTCGCTCTCCGGCTTGGCGATCGAGATGCTCTGGTAGTCGCCCAGCTCGACGACCGGCTGCAGCGGAATGGTGGCGGTCAAGGTCACCGGTTCCCGCTCCTTAACCTCAACGCTGGGCTGAGCGACCGGTTCGAGGCCCTCCTGTTCCAGAGCCTCGGTCAGCGCCTGAGGGATCAACCGCTCAGCCGCCTCTTCGAAGACGGCGTCGGCGCCGAGGGCGCTCTCCACGACACGTCGGGGCGCCTTGCCCTGGCGGAATCCGGGAATGCGGAAGCGCTGCGAGAGGCGTCGCGCAGCCTGGTCGAGCGATTTCTTGACGCGGGCGTCATCGAGCTCGATTTCGAGCAGCATCTGCGCCTCGGGGATGCGTTCAGAGGTAACTTTCATCGATCAACCTTCACGGACCAGGGACTCGGGCATAGCTGCGGCTGAGCATATCAGCGAGTCGAGCTAGCGCCCGCGTGGATTGAGCACGTCGTTGATCGCGTCGCCGAGCAGGTTGAAGGCGAGCATCAAAACGAGCAGGAACGAGAACGGCACCAGCAGCAGCCAGGGATAGAGCAGGAACGTCGTACGTCCACCGGCATTCTCAACCATGATGCCGAACGAGGGAGTGGGCGGCGTGATCCCGATGCCGAGCCAGGTCAAGACAACCTCGGCGCCCGCGATCTCACCCAGGGATGCGCTGAAGCCGACGATAAACCAGGGCAGAATCCCCGGAAACAGGTGTCTGACCAGCACTCGGGGCGTACGCGCCCCGATGGTCTCGGCAGCGAGAATGTAGTCGGACTCGCGCAGCGCCAGGACCTGCGCTCGATAGAACCTGGCCGAGCCCGCCCAGCCGACCAGAGATGTCGCGAACACGATCAACACATAGTCGTCGACGCCCTGGGCAATCAGCCAACCCATGCCGGTGGCATCTTCGATGGCCCGGAACCAGTCCTCCCACTGATCGCGGAACACCGCGACGATCACGATCAGGAACAGCAGTCCCGGCATCGCCAGCATGACATCGCCGATGCGCATGATGATCTGGTCGACCAGTCCGCCTCGGTATCCGGCTAACAGGCCCAGTCCCAGCCCGAGGAACAGATTCCCGAAGACGACCGAAATCACGCTGATGATCAGCGTGGTACGGAGCGAGAACATCGCTCTGGCGAAGCCGTCGCGACCGTTCCGATCCGTCCCGAACCAGTGACGTGATGACGGCCCTTGCAGGGACTCATCCTCGCTCAGCACCAGTTCGGTTCGGGCCGGTAAAACCGTGTCGGCGGTCAGCGGGCCGTACTCGTCAACGATCTCGGGGTTGAGTTGAGTGATCGTCCCGATCTTGACATCGAGCCGCTGGGTGAACGCGCCCAGGGTCTCGGGGGTGCCATCGACTTCTCGGATCGACCGACGTTGGCTCAGGTTGGACTGGGTCGGATCCTGCAGGCCGATGTCCACCCCGAACGCGTCGAGCATCGTGTATGCGCCCGCGCCGTAGAGCACGATGATGACCGCGATGCAGACGACGGCGATCTTCTTGCGCAGGATCGCGCGCAGGGCGCGCATCCACGGCGTCTCGGACCGTTGTGGCATCGCCCACTGCGGTTGAGCCTCAGCTCTCGTCGTCATGAGAATCGAGCCGTGAACCGAATGCGTGGATCGATGAAGATGTAGAGCACATCGATCAGGGCGTTGACAACGATGAAGAGCGTGGCGGTCAGCAGGGTGAAGCCGAGGATGACGTTGAAATCGCGTTGTGTGATCGACTGGAACATGAACGCGCCGACCCCCGGCACGCCGTACGCGGTCTCGATGATGATCGAGCCGCCGATGATTCCCACAATCGAGAGACCGAACACGGTCGACAGGGGCAACATCGCGTTGCGGAGTACATGGCCATAGAGGATGCGCCGCTCGGTCAGCCCCTTGGCTCGGGCAGTCCGAACGTAGTCATCATCCATCGTGGAGAGCGCGCTGACTCGAACGAATCGCGCCATCCCCCCGATCGACGGCAACGTCAGAGCGAGCACCGGAATGATGTACGACGCCGGGTCACCCGGCGTCCATACGTTGGGCACGTTGAAGCCCAGGAAATTGAAGAAGTCCGCCAGTCCGTTCACCATCAACACGGCGATCAGCACGATGAAGATCGGCGAGGGAATCGAATCGAAGACCTTGAGTCCGCCGATCAGCGCAGGATCCTGCCAGCGTCCGCGATGGACGGCCGCATACACCCCCATCGGGATGCCCAGCCCGAAGACGAGGGCCATGACGATCAGGTTGATCTGCGCCGAGACCCAGATACGTTCGCCGAGCAGCTCCTGGACTGAGCGCACCGGCGACCGGTAGTAGTAGGAAGGCCCCAGATCGCCGCGAGAGACGACGCCCCACACGTAGCGGCCGAAGCGTTGGACGTAGTTCCCTTCGAGACCGAACTCTTCACGGATCTGCTGAGCGCGTTCAGGCTCGATGTCGCGGGCCCCGGCAATAATCTTCACCGGGTCGCCCGGCGCAGCGTGGGTCAGCGCATACGACAACGCCATCACCGCGAAAACGAGAACTGGTACCAGCAGCAATCGCCGAATCAGGAGCGGGATTGCGCCTGATGCCATGGTCTGCCCCAGCTCATCGTCGCGGCGGCGCAGAAAATCGCCGCCGGCCCTATTCCTCGATGCTGACGAAGCGCAGGTGCGGAATCACCATTCGCGTCGGCTCGTAGTCGTTCACGTAGGGCTTGACCAACTCATGGGCGACTGAGTAGTACAACGGGATCCAGATCGCCTGCTCCACGAGTTGGCGATCCACGTCCCGATAGATGCTGGTCCGCAGTTCCTGGTCGTAGTTGTATCGAGCCTGTTCGAGCAACCCGTCAATCTCGGGGTCGTTGAGCTGGACGTCGTTGCCCAGCGAGGAACTGTAGAACTTGTAGTCGAGCACATTGTGGGGGTCGGGGTAGTCGAGGCTCCAGCCAAGCGAGAAGAACCCGTAGAGACCGCGGTCAAGGTCGGAGATGAAACTGGCGAACTCAACCTGCTGGATCTCCACCTCGAGTCCGAGGTGCTGCCGCCACATGTCCTGGATCGCTTCGATGCTGGGTCCGGGCGTGGCGCCGGCGCCGGAAATCGTCAGGCGGATCTCCTCCAACTGCGTCGTGCCGGCGTACCGCGACGCGGCGAGATACTCCTGCGCCAGTTCAGGATCGAAGACGAGTCCGGGATAGTCCGGATCATGAGCGGCGAGGCCCGGCGGAAGGATCTGGCGCGCCTGGATCAGCAGGTCGGCCTGGACTTCTTGGGTGATCGTGGTCTTGTCGATCGCGTGGGCCAGGGCGAGGCGGACGTTGACATCGTCAAACGGAGGCGACGAGACGTTGAAGGCGAGGTAGAAGATTGAGAGCTCGGAGCGGGTCACGTACTGCGCGTTCAGCTCGGACGCCGGGTCGCGCACCCGCTCGATCTCGTTAATCCCGACGAATGCCTGATCGAGTTCGTCGTTCTCGAACTGTTCGACCGAACCGCCGGCGAACCGAACGGACACTTTCTCAACGCGCGCCGGTTCGAGGTGGTAGTCGTCGAATCGCTCGAGGGTGAGCCCCTCGCCGAGTTGCCACTCGGTCAGCCGGAAGGGCCCGCTGCCGTTGGGATTGAGCGCCCAGCGCTCGGGATCGGCTTCCACCTGCTCGCGATCCAGTACATACGCGGTCGGGTAGGTCAGCTTGTAGAGGAAGACCGGCGTCGCCTGGAGGATGGTGATATCAAGCGTATGTTCATCGATGACCTGGATCCCGACGACCTCATCGGTGCGGCCCCGAACGTATTCGGCCGCGCCAAGGATGTCGCCCAGGAAGTCCGGTGCAGTCGGCGAAAGCGTCTCCGGATCCAGATTGCGCTCCAGAGTCCACTTGAAGTCCTCCGCCGTGATCGGCTTGCCGTCGTGGAATGTGGCATTGGGGCGGATCGTGAATCGGTACGTGACCGTCCCATCGTCATTTGGCATCGGACCGGGGACCGATTCCGCCAGGTCCGGGGCAATACGCAGATCACGGTCCAGGACCAGCAGGCCGCCGAAGATCTCAACCGCGATCACGGCCGAAGGAACGTCGGTGATCTGAGCCGGATCGAGGTTGATCGGCTCCGCCCGGGCGATCCGGAACTCGCCACGCTCGCGCGGCTCGACAGGCGCGGCATCGCCTGCATCAGCCTGCGCCGTCCCCCGCTGCTGTTGTTGCTCCTGCTGGATCGTCGCCTGGCGCTCCTGGCGTTCCTGCCGGGTGCTCTGCGCTTGCTGATCCTGTTGATCATCAGCGCGTTCGCTGCGAGTCGCGCTCTGCGGCTGATCTTCCTCGGGCTGCCCATCGTCGCCACCGCACGCTGCGAGCAGAATCGCCACGCCCAGGGCAAGGGCGACCAACAACAATCTGATCGATCCGACGCTCCTCAATCCTCGCTGCCAATGATCAGTTGTCACGCCGGAAACCTGCTACTTCCTGTAAACACCCACGACGCCCGTTCCCCTCATATGGATCGAAGATTATCACTGGGCGTCGGGCGTGGCGGACCCTTCAATCTGCAAATGCAGCTCGTCCAGCTGCTCGTCGCTGATCGGCATCGGCGCGCCGGTCATCGGGTCCGACGCCGACATCGTCTTCGGGAATGCGATCACCTCGCGGATGTTCTCCGTCCCGGCCAGCAGCATCGCGACGCGGTCGATCCCGAAGGCGAATCCGCCGTGCGGAGGCGCGCCGTACTCGAACGCGTTGAGCATGTGACCGAACCGCTGCTGTGCCTCCTCGGCCTCGACGCCGAGCAGCTCGAACACCTGCATCTGCAGATCCCGCTCGTGAATCCGGATCGACCCGGAGCCCAGCTCGAAGCCGTTGCAGATCGTGTCATACGCGCGAGCGCGAACCGCCGCCGGGTCGCCTTCCAGCAGGCCGATGTCCTCAGATTGCGGCGCCGTGAACGGATGGTGCAGCGCGTCCCAGCGTTGCCCGTCCTCGTCCCACTCGACCAGCGGGAAGTCGGTGACGAAGCCAAAGTTGAGAATTGAATCGTCGACCAGGTCAAGCCGCCGCGCCAGTTCCCTGCGGATGCCGTCCAGCACCGTCGAGACCATGCCCGAGTCGCCCGCGGCAAGCAACACGAGATCGCCGGCCGACGCACCGCAGCGCTCACCGATTCGGCGAGCGTCGTCGATCCCCAGGTGGCGCAGCACGGGCGAGCGCACATCATCCTCTGTCGCCGTAGCCGGGTCGGCGCTGAATTGCAGCGAGACCAGTCCGGGCGCGCCCATCGTTTTGGCCAGCGAGGTGAACCCGTCGACCTCCCGTCGCGACAGCGATGCGCCGCCGGGCATCACAATGCCCCGGACCCGACCACCGTTGGCAATCGTCGACGAAAATACGCCAAACCCCGACGTGGCCGCGATATCCGAGCAGTCGGACAGTTCGAGGCCGTAGCGGAGATCAGGCTTGTCTGATCCGTACCGCTCCATCGCCTCGTGCCACGAGAGCCGGGGAAACGGTCGCGGCACCGTGAGATCGGGACGAAGCGCAGCAGCGAGGCCGGCGAACAGCTCTTCGAGCAGGCCGAGGATGTCCTCCTCCTCGCAGAACGACCACTCAAGGTCGAGCTGAACGAATTCCGGCTGCCGGTCGGCGCGCAGATCCTCGTCGCGGAAACAACGCGCGATCTGGAAGTAGCGCTCGACACCTGCAACCATCAGCAACTGCTTGAACTGCTGCGGCGCCTGCGGCAAGGCATAGAACGCGCCCGGCGTCAGTCGGCTGGGCACGACGTAGTCGCGCGCGCCCTCGGGCGTCGCTGCCACGAGGATCGGAGTCTCAACTTCGAGAAATCCCTGGCCGGTCATGAAGTCGCGGATGTGCTGGTTGAGCCGATGGCGCAGTTCGAGCGCCGAAATCATCGACGGCCGGCGCAGATCGATGTAGCGGTACTGCAGCCGGACCAGCTCGTTAACGTCATCATCCTCGCTGACCGAGAACGGCGGAGTCTTGGCTGCGTTGAGCACCTCCACCGACGTCGCCACCACTTCGATATCGCCCGTACCGAGATTGGGATTGCGCGTCGCCTCAGATCGTCCCACCACCTCGCCCGCCACTCGGAGTACGTACTCCCCGCGCACCTCGTTGGCGATCGCATAGGCCTCCGGATGGTCGTCCGGGCGAACGACAACCTGGACGATCCCGTCCCGGTCGCGCAGGTCGATGAAGATCAGCTGTCCGTGATCACGTCGTCGGTGGACCCAGCCGGCCAACCTGACCGACTCGCCCGTGTGCGACGCCCGCAATGTCCCGCAACCGTGTGTCTTGAGCACCGATGCCTCCCAGCGATTGAACAGATCCACTCTGTCACCAAGTCAGATCGCGGGCAATCAGATCGAACACTGAGACAGACTCATAGACTCGACCCATGAGCCATGCATCGCTCGGCCTCTACATTCACGTCCCCTTCTGCACGGTCAAGTGCTCCTACTGCGACTTCAACTCCTACGCCGGCATCGAAGACATGCAGGCCGAATGGGAGGCCGCAGCCCTGACCGAGCTCTCACTCTGGGCTCCGCGATTCCATGGACGCGAAGTCTCAACCGTCTTCATCGGCGGCGGCACACCGAGCCTCCTGCCCGGCGAGTCAATCGAGCGACTGCTCAACGCGATCAACTCGCAGCTGAGGCTCTCTCAGGATGCAGAGATTTCGCTCGAAGCGAACCCGGAAAGCGTGCATCCGGAGCGCCTCAGGCGCTACCGGATCGCGGGGGTCAACCGGATCTCGATGGGCGTGCAGTCGCTCGACGCCGATGAGCTCGTTTTCCTCGACCGCATCCATGGCGCGCAGCGGGCTGAAGACGCCTTCGCCGAGATACGCGCGGCCGGATTCGACAACGTCAACCTCGACCTGATCTACGGCCTCCCCGGCCAGTCGCTGTCGACCTGGCAATCAACTCTTGAGCGAGTCCTGACCTGGTCGGGCAATGGGCCCGACCACATCTCCTGCTACGCCCTGACCGTCGAGGAGGGAACGCCGCTCGCCGCGAGGGTCGCCGCCGGACAGGTCATCGAGGCCGACCCCGACTACGTCGCCGAGATCGCCGACTGGACCGCCGAGCGTCTGGCCCGGGCCGGATTCGAGCAGTACGAGACCAGCAACTACGCGCGCGACGGTCTCACCTGCCGGCACAACCTGATCTACTGGCGCAACCAGGAATACGCCGCCATCGGACCCGGCGCGCACGGCTTCATCGACGGCCTCCGCTACCACGTCGTGCGCAGCCCGAAGGGCTACATCGATCGGCTCCGCGGAGCCGTCTCGATGTCAAACGGAGTCGAGGATCTTCCCTCCCCCGCCATCGCAGGCGCCGAGCGAGTCGGCGACCTGGAGAACGTCATCGACACGCTCACCTCCGGCCTGCGGCTGACGGAGGGCATCGACGAAGCTGCTCTGCCCCCCATCTACCAGCAACTCCGTCCCGTCCTCGACTGGGCAGTAGACAACCACCTGGCCCAACGAGAAGAAAGCCGCCTCAGCCTGACCAGGCGAGGTCACGCAGTTGCCAACGAAATCTTCGTCCGCCTCCTCGAACACGGCTAGCCCAACACTCGCCCCTATCCCCCACTCCCTCATTTCCCCGCCGTCATCCCCGCACCCCAGCTCCGTCATTCCCGCGCTTGCCGCGGGAATCTCGCCTTGCCTGGTACGACCCCCATCTCCGCCCGCCCTCTCCTCACCACCCTCAGTCAACCAAGACGCACAACACCGAACACTCATTCCCTATAGTGACAGAACATGCGTATCGCACGAAAGGACGAACCATGCACATCACACCCAGGCGCCGACGCCGCGCCATGCGCGCCCACTACCTCGCCCAGCGCGGACTCTCCCAGCGACAGATCGCCGAGCAGGTGGATGTCTCCCGCGCCACCGTGCGCGACGACCTCCAGCTGGTCGAGACCCACTG
>JAPPNI010000039.1 GCA_028873865.1 Chloroflexota bacterium | reverse complement strand
GCGACACCAAGTCGTAGTCCGCTACACCGAGGGCGATGGGATATGGGTGTGTAGGGCATAGGGGATTCGAACCCCTGATCTCCGCCTTGAGAGGGCGGTGTCCTTGGCCGCTAGACGAATGCCCCACGCTGGCTGACGACTTTGCTTGGCTGGGGATGGAGGATTCGAACCCCCGCTAACTGATCCAGAGTCAGTCGTCCTACCACTAGACCAATCCCCAACAAGACCTCAGTTTACCACTGCTGTTGACGTTAATCGTCGGGCCGGGCGAGGCGTTCGGCGGCGGCGTTGAGGCGTTCGACCGTCACTGGCCGGCCGAGTGTTTCCAGTGTTTCAAAGAGGGGCGGCGCGATTCGCTTGCCGGTGGCGGCGACGCGAATGGGGGTGAAGAGCGCGCCGGGTTTCTCGCCGCGCTGGCCGGCGAGGTCGCGCAGCGCGGCCTCGAGCGCCGGGGTGGTCCAATCGGCCTCGTCGATGCTGCGCAGGGTCTTGAGCGAGGCCTCGACCGACTCCAGCGCGGCCCAGGGCTTGTTGCGGTAGGCGCGGCCCATCAGCTCGGCGTTGTCGTAATCGAGCGGACCGTCCGTGAAAAAGAAGTCGGTGTAGTCGGCGAACTCGGGCAGCAGCTTGACCCGCTCCTGAATCGCGGGGGCGATGAGCAGGAGTCGATCGAGGTCGTCGTCGGCAATGGTTCGGCCGATGCGGGTTTCGAGATGCGGGCGACCGCGGCGGAGGAAGTCGGACGGCTCGAGATCGCGGATGTAGCGGGCGTTCATCTCGCGCAGGCGCTCGATGTCGAACATGGCGGAAGAGAGGCCGAGGCCGTCGAGATCGAAGGCTTCGGTGATCTCTGCGCAGGACATGATCGTGGTGGTCTCGTCCTTTGACCAGCCGAGCAGGGCGAGGAAGTTGAGCAGCGCTTCGGGCAGGTAGCCCTCCTCGGCGTACTGGCGGATCGAGGTGGCGCCGTGACGTTTGGACAGCTTGCCCTTGTCGGGACCGCGGATGATGGGGATGTGCACCCAGGCCGGTTCCTGCCAGCCGAGCGCGGCGTAGGTCTGGATGTGCCTCGGGGCGGAGGAGAGCCACTCTTCGCCGCGGATGACGTGGGTGATCTGCATGTGGTGATCGTCGACGACCGAGGCCAGGTGATAGGTGGGGAAGCCGTCGCGCTTGAGCAAGACGTGGTCGTCGAGCAGGGCGTTCTGGAAGGAGACATCGCCGCGCAGATAGTCGTTGACGATCGTGTCGCCCTCCAGCGGCATGGCGAGGCGGACGACGTGCGGTTCGTCGGGAGAGCAGTTCAGCCCGCGGCACCGGCGGTCGTACCCGGGCGGCTGCTTGGCCTTCTGCTGGGATTTGCGCAGGGCATCGAGGCGCTCCGGGCTGCAGACGCAGCGGTAGGCCTTGCCCTCGTCGATTAAGCGCCGGGCGGCTTCGACGTACATGGGCAAACGCTCCGACTGGCGGTAGGGAGCGTATGGTCCGCCGACATCGGGGCCCTCGTCCCAGTCGAGTCCGAGCCAGGTGAGCGCGTCGAGGATCAGCTGTTCCGCGCCCTCGACGGCGCGGGACTGGTCGGTGTCCTCGATGCGGACGATGAACTGTCCGCCGAAGCGCCGGGCGAGGAGCCAGTCGAAGAGGGCGGTGCGGATATTGCCGACGTGCGGCTCGCCGGTTGGGGACGGTCCGTAGCGAACGCGGACATTCATGGTTGAGTCTCCCGAGTGGGTGTTGGTTCGGAGAATTTTTCTTCGGCGGGCCAGAATGCGCGGAATTCCAGTGTTTTACGGGAGATCGCGCGTTTCAGGTGGGCAGTTTTGCACAATTTCGGCGTGGTTTTGGCAGGTTTTGTTGGTCGAAATCGCCGTGTTTTGGCGGAGATCAGGCGTCCGGAGCTTTCAGGTTTTTTCAGGTTTTTTCGGGTTTCTTCAGTGAAGATTAGGCGGGCCGAGCGTTCGGATTTGTTCGGATTTGTTCGGATTTGTTCGATTCTGTACGGATTCGGACGGTGTTTGTACGGGATCGGGCGGCGTTTGACCGGTTCTGAACGGCGAATGATCGCCAAGGATGGGGTTGCCGGCTGGGGCATGACGACCGCTTCGCGAATCACAGTGCGCATATGTTCTGACTGTACCGGATTTCGGTCTCAGGCGGGAGAGCGACCGCCTTGAGTGTCGCGCAGGGAGTGTCGCGCAGGAGACGCTAGCGAATGCGCTGGGTGCGTCGGCGGCGACCTCGGCTCGACGAGCGGGCGCGCCGGTTCACGGTATCAGCCGAGCCTCGCTGGGCCCGGGGCGAGGGCTGGTCGCCGAGCAGCAGCTCGCCTTCACGCAGGTGGCCGAGCAGGCTGCGGAAGTCGGCCGGAGGTCCGGCTTCGAGGGTCAGCGGTTCGTCGGTCGCGGGATGGCTGATCGTGAGCCTGGCCGCGTGCAGCGCCTGACGATCGATCAGCGGGGTGGGCAGGCCGTACATCGTGTCGCCGGCGATTGGATGTCCAACGGCCGAGAGGTGGACGCGGATCTGGTGGGTGCGTCCCGTGATCAGGCGGCATTCGAGCAGGGCGGCGTCGGAGAACCGCTCGACGGTCTCGTAGCCGGTCTGCGAGGGACGGGCGCGGTCGAGGATGGCCATGCGGCGTGGATCGGCGGGATCGCGGCCGATCGGCGCGTCGATCAGGCCGGCCGGCGGATCGGGCGCGCCGACGACGACGGCGAGGTAGCGCTTGTCCATGCTGCGTTCGCGGAGTTGGTCGCGGAGGGAGCGCAGCGCCGGGGCGTTCCTGGCGATCATGAGGAGGCCAGTAGTGTCGCGGTCGAGGCGGTGGACGAGTCCGGGGCGAAGCGGGTCGGCTTCCTGATCGTCGTCGCTGATCTTCGCGACTTCCGGCCAGCGGTGGAGGATGGCGCCGATCAGGGTGGGCTGGGTCTCGCCCGGCGCCGGATGGACGGTGAGGTTCGCCGGTTTGTCGATGACGGCGAGATGGTCGTCCTCGTAGACGACGGTCAGCTCGATCTCGGTCGGTGTTTCGACCGGTCCGGCTTCGCGTGGATAGACGGCGACGAGTTCGCCGAAGCGCAGCTTGTAGGCGGGGCGCTCGAGCGAGCCGTCGATGCGGACGAGGCCGTCGTCGATGAGCTGCCGGGCCTGGTTGCGGGATGCGCCGTCGAGCCGGCGAGCGAGGAACTGGTCGAGGCGTTCGCCGTCCTGGTCGGCCATCAGTTCCAGCGCCGGAGTGGAGTGGTCGGTCATGGCGAGCGGGGGTTGCGTTTGAGCAGGTCGCTGAACAGGAGGGCGATCACGATGGCGGCGACGCCGACGTTGATGGCGGCGTCGGCGACGTTGAATGCGGGGAAGTGGATGAAGTCGATGAAGTCGGTGACGTGTCCCTGGTAGATGCGGTCGAGCAGGTTGCCGACGGCGCCGCCGAGGATGAGGGCGAGTCCGCTGCGGATCAGCCAGTGGTCCATGGGCGGGAAGAAGTAGTAGATCGCGACCACGCCGATCGCGACGACGGCGGAGACGGCGAGGACGGTGTTCTGGCCGCCGAACACGCCGAACGCGCCGCCATCGTTGGCGATGTGGGAGAAGGCGAAGAACTCGGCCAGCCACTCGCGGTCGCCGAGTTCGAGGGTCTGGCGGAGGATGACCTTGGTGATCTGGTCGAAGACGATCACGAGCACGGCGAGCGCGATGAAGCGACGGTGGGAGCGTCGGGGTCTGGGCGGCTCGGGCACAGATGCGATGGTTGGTTCGTCCTGGGCCAGGGGCTGCAGATCGGCCATATGTCGAGATTACACTTGCGGCCCGGGGATTCGGATAATCTGGGTGGGTCGTGCGTCGCGCGAGCGCGTTTTGGGGAGCAGGCTTGTGAGCGAGATTCTGGCCGGAGTGCCGTTTTCGGAGTTGCAGCGTCGGCGTAAGGAGACGGGGCACGACCGGTTGCCGCCGGGTCAGCGGCTGATCCGCGAGTGGCCGGTGCTGACCTACGGCGGGACGCCGATGGTGGAGTTGGCGGACTGGAATCTGCAGGTCTGGGGCGAGGTGGAGCAGGAGCGGATTCTGTCGTACGAACAGTTCGCTCAGATCGGCGTCTCGGAGAAGAAGAACGACATCCATTGCGTGACGCACTGGTCGCGATACGACAACACCTGGGACGGCGTGCTGCTGGCAGACCTGTTCGACGCGCTGGGCGTCAAGGATTCCGCCACGCACATCATGTTTCACTGCTACGGCGGATACACGTCGAACGTGCCAATGGCCGACATTCGCGCTGACGATCACGCCATGCTGGCGATTGCCCACGACGGCCGCCCGCTCGACTCGATGCACGGCGGACCGGTTCGGGCGGTGATTCCCTCGCTCTACTTCTGGAAGTCGGCGAAGTGGGTGGGCGGTCTGGAGTTCATGAACCGGGACGCGCCGGGCTTCTGGGAGATGTACGGGTATCACATGCACGGCGATCCTTGGCTTGAGGAGCGTTACGGCTGAGTCGAGAACCGGCGCGTTTGTAGCGGGCTTGTTATCGATATGTCGCGGGTCTGGGAATGATCCTGCTGGCTGTTGTACGATTCTGGTGATGAAGACGCGTGTGTCCGTGGACGTGATGATGCTGGGCCGCATGGCGATGCCCGAGGTCCTGTCTCGCTAGCGCCTCTCGGAAAGAGCGCGGCGGGGGAGGACCACTACGTTCCCGCTTCGACGCCTGTCCCTTGCTAGCGAAAGACCCAACCGACCATGACCTACGCCACCAGCCTCGCCTGTCGCGAGTGTGCCCGGGAGTTCCCGCTCGAAGCACTGCACGTGTGCGACTTCTGCTTCGGCCCCTTGGAAGTCGCCTATGACCATGACGGGATTCAATCGAAGATCACGCGGGAGCGGATCGAGTCCGGCCCGCGCTCGATCTGGCGTTACATCGATCTGCTGCCCGTCGACGAGGACTTCATCGTCGACCTGAATGTCGGCTGGACGCCGCTGCTCAAGGCGGATCGGCTGGCTGAGCGTCTGGGCATGCGCGAGCTGTGGATCAAGAACGACACCTGCAATCCGTCCTGGTCGTTCAAGGATCGGGTGGTGGCGGTGGCGTCGTCTCGGGCGAAGCAGCTGGGGTTCCAGACGCTGGCCTGCGCCTCGACGGGCAATCTGGCCAACTCGGTCTCGGCGCATGCGGCGCGGGCGGGCATGGAGGCGATCGTTTTCATCCCGCACGACCTCGAGGCGGGCAAGGTGCTGGGATCGGCGATCTACAACCCGACGATCGTGTCGGTGAACGGCTCCTACGACGATGTGAACCGGCTCTGCTCGGAGCTGGCCGATAACCGTCACTGGGCGTTCGTGAACATTAATGTGCGTCCCTACTACGCCGAGGGCTCGCGCACGCTGGCCTACGAGGTGGCGGAACAGCTCGGCTGGCGCGCGCCGCGGCAGGTTGTGGCGCCGATGGCGTCGGGTTCGCTGTTCACGAAGATTCACAAGGGGTTCCAGGAGTTTCAGCGCTACGGACTGATCGAGGAGACGCCGGTGCGGATGATCGGCGCTCAGGCCGAGGGCTGCTCTCCGATCACGACGGCCTGGCGCAACGAGACGACCAACATCCGGCCGGTGAAGCCGGACACGATCGCGAAGTCGCTGGCGATTGGCAATCCGGCCGACGGCTACTACGCGCTGAAGACGATGAAACGCACCGACGGCGGCGCGACGGCGGTGACCGACCCTGAGGTTGTCGAGGGCATCCGGATGCTGGCCGAGTGTGAAGGCGTCTTCGCCGAAACGGCGGGCGGGGTGACCGTGGCGGGGCTGCGACAGGCGATCGCGAACGAACAGATCGACCCCGACGAGACCACCGTGGCATTCATCACCGGCGGCGGACTGAAGACGGCGGACGCCGTGGTTGAGCACGTGACGCAGCCGATTCCGGTCGAGGGTACGCTGCAATCGTTCGAAGACGCCTTTGCCGAGGCGCCGCAAGCTGTCGGCGTAGGAGGCTGAGCATGGCCACCCGGCGAGTCCGCTTCACATTCGAGGGCGACGCGGTCAAAGAGCCCGTGATCTACCTCGTCGGGCACGAGTTCGACGTGGTTACCAACATTCGCATGGCCGATGTCGAGCACGACTTCGGCTGGGTGGTGCTGGAGCTCGACGGCGACCACGATGAGATCGACCGCGCCCTCGCCTGGGTTGAGGCCAAGGGGGTGCGCATCGACCCGGTCGCCGGCGACGTGGTCGAGAGCTAGATCCTCGCTCGACGAGTCAAGTTACTCTGGCGGTATCAGGCGCACTGCCTGCGACAGGACTTCTCATGGTTGCCGAACCTCAGCCAGTTTCGATCACTGCCCTCCTCGATCAACTCCAATATCGCGATCCGCTGCCGCTGCGTCTGCCTCCAGACTGGATCATCACGCACGAACGCTTTGAAGAGATCGGTCGTCTCAATCCTGATGTGCTCTTCGAGACCACCGCGGACGGAAGACTGATCATCATGCCGTTTCCGGATGCTCTGAGCGAGCGCACAAGTTCAAGGCTTCATACCTTGGTGGGGGTATGGGCATTGACCGCCGGCGGCGATGTGCGCGGCGAGGCCGGCGGCTACTATCTGTCCGAGCTGGAGCGACGCGCCCCCGACGTGTCGTGGGTTGCGCCGGAGCGTGTACAGGCTCGCGGACAGTTGGAGTTCGCGCCCGACCTCGTGGTCGAGGTTCGTTCCCCGTCGCAAACGATCGAATCCCAGACCGACAAGATGCGCATGTGGATGTCCTACGGCGTTCAACTCGGCTGGCTCGTCGATCCGTACGAGGAGACGGTGCGCATCTTCCGCGCCGACGGCTCGGTGGAACTGGTCGAGCGGCCACTTGAACTCTCAGGCGAAGACGTCTGCGCCGGCCTCACGGTCGACATGAACCAGGTCTGGCAGCAGCTGTAGCGTGCAGATCGCTCGCGATCAGCCGTCCATCATGCCCCAACCATTCACCATCGACATCCCCGACTCGGAAGTCCGCGACCTCAAGCGACGCCTCGCGCAGACCCGCTGGCCGTCGGAGGTGGCCGATTCCGGCTGGCAGTATGGGTCGAATCTGGGATACGTCCAGGAGCTCTGCGAGTACTGGCGGACGGAGTTCGACTGGGCGGCGCAGCAGACTCGGTTGAACCGGATGCCGCAGTTTACGACCCGGGTGTCTACGGACGGGGTCGCGGACTACACCGTTCACTTCGTCCTGCAAGAGGGCGTCGGCCCGAATCCGTTGCCGCTGGTCTTCACGCACGGCTGGCCGGGATCGTTCTTCGAGGTGTCGAAGATCCTGGAACCGCTCACCGATCCGGGTGCGCACGGTGGCGACCCGGCTGACGCCTTCACGGTCGTCGCTCCGTCGTTGCCCGGTTACGGTTTCTCGCAGATACCGAGTAGCGGCGGATTCGGACACATGCGGGCTGCTCGGATGTGGGTGGCGCTGATGTCGGAGCTGGGCTTTGAACGCTACGGCGCGCAGGGCGGCGATATCGGCGCGCGGGTCTCGGCGCTGACCGCGTATGAAGATCCCGAGCATTGCATCGGGGCGCAGATCAATATGCCCAACAGTCCGGTGCCGGCGGACCATCCTGAGGAGGCGTGGAGCGATGAAGAGCGGGCGATCATCGCACGGATGAGGGATTGGCAGGCGAACGAGGCCGCCTACCAGTGGATCCAGGGGACACGGCCGCAGACGCTGTCGTACGGATTGACCGATTCCCCGGCCGGCCTGGCTGCGTGGATTACCGAGAAATGGCGCTCGTGGTCGGACTGCGACGGTGACATCGAGACACGATTCAGCAAGGACGAGATCCTGACCAACATCTCGATCTACTGGTTCACCAGGACGATGAACTCGGCGACCCGCTACTACTACGAACGCCGGCAGCACGATCGGGCGAACGCGTTGCCCGGACCACTCAAGACGCCAGCAGGATTCTCGGTGTTTCCCAAAGAGATTTTCGGTCCGCCTCGGCACTGGGTTGAGGCCGAGTACAACGTGCGGCAGTGGTCGGTGCATGATCGCGGCGGACACTTTGCCGCGATGGAGGAGCCGGAGCTACTGGTCGGGGATATCAGGGAGTTCTTCCGCCCGCTGCGCTAGGGCTCGTGCGATACTGCGCGCGGATCATTTCAGCCACAGACTCGCCCGCAGCGAGAGGACATCCATATGCCCGAGCCATTCAAGATTGACGTGCCCGACACCGAGATTCGCGACCTCAAGCGCCGCCTGGCGCAGACCCGTTGGCCTTCGGAAGTGTCCGACTCCGGCTGGCAGTACGGCTCCAACCTGGCCTACATGCAGGAGCTCTGCGAGTACTGGCGCACGGGCTATGACTGGCGCGTGCAGGAGACCTACCTCAACCGGATCCCGCAGTTCACGACTCAGGTGTCGGCCGACGGCGTGGAGGACTACACCGTCCACTACGTGCACCAGGAGGGCAACGGCCCGAATCCGCTGCCGCTGGTCTTTACTCACGGTTGGCCGGGCACGTTCTACGAGGTGGTCAAGGTTCTCGGTCCCTTGACCGATCCCGCCGCGTACGGCGGCGACCCGGCGGACGCCTTCACAGTCGTCGCGCCGTCGCTGCCGGGCTACGGATTCTCCCAGATTCCGACGTCGGGCGGCTTCGGCCAGAAGCGTACGGCGCTGCTCTGGGGTGCGCTGATGGAGCAGCTTGGCTACGAGCAGTACGGCGCGCAGGGCGGCGACTGGGGCTCGATCGTGACGTCGCAGGTGGCCTTCCAGCACCCCGAGAATTGCATCGGATCCCACGTCAACATGCCGATCGGTCGGCCGCCGGCGGACAAGTCGCCCGACGATTACACCGACGAGGAGAAGGCCGTCGCCGCCCACGCGGCGGAGTGGCAGGCGCAGGAGACCGGTTACCAGGCGATCCAGGGCACGAAGCCGCAGACGCTGGCCTACGGCCTGACCGACTCGCCGGCGGGCCTCGCCGCCTGGATCACGGAGAAGTGGCGCTCCTGGTCGGACTGCGACGGGGACATCGAGAAGCGCTTCACCAAGGACGAGATCCTGACCAACATCTCGATCTACTGGTTCGGTCAGACGATCAACTCGTCGACCCGCTACTACTACGAAATGCGGCAGAATCAGGCAGAGAATTTCGTCCCCGGACGCGTGGAATCGCCGGTCGGGGTCTCGGTCTTCCCCGGTGAGATCATCACGGCGCCGCGAAGCTGGTGCGAGCAGACCTACAACATCACGCACTGGTCGGTGCACGACAAGGGCGGCCACTTCGCTGCGCTCGAGGAGCCCGAACTGCTGGTCCAGGACGTCCGCGACTTCTTCCGGCCGTTGCGCTAATCCCGGTACCTGCTCGAGCGGGGACCTGCTCAGGCGGCCGCTGCGATGCCAGATCACGATCGAGTTGAGCCCTTCCGGATCGCGGTTCCGGAGCAGGAGATCGCCGAGCTGCGCAGTCGGCTGCGCGACAGCCGCTGGCTGCCGGACGTGCCTGGGTCAGGCTGGCTCTACGGCATCGATCTTGAATTCACACGGGACCTGGTCTCCTACTGGGCGGACGAGTTCGATTGGCGAGCGATTGAATCGTTGCTCAATGGCTTTCCCCAGTTCAAGACATCGCTGACCGCCTGGAACGGCGAGTCGCTGGGTATCCACTTCGTCCATCGGCGCAGCCCGCGGACGGACGCGCGTCCGCTGATGATCCAGCATGGCTGGCCGTCGTCGGTCTATGACTTCCACAAGATCATCGACGAGCTGGCCGAGCCGTCCGACCCGGACGCTCCCGCGTTCCATGTGGTCGCGCCGTCGCTGCCCGGCTACGGCTGGTCGGATGTTCCCACGCAGGCCGGCCACGGACCGGCCTCGATCGCCGACATGTGGGTCGAGCTAATGTCTCGGCTCGGATATGACGAGTTCCTCTATCACGGCGGCGACTGGGGCGCGGCGATCGGGGGTCAGCTCGCGCTGCGTCATCCCGACCGGATCCAGCGGATTCACATGACGATGGCGGCGCTGCCCCCGGGCGGAACGGCGGCTGCTCCGCAGACTGAAGAGGAGCGCCGCTTTTTCGTCGAGGAGCAGGAGCCGTACGTCCGTGACGACGCGGCGCATCGCGGGATTCACGGGACGAAGTTCCAGACGATGGCGTTTCATCTCGAAGACTCGCCCGTTGGTCTGCTGGCCTGGATCGTCGATAAGTGGTGGATCCTGGCCGACATCATGCGGGAAGACGAGAAGCCCCGCGGCGGCGACCTCTATCGACGCTTCACGAAGGACGAACTGCTCGCGACCGTCGCGATCTACTGGTTTACGCGGACTCAGTCCTCGGCGATGCGGATCTACCACGAGGCAACGCGGCCGTCGGCGGAGATCGAAGCCGAAGTCGGCGGCCAGGTGCGGCTGCGAGACGGCCAACGAAGCGGAGTCCCGACCGGATTCATCAAGCTCAATCGAGGCACGCCGCTGCCGCCGAGGTCGTGGTGCGAGCGCGCCTTCAACGTCGTGCGCTGGACCGAGTTCCCCGAAGGCGGCCATTTCCCGGCAATGGAAGTGCCAGACCTGCTACTCGACGACATCCGGAAGTTTTTCGCCTGATGCCGGTGGTCCGACACCACCTGCGCTGCCTCGACTGCGAAGCCCTGGCGCCGGCCTCGTTGGATCTTGCCTGCGAACGCTGCGGCGGACTCTATGAGATCGACTATCCGCGACTGGCCGAGGGCGGCATCCGCCTGCCGCTGACCGCGTTGCCGCTGGGACAGGGCGGCACGCCGACGATCAGCTTCGACTGGCCCGACGCGCTGCGGCTGCGGCTCGAGCTGAAGCTGGAGTTCCTGTCGCCGACCGGTTCGTTCAAGGATCGCGGCGCGGCGATGCTCGTCTCCGCCGCCTGGAGCGGCGGCGCGAGCGCGTTCGTCGAGGACTCCTCCGGCAACGCCGGCGCGGCGCTCGCGGCGTACGCTGCCGCCGCGCGGATGTCGGCCGAGATCTTCGTCCCCGCCGATGCGCCGGAGACCAAGAAGGCGCAGATCACTGCCGTCGGCGGCAACATTCATGCGGTCGACGGTGACCGTGAAGCAGTCGCTCAAGCTGCCGAGCAGTACTCGCAGGAACGGGGCATCCCATACCTCTCTCATAACCGCAGCCCGTACTTCAGCGAGGGAATGAAGTCGGCCGCCGAGGAGATTGCGGAACACGGCTTGCCCGACGCGATTGTCCTGCCGGTCGGCAATGGCTCGCTGCTCATCGGTCTGTATCGAGGATTCCGGGAACTCGTCCAACTTGAGCGGATCGAGCGGATGCCTCGCCTGTACGCGATTCAGGCGATGAACGTCAGTCCGGTCGCGTCGGCGTTCCGCAACCAGGACGCTCGCGACCCGCAGCCGACGATGGCGGACGGAATCGCCGTGTCGAAGCCGCCGCGTCTGACGCAGATGCTCGAGGCGGTGCGCGAGAGCGGAGGTGCGGCCGGCGTGGTCTCGGAACTGGAGATTGAGATGGCGCGGGCGACCATCTCGCAGCGCGGCCTGTTCGTCGAACCGACCTCGGCGGTGCCGCTAGCCGCATTGAGGCGTCTGCTGGAGCGGGGAATGCTGGCCGAGGATGAGCGTGTCCTGGTGCCGCTGACCGGATCGGGATTGAAGCAGCCGCCGATACGCTGAGGTTCATGCGGCGTGATGCGTGGCCCGACCCTGCCTGGTGGATCTGGCGTCGGCTGACGTCGGTCAAGTGGGCGATCGGACTGATCCTTGCGGCGGCGTTGTTCTCGGCCGTCGGCGTCATCATTCCTCAGGTCCCGCCGCAGCTGGCCGACATTCCGGAGCAGGTCGAGATCCACATCGAGGCGCAGCGCCCGACCTGGGGTGCGTTCACCGACGTCCTGGCCGAGTTCCCCTGGTTGTATGAGACCAACGGCGGCGTCTTCAACCTCTACAAGCAGCCCTACTGGTACGCCGTCGTGGCCCTGGTCGCCCTCGCGATCTCGGTCTGCACCGTCAGCCGGGCGCCGCCGATCTGGCGCACGGTCCGATGTCCGCCGAAGCGGGTCAACGCCGCCTACTTCGACCGGGCGCGGCATCGCGCCTCGGCCGCGATTGGTCAGGACGAGCAAGAGGGAGTTGCTCGCGATCAATTGGTGGCCCGGCTGCGCGCCGCGCGCTATCGCGTCGAAGAGGTGAGTTCCACCGATGGTGAAGTGATGCTCTTCGCCGATCGCTATGGCTGGGCGCAGCTGGCGACCTTCGTCACGCATCTCGCGCTGCTGCTGTTGCTGGGCGCGACGCTGGTGACCAAGTTCGCCGGCGAGGAGTACCAGTTCTGGGTCGCCGAGGGCGAGTCGCACATTCTCTTCCCACCCGGCGACGACCGGGCACAGGTGCAGATCATCGTCGACGACGCGGTGGCTCGGTTCGCCGACGACGGCCAGGCGCTGGATTTCCGCAGTTTCGTCCGCGTCGCGGAGGGCGGATTCGAGGTCGGCGGCGGCGAAGTGACCGTCAACGGACCCGTCCACGCTGCCGGCTACCGCGTCCATCAGGCGGCCTACTGGGAGCATGGCGCTGAGTTGCGCGTGTTCGACCATTCGTCGGGCCAGTTGCTCTACGCCGAGAGTCATTTCCTCGACCAACAGATCGTCGGACCGCGGATCCGCGTCGAACGCAGCGGGGCGGTCGTTTCGGAAGAAGTGATCTCGCTGCAACATCAAGTGGCCGACGAAGTGATCGGCGAGGAGTCCGAAGAGGTCCGAGTCTCGGGCTACACCCTGATTCCGCTGGACGCTGCGCGGTCGCTGGCGGTCACCATGGTGCCGGCGCCGGATGGCTACGAGTTCTGGTACCGGGTCATTCCGACGCCGGCCATGGCGTCGGGACTGACCTTCGCCGAGCTCGGCGTCGGCGAAGATCCGCCGCTGGGGCCGAGGTTGAAAGTGGCAGTCGGTGACCAGATCCTGCTTGATGGCGTCGTCTCGCTCGAACAGGCGGAAGGCGACGCGATGCTCTCCGCGCTGGCGCTGACGGAGGATGAGTTCCTGCTGGTCGGGCTGCGCGACGCGGAGGCCGGTGAGGGATTCTTCTACTACTCCCAGGAACGAGAGGTCGATCGGGGTCTGCTGGCAGTCGGCGAAACGGTCGAGTTGAGCAGCGGAGTCAGCCTGACCTATCAGGGCGCGGAACCCGACCGCGGACTCCAGGGACGCCTTGAAGTGGATGAAACGCGTTCGATCGGATCGATTCAGCTCACCTGGTTGGGCGCCGAGTCGGTGTTCTACGAGGTCGCCCCCAACATTCCCGGGGCCGACGGTGATGTCCTGATTGCGCTGGAACGCTTCGGGTTGGCGCGCACCGCCGAGCAGTTCAACGCGCTGGGTGGAGAGAGCGTTCGGCTCGCCGAGGGCTCGACCAACGAATCATCGGCCGGCGGACAGGTGGGGCGTCCATCGAGGATGATTCTTGGGCTCGGGGGCGACGCGGGACGGATCGAGCTGGACGAAGGCCAGGAGATTGTCCATGCCGGACTGCGCTACCAGTTCGCCGGACCGCGCGAATTCACCGGCCTCAACGTCCGACGGGATCCGGGTGGAATCGCCTTCTGGGTCGGGATCGGACTGGGGCTCGTCGGAATGACGACCACCTTCTTCATGCCGCGCCGACGGGTCTGGGCGCGGGTGACCGATGACCGTGTTCAACTCGCCGGCCAGGCCGGACATGGCGTCGACCTGACATCGGAGCTGGAACGACTGGTCAGCGGGGATGTCGCGCCAACCCGCAAACTGCGACTCGGACCGCGCCGCGGACTGTTCGGCGGCGACTACGCTCAAGCTGAGGACGGGAGGCGGGATGATGCCTGAGTTGGTCGGAATCATCAACATCAGGATCAATCCGGTGTTGGTCGACACGGGCGGATTCGAACTGACCTGGCACGGACTCTTCACGGCGGTCGGGATCGCCCTCGGCGTCTGGCTGGCGGTGCGTCTGGCTCGGAGAGCGCGGATCTCCGAAGACGACGCGATGTCGATCGCGGTCGTTTCGGTCGTGTCCGGCATCATCGGCGCCCGGCTGCTCTGGGTCTTTGAGCACACCGACCAGATCGGCTCGGTCGGCGACATCTTCGCCCTGACCGACGGCGGCATATCGATCTACGGCGCGATGATCGGCGGCGTGCTGGGCGGCTTCGTCTACGTCACGTTCTTCAAACCCAACTTCCCCAAGTGGGTCGCGCTCGATGTCGCTGCGCCGGGCATGATCCTCGGACAGGCCGTCGGCCGCTTCGGCGACTTCGTCAATGGCGAGCACTTCGCCAACGCCTCCGACCTGCCCTGGGCCTTCCGCTACACGCATCCGCTGACCGACGGCCCGTGGTCGGCGCCCGGTGTCGACGACTGGTATCGCGGTTCGCGAGGCTTCGAGGGCGAGGCGCCGGCGGCGGTGCATCCCGTCGCTGGCGGCTACGAGCCGATCCTCGACTTCATGATCCTCGGCGGGCTCTTTCTGCTGCGGCGCATGGGCGTCGGCGCGGGCTGGGGATTCACCTTCTACGTCTTCGCCTACGCCGTCGTGCGCGGCGGGCTCTCACTGTTGCGCACCGACGAGGCGGCCGTCGCGGGCGCGCTGTCTGTCCCGCAGCTGCTCGCGATCCTGACCGCCGTCGCCGCGATCTGGATGGCCCTGCACCTGCGACGTCATCGCCAGGCGCCGGTGCAGACCAGCCTGACGGTCGAACGGCACACGCATCGCGGCAGCCGCCGGGGAGGCCTCGGTCGTGGCTGAACCACTGGAACTCGTCCTCTGGGTCAAGCGCGAGTGCGGCGCCTGCGATCGGGCGCAGGAGCTGATGGCGTCGCTCGCGGCGGCGATGCAGTTCGACTGGTCGACCGGTGAAGGCGAGTACGGCGACTCGGTGCCCGTCGTAGCGACCGCCGATGGTCGTGTGTTGGCCGAGGCGCCGATCGTCGCCAGCGACCTGGTCGATGCGATCCTGGCGGCTAGCGCTCCAGATCCTCCAGATTGATAGCGTGCAGGCCGCACTCCTTCTGCGTCGCCTCTTCCCACCACCAGCGACCGGCGCGCTCGTGCTCGCCAGGATGTGTCGCGCGGGTGCAGGGCGCGCAACCGATCGATTTGAAGCCCTGATCGTGCAGCGGGTTGTAGGGCACGCCGTAGGCCATGATCTGCTGCCAGACCTGGGCCGAGCTCCAGTTGGCCAGCGGATTGAACTTGATCAGCGGATTGTCCGCTCGGCCGAAACCCGGGTCGAACTGAACGACGGGGATGTCGGCGCGCGTGCCGGGTGACTGGTCCTTGCGTTGACCCGTGACATACGCCTCAACGTCGGTCAGCGCCCGACCCAGCGGCTCGACCTTGCGGATCCCGCAGCACTCCTGGTGACCGTCATGGCGGAAGCTGAACAGTCCCTTTTCGCGGACCAGCGCCTCGACGGCGTCAGCCTGTGGATGGTAGGCCTCGATCGCGATGTTGTAGTGGTCGCTGACGCGCTGGATGAACTCGAGCGTTTCCGGATGCAGCCGTCCCGTGTCCAGCGTGAAGACGCGGAACTCCTTGCCCAGCTTCTCGGCCTCGCGCGAGGCGAAGTCGACGAGCACGACATCCTCCGCGCCGCTGAACGAAATCGTCAGGCGGTCGAAGTGCGCCAGGGCCTCGGCGATGATGTCGGACGGATGCGCCGAGGCCAGCCGTGCGGCCGTCGCGTCGATCTGTGTCGCGTCGAATGCACTGCTGAGGGTCGTCATGGGCAAGCTCCAGGCGACGGATTGCTGCGGCTGGCCGTCCGGACGGAGTGAAATGTTACTATTTCAGTCAAGATTACCGGCATCGCTCTCGATGCGGTACGGCTGGAGATGCAGCCCAGATGATGAAGCTGTCGTCCACGAGCGATTACGGCATTCGCGCCCTGGTCGACCTCGCGCAGCACGACGACGGCGCGCCGATTCCCTCAGCAGAGATCGCCGAGCGACAGGGCATTCCCGGATCGTTGGCCGGTCAGGTGCTGGGACGTTTGCGCGCCGCCGGATTCATCTCCTCCGCCCGCGGAGCACAGGGCGGGCACCAGCTCGCGCTGCCGCCTGAAGACATTCGACTCGATCGCGTCGTCGAGGCGCTTGAGGGCCCCTTGACCCTGGCCGACTGCCTCGAACGCGGCGCTCAGAACGGGCGCGCCTCGGAGCGCTGTACCGGGGCGGCCGCCCAGGTCCGCCTCTGGGACGATGTGCGCGCCGCCATCCTGACAACCCTGGCCGACCGCTCAATCGCCGACCTGGCGGCGGAATCGGCCCTGCTGGGATCGCCGACCGGCGGTCGATACCAGATCTAGAACCACTCTGACGAGACGAACCCCACCTTGAGCCTGACTCGACCGCTCCTGGCAAACTCTGTGCTCGATTTGATCGGCGCCACGCCGATGGTGACGCTCAAGCGTGTCGTGCCCGACAGCGGAGCCGAGGTGGTCGCCAAGCTGGAATCGCTCAATCCGGGCGGATCGGTCAAGGACCGGATCGCCAAATCGATGATTGACGACGCCGAATGCAGCGGAGCGTTGCGACCCGGCGACGTGATCGTCGAACCGACTTCCGGGAACACCGGCGTCGGACTCGCACTGGTGGCGGCGGTCAAGGGCTACCGACTGATTCTGACCATGCCGGAGGACATGTCCCACGAGCGTCGACGCCTGCTGGAGCGGTTCGGGGCCGAGGTGATCCTGACACCGGCGATCGAAGGCATGACGGGCGCTGTCTTCGCGGCTGAAGAACTGGCCTCCGAGGACGGCTACTTCATGCCCCAGCAGTTTCAGAATCTCTCCAACCCGGAGATTCACCGGCGAACCACCGCCCTGGAGATCTGGTCGGCGCTGGAAAATCGCGAAATGCCCGACGGCGAGCGCTTGCACGCGTTCGTCACGGGAGTCGGCACCGGCGGCACGATCACCGGCGTCGGCGAGGTGCTGCGCGACCGACAGCCGGGACTGTCGGTGGCCGCCGTCGAGCCGGAGCGCTCACCCGTCCTGCAGGGCGGACGCTTCTCCGTCCACGCCATCCAGGGCATTGGTGCGTCATTCGTCCCCGGCGTCCTCAACCGCGAGGTCTACGACGAAGTGATTGGCGTCTCCGATCGCGACGCCGAGCAGATGATGCTTCGCTTGACGCGTGAAGAGGGGATCTTGTGTGGAATTTCATCGGGCGCGAACGTGTACGCGGCGAACGTCGTCGCCGAGCGACTCGGTCCCGGTTGTCGTGTCGTGACCACAATCTGCGACACGGGCGAGCGGTACCTGTCGATGCCGCTCTCGGACAGCTGAACAGAGAGCTGAGAGGACAAGTCAATGAGCGTGAAGGTCTACATTCCGACGCCGTTCCGCAAGATCACGGGCAACCGCACCTTCGTCGATGCCGACGGGATCGACGTCAACGGCGTGCTGCGCGATCTCGATCAGCGCTTCCCCGGCTTCGGCGAGATGGTCTTTGACGGCGAGCAGGAGCTGCTCGAACACGTCAACGTCTACGTCAACAATCACGAAATTGCCTCGCTCGAAGGCCCCGAGACCCCGGTCTCGGACGGCGACGAGCTGGCCGTCATTCCGGCGATCGCCGGCGGCGCCGGTCCATCCTCCACTGTGATGACGCCGGAGATGGTCGAGCGCTACTCACGGCACCTGATCATGGACCAGGTCGGTCCGCTCGGCCAGCGCAAGCTGATCGACGGCAAGGTCCTCGCCGTCGGCGCCGGCGGACTCGGATCGCCGGTCCTCGTCTACCTCGCGGCAGCCGGGATCGGCACGATCGGGGTCGCCGACTTTGATGTCGTCGACCGCTCCAACCTGCAACGGCAGATCATTCACGGCACCTCGGACATCGGACGACTGAAAGTCGACTCGGCCAAGGACCGGATTCTGGAGATGAATCCGAACATCAACGTGATCACCCACACCTCGCCGCTGACCTCCGACAACGCCATGGAGATCATCCCCGAGTACGACGTGATCATCAACGGAGCCGACAACTTCGCCACCCGCTATCTGATCAACGACGCCGCCTTCCTCGCCGAGAAAGTCCTCGTCGACGGATCGATCTTCCTCTTTGAAGGTCAGGTCACGACCTTCTTCCCTGGCGAGGGTTGTTACCGCTGCCTCTATCCCTCGCCGCCGCCGCCGGGCATGGTTCCGTCCTGCTCCGAGGCTGGCGTGCTCGGCGTACTGCCCGGCACCGTCGGCGCAATCCAGGCGACCGAAGCGATCAAGGTCCTGCTCGAGCAGGGCGAGCCACTCAAGAACCGCCTTCTGCTCTACGACGCCCTGGCCATGGACTTCCGCACCGTCAAGATTCGCCGCGATCCCCAGTGTCCGCTCTGCGGCGACGCCCCAACGGTGACCAAGCTGATCGACTACGAGGAGTTCTGCGGCTCACCCTTCCACGAGAACTAGCTGTCTTTCAGCGCGAAGGGGGAGATGGCCGACATCCACCACTCTCCCCCCTCTGGGGGGAGATGCCGAAGGCAGAGGGGGGCTCCGGGAGCCCAGTGCGAGAGGAATCGACATATGGCTGTTGAAGTTCGGGTCCCGTCGATGCTGCAGAAGTTCACCGACGGCGAGAAGAAGGTGCAACTGGAATCCGCGAACATCAGCGAACTGCTGACAACGCTGGAGACCTCGTATCCCGGGATCGGCGATCAGCTGATGGAAGACGGCGAACTCCGCCGCTTCGTCAACATCTACCTCAACGACGAGGACATCCGCTTCCTCGACGGCATGGACACCTCGCTCTCCGACGGCGATGTCTTGGCGATTCTGCCGGCGCTCGCTGGAGGCTCATCCTGATGGTTACGGCTGCCCCGGCTCGTTACCAGTCCCTGCTGGACACGATCGGCGACACGCCGCTCGTCCGCCTGCAGCGGATGTCGCCCAATCCCGATGTGGCGATCTGGGTCAAGCTGGAGGGGCAGAATCCGACCGGCTCGGTCAAGGACCGGATCGCGAAGGCGATGATCGATGCGGCCCACGCCGACGGCTCGCTCAAGCCGGGGCAGACGATCCTCGAACCGACCTCCGGCAACACCGGACTGTCGATCGCGCTGATGGGCCGCCTCACCGGACACCCGGTGCGTTGCGTGATGCCGGAATCTGTCTCGGTCGAACGCCGTGATCTGCTCTCGTTTTTCGGAGCCGAGGTCGTGCTCTCACCGGGCGAGACCGGCTCCAACGGCGCGGTGCGCATGGCCAAGGAGATGTACGAGGCCGACCCCTCCGTCTTCATGCCGATGCAGTACGAGAACGCCGCCAATCCCGGCGCTCACTACGAGACCACCGGCCCGGAGATCTACCGCGACTGCCCCGAGATCACGCACTTTGTCGCCGGTCTCGGCACCGGCGGCACGCTGACCGGCGTCGGACGCTACCTCAAGGAGCAAAACCCGGAGATCAAGATCGTCGCCGCCGCGCCGCATCCCGGCGATCTCGTCCAGGGACTCCGATCGCTCGAGGAGGGCTACATCCCGCCGGTCCTCGACGAATCCGTCCTCGACGCCCGCATCATGGTCGACTCCCGCACCTCCTTCGCCGTCGTCAAGCGGCTGCTCGAAGAGGAAGGCATCTTCGCCGGCATCTCCTGCGGCGCCGCCATTCGAGCAGCGCAGCGAGCGGCCGAGCGGCTCGACACCGGCAACATCGTCGTCCTCCTCGCCGACGGAGGTTGGAAGTACCTCTCGACCGGCCTCTGGAATCGCGACTACGAAGACATCGCCGGCGACGAAGAGATCGAAGGCAAAATCTGGTGGTGATGCACCACCGTCCGAAGAAAGGACACCAACATGGCTGACTACGCACACCCCGAGAAACTCGTCTCGACCGACTGGGTCGCCGACAACCTCGACGACCCCAACGTCGTCCTGATCGAGGTCGACGTCGACACCTCGGCCTACGACGAAGGCCACCCGCCGGGAGCCGTCGCCTGGAACTGGACATCCCAGCTCCAGGACCAGGTCTCGCGCGACGTCGCCTCGCGTGAGGTCGTCACCGACCTGCTGCGCAGCGCCGGCGCCAACGACGACTCGCAGATCGTCCTCTTCGGTGACAACAACAACTGGTTCGCTGCCTACGCCCTGTGGATGCTCGAGCTCTACGGCGTCACCAACACCGCGCTGATGGACGGCGGCCGCATCAAGTGGGAAGCCGAGGGCCGCGCGACGACCACCGACGCTCCGGCGGCAGGCTCCGGCAGCATCGCCGTCGCCGAGCGCGACGAGACGCTGCGCGCCAAGCTGCCCGACGTGCTCGCCCACGTCGAAGCCGGCGGCCAGCTGGTCGACGTGCGCTCGCCCGACGAGTTCAACGGCGTCATCATGGCCCCGCCGGGCCTGCCCGAGACCGCCCAGCGCAAGGGACACGTGCCCGGCGCATCGAACATCCCCTGGGCGACCGCCGTCGCCGAGGACGGCACCTTCAAGTCGGCCGACGAGCTCAGCAGCATCTACCAGGCCCAGGGCATCACGGGCGACCAGCCGGTAATCGCCTACTGCCGCATCGGCGAGCGTTCCTCCCACAGCTGGTTTGCACTCCGCTACCTGCTCGGCATCGACAGCACGTCCAACTACGACGGTTCATGGACCGAGTATGGCTCCGTCGTTGGCGTCCCGATCGACAACCCCAGCGCCTGATTCTCAGACCTCCTCCTCCGGGGGAGGTGCCCCGCAGGGGCGGAGGGGGCCGCCGAGCGTGCCGACTGACGCCGTCTGGAAGCGCACCGTCGCCCGAGCCGTCAACTCAGGCGACGCCTCCGCCCTGCCGATCCACTTCACCGCCGCGGTGCTCAACCGCTACATCGACGGCGGCGCGAAGATCCTGCGCACCAACACGGTCGGCCGTCTGCTTCAGCCGGGCAAGGCCGTGATCGACTTCGGCATTGTCGAGGACGACACGGCCATCCATCTGCGCTTCGGCGACATCGGCTCGCTCATCCCCGAGTCCGAGCGCGACCACTGGCTCGACCATCTCGTCGCGCCCGCGGCCAGCCGTCCCTACTTGCAGATGACCCTGCAACCGGGAGCCTGCCACGACGACGGCGAATTGCGCGAGTGGATACCCGACTAGCGACTGATCGAGATAGAATGTCAGTGCGAGAAAGGTGCCATGCCGCCGCAGGGTCCGCAGGATGGGAGGAGTCGCTCGTGCCAGCCGTCATCCTCAACCGGCCTCGCCCGCTCCCTCGCTATCCGAACAGGTCCGAACAGACCCGAACAGAAAATCTCGGACATTTCCGAGCGAAACTCGGAATCACCCCGGAAAGACTTGGCATAAACCGGACAAATCCGGACAAATCCGGACTAAATCGGACAACTGAACCACCGATCCTCAGTCCACAGCGCCACATCGCAGAAAATCACCCGAATTTCACCGCCACCCCCGCCGCAGCCGCGGAGTCCGGGTCATGACGGACAAGTTCCCCCCGCTGCCCGCCCCCGACGCCGACGAGCGCTACGCCGTCATCTACGCCGACCCGCCCTGGGACTACAGGGGACAGCTCCAGCACGCCGGACCGGGCAGCGGCGACTCCGGCGGCGCGATTCGCCACTACGACACGGTGCAGCTCCGTGACCTGATGGAGCTGGAGGTCTCCTCCATCGCCGCGGCCGATGCGTTGCTCTTCATGTGGGCAACCTCGCCGCACCTCGATCAGGCGATTGATCTGGGCAAGGCCTGGGGCTTCGCCTGGGCCACCGTCGCCTTCGTCTGGGACAAGCAAAGGGTGAATCCTGGCTTCTACACGATGTCCCAGTGCGAGCTCTGCCTGGTCTTCAAACGCGGCCGGATTCCCGCGCCCCGCGGTGCCCGCAACGTGCGACAACTGGTCTCCGAACGACGCAGCGATCACTCGCGCAAGCCGGTCGAGGTTCGTCGTAGGATCGAGGAGATGTTCCCGCGCCAACGCAAGATCGAACTCTTCGCCCGCGACGCCGACGTCCACGGCTGGGACACCTGGGGCGCGGAGATCCCGCACCCGCAAACGGAGCGGACCTTCTGGCAGGAACAGCGTGAGGCGGCGGGAACATGAGCTTGCAGTTGCCGCAGGTCCTGATCGACGAGATGATCGCGCACTCGCGTGACGATCTGCCCAACGAATGCTGCGGCGTGATCGGCCGCGCCGCCGATGGCGCGCTGACGCTCTGGCGCGCCACCAACGACCAGGCCTCGCCCTGGCGCTTCAACATTCCCGCCCAGCAGCTCCTGCACCTCTACAACGAGATCGACGATGCCGACGGCGATCTGCTCGTGATCTACCACTCCCACGTCGCTTCCGAGGCACGGCCCTCGCCGACCGACCTCAACATCGCCCGGCTGCACAAGGGCGCGACCGAGTGGCCCTACTGGGTTCTGGTCTCGCTCGCCGACGAACCGCCCTCGGTGCGCGCCTGGCGCATCGACGAGGGCGACGATCCGGATACGGTGAAGGCAGCCGAGATTGACCTGCTGATCGATTCAGGCCGCGCCGAACGAAAGCGGCTCGAAATGATCGAGGTTGACGGTCGGTCGCGAGTGCGGGAGACGTCGCTGTAAAGGGGTTGTAGTGGAGCTGGATGCGTTTCCGTGGGGTTCGCGGACGCTCATCGTCGGGATTCTCAATGTCACCCCGGACTCATTCACTGGCGACGGCGTTATCGATGTCGCCAGCGCCTCAGCCATCGCCGAGCAGATGGTCCACGACGGCGCCGACATCATCGACGTCGGCGGGGAATCAACTCGGCCCGGCTTCCAGACCGTGTCGACTGAGACGGAACTCGAGCGCGTCGTGCCGGTGATCGAACGCGCCGTCGAGAATCTGCCGGACACACCGATATCCGTCGATACGACCAAGCCTGCCGTGGCCCTGGCGGCCTTCGACGCCGGCGCAGTCATGCTCAACGACATCAACGGGCTACAGGGCGATCCGGCCCTCGCCGATGTCGCCGCCGCTCGTGATGCCTGGGTGATCGCCATGCACAACCAGCGAGCCCGCAAACCTGCGTCCGACCCCGTGGTAGCAGTCCTTGATGGCTTTCGCGAGTCCCTCGCGATCGCGAGCCGGCACGGCGTCGATCACGATCGGATGATCCTCGACCCGGGCTTCGGCTTCGGCTGGGAACTGTCCGAGAACGCCGAGATCCTGCGCCGGCTCTCGGAGCTGCGAGCGCTGCGCTGCCCCATCCTGGTCGGCATGTCGCGTAAGCGAATGACCGGCGAACAGTTCGGCTGGGGCGTGGAGCAGCGACTGGAAGGCTCGGCCGCGGTCACCGCTCTGGCCGTCGCCAACGGCGCCGACCTGGTCCGCGTCCACGACGTCGCCGAAATGACCCGGGTCGTCCGCATGGCCGACGACATCGTGCGCCAATGACCAACGTCTTCCTCGGCATCGGCGGCAACCTCGGTGACCGCCGGGAGTCGATGCGCTCAGCAGTCGCTGCCCTCCGACAGATCATCGACGACGTGCGAGTGTCTTCCCTCTACGAGTCCGCCGCCTGGGGCGTCACCGATCAGCCCGCCTTCCTCAACGCGGTCGTGCGCGGTCGAACCACGATGAAGCCCCTGGAACTACTGGATGCCACGCAAGCGATCGAAAACAACCTCGGCAGGGTGCGTGAGCAACACTGGGGCCCGCGCCTGATCGACATCGACATCCTGCTCTACGGCTTAGCAGTGATCGACGAACCAAGACTCCAGATCCCGCATCCGTACCTGACGCAGCGTGGCTTCGTGCTCCGCCCGCTGGCCGATCTTGCCGCCGGTCTGACGCTGCCGGATGGGTCACTCGTCGGAGAGTTGTTGACGACCGTCGACCAGAGCGATCTGAAGCGGATCGAGGGGCCATCTTGGACAGGTTGACGACGGGCTTAGATATCGTCGAGCGGCTCGGGGACGAAGTTGAGACCTTCAAGGTCGTCTTCGAGCTCATACGTCGTCCAACCGATCCAGAAGAGCAGCACCGCAGCGCTGAGCGTGATCGCGGCGGCCGGTACGGCCACGGCGGCGTAACTCCGCCTCCGCACGCCCAGCAGGAACCAGAGCGCCTGGAAGGCAGCGGCGATCATCAGGATCAGGCCGGTCAGTCGAGTCCGGTCCATAGGAGCCATGGGGCGAGCATATCGCCGTTGCTAATCTTGCGGTGTGACCACCGAATCGACCGAAACGACGCCGCTCGGCGAGCTGGAAGACGTCCTCGACGACGTTGAGGAACGCCAGCTCGAACGTCCGGAGGCCGTCACCGAACCATTGGCGCCGCGCACGCTGTTCCTGCATCGTCGCGTGGTTAACATCGCTCCGGAGCGCATCGAAATCCGCCCGCCCAGGTCGGCGGTCGTGGTGCCGCTCTTCGGCGTGGCATTGACGGCCGGTCTGCTGGCCCTCTTGGCGACATCGGTCGACACATTTCCCTTCTGGCTGATGGGCATTCTGCTGCTCTTCGCGGTCGTCCTGTTGCCGCTCTCGGGAATATCGCTGGTCTACGCGCTGATGGGCGCGAACATCGTCGCCGACCGCGGCGGACAGAACGTCTCAATGAAGCAGCGATTTCTCGGCCTCGGCATCGGCACGAACGAGCTGATTCCCTTCTGGAAGATCCGCGAGCTGTTGGTCGAGGATGAAGGCCGCGCAATCGCTCGCGCCGGCGGCGATCTTCCCGCTGAGGAGTTCGCGCAATGGCAACTGGTCTTGGTCAAGAAGAGCGGTACCCGCCATGTGCTCGGTTCCGTCTCGACCCCCCGCCAGCATGAAGAAGAAGGACTGCAGCAGATCTTCGAGGTCGCCGAGGCATTCTCCGCCCTGACCGAAGCCCCCATCCGCGGACCTATCTGGTAGGAGCCACCGATGACCAACAGTGACCGGTACGAACAGAAATGGCAGAACCAGATCGACGCCGATGTCGAGACCTCGCTGTCCGATATGCAGACCATCGCCGTAATCGGTCTGTCGCCGAAGCCGGAACGAGACTCCCATCGAGTCACCGCCTACATGCAGGATCACGGCTACCGGATCATTCCGATCAACCCGGCCGCTGCGGGTACGCAGATTCTCGGCGAGCATGTCTACGCATCGGTGGCGGAAGCTCAAGCGGCTCTGCCCGATCTGACGATCGACACGGTCAACGTCTTCCGTCGCTCGGTCGACACCGACAAGCCCATTGCCGACGCAATTGCCGCCCAACAGGCGGGCGTGCGAACCGTCTGGCTGCAACTCGGAATCGTTAATCCGGATGGCCTGCGGCGCGCTCGCGATGCCGGGTTACGTGCCGTAGAGGACAGATGTCTGATGGTTGAGCACCGCCGTCTGGTACCCACGGATCGTGTGCGTTAAGGTGCAGTTACAACACGGAATCGACTAACGCGAGGACCGCGTGCATCAGCCGATTACCGAATCTGAGTCCCCACCCTCTAGCCCCCTACGCGAAATCGACGACCGCCCGCGCGAGGCGTGCGGCGTCTTCGGCATCTGGGCGCCGGAGGTCGATGTCGCGGTCGAAACCTTCTACGGCATCCACACACTGCAACATCGCGGCCAGGAGAGCGCCGGGATCTGTACCACCGATGGCCGCACGCTGACCGTCAAGACTGGTATGGGACTGGTCGCCCAGGTCTTCGACGAGCAGAGCGCCGCCGAACTCGAGGGCATCGCCGCCATCGGGCACACGCGCTACTCGACCACAGGCGCGAGCCGGTTCCGCAACGCGCAGCCAATTCTGCTCGACGATCCATTGACCGGCGATCAGGTCGCGGTGGCGCACAACGGCAACGTGGTCAACGCGGCCCAGGTCCGGGTCGAACTGACCGAGGCCGGCGCGACGTTCGAGACCTCGACCGACACTGAAGTCCTGGCCAAGTACCTGCTCCAGTTCGGCGACGAAGAGACGGATGCCGACGCGGTCTGGGAGGCCCGATTCAGCGCCCTGATGCGACACATCGAGGTCGCCTATTCGCTGGTCCTGCTCACCCCCGACCGGCTGATGGCCGCTCGCGACCCCTATGGCGTGCGGCCACTCTGCATCGGACAGGTCGGCGGACGCTACGTGGTCGCCTCCGAGACGTGCGCGTTGGACCAACTCGGCGCGACGCTGTTGCGCGAGGTCCGGCCCGGCGAGCTAATCACGATCGATGAGCGCGGAATGCGTTCCTACCAGGCGATCTTCCCGGCCGAGCCAGCCGGTTGTGTGTTCGAACACATCTATTTCGCGCGGCCCGACTCGATCCTTGACGGACAGGCCGCCTGGCAGTCGCGCTCGCAGCTCGGCGTCGAGTTGGCGCGCGAGCACCCGGCCGACGCTGATGTTGTGATCGGCGTGCCCGACTCGGCCACGGCGCATGCCATCGGATACTCCTCCGAGTCTAGCATCCCCTACTCCGAAGGCCTGGTCAAGAATCGCTACGTCGGCCGCACGTTCATCTCGCCCGACCAGCGACTGCGCGACCTGGGCGCTCATCTCAAGTACAACCCAATGCCCTCAGTGCTGGCCGGACGGCGCGTAGTCGTGGTCGACGACACCATCGTTCGCGGAACCACAACCCCGCGAATCGTGAAGCTCATCCGCGAAGCGGGCGCAACGGAGATCCACATGCGGATCGCCGCTCCGCCGATTCAGCATCCCTGCCACTTCGGCGTTGACATGGCGACCAGGCAGGAGTTGATCGCCGCTCGGCATTCGGTCGAAGAGATCCGCCAGCACCTGGGTGCCGATTCGCTTGGCTATCTCAGCCAGGACGGCCTGCAGCGAGCGCTCTCGCTGGGCAAGACCACCTGCCTGGCCTGTTTCAACGGCGACTATCCCGTCTCCGTGCAGACCGACTTCGAGATCGACACGCTCACCGTGCCGCTGGTCACTGCCGCTCCGCGACCGGTGAATGGAAATGGCAACGGCAACGGAGCAGCGCCGCCTCGCAGCGGCCGCTCCGACGAGACGATGGTCGCGCTCGCCCCGGAGCGCCGCTGAGCGATGACCCGGACCGACCTGCCTGAGCCAACCGCGACCGCGTACGCGGCAGCCGGCGTTGATGTCGACGCCAACGACCGCCTGATTCCTCGCTACCGGGACCTGGCCAAGAGCGCCACCAGACCAGAGCAGCTGGGGAATGTCGGGGCGTTCAGCGGCCTGTTCGAGTTGTCCGGCTACGACCGCCCGGTACTCGCGGCCTCGACAGACGGCGTCGGCACCAAAGTGATGATCGCCAGCCTGGCCGGACGCCTCGAAGGCGTCGGCCGTGATCTTGTCAACCACTGCATCAACGACATCCTTTGCGCCGGCGCAGCGCCGCTGTTTTTCCTCGACTACCTGGCAGCCAACGAATTGTCGGAGGACGAAAAGGTCACGGTCGTCTCCGGTGTGGCGGCGGCCTGCCGCGAGAGCGGCATCGCGCTGCTCGGCGGTGAGACGGCGGACATGCCCGACCTCTACCCCGCCGGCCACTTCGACCTCGCCGGAACCATCGTCGGCGTGCTCGAGCGGGGCCTGGAAATCACGGGCGAGAACATCGAGCCAGGTGACATTGTCCTCGGCCTGCCGAGCAACGGTCTGCACACGAATGGCTATTCCCTGGCGCGCCAGATCTTCGAGTTGCGGCCTGAAGACGGCTCGTGGGAAGAGCGCCGCGCACGGCTCAGCCAGTTCGAGCCCGCGTTGGACGAATCGCTGGGTGATGCGCTGCTGCATCCGCATGTTTCCTACTGGCCCGAGTTGCGTAATGCATTGGACAGGGTCAAAGGAATCGCCCACATCACGGGTGGAGGGATAGCGGGAAACATCGAGCGGGTGTTGCCGCCCGGCGTCCGGGTTGAACTGGATTCCTCCCTCTGGACGACGCCCCCAATTTTCGGCCTGATGCAGTCGCGCGGCGAGATCTCAGGCAACGAGATGCATCGAGTGTTCAACATGGGCCTGGGCATGGCGCTGGTCGTCGCTGCCCGGGATGCGGACTCCGTGTTGGCCGAGTCGGAGCAAGCCACGAGGATCGGCGAGGTGCTCGCTGAGGACTCGTCTGTATCAGGTCGAGTTGCGATAATGCGGGCAGGCGAGCAGGGCTAGCCGCCGGCCGGTCCCTGCACACTGGCAGCCAGAGCGAGGGGTCGTGATCTTGACCACAATTCCGCGCGGGCTTACATTTCTTGAGCGTGCCCCGATGGGGCGGTCGGGATAAACGTGGGAAGAGGTAGCTGGTGGACCTGCTGACAGCCGCCCTCGTGACGATTCCGTTTCGCTCGGAGATCATGGAGTTGCCGCTCGTGGGGCTGACGATGCTCTTCTGCTTCGGCGCGCTCGTGATTCTCGGGCGTTGGTGGGAGCGCTAAGCCGCAATGGCCAACCTCGAACGCGCGCCGCGCAAGTCGTTCAACGACCTGATCTACGATCTGATCTTCAAGAACTACGTCTGGCAGTCGATTTTCCGTACCGGCTACCCGAACACGCCGCGCAACCAGATGCTGGCAGTCGCGACCAACGTCTTCCTCCACCTCCATCCGACACGCATCCACCGCACTCACGTCAAAATCACGCACACCTACTGCCTCGGTGGTCTCTCGTTCTTCATGTTCCTGGGACTGACCGTGACCGGCGTCCTCTTGATGTTCTATTACGTGCCCTCGGTGGAGCGCGCCTATCAGGACATCCAGGCGCTCGAGGCCAACGTGCGCTTCGGCCAGCTGCTGCGCAACATGCACCGCTGGATGGCGCACGCCATGATCATCCTCGTCCTGCTGCACATGATGCGCGTCTTCTACACCGGCGCCTACAAGCCACCGCGCGAGTTCAACTGGGTCGTCGGCGTGGTGCTCTTCATTCTCACATTGTTACTCTCCTTCACCGGCTACCTGCTCCCCTGGGACCAACTCGCGTTCTGGGCGATCACCGTCGGTACGACGATGGTCGGCTCAGCACCCGTCCTGGGCGACGAGTCGAAGTTCCTCCTGCTTGGTGGGTTCTCGGTGGGTTCGAACGCGCTGATTCGGTTCTACACACTGCACGTGATTGGATTGCCGCTGGTGATCTCGATCTTCCTGGCCGTGCACTTCTGGCGAGTTCGTCGTGACGGCGGACTCGCACGGCCGCTGTAGCGGGAGGACAACTCGATGGTCAGCCGCGCTGCTGCCGCCGTCCGAACACGTCCACGCCGTGAGCGTGAGCAGGAAGTCCTGGTCTGGCCGGACCTGGTCTTCATCGAGTTCATCTCCGCACTGATCTTCTCCATTGCCTTGATGGTGCTGTCGGCGATGGTCAATGCGCCGTTGCTCAACCGAGCCGACCCAGACACCACCCCCAATCCGTCCAAGGCGCCTTGGTACTTCCTCAACCTGCAGGAACTGCTCTTGCACATGGAGCCCGCCTGGGCCGGCGTGATCGTTCCCACCATCGCGCTCGTCCTGCTCGCCGCGATCCCCTATTGGGACCGCGATCAGGAGGGCCAGGGCGTCTGGTTCGGGACCAAGTTCGCCGGCCGGCTGGCAATCTTCGGCTTCACCGCCGCCACCTTGATCACCAGTCTGCTGATCATCTGGGATGGCTCACTGCATGTCGTCTGGACCGAGAACATCATCCGCGGCCTGGGCCTGAACAGCGACTTCAGCTGGCCGGGCGGGCTGGACTGGTTCCGCAACCTGCGCGGCTTCGATACCGGCATTCCCTGGGATTCCTTAGGCTTCACCATCGGCGGCTTCACGATGTTCGCGGATTGGCGCGCGATCCCGTTGGGCATCCCCGGAACCACAACCGATCCGTGGCTACTGAACCTCAACTTCCCCTCGTTCCTGTCGCAGCAGATCATTCCCGTGGCCACCATGGTTGGCCTGCCAGTGCTGTTCGTTCTGTTCTGCAAGGCCCTCGGCTGGATCCACACACGACGCGACATTGCACTGCTCATCTTCTCGGCCTTCATCGGCGTCTATCTGACGACGACGATCGTTGGTACCGCCTTCCGTGGCCAGGGACAGGACCTCAAGCCGCCCTGGGACATCGTGGTGCTGGAGGAGTAACCGGTGGCCAACGGCAACACAGAGCAAACGGGAGAGGGCGGTCAGCAGCGCCGCGTGCCGGCTCCGGCCGAACCGTCCGGCGGCTCACGGCCCCAGCGTGCTCCTCACCTGCGAGCCGAATCGCGAGCCGGCGTTGTCCAGGCGGGCGAGGGCGCACGAGCGATGGTCACCCAGGCCCAGCGTCGGCGTGCCCGACAGGGCCAGGTCACGCGACGGCAACTGCTGCGCGTATCGTTCTGGGGATTCTTCACGTTCGGTCTCACAGGCGGGCTCGGCGCCTTCCTGTCCAACTTCTGGCCCCGCGGCGTGACCGGCTTCGGCGGCCGGATCACCGTCGGCGCCGGCGCGGTGCCCGATGTCGGCGCCGACCCGGCCCCGATCCAGATTGGCAAGTTCTACCTGGCCCACCTCCGCGCCGGCGACGGTACACATGCCGGGTTTGGCCTTGAAGGTGATCAGGGACTGCTGGCGCTGTGGTGGAAGTGCCCGCACCTGGGCTGCACCATCCCCTGGCGGCCGGGATTCCCCTTCGAGGGCGTCACCGGATGGTTCCGCTGCCCGTGCCATGGTTCGACATACACCCGCGGCGGTATCCGAGTCTTCGGTCCCGCTCCGCGCCCAATGGACACCATGGAGATCACCGTCAACAGCGACGGCTCATTGACGGTCAACACCGGCAACATCAAAAAGGGCGGTGAGGACAATCCTCAGCGCACCACGTCCTACGGCTAACCGGCCGAACGGTCACTTGACGAGCATTCGTACAAGCGAGGCACACGGGGAATAGAGGACGATGAGCGGACAGAACACCGAGAAGCAGATTCTCGCCATGGTGATCCTGCTGGTGCTGTCGGTGGCCTCGCTGGGGGCCTACACGTGGTTCGACAACGGACGGCGGACCGAAGCTCGCTCGGAAATCCTGACCAAGGACGCCGAGCGAGCCTCATGGACCTTTGCCAACAACTGCCGTGAATGCCACGGCAACGACGGCAGAGGCTTAGAGTCGGACGCATCACTGGTCGGTCCAGCGCTGAACACCCCAAACAACACCTACGCGTTCCTGACAGACAACCAGGGACAACTCGAGGCATTGCAGAACGAATACCGCTACACGATCACCTGCGGACGGAACGGAACGCCGATGCCTCCCTGGAGCATCGATCAGGGCGGCTCGCTGGACGGCTTCAAGATCGACAACCTCGTCACGCTCATCACGACCAACGCCGGCAACGCCTGGGAGAAGGCCGTCGAACACGCGCATCATCTGGACGAAGTCACGATCGAAAACCTGCACATCGCATTCGATGCGGCCGAGGACACCCTGAAGGCCTCGGGCTGGTTCGCCGATCTGGATGCGGCCAAGGGCGCCGTCGCCCGGACCGAGGCCAGCGACGCTGAAATGATCAGCTTGCGCGAGGCAGTCGCAGAGGCGGAAGAGTCGGGCGAAGGGTTGCAAGAGGCGCAGGATGATCTGGCCGCCTACGAAAAGGGCTACACAAACCTGGTCCTGGCCGCAGTGACGCTGAGAACCTCCGATGACTCAACGGCGATCGCCGATGCCCGCTCAACCTACAACGCGGCGTCGGACGTGCAGCAGGAGGTCGCGATGAACCGCGCCTGGCTCAAGGTCGTCTCCGACTACCTCACCGCTGAGAACAACCTCGTCACCGCCGAGGAACGGTTTGCGGCTGGACTACCTGTTCCAACGCCGGCGACTCAGGTCACTTCCAATACCTGCGGTCAAATTTCTGCGGAACTGGGAGACTGGCTGAGCAGCCACAGCGGCTCGTCATAACTTGAGCTGGGCGAACGCCGGGGCGTGACCGGCAGCGCAGATTGAATCGTTCGGCATTGGTACGCTGACTGGTATTCCACTTTCGGCGTGACAAGAGCATCCCCTCCAACGGATTGGCGGGGTCAGGAGAGATCAGGATGGCAGCAGCACAGACCGGCAAGCGTTACTTCTGCCCGAGCTGCGGCGCGGAGTTCATTGTGACGCGCGGCGGCGACGCAGAGCTCAAGTGCGGTGACACGCCGCTGGAAGAAAAGAAGTAGCGACTCCAGCGCCCGTCGGCCAGGAGTAGACCGCTGAGCGAGTAAGGGACCACGACAATGGCAGTCCAATTGGGCAAGCGATACCGGGACGAAGAGTCGGGCATCGAAGTGCTCTGCATCAAGCCGGGTGAATGCGACCTCAAGGTCGACGAGCGTGAGATGGAACTGATGCAGCCGAAGGTGCTGCCCTCGGCTGACTAGCCTCGCGAGAGGCGTTCCCGGCTCAAGTGCGCCGCAGCACGACTGTAGCGTGCGTGCTGAAATGATCTAACCGATGCCTGGTGTTCGTGACCAGTTGCGCTCCGACCTTCGAGATGCGATGCGCGCCAAAGACGTGCCGCGCCGCAACACGATCAGGATGCTCGAAGCCGCCATCAAGAACGCTGAAATCGACAAGCGGGGCGCCGAGCTCCCCGAGTCGGACATCCTCGCCATCCTGCAGCGGCAGGTCAAGCAACGACGCGAATCGATCGAGCAGTTCGAGAAGGGTGGTCGCGACGACCTCGCCGACAAAGAGCGGATCGAAATCACGATCATCGAGCAGTACCTGCCCAGGCAACTCTCGCGCGACGAGGTCGAAGCGAGGGCACGTGCGGTGATTGAGCAGGTCGGCGCGACCGGTCCCGGCGACCGCGGCAAGGTGATGGGCATGCTGATGCGCGAGCTGCGCGGCGAGGCCGATGGGTCGCTCGTCAATGCCGTGGTCGGCGAACTACTGGCGGCTGCCGCCGAAGCGGAGTGACGCCCCCGTCGCCCCGTCGAGCCCAGCGTTCTTGACGTAACGAGTCTGTATGATTGGATCGTGGAGCGCTCGACGCCCCGCCTCGCACTGAGTGCGGGCGATCATGCTCCAATGATCCTGCAATGAGCGAGCCAACCTATTTCACTCCGTGGCGCGTCGGCCTGTTCGGGGTAGCGCTGGCCATCGGGATCGTTCTCGCCCTCACTCCCTTTCAACCGAAAGAGCAGTTCCCCGCCGTCGGCGCCATCGCCGACCGTGACATCGTGGCGTCGCAGGAGGTCAGGTTCATCAGCCCGACGCTGACGGCCGAGGCCGAAGTAGCAGCGCGAGCTGAGGTCGAACCTCTCTCCGAGTTCAACCCCGATGTCCGTCCGGCGCAACTGGAGGCGCTCCGCCTCTACCTCGACGCCGTGGCGTTGGAACGCGAAGCGCGCAACGCACCCGTCGCCGCGGACCAGGAAACCGGCGCGCAGCCCGACGGGCAGGAACAGGAAGATGAGCAGGGGGCGGACTCGCAGCAGACCGCGGAGCCGACACCGAGCGAGCCAACCCTCATTCCGGGCTCGAGGCTGCCGGAGCGTGACGAAGCTTTCCTGGTCGCCGTGTCCAACCCGTTGTTCGGCAGCATTCAGCGGGAGTCCCAGCTCGTCTTGGAATCCCTGTTGCAGGAGCGACTCTACGAGCAGGATCTCACCGGCGTGAGGCTCACCCTGCATGACCGGGTTGATCCGACATTGTCGTTGACCGAAACGGCCTTGATCGCTTCGCTCGTGTCCGCATACCTGCGTCCCACCATGATCGAATCGGTGGCGCTCACAGAACAGGCCCGCGATCGAGCTGCAAGTTCCGTTCCCGGTGTCGCCCGCACAGTTGTCGAAGGCGAACTCATCGTCCCGCGAGGCGCGATGGTGGACGACTTCGCCGGCGAAGCGTTGTCTCAGCTCACGCCCCGCGGCGCGGGTATCGAGCTCGAATCATTGGGGGCCATCGTCATCATTGGCATCAGCGCCGCCGGGGTGTTCGCGCTCTATCTGGTGATCTGGAAACCGGGCGAAGCCGCCAGCGATCGACGCCTGCTGCTCCTGGCCATGCTGATCCTGCTCTCCGTTGCAGCGGCGCGCGCCTGGTTCGAGTTCGCGTTACCGGGGGGCGTCGACGAGTCGTTGGACCTGATGCTGCCCCTGGCGGCGGGACCGGTTCTGGTCGCTGCGCTGCTCAGTACCGGCCTCGGCATCACCACTGGAGTCCTCATCTCCGTCCTGGCCGGAACAGCGGCGATCGTCTTGCCCGACTACGGCCTGGCGCCCTCGGGCTCGTTGGCGCTGCGCCCCCTGGCTTTTTTTCTCGCGAGCTCCCTCGGAGGCGTGTTCGCCGCGACTCGGGCGCAAGCATTGGCCCAGTACGGCCTGGCCGGGATTGCGGCTGGAGTGTCGGGCTTGCTCGCTGGAGCCGCGATCTGGCTGCTCGACCCGCAGCGGGTGACCGATCAGCTCGGCTGGCTGGCGCTGGCGGCGCTGGTCACCGCGGCGCTGGTCGCCGTGATCACGATCGGCGCGTTCTCGCTGCTGGGAGCCCTGTTCGGGATCACGACCCCGATGCGCCTGCTCGAACTCGCGCAACTCCAGCGCCCTCTCCTGCGTCGATTGCAGGAAGAAGCCCCGGGAACCTTCCACCACTCCCTGTTGGTCGCCACCCTGTCCGAGCGGGCCGCCGCGCAGATCGGTGCCGATCCGTTGCTCGTTCGCGTTGGCGCCTACTATCACGACATCGGAAAACTCAACCGCCCCGCGATGTTCATTGAGAACCAGGACGGTCCCAATCCGCACGAGAATCTCGAGCCGAGCGAGAGCGCCCGCCTGATCATTGAGCACGTTGAGCGAGGCGACGACCTGGCCCGGCGCGATCGGTTGCCGCCGAGGATTCGCGATTTCATCCTCGAGCATCATGGTTCGCGCCGGGTTGCCTTTTTCTACCGCAAGGCGGCTATGTCCGATCCTCGCGTAGACCCGCGCGACTACACCTATCCCGGACCACCGCCCCAGTCACGTGAGACCGCGATCGTGATGCTGGCCGACAGTTGCGAAGCGGTCGTCCGAGTCAGCGGAGAGCACGATGCCGACCGAATCGGCATGTTGATCGACGGGGTCTTCGACGAGCGTCTGCGCGAACGGCAACTCGACCACTGCGATCTGACCCTGAGCGAGCTCAGGCAGATCTCGGCAAGCTTCAAACAGACGTTGGTCGGGGCGCACCATCAGCGAATCGAGTATCCGCCTGCCGCACAGGCCGAACTGCAGGCCACGCCTCGTGAAGGCTCGCCGGCCAACCCGGCACTGTAGCCAGCGCTCTGGGTCCGCTGCAACTGGCCATAACGAGTACGACGGATAGCATCGGTTCATGCGCTTCGCTGTGCTTGTCTTTCCCGGAACCTGGAGCGACTGGGACTGCGTTTACGCGCTGGAGGACTTGAACCAGACTGCCGAACGGGTCTGGCACCGTGAGTCGTCCCTGGATGATTACGACGGTGTGATTTTGCCCGGGGGATTCTCCTATGGAGACCACCTGCGCTGCGGCGCGATCGCGAGATTTTCGCCGGTCATGTCGGCGCTGGATCGGTTCGCCGCAACCGGGAAGCCGATCTTCGGCTCGTGCAACGGCTTCCAGATTCTCTGTGAGGCCGGGCTGCTGCCCGGTGTGCTGTTACGCAACGCCTCGCTGCAATTTCGCTGCCAGCCGCAGGAGTTGACTATCGAGCGTGTGGATACCGGCTTCACCAACACCTGTGAACCAGGACAGGTCGTCCACCTGCCGATCTCGCACGGGGAGGGCCAGTTTTTCGCTCCAGCCGCAGTCCTGGACGAGCTCGAAGACGCCGGGCGCGTTCTGTTCCGTTACTCAGGGGAGAACCCAAACGGATCGTTGCGCGAAATCGCTGGAATCATGAATCCCATGGGCAACGTGCTCGGCATGATGCCCCATCCCGAGCGGGCCTCCGACGCGCTGCTCGGTGGCACTGACGGCAACGTCATCTGGCGTTCGATCATCGAACAGTGGGGTTGACGTGACGGATCATCCATCGCCCGCCGATGCGCCGCCCGCCGAAGTCGACGACGATGTCCTGGCACAGATCGCACTCAGCCGCGAAGAGTACGACCTCGCCTGTGAGACGTTGGGCCGCCCCCCGTCTGACGTGGAACTGGGCATGATCGGGGCGCTCTGGAGCGAGCATTGCGGCTACAAGCACTCGCGTCCCCTCTTTCATCACTTTCCGACTGAGGACGAACGCATCCTGACCAATCTGGGAGAAGAGAACGCCGGAGCCATCGATATCGGCGGCGGCTGGGTCGCCGTGATGAAGATCGAGTCGCACAATCATCCCTCCGCGATTGAGCCCTACGAGGGTGCGGCCACTGGCGTCGGCGGCATCGTCCGCGACATCTTCGCGATGGGCGCCCAACCAATTGCCCTGCTCGACTCCCTCCGCTTTGGCCCGCTTGAAGAGCGCCGCAACCGACGGCTCTGTATCGGCGTCGTCGCCGGGATCGGCGGCTACGGAAACTGCCTCGGCATACCCACAGTGGGCGGTGAATTGGTCGTCGGTGAGTCATACAGCGGGAATCCGCTCGTCAACGCCATGTGCCTCGGCATCGCTCCGCGCGGTGCGCTGATCTCGGCGACGGCTGGCCCGCCCGGCACGCAACTGATGATCGTCGGCGCCGACACCGGCCGCGACGGCTTGCACGGTGCCACGTTCGCTTCGGTCGAACTGGACGAATCGTCGGCCGAGCGCCGTCCGGCCGTTCAGGTCGGCAATCCCTTCCTCGAGAAGTCTCTGATGGATGCCTGCGTCGGTCTCGTCCGCGATCACCGTGACTGGCTCGAGGGGCTGCAGGACTGTGGTGCGGCCGGTATCACATCGTCGACCGTCGAGATGGCGGAGCGAGCCGGAGCGGGGATCCGAATCCAGACCCGACAGGTTCCTCGTCGTGAGTCGGGCATGACACCGTACGAGGTCATGCTCTCCGAGTCACAGGAGCGGATGATCGCAGCAGTGAAGCCCGGCCACGTTGGCGATGTTCAGGACTGGTTCGAGCATTGGGATCTGCACGCTGAAGTGATCGGTGAGGTGACCGACGACGGCATCGCCCGAGTTCTGGACGGTGACCTGGAAGTCGCGGCGGCTCCGGTCTTGGTGATGACCACCCCGCCTGCCTATGAACCCTACGCCGAACGAGATGCCGACGCGACCTCGCGAGCCGGCTGGGACCCGTCTTCGTTGGTCGATCTGGAGCCCTCGGCGGCGAACGATGCCTTGCTGCGACTTCTCGCCTCACCCAACATCGCTTCGAAGCGCTGGATCTACCGGCAGTACGACCACATGGTCGGCACCAACACCGTCGTGACTCCAGGCTCGGACGCGGCGGTGTTGCGCATTCGCGGACTCAAACAGGGACTGGCCGTATGCACCGACGGTCCCGGCCGGGCCGTTGAGCTTGATCCCTACTCCGGCACTGCCCGGGCCGTTGCCGAAGCGGCTCGTAATGTCGCCTGCGCCGGTGCCCGTCCCGTAGCGGTGACTGACTGTCTCAACTTTGCCAACCCGGAGCGCCCACCGATTTACTACCAACTCAGAGAATCGATCCGCGGTATGGCCGACGCCTGTCGTGCCTTCACGACGCCCGTCGTGTCTGGCAATGCCAGCCTCTACAACGAGTCTGAGGATGGACCGGTCACACCGACCCCGGTGGTCGGCATGCTGGGCATCATTTCGGATGTCAGGCAAGCAGTCCGAATGGCGTTCCGAGACGAGGGAGACGAGATCTGGATGCTCGGCGGGACGCTCTCGCAGCGGGCCTCGACGCTGGGCGGCAGTGAGTATGTCTCAGTGCTGCACGGGATGTCGGCAGGTCCAATCGAGGTCGATCTGCCGGCGGAGTCTGCATTGGTTGAGACGCTCGTAGCTGGCGCGGAGGCCGGAATCTTGAAGTCGGCCCACGATTGCTCGGACGGCGGGCTGGCGGTAGCGCTGACCGAGTCGGCCGTTGCGGGAGAGGTCGGCGTTGCGGTAGAGATCGGGGAGGTTGAGCGCCTCGACGCCGCGTTGTTCGGTGAGTCCGGGGCTCGCGCGGTCGTGAGTGTGGGCCCCGCTCAGGTGATGCGACTGAGTGAGATTGCAAGCCGTTGCGGGGTTCATGCGACTAGGATTGGTGTCGTCGCCGGGGACCGCTTTCGCGTCGGGAGCATTGACATGCCGCTATCCGAGGCGGCGGCGGTCTGGAATTCGGCACTGCCCGCGTTGCTGGACGACTGAGATCCGGTATCAGACCCTGGTCTAAGTGTGGTCGGTGCGATAGCGATCGCGATCGGGAATAGCCGCGCCCCTGGTCAGCGCCGGCATGCCGAGCATGTGGCGTGTCCCAGCATCCCAGTTGAAGTCGAGCCCGGCATTGTGCCGCCTGGCGACCTGCAGGTCGCGGAAACGGCGTTCCAGCGTCCAGCGTCGGTGGATGGCATTGGTTCCCGCCGCCGGGAACAGCAGCTCTACGGCCTCGGTCGCGGCGTGGACCGCGTTGACGTTGGCCAGCCGCCACTGGGCAACGGCGTCGAGATTGGGTTCTCCATCGAGCACTGATTGCCAGGCCAGTGAGCCCATCTCGCGGACATATGATCGGGCCGACCCAACTCGAGCCTGAGCGCGTCCCAATGCCACGCGGAAGTGCTCGCGCTCGGCCAGTGAGCGGGAGTCACTCTTGCTGGCCACGAGTTTCGCGTGCTTGACCACTTCGTTGATCGCCCCCTGGGCCGCTCCCAGGGCTTGACCACCGTTCTGCAACCAGCTGGCGATGCCGTTGTCGGGGATTCTCCAGTTCGGACCCGTGGCATGAGGCCGTGAGCCGATTTTCATCGTTCGCTGGTCAGGCGCGAACACGTCCGCGCTTTCGTAGTCGTGCGAGCCAGTTCCGCGGAGACCCATGGTGTCCCAGGTCCGTAGGATGGTTCCCTGATCCGGATCCAGAAACGACATGTAGGAGTTTTGGGGCCGGTCTTCGTCGCGGAACGCCGCGACCACCTGGGTGGCGTGGTCAATTCCGCTGGCGTAGGTGGCGATCCCATTAATGATCCAGCCGCCCTCGCAACGCCTGCCCCAGTTCGTCGGCCGGGCCGAGCCCGCGATCCGGCAGCGAGGACCACCGGGATCATTCGCTCCGATCATCTCGCGCAGATGCTCCGTTTCGAGGAAGCCAGTGGCAAGTGATAGCTCGGCGGCGAGCATGACGACCCAGCCGCTGGAGGGATCGGCCTCGGACAGCGCCTCGACGGTGTGGAAGGTGACCAGCGGCGGTACTTCCAGGCCGCCGGCTGCGGCCGGGATGAAGAGGCGGAACAGCCCCGCGTCGGTGAAGGTCTCAATCAGATGCTCGGGCGGCTTGCCGTTGGCCTCGGTCTCGTCCGCGCACGTCGCAACCAATGGTTGCAAGTCCCTGGCAACCTGGACAATCGGATGATCTGCGGGATCCGGCTGCATTCGATGAAACTGCCGTCAGTAGATCAGTCGCCTGCGGCAGCTGAGCCCTGGCTCTGGACGGCGGTGACGCCGGTGTCGTGCAGGCGCTCAATGTCGGACCAGTCGTAGCCCAAATTGAGCAGCTCGAGTTCGGTGTCCTGGCCCAGCTCAGGCGCCGATGATTGCACCTGGGTCTTGGTTTCACTGAAGCTGACCGGGATGCCCACGACCTTGTGGTCCTTGAAGTGCGGATGGGGTGGCTGCTGGAGATAGCCGTTGAGCCAGAAGTGGTTGTCATTGGCAACCTCTTCATAGTCGTAGACGGGACCGCAGGGGATTCGAGCGGCAATCAGGCGCGAGAGCCACTCCTCGCGAGTCCGCTGCTGAAAGGTCTGTTCGAGCTCGGAGCGTAGCCATTCCTCATTGTCGCGGCGCTGGAAGGGATCGGTGGAGCGTTCGTCGTTGAGCAGGTCGGGTCGGTCGAGCGCCTCACAGAGCGGTGGCCAGCTCTTCGGGTCGAGCAGGCCCATCGTGAACCACTTGCCGTCGCCCGCCTGGTACCAGCTGAACGTCGCTGAGAAGGAGCGGCCCGGTTTGAGGATCGGCTGAAAGCCGCTGTGCAAGAAGGCTTGCAGCGAGAGGGCCTGCAGGGTCAGCATCGCTCCGAGTTGCGACACGTCAATCTTCTGCCCGACGCCGTGCTGCGATCGCGCGAATAGAGCGGTCACAATCCCGTAGGCGAAGAGCAGCGAGCCTGTCTGGTCGGCCAGACCCCAGGGCGCGGTGATTGGCCGCTCGCCGGGACCGCCCCCGAGGGCGATCATCGCGCCCGACATGCCCTGCGCCACGACATCGAAGGAGCCGCGGGTCGCCCACTCGCCCTCGGGACCGAAGCCGGAGTTCGTCGCATAGATCAACTGCGGATTCACGTCCTTGAGGTCGTCATAGCCCAGTCCAATGGAATCGAGGTAGCCGGGGCGGAAGTTCTCAGTCAGAACGTCAGCGTCCTGGATCAGCTTGTGAACGACCTCGATGGCGCCCTCCGCTCTCAGGTCGAGCGTCATCGAGCGCTTGCCCCGGTTGAGGGCTTCGAAGTAGGAGCAGAAGCCGTCGGCGCCCACGCCGAGTTGTCGTCCGGGGTCGCCGTTGCCCGGCATTTCGACCTTGAGCACATCGGCGCCCATGTCGGCGAGCATCGCCGTGGCGTGTGGACCGTTCTGGTAGCGAGTGAAGTCGACGACGCGGATTCCTTCGAGCGGGGCGGGCATGATCAGCCTCCTTGGGGCACAGATGCCAGATAGGAGCAAGATATCTGATGCGGCGCTGGCGGTAGGATCGGCGCATGATCGCTCAGATTTTTGACACGTCCGATGCCGCGGTGGCCGACGTTGCTGATGGGGCGACGGTCCTGGTCGGCGGCTTTGTCTCAGCGGGCACGCCGTCCAATCTGATTCTTGCGTTGAAGCGCGGGGGACAGACCGATCTGACCGCGGTTGCGAACAACATCGGTCTGGGCGACCTGCTCGACGAGCTTTGCGAGGACCGTCAACTGGCCAAAGTGATTGCGACCTTCGCGATCAGAGCGTCGGGCACTCGGTCCTCACGATTCGAGGTACTCTATCGCGCGGGCGAAGTCGAGTTGGAGCTCGTCCCGCAGGGCACGCTAATCGAGCGGTTGCGGGCCGGCGGAGCTGGCCTCGGTGGCGTCCTCACCAGAACTGGTCTAGGCACGATGATGGCTGAAGGCAAGCAGATCATCGAGCTGGACGGAGAGCGCTGGTTGCTTGAGCGCCCGCTGCGCGGTGACGTGGCACTGCTCAAGGCATGGCGAGGCGATCTCCACGGCAATCTCCAATATCGCCTGGCCGGTCCCAACTTCAATCCGGTGATGGCGACGGCCGCCGACCTGGTGATCGCGGAGGTTGAGGAGCTCGTGGAACCGGGTGAGATCCCACCCGAACTGGTCGGGACGCCAGCCATCTACGTCGATCGGCTGGTGCGATGCGAGCCGATACCCGTGCGCTGGGAGGGTTGATCATGTCCTCCTCGACGCCGCCAACCGGACTGAGCCGCGAACTGATTGCGCTCCGAGCAGCGCGCGAGCTGGAGCCGGGATCGGTCGTCAACCTGGGCATCGGTCTGCCGACGCTGGTCGCGGGGTTCGTCAAGCCGTCGGACGACATCCTGTTCCAGGCCGAAAACGGAATCCTGGGTTACTCCGGCATTTCCGAATCGGACTTCGACTCCGACCTGATCAACGCCGGCGGACAGCCGGTCGATCTGGTCCCGGGCGCGAGCTTCTTCGACACCGCCGATTCGTTCGCCATGATCCGAGGCGGCCACATCGACGCTGCGATTCTCGGCGGTCTCCAGGTCTCCGCGCGCGGAGACTTGGCCAACTGGTATGTCCCGGCGCGCGGCGGCGGCAGCGTCGGCGGGGCGATGGACCTGGCCGTTGGGGCGCGCAAGCTGATCGTTGCCATGGCTCACGTCACTCGCGACGGCCAGCCGCGCATCGTCGAGATCTGCGAGTATCCGTTGACGGCGGAGCGCTGCGTGGACGTGATCATCACCGATCTGGCGGTGATCGATGTCGGTCTCCAAGGTCTGACGTTGCGGGAACGGGCGCCGGGCGTCGGCCCGTCGAAGGTGGCGGAGTGGACCGGCGCCGCACTGTTGATTCCCGAAGAGGTGCCGGAGATGTCGCTCTGAGCGGGTTGGGTCGTGCGCTATCCTGAGTCGGTAGCGCTGCAAGACAGGGAGCGGGCCATGCGGGGTGTGTTCAAGGTCATCGGTCGGGGCGCGAAAGTGGTCGGTCGAGGGCCGGTCACAGTGCATTACCCGTTCGAAAAGAAGCAGCTGCCCAAGCGTGCCCGCACGTTCCCCTACCTGATCTGGAATCATCAGCTGGAAGAGCCCAACTGCACCGGTTGTGGCAAGTGCGCCGCGGCCTGTCCAGTCGACTGCATGACGACGACGCTGATGAAGAATCCGGCTAGTGCCGCAGGCAAGAGCAATCACAAGTCGGTGATCGACGATTTCTACATCGACTTCGGCCGCTGCATGCGCTGCAACATCTGCGTCGAAGTCTGCCCCTTCGACGCGATCGCCATGCTGCCGTTGTGGGAGGGTCACGAGCAGACCAAGTACGATCGGCGTGAGTTGGTCATGGACCTCGACGACCTGCTCGCCCCCAGCCGCGCCGACGAGAATCTGCCCTTCTGGATTCCCGAGACGATCCTCGCAAAGACGGAGAAGGAGCGAGTCGGGCGCAAAGAGTTCGCGGCGCAGCTCGAAGCAGGCGGCGACGAGTAGCTGCAGAGTCCCTGCTAGACCAACTCGCCGGCCGCCCGTCGTTTGGCCAAGTTTGCGTAGTCCAGCGGCTCGGGTGCGGTTCGCGACAGGATCCGATCGACCCGGTCCCTAACAATCTCATCGAAACCGGGATGGGGCAGGATGTAGAAAGTGTCGTTCACGATCGCGTCCCAGACGAGCGAGGCGACGTTGCTCGGATCCATCGCGTCCTGCCACATCATCTCGGCGGCAAAGCTTTCCTGTGTGGGCTCGGCGGGCCCGCCGAACTGATCGGGCCGGTTGCGCTCAGCGTTGAGCAGGTTGGTCTGTACCAGGCCTGGACAGAGCACGCTGGCCGAGATCTTCGAGTCGGCCGCACGAAGGTCGAGATAGGGGCCCTCGCTCAGTGACAGGGCGCCGTGCTTGGACGCGCTGTACGCGCCGGAGCCGGCAACGATCCCACCTACGGAGGCTGTGTTGACCACATGCCCCGGTTCGCCGTGTTCGATCATGTGGGGCAGGAATGACTGAATGCCGTACAGCACGCCGTAGAAGTTGACGCCCAGCACCCAGTCCCAGGTTGAGTCGGGGATCTCCCACAGGCTGCGGGCTCCTCCGTCCTCGCTGCTGGTCACGCCGGCGTTGTTGCAGAGCACGTGGATGTTGCCGAAGCGAACGATCGCCTGGTCGCGGAGCGATTCGACCGATTCCCGCTGCATCGTGTTGACTTCGATGCCGACGACGCTGCGTTCGTCCTGCTCCAGTCGGGTGACGGCTGCCTTCAGCGCATCTGCCTCGATGTCGACGAGGACGACGTTCATGCCTTCGGCGGCGAAGCGCTCGGCAAATGCGTAACCCATGCCCGACGCCGCGCCGGTGACGATGGCCGTGCAATTGCTGAAGTCGCGCATTCCGTGTTCCTGTTCAGACGAATTCGCCCTGGGCGCGTCGTTCCATCATCTTCTGGAAGTCGACTTCGACCGGCTGTTGGCCGTCCAGGACGGATTCGACGCGACCGCGGATGATGTCTCGCCAGCCGTCGTGCGGGAGGATGTAGAGCTGGTCGTTGACCATCGCTTGCCAGACGAGTTCGGCAACGTCTGAAGGATCCATGCCTCCGCCGAGGAAGATCTGGGAAGCGGCGCGCTGCGCTTCATTGGCTTCAATCGACTGGCCGAACTCGCTGGGGCGATTGCGCTCCGCCTCGTTGATCTGGGTGTTGACGAATCCCGGGCAGAGGACTGACGCGGAGATGTTCGAGTCTGCTGTTCGCAGGTGATGCCAGAGTCCCTCGGTCAGGGTCAGGACGCCGTGCTTCGAAACGCTGTAGGCCGATGCGCCGGGGATCAGTCCGGCGACCGATGCCGTGTTGACGATGTGGCCCGCTTCGCCGTGCTCCAGCATCGAGGGCACGAAGACCTGGAGTCCGTAGAGGACCCCCCAGAAGTTGACGCCCATGACCCAGTCCCAGGTGGAGTCGGGAACCTCCCAGACTGGTACAGCGCCAACGCCTGAGCCGAGCCCGCCGTCGCGGCGCGAGGTGACGCCGGCATTGTTGCAGAGCACGTGGATCTTGCCGAAGCGATCGAGCGCCTGATCGCGGACGCTTTCGAGGGTTTCCCGGCGCATCGTGTTGACCTCGACGCCGATCACGTTGCGTTCCTGCTGTTCCAGCCGGGTCACAGCAGCATTGAGGGTGTCAGTCTCGATGTCGGCGAGGACCACGTTCATGCCCTCGGCGGCGAAGCGTTCTGCGAAGGCGTAGCCCATCCCACTCGCAGCTCCGGTCACCACTGCCGTCTTGCCGCTGAACTCACGCATGGTCGCTCCTCTCAGAGCACTCCGAGTCTTCGGTCGATTGTCCGCGCAGTCTAGAAGCGGCGTTGGAATCCGCTCAGCGGCGGGGCATTTGCCCTCTCGGGATCCGCGCCGCCGGAACGGTCCGGGCGATGATGTTCTCGACGCGCTGGCGTACGACATCGTCCCAGTCGGGATGCGGCAGGATGTAGCAGCGTTCTTCGACGATCGACTGCAGCACCTGATCCGCCACGTTGGCCGGATCGATGCCCGAAGCGAGGAATGCGTCGAACGCCGCGGCTTCTCCCTCTGAGCGTTCGCCGACGCCTCCGTACTCGTCCGGACGATTGCGGTCGGCGTTCATGATCTGCGTCTGCACAGCGCCCGGACAGAGCACGGATGCGCCAATCCTGGAGCCGATGCGCTGTAGGTTCTGGTGCAGACCTTCGGTCAGCGTCAGGACACCATGCTTCGACACGCTGTAGGCGCTGCCGCCCGGGGTCAGTCCGGCGACCGAGGAGGTATTGACGACGTGGCCGTCCTCGCCGTGTCCGACCATGTGCGGCAGAAACGCTTGAACGCCGTAGAGCACTCCCCAGAAGTTCACGCCGATCACCCACTCCCAGACGCTGTCGTCCACATCCCAGACGTTGGTCGTCTCCGGACCCAGGCCCATGGCGTCCTGGAAGCTGAAGACGCCGGCGTTGTTGCAAAGGATGTGAACGTTGCCGAAGCGCTCGATCGCCTCGTCGCGAGCCCGCTCCAGCGACGCCCGTTGCATCGTGTCCACAACGACACCCATCACCGAGTGCTCTTCCTGCTCCAACCGCCGGACCTGGGCCTGGAGCGTGTCTTCTTGAATATCGGCGAGCACGACGTTCATGCCCTCCGAGGCGAAGCGTTCGACCATCGCCAGGCCGATCCCGCTCGCGCCGCCCGTGACGACCGCGGTCTTACCTGCAAACTCACGCATGGTGCCATCCTCCTGTTGTGTTGGGATTTCTGTCAGACTTCCTGGCCTGCCGCACGACGACGCAGCATCTCTTCCATATCGACGGAAATCGGAGCCTCACGCGCCAGGACATGCTCGACCCGACCGAGGACGACATCGTCCCACGCGGGATGCGGCAGGATGTAGCAGCGCTGCTCGACGATCGAGTCGAAGACGATGTCCGCGACCTGGTCGGGATCCATGCCTCCGCCGAGCATCATCGCGATCGCCTGTTCTTGTTCTGCGGTGCGTTCCGACTCGCCACCATACTCCTCTGGCCGGTTGCGGTCGGCGTGGCCGATGTTCGTGTTGACGAATCCGGGGCAGAGGACAGAGGCGCTGAGGTTGGCGTCCATCGCCTGGAACTGCTGATAGATACCTTCGGTCAGCGTCAGCACGGCGTGCTTGGACACGCTGTACGCGCCGCCGCCGGGCATCAGACCGGCCAGCGAGGCGGTGTTCACGATGTGGCCTTCCTCACCGTGCCCAAGCATGTGTGGGACGAAAACCTGCAGGCCGTACAGCACTCCCCAGAAGTTCACGCCCAGCACCCAGTTCCAGGTCTCGTCCGCTACCTCCCAGGAACCGCGAACCGTGCCGTCGGGGTAGACGCCAGCATCCTCGCCACCGGCGACACCGGCGTTATTGATCAGGATGTGAATGTTGCCGTACTGCTCGATCGTCCGGTCGCGAAGGTTCTCCAGGGCTTCCCGTCGCATGGTGTCGACAACGACGCCGAGCACATTGCGCTCTTCTTGCTGGAGTCTCGCCACCTGGGCGTTGAGCGCATCCTTCTCGATGTCGGCAAGGACGACGTTCATGCCCTCGGCGGCGAAGCGCCGGGCGAACGCGAGTCCCATGCCGCTGGCTGCCCCTGTCACGACTGCTGTGCTACCTGCGAACTCGCGCATGATCATCTCCCGATCGGTGATACGAAGCGTTCAATCGGCAGGCAGTCTAGGGACTACTGCGGCCCTTGGCCGAAGAAGTCAAACAGCGGCGGGTACTTGTTGATGTCGGCGCCCCCGTTGAGCTGGACGGTCTGACCCGTCATCAGCGACGACGCGTCGGATGCCAGCCAGAGCGCGAGCTGGGCCACATCCTCTGGTTCGCCAACGCGTCCGAGCGGAGCTTCGGCGGCAAAGGCATCCTCGAGTCCGGGCACGTCTCGCAATCCTTCGGTCAGCGGCGTGCGGATCAAACCTGGTCCGATGCTGTTGACGCGGATGTTGTGGCGACCAAGCTCGAGCGCCGAGACCTTGGTCAGCATCGCCACCCCCGCCTTGGCGGAACAGTAAGCCGAGAGACCCTCGGTCGCCTGGACGCTGTTCAGCGATGCGGTGTTGATGATCGAACCACCGCTGCCCTGTTCGATCAGGTGCTTCGCCTCGTGCTTGATGCAGAGGAAGACCCCGGTCAGGCAGACGTCGATCACACGCTGAAACTGGTGCAGCGGATAGTCCTGGATAGGCGAGAAGCCGCCGATCCCGGCGTTGTTGAAGGCGACATCCAACCTGCCGAAGCGATCGACACAGGACATAACCATGTTGGCGACGTCGCCCTCGTCGGTCACGTCGGCCGTGATCGCCATCGCTTGCGAGCCGATTTCTCGCGCCGCTTCAGCTGCACCGTCCGCGTTGCGGTCGGCGAGCGCAACCTGTGCGCCCTCCTCAGCGAAGCGCTTCGCCGCTGCCAGTCCAATTCCCGAAGCCGCGCCGGTAATCAACGCGGCCTTGCCATCAAGTTGTCCCATCGTTCGCTCCTGTCTGCTTGATTGGATCACTCACCATCGCCGCTACTCCCGCGCTCGCAGCGACGGAACGGGGCGACGACGGAAGCCATTTCGCTAGTCGCCGCGTGGTTGCCTCGGCTGGGCTTCGAGCAGATTGAACCCGGGCGGCAGCTCGTTCACCGTGATTCCACCGTCCACGTAGAAGAGCTGGCCCGAGACCCACGGGCTTGCGTCGCTGCCGAGGAAGAGCGCCATCCGGGCAAGGTCCTCAGGCTCTCCAAGCCGGCCCAGCGGGGTCGCGCCGATCATCGCCTCGTCGAATCCTTCCACGTCCCGGGCGCGCTCCGTCATCGGTGTCCTGGTGTGACCGGGGCCGATGGCGTTGACGCGGATGCCGTGTTCACCCAACTCCAGCGCCGAGACCTTGGTCAGCATGGCGACGCCCGCCTTGGCCGAGCAGTAAGCGCTGAGACCTTTGGTCGCCTGGGTTGCGTTGATGCTCGCCGTGTTGATCAGCGAACCTCCCTGGCCCTGGGCGATGAGCTGCTTTGACTGGTGTTTGAGGCAGAGGAAGACGCCGGTCAGGCAGACATCGATGACGTGCTGAAAGTGACTCAACTCGTGATCGTGAATCGGCGCGGCCCCGGCAATGCCGGCGTTGTTGAAGGCGATGTCGAGTCGGCCGAAGCGTTCCACGCATGACGCAACCATGCGGGCAACGTCGTCCTCGCTGGTCACGTCGCCGCTAATCGCGAACGCGCTGGAACCGATTTCGCGGGCGGTCTCGTTGACCAGATCGGCGTTTCGGTCGAACATCGCGACTTGAGCACCCTCCGACGCGAACAGTTGAGATGTCGCCAGGCCGATCCCCGAACCTCCTCCTGTAATCAACGCGACTTTCCCGTCGAGTACTCCCATACTTCGCTCCTCGCTCTGTGTATTGGGTTGCCCGCAACGTACGGCATGCCGGATTTCAAAGCCTTACGTTCCCACCAACAGACACCGGTCCCGAGGGGAGATGGCCATGCTGCATCGCGAACAGATTCTGAACGATCCGGTCGGAACGTTGCGCGGCATCTGGGATGACACCGGATGGCGGACGGTGATCATCGCCGCCGTACTGGTTTTTCTGCTTGAGACTTTCCTCGAGATCAGCGGGGCTGGCCCCGAGCTGTCCGCCGGCTGGGCCGCGATGCTGATCTCCCTGCTGCTCATTTCGCGCGCTTTGACGCTGCGGCCGCTGCGAGGCGACCTGCTTGCGACAGAGAATCTGGTGGTCGTGCTGGGCGTGGCCGGCCTGGTGGTCGGTGAGATGCTGATTAGCTTCACCAGCCTCGGTGAGATCTTCGCGGCCGAACCGATCTACTGGCCGTTCTCACTCCTGTTTTGCGGCATTCTGCTGGGCGCTCGCGCCATCGCCCCGTACGCAGTCAACCCACTGGCGGCCTGGTGGTTGTTGTTCTCCCTGTTTGCGTTCGGGCTGCACCTGGCGATGTGGCACAGTCAGGCCAGCGTGCCCGAGGCGGCGCTCACATGGGGCGCGGCACTCACCTTCATGGCCCTGCTCAGTCGCTGGATCGTGGGACGCGGCTTTGGCGGTCCCGTGCTCAGTCCCTTGAACGTCGCGCTGGCGCTTTACGTGTTCTTCGCTTGGTGGCTTGAGTACGGGGCCAATGCCTCAGGCGTCGGGTCGGACTCGTGGGGCACCGCCGAGCTCTTCTGGCCCTGGCTCCTGTTCACAATGGGCATCGCGGCTGGCGCATGTATTGCCGCTGGGGCGCTCGCCCAACGCGTCGGCAGCGACTAAACCAATCGCATAGCATTGCCCTTGATCTCGGGGTCCGGCATCCATCGAAAGGCAGCGTCATGGTCAGCGCCAATCCGACCGTCCACGAGAATCCGATGCTCAACGCGATTCAGGGCATCAACGTGATCGACTGCGACTCGCACGTCACCGAGCCGCCCGACCTCTGGACCTCGCGCGCGCCGGCCACACTACGAGACCGGATGCCGCAGCTGCGCAAGATCGACGGCGAACATTTCTGGTTCGTTGACGGCGACGTGCCGCTCGGCCCGGTGGGCCTGTCGGTCGTGGAGAGCAGCGGCGACAAGGTGCTCGGCATCCTCGGCGTACACGATTTCGAGCGTCTCGACGCCGCTGCATACGAAGTGCCCGCACGGCTGGAGCTGATGGAGCGCTTGGGGCTGTACGCGCAGATCGTCTACCCGAACATTTCAGGATTTGCGTCGGCAAACTTCCTCAACATTCCCGACCAGGAACTGCGCAACGCCTGCGTGACTACCTACAACGACGCAATGGGCGAGTGGCAGACCACGTCGGGCGGCCGCCTGTTCCCGCAGGCGCTACTGCCTTTCTGGGACCTTGACGCGACGCTGGCCGAGATGCGCCGCACGGTCGAGGAGTACGGCACGCGCGGCTACACGATCTGCGACACGCCGGAGAAGTTCGACCTGCCCGACTACGGCACCTCGCACTGGGACCCGTTCTTCGAACTCGCCCAGGACCTCGATGTCGTGCTCAACTTCCACATCGGCTCCGGAGGGGCCAAGGGCGCTCCCTCGCCGTTCGTCTCGTCGCCGTGGGAATCGATGGGCCCGGAGTGCAAGCTCGCGATCGGCGCGGCCAACATCTACATCGACAACGCGCGGATGATTTCCAACCTGCTCTACAGCGACGTGCTGGAGCGGTTCCCGCGGCTCAAGTTTGTTTCGGTCGAGAGCGGGATCGGCTGGATCCCCTTCCTGCTCGAGGCCTGCGAATACCAGTGGGACGAGATGGTCCCGACGGAAGTCAAACACCACGAGTTGCGTCCGACGGAGAAGTTCCGCCGCAACATCTGGGCCTGCTTCTGGTTCGAGGACTTCGGTCCGCGCAAGGTGATCGAGCAGATCGGCGTCAAGAACGTCCTCTTCGAGACCGATTTCCCCCACCCGACCTGCCTCTACCCCAGGAGCCAGGAGCACATCGCCAACGTCCTCGGCGATCTTGATCCAGAAGTGAGGACCGCGGTGCTGGAGAGAAACGCCTCCGACCTCTATCGGATTCCGACGAGCTAGCCGGCATATATGTCAGTTTCCGCGAGCGCCGGCCGCCACGGCGGCGCGGTTCTCGTGCGTCGTGTGCGGTGGGATTGAGCAGCCGCCGGTGACGAAGACTCTCGTACTCCCAACGCTCGCCGCTTCCGACGCTTGTGCGCGAATCTCGTCGGGGCCGAGTTCCCCCAGACCGCTCCGACTGACACCGCCCATCACGGCCTTGTCAGTCGCCGACCAGATATCGGCCAGGCTGGCGTTGCTCTCGTCCCGGTCGTCCCAGTTGAATGCGTGGACCGGGTAGTCGAGCACGTCGGTCAGCATGTTGTTGTTAAAGCAGACGTGGAGGATGTTGAACTCGGCGTCGCGGATCGCATCCAGGACCTGTAGGTCGTAAGGACGGCCGAACTCGCGGTAGAAGTCGGGCGTCGAGTTGGCATGGCTGGCCCATTGCAGCGGCGCGTAGAAGACGCCTGAGGCGCCAGCGTTCAGATTGGCCCGGCTGTAGTTGATGATCGTCTCCGTCACTCGGGCAATCGCCCCGTGTACGGCAGCCGGGGCCTCGGCCGCTGCCTGCTTGAAGGCCCGCGGATGACCGAACATCAGTCCAACCGTTGCCATCGGCGAAAACACGGTCTGCACGACGTCAACCTCACCCTCGGTCCGCTCGACCACTAGGCGGGTGGATTCGATGTGTTCTCCGAACACACCGCGCTCGGCATGGACAGGTACGACGTCATGAAGCTCATCGAGTTCATTCAGGGCCGCGCTCACCAACGTCTGGTTCGTCTGCTCCTTCGGTGGCGAATAGACGGCGCCCCAGGCCTCGGGGAACATCGACCATCGAGGATTGATCTTGATGAAGTCCCAGTCGTACGCCTCGTACTGTTCGCAGGTCGCGCCGACCAGCTCGTCGTTGCTCCACTCGCGCAAGAAGTCGTGTCCCCAGAGGGACGCCGGCGGTCGGTCGACCGGATCGCCCGAAATCGCGGCGCGAACGCGTTCACGCTTGGTCATCTCAGTCATTGGTTTGTCCCTTCCAGGGGCGTGCTGTCGCCCGACGCGCCCTGCCAGTCAACGCTGAAGATCTGGATCGAGTCGCGGAACCCGCGGAGTTGATGTTTGCCTCGATCCTCGAAGCGGAATCTGCGCCCCTGGAGCAGTCCACGAACGAGATCAGAGACGAGGATCTGGCCACCTTGCGCCATCGACATGATTCTCGCCGCCTGATTGACCGTGGCTCCATATAGATCGTCCGATTCTGCGATCGGCTCGCCGGCGCTCATGCCGATCCGGACGTAGACATCGCTATAGCGCTCGTGTGTCGCGAGTTGCGATTGAATCTGTACCGCCGTCTCGACCGCCGCCGACGCAGCCCCGAACCATGCCAACACGCCATCGCCCATCGTCTTCACCAGCACGCCCTGGTGGTCACGAATCGCTGTGTGAGTCAGCTGTTCGATCTCGCGGGTGATCGCTCGCGCCCCATCGTCGCCCAACCGGTCGACCATCGAGGTCGATCCCTCAATGTCGGTGAACAAAATCGTGCGCGTCGCCTCGCCGGCCGTCCGGATTGCTTCGTCAACACCGATGAAGTCCTCAAGTGCATCGGCGATCTGCGAGATGGCGGGGGCGTGGTCAACCAGCACCGGCGTGTGGTCGGTCGCCACGATCAATCGCGCGCCGCGGATGATTCGTGCCCAATCGCGGCCCATCGAACTGTATCCCCCGTCAAAGCCCTCCTCTTCCGACGGGATGGAGATCAGGGTCGGTATCTCAACGTCGCGCAACTCCTTTCGTAGATCAAGATCTCGCATCTCTCGAACCAGACCGAACAAGCGGGTCATGGACGGGTAGTGATGCATCATTTGCGACAGATTGCGCAACGTGTCCTCGTCGGCGGACGGTGCGATCATCGTGAGTAACGCGCGCCGAGCCGCTTCGTCGTGGTGCTGCCAACCCAACCGCAGCAGATTCTCCACCGTTTTGTCTATGAGATCGCTGACTTCGCTGTGTTGCGTCATACCCGACCGGTCGCCGCCCATGGGGATTGGCAAGTGCAGGAACAAGTGTGTGTATCGCTCCGGCTCGTTCAGCATCGCAATCACGGCAGCCGGCGTGCCAATGTAGTGGCCCATCAGCGCCACCCTCGGCGCCCCCACTTCATTGACCACGGCCGCCAGATCCATCGCCTCATCGTGGAACGAACCGAACACGCCGTCGCGCTCTGACAGACCGCAGCCACGGGGATCGAATCGGATCACGCGGAATGACTGAGAAAGCCGTTCCCAGACTCCGCCCGGGTCCCAACCGACGTTGAGTGGCAGCATCGGTCCGGTCGACACAACCAATGGCTTGCCGCGGCCCTGTTCTACCCAGGCGATGTCGACATCGTCCTCTGTCCGCGTGTATTGGACGGGGGGAGCGCTCATGATGCAGCCAGGATCACAGGACTGTCCGTTCAGATTCCCTGAATCATCCCGCCGTCGATGATGAACTCGGTGCCGTTCATGTACTCGGAGTCATCCGAAGCGAGGAATAGCGCCAGCTTGGCGACTTCAACGGCCTCGGCGATCCGGCCGTAGGGAATTCGGCGAACCAACTGGTCAGTGAGCCCCTGTTCGATCGCCGGTAGCTGATGCAGCATCGGCGTCTCGATCAGCCCGGGATGAATCGAGTTGACCCGAACACCGGCGGGCGCGAACTCTCCCATCGCGACCTTGGTCATCCCACGCACAGCCCACTTTGAGGCCGAGTAGGCCAGCGAGCCAGGCCCACCGCGCATACCGGCGATTGATGAGATGTTGATGATCGAACCCGATCCGGCCTCGCACATCACCGGTCCCACGTGCTTCAGGCCGAGGAAGACGCCAACCTGATTGATGTTGATCACCTCCATGTACTCCTCGACGGAGAGACTGGCGATCGGCGATTGGCGGTAGATGCCCGCATTGTTGATGAAGGCGTCGATCTTGCCATGGTCCTCGAGCACATCCTGGACCACGGAAATCCATTCGTCCTCGTTGGTCACGTCGTGGTGCAGGTAACGAATGGCGTCGCTGCCCGCCGCCGTGGCCTCTCCGTCCGAGTCCAGCACGTCGGTGATCACCACCGTCGCGTCCTCTTCTGCAAACAGCGTCGCCTCGGCTGCGCCCTGGCCCCTCGCGCCACCGGTGATCAATGCGATCTTGCCATCCAGTCGTCCGGCCATGCAGATACGTCCTTCCCCCGGTCAGCGGTCCATTGGAGCCCTAGGGTAGAGCTTCGCCAACCGCCGCTCATGTCTCGGGCGGAAGCATCACATAGGTGCCATTGCCGTGACCGATGTGGCGGCCTTGATCGTCATAAAGGTCAACCGAGCAGTGGCTCAGCGTCCGCCCTCGACGGATCACTTCGGCGCGAGCACGGATGACGTCGCCATCCAGACCGCGTAGCCAGCGGAACTCCGACTGCGCGGTGATCACCCGCTCACCCTCGGCCTGAATCGTGCCCAGCGCGCCGCCCATCGCCGAATCCGCGACCAATAGCCATACGCCGCCATGGACGATGCCGTAGAGGTTGTGCGTCTTCGGCGACGCGCTCAGAGTGATTTCGCACCAGCCTTCGCCCGCGTCGCTGAAGCGGTAGCCGAGCTCCTGGAAGAGCGGGACCGCTTCCATGTCGCGCAGTGGCGGGTAGCGCTCGAAGATCTCCTCGGAACTCAAGGGCATCTGCGTGCTTGCTAGCTAATCGCGTCGCATTTCGGCGGCATGTTCGCTGATGTGTTCGCTGGGAAACGCGAATACGCCGCCGACCGTCGTCTCCTGGCCGAGCACCACACCGCCGTTGCCCCACTCGTCGTCGCCAATGCCGTCGGCCAGTTGCTGCATCTTGCCGCAACCCTCGTCGAACAACGCGAGCACCGACTCCGCGGTGGCGCCGCGCGAACGGATGCGGACGTACCACAGGCTGGCGAAGTTGATCACCGCCATCAGCGGTGCGGGCGGGTCCATGCCCTTGTTCTTGCGCAGCCGGGAGAGCGACTGCCCCCCGGCTCCCACTCCAAAGGCGACATGCCAGCAGAGCTGACCGTTCGTCCAGCCGGCATTATTGCTCTGTCGATTCCACTCCTCCTCGGAAATCCCAAGGACGAGTTCTCGATACTCCGAGCGCGCCTGTTCCAACGAGGCGCGAGCCTCCTCAGCGTTGGTGATCTCTGACATGGTTCAGTCCTGTTCGTTACCCGTATCGGCGGATCGCGATCGAGGATTACCGCCGAACTCAGCGCAGACGCTGCGCCGACGGCCTAGTCGCGCCGCATCTCCGCCGCGTGCTCACTGACGTGTTGGCGCAGGAATCCGAAGGAGCTGCCAACGGTCATCGGCTCGCCCAGGAAAACGCCGCCGTTGGCCCACTCGTCGTCGGCGACCGTATCGATCACTCCGCGCGTCATCGACAGGCGATCCTCAAAGAAGGCCAGCACCGAATCGGGCGTCGCGCCGCGCGATCGGATGCGCACTAGCCACAGGCTGACGACGTTGAGGACCGCCATCAGCGGCCCAGGCGGCTTCATGTCCTTGTTCTGGCGCAATCGTGCCACCCGCAGCGTGCCTCCGCTCGCGGTGAAGGCGATGTGCCAGCAGAGCTGGCCATTCGTCCAGGCGGCGTTGTTGCTCTTCCGGTTCCATTCCTTGCTGGACAGTCCCGTGACGAGTTCGCGGAACTCCTCGCTGGCCTGGTCCAATTCGGCGTGCGCCGCTTCGGCGTTCGTGATCTCCGACATCGGTTCGTGTCCTAGCTAAATCCCGGAGTACCAGTCCCGGATCGCTGCTCCAATCTCATGCGGTGAGTCTTCCTGGATGAAGTGGTTGCCCGCGACGGTGACCTCGGTCTGGTTGGGCCAGCTCCGACAGAACTCGCGCTGCGCACCGGTCAGGATCGCGCCCGGCTCGGCGTTCACAAACAGCTTCGCGACGTGCGCCGAATCGCCCGATGCGAGGAAGTCGGCATAGCTCTGCGCGATCTCGGCCACATCGGCCGGCTCGCCGTCGATTGGAATCTCTCGTGGCCACGTCAGCGTCGGCCTACGCGATTCGCCTTCCTCGCGGTATGGCAGCCGATAGACCTCCATCTCTTCCTCGGTCAGACCTCGCAGCACGCTGCCCGGCAGGATCCGCTCGACGAAGACGTTCTTCTCCAGCACCATCGACTCGCCGGCTTCCGAGCGCATGCCCTGGAAGATTCGCGCCGCCGCCTCGGGCCACTCGTCCCAGGTCACCGGTCGGACGATCGCCTCCATGTAGACCAGCCCCTTAACCCGATCGCGGTGCCGGTTCGCCCAGTGGAAGCCCAGCGCCGAGCCCCAGTCGTGGATCACGAAGGTCAGGTTGTCGCCCAGGTTCATGCCGTCGATCCAGGCGTCCACCCACTCCGCGTGGTCAACAAACCGATACGAGCCTGACGGTGACGAGCCGGACACCCCCATGCCGATCAGGTCGGGCGCCAGACATCGCCCCGACTCGAACACGTGCGGCATGATGTTGCGCCACAGGTAGGACGAGGTCGGGTTGCCGTGCAGGAAGATGATCGCGTCACCGTCTGGAGTGCCCTCGTCGACGTAAGCCATCGTGGTCTCGCCAATGGTCAATCGCTTGCGCGGGAACGGATCGTCGGCGGAGATATCGGGCATCGTCGCTCCAGAGATTGTGGTAGTGGTTGGGAATCTGTTTGCGGGCGAGGCAAGGATAACAGCGTGAAGGGTTAGTCTTCGCTCAGCAGAGCAGCGTCGGCGCTGCAGCGAAACGGGGCGGATATGGCGGTAACCGGCATGGATCACGTCGCGATCCCGGCGGGCGATCCTGAAGCGTTGTTGAATTTCTATCGCACTCTCGGATTTGAGATCGTCCATGAGGATGAGTGGAGAGATGGCAGATTCCCAATCTTCGCCATCGCCTGCGGCGACCAGAAGATCAACGTCCACGACCCGAAGCTCTGGCAAAACCCCGAGTTCGAACTGCGCGGTCCGACCGCAGAGCCGGGCTGCGGCGACTTCTGCTTCGTCTGGGACGGCACACCCGAGTCCGCCGCCGCCGCAATCGAGGCAGCCGGTTGCGAGGTGATCGAAGGCCCCGCCGGTCGCGTCGGCGGACGAGCCTCCGGAACAGCAGAAGGCGTCAGCGTCTACACCCGCGATCCGGACGGCAACTTGGTCGAACTGATCTCATACGGCGACTAATCGAACTGGAGCAACAGCATGGAATTCTTCGACGTCATCCAGACCGCGCGCGCCATGCGGCGCTACAAGCCCGACCCCATTCCCGAGGATGTCCTGGTCCAGCTGATCGAGGCCGCCCACCTCGGACCGAGCGGCTCGAATCGCCAGGCCCGCCATTGGGTCGTCGTGCGCGATCCCGAGGTCAAGCAGCAGCTCGCCGACCTCAACCGCCGAGGCGTCTCGAGGTACCTCGACAACAATCGCGATGCCGCCAACCCGCACGTCGACCAGGGGCGTCGCGAGCGCTTCCTCGCCGCCGTGGAGCACCAGATGAACCACTTGCACGAGGTGCCGGCCGTCGTGATCGCCTGCGCCGACACGGTGGTCACGCCTGCGGACACCTTCGCCGTCGGCGCAGGCGCGGCCACCGAGGTCTGGGGCGCGGTGCAAAACCTGCTGCTTGCGGCTCGCGCCCTCGGCGTTGGCTCGGTCCCGACGACGCTCGCATTCATCGGAGACCAGCGCGATGAAGCTGCCAGGGTCCTCAACCTGCCCGATCACATCCTGCCCATGGTCCTGATCCCGCTCGGCTGGCCGACCGGCAATTTCGGCCCGATCCGCCGCCGTCCCCTGGACGAGGTCCTCCACTGGGATCGGTACGAGCACAAGTCCGAGTCGCCGGAGAGGCCAAGAGTATGACCACGGAGACCGTGTCCCCCGACCTGCGCATGACCTCAGATGTGGGGCGCTACACGATCGCCAGGTCCTTCGAGGTCACCGCCCGCTCAATCACGGCATTCGCCGGTGGTGTCGACGATTTCAACCCCGTCTACTTCGAGGACGACCGGCCCGGCGGATTGATTGCGCACCCCGGCATGGTCTTCAGCTGGCAGTGGAACAGCCGCTTCACGCCTGATGTCGAGTTTCCGTTGGAGCTAGTCCGACGCGGTGTCCATGCCTGGGCCGACGTCCAGTTCATCCGCCACGCCCGCGAGGGAGACGTCATCACCAGCCAGGGACAGAGCGTCGCCGTCAAGCAGGTCCGTCCCGGAGTACTCAGCGCTCAACGATTCACCTTCCGCGACAGCAGCGGCGAGGAAATCGCAATCATGGACACCGGCGGCATCACCCGAGGCGCAGAACTCGCCAGCGACGACGCCGAGATCGCCTCAGCCCCGCCGCTACCGGAGCGCTCAACCGAAACCGGCGACCCCGTCTGGTCGACGACCTTCCCCATCGACCCGCAGGCGCCGCACGTCTACACCGAGTGCGCCGACATCTGGAATCCGATCCACACCGAGCGCAAGGTCGCCCTGGCCGCCGGCCTGCCCGACATCATCCTCCACGGCTCGGCCAACATCGTCATCGCCCTGCGGGAAGTCATCAACCGCAACCTCGACGGAGATCCAACCCGAGTCCGCCGCTTCGCCGGCCAGTTCCGGGGCATGGTCATCCCCGGCAAGGATGTGACGGTCAATGCGCTCGAAGTCAGGGACGACGGAGACCGAGAAACCGTCTTCTACGAGATGCGCAACCACCAGGGCGAACTCGCGATCGCGAATGGCGTAGTCGTCGCTTCCTGAGGCCCTATTCGGTGACGGTGTAGCGTTCCAGCGCCTCAGGCAGGAACTCAAACCCCAGACCCGGCGTATCCGGCAAGACCAGCCGACCGTCGCGGACCTCCGTCTGCCGATCGATCACGTTGCGGAAGTTGTGCACCTGGTCGTCGGGAAAGAACTCGACGTAAGTCGCGTTTGGCGAAGCCGCAACCAGGTGGCGATGCAGATCGTGGAACCAGTGCGGACAGATCGAGACACCGTAGGATGCCGCGGTGTTGGCGATCCGCCGGAACTCGGTCACTCCGCCGAGCACCGCCGCGTCGGGCTGAAGGATCATCGCCGCGTCCTGGTCCATCAGATCCTTGAACCGCCAGCGCCCGACCTCAATCTCACCGGTCGCTACCGGTACGCCGGTTCGCTGGGCCAGCTTCGCGTGCAGACCAATGGCGTCGGGCGAGAACGGTTCTTCCATCCAGTACGGGTTGGACGGCTCATAGGCGGCCATGTATCGCAGCGCGTCCTCGAGGTTCGACCAGGCGTTGTTGGCGTCGAGCATGATGTGGACGTCGGGCCCGACCGCCTCGCGAGCCGCCTGCATCCTCGATGCTTCCTCGCGCACGGAGAGGCGACCCACCTTGATCTTCACCGCGTCGAAGCCCATCTCGACGTAGCCCAGCAACTCTTGCTGTAGACCCTCATGGTCCTTGCCCTCGAGGTAGTAGCCGCCCGATGCGTAAGCCGGAACCGTGTCCTCGTAGTAGCCGCCGAGCAGCTTGTACAGCGGCAGCCCCGCCGCTTTGGCGTTGTGATCCCAGAGCGCGATGTCCAGCATCGACAGCGCTCGAATCGTCGAGCCGGCGCGACCATGCAGCAGCGACTCCTGGTACATCTCCGCCCACAGACCCTCGACCCGGAACGGGTCCTGCCCGACCAGCAGAGGCGCGAACAGGTTGTCGATCGCCGAGGTAACCAGCTGCCCGTTGGAGTTGCCCGCATAGCAAAACCCAATCCCGGCATGCCCGTCGTCACACTCAACCTCGACCACGGGATGGTCGCGGTGGTAGACGGTGCGGTTGGAAAACGAGGTCGGGTGGTCGAGCGGAATCCGCAGCATGCGCGAACGAACGGCGGTAATTTCAGTCATCGAAGCGCTCCTTGAGTCAGCCCAGCCGATGCAGCGCTTCGATGCTATCGCGGGGTCCGGTATTGACGGTCAACGCACGTTGCGTAAGCGCGGATCGAGCCTGTCCCGCAGCCAGTCGCCGAACAGGTTGCCGGTCAACGAGACCAGCAGGATCGCGATCCCCGGCATCCAGATCGGCCACCAGGCAATCGTCATGAAGTTGCGGCCCTCCGAGATCATCGCTCCCCACGACGGCGTGCCCGGCGCCACGCCGATGTTGAGGAAGCTGAGCGCAGCTTCGATCAGGATCACCGAGGGCACATCCAGCGTCGCCATGATCACGATCGTGTTGACGATGTTGGGCAGCACGTGCCGGAAGAGGATGCGCCGGTCGCTGGCCCCGCTGGCCCGCGCGGCGACCACGAACTCCTGCTCGCGCAAAGACAGCACATCGGCCCGCACAAGCCGGGCGTAGCCCGACCAGCTGAAGATGATGATGATCAGGATCACGTTGAGCAGGCTGGCTCCGAAGACCACCGAAATCAGCAACGCGAACAGGATCGCCGGTAGCGCCAGCTGCACATCCACGATGCGCATCAGGAAGCGGTCCCACCAGCCCAGCCGCCAGCCCGCCAGCAGGCCGCAGAGCGTCCCAATCAGCGCCGACGCCGGAATACAGGTGACCACGACCAGCAATGACACCCGCGCCCCGTACATGACGCGAGCGAGGATGTCTCGTCCGAGATTGTCGGTTCCGAGTGGATGAGCGATGTTCCCGCCGTCCTGGAACGCCGGCAGAATCAGACGTTCCTGCAGGACAATCTGTTCCGGGTCGTAGGCCGACAGCAGATCAGCGAAGATTCCGGCAGTCAGAAACGCGAGCAGAATGATCACCGCCGGCGCGAGCAGCAGGGCACGCTGCCAGGATCCGCCCAGTCGCACGCCGCGCAGCAGAGAGGCCGGGGCAGCTGCGGCCGCCCGCGCCGCCATCAGCGAGCCCCCGATCGGATCCGCGGGTCGATGATCGGATAGGACAGATCAACCAGGATGTTGGCGACCACGATGCTGGTCGAAATGACCAGGATCCCGGCGATCATGACGGGAAAGTCACCGACCAGGATCGTGTGCAGCATCAACCGACCGATACCTGGCCAGGCGAAGACCTGCTCGACGATCACTGTGCCGGCGATCATGTAGCCGACCTGGATCCCCAGGATCGTCGCCACCGGCAGCAGTGCGTGACGCAGCGCATGGCGCCAGATAATCGTCGACTCGCGCAGGCCTTTCGCCCGAGCCGTACGGACGAAGTCCGTCCCCATCACATCGATCATGCCGGAGCGCGTCAGCCGCATCGAAATGGCCGAAGCCAACAGCCCCAACGTGATCGTCGGCAGGACGAGATGTTCGACCCCGCCGCTGCCGCCGGTCGGCATCAGGTCGAGCTGAACCGCGAAAAAGAAGATCAGGATCAGCCCCAACCAGAAGTTGGGGATCGCCTGACCGAGCACGGCCAGGAACCGAGCCACCCAATCTGTCGGCGTCGCCCGATACAGCGCTGCGATGATGCCCAGGGGAACGCCGAGAACCAGAGAGAAGATCAACGCCGACGCGCCAAGCTGCAAAGTCTTCGATGCACGGCTGCCGACTTCTGACAGTGCCGGTCGGGCGCTGATGAACGAATTGCCCAGGTCCAGCTGAACGGCGTCAACCAGAAAGTTGACGTACTGGATGCCGATCGGTCCGGTCAGCCCGAGCTGCTCCTTGAGCAGCTCCTTCTCCTCCTCCGTCGTTTCGTCGGTCGTCAGATACTCAACCGGGTTGCGCGCCAGTCGTGAGACCAGGAACACGACCGAGATGACGACGAAGACGACCAGGATCCCCTGCAGGAGGCGCGAAACAAGGATCGTAGAGATGCTCTGCGGACCCATGTCCGGCCTTCCTGCAGGGAGCGGTCGACACTAGGTCACGAGCGGACGAACGCCCCACAGACCGCCGTAGTCTCGCGAGTTTCCTTTCATATCCCATTCGAGGGTGTCGGACATCAGGCCGGTCCCGACGGTCTCGAACAGGAAAAGCCACGAGGCGTTGGTGTAGATCAACTGAGCGAGCTCATTGAGATACTGCCTGCGCTTCGCTGGATCGAACTCCGAGCGCTGGGCTTCGACCAGTTCCTGGATGCCTGAGTCCGGGTACTCGGCCACGGACAACGTGCCGCCTTCCGCTACCTCGGCGTTGATCACCTGGAACGGGTCGGGCGATTGGTTGGTGAAGTAGTAGTGCAGCCCCGGCACGTCACGCTGGGCCATCCGCGCCCGGAAGTCGGGCAGCGGGTCGAGCTGCAGGTTGGTCCGAATCCCGACCACGTCGAGATACTGCTGCACCGAGAGCGCGATCTGGTCGGTCCAGGCGAAGAAGCCGGCCGTCCCGTAGAAGTCCGACTCGAAGCCCTCGGCATAGCCGGCGGCGTCCATCAGCTGCATCGCCTTCTCGACGTTGTACTCCATCGTCAGCGGACCCGACTGTTCGGGCTGCATCCCGCCCAGCTGCCGGGTGCCAATGCCGTAGGCGCGTTGTTCTCGACCGGTGGCGATCGCCGTGTAGATCGTCTCCACGTCGACGGCGTGGTTCATCGCCTGCCGGACGCGGATGTCGCGGTACGCATTCGAGCCGTCCTCGAACATCGGCACCAGCGTGTTCGGGAAGATCGTGTGTGGACAGCAACCCGGATCGAAGAGCACCTCGAATCCGGGCTCGTCGACGAAGTCCTGCACGATCTCCCATTCGAGCGAGGGCGCGACATCAGCCTCGCCCGCCTGCAGCGCCGCCAGACGCGCAACCGGTTCGGGCCGCACGGATTGCACAATCTCCTTGGCCCAGGCACGGTGCTTGCGGTTCAGGTTCTCGTAGCCGATCGGGTAGTTGTCGTTGCGCACGCTGCGCACTTCGATGTCGGGCTCGAAATTGTCCAACATGAACGGCCCGCTGGCCAGACCGTCGCGGTTGTAGCCCTCGTCGCCCAGTTCCTCGATCCGGTGCCTCGGAACGAGCGGCATCGTCGTGCCCACGCTGCCCGGGGCCGTGACATCGGTGTTGACCGGCAGGCGCAGCGTCGAGTCGTCGATCACCTCTGCCGTGCCGTTGACCGCCGAGATGATGTACGCAATCCCTGTCTCGTAGGTCCCGCTGTCGTTGTACCCCGCTTCACCTCCGGCCCGCTCAATCGAGAACTTGACGTCGTCGGCCGTCAGCGGTGTGCCATCGTGCCAGGCGTGGCCAGGATTGACGTGCCAGAGCAGCGCGGTGAAATCCTCGATCCACTCGAAGCTACCGACGTGAGGGACGATCTCGCGGGTGACGAGGTCGTACTGCAGCAACTGATCGAAGTGCAGCGGGCCGTTCCACTTGAGCGTGTAGTTGCCCGGCGCCTGCACGTCGAGGCCGCCAACCGCGTTGGGGACGGCCACGGTCACGGTGCGTTCCCAGTCGGTCTCGCCTTCGCGGGACAGGTCGACAGCTTCCTGCTGCTGTTGTTGCTGCTGCATGGCCTGCTGCTCTTGCTGCTCGGCCTGCTGCGCCTGCGCCACCGCTTGCTGCTCCTGCTGCTGTTCTTGCTGCTCAGCGGGCGCGGCTTGCTGTTGCTGTTGTTGCTGCTGCTGCTGAGCTGCCGGTTGGGCCTGCTGCTGTTGCTGCTGGACCTGCGCGACGGCGTCGTCATCGTCGTCATCGCCGCAGCCGACCAGCGCAAGTCCCGCCGCGCCGACCCCCGCCCGTCCAGAGGCGCGCAACAGCGCTCTCCTGCTCATCCGTGATCGGCGCATTCGCTGCCAGTAGTTTCGTTCGGTCATCGTTCGGTCTCTCTAGCTCTGTGTTGGGTCTCTCGTGCGTGGCAGCGGTCGGGACTCGCTCGTTACAACCTTTCCACTCCAACCTGCCAGTCCGGCAGCGGCGCTCGAGCGCACACCACCTGATTCGCTTGCCGCGAATTTCTGGGAGTATGCCTCTTACAAAACGCGATTGCAACGATCAAGGGGTTCCTTCCGCAGCCGGAAGGAACCCCTTGAATGAGAGGGTCGAGTCTCGCGCAGCGGCCTACGTCGTCTGCGGACCTCGGACCAGCTTGCCCGGTAGCGCGCCGGTCAGTTCGTCATCTTCGAGCACAACCTCGCCGGCGCAGATCGTCGCGACGTAGCCGGTCGGGCGCTGCATGAAGCGCTTCGCGCTCTCGGGCAGGTCATAGACCATCTGTGGCGCGTCGGTCTCCAGTCGCTCGAAGTCAATCACATTCACGTCGGCCCGCTTGCCCGCGACCAGTTCGCCCCGGTCGCGCAAGCGGTACAGGTCGGCGTTGGCGCCCGACTGCTTGTGCACGATCGTCTCCAGCGGCACCCGCTCGCCACGGGTTCGATCACGGCCCCAGTAGGCCAGATTCCACGACACCATGTGTGCGTCCGAGACGGCCGCCACGTGCGCGCCGGCGTCGGAGAGGCCGTTGCGAGTCAGCGGGTGCATCATCAGATCGCGCTGATAGTCGAAGTTGCCCTGCGAGTAGCCCTCGAGGTAGACCAGCAACAGGGTCGAGCCGTCGCTCTGGGTCATCAAGTCGTAGAAGGCCTCTTCGGCGGTTAGCCCTTCGCGTTCGGCGTGCGCGGCGACCGATCGGTCATATTCAGGTTCATACACCGGCGGGTCACCCAGCACGTACACCGTTTCCGGAGAGCCAAGCACCAACTCCAACAGCCCGGGCAGCAAGTTGCCCGGCGTGGTGTCGACCAGGAACGGGTGATCCTCAGCATTCTCGACGTTGTTGCGCACGTCATTGGTCAGATCCCAGTCGCTGGACAGGATCTGCGCCTTGACCTCGGGATCTCGCATCTTCTCCAGGCGCTCGGCCAGAGGCAGATGTTCGACCAGGTCGCGGTAGGCGAAGTTGAGTGTGTACGGGTGGATCGAACCTTCGAGATTCATCAGCAGCGTCGTGCCGCGGCCCCGGATCTGGGGGAAGATCCGCACCCCGCGCTCGGTTGCCTCTTCGACGCTCTCCAGGCCTTCCTTCCAGCCGGCTCCGTTGGTGACTGAGCCCTCGCCGGACAGGTAGGTGATCGTCAGGCCGTGAGTCAGAGCCATGTCCTCGACCCACTCGCGCTCGAACGGACCGACCAGTTGGAACACTCCGCCGCCACCCTGCTCGATGCCCTCGGCCACGGCCTCCAACTCTGGGTACTGCGCCAGCGTGCCGGGAATCAGCTCGCCCTCTTTGGTCCGGTGAGCCAGCAGGCGGTTGGAGGAGAACCCAACCGCGCCGGCCTCGATGCCCTCTCGCACCAGACGCCGCATGTGCGCCAGTTCATCGTCGGACGGCTGCACGTCGTCGGCCCCGCGCGGACCCATCACGTAGGTGCGCAGCGCGCAGTGCGGGAACTGCGCCGCAATGTCCATCACCCGAGGCTTGTCGTCGATCGCATCCAGGTACTCCGGGAATGACTCCCACTCCCACGTAATCCCGACCGCCATCGCCGTCGCCGGGATGTCCTCCACTGCGTCCATGAGGTCCATCAGCCACTCGCGGTCGTCTTCGCGCACCGGCGCAAAGCCGACGCCGCAGTTGCCCATCACCACGGTGGTGACGCCGTTGTAGCAGGACGGCGTCATGTAGGGGTCCCACGACACCTGCGCGTCCATGTGCGTATGGATGTCGATCCAGCCCGGAGTCACCAGCTTGCCCGACGCATCGATCTCCCGGCGTCCCTCGCCGATGATCCCCTCGCCCTCGCGGACCACCGCAGAAATCCGGTCGCCGTCAATCGCAACGTCGCCGACAAACTCGGGAGCCCCCGTCCCGTCAACAATGCGTCCATTGCGGATCACGATGTCATGCACTGCTTTTCTCCAAGCTCTGGCCGCCGTGCTGTACGGCACGGTCGATGTTCACCGTTTGAGGATAAACACTTCCACTACCGTCGATTCGCCGTGAACCCCGGACCCCGACCCTTCTCCCACACCATCTTCCGAGCCACATCCTCATCAAACTCGATCCCCCAGCCCGGTGTCGTCGGCAGCTCCAGGTGACCGTCGACAATGTTCAGTGGGCCTCCGCCGAGGTCGTCCTTCCACGGCACGTCGTCGATGTCAATCTCCATAATCCGCACATTCGGCACCGTCGCGCACAGATGCAGCGCGTGCATCGTCGCCAGGTGCGAGTAGTAGTTGTGCGGAGCGCAGTTCAACTCGTAGCTCTCGGCCAGCAACGCCACATCCCGCGACCGCGCAAATCCCTGCCACGGCACGTCGATCATCACGTTGTCCATCGACCGATGCTCGAAAAACGGCCGATAGTCGCGGATCGTGTACAGATTCTCCCCCGACGTGATCGGCACCGTCGTTTGACGTCGCACGTCGGCGAGCGCCTCGGGTTCGTACATGTCGATCTCGACCCACATCATTTTCAGGCCTTCGAGCGACTGGCAGATCTGTCGGGCGACCAGCGGCGTGCAGTTGAAGTTGAGGTCGAGCGCGATCTGCACGTCCGGGCCAGCGCCTTTCTTCAGCGCTCCGATGTACTCGGGAATGTGGCGCAGCAGCGAGGGGACCGCGTTGCGGTCGATGTTGCCGACGCCGCCCCAGCCGGGGCCGTAGACGCCGGTCGGATCGCCGGGGAAGACGATGTTGGTCTTGAGCGCGTGGAATCCCTTGCCCCTGACCTCTTCACCCAGCGCGGTCACGTCCTCCATCGACCGCAGCGGCGGCGCGCCCACCACCCACTCCGACCCGTTATCCCAGAGGATCTGGTCGTAGCTCCGCGCGCGAGACGAGCCGCAGTGCGACCAGTAGATCATTTGCCGCTCGCGTGTCGGCCCGCCGAAGAGCGAATAGACGGGCACGCCCAGCGCTTTGCCCTTGATGTCCCAGAGCGCCAGTTCGACCCCGGCAATCGCTTTCGCGGCGATGCCGCCCGGTGACTGCCGGGCCAGCCGGTACATGTCCCAGTAGCGGGCCTCGACCGCGAGCGGATCGCTACCGATCAGGATCGGCAGCATGTCCTCGATCGTGCCGACGATTCCATACGGATTGCGGCCGTCGGACATCTCGCCGTAGCCGGTGATCCCGTCCGAGGTCCGAACCGCGACAAACTGCCAGGGCCGCCAACCCGCGTCGACGACAAACGTTTCAATCTCGGTGATCTTCATGAACTGCTCTCCCTCATTCCCACGTGGTTAGTTCCGACCCGACGAAAACCCCGGACCGCGGCCCTGCTCCCAAACTTTCTCACGAGCCAGGTCCTCATTCAGATCGACGCCCCAGCCGGGCTTCGTCGGCAGCGGCAGGTGCCCGTCGACGATCTCGATCGGACCGCCCGTGATCTCGTCCTTCCACGGCACGTCGTCGATATCGATCTCCATGATCCGCACGTTCGGCACCGTCGCGCACAGGTGCAACGCATGCATCGAGGCCAGGTGCGAGTAGTAATTGTGCGGCGCCACGTTGAGCTCATAGCTCTCCGCCAGCAGCGCCACGTCCCGCGAGCGCGAGAACCCCTGCCAGCACACGTCGATCATCACATTGTCCATCGACCGCTGCTCCAGGAAGGGCAGGTAATCGCGCACCGTGTACAGGTTCTCGCCCGACGTGATCGGCACCGTCGTCGAGCGCCGCACGTCGGCCAGCGCCTCCGCGTCGTACATGTCGATCTCCACCCACATCATCTCCAGCTGCTCCAGCGACTGGCAGATCTGCCGCGCCGCCAGCGGCGTGCAGTTGAAGTTGATGTCCAGCGCGATCTGCACGTCCGGCCCCGCTCCCGCCTTGAGCGCCCCGATGTACTCGGGCACGTGCCGCAGCACCGCCGGAGTCGTGTTGCTGTCGATGTTCTCCACGTCCTGCTGCAGGCCGAACGTCCGCGTCGGGTCGCCCGGGAACAGCACGTTGGTCTTCAGCGCATGGAAGCCCTTCCCTCGCACCTCCGCGCCCAGCGCCGTGACATCCTCCATCGACCGCAGCGGCGGAGCACCCACCACCCAGTCCTCGCCGTTGTGCCACTTGATTCGGTCGTGGTTGCCCGCCCGCGATGAACCGCAGTGCGACCAGTAGATCAACTGCCGCTCCCGCGTCGGACCGCCGAACAGCGAATAGACCGGTACCCCCAGCGCCTTCCCCTTGATGTCCCACAGCGCCAGCTCGACCCCGGCGATCGCCTTGGCCACAACTCCGCCCGGCGACTGCCGCGCCATCCGGTACATATCCCAGTAGCGAGCCTCCACCGCGAGCGGATCACGGCCGACCAGGACCGGCTCCAGGTCGCTGATCGTCCCCACGATCCCGTACGGAGTCCGGCCGTCCGAGATCTCCCCATACCCCGTGATCCCCTCCGACGTCCGCACCGCCACAAACTGCCACGGCCGCCAACCGGCGTCGACGACAAACGTCTCAATCTCGGTGATCTTCATGGTCTGTTCCAACCCTCCCGTGCCGCAGCCGCAGGCTAGGGCCTGCCAACATGGCTCCGATGATCTCGCGAAGCGCCCATCCGCTGCCCGTCACCTCTGCGAAGCAGCCATCCTCGCACTAGCCTGAGCACCCGACCACGAGGAGATCCCCATGCCCGCTCCACTCTGGACACGCACCGCCGTCGAACTCGCCGCTTTGATTCGCGACCGCGAAGTCTCCAGCCGCGAAGTGGTGCAGGCCCACCTCGACCGCATCGCCGAGGTCAACGGCCAGGTCAACGCCGTCACACTGGTGCTCGAAGAGACCGCGCTCGCCGGCGCCGACGCCGCCGACCGCAGCGAGAGCTCGGGTCCGCTGCACGGCGTCCCGTTCACCATCAAGGAGAACATCGACTGCGTTGGCTCGCCCACCACCTCCGGCATTCCGGCCCTTGCCGACGCCCTGCCGCCGAGCGATGCGCCCGTCGTCGAACGGATGAAGCGCGCCGGCGCGATCCCCCTCGCGCGCACCAACCTCCCCGAGCTGGGCGGTCGCCTCGATACTGATAACCCGCTCCGCGGCCGCACCTTCAATCCCTGGAACCCCGCCCTCACGCCCGGCGGCTCGAGCGGCGGCGAGGCCGCAGCGTTGGCCACCGGCATGTCGCCCATCGGCCTCGGCAACGACATCCTCGGCTCCCTGCGCAACCCCGCCTACTGCTGCGGCATCACCTCGCTCAAGCCCTCCGCCGGTCGCATCCCCTGCGTGCTCCCGATGGGCGTCGACGCCGGCATGGCCGTCCAGGCGATGCTGGTCGAAGGCCCCATGGCCCGCTCCGTCGCCGACCTCCGCCTCGGCCTCTCCGTGCTCGCCGGCCGCGATGTGCGTGACCCGCGTTCCGTCGACGCCCCGCTCGAAGGTCCCCAACCGCCAGAACGCAGAGCCGCGCTGGTCACCGAGATCCCCGGCTTCGACCTGCCCGCCGCAACCGTCTCCGAGATCCGCCGCGCCGGTGAGGTGCTCGCCGCCGACGGCTGGAGCGTGGAAGAAGTCCACGCGCCCGAGCTGGACCGGGTCAATCAGATCTGGGTCTACGTCATCACCGCCGACATGGACGAGGAAGCCCTCCAGGAACAGGAAGCGTTGCTCACCCCCCAGCTCCTTGCCGTGCAACGACAGATCGGCGAACGCATCGCCTCCGCGCCGCTGTCCAATTCCGCCATCCACGCGGAGCGGTCCCGTCTCAGCCGCGTCTGGTCCGAGTTCTTCGCCGCCTACCCTGTCGCCATCGGACCCACCTGGACCTGCTTGCCCTGGCCGATCGACTCCGATCTGGATCCCGAAACCGGCATGGACACCACCCTGGCCACCGCGCACTTCATCAGCCCGGCCAACGTGCTCGGCCTGCCCGCCGTCGCCCTGGCCACTGGCGTCGCCGACGGTCTCCCAACCGGTGTGCAGGTCTACGCCGACCGCTGGCGCGAAGACCTCTGCCTCGCCGCCGCCGAACAGATCGAGGCCGCAAGTCAGACACCGACGCCAATCGACCCCAGGCCGCCGGTCTGAAGCGGCCAGCGCCGCCTTCAAGCCGCTGAGCGCACGCAATAGTTCGACCGTCCCAATGTGCCATTGCTGCCCGCCTTCAAGAGACGATTCCTCCCCTCGAGAGTCGGGGAGGATGCTGCGTATTCACAGTGGGGAGCCCTCCCCCACTCCCCTTCGCCCCTCGGTCGCGCCCTCTTCCAGAGGAGGGAGCAAAGATGACCTGGTCGCGAAGATCCCCGCCGGAACGTTCATGATGGGCTCTGTCGACCACCTCTCGTACCCCGGCGACGGTGAAGGTCCCCTCCGCGAAATCGAGCTCTCTGCCTACGAGATCGATCTCTGCGCCGTATCCAACGAAGAGTTCGCAACATTCGTCGACTACACCGGCTACTGCACGGAGTCCGAGCTGACCGGCTGGTCGTTCGTCTTCGCCGGGCTCCTGCCGGATGACTTCCTGCCCACTCGAGGCGCAGCCGATGCCCCCTGGTGGCGACAGGTCGAGGGCGCATCTTGGCGTCATCCTGAGGGACCAGAGACCGACATCAATCGACGACTCGATCACCCGGTCGTCCACGTCAGTTGGAACGACGCGGTCGCCTACGCCGAGTGGGCCGGCAAGAAACTGCCCAGCGAGGCTCAATGGGAACGCGCCGCACGCGGCGGACTCGAATCGCAGCCATTTCCGTGGGGCGACCAACTCACCCCCGACGGACAACACCGGATGAACGTCTGGCAGGGAATCTTTCCGACTGAGAACGCCACCGAGGACGGCTGGTACGCAACCTGTCCGGTCGACCAGTATCAGCCCAACGGATTCGGCCTGTTCAACACGACGGGCAACGTTTGGGAGTGGTGCCGCGACTGGTTCGACGTGTTCCATGACCCCTCACCGCCGGCCAACCCGAGCGGACCACCAGACGGCGACCTGAAGGTGCTCAAGGGCGGTAGCTTCCTCTGCCACGAGAGCTATTGCTTGCGCTATCGGACGGCTGCGCGAATGGCGCTGACCCCGGACAGCGCGACCAGCAACACCGGCTTCCGCTGTGCTCGACCGATCGATTAAGGGAGGAATGGCATGACAACGAGCGAAGACTTTGGCGGCAAGATTGGCCGCACGTTCCGCGACTCGGAACCGTGGTGGCCGCCGATGACCACCGCGCCGCAGGATCGGCCCAACGTATTGATCGTGCTCTTCGACGATCTCGGGTTCGCCCACCTCAACTGCTACGGCGGTCTGACCCCGACTCCGAACATCGATCGCCTGGCCCAGAACGGGCTGCGCTACACCAACTTCCACGTCACGCCGCTCTGTTCACCGACGCGGGCCGCGCTGCTGACCGGACGCAATCACCACAGCGTGGGGATGCGCTCGGTGACCAACTTCAACAACGGCTATCCCAACACGCGCGGACGCATCTCGCAGCACGCCGCGACGATGGCCGAACTGCTGCGCGACGAACACTACGCCACCTTTGCGCTAGGCAAGTGGCACCTCTGCCCAGGCGAGGAACTCAGCCAGGCCGGCCCCTACCACGACTGGCCGCTGCAACGGGGATTCGACCGCTACTACGGCTTCCTGCCCGGCGAAACCGACCAGTTCTACCCCGAACTGACCCGCGACAACACGCTGATCGAGCCACCCCGCTCGCCCGAGCACGGCTACCACCTGACCGAGGATCTGGTCGACCAGGCCCAGCAGTTCCTGCGCGACCAACACTCGATCTATCCCGATCAGCCCTTCTTCATGTACTTCGCGCTGGGCGCGACCCACGCCCCGCACCAGGCGCCGCAGGAGTGCATCGAGCGCCAGCGCGGACGCTGGGACATCGGCTGGGACGCCGTCCGCGAGCAGGTCTTCGCACGACAGCTCGAGCTGGGCATCGTGCCCGAAGGCACGCAGCTCGCACCGCGCAACCGCGGCGTCGAGGCCTGGGACGAGATGGAACCGAACACGCAGCGCTTCGCGGTCGCGCTGCAAGAGGCCTTCGCTGGCTTCCTTGAACACACCGACGCGCAGCTCGGGCGCCTCTTCGACTACCTCGAAGAATCAGGCCAGCTCGACAACACGCTGATCCTGCTGATGGCCGACAACGGCGCCTCGCAGGAGGGCGGGCCGACCGGCGTCTCCGACGAACCGCGCCTCTTCGGTCCCCGCGACGATCTGGAAGAAGTGCAGTTGCGCCTGCACGAAATCGGCGGGCCGCGCTCAGCCTCCAACTATCCCTGGGGTTGGGCCCAGGCCGGCAACACACCGCTGCGCTGGTACAAGCAGAACACGCACGGCGGTGGCGTCCGCGTGCCGTTGATCGCACACTGGCCGCAGGGCATCGAAGAGCGTGGCGGCATCCGAAGCCAGTTCCACCACGTCTCCGATGTGCTGCCGACAATCCTGGACACGCTCGACACCGAAGCCCCCGACACCTACCAGGGACGTAGCCAGCTCCCGATCGCCGGCGCCAGCTTCAACTACACCTTCAACGACCCCGACGCCGAGACAACCAAAGACACCCAGTACTTCGAGATGCTCGGCCACCGCGGACTCTGGGACAACGGCTGGAAAGCCGTCACCTGGCACCGCATGGGCAACGACTGGTCCGACGACGAATGGGAGCTCTACAACGTCGATGAAGATTTCTCCGAGACCAACAACCTCGCCACCGAGGAGCCCGAGCGCCTGCGCACCCTGATCGATCGCTGGTGGATCGAGGCAGGCAAGCACGGCGTCCTGCCGCTCGACGACCGCACCCTGGAGATCAATCAACCCTCGCAGGCGCCCGGCAGCCCGCACTACGACTTCCGCTACCGCTACACGCCGCCGATCACCCACCTCCAGCGCGACGTCTCGCCCGCGCTCGACGTCGGCAGCTGGGCCGTCACCGCCCGATGCGTCCGCGACTCAGCCGAGCAGCAGGGCGTGATCTTCAATCGCGGCTCGATCCACAGCGGCTGCACGCTCTACATCCAGGACAACCGGCTCCACTTCGACTACCACGCCTACGACGACTGGTTCCGCTTCCAGAGCGATGCGCCCATTTCCGATGGCGAGGTCGAGATCGGCGTCTCCCTGCAAAGCGACGGCCCGCGCGGACCGGCAACCCTGACCCTCACGATCAACGGCGACACCGCCGCCTCCGGACAGATCACCACGCTCCAGCGCCAGAACCTGTTCGGACACGGCGAGTTCGACATCGGCGCCGACCGACGTTCGCCCGTCGGCGACCGCTACCAGCCGCCGTTCGAGTTCGAGGGCGACATCCGCCAGGTGGACGTGGTCGTCACCCCGTTCGACGGACCCGCCGCCGAGTGGGTCGCCCGCGAACGCGCCCGCCGTGAGCTGGCCAGTCAGTAGCGTCGGCTAGCCTGCCCGCCAACGGCAGTCAATCGACAGGGAGCAACACTATGCGCGGCGTAGGAGTGATCGAGTTCGGCGGACCCGAAGCCCTGCAGGTCGTCGACCTGCCCGAAACCCACCCCGGACCGGGCGAGGTCCGCCTGCGCGTCCACGCCGCCACCGTCAACCCCACCGACACCTTCATCCGCGGCGGCGCCCGCGCCGACGCCCTGCGCGAGTCCAGCCCGCCGCCCTACATCCCCGGCATGGACGCCGCCGGCGTCATCGACGAAGTCGGCCCCGACACCGACACCGATCTCCAGGTCGGCGACCCCGTCATGGCCATGGTCATCCCGCGCGGCAGCCACGGCGCATACCGCGAGAGCATCGTGCTCAAGGCCGACGCCGTCACCCGCGCCCCGGCTGGCGCAACCCACGCCGAGGCCTCCACCCTGCCCATGAACGCGCTCACCGCCCGCCAGTCCCTCGACCAGATGGGCCTCCAGCCCGGCCAGACCCTCGCCGTCACCGGCGCAGCCGGATGCTACGGCGGATACATGGTCGAGCTCGGCAAGGCCGACGGACTCACCATCATCGCCGACGCCTCCGAGAAGGACGTCCAACTGGTCAAGGACCTCGGCGCCGACATCGTCGTCCCCCGCGGCGACGACATCGCCGACCAGATCCGCCAGGTCGCGCCCGACGGCGTCGACGGCCTCGCCGACGGCGCCGTCCAGAACGAGCTCGCCCTCGGCGCGATCCGCGACGGCGGCCACTACGCCAGCGTCCGCGGCTGGCCCGGACCCGATGGCGGCCAGCGCGGCATCAACTTCCACGTCACCATGGTCTTCACCTACGACCGCCGCGCCGACCTGCTCGACACCCTCCGCCAGCAGGTCGAGGACGGCCAGGTCACCCTCCGCGTCAACTCCACCTACCCAGCCGAGCAAGCCGCCGAAACCCACCGCCTTTTCAAACAAGGAGGCCACCGAGGCCGCTTCGTCATCACCTTCGACTAGCGCTCGAGCGTTCAACGCACGTTGCGCAGCCGCGGATCCATGGCGTCGCGGAGGCCGTCGCCGACGAAATTGAAGCTGACTACCATCAGCACGACGGCGATGCCCGGTGCGGCGATTGGCCAGGCCGAGCGGAAGAGGTTCGAGTAGCCCTCGAAGACCATGCCCCCCCAGGCCGGAGTCGGTTGCTGGACGCCGGCGCCGATGAAGCTCAATCCCGCCTCAACAAGAATGATTGCCGCTGCGGAGAGCGAGGCCAACACAACAACAGGAGCAACTACGTTGGGCATCAGGTGGCGCAGGATGATCCGTTGTGGTCCGGCACCCATTGATCTGGCCGCATCGACATACGGCTCTTGCATGATCGACAAGACCACTCCGCGGGTGAGCCGGGCGTAGCCGGCCGACCAGACGATACCGATAATCATCATCGTGTTGATGATGTTGGGACCGACCGCCGCCGTCATTGCCAGGATCAGGATCAGGGCGGGCATGGCCATGAGCGCGTCGACGATCCGCATGATCAAGAGCTCATCCAGCTTGCCGCCGACGTAGCCCGCGACCAGGCCGGTCGGCACGCCGATGCAGATCGCCACGCCGATCGCCACGACCACGACCTGCCAGGCGATCCTGGCGCCGAAGATGGTCCGGCTGAGCACGTCGCGTCCGAGCAGGTCGGTGCCGGCGACGTGTTCCAGGGTCGGCGCCTGGAAGACGCACTCGCTGCAGAGGTCGGCCTCGAGTGGGGGGTAGGGGGCGACGAAGGGGGCGAAGGCTGCGACGATACCGAGGCCGAAGAGGATGAAGGCGCCAAACACCGCCGGCCGGTTACGTACGTAGATGCGCAACACGCGCAGCGCGAGCTCGACCCGAGGGTTGTCCCGCCATGATTCCCGGGCGGCAATCTGAACGGCATCCGTGGCCGGCTCGGCAACGCTCATGCGCTGATCCCTTGCCTGATGCGCGGGTCAATCAGGGGGTAGGTCAGGTCGACCAGCAGGTTGACCGCGACCGTGATGATCGCGAAGAACATGACCAGGTTTTGCACGACCGAGTAGTCCTGGACCTGCACGACCGACTGCACGAACAGTCGGCCCATTCCCGGGATCGCGAAGACTTGCTCGGTGATCACCGCGCCGCCAAAGACCACGCCGACCTGGAACCCGAACACGGTGATCACCGGAATCATTGCGTTGCGCAGTCCGTGGCGGATGATCACGGCCCGGTCGCGCAGTCCCTTGGCCCGGGCGGTACGGATGTAGTCGTCCTGGAGCACGTTGATCATCGCCGAGCGGGTCTGCCGCATCACCAGCGTGGTCGAGATCAACGACAACGCGATCACGGGCAACACCATGTGCTTCAGGCTCTCGATCACGTCCTCGCTTAACGGCACATAGCCGCTGCGCGGCAACAATTCGAGCTCGAAGCCGACGATGTAGACCAGCGCGATGCCGCTGAGATATTCCGGGATCGAGGCGCCCACGATCATCGTCGTGCTGGCGGCTACCTCGGTCTTGGAGCCGGGCCGCAGCGCGGCCAGCACGCCGACCGGGATCGAGAGACAGAGCACGACAATCAGGGCGAGAATACCCAACTGCATCGTTGGGACGAGTTTCTCCCGGAAGAGTTCGGTGATCGGAATCCTGGATGTCAGCGCCAGGCCGAGGTCGCCCTGGAAAGCGTTGTAGATCCAGTGCGCGTAGCGCTCGTGCAGGGGTTTGTCGAGGCCGAGACTGGCCCGCACGGCCGCGATCTTCTCCTCCGTCGCGTTGAGCTCCAGCATCGCCCGGGCCGGATCGCCCTCGACCACGTTCATCAAGACGAACGCGACCACGCTGACAATGAAGAGGACCAACAACGACGAGAGAAAGCGTGCCCCGATGTAGCTAATCATCGGCCGGACTCCAGGGCTACCCGCTTAGAGCGTGTTCACATTTGTGCCGAGCGGTGCCCAAACATGCAGTCATTGCCGCGCTTGCCGCGGCAATCTCGTGGCGTCCAGCACCGACACCGGTGCTCACGGCGGCGAGATACCCGCGACAAGCGCGGGTATGACGGAGGTTTGTTCGATTCCTCGCCTCATATGAATAGGCCCTACGTATCCACCTTGTAGACCCCAGCCAGCATGTCGGCCGTCCCTCCGACTCCGTCGCAGCCTCGGAACAGACTGTTGATGTCGCCGGTATGTCGCACGCCCGGTGAGACTGCGTAGTTGAGCGGATAGTGAATGATCGGCACGGTGTACGCGCCTTCGACATAGACCTCGAAGAACTCGGCATAGCGCTTCACGCGTTCCTCAAAGTCAGTCGTGCGCGCGGTCAGGTCTTGCAGGCGTGAAGCTTCCTCCAGGCCAACTTCGTACTCGCTGCCTGCGGCCAGCAACTCGTCGTACTGCTCGCGGCCGCCGCCGTAGAACCACTCGCGCAGTCCGTTCATGCTCGGCCGCAGGATCTGATCCGGGTCGAATGGCGACTCCCAACTGAGTACCGCGATGGCGTAGTCCTCCGCCTGGAAGAGGCGGTCGACGATGCCGGCGATCGTGCCCTCAACCAGGTTGAAGTCCATCCCGACTTCCGCGAGCTGAGCGTGCATCGGCCTCGTACCGAGATAGAGCGGGTCGATGCTGTACGTCATCATGTCGCCGGTCACCTGACCGGTGTAGCCGGCGGCGTCGATCAGCTTGACGGCTTCGGCCGGGTTGGGTGAATCGTCGTACCAGTCGACATCCTTGGGCAACAGCGATGTGGTTACTCCGATCGGCGCACGGGAGGCTGCGCCGGTCCCATTGAAGGCGGCGTCGTTGATCGCGTGGCGGTCAGTGGCCAGATTAATCGCGTGTCGCATGCGCGGGTCACGCCAGATCGTCAGTTCCTCCGGTCCGCTGGGATTGGTGTTGAACCAGGTTTGAACGAACACGCTCGAGACATCGCCCAGTACGACGAAGCCGTCGTCTTCGATGTCTGCCATCTGGTCCGCGTCGGCTGCCAGTGATCCGGGAACACGAACGACATCGTGGTCGCCGCCCAGGAAGGCCAGCCACTGCGTGTTCGAGTCCGGCAGGATTTCGAAGCTGTAGTTGTCGAAGTAGATGTTCTCAGCGTTCCAATAGTCCGGGAACCTGGAAGCGGTCAACTCCTGACCCTCGATGTAGTTGTCGAAGCTGAAGGGACCAGCCCCAACCGGGTGGGTCACGGCCGTGTCGAAGGAATCCGGAGAGATTGGAGCGATGCCTGGCGGTTTGCCGTAGAACAACGACAATGTCGGTGCGAATACCTCATTGGCCACGTAGCGCCAGGTCACGCCATCGATCGCTTCCGAGTTGGCCATCGTCTGACCGAGCGTCACCGCACGCTGATTCGGCGTCGCCTCGACGCTTTCCTCCTCGATGTTCACGATCCGGTCCATGTTGGTCTGGATCGAGGCGGCGTCAACGGCCGTGCCGTCGTGATAGGTCAGTCCCGGTCGCAGGCTGAACACGTAGGTCACGTCGTCGGGGATCTCCCAGGCCTCGGCCAGCATCGGCAACGCCGCGCCCTGCTCGTCATAGTTGAGCAGGCGGTCGTAGAAGATCGGAATCGACTGGTAGTGGTCGCCGCCGGAGGGCGTGACCAGCGGGTCGAATCCCCACTGTGGCGCGAACGCGTCGGAGATTCGCCAGGTGCCTCCGCGCAGGGCGTCCGATGCCGCCTGCGCCTGCTGTTGCTGCTGCGCCTGGGCGACCGCAGCCTGCTGCTGCTGTTCCTGCTGAGTCTGTTCCTGCTGCTCCTGCTGCATCGCCTGCTGCTCGGCGGCCTGTTGCTGCTGTTCGGCTTGCTGCTGAGCTTGCGCCGCGGCGGGCTGATCGTCGTCGTCGTCATCGCCGCCGCAGCCCACGAGCGCCAGTCCGGCCGCGCCGACTCCGGCGCGAGCAGAAGCCCGCAACAGGGACCGTCGGCTCATTGTTCGGCGCTTCATTCGCTGCCAGTAGGTTCGCTCGGTCATCCAAGGCCTCCGTCCCGAATCGCCGCTTGTGTCTTGACCGTATCGGCGATCGCGGGTAACCTAGTCCCTGCCCCCCCTTGTCAAGCGGCCCCGCATCTGCCGCCGCTTCCTGGCCAGGTGTTGCTTGCTTGCATCTGGCGCGAACAAGCTGACGGCGAGCGCAATGCTGCGTCGCGGAGCCGGCCCCCGGCTTGAACGGGCGTATGCTGGACGCCATGACCACCCGCACCGTCGACCAGATCGAGACCGCCACCGAGTTTCCGAGCAGGGCGCACGCCAACTTCTACGACGGGTTGCTGTCGGCCGAAGCGATCGCTCAAAACCTGATGCGCGTCGAACGCTTCGTCGAGCAACGACGCCCGCTCGTCGCCTGAGCTTCATGGCCCCCGATACGCCCTGTTCAGCGCCTGCCTCATTCGCAGCGTCTGCGAGGCGGCGACCGCGTTGGCCTTGCGATACTCGTCCCAGCGCGCTCGCTCCCGGCGGGTCAATTCAGGCTGGAGTGATGTCGGCACACGCAGACCGAGCAGCATCGAGGCGTAGCCGCTGTAGCCGAAGATCGTCGCGTTCGACGTCAGACGCGCCAGCAGTCGCGAGGGGCCGACCGCGGCGTAGCAGTCGACCATCTCCTGGATCTGACCGAGCGGCGACTCCGCGCGGCAATGGCGCCAGAACGGCGTGTCCTGGTGCTCGTTGAACTTGTAGTGCAGCGCGAGGAAGTCGCGCACATCGTCCCAGGTTGAGGCGAAGCGCTCGTTGAGCAGATAACGCAGGGAATCGGTGAGGATGCGGTCTGCGTCGGTCAGCGCCCAGGTCAGGTTGTAGATCTGCTCGATGATCAGGTGCAGCGAGGTGGCTTCGAGCGGCTCGACGAAGCCCGAAGCATTGCCGACTGCGACGACGTTCTTAGCGATGTAGCGCTCGCGCCGGCCGCTGGGGAACTTGAGCAGGCGCAGGTCCGCGCCGGCGAGCTGGGGTTGCAGGGCGCGCAGCTCGAACTCCGCTTCCTCCTCCGAGCAGAACTGGGACGAGTACACGTAGCCGCGCGTGACCACTTCCTCGAAGTCGATCCGCCAGCACCAGCCGTGCTTCATCGTGGTCATCGTCGTGTAGGGACGGATCGTGTCGTCCTCCGGGAAGTCGGCCCGAGACCACGAGCCGACCACGGCCCGGTCGCAATAGAGCACGTCGCGGTAGGAGATGTACGGCTCATCCAGCGTCTTGCCCAGTAGGAGCGAGCCGAAGCCGGAGCAGTCGACGAACAGGTCCGCCTCCAACTCGCGCCCGCTGGCCAGCTTGAGCGACTTGACGCCGCCCGACTCGTTGTGCTCAACACTTACAACCTGGTCGGCAATCAGCTCCGCGCCCGAGGCCACCGACTTGCGTTCGAGGTAATCGATGAACGACGCGTTCGGTATGTGGTACGTCGCGCGCGGGTCAAGCGAGAGGCGGCCGTTGCGGATGTTGGCGGGTGAGCGGTCGCGGTCCATGATCGCGTTGAACGTGCTGGCGTCGCGCATGTCGTGGAGGCAGTAGAAGGCGTTCCACTTGGAGAGGCCTTCGATCCGCTGGTCGAGGTACTTGTCGAAGGTGTAGTTGAAGTGCGGCACGTCCTTTGCGCCCCACTCGAAGCGGAGGCCCAGCTTCCAGCTCGGGCGGACTTCCTTGTGGAACTCGTTGCGATCGATGCCCAGGTGTTCGTGCAGGTGGACCGGCACTGCCGGCGTGGTCGATTCGCCGACCCCGATGATCGGGATGTCGGGCGAGTGGACGACGGTCAGCTTGATCTGCGGCAGCATGCGCCGAAAGGTCAGGGCGGCGAGGAAGCCGGCGCTTCCGCCTCCGACGACGACGGCGCTGCGGATCGGCTGCGGGATCTTGGTGCTCAAGACGATGCCGATCGCGGAAGACGTTACTGAGCGCTGGGAACACTCGGCTCGGAGGCGCTCAGCAACTCGTGCACGGCGGGAACGAGAGCGCGGGGGATCAGCATGACGGAGTAGTCGCTATCCAAGAACGCTGCTTCGTCTTCGGCGATTGCCTCGTCGTCCGACTGCGATTCGTAGTGCGCGATCACTCGTTGCACTCTGGTCTCATCCCAGCCCGGTGGAAAGTCGTTGGTGTTCTGCGTCATCGCCCTTTCCTCCGACTGCGTCGCCGAAACGCGCAGAGCTGAGTGTTGCTCAAGTCGTAGGCGGTGATCACGAATATGCTGCCCGGCTCCGTGCGGCGTGTATAGATCACCCGTAGAAATCGCCCGCCGTCAGTTTGGCCGATAGCGATCCGTGAATCCTCCCGACCAGGCCGATCCTCTCGGGGCGAGAGTAACACTTCCTGCACTTCACGTTCCGCCACACCGTGCAGATGAATGTGGGGTGCATCCGTCTCCGGGTCGATGTAGAAGCGCAGGTTCATTGGCCATGGCCGGGCGCGAAGATCCGGATCGGCTTCTCGTTGCCTACCCCTGAGCTGCCTCCGCCACCGCCTTGGCCACGGTTTGCGCGTTGACCACCCCATGCTCGAGGAAGTCGGTCACGACCCGCGCGTAGGCCGACGGAACCTCGCGGGGCACGCCGTGTCCGACCCGGCTGAAGACGTGCAGCGTCGCGTTGCCGAGTCGGGCGAAGTCCTTGAGGTTGGGCGTCAGCAGCGAGTCGGCCGCGCCGGCGAGCAGCAACGTGGGCGTCTGGATCTCGCCCAGCCGGTTGCCCTTGTGGTAGTTGACCATCGCCTCCCAGCAGCCGTCGTAGTGACCAACGGAAACGGAGAGCTGGCGGTCGACCTGGTTGGGCACGTCGGCGTGCGCCGACTCGCGCGGCACCCCGGCCAGCGAGGTGCGGATCAGCAGGTCGCGCTCCCGGTTCGCCCAGCGTTCGCGCATCGTGTCCCGCGCCGACTGCGGCATCTGGATCCCGTCGGCCGGCGCCGGCGCCGAGAGCGAGAGGCTGAGCAGGCGGTCGGCATGGGACAGTCCCAGCTCGAACCCGATCAGACCGCCCATGCTCTGCCCGGCGTAGTGGAAGCGGTCGAAGCCGTGATAGTCCGCCATGCCGACGACGTCGGCGGCGAGCTGCTCGATCGTGTAGCCGTCGTCGGGATGGGCGGAGTCCCCTGCACCGCGACAGTCCATCGCGATGCAGCGGTACTGCGCGCTCATTCGCTCGATCACGGGAGCCCAGCCGTCGTGCGAGGCGGTGTAGCCGTGCTGGAAAATAATCGGGTCGCCGATGCCGGTGTCCTCGTAGTACAGGTCGACCCCGTTGACGTGTGCGATGGCCATGATGATCTCCTAGCGAGCCGTGTAGCCGCCGTCGACCGGCAGCGCGACGCCGTTGACGAAGCTGGCGTCGTCGGAGGCCAGGAACGCCGCCGCCGCCGCGATCTCCTCCGGCTGACCCAGCCGGCCCAGCGGGTGCAGCGAGGCGAGGAACTCCTCGGCGCCTTCCATCTCGCGAATCTGCGCCGTCATCGGCGTGTGGATGTAGCCGGGGCAGACCGCGTTGACGCGCACGCCGCGCGGTCCGTAGGTGACGGCGAACTGCCGCGTGATGCCGACAACGCCGTGCTTGGCCGCAACGTACGCGCCCGCTCCCTCTTCGACTTCGAGGTCGACGTCTCGGGTCGAGGCGCTGCTCAGCAGTCCGTTGAGACCGGCGATCGAGGCGGTGTTGATGATCGATCCGCCGCCGCGCTCGGCCAGCAGCGCGGCGCCGTGGAACGTGCCGTAGTAAACGCCGCTGAGGTTGACCTCGATGGTCCGGTCCCAGCCGTACTGGCTGCCGCCGATGCCGGCGTTGTTGAACAGCACGTCGAGTCCGCCAAGCACCTGCACGGTCTGCGAGAGCGCATCCTTGACCGCGTCTTCCGAGGTGACGTCCAACTCCATCGTGGCCGAACGGCCGCCGTGCTCGGCAATCTGCGCCGCCGTCGTCTGCGCGCCCTCGACGTTGACGTCGGCACACATCACAGCGGCGCCTTCCGAAGCCATGCGCAGCGCCGACGCCCGTCCAATCCCGGATCCCGCCCCGGTGACCAGCGCAACGCGTCCCTCAAGTCGATCGATGGCCATTCTTGGTCCTCCTCGCAGTCAACCTGTCGTGTGCGGGCAGTCTAGGTCTGCGACCGGATTCGCGCGGCAGTCTGCCATTAGGCTGGGCAGTGTGAACCTGATCATTCCACGCTGAGGAGAGCAAGATGCCGATTGCTGCTGGAGACACGCTGCCGGATGTGAATGGAACCGTGATATCGGAAGGCCGCCCGGGACCGGTGAATGTCCGCGAGCTGGTGGGCGACAAGAAGACCGTGATCTTCGGTGTGCCGGGAGCGTTCACGCCGACCTGCACCAATGATCACCTGCCGACCTTCGCCGTCGGGAAGGCCCAGCTCGATGCCGCCGGGATCGAGCAGACGATCTGCATGTCGACCAACGACATTTTCGTGCTCCAGGCCTGGAACGCGGCGCACGGCGCGGAGCACATCACGATGCTGGCCGACGGCTCGGGCGACATCACCCGCGCGATGGACATCGGGCTCGACCTGTCGGGTCTGGGCCTGGGATTCCGCTGCACCCGTTTCGCGATGCTGGTCGACGACGGCGTGGTCAAGGCGTTCCAGACCGAAGAGAACCCCGGTACCTGCGCGATGACCTCGGCCGCGGCGATCCTCGAGCACGCTTAACGGAGAGCGGGCGATGAGCGCCCTCCCTGATCCCCGCGCCAGGCGGGGAAGCTCCCTTCCGGAGGGAGGGGCTGAATGGATTTGCGCCGCAAGGATGCGGAGGCGCTGCTGCGTTATCGCGGGGTGCGCAGCGCTCACACCTACCAGGCTTCGTGGTACAACAACGCGACGTTCGTCTTCCCGCTGATTGCAGTGATCGTTGCCGGCATCGTCTGGCTGGCGACCGGCAGCACCGAGGCAGGCGGGGCGGCGATCTTCTTCCTGGTGGTCACCGGCGCGATGCTGCCGGTCGTGTTCATCACCTGGCAACGGCAGACGACCGCCGTGATCGTGCATGAGGACGGCGTGACCGCGTTGCACGCGGGACTTGAGCAGCAGACGATTGAGTGGGACGATCTGCGCAGCGTCCGGCGGGTCGAGACGATGGGTAACGTGCGCTGGTACCTGGACGGAACGGGCGAGGACCACATTGTGATTGAGGGTGAGATCGCAGATCGGGACTTGTTGCTGGACGAGGCGCGGGCGGAGTTCGAGCGCCGCAACGGCTAGCCCACGAGGCTTTGGCGCCTATCCGTCCGGCGAAGGTGGTCCGTCGGGAGTGTTGAGGGTTGGTCTGGAGTCGGCCGGCAGGGCTATGGCGGATACGGCCGTTTCGCCATCGGTGTCGAGGATGATGGTGACCGCTGCTCCGGAGCCGATCGTCATCGGGTCGACACGCTCGAGGCGGAGCAGGAAAGTGGTCTCGTCGGTCAGGCGAATTTCGGCTCGCCCGGTTGGCGTCTCGAGGATGAGCTTGCCGCCGGAGACGGAGATGACGCGGCCGGAGAGGACCTGTCGGCCCTGAAGGCCCTCTGCGTTGCCGAACGGGTTGAGCCCGCTGGCGCCCAGGATGAGGGCTTCGTTCGGGTATGCCGCCTCATCGATATCGACCTGCAATCGGCCGGCGACCACGTTCTCGGCGACGACGATGTCTTCTTCCGTAGGCTGTGGAGCGACGATGTCAGAGCCGACGAACCACCCGCCGATGCCGGCGGCGGTGAGCGCCCCGAGAATCAACAGCCAGCCGAACAGACGCCGGATCATTGGTTTGCGTCCGCTCGAATCGCCTCGACGGCCTGATCGCCGAGCAGCGCCTGAGACTCCGGAATGATCACGATGCCCGTCGTGATGAAGGTGTTCACGTTGTCGTCGGTCCCACCGACCACGATGTAGTCACCCGGCCGGACGCCATCGGTCCAAATGGGCAACATCGCCTCGATGATCGAATCATCACTGAACTGAATGGTGCGCAGCGAGTCCCCAACACGAACCACCCATGAGTCGCCGGAACGCTCGGTGACAAATCCGCTGAGGTCGCCAGTTGGCGCGCCATCGCTACCGAGGCGGCCCTGTTGCGAGGTCTCGAAGACCCGCACCACATCCTGCTTCTCCGGCCCACCCCACTGGAAGCCCGCGCCCAGGGCGGCGGCGAAGACGATGCCGGCCAGCGGGATGAGTAGCAGCCGGGAGGCAAAGCCACTGAGTCGGTTGAGCACGGGTAGTGGTTCGATCCTGTTCGTGGGAGTTCGGGGGTTGTCCCCCTCCGTCACTCCGTGACATCTTCACCAGAGGGGGAGGTCCTGGACGCAAAGAGGGCGGACCGAAGTCCGCCCTCTCTGGTTGCTTCGCGGACTTCGTCGTTAGACGGAGAGCGCGTCGGCGACGTCGGCGAGGCCGATGGACTCCAGCTTTTCGCGGCTGGGGAGACAGGTCTCGGTGTCCCAGTCGCAGGCGTTGAGGAAATCGGTCTCGAGGGTTTCGATGTCGAGGATGACATCGGCCAACGGGCCGGTCTTCTGGACGGTGCCCTCGCCGCCCCAGAGGCGCGGCGGCGCGAAGCGCTCGCGCGGGTTGTCGCCCTCGCGGACGGTGAAGGCCATGCGCAGGTTGGAGATGCGCTCGCCGGCGAGCTGCAGGTCTTCGCCGCTGAGGTCCCAGCCGGTGACGGCGTTGATCCACTGCGGGAAGCGGTCGGTCGGAGCGGCCATCATGATGAACTGGCACATGCCGGTCGAGTTCGTGATGTGCATGTACTCCGAGGCGCCCTTGTGGTGCTCGCCGCGGTTGTTGTAGTCCTTGAAGTCGCGAGGCGCTGCCGGGTACTCCGGACCGCCGAAGCGCGAGTTGCCCTCGTACTGCGTGTGACGGGCCGGGGTTGGGTCGAGCTTGTAGGTCGTCCAGTACTCGGGCTGGAGCTTCGAGTCGTGCATCGGCAGCTCCTGGCCGCCGACGTCGGTGCGGAACTCCTGGGCGCGGTTGTCGCCGTTCTGCTCGTCGATCTTGGCAGCCGCGACCTGCATGCCGTCGGCGAGCAGGTCACCGAAGCCTTCGCGCTTGCCGATCAGATGGAGCATCTCCATGATGCCGTCGTCGTTGCTCCAGGTGAGTTCGACGCCGCCGGTGTCCTCGAGGTCGATCAGACCGTTCTCGAAGCACTCGATGGCGAAGGAGATCGTGGTACCGGCGCCGATGGTGTCGAGGCCGTACTCGTTGCACCAGTGGTTGGCGGCCTGAAGCATGTCGATGTTGCAGGTCAGGTTCATGGTGCCGAAGGAGGCGACGGTCTCGTACTCGGCGCGATGGGTATCGACGGGATACTTGAAGACGCCCTTCTCGTGCTCGGCCTCGGCAAAGCCCGGCGCGACGGTGCCGTGGGGCGATTCGATCGACTCGGCGCCACAGGCCATGGGGCAGCGCCAGCAGCCGTAGCTCTTGTGGCGGACGGCCTTGCCGTTGACGTCGACCGCGCGCGGCGCTGGTGTGTGGTCGGGGTCGATCGGCGGCATGCCGGTCGCGGGGTCGATTTCGAGTTCGGCGTGGGTCATGCGTGTGGCGTTGAACATCATGCCAGACATCTCGTCGACCTCAGGGAGGACGTCGATTCCAACACCGCCCCAGTTGCGGACCGGGGAGTCGCCATTGTGGGCAGAGCCGGTGCTGATGCCGGTGGTGCCGAAGCCGGCGAAGAAGTCGCGCAGGGGCGCGATGAACTCGTTGCGGGACTGGCGGGCGAGTTCGCGGACGCCGGTGTCGCGGCCGAGCATGTTCTCGCGCGGGGTACCGCCGGCGCGGACGACGACGGCCTTGACCTTCTTGGAGCCCATGACGGCGCCGACGCCGGAGCGGGCGGCGAGTCGTCCGTGCTCGTTGCAGATACCGGCGAGGTAGGAGAGCTGCTCACCGGAGGGGCCGATGCAAGCGACGGAGGTCTTCTTGCCGTACATCTCCTTGAAGGCGTTCTCGACTTCGATCGCCCCCATACCCCAGTACTCGGAGGCGTCCTCGACGGAGACATCGTCGCCGTCAATCAGGATGTAGACGGGGTTCTCGGCCTGGCCGTAGAAGAGGATGCCGTCCCAGCCGGCGAACTTGAGGTAAGGACCGAAGTCGCCGCCACAGTTGGCGTCGCCCCAGCCGCCCGTGGAGGGCGACTTGCAGACGGCCTGGAAGCGGTTGCCGAAAATGGGCGTACCGGTGAGCAGGCCGGGCATCAGGCCGAGGACGTTGTCGGGGCCGAGCGGGTCGGCGCCAGCGGGGATGCGGTCGAAGAGCAGGCGCGCGCCGATGCCGTAGCCGCCGAGGTAGTCCTTGTACATCTGCTCGGGAATGTCTTCCCGCTCGACGCTGCCCTCGCTGAGGCGGACATTGATGATTTTGCCGTTGTAGGCGACTTCCTCGGGGCTCCACTCGCGACCGGCGAAGGGGTCAGCAGTTTCCGCTGCGTCGCCGTTTTCCGCGCCAGGAACATTAGCCATGGATCACTTCCTTCTTCATTCGTGCTCTGCGAGCGCACGAACCAACCTGGTTCGCACGAAACCGTTGACAGGGTAACGAATGACCACTCTGAACGCTAGACAACACAGGCGAGCACGGGCTGAGCATGAGCGTTTATTTCGCGTAGCGCGAACTGTTCAGTCGACCTAGCCTGTTTGAGGTCGAAGTGAGGAAGCGGTTGCTCGCAAAACGCGCGGCGAGACACGACGTATGAGACAACTGCGTCAGACGTTCGCGGCCTTTGTCGTGCGCGATTTCCGTTACATGTGGGGCGGCTCGCTGCTCTCGGTGACGGCGTTCATGACGTCGTTCTCGCTGATCCCCTCGGTCGCCTATGAGTTGACCGGCAGCTACACGGCGGCCGGGATCGCGATGCTGGGCTCGGGGATCTCACAGACGCTGCTCGGTCCGATTGGCGGGGTGATCGCCGATCGCTATCGCAAGAAACCGCTGGTTGTTGTCGGTCAGGCCATGCCCGGCGTCCTGCTCGGGGCGCTGGGCACGCTGATCGTCACGGATCTGATCTCCGTTCCGCTGCTGGTGGTGGCGACCCTGGTGATGGGTGCGGGATTCTCGCTGATGGGTCCGGCACGACAGGCCTGGACGGGATTCATCGTGCCTCGGCGGCTGCTGGCCAACGCTGTGGCGCTACAGCAGATGTCGATGAACACGGGCCAGGTGCTGGGACCAACCCTGATTGCCGTGTTCGGACTCTTCATGGCGCTCGAGGGCGCGAACACAGGGATTCTCTTCCTGATTGTCGCCTCGTTCTTCGCGATTGTCGTGCCGCTGACAGCGTCGATCCGTACGGAGGGCCCGGCCAAGCCGATTGAAGAGCGCCGGGCGATGTCGGTCGAGCTGGCGGAGGGATTCCGCTACCTGCGCGGCAATCCGCGGCTCCGCATCCTGTGGTTCTACTTCCTGCTGATCGTCGCGTGCGGCTGGGGGTTCCAGACGCTGTTGCCCGGCGTCCTGGCCCAGGAGTTCGGCCGTGCCCCGACGGATGTCGGTCCGACGTTCCTGATCTTCGGCGTGTCCTCGTTGGTCATCAACATTTTGCTGGCAGGCGCCGTTTCGGGTCGCTGGGCCTGGCCGTTGTTGATGATCATGGGGCTGGTGATGGCGGTTGGCTTCTGGGTCGTGGCGATCGCGCCGACGTACGGCGCCTTCCTGATCCTCGGCGCATTCATCGGCGCGGGACGCTCGGGCACGATGCTCGTCAACCAGTCGTTGATGATGGCCAACACGAATCCGGCCTACTTCGGCCGCGTGATGTCGTTCGCGATGATGGCCTTCGGCTTCCAGGCGCTGTTCGGTCCGGTCTGGGGCGGGATCGCGGACGCCATTGGCGGGCCGGAGACGATGGCGTTGATCGGGGTGATTGCGGCGGCGGCGACCGTGTTCATTCTGTTCGGCTGGCTGCGGACACGACACCTGCCGCTGGAAGCGGGGACGGCGGCGGCCAGCATGGGACGCCGAGTCGGCACCTCGGTGCAGCGTCCAGCGCCGGCAGAGGCGGGGTCGTCGAATGGTCTCGAGGCGCAGCCGGCATTCGCGGCGCAGCTGGCGCCGGTGGTGCTGATGGATCCGCAGAAGGTTCAACAATGAACCGCGGATCGGGCCGCTTCGGCGGCGCGTTCGAGTCGTTCGGTCACAGGAACTATCGCTTGCTCTGGGGCGGCTCGCTGCTCTCGACGACGGCATTCATGACGACGTTCCTGCTGGTGCCGATCGTCGGCTATGAGATCACCGGGTCGTATGCGCTATCGACGCTGGCGCAGATGGGCAGCGGGCTGTCGATGTTCTTCCTGGGACCGCTGGGCGGGGTGATCGCCGACCGCTATCCGAAGAAGCCGCTGGTCCTGGCCGGTCAGATTTTCCCGGCCTTGTTGATCGTGGCCACGGGGATCCTGATCGTGACCGGTCAGATCACGATCCCGCTGCTCTTCCTGGCCACGTTGCTGATGGGTTTCGGTTTTGCGCTGATGGGTCCGGCGCGGCAAGCCTGGCTGGGGGAACTGATCCCGCGGCGACTGCTCGGCAATGGCGTCGCCCTGCAGCAGATGTCTCAGAACATGGCGCGCGTACTTGGGCCGATGCTGGGCTCCATCGCCGTCTTCTTCGGCGTCTCCTCGGGCGCGCTCTACCTCTCCGTCGCCGGTTTTTTCCTGATAGTCGTACCGCTGACGACGATGCTGCCTCGGACCAAGCCGCCGGCGCAGGAAGATGGCCAGCCGCGCCGCTCGGCATTCGGCGATTTGATCCATGGATTTGGTTACCTGCGGTCGAACCGGCGTCTGCGGCTGCTGTGGCTGTACTGGATGGTGATCGTCGTTTGCGGGTTCTCGGTGAATGCGTTGACGCCGGGGATCATGGATCGGGAGTTCGGGCGGTCGGCGCAGGAGGCGTTCATCGTCTTCCTGCCGTTCGGGATTTCGTCGGTGTTGATCAGCATTCCGCTGGCGGGGCTGATGAGCGGTCGGTTCGCGTGGCCGTTGCTGCTGATCTTCGGGCTGGCGTCCTCGGTCACGCTGTGGGCGTTTGCGATCGCGCCGACATTCGAGTTGCTGATTCTGCTTGCCCTGCCTGTGGGCGCCGCGACATCGGGCGTGATGTTGATCAACATGTCGCTGATGATGACGAACTCGCGGGCGGAGTATTTCGGGCGGGTGATGTCGTTCATCATGCTGGGCTACGGAATGCAGTCGGTGATGGCCCGGTGTGGGGCGGGTTGGCGGAGTGGCTGGGTGGTCGCGAGGCGTTGATCGCGGTGGGCGTGGTGGCGTTGTTTGCGACGGTGCTGATGACGTTTGGCTGGCTGCGGACTCGTCACTTGCCACTGGAGCTTGGAACGGCTGCGGCGGATGAGGAGCCGGAGCGGGCGCGAGCGTCGAGCCCTCGGGTGCGGCGTCAGCCGGTTCCGGCGTTTGCGTCGCAGGTGGCACCGGTCGTTCTGATGGGCGCGCAGAAGCCTCCGGGGGGCAGCGGCGATCTGCCTCGTCTGGCGGCCGGCGGCGATTGATGCAGGGCAATTTCGCGGCGTTTGCGACTCGTCATTACCAGTTGCTCTGGGGCGGGACGCTGTTTTCCACGACGGCGTTCATGACCAGTTTCCTGCTGGTGCCGATCGTGGCATACGAGATCACCGATTCGTATGCGGCGTCGGGTTTCGCGCAGATGGGCAGCGGCGTCTCGATGCTGTTGCTGGGGCCGATTGGCGGTGTGATTGCCGATCGGTACGCGAAGAAACCGCTGGTGCTGGTTGGGCAGATCGTTCCCGCACTGCTGATTCTGGGCACCGGAGTGCTGGTCGTGAGCGGGCTGATCACGATCTGGATGCTGTTTATCTCGAGTCTGCTGATGGGGGTGGGGTTTGCGCTGATGGGTCCGGCGCGGCAGGCGTGGATGGGCGAGTTGATCCCTCGGTCGTTGATGGGCAGCGGGGTCGGTCTGATGCAGGTGGCGCAGAACTTGGCTCTCGTGCTGGGGCCGATGCTCGGCTCGGTGTTGCTGATTGCGTTCGCGTTTGGCTCCGGTCAGATCTACTTCCTGATTGTGGGATTTTTCCTGGTCGCGCTGCCGTTGACGACGTGGTTGCCCAACGCTCGGGCGAAGCCTGCAACCGAACGGCGCTCGATCGTCCGCGAATTGGGATCCGGCTTCACCTACTTGATGGGGAGTCCGCGACTGCGGATCCTCTGGGGTTACTGGATGGTGGTCGCGGTCTGTCGATTTGCCTCGCAGACGCTGCTGCCCGGTTTCATTGAGCGCAACTTCGGTGTTCCGGCGAGCGACACGTTCCTGCTTTATCTGGTTGTCGGTGTTGTGGCCCTGGCCGCCAACGTTCCGCTGGCCGGGATGGTCTCAGGACGGCGGGCCTGGCAGTTGCTGATCGGTTTCGGGTTGTTGATGGCGCTGGTGTTCGTGCTCGGCGCGCTGACTCCGTCGTTCTTCGCGCTGATGCTGGTGGCCATCCTGGTTGGGATATCGACGACGGGCGTGATGTTGGTCAACCAGGCTCTGATCATGACGAACTCCCGGCCTGAGTATTTCGGCCGAGTGATGTCGTTCGTGGTGCTCGGCTTTGCCGCGCAGTCTTTGCTGGCGCCGATCTGGGGCGTGACGGCTGACGCGATCGGGGGACGCGAAACGATGGTGCTGGTTGGGATGATCACGCTGGCGGCGACCGTGCTGCTAGGGGTCGGTTGGCTGCGGACTCGGTGGGTTCCTCTAGAGGCGGGGACTCCGGCCGCGCTGGCGGTCGCGGCGGGATGGGCGTCGCCTGGACGGCCCGAGGGGCGGCTGGCATTCGCTGCACGGCTCGCGCCGGTGGTGCGGATGGGCGGCCAGAAAGTTCGGTCGTCGTCGGCACCGAGCGGGGACTAGCCTCAACTTGTGAACAGATTCCAGGTCACGTTCGCGGCGCTGGCCGTCCCCAACTTCCGCCGACAGTGGATCGCTTCGACGCTGGCGACGACGGCGTTCATGACGACGTTCGTGCTGGTGCCGATCGTCGCGTACCAGCTGACCGGCTCGTACGCGGCTTCAGGTTTTGCCGCGATGGGCAACGGGGTGGGGATGCTGTTCCTCACCCCGCTCGGCGGGGTGGTTGCGGATCGGTTCCCAAAGAAGCCGATTGTGCTGATTGGTCAGTACTCGACGTTGTTCGTGATCGCCGGGACCGGCGTGCTGATCGCGACCGACCTGATCACGATCCCATTGCTTTTTGCCTCAACCTTGCTCAGCGGGGCCACATTCGCGCTGACCGGTCCGGCTCGCCAGTCGTGGGTAGCGGAGCTGGTTCCCGGTCGGCTCGTACCCAACGCCGTCGCGTTGCAACAGATGGGGATCAACATCGCCCAGGTGCTGGGGCCGACCCTCGCCTCGGTCGCGGTGGTCGCATTCAACGTGAATGCGGGCGGCGTCTATCTGGGGATTTCCCTGGTCTTTCTGATCGTGGTCCCGCTCAACCACATCCTGCCTCGGACGATGCCCAAGGTCGTCGAGCGGCGATCGCCTCGGCGGGAGCTGGCGGACGGCTTCCACTATCTGCGCCGCAATCCGCGGCTGCGGATTCTGTGGGTGTTCTGGCTCGTGATCGTGATCTGCGGGTTCGCGATTCAGACGTTGATGCCGGGCATTCTGGACCAGGAGTTCTCGCGCTCTTCCGACGAAGCCGTGCTGATCAACGCGATCTTCGGGATATCCGCGCTGGCGATCAATCTTCCTCTCGCGGGTCTGGTCGGGGGACGACTGGCCTGGCCGCTGTTGCTGGGCACGGCGATCCTGATGGCCGTTGGTCTGTGGATGGTGGCGTGGGCTCCGACATACGGTCTGGTGCTGATCCTGAGCGCAGTGGCCGGGGCGGGACGCTCAGGAGTGATGCTCGTCAACCAGGCGATCATGATGTCGAATACGCGGCCCGAGTATTTCGGTCGGGTGATGGCCTTCGTGCTGATGGCGTTCGGGCTGCAATCGATTACTGCGCCGGCCTGGGGCATCATCGCCGACATTATCGGCGGTCGGGAGACGTTGTTGTTGGTCGGCGTGATCGTGGTTGGGGCGACAGCGCTGATGTTCCTCGGTTGGATTACGACGCGGCGGCTGCCGCTCGAAGTTGGAACGGCCGCCGCCACGGTGGCGAACGCGTCGGCGCAACCGGAAGTCGAGACCGAACCGAGGACTGCTCCAAGCCCCGCGTACAGCCCGCTATTCGCCGCCCAGGTTGCGCCGATCGTGCTGATGGAGGGGCAGAAGCCGCGAGCCGCAATCCCGAGCGGCGATTAGCCTGAGGCTAATGAATCGCCTGCGGGATACCTTCGCCTCGCTCGCCGTGCGGGACTATCGGCTGCTGTGGATCGGGTCGTTGATGGCGACGACGGCCTTCATGACCACGTTTTACCTGGTGCCGATCGTGGCCTACGAGATCACGGGCTCGTATGCCGCGTCGGGATTTGCGCAGGCCGGCATGGTGGCGCAACTGGTGCTGGGACCGTTTGGCGGCGTGATCGCCGATCGGTACAAGAAGAAACCGCTGGTGCTGGGCAGCCAGATCATTCCCTGCGCGATCATCGTCGTGACCGGCATATTGATCGTCAGCGACAGCATCACGATCCCGTTGCTGTTCGGCTCGACCTTTCTAATGGGCGGGACATTCTCGTTGATGGGCCCGGCGCGTCAGTCGTGGGTCGTGGAGCTGGTGCCGCAGCGGCTGCTGCCCAACGCGGTGGCGTTGCAGAACATGTCGATCAACATCGCGGCCGTGATCGGGCCGGCGCTGGCCGCGATTCTCGTCGTCTCAATGGGCCTCAACTCGGGCATTCTCTACATGCTCGTGGCGGTGCCGTTCGTGATCGTGATCCCGCTGACGTTGATGATCAGCGGCAGCGGGCGGGCCACGCCTCCGGAGGAACGCAAGGCGATGGCCACGGAGATGGCGGCCGGGCTGCGCTACCTGACCAGCCGCCCGCAGCTGCGCAGTCTGTGGCTGTTCTGGACATTGATTGTGGTGACCGGCTTCGCCCTGCAGACGCTGGTGCCCGGCTTGCTGGACCAGGAGTTCGGCCGTTCCGAGAGCGAGGCGCTGATTATCGGCACGATCTGGGGGGTGACGGCGTTGCCGATCAACATCATGCTTGCCGGGATGGTGGGCGGTCGGTGGGCGTGGCCGCTGCTCTTCCTCTCGGCGCTGGCGCTGGCCGGCGGGATCTGGCTGACGGCCTGGTCGCCGGTTTACGCGGTGCTGCTGATCGTCTCGGCGATCGCCGGCGGCGCGCGATCGGCGGTGATGCTGCTGAACCAGGCGATCATGATGACCAACACGCGGCCCGAGTACTTCGGCCGGGTGATCAGCTGGGTGTTCATGGCCTTCGGCCTGCAGGGCATCCTGGCGCCGGTCTGGGGGATCGTGGCGGACGCGATCGGCGGCCGGGAGACGTTGTACATCGTTGGTTTGGTCGTTGTGGCGGGGACGATCCTGATGGCGCTGTCGCGGGCGCGGACGCGGCGAATTCCGCCGGAGCCGGGGACCGCGGCCTACTCGATCGCCGGTTTCGGCGGGGAACAACCGCCGGAGCCTCAGCCTCGATCAGTCCCATCCGAGCCAAGAACCGCTCCGAGTCCGGCGATCAGTCCGCTGTTTGCGGCTCGCCTGGCGCCGGTCGTGTTGATGGAGGGGCAAAAGCCTCGGTGAGCGAGTCAGCTGAAGCGCCGAATTCGTGGCAACCGCCATTGCCCGAACAACCCTCATCAACTCCGGGATTGTGGCGAACACCTGGATATCGTTCGCTATGGTTCGCCAGCTTTCTGCTGAGCGGCGCATACGGTCTGACATGGTCGACTCAAGCCGAGTTCTGGGACGCCATCGACTTTGATTCGACAACCATTGGCCTGATAGGGCTGGCTGGATGGCTGGGGATTCCTATTGGGTACATGATTGCCAGTGTCATCTCTGATCGGCGCTCGAAGAAGCGGCAATTTCGGAGCGCCGCTCTATTCATGGCTGCGATGACGGTTGTTACTTTGCTGTTAGCAGTGATCGTCGGAATGGAACCCGGCTGGATCTATATCGCGGCCGCCCTGTTTGGCATGGCCTCTGGATTCACTACCGCTGTCGTTCTCGGCCTGCTTGGCGATCATTTGCCCCGTCGTCTGATCGGTAGAGGAGTGGTGGTGGTGAGCTTGACTGCGCTGCCTCATGGACTGCTCGTCGGTATGACCGTGGCGCTGTTCCCGGGCGATTCGAGCGGACCGACCTGGTACCTGGCAATCGCTGTTCCCCTTTATCTGGTGGGTGCTGCATCGATCAGATTCGTTCCAGACCAAAATCCAACAGGCATCGACCAACGTTCATCGCTTGGCATGTTCAAGAATGCCCTGTTCCTCATGTGGCGAGATGCTCGACTCAAGTCACTCTGGATCTATGCTTTTGCGGCGGGAGTGTTGCTCGTCCTGTTGCAGACCGCCTTTCTGGATCACCTGTTACTCGAGAATGAGATCGGATCGACAAACTACGCATTGACCATGATTGCTAGAGGTCTGGCGTCCCTGGTGGCCACGATTGGACTGTTCTTCGTGATCAGCGGCTCCCGGCGCTGGACGGTGTTTGTAGCTGCGGCGGTGGGGTCAGGTGTGACGGCGATGCTCGTTGCGTTCAGTGTGAACTTGGGCTGGCTGATCGCAGTCTTCATTGCATTCGGGGGATCAGCAGCGGTCGTCGGGTTGGGTGCGATAGCTCTTGCGATGTCTGTGACTCGTTCTGGGTACTTTGGACGGGTGGCGGCTCTATTCCTCCTGTGCACAAGTATGCTGAACTTCGGATCCGGCTTCATCAGCGTCTACGTGCATCACTGGTTTGAGGGGCGTGTGGCGATTCTGATTCTTGGGGCGCTGATGCTGTTGTTGGCGATCTGGTTCTGGCGCCGCTGGAGACAGTTCCGGCACCTGCCGGAGGACCCTGACGTCCGGGAACGTCAGAATCCCCTAGTGTCCCTTGCTGAAGCTGCCGCACCACAAAAGGCTGCCGGGCCGAATCAGTCGGCCTGAGCGAGTTCTCCGAGGAAGGCTCGGGTTCGGGTGATGTGGGATTCGGCGTCGTCGACGAGGACGACGATGGCGGCGAGCATTTCGTCGACTCCGTAGTCGTCGTGCATGGCTCGGACGCGGTCTCCGACCTCGGACTCTGAGCCGCTGACAATCAGCGCGTCGGCCATGCGGTCGGTGAAGTCTCGGCCTGCGGCTTCGTCGTAGCCGGCGTCCTGGAGCATCTGCGAGTAGTAGGGCAGGCGCTGGTAGAAGCCGAACTGGCGTCGGGCGGCGGCGTGGATGGCTTCGGTGTCCTCGCTGAGGATGATCGGGGTGTGGACGACCATCTGCGGACGGTCGCGTCCGGCGAGGTCGGCGCCGGCCTGCTGGGCGGGCAGCGCGACGTCGCGGATGTAGGGCAATGGCGACATCCAGGAGATGCCTCCGGCGGTGATTTCGCCGGAGAGCGACCAGGCCTTCTCGCGCAGGGCGGAGATCATCGTCTGCACCTGGGTCGGACCGCCGGGCAGCTGGGCGCGGGCGGTGATCAGCTCTCCCTCGTGGTTGACTTCGCCCTCTTCAAGCAGCGCGCGGCAGATGTCGACGTATTCGCGCAGGTGCGAGAGCGGCTTGTGAAAGGGCATGCCCCAGGTGCCTTCGATGGCGGGTTTGTGGGAGGGGCCGAGGCCGAGGATCATGCGTCCCGGGGCCATCTGGTCGACGCTGGCTGCGCCCTGGACCATGGAGATCGGGTGGCGGGGGTAGGTGGGCACGATCGAGGTGCCGAAGGTGATTCGTTCCGCTCCTGAGAGGGCGGCGCCGACGAAGACAGCGAACGGGTCCGGGGCGGGGCCGCCGACGGTCAGCCAGGCGGTGTCGAGTCCGTCGCGGTCGGCGGCGACGATGCCGTCGATCAGGGCGGGGGCGCCCATCATCTGGATGTTCTGAAGGGCGATGTGGACGCCGATGCGCATGTTTTTCATGGAATGCTCCTGAGTCGTTTCGAGGTCAAAGTCGAGGATAGTGCCGCTCCGGATCCGTCACTCGTACACGGAACCGGGCGCGTATTCGATCCGCTTCGCTCCTCGAACCCCGTCGACGAACTGGGCTCCGGTGGTGTCGTGTCCGGGGAGGAGGAAGGCGTCGCGCTCCGCGGCGATGGCGGCGATCTTGTTGATCGAGTTGTTCCAGGCTTCGGTGTCCATGTCGATGGGTGAGTTGGCCGGCGGGGGTCCGAGGGTGTCGTGAAAGAACATGGCGTCGGAGGTCAGCAGAACCCACCCGGTCTGGTCGAGTCGGGCGAGGATTCCCATCGTGCCCGGCGTATGACCCGGCAGCGAGATGCACCAGAGATCTCTGGCAATTTCCTGGTCGCCGTACATCAGCATTTGCGGCGCGCGCGCGACAAAGTTCCAGTCGGCGCGGATGAAGAAGGCGTCGGCGACGGCGACGTTGGCGACGACGTGGCGCCACTCATCTTCGTGGACGACGATCGTGGCTCCGGCGTCCTCGAACAACCTGAGGCCGCCGGCGTGGTCTGCATGGAGGTGTCCCTGGATCACGTGCGAAAAGTCTTCCGGGCCGAGGTTGCGCTGCTGGAGGACGGCTTCGAGGCAGACTTCGGGCGTGATCGCGTCGAGGTTGAGCATCTGCAGCCATTCGGGCAGCCACTCCTCTGACCAGTTAGGTGCGATGCCAGTCTCGAAGAGTAATAGGCCGGCGTCGGGATGTTCGATCACGTAGGAGAGCGCCGGACACTGATACATCCCGTCGACGACATCACCCTCAAAGCGCTGGGGTTCGCGTCCGAGGGAGGGATCGAAGAGAGCAGCCATCGGCATGGGAAACGAGCCGAGCTGGAGTCCGTAGATCTTGATGCCCATCGTGACGCTCCGTTCATCGCTTGAGCGCCACGCTAGCCGTTGTCGTAGCCCTTCGTGATCGGGTCGTCGGTGCGCTGTCCGGCCTGGCCGTCGGGGGCGAAGTCGTCGACCGTCTGGGCCAGGTCGCTGCGATCGCGCGGCGCGGGGGTCTCCTGCGCGCCCTCGACGGAACTGGCGAGATGCAAGGTCTGAGTCGGGAAGGCGAACTCGACCTGGAGCTCGTTGGCGAGGCGGATGATGTCGAGGTTGAAGACGTGGCGGGTGCGCAGTTCCTCGTTCCAGTTGGAGGCGCCGATGAAGGTGTAGACCATGATGTTGAGCGAGGACGAGCCGAAGCTGTGCAGCTCGACGATGTAGTAGTCGTGGCGCATGTCCCCGTTGGAGCGGACGATCGCGCGGATGCCTTCGACGAACGCCTGGATGCGGTCGGGGTCGGTGTGGTAGGCGATGCCGACGGTGGTGTAGTAGCGGCGCCAGGTGCGCTGTCCCATGTTGTTGACAGCGGTGTCGGTCATGCGCGCGTTGGGCACGGTGATCAGTGAGTCGGCGAAGGTGCGGACGCGGGTCGAGCGGAATCCGACCTGTTCGACCGTGCCCTCGATGTCTCCGACGATCACCCAGTCGCCGACCTGGAAGGGCTTGTCGGCGAGGATTGTGGCGCCACCGAGCAGGTTCTTGAGCGTGTCCTGCGCCGCCAGCGCGACTGCGAGACCGCCGAGTCCGAGACCGGCGATCAACGAGGTGATGTTGACGTCGAGGTTCTGGAGGATGAACACAGCGCCAACGGCGCCGACGAAGATCTTGCCCGTGGTTCTTGCGAGCGGGACGAGCTGGTCGTCGAGCTTGGAGTCGGTTTCCTCCGCCATCTGTTGCCAGTAGTCGGCCGCTGCGTCGACCAGGCGGAAACCAACCAGGACCCCCGCGAAGGTAGAGGCGAAGTTGGCGAAGATCTGGACGACGTTCTCGACATCGGCGTCGAAGTCGAGGATGGGGAAGCCGAGTGCCAGCGTGATCGCGCCGAGCATGAGCAGCAGCGGGCGCTGGAGCCGCTTGAGTTCCTGTTGCCAGAAATCGTGTCGCTCGGGCGCGGTGCGTCGCGAGATGGCCTGGTTGAGCGCGAGGACGATGGCGAAGCGGGCGACGACGATGATCAGCGCCATCACACCGAGGCCGATGAACTGCCAAACCTCGATTCCGATGACGGACTCGTTGAGCCAGTTGAGGACGAGGTTGGGAGACAAGATGGGCCTCGCCGGCGGTCACCGCGTTGGAACGGAGTCTACCGTCCGTCTCTCAGGCAGACCGTGGGGGAGCAGGTCCCCGCTCGGGGCGGGGACGGGAGGAGAGGGCTAGGCCGTGGAGGGGTCGTGCTCGAAGCCGCAGGCCTTGTGCGAGCCGTCGCAGAAGGGTTTCATGTCGGACTGACCGCAGCGGCAGAGGGCGACCATGCTGCCCTTGGGGTTGGGGATGGTGGAGCCGTCGTTCGCCTTGAGGGTGAGTCCCTCGGTCGAGATCAGGATCGGTCCGTTCGCGTTGATCGTGATTTCCGCCATGCCGTGCTCCGATGCTCTGGATTGCTGGGAGTCAGGGCTAGCATAGCGACCGAGCCAGATCGCAGCGCCTGAGCAGCAGTAGCCGGAGCAGTCTCCATGCGACTTACCGTTGAGTTTCCCTCCGTGATCCACCGAGACGGCCCCGCCGAGATCGCCCGGCTGGCGAGTGCGATCGAGGAGATCGGCTACGACGAGATCGACATTTTTGATCATGTGATCAACGGGTATCCGATTGAGGGGCGCGATCCGGCGCCGTATCCGGCGACGATGCCGTTGCTGGAGGCGTTGGTCACGCTGGGCTACATCGCCGCGGTGACCGAGCGGGTCGGACTGGGGACCGAGGTCCTGGTCCTGCCGCAGCGACAGCCGGTGCTGGCGGCCAAGCAGTTCAGCACGATCGACACACTGTCGGGCGGCCGTTTGCGAGTCGGGGTCGGCGTGGGCTGGCAAGAGTCGGAGTACGACGCGCTGGGCATGGACTTCCACACGCGCGGCCGGGCGATGGAAGAGGCGATTGCATTGATGCAGGCCTGCTGGCGCGACGAGACGATTGAGTTTGGCGGGGAGCATTTTCAGGCGGAGTCGATGGCGATGGAGCCGAAGCCGCCGCAGGGCGACGGGATCCCACTGTGGATCGGCGGCGGCTCCAAAGCGGCGCTGCGGCGAGCCGGTCGGGTAGGCGACGGCTGGATGGCCTCGGGCATGCTGGGTTCGCAGGGAGCGGAGGCGATTGCCGAGGTGAAGCGGGAGGCGGAGGAGGCAGGGCGCGACCCGGAGGCGCTGGGCTTCCAGTGTCAGCTGGCGCCGCCGCCGCGGGCGGGCGACCCGTCAACGCGGGAGTACTGGGCGCGGATCCCGGACGTGGCCGCGACGGCGGCAGCGGCGCAGGAGGCTGGCTTCGGCTGGGCAGCGGTGAACGTGACCGGCGTGTTCGTGGCGGGGGCGCGTTCGATCGACGCGATGATCGAGCAACTCGGCCTGCTGCACGACGCGATCCGGGCGGAAACGGGCCGGGACGAATAAGCCGTGGTCGAGTCGGACGATCGAGAGACGATGATCACCGAGCACGGGGTGTTGCCGATCGCGCTGGGGGATAACTGGGCTTATGCGCTGCCAACATCGGGCGGCGTGATCATGATCGACGCGGGGCCGGACTATGACGGGGCATGGGAGGCTCTGGCGGCGCAGCTCAACGCGGCGGGGCTGGATATCGGCGATGTGAAGTACGTCGCGATTACGCATGCGCATATCGACCACTGCGGTCTGGCATTCCGCTGGCAAGCTGAGGGCGTGCCGGTCGTCGCTTCGGAGCTCGAGACGCAGTCGTTCCTGCACGGTCGCAACATCATTGGTTATCAGACGCAGTACGTGTTCGAGCACATGCGTCTGACGGGAGTGCCGGAGGAGCGGATCGCAGGGTTCATCGAGTCGCGGGAGCGGATGCGTCGGGCGTTCCGGTCGGGCGACAACACGGGCGGAGGGGTGCGCCGGGAGCGCTGGCCGGGTCTGATCCGGGGGACGCCGTTCCAAGCGGACGAGCCGCTGGCGGACGGAGCGGAGATCCGGCTGGGCGATCGCCGGGTGGTGCTCGTCTCGGCGCCGGGTCACACGCCGGGCAACTGCGTGTTCTATGAGCCGGAGACGGGGGCGCTGTTCAGCGGCGACCAGGTGATCCCCGGGCTGAACTCGAATCCGGGCTGGCACTGGGACATCTCGGCCGAGCCGCCGGAGCGCTTTCGCAGCCTGCCGGCGTTCGCAGCGTCGCTGGATCGGATCGAGGCGCTGGATGTGGAGCACCTGTATCCGGGGCACCGGGAGCCGTCGGACGAGGTGGCGGGGGAGATCGAGCGGGTGCGGCGGCATCATCGGAAGCGTCAGGGTCAGTTGCGGGAGATGCTCGCGGAGGGCGCGCAGACGCCGTACGCGTTGTTGATGACGCTGTTCAGTCGGCTGCCAGATCGGCGATTGTGGCAGGCGATGGCGGAGGTGACGGGTCACATCGACGCGCTGGTGGTGCGGGGCGAGGCGGTGGAGGAGGAGATCGACGGGTTGTTGACGATCCGGTTGGTCTGAGTCGTCAGAGGCGGCGGTAGACGCCGGAGGAGCCAGACATGAGCTCGCCGAGGGTGGCTCGGCGGATAAGGGTGAGGGCCGAGGTGACGGCTCGGGCTTTGATGGCGGCGCGGGTCTGGGCGAATGTGTAACCCGTGGCGTAGCTTTCGTGCTCGGTTTCGATCCCCAGGCAGACAGCGCCGACGGGCTGTCCGCCGTGGGGTTCGGGGCCAGCCACGCCGGTGATGCCGACGCCGATGTCGGCGTCGAACTGTCGGCGCACGGCGCCAGCCATGGCGGCGGCGGTCTCGTTGGAGACGACGCCGTGCTCGTCGATGGTGGCGGCGTCGACGCCGTACTGGATCTTGGCCTCGGCGGTGTAGGTGACGAGTCCGCCGCGGAAGTAGCCGCTGGCGCCGGGGACGTCGGTGATCGTGCTGGCCAGGAGTCCGCCGGTGCAGGATTCCATGACGGCGATCGACATCCCGCGATCCTTGAGCAGCGTGGCGACGGCTTCCTGGAAGGTGTCCTCGTCGGAGCCCCAGATGGCGTCGCCGAGCATTGAGCGGATCTGCTGTTCGACGGGCGTGATGCGCTCGCGGGCGATGTCCTCGTAGATTGCCTTGGAGGCGAGACGGACGTGGACGCCGTCGGCCTTGTGATAGACGCCGACCGTGGGATCCTCGGCGTGGCGCAGATCGCCGAGCAGCTCGTCGAGCATGGACTCGCCGAGGCCGGTGGTCTTGAGCGTGCGGGAAATGAGTACGCCGCCGTCGGAGCGGGTCTTGAGGCGCGGGGCGACGTCGTTCTCCCACATACCGGTCATCTCGGCGGGCGGTCCGGGCATGGCGATGATGATCGCGCCGTCCTTCTCGACCCACCAGCCGGGTGCGGTCCCGCGCGGGTTGGGGATTGATTCGCCCGAGGGGATGATCGTTGCCTGCTTGACGTTCTGCTCGGGCATGCGGCCGCCGCGGCGCTCAAAGAAGTTGCGCAGGTGGGCTTCGAGCTCGGGCACAACGTAGGCTTCCTCGCCGACCGACTCGGCGATGGCGTCGCGGGTGACGTCGTCCTCGGTCGGGCCGAGGCCGCCGGTGAGGATGACGACGTCGGAGCGTCCGATGGCGGTCTGGATGAGCTCGACGAGGCGCTCCTTGTTGTCGCCGATCTGGTGCATGAAGAAGAGGTCGATGCCCATCGCGGGGAGTCGCTGGGCCATGTAGTTGGCGTTGGTGTCGAGGATCTCGCCCATCAGGATTTCGGTGCCGATGCTGATGATTTCCGCGCGCATGTCGCGCTCCCCTCGTTGTGTGTCGTCAGTCCGATGTTAAACGCCCTCCCTCATACCTCCCTCATACCTCCCTCACACCTCCCGCAAATCGTCAGACGCGGACCTGCTGATAGCCTTGTGGCCCATGACAACTTCCCTTTCCTCCCCCACGCTCTCTGACGTCGCGGAGATGGCCGCCCGAGTGCGCGAGAACGTCGGCCGCGTGATCGTTGGGCGCGAGCAGGTGCTCGACTACACGCTGGCCGCGATCCTCTCCGAGGGTCACATCCTGCTGGACGACGTGCCGGGTCTGGGCAAGACGATGCTGGCCAAGTCGTTCGCGCGCTCGATCGGCTGCTCGTTCCGACGGATCCAGTTCACGCCCGATCTACTGCCGTCGGATGTGACGGGCGTCAATATCTACAACCAGAGATCGGGCGAGTTCGAGTTTCGGGCGGGGCCGCTGCTGGCCCAGCTCGTGCTGGCCGACGAGATCAACCGCGCCTCGCCGCGCACCCAGGCGGCGCTGCTTGAAGCGATGGAAGAGCGTCAACTCACGGTTGAGGGCGAGACGATGGCGATGCCGCGTCCGTTTCTCGTGATCGCCACACAGAACCCGGTTGAGCTCGAAGGGACGTTCCCACTGCCAGAGGCACAACTCGACCGGTTCCTGCTGCGGCTGCGCATGGGCTATCCAGATGCAGCGGAAGAGGATGCGATCCTGCTGCGCTTTGAGCGGGCGCAGCCGTTGGAAGAGCTTGAGCCAGTGGTGGAGTCGGAGCGTCTGCGGTTGATGGTTCAGACCGTGGAACAGGTCCGCGTCAGCGAGGCGGTGCGCGGCTACATCGTGGCGATCGTGCAGGCCTCGCGCCAGGAGAAGGCGTTCGAACTGGGCGCGTCGCCGCGGGCGTCGCTGGCGCTGTTGCGCACGACCCGCGCGTTGGCTGCGATTCGCGGGCGCGATTTCGTCCTGCCCGACGACGTTCAGGAGATGGCGCGCGTTGTCCTGCCGCACCGACTGATGCTCTCGGCCGACGCGCGGTTGCGGTCATCGACGCCTGAGTCGTTGCTCGAACAGATGCTGAGCCGGGTGCCGGTGCCGATCGACGCCGCGGCCGCCGGCGGCTAGTTCTCACACGGTCAGATAGTCAAAAGGGTCCGCCATGTCGATAATGGGCGGCGCGGGAATGGGCGGCGGGTTGCTCGGCGAGCTTGAGCACGAACGCCTCAAAGAGGAGCGGGAACAGAAGATCCAGTCGGGCAACTGGGGTTTCCGCCACGACAATCGGATCATTCGTGCAATCTGGGCGCCGGCGACGCTGCTTGTTGTGCTGCTCGGGGTCGCGACCGGCGAGATCATCGTCTCACTGGTCGCCGCGACGGTACTGGTCGCCGGATGGGCCGCCTGGACCTGGACTCGCTATGCGCTGAACCGGTTGGAGAGCGAGGTCGAGATCTCGCAGAACCATGCGTTCGTGGGCGAGACTCTGGAGCTCACGCTGCGGCTCGAGAATCGCAAAGTCCTGCCGCTCACTGCCCTTCAGGTACGGATCAATCTGCCGGAAATCCTTGAGCCGTCGAATGAACCATTCAGCAAACTGCATGAGTCGGCCCCGCAGGAGGGCGTCGTGGTTCGTTCCACCTCATTGCGCTGGTACGAACGGCTGATCTGGAACTTTCAGATTCCATTGATCACCAGAGGGCACTTTCGGCTGGCCCGGATCGATCTGAAGTCGGGCGACCTGTTCGGCGTTTATCGGCGGGAGCGCAGCGACGACGCGGAGCACACACTGTGGGTCTACCCCGAGGTCATCTCGCTGGATCGGCTTGGGTTGCCCCGCCTGCGCCCGCAAGGCGAACAGCGCGGTGGCCAGCGATTGTTCGAGGATCCAACTCGACTACAGACGATTCGCGATTACCGACCGGGCGATCCGTTGAAGAAGGTCGACTGGAAAGCGACGGCGCGGCGGCAGTCGTTGCAGTCGCGGGTCTACGACCCTTCCAGCGATCTGATTGCAATGGTCGCGCTCAATGTGTCGACCCTGCCTCACGCCTGGCAAGGCTTCTTCGGAGACATCTTCGAGCGTGCGGTTTCGGTCGCGGCATCGCTGGCGAACGGATTCGCGGAGGAGCGGGTTCCCGTCGGCCTGCTGGCCAATTGCACCTGGCCGGGACACGACACGGCGATTCGCGTTCCGGCGTCTCGCGCACCAGGACAGATGACACGGATTCTCGAAGCGCTGGCGATGGCCGATGTGTTCACCCTGGTTCGGATCGAGCGCATGCTGAGCGAGGAACGCCTGACGTACGGCTCGACCCTGGCCCTGGTGACCGCGGTGCTGACGCCGGCGTTGGAGTCGTCGCTCTTGCAGCTCAAGCGGCATGGCGCACAGATCGGGCTGATCTACGTCGGCATCGAGGATCCGCCATCGACGTTTGCGGAGTCGCCGGTCTACGACATCCGCAGCGCGCTTGAGGGGTTGCACTTCGAGCGCGTCGGCGAGGCCGGGCCGTGGGCTCGGACTGATCGTCTGTATGCCAGGCGACGGCCGCCTGAGCCGGTTGACGACGTGAACCTGCCGACGTTTGTCGGCGGCGACGAGTCCCCGTCTCTGGCGACGGCATCTCCCGAGCAGCAGGTGGGAGATGGAGAAGTGGCTGCCAGCGCCGCGCCTGCCCGCGCAGCGCCCGATAGCCCGTGGGCTCGGCCCGGGCGATCATTGTGACCGTCGCCGCGACGATCGCGGGCGCCGGAGCTCCATCGTCCCGGAGGCGGGTGGAGTTCGCCTACACCGCCTCGCTGCTGTTCGGCGAGCTGTTACTGCTGATCATTGTGGCCAAGCTGGTTCCCCGGCTGGTCGCCTACGACGCCGGTGAGACGCTTTCGGTCTGGGCGGTCGCGGGAACGCTTGGGTTGGGGTTCGCCGCGTCGCGCTGGTTGGGCAGCCACGAGCTGTCGATGAAGCAGCGATTCTGGTGGGGTCTGCTGATCACGCTGGTCGCGCTGCAAGTGATCGGATCGGCCGATCTGTCGGAGACGGGTCGTATCTGGAACATGTCTTGGCTGCTGGAGCTGGGGCGTCCGTCAAGTCCGGTTTGGCGCGAGGTGGTCTTGCTTGAAGACGGAACCAGCGTGCCGGGTGAGATTGACCAGCTGTTTGCGGCACTGATGTTGATCCCGATCTGGTTCCGGGGCGTCGCCCTGGGCTCCGCGGACCTGGTCGAGCGTCCGTTCGCGGGCTACGCCGTGTTCGGACTGGTCATTCTGGCGTTCTCGCTGGCGCTGGCCGACAACGGCGGCGTGGTGGACCACGTTCGCGGACTGGGGCTGGCCTGGGTCGTCCTTGGGCTGCTGACCGTGGCGTTGAAGACGGCCGCCAATTCGGACCAGATCCAGGGATTGGGCATGGCGCAGACGGGCGCTTCGGTCGCCGCAACTCTGATTGCGATGGTGATCGGAGTCGCGCTGTTCCTGTTGATCGTGACGGGGATCGTGGGTCTGGTCGCGGGATCGGGCGTCGTTGAGCCGGTGTTGGATGCGCTCGGCGTGGCTTTACGAGCAATCATCACGGGGATCTCGTACATCTTCTGGCCCCTGTTCTGGCTGGTTGAGCAGGTACGCGGCTGGATCGGGACGCCGCAGACCGAAGTGTTGGAGCAGCTCGGCGAAGGGATCGGTAGGCCGTTGGACGATGTGGAGGCGGAAGCGGCCGAAGCTGATCCGACGCCGGGCATCGTCCTGGTTCGCGTGTTCGGCGGGGTCGCGGCTGTGCTCGTATTCGCCGTGCTCGCCTTCTACCTGTTCCGGCGGTTTGCCCGGCGCGATTCTCGGGCGGAGGAGGTGCGCGAGTCGCTCTGGTCGGAAGCGGATGTGACCGGGGACTTGCTGGGGGCTCTGCGGGGTCTGCGCGATCGGTTCCGGCGGGAGAAGGTTGAGCGCATCGCGGATGCGCCGATTGCCGAGCTCTATTTCGATGTGCTGAAGCACGCGGAGGGGAAGGGTCAGGTTCGGGCCGTGCATCGCACGCCGTTGCAGTTCGCCGACGCGCTCGAACGCGCCTATCACAGCCCGACGCCGAAGCGGATCTCGCGAGCATTCAGCAGCTTCCGCTACGGCGGGCGACAGCCCAGCGAACCCGAGATGACCTCAATGCAGCAGAGCTGGGACTCGCTGAAGGACGGGCCGGCCTGAGCCATCCCGGGTCTGGGTGATCACGGTGGAATCTGCGTCGATGTCGCCGGCGTAGGTGAAATCGGCCTGGAAGCCGAGGTTGCGCAGGTGGTCGCCGTGGGGCGAGTCGGCGAAGGCTCTGGTCGGCGAGCGCGCATAGGAGTGGTAGAGCTTCAGGGCCAGACGGGCGCCGCCGCGCAAGCGGATGTCGGGCGCGGCGCGCCTGAGTCGGGCGACATATGCTCCGGCGGCGAACGAGTCCTCGACGGATGGGGCGGTTCCTCCGTGATCGCCGCTGCAGACGATCGCGATCTGGGCAGGCTCTCGTGAGAGCAGGTGGTCGAGCGAGGCGGTCAGGTTGCGCAGACAGCCTGAGAGCGCCAGGTCCGATTCGATGGCGCCGAGCAGCGCTCGGGTGCCGTTGCTGGTGACGTGGACGACGGTCCAGCCGCGCACGTCGATCGATTCGAACTCGGTTGGGGAGTTGCCGAAGTCGACCTCGGGCGGGGGCAATGCGCCGACCTCGCCGATCAGGCGGCTGCCGGGCAGGGCGTCGCGCAGTGTTCGCCCGGCGGCGAAGTCGGCGACCGGATAGACGGCGCAGGCTTCGCCGGCGAAGAGTGCGGCGTGGACGGTTGTGGCGCGGAAGATGTCGAGGACGATCACCGAGGCGGCGCTCAGGGCCGGCGGTGGCGGTGGCTGGAAGTAGACCTGCACCTCGATGTCGGGGCCAACCTGTTGATTTGACACCCATGCAGCCTACGACTGAACCGTTGCGGGGATACCCTTGCGGCATGGCTGTTTCAGCGTTCACGGATCGGCTGGCGGCGGCGATGGACGCCAGCGATTCGCTGATCTGCGTCGGGTTGGATCCTCAGCCGCAACGCACGCCTGCAGACGAGATTCTCGATTTCAATACTCGGGTGATTGAGGCCACCGCGGGCCTGGTCTGCGCGTACAAGCCCCAGTCGGCCTTCTATGAGGTTGGGGGCGACGTGGGCTGGCAGGCGCTCAGGGACACGATTGCCGCGGTCCGACAGCTTGCGCCGGACGCGATCGTGATTCTCGATGCCAAGCGCAACGACATCGGCAACACGGCAGAGGCGTATGCCGCGAGCGCGTTCGAGTGGTTCGATGCCGACGCCGTGACGATCAATCCTTACCTGGGCGGTGATGCGGTTGCTCCTTTCCTGCAACGGGCGGACCGTGGGGCGTTCGCGCTCTGCCGGACGTCGAATCCCGGGGCGGCCGACCTGCAATCGCTGGCGATGGCCAATGGCGAGCCTTTGTACCTGGGCGTGGCCGAGCAGGCTCGCGAGTGGGGCGCGGCGCACCACGGCAATCTTGGCCTCGTTGTGGGCGCGACCTGGCCGGATGAGCTGGAGCAGGTACGTGCTCGTTGCCCCGAGATGCCGATCCTGCTGCCGGGGATTGGCGCGCAGGGCGGGGATCTTGAGGCTTCGGTGGCCGCGGGGGTCGATGCGGCGGGCGGCGGGTTGCTGGTCTCGGCATCGAGGTCGGTGATATATGCGGGCGATGCGGAGGAGATTCGAGCGGAGGCTTCGAGGCTGCGAGCTGCCGCCAACGCGGCGAAGTCCATCCGCGAGTCGTGGTGACCACCGAGGCCGAGGCCGATTCGGGCAGCCCCCCCGATCCATCGGCCGGACCGCTGGTACGCAACCGGCCGTTCATGGCGCTGTGGTCGGCGACGGCGATCCAGCTGACGGTCAACTCGGCGATCCAGTTCGTGCTGCTGATCTGGGTGTTGGAGCAGACGGGGTCGCCGTTTGCCTCGACCTTGCTGGTGATCTGTCTGGCCGCTCCGCCGGTGGTCACGGGCGCGGTCGCGGGCGTGTTGTTGGATCGGCTGGACAAGCGGCGGGTGCTGATCATTGCCGTGGTCATCCGGGCCGGGCTGACGGCGCTGCTGCTGGTGGCTGACAACGTTTCGGTGGGGGCGGTGTACGCGGTCGCCTTTGGCACGGCGCTGGCCGGTCAGTTCGCCGTACCGGCGGGCGCGGCGGCGCTGCCGCGGTTTGTGGCTCGACAGCAACTGCTCTCGGCGAATTCGGCCTTTCAGTTCACGACGACCTCGACGCAGCTGATCGGGCTGGTTGTGCTGGCGCCGATCATGCTGAAGGTGATCGGCTACGACGCGTCGTACATCATCAGCGCGGTTGCGCTGGGTGGCTCGGCGCTGTTGCTGGCGCTGTTGCCGGCGTTGTCGCCGTTTGACCGGACGCCGCACCGAGTCTCGCAGGACGTGGGCCAGATCCGGGCGGCGTTGGCGACGACGCTTCACGATATTCGTTCGGCCGGAGAGCTGGTCTGGCGCGACCGGTTGACGGCGCTGGCGCTGGTGCAGCTGATCTCGGGCGTGATGATGCTGTTCATGTTCGCCGTGCTGGTGCCGCAGTTCGTCCATGATGTGCTCGGGCGGGCCGAAGAGGATGCGGTGTTCGTCTTCTGGCCGACGGGGTTCGGGGCGTTGCTGGCGCTGGTCTTCGTGCCGCAGATCGGGCGGCGGATCCGGATGAACAGCATGGCCTCGTTCGGGCTGGGCGTGATCACGGTGATCGTGACGATGTTCGGCGTGCTCGACTTTCTGAGGTCGACCGGTTCGACCCAGGACTGGCTGCTGGCGGCGACGCTGATCATGGCGTTCCCGCTGGGCCTGGCCTATGCGATGGTCAACGCGCCGGCGCAGACGCTGCTGCAGGAGCGCTCGCCGCCGGAGATGCGCGGCCGGCTGTTCTCGGCGCAGATGATGCTGGCCAACGCCGTGTCGATGCTGGCCCTGCTGCTGGTCGGCGGCGTGTCGGATGCGGCCGGGGTGCGGCAGGGACTGTTCCTGCTGGGCGGCGGGCTGTTCGTGATCACGCTGGGTTCGCTCTGGCTGGGACGGGAAGGCCCCGCCCGGCCGCCGCCCGAGTTGCCTCACGAGTGAGCCCGGTTCTACTGGAGCGTCGGCTTGTAGGCGGACCTTGGCCGGGCGTCGGACCTCAGCCGGGCAGCGGACCTCAGCCGGGCGTCGGGCGGCTGTTGCGTTTGGGCCGGGGGAGGGTCGGCGGTGGGAGCGCGCCTTTCGGCGGCCGTTTTGGGGCGGGGGCGGCGCCTTTATTTTTCCGGGCGGATTTTGAGGTTTTGCCGTTGTGGACTGAGGATTGGCGCCGGGGACGTTCGGAAACCTCCAGATCCGGCTCGATTTTTCCAGATGAATTCGGTTCAGTTCGGCTGGCTTCGGTCTCCTGCGGGATTTCGGGGGCCGCGGCGGGCGGTTCGAGCAGGTTGGCGAGCAAGCCCTGAAGCTGGGCGAGCGGCTCGACGGCGTCGAGGTCCTGGTCGGACAGCTCGAGGTGTTCGGGTTGCTCGTACTGGAAGATGTGATCGTCCTTGGAGCGCAGCAGGAGGGCGCAGACGAGGCGCAGTTCGCGGGCGAGCGCGGCGAGCGCCTGCAGCTGGCGGTTGCGCGAGTCGGCGTGGTCGGGGGACCGCGGCGGGTGGAGTTCGTGCAGGCGGAGCAGCTCGGCCTGGCTGTGGAGCAGGACGAGGAGCTGGTCCTGGGCGACGGCGGCGACGAGATGCTCGCGTTCGAGTTCGAAGTCGCGGAGCAGGGTGTGGACGGTGGAGGGCGCCTGGTCGGTGGCGTCGCCGATCTGCTCGATGGTGAAGCCACGCGAGCGCAGGGCGTGGGCCTGGAGCATCTGGGCGCGGCGGCGGGGCGACGGAGTGAGGGTCATGGTTCGGTCCTCTGCCGAATGAGGTACGTATGTTCGTGGTCAATATAGCGAATGACCGTTCAGGGTTGTGCGTCCTGGGCGACAGAGGGGCGAGGACCCGGCATCGAGTGCCGAGCGGGTCTCCGCATCAAGTGCTGAGCGGGTTCCCGGCATCAAGTGTTGAGCGGGTTTCCGCATCAAGTGCTGAGCGGGTTCCCGGCATCAAGTGTTGAGCGGGTTCCCGCTCGGGGGCCGGGCCGGGACCCTGTTCAGCCCCTGCATCAAGTGGGGGGCATCGAGGAGGCGGCCGGTCGGCCTACGCTAATCTGACAGCGCAGACGCCGCGGAGTCGTGATCGGGCGCCGCCAGGAGGGGAACGCGAGATGAAGGAAGTCACGATCGAAGCGTTGCGCGTCTCCCTGATGAACTACAACCGCGTGGTGGTGCTGAAGGAGAAGGACGCCGACCGCTACCTGACGATCTACATCGGCGCGGCGGAGGCGGACGCGATTGCGATCCGGCTGCAGAACGTCTCGGTGCAGCGTCCGATGACGCACGATCTGATGACCAACGTGATGGGGGAGCTGGGCGCGAACGTGACCAAGGTAGTGGTGACCGAGGTGCGCAACGACACGTACTACGCGCGGCTGTTCCTGGATGTGAACAACGAGCAGGTCGAGATCGATTCGCGGCCGTCGGATGCGATTGCGCTGGCGGTGCGGGCGGAGGCGCCGATCTTCGTGGAGGACGAGGTGATCGACCAGGCGGGCGTGTTGCTGGACGACGAGGGCCTGGTGTCGACGGATGAGGAAGGCCGGCCGGAGCCAGTGAAGCCGGAAGAGCTGGAGAAGATGTCGGCCTTCCGCGATTTCATCGAGTCGCTCGACATGGACGACTTCGAGTAATCCGCACTACACAAGGATTGCGGCGCCGGGAAACAGGACGGGCATGGGCGGCAGCGTCTTGTCGCAAGTGGGGCCTGTGATAGTCTTCACATTGCTCCGGTAGGGGGATTCCCCGTGAGACAGTGGCCGCCGGCCATGCAACTCATGGGCATCGGCTGGTACGTGGCGACATGCATCGTGCTGGGCGTTGTCGGCGGGGTCCTGCTGGACGACGAGTTGGGCACGGGATTCGCGCTCACGCTCGTCGGGCTTGCCCTGGGTCTGGCCTCGGCCGGCTGGGGCGGGTACCGGATGTTGCAAGATCTATTCGCCGCTCAAGCGCGGCAACGGCAAGCAGAGCGGCGCCCTCCCTCCGAAGACGCGCCGGTGGACGATGAACAGGACGAGGAGGAGCGCGCGTGAGCCGAAGACGCCTGATCAT
>JAPPNI010000031.1 GCA_028873865.1 Chloroflexota bacterium | reverse complement strand
CGATCCGGGCAGCGATCATCAATGTGACGGGTTACGTCGGAGCGGAGTTGGCGCGCCTGCTGGCGCAACACCCGCGTGTGGAGATCGTCTGCGTGACCGGCCGTTCCGAGGTGGGCAAGCGTCTGCCCGATGTGTTCCCACACCTGTGGTCGCTCGATCTGCCGATTGTCGCTGAGGTCGATGACGGCGTTGATGTGATCTTCTCCGGCCTGCCGCACGCAGCGGCGGCCGAGCGGCTGACGCCATTCATCGAGCGCCGCACGCCGGTGATTGACGCATCGGCAGACTTTCGCCTCTACGACGAAGAGACGTACGAGCAGTGGTACGGAGAGCATCCGTCGCCGCATCTGCTTCCGGAGTCTGTCTACGGCCTTCCCGAGTTGCACCGCGACGCAATTGCGGAGTCGCTCCTGGTCGGCGTGCCGGGCTGCTACCCGACATCGGCGATCCTTGCGCTGGCGCCGCTGGCTGCGAAGGGTTGGCTGGATGGCCGCACGGTCGTTGACGCCAAGTCGGGCGTTTCCGGCGCCGGTCGGGCGCTGAAGATCACGTCTCATTTCTCCGAGGTCGATTCCAACTTCTCCGCCTATGGCTTGAGCGGTCATCGGCACCAACCGGAGATGGTGCAGGAACTCTCGACCTTGCAGGATGGCGCCGAAGCCGAAGGTGAACTGAGCGTGACCTTCGTGCCACACCTGGTACCGATGACGCGTGGCATCCTGGCGACCTGCTATCCGTCGATCGCCGACGGCTCCCTGCCCGAGAACTCGGCAGAGCGGGCCGAAGCGTTGCGTGACGTGTATGAGTCCTACTACGCAGACGAACCGTTTGTGCATGTCGCTCCGAATGCGCCGTCAACCAAGCAGACGCTCGGCTCGAACGCCTGCATCGTCTACCCGATGATTGACCCGATGTCTGGCGAGGTGATGGTGATCAGCGCGATTGACAACCTGGTCAAAGGCACCGCCGGCGCGGCCGTGCAGTGCTTCAACCTGATGTTCGGTCTGTCCGAAGAGCTGGGGCTGAGCAAGATCGGCGTGTATCCATGACCAGCAATCATGATGCGCTGGGCGCCAATCCCGACGCCGAAGGAGCTCTCACCAGAGCGCAGGGATTCTCGGCCTGCGGATTCACCGCCGGGATCAAGGAGTCGGGATTGCCCGATCTCGCGCTATTGGTCTCGGACCGGCCGGCGACGGCGGCGGCCGTCTATACCCAGAATCAAAGCACGGCGGCGCCGGTGCACATCAGCAACGCGCATACGTCGAACGGGTCGCTGCGAGCGGCCGTGGTCAACTCGGGCAACGCAAACTGCGCGACCGGTGAGCAAGGCCTCGCCGATGCCCGCGAGATGACACAACTCACGGCTTCGTTGGTCGGCTGCGAGGCCGACGACGTGTTCGTCAACTCGACCGGGATCATCGGGCACTACCTGCCCATGGACCTGTTGCGCTCGGCGATTCCGCAACTGGCGCCGGTGCCCGACGGTGGCGAGGATTTTGCCCGTTCGATCATGACCACCGACACGTTCCAGAAGGAAGCCGTTGCGTCATTTGAGGCCAACGGCGTCACCTACACCGTCGGCGGCTGCGCCAAGGGCGCGGGAATGATCCATCCCGACATGGCCACGATGCTGGCCTTTTTCACGACCGACGCGCCCATCGCCGCCGGCGATCTTGAATCCTGCTTCCGCTTCGCTATGGATCGCTCCTTCAACATGGTCACTGTTGATGGGGATACCTCGACGAATGATTCATCCGTGATCCTGGCCAACGGGGCTGCTGGCGGAGAGCCGCTCTCCGGGGCGTCGCTCGAAGCGTTTGGTTCTGCTCTGCTGGAGGTGTCAACGGCGTTGGCCAAGATGATGGCTCGCGACGGTGAAGGCGCCACCAAGCGAATTTCGATCACGGTGTCAGGGGCCAAGTCGTGGGCGGACGCACGCGATGTGGCGCGTACGATCGCAGTATCGCCACTGCTCAAGGCTGCGTTGAGCAAGTACGACCCGAACTGGGGCCGGATCCTGATGGCCGCCGGTCGCGCCGGCGTGCCCTACGACCTGGACCGGGTGCGGATCTGGATCTCGGACCTGTGCGTCTTCGACGGGACGGCCACGGGTGTGCCTGAGGAAGAGGCTTCGGCCAAGACCCAGGGCGATGAGGTTTTCCTGAGGATGGACCTTGGTCAGGGTGAGTCGGAAGCGACGGCCTGGGGATGCGACCTGACCGAGGAGTACGTCCGCTTCAATGCGGATTATGTGACGTAGACGGTCGCAACCACGGGAGAGGCGCTTACTGTAGCGGCAACGGCGACTGCCACCATGACGGCTTGTTGCTCACCTCGATGGTCGTCACCCACTTCACCCAGTTGTAGCCGCGATGGCCCGGCGCGACCAGCCTCAGCGGAAATCCGTGGCCTGATGAGAGCGGCTCACCGGCGATGTGCGTCGCTAACAGGAGTTGGCTGGATTCGGCGACAGCGAAGCGGCGATTGAATCCGGTGGCGGACTCGATCACGAGACTCTCCGCGTCTTCGGCGATATGGGCGCGACCCAACACATCCGACAGCCTGACCCCGCTCCAGTCCTGGACGGTGTACCAGCCTCCAGTGCAGTCGAGGGTGGCGGTCGTGCCGTGGTTGGCGATCCCTTGCAGATCTTCGTACGAGAATCTGATCGGTCGGTCGACCCGTCCATGGATGATCAGGTTCCATTCGTCGGCGTTGATTCGCTGGCGACTATCAAACAACCACTGGGTTACGGGATGGGCGTTGCCTCGACCGCTGGCTTCTTCCCTCGAACCAGTGAAGCGAGGCCGTTGACCGGCAACCGGCGCTGCGGCAGAAGCTCCCTGCCAGAGGATTAGTCCACCAAGGCCGACTGCTATCAGCCGCAGCGCCGCGCGGCGATTGGTGAAATCAGCGCGCCTGACTCGCCGAGGCCAGCGCATCGCCGCATGAGCGATCAGCGGGATCGTCAGAGCCAGGCCCAGCGTCGTGTGGATGACCAACAGCCGGGCGTTGCCGTAGCCCGGAATGTCGAGGCTGCCGCGACCGATGATCGCCCACAGAGTGCCGGTCGTCAGCACGCCGACGAAGAGCAGGACGAGGATGATGGAACCGACCGTCTCCGAGGCCACGCCGCGTCGACGAAAAGAGCGCAACACGATGCGATATTTCCAGATCACCAGACCGACCAGCGAAAAGCCGGCGATTCCGTGGAGCCAGAAGATCCACTCGCCGCTGGGCTGGCCGACGGTGAAGGAAATCAGGCCTGAGAGCAGCTCGACGCCGAGCAGGAAGAGAATGGCATGGTTGGTTGCGCGGGCGCTCATAGTGCGACGGTATCGCTTCGCGCGTGTCATCTCCGGCGGCGTTCGTGAGGTGGGTGTCGGGTAGGCTGGCATCCATGAGATCTACGAGCCCCGACAACCGAGCGGTCGTGATCAAGATCGGGGGATCGACTCTCGGCGAGCATGACACGTCGCTTTCGGACTGTGTTGAGCTGCATCGAGAGGGACGCCAGGTGATCGTCGTTCATGGCGGCGGCGCAGCGGTGACCGACTGGCAACGACGACTGGGCGCTGAGGCTGCCTGGGTTGACGGATTGCGCTCAACGACGCCGGAATCGCTGCAAGTGGTTGTGGCCGTGTTGGCGGGCCTGATCAACAAGGAACTGACTCGCCAGCTTCAGGCGCTGGGCGCGCCCGCAGTCGGTCTGAGCGGCGTCGATGGTGGAACCCTCCGGTCACCGATCTCGAGTCGGATCGGTCTCGTCGGGGAAACACCGTGCTGCAACCCGCAGACCTTGCGGAGAGTGCTGGAGGCCGGGTTGCTGCCGGTGCTCGCGCCGGTGGGCCTGGCCGACGATCTGTCGACGACGCTCAACATCAACGCCGATGCCGCCGCTGGAGCGGTCGCTGCAGCGCTGGGCGCGTCGGCTCTGGTCTTTCTGACGGATGTACCGCAAGTGCTGGATGGAAGTGGCGCGGGGATTGACTGTCTGGCTGAGGCACAGCAGGTAGTGCTGACGGAGGCGGGCGTGATCGCCGGCGGCATGTTGCCGAAACTACGCGCCGGGCGGCAGGCGTTCGCTGAAGGGGCGATGGTGCGTATCGTGGACGGCAGACAATCGCATATTGTCCGCGATGCGGTCGATGGCGCAGCGGTGGGGACGGCGCTTTCGTGAGCAGTTTGAACATCAAGTGGCCCACCTTGATTCAGCGCACCCAGGGCGGTTGGCGCAACGGCAACGACGGCCCGCGCGATGTGCCGCCTTCGGATGAAGGCCGATCTGGTCAGCTCGGGCCGCCGCCGCCGGTCTTCCGTGAGGGGTTGGGAGGCGGAGTCGGCGACGACGAGCCGCCGCCGTACACCGCTGCCGAGGGTCAACCGCCGCAGGGTGGACGCACCTGGCCGCGGGTGGTCGTCGCCGGCGTCGCCCTGCTCGTCCTGCTGATTCTGCTCAACATCGGAATCGACATTTACGTCGACCGGTTGTGGTTCGACAACGTCGGCTATCGCGGAGTGTTCGATCTGCGCATTGTGACGCAGGTTTGGCTGTTCGTGGCGGGCGCTGGAGTTGCGCTCCTGGTGCTCGGGGCCACCTATGCAATCGCCTGGCGCATGCCGGTCGAGGCTCTGGGGCCGGCGGTCGACGATCCTCGATTGTCTCGGGTGATTCATATCATCGCCGCCGTGGCGATGATCCTGCTCGCCATCATCTTCGGTTCAGTGGCGGCCGGGCAATGGGACCTGATTCTGCAGTACCTGAACGCCAAGCCCTTCGGGACGACCGACCCGCAGTTCGGTCGCGACCTGGGCTTCTACGTCTTTGAACTCGAGGCCCTGCAGTTCATGAAGGGCTGGGCAACAGGCCTCGCCATCATGGCGATGCTCACAACCGCCGCCACGTACGGCGTGCGGCTGATGATGCATCGCGGCAACGCGCGCTCGACCCTGGGCGTGCGGATCCATATTGCCTTCACGATCGCCGTGGTGATGGCGCTCTTTGTCTGGAGCTACTGGCTGGCGCGCTTCGAGCTGGCGCTGAATCCCGGCGGCTTCGTCTTTGGCGCGACCTTCACCGACGACAACATTCGCTCCCCGGTTCAGATCGTGAAGATGGTCGCCGGTGTCCTCGTCATCCTCGGTGTGCTCTCCTGGCCCTTCCATGAGCGTCTGCGCTTCCCACTGACCTCGATCGCGCTGCTGATCCTGGTCTCGATCGTCGGGGGCGCGATCCTGCCCGCTGCGATTCAGCGGTTCACGGTCGAGCCGAACGAGCTGCAGCGGGAGACCCCCTACATCGAGCGCAATATCGCGGCAACCCGCTCAGCCTTCGCTCTGGACCAGATCCAGGAACGAGAGTTCGCCGCTGACGACTTCGTTGACGAAGGCGACCTGTCGCAAAACCCCGAGGCGCTGCTTAACGTCCGCCTGTGGGACCACCGCCCGCTGAACGACACGCTGAACACCATCCAGACCATCCGACCGCTCTACGTCTACCCGGACGTGGATGTCGACCGCTACAAGGTCGGCGGCGTGGAACACCAGGTCTTCCTGGCGGCACGGGAGCTGTCGCAGGCCAACCTGCAATCGACCCAGCAGGGATGGGTCAACCGACGGCTGCAGTTCACCCACGGTTTCGGAGTCGTAATGACTCCGGTTGACGAGGTTTCGCCCGCGGGCGAGCCGGTGTTCTGGGTCTCCAATATTCCTCCCGAGGTGATTGAAGAGACGTCATCCGGACCGATCGACCTGGAAATCGTCGAACCCCGCATCTACTACGGCGAGGTGACCGACGCCTACGTGATCGCCAACAGCGAGACCGAGGAGTTTGACTATCCATTGAGCGGTGAGGAATCGGACGGCGTAGCCGATCAGGCCACCACGAGGTATTCAGGGGACGGCGGGATCGAGCTGGGCGGCTTCTTCCGGCGTCTGGCGTTCGCCTGGTCCTTCGGCGACGCCAACATCCTGATCTCCGGCTCCGTGGGCAGCGACAGCCGGATCCTCTTCCGGCGCCTGATCCAGGAACGAGTGAACGAACTGGCGCCATTCCTGCAGCTCGATGCCGACCCCTACATCGTGGTCGGCGAAGATGGTCGGCTGTACTGGATCCAGGACGCCTACACGGTGACAGATCGCTACCCCTATTCGCAGCCGCACGCCTGGGGTTACAACTACGTGCGCAACTCGGTCAAGGCGGTGATCGACGCCTACCACGGCACCGTCGACCTGTACGTCGTCGACGACTCCGACCCGATCATCCAGGTCTGGGAAGACATTTTCCCGGAGCTGTTCAAGCCGGCAGACGAATTCCCGGGCGACCTGCAGCAGCACTGGCGTTACCCGCAGGACTACTTCCAGGTCCAGGCGGACCAATACCTGACCTATCACATCGAGTCGGCGCGCGGCCTGTTCAACCGCGAGGACCTCTGGGCAATCCCACAGGAACTGCTGCGCCAGCAGGAGATCGCGGTCGAGCCCTACTACGTGACCCTGCGTCTGCCCGACCAAGAAGAGCCGGAGTTCTTGCTCATCCTGCCGTTCACCCCGCGCAATCGGCTCAACTCGATCGCCTGGATGGCCGGCCGCTCCGACGGGGAAAACTACGGCAAGTTGTTTGCCTTCCGCTTCCCGGCGAACAAGAACGTGGACGGCCCCAAACAGATTGAGAACCGGATCGATCAGGACGTCGCCGTGTCGCGACAGTTCACGCTGCTCGGACAGCAGGGGTCGGAGGTGATCCGTGGCAACCTGCTCTTCATCCCGGTCGGCGATTCCTACGTCTACGTGGAGCCGATCTACCTGCAGGCCGAGACCGGGCGCTTCCCGCAGCTCAAGGGCGTGATCGTCGTCAACGGCGACACTATCGCCTTCGAGGACACGTTCGTCAACGCCGTCGATGTCGCGCTGGGCAACCGAGCCGCGCAGGGGCTGTCGTTCCTCGGCGACGTCCCCGGGCAGGAGACGCCGACAGCGCCGGCCGCGCAAGCGGAAGCTGAACAGCAAGAGCAACAAGCGGAGCCGGCGTCCCCGATTGACCTGTCGGACGATGCAGCCGAGCTGACGGAGCAAGCTCAGCAGGCGTTCGAAGAAGCACTTGAGAAGCAGCGCGAGGGTGACTGGGCTGGCTACGGCGAAGCGATTGAGCGGCTGGGTCAAATCCTGGAGCGTCTGGCGGCTTCGGCCGAGTAAGCGGCGGTCCGAGCGCTATCGGCTGCATAGACGCCCATCGAAGGCTCGCCTAATCTGAGTCCGACTGATCCTACCTGTCGCGGTTACCGGAGTGACGACCATGCCCACCACTGCTGAGCGCGAGTCCGCCGTATTCATGATGTCGGCGGGCCGATTGCCCGTCACGCTGGTGCGCGGTGAGGGTTCGAAGGTTTGGGACGACGAAGGCAACGAGTACCTCGACTTCGTCGCCGGCATCGCCGCCGACAACCTGGGTCATTGCCACCCTCGCATCGTCGAAGCGATCAAGCGGCAGGCCGAGACCCTGCTGCACGTCTCCAACTACTTCTACACGATTCCTCAGCTCGACCTCGCCGACGTGATCCTCCAACAGTCGGGCATGACCCGCATTTTTTTCTGCAACAGCGGCGCCGAGGCGACCGAGGGCGCGATTAAGATCGGTCGCAAGTGGGGCCAGACCCGGCGAGACGGCGCGACCGAGATCATCGTCATGGACGAGGCCTTCCACGGCCGAACGCTCGCCTCGGTCAATGCATCCGGCAACCCCAACTATCGCGAGCCGTTCGGTCCACTCGAGGGGTTCCGGCACGTGCCGTTCAATGATGTCGGCGCCGTGCGCGACGCCCTCGGTCCGCAGACCGCGGCGATCCTGGTCGAACCACTACAGGGCGAAGGCGGAGTCAACGTCGCCGACGAGGGCTACCTCACCGCCCTCCGCCAGATCTGCGACGAGCACAACCTCCTGCTGATGCTGGACGAGGTCCAGACCGGTATCGGCCGCACCGGCAAACTGTTCGCCTGGCAGCACGAGAACGTCCAGCCCGACGTGATGGCGCTGGCCAAGGGCCTCGGCAGCGGCGTGCCGATCGGCGCGATCGTCGCCAGTGAGCGCGGCGACATCCTGGAGCCGGGCGATCACGGCACCACGTTCGGCGGACAGCCATTCACCACGTCGGTGGCGCTGGAAACTCTGCGCGTGATCATCGAGGAAGACATCCCGGCGCAGGCGGCGGCACGCGGGGAACAGCTAACCTCCGGCCTCCGCGCCCTCGAAGATCGGCACCCGCTGATCGACCACGTGCGTGGTAAGGGCTTGCTGGTCGCCGTCCAACTCAGCGAGGACGTTGGTCCGGCGCTGGTCGCAGCGATTCGCGAGCGCGGACTGATCTGCAACGTGGTCAAGCCGAACGTGCTACGCCTCGTTCCGCCGTTGACTATCTCCGAAGACGAAATCACCGATGCGATCGGCATCATCGACGACGCGCTGGCATCGATCGCCGAATAGCCGAGCGCTGGAACGAACGACAGCGGATGGGAGACCCGGGTGGCAAGACGAACTGAAGACAAGCGGGTGGTGCTTGCCTACTCGGGCGGGCTCGACACATCGGTGGTCACGCGTTGGCTGACCGAACGTGGCTGGGAAGTCATCTGCATGACCGCCGACATGGGCTATCTCGAGGCGGACGAGGACCTCGAAAGCCGAGCCTATGCCGCCGGCGCGGTCGGCTTCGAGATGCTGGATTTGCGCGACGACTTTGCGCGAGCGTTCTGCTATCCCGCGCTGATGGCCGGGGCGCTCTACGAAGGCCGCTATCCGTTGGCTACCGCCCTCGCGCGACCGCTCATCGCCAAGGCGCTGGTTGATGTCGCGCGCCGGCATAATGCAACCGCCGTCGCACACGGCTGCACCGGCAAGGGCAACGACCAGGTCCGCTTCGACGTCTCGGTCCAGGCCCTGGCGCCGGATCTACGCATCCTCGCGCCAGTCCGCGAGTGGGAACTGACGACGCGCGAGTCGGAAATCGTCTACGCCCAGGCACACAGCATTCCGATCACGGTCAGCGTCGACAAACAGTACTCCACGGACGAGAACCTCTGGGGCCGCTCAATCGAGGCCGGGCCGCTGGAGGATCCCTGGACCGAACCGCCCGACAACGTCTGGGAATGGACCGTCAACCCTGAGGACGCCCCTGACGACCCCACATACATCGAGATCGGGTTCGAGCACGGGCGCCCCGTGACGCTCGACGGCGAAGAGATCGATCCGGTCACCCTGATCAGTCGGGTCCACGATGTCGCCGGCGCAAACGGCGTCGGACGGATCGACATGGTTGAGGATCGGCTGGTGGGCATCAAGTCGCGCGAGGTCTACGAGGCGCCGGCCGCAACGACCCTGCGTATTGCCCACGAGGCGCTGGAAACGTTGACGCTCTCCAAGAGCCAGCTCCGCATCAAGCACCGCCTGATGCAGGATTACGCCGACCTGATCTATGACGGTCTCTGGTTCACCGGTCTGCACCAGGATCTGGCGGCGTTGACGTCATCCATGCAGCGACATGTGACCGGCACGGCGAGAATCAAGTTGTACAAGGGCCAGGCCGTCACGGTGGGTGTTGAGAGCCCGAACAGTCTGTATCAGTACTCGCTGGCGACCTACGACGAGGGCGACATCTACGACCAGTCCTCAGCCGTGGGATTCATCGACATCTTTGGCCTGCCCGTCCGCGTTCAGGCGGAGAAGCAGTTGCTGAGGCAACCGGGCGGAATCTTCGACGTATCATCGGGACGAAGTTCGTAACTGGAAGTGAACCGGGCGGCCAGTAAGGACAACGCGCGATGACGACCAACGCCTCCGACACCGAGATCGACATCGAGTACGAAACGGCCGTACCCACGGCCGGCGGACCAGACGCGGCTGATTTCGCGATTCGACGTCAGGGCCACCCTACGCTCGAATGCGCGCTCTACCTGGCGTTGGATGCGAAGCAGGCGTTCGAGGTGCTCTGCGGTCCATTGTCGGACAGTGACGTGCAGTCGGTGATCCGCATTCTGGGCGACCGGTTGTATCGACACCAGATCAGTTCGGGCATCGAGCCGCCGGCAATTCAGACGATCCGGGCTCGCGACCTCTCGGCTGAACAGCTCAATGGAGCGATCGATGCGGCGGGGCTGACGAAGCTGCCCGCAGACGAATAGCAGGCGGCGCATGACTGACGCCGACAACCCAGGTGCAGACGAGCAGCGGCTCTGGGGCGGGCGCTTCGAGGAAGCGCCCGACGCTCTGGTCCAGGCTTACACGTCCTCGATTCAAACTGACCTGTTGCTGTTTCGGCACGACATCGCCGGATCCCGTGCGCACGCACGCATGCTGGCCGCGCAAGGCATCATCCAGGCCGATGACGCGGAGAGAATCTTGCAGGGACTCGATCAGGTCGAGTCGGAGATCGAATCGGGCGGATTCGAGATCAATCACGAACTCGAGGACATCCACACGCACGTCGAGGCGCGGCTGAGTCAGATCATCGGAGCCGATGCCGCGGGTCGGTTGCACACAGCCCGTTCGCGCAACGACCAGGTCGCGCTCGACACCCGGATGTTCGTACGCGATGCGATCGTGCAGGCGGTCGGGGCCGTGCGCGGATTGCAAGCGTCGCTAATCGAGCTGGCCGAGCGGTCACTGGATGTCTACCTGCCCGGCTATACGCATCTCCAGCGAGCCCAGCCGATCCTGTTCGCACACCACCTGTTGGCATACCTGGAAATGCTCGACCGCGACGCGGATCGCCTGATCGACTCGTTCGTCCGAGCGGACGTCATGCCGCTGGGCAGCGCAGCGCTCGCCGGTGCTGCCTACCCGCTGGACCGACAGGCGGTCGCGGAGGAGCTGGGCTTCGAAAGCATCTCGCGTAACAGCATCGATGCGGTCTCCTCACGTGACTACATTGTCGAGTTCCTCTCCAATGCCTCCATCTGCATGGTGAACGTCTCGCGGCTGTGCGAGGACGTGATTCTCTGGAGTTCTGCAGAGTTCGGCGTCCTACAATTCGCCGACGCCTTCACCACCGGCTCGTCGATCATGCCGCAGAAGCGAAATCCCGACATCGCCGAGCTGGCCCGAGGTCGCAGCGGCAAGGTGCTCGGTCACCTGACCGGTCTGTTGACCACGCTGAAGGGCCTGCCGCTGGCTTACAATCGCGACCTGCAGGAAGACAAGTCGGGTCTGTTCGACACGACAGAGACCCTGATCGGCACCCTGCACGTCTTGGCCAGGGCGCTCTTGACGGCGACGATCCACGGCGAACGGGCGCGGGCAATGGTCGACGACGACCCGTTTATCCTGGCCACCGACTACGCCGACTACATCACGCGAAAGGGCGTTCCCTTCCGCGAGGCCCATGGAGTCGTCGGGCGTCTGGTCAGACTCTGCGAGCAGCGAGGCTGCGGCCTGTCCGACCTCTCGCTCCAGGACTTGCAGTCTGAGCATCCGGCATTCGAGGCCGATGCTGTCGGGATGACGGTGCAGTCAGCCCTGGAGTCAAGGGACGTTCCTGGCGGGACGGCGCCGAGCCAAGTTCGGGCAGCGCTTGAGGAAGCCAAGGAACGGCTCCAACTGAAGCCAGCCGGACAGCCCTCGAGCCAGCCAGCCGCGCCAGGGTCGGAGCCGGAACTCGAGACGGGCCTCAACCGCGCGCAACGGCGAGCTGCCGAACGAGCAGCGGCCAAGCAGCAAGGCAGAAGATGACACTGCCTGTCGAGATCGCTCCATCCATCCTTAACGCCGACTGGACGAGACTGGCCGAGCAAATCAGAGATGCCGAAGCGGCGGGCATCGACTGGATTTCGCTCGATGTGATGGACGGCAACTTCGTTCCGCCGATTACCTTCGGCGCGCAGATGGCATCGGCGGTGCGTTCTCTAACCGGGCTGCCGATCGAAGCGCACCTGATGGTTGAACACCCTGAAGATCACATCGAGGAGTTCATCGAAGCCGGCGTCAACTGCGTGACCATCCACATTGAGGCGACACGGCACCCGCATCGATTGCTGCAGCAGATCTCCGAGGCTGGCGTTGACGCCGGAATCACGCTCAACCCGGGCACCCCGCTGACCGAGATCGAAGCAGTCCTCCCGATCTGCGACCGCGTCCAGATCATGAGCGTCAATCCCGGCTGGGGCGGGCAGCGATTCATCCCTGAGTCGCTGCAGCGAATCACCCAGGCCAGGCAGTTGCTCGACGCGAACGGACGCGAACACGCGCACGTCGCCGTCGACGGCGGGGTCAACGAATCGACCATCGCCGCAATCGTCGAGGCCGGCGCAAACTGGCTGGTCGCAGGCTCAGCCGTCTACAACGACCGCGAATCCGTCGCCGACGCCGTCGCTCGTCTGCGCCGGGCGCTGGCGAGCGACTAGAGCGACTTCTCAAAGATCCGGTAGACCTTGTAGACCTCGGCGTCCGTGCGTTGCAGCGCGTGGTTGAGCAGGTGGTTGTCTTCCAGTACCCAGCCGAGCTCGGCCCATTGATACCCTTGCGCGGCGCCGCGCACGTGAACCTCAGCGGTCAACATCACGCCGAGCTGGGCGAACTCCCGCACGCGCCACTTCTGGCGCACGCCGAGCAACATCACCCGACCGCTTTCAGGCCCTCGCTTGAGCCGCCAGAGCAGCTTGGCCCAGCCGAACGGAAACAGCCGACCATCCAGGTCGCGGGCGCACTCGTTGAGATTGGGGATCGAGATCACCATCGCCGCCGGCTCGCCGTCGATCTCGACAAACGCGGTCAGCCGGGGGTCGGAGAATTGCGCCAGGTCTGCGGCCAGGCGATCGGCCTCTTCCGCAGTGATCGGCACCGATCCCCAGTTCTCGACCCAAGCCTCATTGAAGATCTCGGCCGCGATCCGCACGTCGCGCTGGAAGTTCCGCTTGTCGAAGGACCGAACCGTGACTCTGGGATGATCGTGGATCCGCCGCCAGGCGCGCTCGCGCCGTTCGCCGAGCGGCGCGTCCACGGGATAGCGATAGGCCCAGAGGTCCTTGACCTTCCCGTAACCGTTCGCCTCGATCAGCTCGGGGAACCATCGCCGGCCGTGCGGCATCGCGACCATCGGCGGCGTATCGAAGCCGTCGACCAGGCAGCCCGATTCATCGTTGATCGTGAAACTGAACGGCCCGCGTGCGTATGTCGCGCCGCGCTCACGCAGCCAGGACTCCGCCGCATCGAACAGGCCAGCCGCAGCCTCCGGATCGTCGACGCAGTCGAAGTGGCCGAAGAATCCGGCGGACTCGCCCCACTTGTCGTTGTGCAGCGGATTGATCTGGGCGGAGATCCGGCCGATGTCGCGTCCGTCGCGCTCGGCGATGAAGAGCTGGGCCTCGCCGTAACGCAGGAATGGCGTTTTCGCCGGATCGAGACGCTCCATTTGCGCCCGGCGCAGCATCGGGATCCAGTTGGCATCCCCGTCGTAGACGGTCCAGAGCAGATCGACGAACGGCGCGGCTTCAGCTCCGAATCCGATTGCTCGGATTCGGACGCCAGAGCTCATCTCAACAGCTGAAGCGGGAGCTGTGTCAGTTCTGCGTTACCAGCGGCGACCGCGGTCGGCGTAGCTGTCGCGTGAGCCGCGGTCGTCGTGGCGTGGCTCGCGGTAGCTGCTTCCGCGATTCTCGCGATACCCGCCGTCTCGGTTGCCGCCGTCCCGGTAACCGCCGCGGTCTTCGCGGTAGCCGCCGCCGCGGTCATCGCGGTACCCGCCGCCACCGCCGCCACCACCACCTCGGTAGCCTCCGCCCCCGCCGCCGCCAGCGCCGCGCGGACGCGCCTCGTTGACGCGCAGCTGCCGACCGTCGAGGTCGTAGCCGTCCAGCGCCGTGATCGCGTTACGTGCTTCTTCTTCGTCCATGTCGACGAAGCCGAATCCTCGGGATCGACCGCTGTCTCGGTCGACCGGGATGACGCAGTCCTGGACTTCGCCGTGCTCGGCGAACAGGTCGCGCAGTTCTTCAGTGTTCGTTCGGAAGGGCAGGTTTCCAACGTAGATTCGCATATTCCTCGGTCTCGGTGTGTCGGCGTGCTGGCGCCGTCCTCGGGCTCGTGCAGGTCGTCAGGTGCGGACGCTTCGTCCGCGAATCTGGCTCTCAGGGCTTGGGTAATCCGATCCGGCTCGGGCTTGCTCGATCAACTTCGATGAGTCAGGCGGCGAGCCGCTTCATCATCGTTCTCAGGCATGCGGTGCAAACGTTAAGCCGTTGCGTTTTACCGTCAACGGTTACTTTGTGTCGGTGAATATTTGGCTTGAACGTGCGGGACGTTCGCGGCGCCTTGCGCTTCCAGCGACCTGAGTGCTTGTGGCGGATGTTGCGGCCGAAGCTGGTCCGCTTGTCACAGAGATCGCACTTACCAGCCATCGATCCGTCCCCAAGTCCCTCGTCCGCGCTCACGCACTGTTGAGCAGACGCGGTGGTCGCTCGCGCGTGGCAGGTATCATATCAGCACCCCAGCCCGGTTCCGGGTTGCTGCCTGTGGCGACGTTGGCACTCTATACGGGAGGCTACAGATGGTCGATGGAGTGCTCACCGGCGCCGATGTCAAGCGCATGATCCAGGGTGCGGCCGGATGGGTCGCCTTGCACCGCGAGGCGCTCAATCTGATCAACGTCTACCCCGTTCCCGACGGCGATACCGGCGCCAACCTGGGTCGCACGCTGGCGGCAGCGAGCGAAGCCCTGAGCGAAACCTCGGACGACGCGTCAGCTCGCGAGATCGCGACGACCGCCGCGTCGGCGGCCTTGCTCGGCGGACGCGGTAGCTCGGGCGTTATCGGTGCACAGTGGCTGCGAGGGTTCGCCGCCGGACTGTCGGAAGACGGAGACGCGTCGCTCTCTGCCGCATTCGCGAACGCCGCCGAGGCGGCGCGCAACGCCGTTGCCGAACCTCGTGACGGGACGATGATCTCGGTCGCAGCCGACACGGCCGCCGCCCTGCAGTCTCTGGACGGCGATCTGTCGGCACAGCTGGCGCGTGCGGTTGAGGCAGCCTACGAGTCGGTCGAGTACACGCCGGAGCAGAATCCGGTGTTGAAGGACGCCGGCGTCGTCGACGCCGGCGCCAGGGGTCTGGAGTTCATGCTGCGCGGCATGGCCGGTGCGCTGGCGGGCGAGCCCATCCCCGAGGTGCCAGCCGAGCTCGGCGCGATCGATCCCGGCTGGCTGGCTCGACGCCTCGACGATGATGGAGAGTTTGACGGTTTCTGCACCGAGCTCGTCGTCGCCAACGTCGAAGACCTCGACGGCCTGCGCGAAGTGCTCTCCGGCGACGACGAGACGGTCATGCTCGCCCCTGACGGCGACGATTTGCGCATCCACCTGCACACGACCGAGCCCGCCGACGCCTATGCCGCCGCCGACGAAGCGGGACGGATTCGGGTCTTCCGAGCCGTCGACATGCGCATGCAGGCAGCCAGGACCCACGAGTCGCAGTCCGATGCCGCTGTCGTCGCCGTCGCCCAGGGCAGCGGCTTCATCCGCGTCTTCACCGAGCTGGGCGCGGCGGCGATCGTTTCCGGCGGCGCGGCCGACAACCCCTCGGTCGAGATGCTGTTCTCCGCCGCCGAGTCGGTCAAGGGCGAGGACGTGATCATCCTACCCAACAACCACAACGTCACGCCCGCTGCCGAACGAGCCGGTGAGCTCGCGGCCGAAGCCGACGAACCGCAGCGAATCCATGTCATCCACAACGACAGCCAGGCCGAGGGCGTCGCCGCTCTCGCCGCCGTGATCGGCGGCATACCTGCCGATGATGTCGTCGCCGAGATGCAGGACGCGCTGGAATCGGTACGGATTGGCCGCGTGGCGAATGCGGCCCGAACGCTCGAAGGCGACATCCCGATTACCGAGGGTCAGCCGTTCGCGATGCTCGATGGCGAGATCGCCGGCGCGGGCGAGTCGATCGATGAAGTCGCGCTGTCGTTGGCTGGCACCATGGCCGAATCGCTGTCGGGCGCGTCGTTGTTCACGGCCTACGTCGGCGAAGGAGTCTCCGAGGAGCGCGCCGATGCCTTGGCCGAAGCGATCGAAGACTCAACCGGACTAGAGGTCGACCTGATCGAAGGCGGCCAGCCTCACTATCCCTGGCTGCTGGCGCTGGAGTAACACACCTGCTCCTCGTTCCTCCGGGTGAGCCTGCCCCGCGCTGGCCTGCCCACACTTGATGCGGGGACACGAAGGGTTAAGGTGAAGGCAAACAGTGATTGACAGGTAGCACGTATGTCCATCGCCATCGTTACCGACTCCGCCTCCGACCTGGAACAGGGCGAGATCGAGGGAATTACCGTCGTCCCGCTCCACTTGCACTTTGGCGACGAGGTGTTTGAAGACGGTGTCACCCTGACCAAGCCCGACTTCTGGCAACGCCTCGATCGTGTGCTCGAGGAGGGCGGCGTACTGCCCACCACCTCGCAGCCGGCCCCGGGCGCATTCCGCGACGTGTATCAGCAGTTGATTGAGGACGGAGCGGAAGGCGTCATTTCGATCCACATCAGTGGCAAACTCTCAGGCACGCTCAACTCCGCCCGCCAGGGCGCGTCCCTGCTCGACGACGCGCCGCCATTCGAGTTCGTCGACTCCGAATCGGCCTCGACGGCCGTCGCCTGGGCGGCGCAGGCTGCGCTCAAGGCCGTCAGACAGGGTGCGAGCATCGATCAGGCTGCCGACGCTGCGCGGGCCAGCGCGGCTCGCTCCCGAGCCATCCTCTTCGTCGAGACCCTCGACTACCTCCAGCGCGGCGGACGCCTTGGTCGCGCCCGCCACCTCGCCGGACGCCTGCTGCGCATGCGTCCCCTGCTCGAGGTGATTGATGGCGAGATCGTTGACGTTGAGAAGCCGCGCACCCGCAAGAAGGCGCTCGAGCGGCTCTACGCCCAGATCATGTCTGGGGGCGCGCCGGAGCGCGCGGCGATCATGCATGGCGGGGCCGAAGCCGACGCTCGCGCCCTCGCTGACCGTGTCTCGGCCGCTTGCGACGGTGTGCCCGTACCCGTCATCCTCTCCGCCCCCGTGATCGGCGCGCACGTCGGGCCCGGCACCGTCGGAGCCTCGGTCCTCCGACGAGCCTGATGACCACCCGGCGCCGCCCGACGCAGACGCTCCAGTCGATGCTGGCGTTGGAAGACAAGCTCGGCTACGAGGACCGCGCCGTCGCCGGTGGACTCGACAGCTTCCTGCGCAACGTCCTCAAGGAAGGCGAGCAGGTGCAGTTCTTCAGGAGAATCGTCTCGATCCTGCCGCAGGAAGGCTATGCCTCGCTGACTCCCGACGAGCGCCGCAAATGGGCCGCCGGCGTCCGCGCCGCACTGCGCCCGGGGGCCGCTCCGGTAAGCTTCAACCGCTCGGACAAATCGAGAAACGGCGGGACAAACCAGCAATCGTCCGGGAAAGATCCGGACCAATCCGGAAAAAATCCGGACAAATCCGGACAAATCCGGACACCAAAACGCACGAGGTCCAGTCGTAGACGCCCCGTCGCCACATTCGACGACGAAAATCCCCTCGCCCGCGACGTCTCCGTCCTCGGCCGTATCCCGCCGATTTCGCGCAAGGCGATGACGTCAATCGGGCTCAACACGGTCTACGACCTGCTCTGGCATCTGCCTCGGCGCTACGAGGACTGGCGCAACCTGCGCACGATCTCGGAGGCGCTGGAGGGTATCGAGATCACGATCGTCGCCGAGATTGCCAGCATCGGCGTCAAGTACCTGCGCGGCGGACGCACGGCCACCGAAGCCGTGGTCCGCGACGGCACGGGCAGCCTGCGCGTCTGGTGGTGGCAGCAGCCCTATCTGGCGCGGACCCTCAAAGCCGGAATGCGGGTTGGACTCTCAGGTAAGGTCGAGATCCAGGGACGCCAGCTGCGAATGGTCTCGCCCGAGTGGGAGCGGCTCGACGATCCGGACGACGACACCGTCCACGTCGGGCGGCTGTCGCCCGTGTACCCGCGGACCAGAGGATTGCCAAACCGGACGATCCGGCGCCTGGCCCATGTCGCCGTCCGAGACTATCTGCCGCTGCTGGCCGAGTCGTTGCCGCCGCGCATCATCGCCGAGCAGGGCTTCCAGTCCGAGGCCGATGCTCTCGGAGTGATTCACTTCCCCGACCGCCTGGAAGATGTCGAGGTCGCCAAGGAACGGATCGCATTCCAGGAGTTGCTCTCGATTCAGCTCGCGGTGCTCTCGCGCAAGCGCGAAGCCCGGCTGCGGGCGGACGCGCCGCCGATCCCGATGCCCGGCGATTTCCTCGACCGTTTCATCGACGCCTTGCCGTTCGAGCTGACCGCGGCGCAGCAGCGCGTGTTGACGGAGATTCGCAATGACATGTTCCGCCGCGAACCGATGGCGCGTCTGCTGCAGGGCGATGTCGGCTCCGGCAAGACGGTCGTCGCGGCGGCAGCCATGCTCGCTGCCGTGCGCGCGGGCCACCAGACTGTGCTCATGGCCCCGACCGAGGTGCTCGCATCGCAGCATTACGAGACTTTCCAGCGCTTGTTCGCCGGCAAGGAACATACCGGCGGCGAGCAGCTCTGGTACGACTTCAGCCTCGCCCCCGCTCTGGGCCGTCCGGTGCGGATGGCGCTGCTGACCGGCAGCGTCCGCGCCGTGCGCAAGCGGCAGATCCACCAGGAGATGGCCAGCGGCATGCTCGACCTCGTCGTCGGCACGCACGCGCTGATCCAGGAACGCGCCAACTTCAACGACCTCGGTCTGGCGGTGGTCGACGAGCAGCATCGCTTCGGGGTCCTCCAGCGCGACGCGCTGCGCAGTAAGGGACGCAGCCCGCACCTGCTGGTCATGACTGCCACCCCAATCCCGCGCACGCTCGCGCTGACGGTCTACGGCGAGTTGGACAACTCGGTGATCGACGAACTCCCTCCGGGGCGTCAACGCGTGCGCACCCAGATCGTTGAGCCGTCCCAGCGCGAGGAGGTCGTCTACCAGCGGATCCGCGAGGAAGCCGCTCAGGGCCACCAGACGTTCGTCATCTGTCCGCTGATCGACGAGTCGGACAAGTTGGACGTCGAGGCTGCGACCGAGCAGTTCGAATTCCTGCGCAACGGACCATTGCGCGAGATCGCGCAGCGGATTCGCCTGTTGCACGGGCGGATGTCTGCCGACGAGAAGCGCGCCGTGATGATGGACCTGACAAACGGGGACGCCGATGTGCTGGTCTCCACGATCGTGGTCGAGGTCGGCGTCGATCTGCCCAGGGCGACGGTGATGGTGATCGAGGGTGCAGAACGATTCGGGTTGGCCCAGTTGCATCAGCTGCGCGGTCGTGTCGGGCGCAGCGATTTGCCGTCGGTCTGTTACCTGATCTCGGATACCGATGTGGAGCAGAGTCAGCGCCGGTTGGATCTGATGGTGCAGACATCGAACGGTTTCGAGCTGGCCGAAGCCGATCTGGAGATGCGCGGTCCGGGCGAATACTTCGGCACGAGGCAGTCGGGCCTGCCCGAACTGCGTGTGGCGAAGCTGACCGACCACCAGACCCTGAGTCTGGCCCGCAACTGGGCCAACCGCATCCTCGATGACGACCCACATCTCCGCGCCCCAGAACACCGCCTGCTCCGCGCCCGCGCCGAGAGCCTGAATGTGTCCGGCGCCACGGCCGTGCACTGAGCCGGGCCATACGTTTCCAAACTCCGGCGAGGACTATCCTGCATCTTTGGCCCGGGAGCGCCTAATGTGAGATCCGGGTCATCGATCAACCGATTCGGCTTGCGAGGAGTAGTCCTTCGACATGGCGCGCGCGACACGGGACCTGGTGGGCGAGTTGGTCCGCAATGCCCTGGAGTTGGCGCAAGCCGACCAGGCGTTGCCCCCGATTCCGCCGATCGAACTGCGAATTGAGCGGCCCAAGGAGCGCGAACACGGCGACTATTCTTGCAACGTCGCCCTGAGGTTGGCCAGCGCTGTGCGAATGCCGCCGATGGAAGTGGCGTCGGCGATCGCCCAGCGGATCATGCGAACCGAGCCGATCGCCGATGTCGATGTGGCTCGGCCGGGATTCATCAACATCACACTCGATGCCGACTGGCAGCGCAATCGCTTGCTCACCGTGATCGACGCGGGCGATCAGTGGGGCCGGGTCGACCTGGGCGCGGGACACCGCGTGCAGGTTGAGTTCGTGTCGGCCAACCCGACCGGACCGTTGCAGGTCGGGAATGGACGCGGCGCGGTCTTGGGCGATGCCCTGGCATCGGTGCTCGATGCGGCGGGCTTCGAGGTCCAGCGCGAGTACTACGTCAACGACGCCGGCGCGCAGATTCGTCTCTTCGGTCGCACCCTGTTCGCCAGATATCAACAGCAGTTCGGACGCGAAGTGCCGTTGCCCGAGGGCGGCTACCAGGGCGCGTACATGGTCGACGTGGCCGGGCAACTTAAGGAGGAGTCCGGCGACCGCTGGCTGGAGAGCAGCGAGGATCCGCCCGCCGAGCTCTCCGAGCGCGGTCTGCAACTCATGGTCGAGCAGATTCGCGGCGACCTGGTCATGCTGCGCGTGGAGTTTGACCACTGGCAGCGCGAGTCGACCCTCTATGACCAGGGCGACGGCGCTGATAGCGAATCCACATACGACATCGCGATGAGCCGTTTGCGTGACGGCTCGTTTGTCATCGAGAAGGAGGGCGCGGTCTGGTTCCGGTCGGACGCGCTGGGCGAGGACAAGGACAACGTCCTCATCCGATCGTCCGGCGAGCCCACCTACTTTGCCTCGGATGTTGCGTACCACTACGACAAGTTCCTGACACGCGGTTTCGACACCGTAATCGACGTCTGGGGCGCGGATCACCAGGGTCACGTCGCACGGACGCAGGCGGCGGTCTCAGCCGTCGGCGGCGACGGTGAAGCGCTGGAGGTGCTGCTCTACCAGCTCGTCCACCTGCGCCGCGGCGACGAGCGCGTGCGGATGTCCAAGCGGACGGGCGAGATCGTCACCCTGCGCGAGCTGATCGAGGAGGTCGGGTCGGACGCGGCGCGATTCTTCATGCTGCAGCGCTCGGCCGATGCGCAGATGGACTTCGATCTGGCGGCGGCCGCCTCGGCCGACCCGCGTCAGAATCCGGCCTCGTACGTCAAGTACGCTCACGCTCGCTGCGCCAGCGTGCTGCGCAATGCCGGTGAAGCCGGACTGGCGCCGTCTTCGGATCACCTCGACCTGCTGGTTGAGGAGCAGGAATCCGTCCTGATCGGCGAGATCCTGCGCCTACCGGAGCTGGTCGCGGACATGGCGACGCGACGCGAGCCGCATCACCTGACCTACTACGCACAGAGCCTGGCGCAGGCGTTCACCCAGTTCTACGACGCCCACCGTATCGTCGTGCCGGACGAGCCGGAACGATCGGGAGCGCGACTCACATTGACCTGCGCCTCCCGCGCGGCGCTGGCCGCGACGTTGCGCCTGATCGGCGTCGACGCGCCGAACGAGATGTAAGACTTCGGAGGATTCCAACATGCAGGCCAAACTGCAGGACCGAGTCTTCGCGGGTATCCGCGCGACCGGGCGACAGCACATCGGCAATTACCTCGGCGCGATCCAGAACTTCGTCGCCCTGCAAGAGAAGTATGAGTGCATCTACTCGATCGTTGATCTGCATTCGCTGACCACGCTGACCGAGACCGAGCAACTCCGAGACCACGTGCGTGAGACGGCTCTCGACCTGTTGGCCGCCGGCATTCGCCCCGAGGAGACGATCCTCTACGCGCAGAGTCACGTCCCGGAGATTTCCGAGCTACACCTGTTGCTCTCGATGGTCACGCCGATCGGTCGGCTGATGAATGTGCCCACGTTCAAGGAGAAGGCGAAGTCCCAGCCCGAGAATGTCAACTACGGGCTGGTCGGTTATCCCGTCCTGCAGACGGCCGACATCGTGCTGTACCGGGCCAACAAAGTGCCGGTCGGGGAGGACCAGTTGCCGCACCTGGAGCTGGCCCGGGAGATCGTGCGGCGCTTCAACAACATCTTCGGCGACACCTTCCCCGAGCCTGAGGCGGAACTGACCAGCGCGCCGATGGTGCTGGGCTTCGACAACCGCAAGATGTCCAAGTCCT
>JAPPNI010000018.1 GCA_028873865.1 Chloroflexota bacterium | reverse complement strand
GCCCGACCGCCCGCGCCAGACGCGGAGTGCGCGGAGTCCGGCGCCCCCTGCCCGCGACAGATCGGGACGCAGGCAGTCAACGAATAGGATGAGCAGGACTCAGCTGCGGTTTAGTTGGTTCGGAGGCTGCAATGCCGGAGACGATCGCTGTCGATCAGGTTGGCCGGGTAGCTCGAATCACGCTCAACCGGCCGGAGAAGCTGAACGCGATCTCGCGGCAGCTCCAGCGTGAGCTGGTCGAAGCGCTGGTCGAGGCGGAGCGCGACGACTCGGTCCATGTCGCCCTGGTCTCCGGGGCCGGGCGCGCATTCAGCGCCGGTTACGACCTGACCGGCGGGTCGGGAGTGGCGGCCGAGCAGTCGTCCGCGATCTCCCGAGACCGCGACGGGCTGGAGGAGCTGAACCGCAACTGGCTGCGGATCTGGGACCTGCGGCTGCCGGTGATCGCCAGGGTGCACGGACACTGCCTCGCCGGCGGCACGCAACTGGCGACAATCTGCGATGTCACGTTTGCGGCCGAGGACGCCCGTGTCGGCGCGCCGCAGTTGCCGCTGGGGGCCGGGTTCGTCGCCTCGTTCTGGGCCTGGCAGGTCGGCGCGAAGCGGGCCAAGGAGTTCTTTTTCCCCGTGGGCAGCATGATCTCGGGCCGGGAAGCGGCAGAGATCGGCCTCTTCAATCGCGCCCTGCCACCGGACGAACTGGACCAGTTCGTCGATGATTATGTGGAGCTGGTGGCCAAGACGCCCAGGGAAATCCTGGTCCTGCAAAAGAAGGCGATCAACCGCACGCAGGAGGTCCAGGGCTTCCGCGAGGCGCTGATGGGCGGCGTCGAGATCGACGCCATCGCTCACTTCACCAATCCCGTCCTGGAGATGAACCGCTCGCTCAAGGAGCGCGGGCTGCGCGCTACGCTCGATGACTTCCACAGGCAGCAGTGAGCCTCCGACCACGCTCGAGGAAGCGCGACTGCCGCTCGACCACGCGGCGCGCCTGCTGGCGATCGCCGACGGGCTCTGCGCCATCGGCCAGCTGCGCACGGGCGAACGCGCCGGTCAGTTCTCGATCTTCAACTTCCTGATCCGCTGCGCGCCCGACGACGAGTACGCCTCGCCGGACGATCGCACGACCTACGCGCTGCTGATGCAGGCCGGGATCGTGCGGCGACACGGCTGGTACGCCTACTTCTGGCTGCCCGACGATCAGCGGCCGCTGCGGCTCGCGCTTCCGTCGCCGGTCGGCAAGTCCTGGCACTGGCATGACGACATCATGGAGATCAGCAACCGCTTCGAGCAGTCGGAAGGCTGGACGCAGGCCGTCGGCGAGAGCGTCGACGAGCATGTCGAGCGGTTCAAGGAGGCGCTGACGGACGCAGAAGTCGTCAGAGCAGCGAAGGCGTAGCCGGCATCTCGGACGCGAGCGGAACGCCCTCGGGTCGGGCCGCGATTATGCCGGCCTGCTCCAGGGCCGACTGCTCGTCCTCCGACAGTCCCAGCAGTCCGCCGAGGATCTCGGCGTTGTGCTGTCCGAAGTCGGGCGCCGGCGCGAGGATGCAGGGTCCGGCGCCGTCGGTGCGCCAGAGCCAGCCGTGGACTGACCAGATGCCGACCTCGGGGTGGCGCAGCGGCTCGTAGAAGCCTCGCGCGCTGAGGTGCGGCTCGCGGATTACTTCGAGCATCTTCCAGACCGGCGAAGAGGGGACTCGCTCCGCGTGCAGCGCGGCGAAGACATCGGTCTTAGACATCGACGATGTCCACGCGCCGACCAGTTCGTCGAGTTCGGCGCGATGCTCCCACCGCAGGATCTGGTCGGAGAACTCGGTCCGCTCGGCCCAGTCGGGAGCGCCCATGGCCCGCCTGAGGCCCTCCCACTCAGCGTCGGTGCGGACGCAGATCGCGATCCAGTCATCGTCACCGGCGCAGGGATAGACGTTGTGCGGGGCCATCCAGTCGTGTCCGGTGCCCATGTGCTCCGGGAGCCGCCGGTTCATCGACCAGTCCATGTAGAACTCGCCCAGCAGCGTGGACATTACCTCGCGCTGGGCGAGATCGATGTACTGTCCCTTGCCGGTGCGCTTGCGCTGGATCAGCGCCGTCGCGACGGCCGCCGCGGCGCAGATGCCGGCGATTGGGTCGCCGTAGGAGATGCCGCTCTTGTAGGGCACGCCGTCGTCGCCGTAGCCGGAGGTCGAGGTCATGCCGCTCATCATCTCGATGATCGGGCCGTAGCCGACGGCGTCCTTCTCCGGTCCGGTCTTGCCGAAGCCGGCCATGCCGACGACGATGATGTCTTCCCGCTGCTCGCGCAGCCAGTCGTAGCTGAGGCCGAGGTTGTCCATCACGTCGGTGCGGTAGTTCTCGATGACCACGTCGCACTGGGTCAGCAATCTGGCGAAGACCGCTTTGCCGTCGTCGGAGGCGAGATCGAGCGAGAGCGACTTCTTGTTGCGGCTGTACTCGTGCAGGTAGAAGTTGGTGTTCCACCAGTGTTCGCCCAGAGCAACGGGCGGCGGGATCAGGGTGCGGATGTTGTCCCAAGCGCGAGGCGACTCGATCTTGATCACCTCGGCGCCCTGGTCGGCGAGGATCTTGGCGGCGTAGGGACCGGCCCAGATCATGGTCAGGTCGGCGACTCGCACGCCGGTCAGCGGTCGTCCGGGATCAAACATCAGATAGCGTCCAGTTCCCGCAGACGGACGAGGTCCTCGCGTTCGTAGCCGAGTTCGCCGTGGATGACGTCCATGTTGTGCTCGCCCAGCAGGGGCGCGCGGCCCATCTTCCAGTCGTGGCCGCTGCTCAGCCAGAGCCGGCCGGGGTAGGTCAGGCTGCCGGCGCGCTCGTCGTCGTGGCGGGCAAAGAAATCTCTGCCCTGCAAGTGATCGGAGTTGGAGAGGTCTTCAAAGGAGGCGACGAAGCCGAACGGCACTCGGTGTTCGATGCCGAGGTCCAGCAAACCCTGTCGGGTCTGTCCGCTGAACCAGCCGAACAGCATGGCCATCAGCTCGTCGTTGTTGACGAGGCGCTGACCCGGGTCGGAGAATCGCTCTTCCTGCAACTCGGGCAGGTCGACGGCTCGGGCGAAGCCGGGATAGTTGCGGGGCAGGGCGCAGATGCCGCCGTAGCCATCGGAGAGCTCGTAGACACCCCAGAGCGCGTGGAGGAAGTTGCCTCCACGCTGGGTCTCGATTCCCAGCTGGGAGGCGCGGTTGTGGAAGGCCTCGGCCATGGCGGCGTAGGTCTCTTGCATCGACAGATCGATGTAGGAGCCTTGCTCGTGCATTACTGCGCCGTAGTAGGCGCTGGTAATGGCGGCGAATGCGTTCAGGCCGGCCTGATAGGACGGCTGGGAACCGCCGTTCTTGAGCGGGGATCGCGCCGGATGACCGGTCAGCCACATCTGTCCACTGGCGGCGTAGAGAGTCAGCTCGGTCGCGGGCAGGTTGGCATTCGGTCCGGTCTGGCCGAACGGGGAGATCGAGATCATGACCAGGGCGGCGTTGTCCGCGGACAGATCGTCGTAGCCGAGACCGTGAGCGGGCAGATAGCCGGGCTCGAAGGACTCGATCACGATCTCGGCTGATGCAGCCAGTTCCCGCAGGATCTCGCGGCCGTCGGAGGTCTCGAGATTGAGGGTGACCGAGCGCTTGTCGCCGTTGAGGTAGAGGAAGAGGCCGCTGGTCTCGTCGTCGGGCAGATCGTCGGGCCAGGGACCGAAGGCTCTGGATGGATCGCCTGTGGTTCGCTCGATCTTGACGACATCGGCGCCCAGAGCGGCCAGCCAGCGGCCGGCGTAGGGGCCGGATATGCCTTCCGCCAACTCCAGGACACGTACGCCTTCGAACGGGCGCGAGATATCCGGCTGATCCTGGTCGTGCTCGCTCATCGCAGGCAGTCTATGAGCAGGTCGCACTGCGTTCTAGACTGTCGAGGAATGTCCACTCGCTCTGCCGAACCCTTTGACGCCGACGACGAACTCGGGCCGCCGCTGCTGGATGGTCTGCTCGTGGTGGAGCTGGCGGAGGAGATCGCCGGGCCGTTTGCGGCCAGATTGTTGGCCGACGCCGGCGCCGTGGCGATCAAGGTTGAGCCACCCCAGGGTGATGTGTCGCGGCGGATGGCGCCGTTTGCGGAACCGTCTCCGCACCGTGAGACATCGACCTCGTGGCTGGCCTACAACACTTCGAAGCGCAGCGTGATTCTCGACCTGGATACGGCCTCGGGACGTCGGGTGCTGCAGCAGCTCGTGGCTCAGGCAGATGTGTTCGTCACCGACCGGACGCCGGTGCGACTGGCGGAGCTGGATCTCAATCCCGATGATTTGCGGGAACGGTATCCGCGGCTGATCATCGCTGCGGTGACGCCGTTCGGTCTGATCGGTGGGGCGGCTGAGTGGCCGTCGACGGCGCTGACGCGGGCGCACGCGTCGGGATCGGCGGCGGGAGTCCGGCGCAACCTGGGTGCGGACACCGGCGCGCCCTTGATGGCCGGCGCGAAGGTCCACGAGGCGGATGGCGGGATGGCGCTGGCGCTGGCGGTTTGGTCGGCGTTGATCGCCCGTGAGCGCTTTGGGCATGGGCAGATTGTCGATGTCGCGTCGACCGAGGCGATGATGAACATGGACCGGGTCGATATCTCGATCGCGCACAATGATGGAGGGCCTCCGGCGCGGCCGCCGACCAAGGGCGGCAGCGCGTTTGGCGGTCGGCTGGAGTGCTCGGATGGTCACCTGATCGCGGTGACTCCGCAGTCGCACCAGTGGGCCGGACTGATCAAGTCGATGGGCGAACCGGAGTGGGCGTTCGATGCGGAGGGCAACCTGATTGATCGCCTGCAGCTCGGCGAGGAAGCAGGAGACGCGATTGAGCAGTGGGCCGGCGCTCGCACTCGGGACGAGGTGTTTCGCGCCCTGCAAGAGAACAGTGCGCCGGCGGGGCCGGTGCTGCGACCGTCGGAAGTGATGGACTCGGAACAGATGCGGGTGCGCGATTTCTTTGACCGCCTCGATCATCCGGTTGCCAACAGCGCCCGCTATCCGCAGTTCGCCGCTCGCTGGAATGGCGCGCAGAGACCGATGAGAGCAGCCGCGCCGTTGCTCGGCTCCTCTACGGCTGACGTTATGAGCCCTCACCTGTCTCCCTGGAGCCCTGCTCAGGCCAGACGAGCCGGAGTTATCTGATGACGACTACGACGAATGGCAGCAACGGACACCACGGACTGTTGGGGGCGGCCGATCGTTTGGGGCCGCTCTCGGGCAAACGGATCATCGACTTCACCTGGGCCTGGGCCGGACCGTATGGGGCCATGCAACTGGCTCTGCTCGGGGCTGAGCTGGTCAAGATTGAATCGGCGACCCGGATCGATCACTCGCGCCAGCGATCGCTGGCGATGGGCTCGTTCAAGGGCGGCGTCAACCAGGCGCCGATGTTCAATGAGGTCAACCTCAACAAGTACTCAATCCAGCTCAACCTCAAGATGGAAGGCGCCAAGCAGGTCATCCGCGACCTTGCCCGCAACGCCGACGGCGCGATTGACAACTTCCGGCCTGGCATTCTCGAGAAACTCGGGCTGGGCTACGACGATCTGCGCGAGTTCAATCCCGAAATCGTGATGGTCTCTGCCTCGGCGCTCGGTGCAACCGGGCCAGAACGAAACTACACCGGCTATGCGCCGACATTCGCGGCGCTCAGCGGACTCTCCTATCTCTCTGGCGAACCCCAAGAGCCACCGGTGATGATGGGCGGTTCGATCGACCTGCGGGCCGGCACCACGGCTGCCATGGCGATGCTGGCCGGATTCCATTACCACGCCCGAACCGGTCGCGGACAGTTCATCGACGCCTCGTCGTCCGAAGCGATCGGGATGCACATCGCGGAGGAATTCCTGCACGTCGACCTGCTCGGCCGCGACGGCGAACGGCTCGGCAACGGTCACCGTGCCTACGCTCCGCATGACGTGTTCCGCTGCGCCTCGATGCGCAGGCCGGAAGCCTACACCGACGATCACAAGGGGGCCAGGAGCGGCTGGATCGCGATTGCCTGCCGTTCTGACGAAGAGTGGGCTTCGCTCTGCGAGTGCAGCGGCCTCGATCATCTCAAGGAGGATCCGCGTTTTCGCACCGGACTCAAGCGCTGGAAGCATCGGGCCGAACTGAAGCCGATGATTGAGGCGTGGACATCGGAGCAGTCGGCGGTCGAGACGGCGGAAGCGCTCCGCGCCGCGGGCGTGCCGGCTGCAGCGTCGGTCTGGGGCAGCGACATCCACCACTCCGAGAACTTCCGGGAGCGCGGTGGGGCAGTCAGCGTCCGGCCGCCCGAGACCCATTTGCGGCAGGTGCTGCCGCCGCCGTGGAAATTGTCCGAGACACCCGCCGAGATCGTGTCGCCCGCACCGCGCCTGGGGGAGGACACCGATTACGTGCTGAGCCGCATGCTGGGTTACGACCAGGAGCGGATCGACACCCTCGCGCGTGAGGGCGCGCTGGAATAACCTACGTAGTCACAGTCACTGAGAGCGAGACAGCGGAGGGGACGGTCATGCGAGAGGTTCTGGGAGCAATCATCAAGCCGATGGCGCGTCTCTCGCTCGCCGCAGCGCTGGCCTTGGTCGCCATCGCCGCGATTCAGCCGCTGTTCAGCGACAGCGGCGATCTTCTTGCCGCCGAGGCGGTTCCCGCTCAGACCGAAATCTCGATGCCGCAGCAGGCCGAACCGGATGAGGGCGGCACCGGAGTCAACAACTTCGATCGCGAGGAGTGGTACGAGTTCTCCATCCTGCTGGCCCCGTTCATCGTGCTAGTGACCTTCATCCTCATCCTGATGTTTGCCTGGGACCGATCCACCGGCAACGAAGACTAGGCGAGAGCCTCATCCATGGCCGAGGCCATCGCCCAGCGACTGATTGACACGCTGTCCGAGCGCGGCCTGACCCTGGCGACAGCGGAGACCGACACCGGCGGCCTGATTGGACATTGGATCACTGACATCGCCGGCTGTTCGAAGGTCTGGATCGGCGGCGCGTCGCCGTATCACAACTACCCGAAGATTGACCTGATCGGCGTCTCGCGCGACCTGCTGCGAGAGCATGGATCCGTCTCGGAAGAGGCGGCCGTTGCGATGGCGCGCGGCGTCCGCGACACGCTCAACGCCGACATCGGCGTCGCCGAGACCGGCATTACCGGACCGACCGGCGGTTCGGAGTCGAGACCGGTTGGCACCGTCTGGATGGCCTGTGTCGGACCCGGCGAGCGCGTCCATGCAGAGCGACAGGTCTGGGACTCCGACCGAGAAGGCAACAAGCGCCTGACCGCCGTGCGCTGCGTCGAGCTGGTGCTCGAGGCGGTGGAATCAGCGGCCGACGCCTGAACTGCCTGCTGCCGACGTGCCCTATCTCCACTGCAACGAGATTGACCTCTACTACGAGGCGCACGGCGATCCCTCAGCGTCGCCGCTGATCCTGGCGCACGGCGCCGGCGGCAATCATCTCGTCTGGTGGCGAAATGTGCCCGAGTTCCGTGAGCGCTTCTATACGATCACGTTCGACCATCGAGCCTTCGGGCTGAGCCGCGACGTGCCCGGCGGGCCGGGACGCCGCGCGTTCCCGCACGACCTGCACGCGCTACTGGAGCACCTGGAGATCGACAGGTTCGCGATGATCGCCCATTCGATGGGCGGTCGAACCGCGACGCCCTTTGCATTGATCTTCCCGGGAAGAATCGAGGCGCTGATTCTTTCGGGTACTTTGGCGGGCGCGGTCAATGACGAAGTTCGCGAGATCCAGGCTGCGCATTACCGGACCGTTGAGGGTCTCACGCTGCGTCAGCGCGCTTTGGCCCCGTCAACCGAGCAGAACGATCCGCAGCTCAGCTGGCTGTATCGGCGGATGAACGGCTGGAATCCGAAGCGTCCTTCGACCTTCCTCGCGCCGACTCCGGGTCTTGCGACGTGGCGCGGCTCCTCGATGCCTTTGTTGCGCCAGTTCGGGATGCCGATGCTCTACATCGTCGGCGAACACGACCGGATCGTTCCCTGGCAGGCGATGGAAGCCTCGCATCGAGCGATGCAGGGATCCGAGCTTGTCGTCGTTCCCGACGCCGGTCATTCCGTGTACCTGGAACAACCCCAGCGTTTCAATGAGGCGGTGATCGACTTCCTCAACCGTCGCTGGGAGCGCTGAGCGCCCGTCTATCATCGAACCATGAAGACCCCGACACCGCTCGTCCGCGACCTGATTGACGCCATCGGTGAGGAGGCGGTCGTCTGGCACGACGAGGATCTGCTCGTCTATGAGTACGACGGCACGATCGACCGCGGCAATCCCGACGTGATCGCATTGCCAGCGAACACCGACGATGTGGTCAACCTGATCAAGATCGCCAACAAGTACGACGCGCCTGTAACCCCTCGAGGAGCGGGAACCGGTTTGAGCGGCGGCGCGCTCGCGGCCAAAGGCGGTGTGATCATCGGGATGAACCGGATGCGACGCATCCTTGACGTTGACCCGGAGAACAAGACGGCGCTGGTTCAGCCCGGCGTGGTCAACCTCGACCTCGGAACCGAGGCCGAACGCCATGGGCTCGCTTACGCGCCGGACCCGAGTTCGCAGCGCGCCTGCACCATCGGCGGCAATATCGCCGAGAACGCGGGTGGGCCACATACGTTGGCATGGGGCACGACGACCAACCACGTGCTCGCGTTGGAACTGGTCACGGCTGACGGCGAGGTCCAGTGGATCGGGCATGACACACGCGACGAGCCGGGATACGACCTGGTCGGATGCGTGGTCGGCTCGGAAGGCACCGTCGGGATCGTCACCCAGGCGCTGGTTCGGCTGGTGCCTCGGCCGACGGCCGTGCGGACGATGCTGGCGATCTACGACAGCGTCAGGCAGGCATCCAACGCGGTGTCGGCCGTGGTCGCGTCGGGAATCGTGCCGGCGGCATTGGAGATGATCGACAAGATGACGATCGCGGCGGTCGAACCGGTTCTCAATACCGGATTCCCACTCGACGCTGAAGCCGTCCTGCTGGTTGAGGTCGACGGGCCGGAATCGCAGGTCGAGGCCGAGGGAGCGCGGGTCGAGGGCATCCTCAACCGATTCGAGCCGCGTGAGGTCCGATCGGCGACCGACCCGGAGGAGCGCGAGCAGCTCTGGGCAGGGCGCAAGGGGGCGATCGGCGCGCTGGGGCAGATCATGCCCAACTACTACCTGCTGGACGGCGTGGTTCCGCGGACCCAGTTGCCGGATGTGCTCGACGGTGTCTACGAGATCGCCGAGCGATATCGACTGCCGGTGGCCAACATGTTCCACGCTGGCGACGGCAACCTGCATCCCTGCCTGCTGTTCGACGAGCGAGAGCCGGGCGCGACCGAGCGGGTGCTCGACGCCGGCGGCGAAATCATGCGACTGTGCGTCGATGCCGGAGGTGCGATCACGGGTGAACATGGCGTCGGCCTGGAAAAGCGCGATTACCTGCCCTGGATCTTCACTGAGGCGGACATGGAGACAATGAAGTCGCTGCGAGCCGCGTTCGGTCCGACGGAGAACTTCAACCCCTGCAAGATCTTCCCCAAGGGCCACGGCTGCGGAGAGGCCGGTCACCAGCACGCCCAACACCAGATCGCCAAGTTCGGGCCCAAAGCGTTCGTATGAGCCGTCGCGCGAACCCAGGACCTCGCAATGGCGGATGCTGAGACGGGCGACGCTGACAGGCTCAAGACACTCTTCGACCACGTCGACACCGATCTCGATCGGTTGAAGCGCTACGCCGTCGATGGTCTCGTCCCCAGTGCAGCAATCAGGGCCGCAGCGATCGATGATGTCGAGCGGCTGCAGTCGGTAGCGACGGAGCGCGAGCTGTCGGTGATTGCGCACGGCGGTCGAACGATGCTCGATCTGGGCATGCCGCCGCGCGGATACGACGTGGCACTCGACCTCTCGGGTATGAACCAGGTCGTCGACTACGAGCCGAACGACTTCACGATCACTGTTCAGGCAGGGATGACGCTGGCCGAGTTGCAGCGTCATCTGGCGACGAATGGCCAGTTCCTGCCGCTCGATCATCCCCATTTCGAGCGGGCGACGCTGGGCGGCGTCTGTGCCGTCGGTCGCGGCGGACTGCGACGCAATTCGTTCGGCGGTCCGCGCGACTGGCTGATTGGGATGCGGATGGTCAAGGCCGACGGCACAGGGATCAAGGGCGGCGGGAAGGTTGTGAAGAACGTCAGCGGCTACGACCTGCCCAAGCTGTTCGCCAGATCCCTGGGGACGCTCGGCATCATCGTTGAGGTAACGCTCAAACTGCGGCCACAACCCGCGAGCGACCAGATCGTGGCGCTGAATGCTCCAACCTTTGAGTCGGCACTGGCCGCGGCGCGAGCGGCTGCGAATGCAGCGCCGTTCCTCAATGGCTGCGTTGCCCTGTCGGCCGAAGCTTCGGCCAACGCTCACGGACTTGGGGCGAGGCTGCTGCATGATCAGCCGGCGGTCCTGCTCCGCGCCAATGGGCTGGAATCTGCCGCATCGGAAGTGCTCGCTCAGGCGCTGCGCGCTGTTCGCGAGTCAGGGCTCGAGGGTCCTGAGCGGACTACGAACGCCATTGTCGAAACCTGGCAGGCCGTTGCGGATCTGGAACTCCAGACCGACAAGGACGATGTCAGATTGCGTTTGGGCTTGCCGCCCGGCAACCTCGCGAGAGCACAGCAGATACTGGCGGACCGTCTGCGCGATGCGACGTCGCGAATCGCCGCCGCCGACTCTGGATTGATGTTCATCGACGTCCGGTCGGTCGACGCCGACACGCTCAAGACCCTGCGAAGAGACCTTGGGCCGCTCCAGGGCCGCTTGACCATCGAGTCCGGGCCGTTGGAGCTGAAGCGGGCCTGCGATGTCTGGGGTCCGGCCGGACCGGGCGCTCGACTGATGCACAACATCAAGGAGCAGTTTGATCCGCAGGGGATCCTCAATCCCGGTCGTTATGTGGATGGAATCTAAGCTGCATTCATGAGCATCGCTCCTTCGCCGATGAACAGCGAAACGATCTGGCTGACAGACGATCGGCCCGACGCCGGCGAACTCGGCCTTTGCGTCCATTGCGGTTTCTGTCTCAACGCTTGTCCGACCTATCACGACCTGGGCGTCGAAACCGACTCTCCGCGTGGCAGGATCGCGCTGATGCGAGGACTCGACGATGGACGGATCGAGTGGTCGCCGCGTGTGCAGCAGCACTTCGATCAGTGCCTGCAATGCCGCGCCTGTGAGACGGCCTGCCCATCGAAGGTGCCGTACGGGCGACTAATGGAGGCGACTCGCGCCGAGGCGTTTGCGCAGAACAAGTGGCCCCGTCGCCAGCGCATCCTCTGGCGGCTGATCATGCACGGACTCTTCCCGTATCCGCGGCGGATGAGATTGGCCGGATACGGATTGAAGCTCTATCAGCGCACGGGCATTCAGTCTCTGGTGCGTAAGACAGGTTTACTCACCAAGCTCTCACCCAAACTCGCCGACATCGACTCGCTATCGCCGGTTGCCGACAAACCCTTCTACGCGAACAGCGAGGCCGCGCGGGTAGCGCCGTCGACGCCCGTCCGCGCCCGAGCTTCGTTGATCACCGGCTGCATGATGCCACTGGCGTATCCGGAAACGCATCGCGCGACCGTTCGCGTCTTCACGCGCAACGGCGTCGCCGTCGACGCTCCGGATGCACAGGTGTGTTGCGGCGCGCTGCACGCCCACGGCGGCGACGTTGAGGCCGCCCGCGATCTGGCGCGGCGAAACATCGATGCGATCACGCCCGGATCGTCCGACCTGCCCGACGCGATCCTGATTAACGCGGCGGGCTGCGGCTCACATCTGAAGGAGTACGGTCATCTGCTCCGCAATGATGCTGCCTATGCAGAGCGAGCAAAGGCTTTCTCCGCGCGAGTTCGTGACGTACACGAGTACCTCGTCGAAATCGGCTTTGCCGCTCCCGACGGTCGAATTGAGCGGACGGTCACCTATCAGGACTCCTGCCACCTCTCGCATGCGCAGAACGTTCGTAGCGCCCCGCGGGACGTCCTGCGCAACATCCCGGGACTGACCCTGAACGAGATGCGCAAGCCAGACAAGTGCTGCGGCTCGGCCGGGATTTACTCGGTCGTGCAGAGCGATATCTCGAAACGGGTTCTGGCCGAAAAGATGGAGGACGTGCTCTCCACCGGCGCCGAACAGGTTTGCACGGCCAACCCGGGCTGCATGCTGCAGCTCGACGCCGGCATCTCGCGTTTCGATGATGAGCACCGGATGATGCCTCGCTCGACCCACGCTATTGAATTGCTGGACGAGTCCTACCGACTCGGAGACGCAGCCAGGAACCGCTAATCGGTTAGCCTCCCTAGCGCAGTCAGCGCAAACGGCGCCGACAACGCTGCGCAGAACCTGGAGAGGCGGCGATCATGGGACAGTTCCACAAGGTTGAAGTTGGCGGCGCGACACTGATCGCCGTCCAGGATTCGTGGGCGACAATGCCGCCCACCGCGTTCTTCAACAAGACAACGGACTCTGACTGGGACAACTACCGCGACCTGCTCACAGAGGAGGGGCATGTCACGCTCAATCTCGGCGCCTGGATTGTGATTTCCGAGAGCACGACGATCCTGGTCGACTCGGGCATCGGCGGTCGTCCGACGATGATGCCGCTCAAGGAACCGCCGGCGCTGCCGACTGTGATGGAGGAAGCGGGCGTCTCGCCCAATGACATTGACGTCGTCGCGTTCTCACACCTGCACTTCGACCACACCGGCTGGAATACGTGGGACAACGACGGCACGCCGGTGCCACAGTTCCCCAATGCCCGCCACATCATTCAGCAGGCCGAGTGGGATTACTGGACCAGCAGTGACGAGCTGAAGGAAGGCGCGGGATACGACAACGTGCTTAGCCCGATCGTCGATGCGGGGCTGGTTGACTTCGTCGACGGTGAGCACGTGCTGACATCGGAAGTGGTGACGGTGCCGACACCAGGCCACACTCCCGGGCACGTGTCGTTTGCCGTCAACAGCGGCGGTGAGAAGGCCTATGTGATCGGCGACGCCGCCCACCATCTGGTCCAGCTGACCGAGACCGACTGGTGCCCGGGCGCAGACGTCAACACGACCGATTCGACCGCCAGCCGGCACAAGTTGTTCGACCAGATCGAAGCGGAGAATGCCCTGATCGCGTCAGGTCACTTCAACTTCCCAGGATTGGGACGAGCCGCTCGGCGAGACGGGGCCCGCTACTTCGCCCCCGAATAGCCGAGCTCGACACTCAGTCGCGAAGCTGATCCGCGTACTGGGCGATGTCGATGTAGCGATCGGCGACCTGGCGCAGGTCGGATGATGTGCTCTTACCGAACGCCATCACCTCGACCCTGACGCCGCGGGCTCCGACGATCTCCACGAGCCGGCGGAAGTCGCCGTCGCCCGACACCAGCACGATCACGTCGACGCGGTCCGACATGGTCAGCACGTCGATGGCCAGTTCAACGTCGAAGTTGGCCTTGACCGATCCGCCGGTGAAGCGTTTCAGCGGCTTCGTCGCGATCCGGTAGCCGTGGTCGAGGAAGGGCACGACGAATCGCTCGTTCTCGGTGCGCGCCGTCGGGTCGTCCGAGATTGGCGCGTAGGCGATTGCCCGGACCAGGGTGCGGCCATGCGACAGGAAGTCGGCGACCTTGCCCCAGTTCAGACGAACCCCGGAAGACTCGGCGCCGTAGAGGATGTTGGGCACATCGACAAAGATCGCCAACCTCGGCAGGACTTCGATCCGGGCGGGGATCGCATCTTCACCGCGCTGTCCCAGCAACGTCTCGGTCAGCAGCGCCTGGGACTCCGCCAGCCGCTCGACCGTCTTCCCCTGCTGCTCCAATAGCGCTGTCTGGCGCTCCAGGAGAGCGAGCATCTTCTCGTTGGAATCCGTCTGCTTCTCTTGCGCCGATCGGCGCGCAGCCCGTCGAGGCGACGACTTGGTCGCCGTCCCCTCCTGATCCCTGGCAGCTGATGCCGCCTGTTTCGGGTTGTTCGGGTTGGATGCAGACCCATTCGAGACGCTGCCACGTCGCCGCCCTCCCCGCCGAGGCGGGGGAGCCGCGACCGGTTCAGCAGGGGTCTGGGCTTCGCTCCGTGCGCGCGGGGGAGTCTTCGCGACTACCGCGGCCTGTTCTTCATTCTGCTCGGTGGCGGGCGTGTCAGTCGATGACGCTCGCCTCAGAAACCTTGTCATTTCCCAGCTTTCCGTTCATAGGACAGGCACCATCGGTGCTTGCAGCAGCGCCGATGCGGCGGCCTTGACCGCCACCCGGTTTGCGATCGCCGCAAACGCCTGCGCCGCCGGATGGTCGGCGTCGAACGCGACGATGGGTTGCCCATCGTCTCCGCCGGCGCGGACCTCGGTCGCCAGTGGCACCTCGCCCAGAAAATCAATCTCCAAATCGTCGGCGGCGTCGCGTGCGCCGCCGTGCCCAAAGATCTCCACGCGCTGTCCGGTATCGGGCGTGACGAAATAGGACATGTTCTCGACGATGCCGAAGACCGGCACATCGAGCTTCTCGAACATCGTGACCGCCTTGCTCGCGTCCTCGAGGGCCACCTGCTGCGGCGTCGAGACGATCACCGCACCCGCGATCGGCGCTTCCTGCGCCATTGACATTGACGCGTCGCTGGTGCCCGGCGGTAGGTCGATCACGAGGTAGTCGATCTCACCCCATTCCACATCGTGGAGCAGTTGACGGATCGCCGAGCCGATCATCGGTCCGCGCCAGACCACCGGCGCTCCCGGTGGAATCAGGAAGCCCAGCGAGATCACCCGGACTCCATAGCGCTCGACCGGATGCAGGCCTCGTTCGCTCTCAGCCTGATACCCGCTCGGCAGCCCGAACATCGTCGGCAAGTTGGGACCGGTCGCGTCCGCATCGACGAGGCCCACGGCAGCTCCGGTCTGCCCCAGCGCGACGGCGAGATTGGTCGCGATCGTCGACTTGCCCACACCGCCCTTGTTCGACGCCACGGCGATGATGTTCTTTACCCCAGCGATCGCGGCCTGTTGACCATCGCCTTGCCAGGCGGGGACTTCTACCCGAGTCTCGAAATCAACCGACTCCGCGCCCTCGGCAATGAGCGCGTCGGTGATCTTCTGCTGCAGCTCGTCCTGAGAGGGATACCCGTGAAGGGGAAGCGTGAGATGGAGCGTCACGGCTCCGTCGTCAACGGTCGCACCGCCGAATGTCCGCAGAGAGAGCAGGTCACGCCCCAGATGCGGATCACGGATCGTGCGCAGCGTGTCGCGTATCGTCTCGACCGTCAGCGCCATACCAGTGCCCTTCCCGTCGGACCCCGAACGCCCATCACGCCTGCCTGCCAACCGACGCCAGACCACGACCGCCTCAGCCCCGACGCCGCAGGATCGGGGTACCGTGAACTGGAGAGCGTTTGTGACTGTGTCGAAGTCGGTCTCTGCGCCATTGCTGGCGCCGCGTGCAATGTCGCTGACAGTTGGGTGTGAGTATCAATGCTGATCAAATCCGCAGGGATCCTCGCCGCACGCGCGGTGGGATCAGATCGGACTGGCTTCATCGTACCCCAATGACGCGGAGGGCCGTACGACAGCGAATGGTTCCAAGCGACGAAACCGCTGGCGAGCACTCTGGAACGGCTCCTGACGGGACGAGTTGGGAACAGAATCGTCCGCCGCTTCGTCAAGTAGTTACAGGCGCGTATTCCACTTTACAGGTGCATTTCCGGTGTGTTGCCCGTTGTATTGCCCAGCAGCCAGCCCATACGTAGCGTCCTGCTCACGTGGGACTGACAGAGCGCGGGTTGCGTCCTCAGCCCGGCTGCCCAGCCCCAGGAAGGTTCCCTGAATGCCTGCCAAGACTCGTCTGAAGAGCGAAGCGCCCACCCACATCCACCACTGGACGATCGAGGCGCCGAACGGGCCGATGTCCATGGGCGTCTGCAGCTGCGGCGAAACCAAAGAGTTCCGCAACTCCTCCGAGGATTCAATCTGGGATCGCAACGAGGGTCGTTCGCGCTGGAACGACATGGGCATTTCCAAGCGCCGCCGCCCCGCCGAGAACTCCAACTAGGTCTTCGCCGGCTCCAGTTCGTCACTGAACCGAACCGCGCCCCATCTGCGCCGTAGCATGCGCGGAAGGAGGCACGATGTCGTCGCCGTCTGCTGACACGCTCGACCAGCCGTCTCTGAGACAGCGCGAGCCGTTGCCCGACTTGACGGTTGATCTCGCACCGGGCGCCAAGCGCGAGCTCATCCTCCGCAACCCGGTGATGACCGCCTCGGGCACGTCAAGCAACGGTCTCGAGTTCGCCCGGCTCTTCGATATCAACCGTCTCGGCGGTCTGCTGTCCAAAGGCGTCACGCTCAAGCCTCGGCGAGGCAATCCCACACCGCGGATTGTCGAGACGCCGGCCGGCATGCTGAACAGCATCGGTTTCCAGAACATCGGCGTGCGCAAGCTGCTGAACGAAGTAGCGACCGTCTGGGAAACGTGGGACGTACCCGTCGTCGTCAACATGCTCGGCGACACCGTGGACGAGTTTGCTCGTCTGGCGCAGGTGCTGGATGGAGCACCTGGCGTTGCCGGACTTGAGGTCAATATCTCCTGCCCCAACCTGGATGTGGGCGGCGTTGCGTTCGGACGCGATCCGGTCGCGGCGGCTCGCGTCACCGAAGCGGTGGTGACATCGACCACGCTGCCCGTGATCGCCAAGTTGACGCCCGACGTGACCGACATCGCCGTCGTCGCAAGAGCCTGTGAAGAGGCCGGCGCCGACGCCCTCTGCGTGGCCAACTCGTTCGTCGGCATGAACATCGACGTCAATACTCGTCGGCCGCGCACCAATCGGCCCGTCGCGGGACTCACAGGACCGGCGATCAAGCCGCTGGCCTTGCGGTTGGTCTGGGAAACAGCCCGCGCCGTCGAGATCCCTGTGATTGGCTGCGGCGGCATCGTTGACGGCCGCGATGCAGTGGAGTTCTTGCTTGCCGGCGCCAGCGCGGTCCAGGTCGGCACCGCCTCGTTCCGCGATCCGTTCGCAGCGATCCGTGTGCTTGAGGAATTGATCGAGTACTGCCGCGACAACGGGGTGACGGACATCTCCGAATTGATCGGCGCCGTCCAGGTCGACTGACGCATCGGAGCCCATAGAGTGAGCACAACCGGGGTGTAGCTCAGCTTGGCAGAGCGCACGGTTTGGGGCCGTGAGGCCGGCGGTTCAAATCCGCCCACCCCGACCACCGTTCTTCGTCAGAGTCGCGGCTTCGCCATCTCCGCCAGACTCGGTGGTTGATCGGCGAGCACCCGATCTGCCAGCAACTCGCCGACCTCCGCCTCTGTCATTCCCAGCACCTCGGTCAGCACTTCAAGATTATGTTCACCGAGGCCGGGCGCACCCCGTCGATACGTCGGCGGCGTCCGGCTCAGTCGGATCGGACACCCTGGGTATCTCAACACATTCATATCGACTCCACCGACCTCTGCCCAGAACTCTCGCTCGGCCAGGTGCTCCGACTCCAGGAGGTCGCGCGCGTCCGCGAGCCCGGCTGCGATTACGCCCACAGCCTGGAGCCGCATTGCTCCCTCGCCGGGCGAGATCGAGCGAGTCCAGATGCTCAATGCCGTGTCAATCTCATCGTGCCGCGCCTCCCGCTCCCACAGTTCCCAGCTATGCCATTCATCTGGTAGTCCGGCCGCTTCGCAGAGCGACCGCCATTCTTCGTCGGAAGTCACCGAGATCGCGAGCCAGCGGTCGTCGCCGAAACATCGGTACACGCCTTGCGGCGCAACGCCCTGTTCGCGATTCCCTCGACGCGGCGGCGGCTGTCCGACGATCTGGGCCGAGAGCAACTCGTCGCCGGCGAAGGTGCCCATCGATTCAATCATCGCCGTCTCTACACGCTGGGCTTCACCACCCGACGACATCCGCTGCCACAGTCCGACCAGTGTCCCGGCGACGGCGCTCATCCCGGACACCGGGTCCGGCCAGGCCACGCCCGACCGGAACGGGATGCCGTCGGCGTAGCCCGCCATCATCGTCATGCCCGTCGCGGCCTCAATCACCGGGCCGAGCGCGACCCGATTGGCGCCCGGACCGGTGGAACCGTAGCCGGGCATCGAGGTGTGGATGATTGAAGGATTGACCTGTTTCAGAGAATCCCAGTCCAACCCCCATTGTGGGAAGACCCGAGGCGAGTAGTTCTCCAGAACGATGTCTGCTTCGCTTATCAGCCGGCGGAACAGTTGCTGACCTCGGCTGGTCGACAGGTCGAGCGAGACCCCCTTCTTGTTTCGGGCCAACTTGTTGAAACCGCCATTCCGATTCCAGTGCCGCTCACCCAGGTCGTTGTCGGGATAGAGATGAGTGAGTTCTGCGAGGTCGTCTGCCACTTCCAGGGGTCCCCGATTCCATGGGGACTCAATGTGAATGACCTCAGCTCCCAGATCACCGAGCAGTCGCCCGGCAATCGGTCCGGCCCAGACTCGCGTGAGATCGAGCACGCGCAGGCCGGTCAACGGTCCGTCGGTCAACGACTGTCCGGTGGCCGATACCGGAGCTTCGCTCTTCCAGTCCCGGAACTCGTCAAGTTCGACCCTCTTCGGGGGCGTCGGCTTACCTCCGGTATCGCTTACACCGAGCCGAAATGGCCCGCGAGGGATGATCTCCGTGCCGCGTTCTTCGTCGAGCGGGACGAAGAACGCGCGGGCAGCCATATGGGGGTCCGCGAGGAACTCGTGGGTGCTCCAGACAGGGCCCATCGGCGAGAACGTGGCCTCTCCGAGGTCGCAGAGTTCCTGAGCTGTGTGCGACATCAGCCAAGGGCGCAGTGCAGCGTCGAACTCCCGCTTGTTTCTGCCTCGCGACTCATTGGTGGCGAAGCGCGGATCGTCAAACAGATGACCCATCCCGCCCGCCTGAAGGAATGGCTCCAACTTCGTACCGGTCGCGTGACCGAGGAAGACGAACCCATCGGCGCACTCGTAGACCCCGGCGGGATGCCACATGCCAGGCTGCGCGTTGCCGTCTCGCCTGAGGATGTGCCCGGCGTGGGTCCACATCGTGGTCGTGTGCTGATGCATGGCGACCATCGCCGCAAGGTGCGAGACCTCCACGACCTGTCCCCGGCCTGTGGACTCTCGAGCCACCAGCGCCGACATCGCCCCGATGAAGCCGTACATGCCGGCCGCGTACTCGGTGTGCCTTCCATGCCGACGGAACGGATGCCGATCCGGCTCTCCGTTGAGGTACATGTGTCCGCTGGCAGCGTCGTCTGTGAAGACATTTGACCTGCGATCCGACCACGGCCCTGTGAGACCGAACGGAGATACGTAGACCTTGACCAGCGCTGGCGCTTCGAGTTCGGAGGTGATTGGTATCAGCGGGTCGGGCGCAGAGCTTTCGATCACGACATCGCACGACGAAATCAGCTGTTGGACTTCTGCGGTGCTGGCCTCTGCCTCGAATATGACCCTGGAGGTGTTACAGAACGCCCAGATTGAGCCTACTTCCGCGTCCCCGAGGCTGTGAGAGCCAAGCACTTCACCGTGGTGGATCAGCGGATCACCGCCCGGCGGCCCAATCTTGACGACCTGCGCGCCGTAGTCGGCGAACATCTTGGCTGCGAAGGCGCCCGCGTGCGAGCCCGCCAGCTCCACGATCCGCAGATCACCAAATGGCGTTGACATCGTCGAACGTGCTCCAATCGATGCTCAGGCGAGTGTCCGTTAAGCTATCGCCCGTACGCTTCAAACGAACACGAAAGGACCTGCCAGTGGCCACCGACCACTTTCCGATCGAAGCCGGTCATATCATGCTCTTCGCCCGCTCGATCGGCGACGCCAATCCGATCTATCACGACGCCGATGCGGCGACCGGCACCGAGCCTGGTCATGTCATCCCTCCGCCCACGTTCGTTCAGGCCTCGGCTCAGTTCACCGACGGATACAGCCTGAGACCCGAAATCGGCGAGCCCTGGTTCGGTTCCGGTAAGGAGCCGACCGGCGTCAAGCGCGAATCCTCCGGCGGCGGTGGCGGCACCGGCTTCCATGCCGAACAGCACTACGAGTACCACGCGCCGATTCAGCCAGGCGATGTGCTCAAGGCCGTCGACAAGCCCGGCAACTCGTGGAGTCGCGAAGGCCGCCGCGGTGGGACGCTGCAGTTCAATGAATCGATCACCGAGTACTACAACCAGGACGGCGTCCTGGTCGTCACCGCCCGCTCGGTGGGCGTGCAGACGTCGCGCGTGGTCGAGTAACCGGTAGCGAACGAGCAGAGAGAAGAGAGCCAACCATGCCGCTCAGCAAGGCCAACCTCAGCGTCGGCGACCAGCACAGCGAACAGGTCGTGGACAACCTGACCCGCACCCAGATCATCCAGTACGCCGGAGCGTCCGGTGACTACAACCCGCTACACACCGACGAGATCTTCACCACACAGGTCGCCGGCTACCCGACCGTCTTCGCGCACGGCATGCTCAGCATGGGCCTGACCGGCAAGATGCTGACCAACTACGTCGGCGACGGCCGCCTGACCAACTACGGCGTCCGTTTCGTCAGCCAAGTCTGGCCCGGCGACAGCCTGACGGCAACGGCCACGGTCGAAGATATCCGCGAGCAGGACGGCGTCAGCCTGGTCGACCTCTCGGTCTCGACGGTCAACCAGGACGGCACCGAGGTGGTCAAGGGCACCGCAACCGCGCGGATCGACGACTAACCTCGACCACTCCGCCCCTTCGCACACTCCGCCGCCACTTCGGCCGGCGGAGTGTTGTCGTTAATCCTGCTCGTTCGGCGGCGCCTGATCGGCGGTCCACTCTGAGATGTCGGGGATCAGGCGATCGACGATGCCCATGATCAGCATGAATGGCACGAAGGCGACGCCTGTACCGATCGCCCACCACCATTCGGCGGCGACGAGCGCCAGTACGCAGCCTGAGAAGGTCAGCCCCATGCCGAGGATGGAGATCACCCGAAGGACGACCGCGAGCGGCGGGATGGGCGGTATCTGCGGCGGCTGCGAGGACATGGACCGCGTTTCGCTGGTTAGGACTCGGAGATCGTCACCGACTTCATCTTCGGCCCCGGCTCGCGCGCCTGTTGCGGGTCGCGGTCAGGGAACGCGTGCACCACTTCCATCCCCGCCGTGACCTTGCCGAACGCCGTGTACTGACGGTCGAGGAACGTCGCGTCGGCGTTGCAGATGAAGAACTGGCTGCCCGCCGAGTTCGGGTCCTGGGCGCGCGCCATCGAGAGCACGCCTTCAACATGGGCGGTGTCGTTGAACTCGGCCGGCACATTGTAGCCCGGGCCGCCGGTGCCGGTGCCGGTCGGGTCGCCGCCCTGGGCCATGAAGCCGCTGATGATGCGGTGGAAGGTCACGCCGTCGTAGAACCCGTCATTGGCGAGGAAGACGAACGAGTTGACGTGCTCGGGCGCCTTGTCGGGCCAGAGCTCCAGCTCGATCTTGCCGCCGTCTTCCATCTCGATCGTGGCGCTGTAGGAGACACTTTCTTTGAGCGCCATCTCCGGGCGACTGCTGTACTTGGCCATCCCAAACCTCAATTTCCTGGGCAGGCATCAACGATGCCTGCTATTGCTCCGTGATACGAATCGCGACGATTTTAGGCCCGGCGGGGGGCGTCGGGATCGCGGCCGGGTCGCGAGTATCGAAGGCGTACAGCAACTCGAGGCCGGACGTCACCATGCCGAAGGATGTGAACCCCTGGTCGTCCAGGTGGTCCTGATCGCCGAGCTTGATGAAAAACTGAGACGACGACGCGCCGAGTCCGCTGCGCGCCATCGAAACGATGCCGATCGGCGTGACCGACAGCTCGCCTTCGTTACCGTCGTGGATTGGCTCGTCGGACAGTGTGTATCCGGCGCTGCCAGTGCCCGTGGCAGTTGGATCGCCTGCCTGCGCGACGAAGCCGGGGACCACTCGGTGGAAGGTCAGGTCGTCGTAGAAGCCCTCGCGTGCGAGGAATACGAAGTTGTTGACATGCTCGGGAGCGAGGTCCTGAAAGAGGTCGACGACCACGATGTCGCCGCTCTCGAGCTCAATCTCCGCTGCGTAATCGACGCCGTCGGTCAGGCTGAACACCGGCGGCGCATCCCATTGCGGCTTGCCTTCGACCGCACCGATGTCAACCTCGGAGCCGGTGCGGCGCACCGGCGGTGGATCGGTAGTGGGCGCGGAGCCGCCGCTGTCAAATGCCACAACGGCCAGACTGGCGATCAAGGCGAGGGCCATAACCAGACCAACCGTCGCGATCACCGGACGTGAGAACAACCTCGATCGCCGGACGCCTCCGCGGTCGAATCCTCGCGACGCAGCGCGGCGACGCGCCAGGCGTTGTGGACGCGTCCGGGCGCTGCGGCCTCGTTGCGACACCTGCTGTCCCCCAGTCCGCTCGACCCAAATTCACACTCAAGAACTTACGCTATCACCGCCCTACGTTATGACGACGCAGACACGCATCAAGGAAACTTCAATCGCCAATGAACGCCGCCGAACACTACAACGCTCTGGTCGACGCCCGACAAGAGCAACAGACCCGACTCGCCACGCCCTTCGGCGAGTCCTACTGGGAACGCTTTGCACACACCTACCGCTTCGATCCGTATCGCGATCCGGAGCCGCAGCTCGCCGCTGTGCTGAGGTTGATCGAACCGGAGGACGAGATCATCGAGATCGGCGGCGGCGCCGGACGAGTTGGCCTGCCGATGGCGCTGAAGGCCACAACGCTGACCAACGTTGAGCCCTCGTCGGCAATGCGCGAGCAGTTCTCCATCGCCACCGCCGAACACGGGATCGCCAACGCGAAGGTCATCGCGGCAGGCTGGCCATTGCCTGAGCCGATCAATGCCGACATCGTGCTCACCGTGGACGTCACGTACTTCATCAATGACATCGAGGCGTTCATTCGGGCGATGCACGCGTCGGCTCGGCGGCGCGTGATGATCCTCACCTGGACGGTCGCGCCGCCCAACGTCAGCGCCGAACTGTTTCGCACGGCGTTCGGGGAGCAGGAGGCGCCATCGCCGGGATTTCGCGAGCTGCTTCCCGTGATCTGGGATCTGGGCATCGTGCCCGACGTGCAGGTGATTGATCAATCGTTCACCTGGCCGGAACGGCTGCCTGCCACTAACGACGAGGCGGTCCATTTTGCGCTGGAAGAACTTGCGGCGTTCGACCATCCCCAGGCGGAGTCGAACGTTCGGCGAGCGATCGGCTCGCTGTTTGAACGAGGCGAGGTGTATCGACCGACCTGGCGCACGCCATCGTCGGCCATGGTGATCAGCTGGAGAACGGATTGAGTGGGCAGGCTGCCGCTGGTACCCCCGGTAGGATTCGAACCTACGCTCCCGGCTCCGGAGGCCGGTGCTCTATCCCCTGAGCTACGGGGGCGCGAACGTCACGATATCACCGTCCCCCGGCCAGACCGGCGAGATGCAACAGCGCCGCTCCTCCGGCAGCGGCGCTGACAGACCAGCTGAGACGGTGTATCGGACCTAGGTACCGACAACCCCGCCGTCGTCCTTGTAGGCCGCGACGACACTGGGGCGGGGGAAGTCGCCATCGGGCCAGGTGCTGGTTGGCTCATCCAGGCCGCCGCTCTCGCCGGGGTGCTGAACGCTGACGAATAGCGTTGCGAAGTCGGGCGTGAACTCCGGTCCTGCCATTTCACCTGCTGGAACGCCGGTCATGAATCGGCGAATCCGTCCGCGCTCGGGACCGGCGGTCGGGACCACATAGATCGCATCGGCCTGTCCGAGTTTGCTCGGCTGACCGTCGGTGGAGATCCACAAGTTTCCGTTTGCATCGATCGCCAGATTGTCGGGAGCCGAAATGGAGTCGAGTTCGCTCTTGTCAAAGCCGGCGAAGTAGGTCTCCTGCTCCGCGTCGGACGGGTCGCCGCAGAGGATGAAGATGTCCCAGGTGAAGCGACGCGCAGCAGCGTCGCCGCCGTTCTCGGTCAGCTCGAGGATGTGGCCGTGCGTGTTCGGCCCGCGTGGGTTGGCGCTGTCTACCGGGTCGTATCCCTCGGTCCCGCGCCGGGTGTTGTTGGTCAACGCGATGTAGACGCGGTGGTTGATCGGGTTGACTTCGATGTCCTCGGGACGATCCATCGGCGTCGCGCCGACCTCGTCGGCCGCGAGCTTGGTGAACGTGGCGATCTGTGCGTTGGTCCATGCGTGGAGCGGGGGCGTGCCGGCGGCGAGCGGCAGCCACTCTCCCGTGCCGTCGTCGTTGAACTTCGCCACGTAGAGCGTGCCCGAGGAAAGCAGGTCAAGATTCGCCGAACGGCTGAAGATGTTGTAGCGGTCGTTGCTGATGAACTTGTAGACGTAGTCAAACCGTTCGTCGTCGCCGGAGTAGACCACGGCCCGTCCATCGTCCGACAGCGTGACCGTCGCTGCCTCGTGCTTGAAACGCCCCATGGCCGTGTGCTTGCGAGGAGTGAAACTCGGGTCGTACGGGTCGATTTCGACGAGGTAGCCGAAGCGATTCGGCTCGTTTGGCTCCCGGCTGACGTCGAAGCGGTCGTAGAAGTCTTCCCAGTGCCGCCGGGAAGCGAGCTCGGGGAGCCCGTATCGCGCTACGGCCCCGGCTGTGCCGGCGTTGGCGAAGTACTGGTTGAAGTTTTCTTCGGCCGTCAGAATGGTGCCCCATGGCGTTCGGCCACCGGCACAGTTATTGAGCATGCCCAATACCTCGGCGCCCGTCGGGTCGGCCTGGGTGATCGTGTGGATGCTGCCCGCGCCAGGTCCGGTCAGCATCATCCGGGTCTCACCGGTGATGCGGAAGTTGTGCGACGACGACGGGTTGTACGACCACGAGCCGTTGTCGGCGCGTGAGACTTCCACGATCGACATACCGTGCGAAGCGATCTCGATCGCCGCTTGTTCGGACGTCACATTGTCCGCGTCATAGTCGGGGAACATGTCAACAGGGCTGGTGTACTCGTGATTGATCCCGAGCAGACCACGCTGGCTCTGTCCTGGGAGCAGCGGGAAGAAGCCGTTGTAATCGCAGTTGAAGCCTAACTGTTTTCGCGCGGCCTCAGCTGTCTGGCAGCTCAGGCTGAAGTCCGGAGCTCCGGGAATCACGCCGTCGCCCCAGCGGATCACGACATTGGAGCTATAGCCGTCTGAGATATTGATCGCGTCTTCGTTGTCATGGGGAATGCTCTGCAGGCCCACGGTGCTCGAAGCAGCATCCGCTCGACTCGTCAACGGCGCTGAGCCGAAGATCTGCGAGCCCAGCGGAGAGGTGCTGAGCGCCAACAGCGGAGCGCCGGCGATCGTCGCCCTCACGAGCGAGCGACGTGAGATACGCCGGTTCAGGATTGCAGCGAACGGCTCGTTGCCGCTCTGGTTCGGCACAGGCTTGAAGCACGCGTCGTCGCACGAAATCTTGCAGTGATAGGCGGAACGCGTTCTCTTCGAGATCCAGTTCAGCGGCGCAAATCCGCTCGACGAATTGTCGGAACTCATGCGGTGTTTCCCTTTCCCACTCAGGTACCTGGCACCAGTGCCAGTTGCTCAGAGCAGGCTAGGAACTAGGCGCTCGACCGCTGATTAACGACCTAGTTACGGCCGGTAAAGCTCTCCGAAACCAGCGGTGAACAAGCCGCAAACGCTTGTCCACACCAACCGTCTAACTCAGATTGGCCCTCCTCCGGTACTGCACGGCCTCGGCAACGTGCTGGGCGGTGATCGTCTCTGATTCGGCGAGATCGGAAATGGTTCGCGCCACCTTCAGCACTCGGTGGAACCCTCGTGCCGACAGGTTGAGCCGGTCAACCGCTTCCTGGATCAACGTCCGCGCCCGATCGTCGAGCTGGCTGTAGCAATGCTGGTTCACTTCGCGCGCCGACAGGGAGGCGTTCGCGTTCGGCCCCAGCTCTCCAAAGCGCTCCCTCTGAACGTCGCGAGCACGCACCACACGGCGTCTGACCTCTGAGGACGGTTCTGCGCTCGGCGGACGAGAGTCACTCGAGGGCTCCATCAGCTTCTGCACATCCACGCGCGGGACGTCAACGAACATGTCGATTCGATCGAGCACCGGACCAGAAATTCGGCGCTGGTATCGATACACGGCGCCGTCGGAGCAGGTGCAGTGCTGGTCTGAGCCGAAATTTCCACATGGACACGGGTTCATCGCACCCACGAGGCAAACGTCGGCCGGATAGGTCACCGTGCCGTGTGCCCGTGAGATCGTGATCCGCCGATCTTCCAGCGGCTGCCGCATCGTCTCCAACGCGCGCACAGAAAACTCCGGCAACTCATCCAGAAACAGGACGCCGCGATGCGCCATCGTGACCTCACCCGGACGCAGACGCTGTCCACCGCCGACCAGTCCGGCGTTGGAAATCGTGTGGTGCGGCGCTCGGAATGGACGCTCGCGGACTAGCTTGTTCCCCCCGGTCATGCCGGAGATTGACGCGATCTTGGTCACTTCCAGGGCCTCCTGGGTGCTCAGTGGCGGCAGGATCCCGGGCAGACACGAGGCCAGCAGTGTCTTGCCAGCGCCGGGCGGTCCGCACATGAGCAGATTGTGCCCGCCGGCCGCAGCGACCTCCAACGCCCGCTTGACATGTTCCTGCCCGCGAACGTCCGAGAAGTCGTGGCCGTCATATTCCGACTCCGTTTCCTCGCCAGTCGCGTGACGTGTCTGCCAGATGGCGTCACTGATCGGGCGCTCCTCGGTCGCGATCTCGATCCAGTCGCGCAGCGAATCGACCGCCACGACTTCGATACCTTCGATCAGCGAAGCCTCCTCGGCGTCCACCTTGGGCACCACGATGCGCCGGACTGAGGCGTCGCGAGCCGCCGCCGCCACCGAGAGCACGCCGCGCACATGGCGAAGTTCGCCGTCCAGGGCAAGTTCCCCGAGGAACAAGGTGTCCTGCACCGCCGATTCGCAGACTTGGCCAGTCGCGACCAGCATGCCGACCGCAATCGGCAGATCGTAGCCGGCGCCTTCCTTGCGAATATGCGCGGGAGCCAGATTGACGGTGACCCGTTTTGTGGGAAAGCCCGCGCCAGCGTTGCGAATCGCAGATCGGACGCGTTCGCGAGCTTCGTCTACAGCCGCATCAGGTAAGCCCACAATCGTCGTCTTGGGCATTCCCGACGAGATGTCGACCTCCACGCAGATTGGCGCTCCGTCCAGTCCGATGACTGCTCCGCCGTTTACTCGAGTGTGCATTACCATCCTCCCAGGGTTTCGGACAGAACACTAATACCAAACTTGAGTTCTCTCCCTGGCAGGTACTATAGAACACGAATTCTCGATGAGGCAAGTCCTTTTCGACCGCCAAGAACCGATCGTGCCTAGAATCTCCACAATGGAGCGCAACCGATGACCAACAACATGTACCCCGTTCTCGACCACGGTCTGGCTTTTTTCAACCACGCCGGAGTGTCGCCGCTTCCTGCCGATGTCGCCCGCGCGGTGCATGAGTACGCCGACCAGGCGGCGCGCGCCGGATACTTCGGTTCGACCTGGATGGAGGACATGCAGGACTTCCGAGCGGCCTCGGCCGAACTGATCGGCGCTCGCAGTCCGAACGAGATTGCATTTGTGCCCAACACAGCCACCGGCGTATCGGTCTCGGCCGGCGCGTTGAACCTGCAGAACGGCGATCGCATTCTGGTCACCGACGCCGAGTACCCCTCCAACCGGCACTTCTACAACGCGCTCCAGCAGCGCGGAGTCGAGCTGGATGTGGTCTACCAGCAGGACGATGGTCGCATTCCCACTGAAGACATCATCTCCGCCGTCTCCGAGCGGACGAAGCTGGTCGGCATCTCGCACGTCCAGTGGGGCAGCGGCTTCCGCTCCAACCTGCGGCCGATCGCTGATGCGGTCCATGCGGTCGGCGGCCTGCTCTCCGTCGATGCGATTCAGTCGGCAGGCGCGCTGCCGGTCAATGTGGTGGACGACGACATCGACATCCTCGCGGCCGGCGGACACAAGTGGATGCTGGGGCCGACCGGCTCCGGGATGCTCTACATCCGAGAAGAACTGATCGACGGCCTGATCCCGCCAGTGCTGGGCGCCAACAGTATGGATGGAGGCCTGGCGGCGGGAAATGAGGAGCTCATCCTCTCGCCGACCGCTTCGCGGTTTGAGCCCGGCGCCACGCCGACGGCCGCGATGCTCGGGATGCGGGCGGCGATCCGGCATCTGCTCAACGTGGGCATCGACAATGTCTGGGCCCAGCTGGAGTCGGTGACCGCATATCTGTGCGACGCACTGACCGATGCCGGCTGTCGCGTCTTTTCACCACGGGGGGAATCGGAGCGCAGCGGAATCGTGATCTTCGACCCGCCGCCGGAGTTGGCCGAACGAGAAACCGTCGACGAGACATGGGAGAGATTGCAGGAGTCGGGCATCATCACAGCGGTGCGCTTCGGCCGGCTCCGCGCCTCGCCGCACTTCTACACACCCGAGTCCGACATCGATCGCCTGGTTGCGGCGCTCAAACCATAGGGCGCGGCGCCTAGTATTCGCGCTCGACGCTCATCACTCCATGCACGCCGTCGAGCTTCGACATCACGCGCTGCAGTTGTCTCAGTCCGTTCGCCTCGACCGTGAAGGTCAGCGTGACTGCCCCACGGTCAGGCTCGCCGGTGATGAAGGAGACCATGTTCACGTTCTCATCGGCGCAGACGGTTGCCACGTCGCGCGCCAGGCCAACGCGATCCCAACCCATCACCTTGAGCCGCGCCTCGGTCAGCCCGCGGAAGGTGTTCCAGCGGACCGGAACGACTCGCTCGTCGTCGCCGACAGAGAGGATGTTGGGGCATTCCCGCCGGTGAATGGTGACGCCGCGGCTGCGCGTGATGAACCCGGTGATCTCCTCGCCGACCTGCGGTGAGCAGCAGGGCGCCAGCCGGGTCAGCATGTTCGAACCGCCCAAAACCTGAACGGCGTCGGCGCTGGGGGTTGCCGGTGTGCGGACCACCTCGATCGCCGGCGCAACGTCCGCTTCCTCTTCGTCGGCGGAGGCGACTTTCAACGCAACAGCGTGGGCTGTGAGATCGCCGGCGCCGATAATGGCCAACGCATCCTCCATGCTCTTGCTTCGAGCCGCCTCCATCACTTCCGCTTCAACATTCGGCAGCTTCAGACTCAAACGGCGAAGCTCGCGTTCCAACTCGTCGCGCCCGCGCGCAATGTTCTCGGTCCGCGCCTGTCGATTGAACCACTGTCGAATCTTTGTCCGCGCGTGCTGCGTCGTGACGTAGCCGAGGGCGGGGTTGAGCCAATCACGGCTCGGACCCCGCGCGGTTCGGCTAGTGACGATTTCGACGACATCGCCGTTTTCCAACGGCGTGGAGAGCCGAGCCAGCCGTCCGTTGACCTTGGCTCCCACGCACTGGTAGCCGACATCGGTGTGAATCCGGAATGCGAAATCCAACGGTGTCGCCCCGGCGCGGAGCGCCAGAATCTCACCCTTCGGAGTGTGGACGAACACCTGATCCTGGAACACGTCGGAACGCAGGGTTTCGAGGAAGTCATCCGCGCCGGACAGCTCACCCTGCCACTCGACCAGTTGTCGCAACCACGACATCCGCTCGCGATCGTTCATCGCGTTGTGACGGTTCTCCTTGTAGACCCAGTGCACGGCGACGCCATATTCCGCCTCCTGGTCCATGTCGTGCGTGCGAATCTGAACTTCGACCGCGTGCGAGGGCGACCAGAACGCAGTCGTGTGCAGGGACTGATAGCCGCTGGGGCGTGGACTGGCGATGTAGTCGTCGAACTCGCCCGGCAGCGGACGCCACAGTCCGTGAACGACGCCCAATACGGCGTAGCAGTCGCTCGTACTATCGGTCAGCACGCGCAAAGCAAGCAGGTCGTAGATGTCGTCGAATGACTTGCCTTGAGCCGAGTACTTCTCGATTTTCTGGTGAATCGAGTGCAGATGCTTCACGCGCCCGCGCACCTGCGCCGACAGGCCGGCCGCTTCCAGCGCATTCTCGAGCTGGACGCGAATCTGTCCCAGGTAGCGCTCACGGGTCTGGCGCCGGGAAGCAACCAGCTCCGAGATGCGTTGGTACTCTTCGGGCTCCAGGTACTTGAACGACAGGTCCTCAAGCTGGGCGCGAATCTGCCAGATGCCGAGCCGGGCCGCGAGGGGCGCGTAGATCTCCATCGTCTCGCGTGAGATCTGAATCTGTTTCTCGGGGCGCATGGCATCGAGGGTGCGCATGTTGTGCAGGCGGTCAGCCAGCTTGACGATGACGACGCGTACATCGTCCGCCATCGCGACGAACATCTTGCGAAGGTTCTCAGCCTGGGCCTCGCGGTCGATCGTTCCCGTCACTCGCGGCAACTGCAGCGCCGACAGCTTGGTCGCGCCGTCGACCAGTTTGGCAACGTCAACGCCAAACTCGCTCACCAGTTGGGAGCGTGTGACGCCGCAGTCCTCCATCACGTCATGGAGCAGTGCGGCCTGAACTGCGGGCACGTCGAGCTGCAGCTCCGCGCAGGTAATCGCCGCAGCCAGCGGGTGCTCGATGTACGGATGCCCGGAGCGCCGCTGATGCCCCTCATGCTTCTCTTTTGCATAGTCATAGGCCGACAGCACCAGATCTCGATCTGCCGGAGCGAGGTACTGCTCCAGCACATCGACGAGCACGTCGAGCGTTGGATGTTTCTTCAGGTCGACGATCTCGGCGGGAACCGTCTGGGTCGCCATGGATCGATCATACAAACCTGAAACGATCATCAAAGTGTTTACTCTCACACGCCGTTTCATCGGGGCGGTAAGTCTGGGTCCGTCTGTACGATGAGGCTGAGGATCGACGATGAGCAGCTCGCAAGCCCGACAGTTTCAGACCCCTCGCGGGACCCGTGATCTCCTGCCCGACGACTACGCCATCCATCAGCACATCCTCGACCACGCGCGCGAGCAGGCCAGACTGGCCGGCTTCGGATTCATCGAACCGCCCACGTTCGAGCAGGCGGAACTGTTCGCTCGCGGTGTTGGCGAAGGCACCGACATCGTCGAGAAAGAGATGTACATCTTCGACGACCGGGGCGGCGACCGCCTCGCGCTTCGACCGGAAGGTACCGCCTCGGTTTGCCGAGCCTATCTGCAGCACGGCATGGCGAATCTCGGTCAGCCGGTCAAGCTCGCTTATCACTTGCCCATCTTCCGCTACGAGCGGCCGCAGGCCGGACGATTCCGGCAGCACACTCAGTTCGGCGTCGAAGCGATCGGCGTCCATGACGCCGCACTTGACGCCGAAGTCATTGACCTCGGCTGGAGGATCGCCGAGACGCTCGGCCTCACCGATCTGAAGATTCTGCTCAACAGCATCGGCGACGTTGAGGACCGCCGGGCATACGTCCCGATGCTGAAGGAGCACTTCGAACCCCACCTCGAGCGGCTTGCGCCCGACGATCAGAGCCGCTGGGATCGCGCGCCAATGCGCCTGCTCGACAGCAAGGACGAGCGCACCAGACCATTCCAGACCGACGCGCCGGTCATCACCGACCATCTGCGGCCCGAATCCGCCGCGTACTACGACGCGGTCAAATCGCACCTGGAGGCGCTGGGCATTCCCTACGAGGAGCGCCCCACACTGGTACGAGGTCTCGACTACTACACACACACGGTCTTCGAAATCGTCCCCGCGCAGGCCGATGGTTCACAGGTCACCGTCCTCGCAGGTGGACGTTACGACGGCCTGATCGAACAGATCGGTGGTCCTCCGACACCCGGAATCGGCTTCGGGATGGGCATCGAGCGCATGGCTCACCAGCTGCGTGAGCAGGGACTCGCCCCTGATGGCGATTCAGCGACCGACGTGCTGATCGCGACACTTGGCGAGGGCGCCGAGATTGCGGCCACGCAGATCGCCGGCGATCTGCGCCGCAGAGGCATCGCCGCCACCCTGGCATTCGGCGGCCGCTCGCTCAAAGCTCAACTGCGTCAGGCCGACCGATCAGGCGCACGCTTCGCTGTGATCGCAGGCGCGCGGGATCTGACTGAGGGGCGCGTCACGATTCGCGACCTGCGGACCGCTGAACAACGGCAGGTCGCGCTGGACGACGTCGTCGGCGAATTGGCGGGCGAGTTCACCGACGGTGCATATACTCCCCCTCAGGACTGAGGCCCGACATGCCAGCAACCGCCACTTCCGACAGCACTGCCATGTGGGCGCGGCTTGAGGGAGTCGCCGCACGGTTTCACGAGATCGAGCAGGAGATGGCTGATCCGGCTATCGCCAGCAATCCATCGCGCCTGCAGACACTGGCAAGGGAGCATGCTTCCCTCCAGGAGAAGATCAACCTCCTCAATGCATACCAATCGGCCGCCGATCAGCTTCAGCAGGCCCGCGAAGTGCTGGACGAAGCCGACGATGATGAGATGCGCGAACTCGCGCGCATGGAAGTGACCGATCTGCGGGAGCAGATCGAACAGCTGGAAGAATCCGCCAAGCGCGCGCTGCTGCCTCGCGACCCGAACGACGAGCGCAACGTGATCGTTGAAATTCGCGCCGGCGCCGGCGGCGATGAGGCCGGCCTCTGGGCGGCCGACCTGCTGAGGGCCTACGTCCGTTACGCCGAGGGGCGTCGCTGGCACACGGATGTGCTCAGCGCCTCGGAGAACGCGATGGGCGGCTTCAAAGAAGTCGTCTGTCAGATCGAAGGCTCCGGCGCGTTCTCCCGGCTGAAATATGAGTCCGGCGTCCATCGGGTCCAACGGGTTCCCGAAACCGAAGCACAGGGACGCATTCACACCTCGACCGCGACGGTCGCCGTGATGCCCGAGGCTGAAGAGGTCGATGTCGATCTGGACGAATCGGATATTCGGCTCGACCTGTTCCACTCCGGCGGCGCCGGCGGACAGAACGTCAACAAGGTCCAGACCGGTGTGCGCCTGACCCACGAGCCAAGCGGCATCGTCGTGACATGCACGGACGAACGTTCACAGCTTAAGAACAAGGTCAAGGCGATGTCGGTGCTTCGAGCCCGCCTCTACGAGCAACAGAGGATGGCAGCCGAACGCGAGCGCGCCGATTTCCGCCGCTCGCAGGTTGGCTCAGGTGACCGTGCCGAGAAGATCCGCACGTACAACTTCCCCGAGAATCGGATCACCGATCACCGGATCGGACTCACACGGCACGATCTCGATGGAATGCTCGACGGCAACCTCGACCCCTTGATCGATGCCGCTGCCACGGCGGAAGAAGCCCGCTTGCTTGCCGAGGCCTCGCTGTGACCACGCCGGCCATGCTCCGCGATGTCTGGTTGGCCGCCGCCGCCGAGTTGGAATCGGCGGCGATTGACGACGCTCGCTTCGAGGCTGAAGTCTTGCTCAGGCACGCGACCGGTCTCAACCGGGCTCAGCTCTATGCCTCGCTGACCGACGAAATCGATCCCGCCGCTCAACAGCGATTCGAAGCGGCGATTGCCGAACGCACGACCCGCAAGCCGCTCGCCTACATCACCGGCACGCGCGAGTTCTACCGGCTCGAGTTCCGCGTCACGCCTGATGTGCTCATACCTCGACCCGAGTCGGAGCTCCTCGTCGATGCCGCCCTCGATCACATGCGCCAGGCTCGAATCCGAACGGCCCAGGTCGCCGACGTTGGCGCCGGTTCCGGAGCCGTTGGCATCGCGTTGGCCCGGCATCGGCGCGGAGTCAATCTGTTCTGCAGCGACGTCTCGCGCGACGCGCTGCTCGTCGCTCGCGACAACGCGCAACGACTGCTCAGAAGGCCAAAGGCGGCCTTCATCCAAGGCGATCTGCTGACGCCGCTTCCCGGTCCATTCCATTGCGTCGTGGCCAATCTGCCCTACATTCCCGAGGAGCGGCTGGCCGAACTGGAACCGGAAGTCGCCGAGCACGAACCCCGCGTCGCATTGACTCCCGGCACTCGAGGAACTGAGCTCATCCTTCGCTTGATCACTCAGCTGCCTTCGCGTCTGCATCCCAACGGGGTAGCCGTGCTGGAGGTCGACCCGGGCCAGGAATCGGCGATCGCCGACGCCGCTCGCCAGATGCTGCCCAACGCCGAGATCACTGTGCTCGACGATGTCTCGCAGCAGCCGCGCGCCGTCCGCATCATCGCCGGATGACCTCAGCCCAAGACCAGCTACCGTCGCCTGCCGACGCCCCGGTACAGGGCCATTGCGATTCGCGCTTCGCCGCCGTCAGAGAGCAGTTCCAGCAGAACTTCGTCGATCGTTCCGAGACCGGCGCCGCGCTCGCCGTCACGCTCAACGGCGAACTGGTCATCGACATCCACGGCGGCTGGACCGACGCCCGGCACACGAAGCCCTGGGCCGAAGACACGATCGTCTGCTGTTACTCGGTCGGCAAGGCGATCTGCGCGATTCTCGCCTGGCGCATGGCCGAGCGCGGGGAACTGGATATCGACCGGCGCGTGGCCGAATACTGGCCGGAGTTCGCGCAGAACGGCAAGACGGAGATCCCCTTCCGCTGGATCCTGACCCACCAGAGCGGCCTCGCCGCAATCCGCCGGCCGCTTCCGCGAGGAGCGATGCTCGATTGGAATCTGATGACCTCCGCGCTCGCCGAGCAGGCGCCCTGGTGGCCACCCGGCGAGGCTCACGGGTACCACTCCAACACTCAGGGATTCCTGATTGGCGAAGTCATCCGCCGCATCACGGGCAACTCAATCGGCGAACACCTGCAGAGCGACCTGAGCCAACCCATCGGTCTCGACTTCCATTTCGGCACCAGGCCCGAGCATGACATCCGCACGGCCGACATGCTCCCCGTCCAACAGCCGCCCGACTTCCGCCGCGCACCTCCGAGTGCTCTACAGACTCTGGGAGGTCGAAATCCGCCGCATATCCAGAGTGGACCAGGCTCGCAGAACACCCGCGAGTACCGCGCCGCCGAGTTTCCCTCGACCACCGGTCACGGAGCCGCGCGAGGTTTCGCCCGACTATTCGGCGCGCTCGCGACCGACGGCAGCCTGGACGGGGTCCACATCCTCGATCCGTCGACCATCGAGCAGATGTCCGCCGAGCAGGTCTACGGCGTCGACCGCATCCTGGGCAGGCCCACGCGGTTTGCCTCAGGCTTCCAGATGACCATGGCTGAGCGGCCGCTCGGACCCAACCCGCGGACCTTCGGACACTTCGGCGGAGGAGGCTCGCTCGCCTTCGCCGACCCGGACGCAGGAGTCGGCTGGGGTTACGTCATGAACCAGGGACGAGGCGGCTGGCAACATCGCCACACGCGTCGTCTACTGGATCTGTTCTACGACGCCCTGTAGACCAGACTCGTCCTACCCGAATCGCGCTCGGCAATGGCGGTGGCTCTGCTGTTAGTCCCGCATCATCTGGTAGCGCTTGCCCTCAGTCTTGATCGCGGGAGCGATGACCATTTCGGTCTGCTGTAGCTCGCGGATCGTCTCCGCTCCGACGCTTCCCATGCAGGTACGCAGCGCGCCGATCAGGTTCTCGGTGCCGTCGGTGCGCGAGGTCGGCCCGAAGAGCAGCCGATCGAGTGTCGTGTGTTGTCCGACGTGGACGCGCACGCCGCGCGGCAGTTCGGCATGGGGCGTCGCCATGCCCCAGTGGAATCCGCGACCGGGAGCCTCGAGCGCTCCGGCAAACGGCGAACCGATCATCACCGCGTCGGCGCCTGAGACCAGCGCCTTGCAGAAGTCGCCGCCGGTCCGGATGCCTCCATCCGTGATGATCGGCACGTATCGACCGGTGCGCTCGTAGTAGACATCGCGGGCGTAGGCGCACTCGATCGTCGCCGACACCTGCGGCACGCCGATGCCCAGCACCTCGCGCGAGGTGCAGGCCGCTCCCGGACCGACACCGACCAGCAGGCCGGCGATACCTTCTTCCATCAACTCGAGAGAGGCGTCGAATCCCACGGTGTTGCCGACCAGGGTGGGAATACCCATGTCGGCGATCAGTTCGCTCAGGATCAACCCGCGCTGCGAGCGTGAGTAGTGTCGTGCGGTCGTCACCGTCGACTGGACCACGAACACGTCGGGAGCTGCCTCTTTGATCGCCGACGCGAGGCGCTTGGCGTTCGGAGGCGTAACCGAAACCGCTGCCGCGACCCCGCCGTCCTTGATCTCCTGAACCCGCAGACCGATCAGCTCATCGCGAATCGGCGTGGTGTAAGCGCGCTGCAGAATCTCGGTCGCCGTTTCCGTGTCGCTGCCCGCGACCTCCTCCAACACCTCGGCCGGATCGTCGAAGCGGCACTGCAGACCCTCGAGGTTGAGCACGGCCAGGCCGCCGTGGCGTCCCACTTCAACGGCAAAATGAGGGTCAACGACGGCATCCATCGCGGCAGCGAGAATCGGAATCTCCAGCCGTTGACCGGCCAGTTCCGTGGACACATCGGTCAACTCGGGATTGATCGTCACGGCGCCGGGAACGATCGCGACATCGTCGAAGCCATAGGCTTCCTGCAGCGACTTGCGCCGCGGGTGTCGCACCGGCTCCAGGCCCGACTCGTATGCCCCTTGCACCAGCTCCTGACCGGGAGTCAACGCTTCGCGTTCCGTCAACGTAGTCATCTGTCTCCCCTTTGCTGCTGCGAGTCCTGTCGCAGGACCAGTCGAACGGCGCTTAAACGCATGAGCGCGGCACATGGCCGCGCTCGTTCGGTTGTACGCCAGTGTCCCGTGCAAGCAAGCACGTTACCGACCGCCTGTCCTGACTCCACCGGTGACCATAAGATACCCGACTGTCCGCGAATTCTTCGTAAACGACCAAACAACGCGCATGACAGGTCTACCTAGAGTGTGTCTCATGTCTGACGCTGCCGACAGCCAACCGGGCGTCCTCTACGTCGTCGCGACGCCGATCGGCAACCTCGAAGACATCACCCTTCGAGCGCTGCGAGTCCTCCGCGAGGTCGATCTGATCGCGGCCGAACACGTCCCCGTCGCCCGGACTCTCCTGCGCCGCTACGAGATCGAAACGCCCGTCCTGCCCTACCACGACCGAGGCCCCGACGCTCGCCGCATCGTCGGGCGAATCGAGCAGGGACAATCCGTCGCCCTGGTATCCGACGCCGGCACGCCCGGAGTTTCGGACCCTGGCCGAAACCTCGTCGCCGCCGCCGTTGATGCCGGTATCGACGTCGTCCCGATCCCCGGCGCTGCCGCATCTGTCGCCCTCTGGTCGGTCAGCGGAGCAGAGTCGCCGCGTGTGATGCTCCACGGATTCCTGCCCCGCAAGACCAACGAGCGTCGCCGGACGATCGAGCGGCTTGCCGCTCTGGGACAGCCATCGATCGTGTTCGAGTCGCCCCGACGCCTCCGCGACACGCTGCAGGACATCGCCGACACTGTGCCCGATGCGCAGTTGGTTGTTGGCCGTGAGCTGACCAAACTGCACGAGCAGATCTGGCGCGGCACACCGGCCGAAGCCATCGAGGAGTTCACCGAGCCTCGTGGAGAGTTCACCATCATCTTCACACCCCCCGACCAGGGCGTCCAACCGTGGACCGATGACGACGTCGCTGAAGCCCTCGCGGAAGCGGCCTCGCAAGGCGCATCCCGCTCGCAGGCGGCCCGCTTCGTCGCGCAGCAATCCGGCCGACCGCGACGCGACATTTACGCGCTCTGGCCGTTCAGTCAGGAACGATGACGTTCAAACTCAACCGAGCGCCTAACCTAGAGGAAGACGTGTCTTCCAACCCTCCCCAGCCTGAAATCGACCTCCGCGAACGAACATGAGCGACAACATCCTCGTCTGCGTGGCCTGGCCCTACGCCAACGGCCCGATCCACCACGGACAGCTCGGCGGCGCCTACCTGCCCGCCGACATCTTCGCGCGCTACCACCGCATCCGCGGCAACCGCGTCGCCATGGTCTCCGGCTCCGACACCCACGGCACGCCGATCACCGTCCGCGCCGACGACGAGGGTCGCACACCCGAAGAGGTCGTCGCTGAGTTCCACCAGTCCATCCTCGACACCTGGGATGGCATGGGCATCTCGTTCGACACGTTCACCACGACGATGACCGACAACCACCGCGAGGTCACGCACGGGCTCTTCAACGCCCTGCTCGAGCACGACTACCTCTACCGGCAGACCCAGGACCTGTTCTACGACCCCGAGGCGAAGCGTTTCCTGCCCGACCGCTACATCGAGGGCGAATGCCCACACTGCGACGAACCGCGAGCCCGCGGCGACCAGTGCGACACCTGCGGCCGTCAGCTCGACGCCATCGACCTGATCAACCCCCGCTCACGCAACACCGGCGCCACGCCCGAGCTGCGCAGCTCGGAGCATTACTTCCTCCGTCTGACCGCGTTCGAGGAGCCGCTGCAGGAGTGGCTGGACGACGACAAAGACTTCTGGCGCACTCACGTGCTCAACTTCTCCAAAGGCATGCTGCGCGAGGGGCTGCAGGACCGCGCCATCACCCGCGACATCGACTGGGGCGTCCCGGTGCCGCTCGAGGGTTGGGAGAACAAGCGCATCTACGTCTGGTTCGAGGCGGTGATTGGCTATCTCTCGGCGACCGTCGAGTGGGCCAGGACTAACGGCGACGGCGAGGCCTGGCGCGACTTCTGGCAGTCGGACGACGCCCGCATCTACAACTTCATCGGCAAGGACAACGTCCCCTTCCACACGATCATCTGGCCGGCCATCCTGCTCGGCGCGGGCGGCTACAACCTGCCCTACGACGTGCCCGCCAACCAGTACATCACGATGAGCGGCTCCAAGGCCAGCACCTCCCAGCGCTGGGCCGTCTGGGTCAACGACTATCTCACCCGCTACGACCCCGACCCGCTGCGCTACGCGCTCGCCGCGCAGATGCCCGAAACCGCCGACTCCGACTTCTCCTGGTCCGAGTTCCTGCGCCGCAACAACGACGAGCTCGTCGCCACCTGGGGCAATCTCGTCAACCGGGTGCTCTCCTTAATCAATCGCCACTTCGACGCCCAGGTGCCCGACCCCGGTCCGCTCGACCGAGACGCTACTCGCATGCTCGACCGCGCACAGTCGGGACTGGAGCAGGTCGGACAGTCGATCGAGGCCGTCCACCTCCGCCAGGGCATCCAGCAAGCCTTCGCGCTGGCCCAGGAGGCCAATCGTTACCTCGACCAGACGGCCCCCTGGCAGGCCGTCAAGACCGACAAGCAGGCCGCCGCCCGCAGCCTCTACACCGCGCTCAACGTGATCGCCGCGCTCCGCACCGCGCTCGCCCCCTACCTCCCCTTCAGTTGCCAGCGACTGCACGAAATGCTCAACACTCCGGGCAGCATCGACGATCTCGGCTGGCAAATGCACGCCCTCCGCCCCGGCGACCAACTGCAGAAACCGAGCCCGCTGTTCAAAAAACTCGACCCCTCAATCGTCGAGGAAGAAGAAGCCCGACTTGGTACTTAGTGGGGACATGAGCGACCCGCCAGCCCTCTTCGACACCCACGCCCACCTGCACGATCCGTGGATCGGCGACGACCTGCCCGAGGTCATGGCCCGTGCGAGCGAGGCGGGCGTCGAACGAATCGTGACTATCGGCTGTTCGCTCGAAGACAGCCGCAACGCCGTCGCCGTGGCCGAGCAGTACGACAACGTCTGGGCGACCGTCGGTCTGCACCCGCACGACGCGAAGGACTGGAACGCCGAGCTTGAGTCAGAGTTCCGGCAGATGGCCAGACATGAGCGAGTCGTTGCCATCGGCGAGATCGGCCTCGACTTCTACCGCAATCTCTCTCCGCAGGACGCGCAGTACCGAGCCTTCGAGGGCCAACTGGGGCTCGCGGATGAACTGGAACTGCCGGTCGTCATCCACTCCCGCGACGCACACGAGGACACCTTCGGCGTCCTCGAACACTGGGCCAGGCAGTGGAATCGGCCCGGACCCGTTGGGGTGATCCACTGCTTCTCCGGAGACGCCGACCTTGCCCACCGCTACCACGACCTCGGCTTCTTCATCTCCTTCGCCGGCCCCGTCACCTACCCAAAGAACGACGCGCTGAGAGAAGCCGCCGCATCACTCCCGCTGGACGCCATCGTCATCGAAACCGACGCTCCCTACCTCAGTCCCCAAGCCCGTCGTGGCAAACGAAACGAACCGGCCAATGTCCGGTACACGGCGCAGCACATCGCCGAGACTCGCGAAGTTTCGCTCGAAGTCATTACACACCAGAGCACGTTCAATGCGACCCAGGTCTTCCGCTTAGCTTGACTCACTAACTCCACTTGAGTCGACGCACCCACCAAAGTCGCCCCCGCGTAGGCGGGGGCCCGCCATCCATCTATGCGCCGCCTTTGCCCAGGAAGTCGCCCCCGTGCAGGCGGGGGCGCGTTCGAGACCGCTACCAGATCTTGAGCACCAGACCAGGCGTACGTGTGTTAGGCGAGGTCCTCGTAGAGGTCGCGCCAAGTCGGATTCGACTCCTCGATCCTCGCGACCTTCCATGCCCTGTTCCACTTCTTCATCCGCCGCTCACGTAGTGCGGCTTCCTCCATTGTTCCGTGCAGTTCGTACCAGACCAGCCGTTTAAGGTTGTACCGCCTGCTGTACCCACCGACGGCCCCAGTCTTGTGCTGCCAGATCCTCCTGGTCAGATCAGTCGTTGAGCCGATGTACAGTCGACCGTCCGGCTTGTCAGTGATGATGTACACGACCGGAGTGAACTCGCGAGCCACCTTGAAAGCGTACCGCGGCCGTAGGACTTCTCCTCGCGAGAGGGCAGCCCCCGCCTGCGCGGGGGCGACTTTAGGTGGAGTTCGTTCGCTGAACAGATGGTCACCCGGCGCCCTCTGCCCCATCGGGAGGATCAAGGAGGATCGCTGACCAGACAACGGGGGGTAACCTGATCTGGATGACCACCCTTGAGCGACTCTATGCGCCCGTTGCCGATGATCTGGCGATTGTTGAGGACACTCTTTCTCTTGTCGCTCAGTCGGATTTTCTGCCCCTGGAAGCGATGCTGAACCAGGTTCTTTCGCGGGGTGGGAAGCGGCTTCGGCCGGCGATCTCTTTGCTCTGTGGGGGCTTTGGCGACTATGACGCCGACACCCAGATTCCGCTCGCCGCTTCCATCGAGTTGCTGCACACGGCGACTCTGGTGCATGACGACGTGATCGACTCAGCCGACACTCGGCGGGGACATGTGACGGCCAATGCGACGTTCGGCAATCCGGCCTCGGTGATGCTGGGCGACTACATGTTTGCCCACGCGGCGGAGCTGGTTGCGCGGACCGGGCACATCGGTGTCATCCGCCTCTTCGCCGACACGCTGATGGTGATGGCCAAGGGCGAGCTGGCGCAGGATGTCTCGGCGTTCGACGCCGACTCCGGCACCATGCGGGACTACTACCGGCGGATCCACGGCAAGACGGCCTCGCTGTTCGCGACGGCCGGCGCCGGCGGCGCGATGATGTCGGCCTGCGACGCGCAGACGATCGATTCGCTGCGCGAGTACGGCCGCTCGATCGGCATGGCGTTCCAGATCGTCGACGACATTCTCGACTTCTGCGGCACGGAGGAGCAGCTGGGCAAACCGGTCGGCGGCGATTTGTCGGCCGGCACGCTGACCCTGCCCGCCATCGTCCTGATGGAGGACGACCCGGACGACAATCCGATCAACCTCTTCCTGGACGCCAGGGATGACGACGATCGCGCGGAGCGCCTCGACCGCGCCCTCGAAGCCGCGCGTCAGTCGTCGATCGTCGAGCAATGCATGGAGACGGTCGTCGAGTGGCGCGACCGCGGGCTCGACGCACTTCACGCCGCACCGACCAACGGTCCGCGGGAGCAGCTCACCGCAATCGCCGAGTTCGTGACCCAGCGCGACTTCTGATGGTCGCTGGCGCTAGTCCCGCTTCGAGGGCTGGGGCTGAGGCCTTCGTTCCGGCATCCGAGCCGCCATCCGGTCCCTCTTCAGCTCTCGCTCTTTGCGCCGATCCTCGCGCGCCAGGCGCCGTTCGTGGATCTTCTTGTCGACCAGATCCACGTAGTCCTGGGTGGCCAGCGGTTCCTGCTCGCGTTGCTTGGTGACCTGCGGGTGCTCGTAGGGACGCGCCTTCTTGGGCAGGTAGGTGACTTCCTGACCGAGGTGCCAGTAGGTGCCCTTGTCGGGGATGCGCCGCGGATAGCCCTGGCGCATGATGAAGGCGGAGAACGACGAGGGCATGACGCGCTCGCACTCTTCGTCGCACTCCGGGCAAGGCTGCGGTTCCGGCGCCTCACGGATGGGCCGCACGACCTCGAAAATCCCCGCGCATTCTTCACACAGGTACTCATATAGCGGCACGTCGCTGCTCCTCTCGCTCGCTCTCAGCCGCGGACTGCACCGCGCTGCGACCAATCGTCTCCGCTCGCGCCAGATCCTCAGCGAAGCTGCTTGAGCGCAGCCGAGCGTCCAGCGCCTGCTCCAATGACATGCTCAGGTGCCGCTCCAGCTCCGCCGACGCTTGCGCGTCGACACGCACCTGCGCCGTCGACTGGGCCGACGACCGTCGCATATAGCGTAACAAGCGGAAGACCGGGGATGTCAGGCGCTGACCGTGGCCCGCGCCGTGGCAATTCGGACAGACGACGCCGCCGTCGACCGCCGAATAGCCGTTGCCTTCCGGACCGACCTCGGTTCGGCAGCGCACGCAGGCGTCGAGTTCGGGTTGGTAGCCCTGCTGATCGAGGAACCGCAGGGTGAACCAGCGGCGCACCGCGGCGGGCGACTGCGTCGAGGCCAGCGACTCCAGCGAGCGACGCAGCAACTGGTAGAGCGGACCGGAAGAGACCTCGGCGTCCGTCGAGCGGTCGACCAGCTCGGCCATCGCCAGCGCCTCGGTCATCCGCTCGACATCGTCGTGCAGGGGCGACCAGGGATCGAGGGTCTGCGCGTCGGTGATCACGAACAGCGAGCGGCCCTGAGCGAGGCCGAACTGGCCTCGGCTCAGCGGCTCCACGTGGCCGGACATCTTGCTCAGCGGTTTGCGCACGCCTTTGGCCACCGCCTCGATACGGCCGCGGGTGGGAGAGAACAGCACGCAGATCCGGTCGGCGTCGCCCAGTGGGCGCTGACGCAGGACGATCGCTTCGGTGCGGATCGGACGAATCCGCGGCATCAGTCGCTTCCCTCTTCGCGATCCACCTCGACCCGGTGCGTCATGGCGGCGCGGAGCGTGCGTTCATCCGCGTACTCGACATCGGCGCCGACCGGCAGCCCGTGCGCGATCCGCGTGATCCTGACGCCCATCGCGCCGATCACGCGCGAGAGGTAGCCCGCTGTCGCCTCGCCCTCGAGATTGGGATTCATGGCGAGGATGACTTCCTCGACCGTCGCGTCGCCGAGCCGACTCAGCAGCTCCCTGACCTTGAGATCCTCGGGACCGACTCCGTCCATCGGCGAGATCGCGCCGTGCAGCACGTGATAGCGGCCGCGATGCACGCCGGCGCGCTCGATCGCGGCCACGTCGAGCGGCTCCTCGACCACGCAGATCGTGGAGTCCGAACGCTGCGGATCGAGGCAGACCGCGCAGGGGTCGGCGTCGGTGATGTTCTGGCAGACGGCGCAGAGGCGGGTGGAGTCCTTGACCTCGAGCAGCGCCTCGGACAGCGCCTCGGCCTCGGCGCGCGGCGCGCGGAGCACGTGATAGGCGAGGCGCTGGGCGCTCTTCGGTCCGATTCCGGGCAGGCGGTGAAAGGCCTCGATCAGACGGGCGATCGTCGGGGCGGTCGCCGGCGAGCGCTGCATGGCAACCGCTCCTACTGCAGGCCCGGCAGCGACAACCCGTCAGTCAATCCCGACATCCGCTCCTGCTGCATCTCTTCCAGCCGGTCCTGCGCCTCGTTGACCGCCGCCAGGACGAGGTCCTGCAACATCTCGGTGTCGTCCGGGTCGACGACGTCGGGGTCGATGGTGACCTCGCGCAACTTGTGATCGCCGCCCAGGGTGACGGAGACGACGCCGCCGCCGACGGAGGCTTCGACGGTCGCTTCCTTGAGTTCGTCCTGGGCCTCAGCCAGCTGGGTCTGGAGTTCCTGGGCCCGGCGCAACATGTCCGGCGAGAATCCGCCGGCCCCGGCGACACCCTGTCCGCGCGCCTTGTTGGAACGCGCCGGCCGGAACATCCCGCCCTTCCGCTTCGCCATCGTCAGCCCTTTCGCGCGTTGACTCTTGCCCTCAGTCTAGGCGCTCAGTGGTGGAGCTTTGGCCGGCGAAGATCGAGGAAGATGTTCTGCCTTCAGACTTTCAGCTCCAACACTTTTTCTCGGCCCGGTTTCGGGCGAATTCCCAGTAAATCACTGGGGATCGCGCCTTCAGGTCTTTCAGGTTTTTTCAGGTTTGTTCAGATCGCCCTGTTCGGATTTGTTCGATTCTGTACGGATTCGTACGGAATTGGGCGGGATTTGTACGGATTTCGACGGCGAAAATCCGGGGAAGCACGGCTTCGTCCGGCCGATCAATTGGACTGGTAGGGCCGGGCTCCGAAGCGCGACTTCGCCTCACGACTGATCGCGCCGGGCCGATCGGCCGGCGCAGCGTCGGGCTGCAGGGCCTTTGATTCCCCGGCAGATGCGGGCGAGGAACCGTCGGCGGGAACGCAGCGAACGGCGACGCGCCGCTTCAGTACCTCGGAGGCGGCCGCCGAGACGGCCTCCGCCGCATCGGCCACCTTCTGCATGTGCACCTGCTGATAACTGGGCAGGAATCCGAGCGTCAGGGAATCCTCGGATTGGTCCATGATCCGGCAGGAGCCGTTCAGCATCGTGGCGATCAAGCCCTGATTGCGGCGTCGCAGGGCGGTTCGGATCTGTTCGAGCAGGTCGTCAGCGGCGGACGCGGCCCGTGCCTGCGCCGGCGTTTCCTGCTGCTCAGGACGCGCAGGTCGTGCAGGACGAGGCTCGGCCGGCGGTTGCGGGCGCGGCGGACGCTGTTCCGCGACCTCCTGCTGGGCCTGGCTCTGAACGCGAGGCAGGTTGCGGGTCGCCTGCTGCTCTCGGCGCTGACCCTGGCGCCGTTGACCATCGGAGCGCTGCTGGCGTTGAGGACGCTGTTGCGGCGGAGGACTCGAGGCCGGCGGCGCCGGGGGCGGTCCGTAGACGATCGATGCGAGGGCCAGCTCCAGCGGCAGCGGCTGGTACGGATCGCGGCGCACGTCCGCTTCCGAGAACGCCTTGAGCGCCGTGACCGCCGCCGGGGCCTCGACGCCTCGACAGACCTCTTCCAGCCGCTCCATCTCCGGCGCTGAGAGCGACAGTGTGCCGGTCGCGCCGGTCAGGGTCAGCAGCGCGTGACGCAGGTGGGTCACGACCTGGCGCTTGAAGCGGCCGAAGTCGATGGCGTCTTCCTGCACCGCCGAGAGCACGGCCAGTCCCTCGGCCAGCTGGCCGCGCAGCGCGGCCGAGGCGAGATCCATCGCCCGCGCGTCGGGACTTAGGCCCAGCGCCTCCTGCGCCGCCTCGAGCGACACGGAGTTGCCGCACATGACCCAGACCTGGTCGAGCAGATTGACGCCGTCGCGCAGCGAGCCGGTGGCTTCGCGCGAGATCAGCCGCAGCGCTTCGTCGGGGATTTCGATCCCTTCGGCCTCCGCGATCGCCTGCAGACGCGAGACCATGTCGTCGACGCTGACCCGGCGGAAGTCGAAGCGCTGGCAGCGGCTCAGAATCGTCGGCTTCAGCGCCTCCGGATCGGTCGTGGCGAGGATGAAGACGACATGCGGCGGCGGTTCCTCGAGCGTCTTGAGCAGCGCGTCGGCGGCTGCGCCTGTGAGCTGATGCACTTCATCGATCAGGTAGACCTTGAACCGCGCCGATCCGGGGCGGTAGTTGGCCCGTTCACGCAATTCGCGGATGTCGTCGATGCCGCGATTCGAAGCGGCGTCGATCTCGACCAGGTCGAAGCCGAGATCGTCCACGCCACCGAGCGCGGCGGCGCCGGTCGAACCCGTGAGACCGTTGATCGCGCGAGCGAGGATGCGGGCGGTCGTGGTCTTGCCGGTGCCGCGCGGTCCGCAGAAGAGGTAGGCGTGCGAGATCCTGTCCTGCGCGACCGCGTTCCTGAGCGTGCGCACGACGGTCTCCTGGCCGACGACCTCGTCGAAGTCGGCCGGTCGCCACTTGCGATACAGCACCGTCCCGCTCACGCCGGACCTCCATCGTCTATGCGACTGACAGCAAGATAGAACATATACGCTACGACGTCAAGCCCGCGCCGCCGATTCCAGGCCGACCCGCCGCAGCGCGATCCGCTCCAGGTCTTTCATTCGCCGATCCTCGTCGGGCTGCTCGTGGTCGAAGCCCAGCAGGTGCAGCGTGCCGTGAACGGTCAGCAATGCCAGTTCATCGAGGAGGGAGACGTCTCGCTCTCGCGCGCCGCGTGCGGCGACCGGCAACGCGATCACGAGTTCGCCCAGTTCGGCCGAGCCGTCGGGCCAGCGCAGGCCGTCGAAGTCGGTGTTGAACGAGAGCACATCGGTGGCTGAGTCCTCCCCGCGGAAGCGCCGGTTGAGCCGTCTGACCGTGCGGGAGTCGGTGATCCGGACCGAGACCACGCGGCGTATGCGCAGTCTGCGCGAGGCCAGCGTCTCTCGCACGCAGCGCTCAAGAGCATCCACATCGACGCGGTGGACAAAGGCGGGATCGACCAGGACGTCGACGTGGTGTCGGGAGGCCGTCACATCAGGAGAATATGGCGGCGACGGCGGCCTCGGCGGCGTTGATCAACAGGCCGGGGTGCAGTCCGATAACCAGGACGCCGGCGGTGACCAGACCCATCGTGGCCAGCACGCTATTGGACGGACGCGGCAGCGGCGCATCGTCCGCCTCGTCCTCGGCCGAGTCGATGAACATCGCCTTGACCGGACGCAGGTAGTAGGCGGCCGAGATCAGCGTGTTGACCGTGCCGATCACCGCCAGCCAGGCGAGTCCGCTCTGCACGGCCGTCTCGAACAGGTAAATCTTGCCGAAGAACACGGCTGTCGGCGGCAGACCGATCAGCGAGATCAGGGCAAAGGCCAGCACGATCGCCAGCCAGGGCGATTTCCGGCCCAGACCGGCGTACTGGCGGATGTCGTAGCTGCCGCCGTTCTGGTTGGCGAGCAGGATGATCACCGTGAAGGCGGCCAGGTTGGTGACGGTGTAGCCGGCGAGGTAGAAGAGGATCCCGCTCGCGCCGAGCAGCTCGCCGCGGTCGGCCGAGATCGCGGCGAGGCCAATCATCAGCGTGCCCGCCTGCGCGACCGACGAATAGGCCAGCATCCGCTTGATGTTGTTCTGGCGGATGGCGAAGAAGTTGCCGACGAACATCGAGATCGTGGCCAGCACGGCGAAGATCGTCTTCCAGTGCTCGGCCAGCAGATCGTCGCCCAGCGCCTCGAAGAAGACGCGGATCAGGATGGCGAAGGCGGCCGCTTTCGAGGCCACCGAGAGGTAGGCGGCAATTGGCGTCGGCGCGCCGGTGTAGGCGTCGGGCGCCCACATCTGGAAGGGCGCGACGGCGGCCTTGAAGCCGAAGCCGACGATCAGGAACACCGCCGCCAGCATCAGCGCTTCTTCCTTGCCGTCGCCCTGCCAGGCGATGTAGGAGGCGATCTCGGAGAGGTTGGTGGAGCCGGTCAGACCGAGCAGGATGGCCATCCCGTAGAGCAGCACGGCCGAAGCGACGGCGCCGGTGAGCAGGTACTTGAGCCCGCCTTCGGAGCCCCAGCGGTCCTTGTAGAAGCCGACCAGGATGTACTGGGAGATCGAGGTGAGCTCCAGCGCGATGAAGATCATGATCAGGTCGCGCGAGCCGGCGAGCAGCTGCAGTCCGGCGGTCGAGAAGAGGATCAGCGCCAGGTACTCGCCGCGCCTCGACGGCGTCCGCTGCATCGTCTCGGTCGAGACCAGCACGGCGGCCATCGCCGCTCCGGCGAGCAGGATCTGGAAGAAGATCGCGAACTTGTCGACGACCAGCACTCCGCCGAATCCCTGCGATCCGACGTGGCCCTCGGTGAGCAGGATGGCGGAGTAGAGGATCGAGCCGAGCAGCGCCGCCAGGGTCGTGCCCATCAGCAGGCGGCGGTCCTTGACGAACAGGTCGGCGATCAGCAGGAAGCCGCCGACGACCAGCAGGACGAGCTCGGGACCGAGCAGGTTGACATCGCTGAGCATCAGCCGCCTCCCGCCCCACTCGAGACGAAGGTCTCGATGTTCTCGACGATCGGCTCAACGCCCATCTCCAACAGGTCCATGACGATCGAGGGGTAGACGCCGAGCAGCACGATCAAGGCCATCAGCGCGCCGATGATCGTGAACTCGCTCCAGTGGTTCGCGTCTGGCAGTTGAGACCACTTCTCGTCTTTGGGACCGAAGAAGGTCCGCTGGAGGGCCCAGAGGATGTAGGCCGCGGCGAGCAGGACGCCGAGCAGCGACACAGAGACGGCTGCCGTCTGCGAGCCGAATGCTCCGAGGAAGATCGTAATCTCAGCCACGAATCCGGCCAGCGCCGGCAGTCCGAGGCCGGCCAGTCCGGCGAAGACCATCCCGATTCCGAGAAGTGGGATGTAGTGGGCCAGACCGCGCATATCGGCGATTTGCCTTGTATGTGTGCGGTCGTAGACCAATCCGACCATGACGAACAGCATGCCGGTGATCAGTCCGTGCGTGACCAGCTGCATCGCCGCGCCGGCCATGCCGGTCACTCCGAGCGCCGACACGCCCAACAGGACGAAGCCCATATGGGACACGGATGAATACGCGATCAGTCTCTTCAAGTCGGTCTGTCTGATCGTCACGATCGCGCCGTAGACGATTGACACGGTCCCGATAATCGCGAGCGCCAGGTCGGCGTCGGCGCCGACATCCGGCATCAGGGTGAAGAGCAGCCGCAGGATGCCGTAGCCGCCCATCTTGAGCAGCACGCCGGCAAGGATCACGGAGACGGCGGTCGGCGCGTCAGTGTGCGCGTCGGGCAGCCAGGTATGCAGCGGCACGACCGGCAGCTTGATCGCGAAGGCGATCAGGATGAAGGAGAAGATCACCGGGGCGGGCAGGAAGGCGGCGGCGAGCGCGTCCTGGCGGATTTCGCGGATGTCGAAGGTGTCGGCGGCGACGCCCATGGCCAGGAAACCGGCCAGCATGAAGGCCGAGCCGAAGACCGTATAGAGCACGAATTTGAGCGCCGAGTAGTTGCGGTTGCCGCTGCCCCAGATCGAGATCAGCAGGAACATCGGGACCAGCTCGAGCTCCCAGAAGAGGAAGAAGAAAATCAGGTCGAGCGAGGTGAAGACGCCCAGCACCGAGGTCTCGAGCACCAGCAACCAGGCGAAGTATTCCTTGGTCCGCAGGTCGATTCGCCAGGAGACGAGCACGCCGACGACGGTCAGGAACGCGGTCAGGAAGACCAGCGGCATCGACAGTCCGTCGACGCCGGAGGCGTAGGTGACGTTGAAGCCGACTGCTTCGGCGGAGATCCAGTCAAACTCGTCGACAAACTGGAAGCCGGAGACCGAGCGATCGAAGAGGATGAACATCACCAGGGCGATGATCAATGTGGCCACGGCAATCCCGAGCGCGATCCACTTGGGGTAGTCGACCTGGTTGCCCGGCGCGTTCTGGACCAGCCACTCGGTGCGCGTGTGCCGACCGGGCAGCAGCGCGATCAGCAAGACACCTGCGAGCGGCAGGAAGATCAGCAGCGACAGTACGGGGAAGCCCGGATCCATCTATCGCTCCTAGAACAGCACGACGGCGATCCAGATGATCATGCCGCCGAGTCCAATCGACAGTGTGCCCGCCTGCACCCAGCCGTTCTGCACGAACCGGGCGCCGCTGGAAATGGTCAGGCCTTCGCGCCAGGCGCGGTTGACGACGCCGTCAACGACGGCAGCGTCGAACCAGGCCGAGGATCGGGCGATCCAGCCGTAGAAGACTCGCCGCGCCAGCAGATTCTCGGCCAGCGCGTCGAGGTAGAACAGTTCGGTGGCGAATTTCTGGGCCTCGGGAATGGGCCAGATGCCGCCGACGCCCCAGCTTCGTACGCGGTCGCGGTTGCGCATGAACCAGTAGGCGACAAATCCCGCGCCAACGGCAAGCGCCGTCGAACCGAGGAAGATGCCCCAACTCCAGTGGAACTTGCCCTCATGCGGATCGGGCAACGCGCCGTAGACCCAGGTCTGGAATTCGCCGCCGAAGGTGAGGAAGCCGGAGACGACGGAAATCACGGCGAGGATGATTAGCGGAGTCGTCATGCTGCGCGGAGACTCGTGCGGGTGCGACGGGTCTTCGTTGCCGTGCTCGCCGGGTGCGACTTCCTCGCCGCCGCGGTACTCGCCGAAGAAGGTCATGTAGACGGCGCGGACCATGTAGGCGGCGGTCAGACCGGCAGCGAGCAAACCGAGGACAAAGACGCCCTTGTTGTTGTCCCAGGCTTCAATCAGGATCTCATCCTTGGACCAGAACCCGGACAACGGCACAATGCCGGCCAGCGCCAGGGTGCCGATGATGAAGGTGCCGAATGTGATCGGCATCAGCGTCCGCAGGCCGCCCATTTTGCGCATGTCGAACGTGTTGGTCGAGTGGTTGACCGAGCCGGAGCCGAGGAACAGCATTGCCTTGAAGAAGGCGTGGGTCATCAGGTGGAAAACCGCGGCGGCGTATCCGCCGACGCCGATGGCGAACATCATGTATGCCAACTGGGAGATCGTCGAGTAGGCCAGCACCCGTTTGATATCGACCTGCACCATCGCCAGGATCGCCGCGCCCAGAGCGGTGCCGGCTCCAATCCAGGCAATCAGGTCGGACGCCGTCGATGACGCGTGAATCACCGGGAAGAAGCGGGCCAACAGGTAGACGCCGGCGGCGACCATCGTGGCTGAATGGACCAGCGCCGAGACCGGCGTCGGACCCTCCATCGCGTCGGGCAGCCAGATGTGCAGCGGGAACTGGGCCGACTTGCCGACCGCGCCGGCGATCAGGCCGAGGCCGAACAGCGTCATCGCGGTCTGGCCGATCAACAGCCCGTTGAATGCGAACATGCCGGCTTCGGCGCCGCTGTCAGCCAGCGCGTTGATCGCAGCGATGTCGAGCGTGCCGGTTTTGCTGAAAATCAGGATCATCGCCGCAAGCATGCCGAGGTCGCCGAGACGGGTAACCAGGAACGCTTTCTTCGCTGCTGCCGCTGCGGCCGGCCGGTGGAACCAGAATCCAATCAACAGGTACGAGGTCAGACCGACCAGCTCCCAGAACGCAAACAGCATCAGCAGGTTGTCGGCCAGGACCAGTCCCAGCATCGAGGTCGTGAACAGCGCCATGAAGGCGAAGTAGCGGCGGTAGCCGTGGTCGCCGTCCATGTATCCCGTCGAGTAGACCTGAACCAACAGCGACACGCCGGTCACGACAACCAGCATCACCGAGGTCAGTCCGTCGATCCGCACGCCGACGTTGACGACCAACTCGCCGGCTGTAAACAGCTCGTGCGTCCCGATGTTGAGCGGCAGCCCGCGCAGACCGATCGAGTCGATCAGGTTGATCACGGCCAACAGGAACGCAACCGCCAGCGCGATGATCAGCGGCGTCGAGGCCAGGCGCGGACCGCAGAACAGATCGGCGATCGGCTTCCACGAGCGCGGATAGTTGGGATCCCACTCAGGAATCTGACGCTGCAGATTCTGGTTGACCGCCGAAATCCCCGCCAACACGAACGCGGTCAGCGGCAGGAAGAGAATCACCCAGAAGATGGTCTCGGACACGCCGTTACACCTTCCCCAGGATTTCCCGCGCCACGTGCGTCTTCGAGTCCGGCACCATCAGGATCACCGGCGCGAAGTCGCCTTCATCCTTGCGATCGGGCTCAACCACAAACCGCACCGAGACGCCCTCGGCGAACAGCAGCTCGCGCAACGTCTCGGCGACGTAGCGGTTCGGCGCGGTCATCAGCGGAGCCCACATCCCGTCCTCAGCCCTTCAACAAGGTCGTGCGATCGACCGAGATCGTCTGCCGGTTCCGATAAACCACCAACGCCAGCGCCAGCCCGACCGCCACCTCCGCCGCCGCGACGGCGATGATGAACACCACGAAGACCTGCGTCGAGAGCGCCACCTCGGCCGAGCCGAACCGCGAAAACGCAATCAGCGTCAGGTTGACCGCGTTGAGCATCAGCTCAACCCCGATCAGCACCCCGATCGCATTCTTCTTCGACAAGGCGATGAAGAAGCCGATGCAGAACAACAACGCCCCAAGGACGAGGTAGTGCTCAAGACCAATGATCATGAGCCGGCCTCACCGTCGGACGGGATCGGAGGATCGACCACGTCAACCGGATCGACCGACGCGTCGCCTTCCAGTTCGGCCTGCAACGAGCTCGCATGCACCGCCGCGTCCTCGTCGTCCTGGCGCGCCAGCGCGATCGCGCCGACCAACGCCGCCGTCAGCAGCACCGCCCCAATTTCGAACGGCAGGATGTAGTGCTTGATCAGGCTTTCGCCGATCAGCCGCGCCTGCTCAGTCAGCGCCGCCTCGCGCACCGCGCCCCAGTCCGTATCGATCGCCACCCAGAGCGTCGAGATCATCACCAGAATCACGACCAGCGCCGCCGGGCCGCCGGTCTTCATGTTCTGCGAGTTGTCCCGCTCGGCCCGCGGGGTCAGCATGATCGCGAACAGCATCAACACCGAGATCGCGCCGACATAGATCAGCACCTGGACCACGGCGATGAAGTCGGCCGACAGCGTCAGATACAACCCGGCGACACCGAGCATCGACATCACCAGCCAGATCACGGCGTGGATCAGATTGCGGCTGATCATGATCATCGACGCGCCGCCCAGGGTCATCGCCGCCAGCGACCAGAACGCCAGGTGGAAACCGAAGTCGCTCATGACCTAGTCACCGCCCACCTGGAACTGCGGCTCCTCGGTCCGAGAGGCAACCTGGCGAGCGGCCCTCAGACCACCGATCTCCGTTCCGGCCATGCGGATCCGCGCCGGTCGGCGCAGCGCCGCCGGTCGCGAAACGCGGGCGAACAGCATGATCGCGCCCAGCGTCAGGGCGATGTTGAACACCGCCATGATCGGCAGCGCGACGGTCGTATCCCAGCCCTCGGAAATCAGCAACGTCCGCTCGACGAACGCGACCACGACGAACAGCAGCGTCGCCGGTACCAGCGCCTTCCAGCAGAAGCTCATCAGCTGGTCCACGCGCAGCCGCGGCAACGTACCCCGCGTCCAGATCAGCAGGAAGTAAACGGCGCCGGTCTTGGCCAGCAGGATGATCCAGCTCGGCACCCATTGATCGAGGCCCCACAACCACCAACCGCCGAGGAAGAACGTCGCAATGAACGCCGATACCACCAGCGTGTTGCCCAGCTCAACCGCGTAGAACAGACCGAAGCGCATACCCGAGTACTCGGTGTGGTACCCGGCGACGATCTCGGATTCCGCTTCGGAAATGTCGGCCGGTGTGCGGTTCAGCTCGGCCGATGCCGCAAAGAAGAACGCGATCGCCGAGAGCGGGAAGAGCAGGATGAAGATCACATCCTCTTGCTGCTGCCACTCGACGATCCCGTTGATCGACATCGTGCCCGAGAACACCACCAGCGTCAGCAATGCCAGCACCATCGGCACTTCGTAGGAGATCGACATGGCCACGGCGCGCATCGCGCCGAACAGCGCGTACTTGTTGTTCGACGACCAACCCGCCATGAAGATCACCAGCACCGTCGTGCCGGAAACGGCCAGCAGGAACAGCACGCCGACGTTCAGATCGGCGACCGACATCCGTGGGCCGAAGGGCAGCACACCCCAGATCAGCACGCCGGGCACGAAGATCAGCACGGGCGGCAGGAAGAAAATCAGCTTGTCAGCCGCACGCGGGGCGAGCTGTTCCTTGAGAATCAGCTTGACCGCGTCGGCGACCGGTTGCAGCAACCCCTTGGGACCAACCCGATTCGGTCCGTAGCGCTGCTGGAAGCGGGCGATCACCTTGCGCTCGACCCAGATCAGGATCAGCAGCGTCGGACCGATCACGCCCAGAATGCCCAGCGTGCCGAGCACGCCGGCGATGATCGACGCCAGCCAGTCCGGACCCCAGTCGGCGATCCACTCCGTGATCAACCGCTGCAGGTTGTTCAGGTCGCGGAAGTCGTACCAGGCCCCCAACGTGGAGCCCAGAACGCTGGTGAGACCGGCGAAATCGGTCATCGATCGATCTCCCCCACCACGATGTCAATCGAACCCAACGTCACGATCGCGTCGGCAAGGGTACCGCCAATCGACATTTCCTTCAGCGCCGTCAGATTGATCAGCGAGGGAGGTCGGCAGTGGAAGCGGTACGGTGCCGGCCCGCCGTCCGAGACCAGGTAGAAGCCCAGTTCGCCGCGCGGAGACTCGACCCGGGCGTAGGACTCTCCGGGATCCGGTCGCGCGTGCAGCGGGACATCGGCCAGCCAGGGACCGTCGGGCAGGGTGTCGACCACCTGCCGCAAAATCTTCAGGCTCTCCTTGACCTCGGCCATGCGCACCAGGAAGCGGTCGAAGCAGTCGCCCTGCTCACCGACCGGCACATCGAACTCGTAGTCCTCGTAGCCGCAATAGGGATTCGCCTTACGCAGATCCCAGGGCACGCCGGTCGCGCGCAGGACCGGACCCGAAAGCGACGAGTTGATCGCCATCTCCGGCGAAATCACGCCGATCCCGCGAGCGCGCGCGTGCAGAATCTCGTTCTCCAGCAGCAGCGCCTCGTAGTTGGCGATGTTCTCCGGCATGTCGGCCAGGAACTGCTCTAGCGTTGGCAGCAACTCGTCCGGCAGGTCGAAGGCGACCCCGCCGATCCGCATGTAGTTCGTAGTCAAGCGCGCGCCGCAGGTCATCTCGAACATGTCGAGCACCCGCTCGCGATCGCGGAACATGTGGAACAGCGGCGTATGCCACGCGCCGCAATCGTTAATGAAGGTGCCGTTGGCCATTGCGTGCGAGGCCACCCGCTGCAACTCGGCGAACATCACGCGGATCGCGTTCGCGCGCGGCGGAACCTCGACGCCCAACAGCTCTTCCGCCGCCAGGCAGTAGGCGAGGTTGTTCGACATCGCGGCCAGGTAATCGATCCGGTCGGTAAAGGGAATGTTTTGCGTGTAGGTGCGTTCTTCGGCCAGCTTTTCCATCGAGCGATGCAGATAGCCGATCCGCATCTCCGCGTCCTGCACGATCTCGCCGTCCAGCGTCACCTTGAGCCGGAACACGCCGTGCGTCGAGGGATGCTGCGGGCCGAGATTGACGACCACCGGCTCCGAGCCGTCGCCGCTGGTCAGCGCCTCGATCGTGCCCTGCATGGCGAGCCGCGTGTCGTCGGACATGGTCACGACGATTCCTCGCTCTCCCCGTCTGGCTCAGCCACGACCAGCTCGCCCTCGGGCTGCGGATCGTTGGGGTGCATCGGACGCTGCGGCACGCTGCCCGGCACCGGCCAGGCGTTCTCTTCGCTCTCATGCGGGAAGCCCGGCAGGCCCGCCCGCACCTGGCCCGGCATCTGCAGGAAATCCTTGCGCAGCGGATAGCCCGGGAAGCCGTCCCAGAGGAACATCCGCCGCAGGTCGGGATGGCCCTCGAAGCGGATCCCGAACAGGTCGTAAACCTCGCGCTCCTGCAGGTGCGCCCCGTGGTAGACCCCGGTCAGCGAGGGCAGCGACGGATCTTCCCGATCCGCCACCCGCGCCTTGACCTGCAGGATGTGATTGTGGTCCAGCGATTGCAGGTGGTAGACCAGCTCGAAGTGCAACTCGTGGTCGACCGCCGTCAGGTTCGAGAGGAAGACGAGGTCGCTCGCCTCCGCGTCGCGCAGCGTCCGCACCGCCTCTACCAGCCGCTCCGGATCGAGGAACAGCACGCCGTCGTCGACGCAGGCCGCGCCCGGTGCGCTCGCGTTGACGATCTCCATCGCCGCCGTGGCGTCATAGCTGCTCGTCACGTCAGCGCCACTCCAGCGCCTGGCGTCGCCACTCGTAGACCAGCCCCAGGAACAGCACCGCGATGAAGATCAACGCAGCGACCAGTCCCGTCACCACCACCGAGTCCAGCGCCACGGCCAGCGGGAAGAGGAAGATCACCTCGACGTCGAACAGCACGAAGATCAGCGCCACGAGGTAGTAGCGGAAGTTGAACTGGACCCAGGTCGGGCCCTCGGTCTCGACGCCGCACTCATAGGTGTCCGACTTCACCGCGTTGGGCATCCGCGGCCGAAGCCCGAACTTGAAGAACGCCCACGAAGCAATCAGGGGGAGCGAAGGAAAGATCGCGGCGAAGATCAGCAGAATGCCGAGGTGCGCGTACTGCTCCAGGACGTTCTCCATCTGGATCAGCCCTACTTCGCCTCATGCCCCCACCGGAGTTAGCGGGCGACTCTGAGGGAGTATATGCACCAGCACCAACTCACTCAATCGCCCCACCTCCTCCTGCGCCGTCTGGAGCCCCGCGCCCAAATCAATCAAAGTCGGCCCCGCGAAGGCGGGGCCTGCCGGCGCCGATGAAGGAGGTGCCCGCCAGTGTGTCTCTGCTCCCCGTTCCGTCGTTCCCGCGAAGGCGGGGCCCAGACCTCGATCACCAAGCGCAGCAAGACAGTAACCCTCGCCTCACCCTTTGGCCGGCCCGCAACCCACGCACACACATTCGGGCTATGATAAGAACATACGTACACCTAGCAGAACCAGGAGCGTTCCCAATGCCAAACCAATTCAATCTCCGAGCCCGGATGGACCACCTCTGGCGACAGTCCGCAGACCACAACCCGGGCTACATCCGACTCAGGGCGCTCGGCGCCATCGTGCGCGAACTCTACGCCCCCACCGAGCAGGCCCGGCTCAACCAACAACTCTGCTTCGCCACCGACCCCTACGACGTCCCCCGCCACAAGCTCCGCGACCTCTACGACCGCGAAGCTCCCTCCGTCCCCGCCCCCGAGCGGGGGCCCGTTCCCTCCGGCGACGAGCTGCCCGAGGAAGACGACGACCCCTTGTAACAGCCAACCCCATCTCCCTCTTCGGCTGTCAAGTCCCGCGCGTTTTTTTCTTTTCGCGGATCACCCGCACCCCGGCCCCGCCCTGCCTGTCGCGAAGAGCGCCGCGCCGGCCTCACCCGGACGGGTGATACCATGACACTCGCCCGGCGAACGCCGGGTAGCGAACAACCAGCCAACACCAGTTAGACGACTGCATGCTGATTGACCTGCACAACCACACGTGGCCGCGCTCGCACGACTCCGTGCTCGACCCGCGTGACCTCGCGGTCCGCGCCAAGGAGGCCGGCCTCGACGGCATCTCCTTCACCGAGCACGACGCCCTCTGGCCGCACGACGAGGTCCAGAAGATCGCCGAGGAAGTCGGCATCGTCATCATCCCCGGCTGTGAAGTCTCCACCGACCCCGGTCACATCCTCGCCTGGGGCATGGACAAGTACGTCTTCGGCATGCACCGCGTCGAGCGCCTCGCCGAGCACGTCTACGAGCGCGGCGGCGCGCTGGTCTTCGCCCATCCTTACCGCCGCCAGATCGCCTGGAAGGACAACCCCGAGGACTGGCAGACCGCCGTCGAACGCGCCGCCAACAACGGCGCCATGGAGCACGTCATCGCGCTCGAGATCCTCAACGGCCGCGGCAAGGAGCGCGAGAACCGCTTCTCCGCCGATCTCGCCGCCGCCTCGGGCATGAACGGCACCGCCGGCACCGACTCCCACGCCGTCCACGACATTGGCAAGGTCGCCACCTGGTTCGAGACCGACTCAATCGAGACCTGGCAGGACCTCGTCCGCGAACTCAAGACGGGCAACTTCTGCGCCGTCGACATGGCCACCGGCGAAGAGTTCGCCGTGCCCTCACGGCCGCCAAAATTCAGCATTGTCGGAGCGAGCGCCAGCGGCAGCTAGACTTCGATCCGTCCAACGACAAGCACGCCAACCCAGCTCACGAGTAAGGGAGGAGCATCATGGCAGATCAAGAGTTTGAGTCGGCCATCACCGACGAAATGCGCGCCCTGATCGGCGTCAAGGGCCCCGAGACGATCAGCGAACTGACGACAACCAGCGTGCGCATGTTCGCCCGCTCCGTCGGCTACGTTGACCCGGCCTTCTACGACGAAGAGGTCGCCCGCGAGCGCGGCTACCGCAGCCTGCCGGCGCCTCCGGGATATCTCGGCACGCCGCTCTACAACCCCGCCGACTCCGACCCCACCTTCGGCGGTCGCCGTGGCGGCGGCGGATTCCGCTCGCCCTACCCCTTGGTCCTCAACGGCGGCACCGACATCGAGTACACCGGCGAGCAAATCTGCGCGGGCGACACGCTCACCTCGTCGACGGCGCTCGCCTCACTGAACGAGCGCTGGAGCGGCGCCCTCGGCGTACCCATGCTGATCCAGGTGTCCGAGACCACCTACACCAACCAGAACGGCAAGGTCGTCGCCATCTCGCGCGGTACCGGCATCTCCTACCCGCGCCCCGGAGACTAACGGCGTCGAGCCCCGACCAGCAGTGACGAGCGGCGACCAGATCGCGCCCATCGCTTAGACTGTCGACCACGACTGAAGGAGACCAGACATGTCAGACGCAGTGCCGGACCAGATCTACTTCGAGGACATCGAAGTCGGCGACAGCATCCCCGAACTCGAGAAGAGCCCGACCAGCCAGCAGCTCGTCCAATGGGCCGCCGGCTCTGGCGACTTCTACCAGATCCACTACGACACAAGCTACGCCCAGGACACCGGCCTCGACGACATCATCGTCCACGGCGCGCTCAAGCACGCCTTCCTCGGCGAACTGCTCTGGCGCTTCGCCGGCCCCGAAGGCGAAGTCAAGCGCGTGCAGTGCTCCTACCGTGGCATGGACCCGGCCGCCCAGGGCCGCGAGTCGGCGCAGGAGAAGAAGTTCACCCTGCGCGGCACCGTCACCCGCAAGTACACCGAGGGCGAGCGCAACATCGTTGAGCTCGACATCGAGGGCGTCCGCGACGACGGCTCGGTCAGCACCCCCGGCCAGGGCGTCGTCATCCTGCCCACCCGCGGCTAAACCGCGACCAGGGTCAGATCAAAACACGGGGCGGCCCTCGCGGCCGCCCTGTGTCGTGCCCAAAGGTGCCGTGACCGAAACCTAACCCGCCCGAGCCCGTCGCTGCTGGTAGTCCCGCTCCCAGAACCACTCGCGCAGCACGTGCATCTGATGAAATCGGTGCGGCCCGCGCCTGACCCGCCCGCAGTCGCGGAACCCCGCCGCAGCGAACGCCCGCTGCGCGCGCACATTCCAGTCGAGGGTATGCAGATACACCCGGGTCAGCGACGTGTTGGTGAAAATGTGGTCAAGCAGCAAACCCACCGCCTCGCGCCCATAGCCGCCGTTCCAGCAGGTGCGATCGCCCAGAAGGATGCCCAGCTCCGTCTCACGCCGCTGGAAGTCCGTGTTGTAATACATCACATTGCCGATATGCCGCTGATCATCCAGCGCCTCGACGGCAAAGGTTGAGCGATACACCGGCGTCGACCGCAGTTGCCAGGCGTACTGATTGCGGTACTGCTCGTAGGTCAGCGGACTGACGGTCGCCGCGTCGAGTTCGGCCAGCTCGACATCCGTACGCCAGATCCAGTCCAGTCTCGCGTCATCGAGACGCTTGCGCCGCAGCAGCACCAACTTGCCCTCGGCGACCACATCAGCAGGACTGGTAACCACGACACTCTCCCCAACCGCGACGGTGCCTGCGCAACGGACGTAGGGTAGATCGCCGCTCAAGCCTGCGCCGGTCCCACCCGACGATCCAACAGCGCGGCGGCATCTTCCAGGAGCGACGCCGTATTGCGATAACTCACCATCCGCATCGCGTCGCCCAGCCCGACCCAGCGGACATCGATGTGCTCGTCGTCGTGATCCTCGAACGAGCCGCCGGTGGCCTGCATGAGCCAGAAATGCACCGCCTTGTCGATGCGCGCCTCATCGCCGCTGAACGAGTAGCGCATCACGCCGATCTTCTCGTCCAGACGAACCTGCAGTCCGGTCTCCTCAGCGACCTCGCGCAGCGCGGTCTCGTTCAGCTTCTCGCCGTTCTCCGGGGTGCCCTTGGGCAGCGACCAACGTCTCGCGGGCGTCTGAACGAGGACCACCTCGACCTCGCCCGGCTGTTCCCGTTCACGCCAGACAACACCGCCCGCGCTGACTGCTATCCCCTTGCGAATCGACTTTGCTGACCTCGTTGTCCTTCGGGTTCCGGTTCTTGGTCGGCGCTCGTTGCTACTCCGCACGCCTCTTCTCCTCCGCAGATTCAATCAATAAATTTCAATCTATCAGAGGGCGCCGAAATGTCTGCAAGACGCCGATGCCGCAAAGTCCCGCCCCCTTCTAGTCCTCACTCCATCCGAACGGATCTTGACCAGCACGCAGGTCATCGAAGTCGTCCAACAACGTCGCTTCTTCGAGCGCCGCCTGTGCGGTGGCTCGGACCGTCGGATCGGGATGCGTACGCAACTGCTGGAGCTCCTCCACCGCCTCTTCGCTGCCGATCTCACCCAACGCCGCAACAGCCCCCTGGATCAGCTCTTCTGAGGCGGATGGATCATCGAAGAGCTCCAACAGCATCGGAGCGCCGTCTTCCGAGCCAATCTCACCGATTGCCTGAACAGCAGCCACCCGCTCATCTTCATCCTCCGCGACCAGCGAGCCCTCGAGCACCGGCAACCACGACACGTCGGCGCTTCGACCCATGGCCTGGACCGCTCCCAGATGCAGCGCCGCGGCATCGCTGTCAAATGCCTCTTCGATTAGCTCCGGCACCCAGGGAGCGCTCACAACCCCCACGGCCGAGACGGCCGAGCCGCGCAGGTCGTCATCCTCCAGCACGTCCTCGGCGATCAGGCGCAGGGCATCGACGACCTGGTCGGCGTCCTCGTTTGAGGCCCAACCGAGTTCCAACCGCATGGCGACCTCGCCCAGGGCAACGACCGCTTCGCGGCGCACATCGCCATCTTCTTCCTCTGATTTGGCGACGGCCAGGAGAGCCTCCGTGGCGCCGGCGGTCTCACAGGTCGCCAGACCGCTGACCGCCACCGTCCGGACCGTGGCATCGTCATCGGAGATCATCGCCGAGAAGAGGACGGTGAAGTCGTATCCGCCAAACTCCGAGCTGATCTGCTGCAACCGCTCCAGCAGAGCGAATCGGCTGACAGACTCGAGTTCAGTCAGCTTCTCTCTGACCAGGGTCGTCGAATCGGGGCTCAGCCGCGATACCGCGTGTAGATCCTCGGGCTCCAACTCCATCCGGGCAGCGGCAATCGCGGCGATGACACGGCGCAGACCATCGATCGGTTCGGCGGCGTCCTGGTGACTGATCGATTCGCTCATCAGCCTTCCACGGTCGGAGCGCGTTCCATCAACACTCGGATAGCTTCCCGAGGCTCAAGATCCTCAAAGAGCACCTCCGAGACGACCTGAGCGATCGGCATGTCGACGCCCACCGCATCGGCGACTTCCAGCACGACGCGGGTCGTTTCGACACCCTCAACGACGTGCGGGTTGTCGGCCATCGCCTGCGACAGGGTCATGCCGCTGCCGATCTTCTCTCCCAAAGTCCGGTTGCGTGACCGCGGACTGCTCGCCGTGGCCAGCAAATCGCCCAGTCCCGTCAATCCGGCAAACGTTGACGGCGCCGCGCCCATGGCGACTCCCAGCCGCGCAATCTCCGACAGACCGCGAGTCATCAGAGCAGCCCGTGCGTTGTCGCCCACGTCCAGCCCGACTGCTGTCCCGACCGCGATCGCGATCACATTCTTCAGCGCGCCACCCAGTTCCACGCCAATCACGTCCTCGTTGGTGTAGACCCGGAACGAGGATGAGTTCAGCGCTGCCTGCAGACGCTCTCGATCCGTTGGATCTGCCGCTGCCACAACCGTCGTGGCGGGCAGTCCTCGTGCGACCTCTCTGGCAATGTTCGGACCCGAGATCGAGCCCACCCGCGGCTCACGACCGGTCAGAGTCAACTCCTGGTCCAGCACCTCGGTCATTCTGAAGTGCGAACCCTTCTCCAGCCCCTTCGCCGCCGAGGCATGCACCGTGTCCCCGGGAGTCAGGTTCGGCAGGACAATGCGCAGGTTCTCCCGGAGGCGCTGCGACGGCGTCGCCCAGATCACGACGCCCGGGGGCGCTCCGCCTGGATCGGCGGTAAACATCAGACCGTCGGGCAGGGGCACGCCGGGCAGCAGACGTCGATGCTCGCGCGCAGCTGAGAGCTCGGCCGCTTCATCGTCGCTGCGGCACAACACGACTGCCTCGTTCCCGGCCCGATCGACACACGACGCCAGCGTGCAGCCCCATGAGGTCGCTCCGATCACCATCACCCTCATGGCGCGGCCCGGCCCATCGACAGCACCCGCTCGGTCCCCGCAGCAATTCTCTCGACGTTGTCCTTATGCCCCACGAGCACCAGTAACCACGTGCCGACGGCATAGGCGATGTACGCATCAGGCGCTTGCCCGTACGCGGCGAGCAATGAGATGCCAACGGCCGCCGAAGTCGCGCCGGTCAGCGTCGCCAGCGACATCACCCTGATCTTCAGCAGGATCGGCAGGGCCGTTCCCAAGGCAAACAATGCGCCCATCGGCATGATCGCGATCATGGCGCCGAGCGCCGTGGCCGCTCCGCGACCGCCGCGAAATCCGGCATAGAGCGGAAACTGATGCCCAACAACCGCAGCAAGTCCGCCCACGACCTCGCCGGTCGGACTGTTCCACACAGCCATCACGATCAGGATCGGCAGCGCGCCTTTCACCGCGTCCAGCACGAGGACGGTGACTGACCAGCGCAAGCCCAGCGCGCGAAAGGTGTTCGTCGCTCCGATCCGCCCGCTGCCCGACGAGCGGATATCGCCGCCGCCTCGCCACTTACCGATCCACAGACCGGTCGGAGTCGATCCCAGCAGATACCCGACGACGCCTCCGACGATCCAGGCCTCAACCACGACTTCTGCCCCCGTCGTCCGACTCCGAAGGTTCACGACCTCGCAAAACGCAGCGTAGCGGCGTGCCCTCGAAGCCGAACGACCGCCGGATTCGGCCCATCAGATAACGCTCATAGGAGAAGTGGACGGCGTCCGGGTAGTTGACGAAGAAGGTGAACGTCGGCGGCGCCGCCTCCGTCTGTACGCCGTAGTAGAACCGGATGCGCTTGCCCCGATAGGTAGCCGGCGAACGTTCGACCTGGGCCTGCTTGAGCATGGCATTGAGTCGAGGCGTCGGCACTCGTTGACGCCGCGCCTCCGCAACGTGCAATCCAGCCGCCACGACGCTGTCCACGGCATCTCCAGTCAGTGCCGAGACCCAGACGATCGGCGCCCAGTTGACGAACCGCGCCCGACCGGCCAGCTGCCGCTCGCGACTGTCGCGCAGCCCATCCTCGGCATCCACCAGGTCCGCCTTGTTCATCACGATCACGATCCCCGCGCCGTCGTCCATCGCCATCCCCAGGACGTGCAGGTCCTGGGATGTCACGCCCTCGTGCGCATCGATCACCACCGCCGAGACATCGGCCCGCCTGACCGCCGCGCCGGCGCGACGCACCGATGCCCGTTCAATTCCGGGAGCGACCCGCCCTCGGCGCCGAATACCAGCGGTATCGACCAGCGAGACTCGTTGGCCGTCGAAGCTCAGGAGAGTATCGACGGCGTCACGCGTCGTACCCGGCACCTCGGAGACGATCATCCGCTCGTCGCGCAAGAGTGCGTTGACCAGCGACGACTTGCCCACATTGGGCCGGCCGACAATCGCGAGGCGGCAGGCGACATCGTCGGTCTCGAGCGGTTCGGCCACGGCCAGCTCAGCGGTCACACGATCGAGCAGATCGTCAATCCAGCGTCCGTGATGGGCTGAAATCGCGACAGGATCGCCCAGCCCGAGGCCGTAGAATCGCGATGCCTCAGCAGCCAGCGCGTCATTGTCGGCCTTGTTCGCGCAAACCGTCACGGGCTGGACGGCTCCTCTCAGGAGTGTTGCCACGTCCTCATCGGCCGGCAGCGGGCCGGTCTGGACATCAACGACCAGGACGATGGCGTCCGCTTCGGCCAACGCCTGGTCCACCTGCTCGGCAACCGAGTCGGCGAAGGGGCCCGTGAGCTGTTCACCGAGCAACCCGCCGGTGTCAATCACAGAGAAATGTTGGCCGCGCCATTCGGTCGTCGCATAGTTGCGATCTCGTGTCGTGCCGGGTTCGCCGCGCACGATGGCTTGCCGACGCCTGACCAGCCGGTTGAACAGGGTCGACTTGCCCACGTTCGGCCTACCGACGATGGCAACCGTCGGCAACACGTTGCCTGGCAAGGCCCGTACCTCCACCGGTGGAAGCTCTCCCGCCGCTTCTTCACTCACTGTCCTCATCCTCCGTTGTAGGCTCGCCCGCGCCTGCCTGCTCGTCCTCAACGTCCTCAGTCGCTTCCGCCGGCTCGGACGGACGTGACTCAGTCAGCGTGACGATCAGCTGCGAAGGTGTGATATCAACCAGTTCGATCCCTGCCGGAGGATCCCAGCTCAGATCAATGCGGTGCCGGCCAGCGGCGTACGAACCGAGATTGACCCGAATCGGAGCCAGCGGCCCTTCCAGATTCGAGATTAGGGCTATCGGGCCGCGGAGCGCGACCCGCGCTGTCAGCGGCGATGCAAAGGCAACCTGGAGATTGCCGCGCACGCCGAAGATCTCCACCCTGACCGGCAGCTGAACACTCGTGACGATCGGCTCAATCGAAATCAGCACTCGGGCGGAAGTGTCGGAATCGCCTGCCGCTGCAGCCTCTTCCGAGAAGACCAGATCGACTTCGGTCGACACATCGCTGTCGGCGCCGGAAACATCAATCGGTGCGGTCAGCACCTCGACTTCATCATCCAGCACGTCCACCGAGACCAGAACATCTACCGTCGAGGGCGTCGCGCGAACCGCCCGAACCCGGAATCCTTCTGCGGGTGTGCCGGTCACATCCGGCAGGATCGATGCGGCTCGTCGGAACAGCTCCTGGTCGATCGGTACCCGCACCTGCGCGAAACGAGGATTGACCACCACCTGGGTCACCGCGCCGCCGCCGCCCGTTCTCGCTTCGAGGGTGACGCTGCGCTCCACCGACGCCGTGGCTCCGCCCAGGTCGAGCCGCGCGACAACCGAGTCGACTGCCTCAACCTCCGTGGCAATCCCCGAGACGACCGCCGTCTCCGGCAACACCTCAGGTGTGCCCACGTGAAAGCCGAGCGGCGGTGGATTGAACGGCTCCACGACCACGGGAACTTCCCGCTCGACCGTCTCCTGTAGGGTCACCACCGCCGTTTCAGGTTGAACCGCCCTGACCCGAACGTCACCCTCAAGCTCCTCGACCCGGACCGGCACACTGTGGCGGCCGGCCGCTCGATTGCGCAGCGAGACCGTGGCTTTGAAGTGTTCGGGGCGGGCCGACTCGACCTCGGCCTCTCGGCCAACGACCGTTACCGTGACCGGCAAGGCATCCCCGACCACGACCAGGTTCGAGCCAAGGCCTTCGACTTCAACCGGCAGGCTGAAGCCCAACCGCGCTTCGATTTCCCGATTTTCGGCATCGGCAATCACGAACCAGACGACCAACGCCAGAACCAGGACCGTGATCAGCAGCGTCGCTTCTTGCGCCGCGCGTCGCACTTAGGATCCCGTCGCGTCTCCGCCGGCCGTCGACGGCCTGCGCGGATGCCGTCCCAACGGTCTGCCGAGCAGCCGCATGCCGAAGCGATCGCCCCACCGCCGCGAGTGCAAATGCCTGGACAGAGTTGCCTCAAGCTCGGCTGGAGCCATCGGAGCGGAGAGCAATCCGCTGGCGGCAAGCGAGATCCCGCCCGTCTCCTCCGAGACCACGACTGCAATCGCGTCCGTCTCCTCAGTGATGCTCAAGGCAGCGCGGTGGCGCGTCCCCAGGTGACCGCCGTTCTGTCCGTTTCCCGCGCCGCGCGAGGGGAAATCGCCCGTTGAGGTCGGCAGGATCACCGAAGCGGCGACCACCTCCGAAGGACGCAGCAACACCGCTCCGTCGTGCAAGGGCGAACCGGGCCAGAAGATACTCTCAAGCAGATCGGTCGTCGGCTCGGCTCCCAGCCGAACGCCGGCCTCGGCGTACTCCTCAAGCCCCGTGTCACGTTCGAACACGAACAACCCGCCCGCCTTCTGCTGCGAGAGCCGGTGGGCCACAGTGGCAGCCATCGGAATCAGCGCCCGATAGGGTTGTCTCCTGCTGCCCCAGTGCCGGACGCCGCCGGCGCGTCCGACATGCTCAAACGCCCGACGAAACTCGGGTTGGAACACCAGCAGAACCACGATCAACAGGACGGCCAGTGCGTTGTCAACGATCCAGTTCAGGACCACCGAGTCCGCGACCCGTCCGATCAGGGTGATCGCAACCACGACCAGCACCATGCCTCGAATCACCGACATCGCTGTGGTGCCCCGCAGCAATCGGAGCGCGGCATAGAAAACCACCGCGATCGCGGTGACTTCCAGCGCGTTGGTCCAGCTGAAGCTGCCGAACGCCACGTCGATGTCGTTGATCAGGGCATCCACGACATGCGCCTCGGTTCTCTCGTCAATCGCCGGTTCGCTTCGACGCTGGCAATGCTAGGCGAATGCACGTCCCGGCTCGCGACTAGCCAAACAGCCAGGCGAGCAGGGCCTGCTGGGCATGCAGGCGATTCTCGGCCTGGTCCAAAACCACCGATTGCGGTCCATCCAGCACTTCGTCGGTGATCTCTTCGCCGCGATGCGCCGGCAGACAGTGCATCACGCTCGCTCCGCGTGACGCCTGCGCGACCAATCTGGCGTCGACCTGGTAGCCCGTGAACGCTTCCAGGCGCTGCTTCGCTTCCACCTCTTGGCCCATCGACGTCCACGTGTCCGTATAGACGACGTCGGCGCCATCGACCGCTTCGACCGGATCGGAAAACAGCGACACGGAACCTTCCGATCCCGCTGCCCGCTCCGCGGCTTCAGCCACGCTCGCCTCGTCAAGTTCGTACCCCGATGGCGACGCGACCCGCACGTGCATCCCCTCACCCGCCGCGGCGATCGCCAGCGATCGAACGACGTTGTTCCCGTCGCCCACGTAGGTCAGCGTGCGACCGCTGGTCCCGCCGTGCTCCCGGATCGTCAGGACGTCGGCCAAGGCCTGGCATGGATGCTCCCAGTCGCTCAGCGCATTCACTACGGGAACTCCAGACGCCGCCGCCAGTCGATCAAGATTGCTCTGGTCAAACGTCCGGCAGATGATCAGGTCGCAATAGCGGCCAGCCACGCCGCCCACATCCTCGGGCGACTCTCGTTCACCCAGACCCACCTCTGGCGGCGACAGATATAGCGCCTGGCCACCCAGATTGGTCACCGCCAACTCGAACGACACACGAGTCCTCAGCGACGGCTTCTGGAAGATCAGCAGCGCGGTCTTACCGGCAAGCTCCGAACTCCGACGATCGGACCGCCGCTTCGTCTCCAGTGCACGATCAAGCACCTCACCGATTTCGGCCCGCGACAGGTCGTTGACGCTCAATACCGAGCGAGACATGGCCCAGGTACCTCTCGATTCCAAATGTACCCTTCGCCGATTTCATTTTGCTCACCAGATTCGTTTAATGTCTTACCTTCCTTCCGACCGGTTCGTGTCTACAGGAGCCACGATGTCCTTCTGGACGGAGATCCGCCCGCCGAGGCCAAACGAACAGGCGCCATCGGACAACACCTCCCGCTTCGCCTCGATCTCGCGATCCCTGCTGGACTGGCTACCCGCGATCGTCGCAATCGCTCTGCTGCTCGCCGCTCTTGGCGTCCTCGCCGACCAACAATCGGCATCTCATACCGAACCCGACATCCGACTCGCCGCCTTGCCCACCGAGTCCCGCCTGGCGCTCATCGATCTGAACACCGCAACGATCGCCGAACTCTCGACACTGCCCGGAATCGGCGAAACACGAGCTCAGGCGATCGTCTTGCTTCGCGCAGAGCAGCCGTTCAGCTCACTCGCCGATCTCGCAGATCGGGGAGTACTGCGCCCGACCGAAATCCTTGCGCTCGCAGACGTGGCGACGGTCTATGTCGCGACGGATTGACCACGCGCTGCGGCCGTTCCGCGGACTCCGTCTGCCCTACCTGCCTCCCCTGTTGCACTGGGCGCTGGCCTTCGCGACCGGTGCCGCGTTGTCCCTGTCCGCTGCCAACCTCCCGATCATCGTCTGCGCGGCTGCGATCATCAACGCGCTGGCTCTGAGCTCGATCGCTCGAATCGACGCCGTCACACAGCGCCGGCGCCTACAGCTGGTCCTCCTCCTCCTGACCCCGGCTCTGCTCGTAGTCGGCTTCTGGCGCGCCGACGACGCCGGACTCCCTTCCAACAGCCTCGCGAACGTGGATCTGGCCGGTCAGACGGTGCGCCTGACCGGGGTGGTGGCCGACGATCCGCAATGGCGAAACAGCGGGATTCGCCTCTTGCTCGATGCCGAGACCATCGAAATCGGTTCCGAACGACGCATCGTCGACGATCGGTTGCAGTTGCACCTGCCCGATCCGCAGGACGTCCGCTACGGCGATCGCATCGCGGTCAACGCCGTGCTGACGCCGACCTCGCGATCATCCGACGAATACCTGCAGTGGTTGGCAGACCAACGGATCGCCGCCAGCGCGCTGGTCCGTTCGGGAAGCCTCGAACGGCTCGGCTCGGCCGACCTCGGTTGGCCGCGTTCGCTTGCCGCCGACATCCGCGGCGCGCTCAACCGGAGCATTCGCGACGCCCTGCCGCCGCCGCTGTCGGGCATTGGCCAGGGCATGATCACCGGTCGTCGCGATGCAATCGATCCCGAACTGCGCTCCGACCTGAACGACACCTCGCTCTCGCATCTGATCGTGATCTCGGGCAGCAATCTCACCCTGCTGATCACCCTGGTGATGGCGGCGTCGGCCTGGCTGGTGGGGCGCAGATTCGGCGCACTGCTGGCCATCCTCGCCGCCCTCTCGTACGGCGCCCTGATCGGTCCCGACCCGCCGGTCCAGCGGGCGATGTGGATGGCGGTCGTCTTCGCCTCGGCCCACATGCTGGGACGCGGCGCCTCCGCGCTGTACGCCGTCAGCGCGACCGCAGCGCTGATGGTCGCGCTGGAGCCCCATGTCCTGCTCGACCTCTCCTTTCAGCTCACCCTCGCCGGGACGCTCGGCATCGTCATCCTGATGCCCACGGTCTCCCAGGACTTCCTCAGCGGACAACGCGGGATCGCCGGCGCTATCCGCGACGCGGCGCTCGTCACACTGGTCGCGACACTGACCACGATGCCGTTAATCGCACTGCACTTCGAGCGATCTGCCCTGATCGGGCTGGCGGCAAACCTCGTGGTCACGCCCCTGTTTGGCTGGATGCTGCTCGGTACGGCGTCGACCGCCTTGCTGGGCCTCGTCTCACAAACCCTCGGGACAATTGCCAGCTGGCCGCTCGCCTGGCTGCCGCTGCAGTGGCTCGTACTGGTCGCCGAGCGGACCGCCCAGCTTCCCGGCGCCGGCCTCCCGATCCAGGGGTTCGGCCACGTGCACCTCGCACTGATCTACGCCGCCATCCTGCTCGCATCATTCCGCACCCATCGAGAACGGGTCGCCCGCTGGACTCGCTCCTCCGACCAGCACCCGGATTCACCAACCGCCAATCCGCTGGCTCGCATCGGGCTCGAGCTGATTCCTAACCTGCGCCCAACTCTGAGACCGGCCGTCTTCTGCGGTATCGCATCGGCCGTCGCGGCAACGCTCTGGCTCTCAGCCATCGACGAGCCCGCGCCGCAGCTTCAGATCCACTTCCTCGATGTCGGACAGGGAGACTCGGCCTTGCTGGTCACGCCCGAAGGCCACTCGGTCCTGATCGACGCCGGTGAGCGATCACACGACATCCTCGCCGCGCTGCGAACCTACCTGCCGAACAACGACCAGCGCATCGACTTCGTCGTCATCACGCATCCTCAGTCCGACCACGCTGGGGCGCTCTGGGCCGTCCTCGACCACTACGACATCGGACAGGTGCTGCTCAGCGCATACGCGGATACGACGCCGTTCGGCCGCCGCTTGATCGACCTCTTCAGCGAGCGAGGCATTCCCACGATCGAAGCGCAGCCCGGGCAGCAGCTCGTGTTCGGCGGCGACCCCGGCCTGACCCTCGACATCCTCTGGCCGCCGGTCGGCCAACTCCCCGATCGTTATGTCAAGGATGCGAACGCCACCTCGATCGTGATCCGCGCCCGCTACGGCGACGCTGCCTTCCTCTTCACCGGCGACATCAACGTGGCCCAGGAGTTGGACCTCGTCCGCGGCCCGTGCCAGACCGAGCCCCAACCCTGCCGGCTGCGGGCCGACGTGCTCAAGGTCGCCCACCAGGGCAGCCGCTTCTCCTCATCGACGCTGTTCCTCGAGTCGGTGCGACCGACCCTGGCCATCCTCAGCGCCGGCGCGAACAACCCCCACGGACATCCGCACGAGGAGGTTCTCGCGTCGCTGGCCAGGGTTGGCGCAACCTCGCTGCTAACCGCCGAGCGAGGCGATATCAGCGTGGCGACCGATGGTTCCACCATCAGTCTCGCCACACAGCGATGAACCAGCGATGAGCCGGCGCTGAAGCCGTGCTGAATCTTCGATATCGTCGAATCACGCGCCGGCGAGGTATGGCGCGTCGAAGCGTGCCGGGATGGCGGAATTGGCAGACGCGGCGGACTTAAAATCCGCTGGCCTTATTGGCCGTGTGGGTTCGAGCCCCTCTCCCGGTACCACCTCGCAACACTCGCGCCCTCACCCTCCGTCAACCTCGATACAACGTAAGAACACCCGTCCGTATACCATCGACCCCCCAATCATGGGAGCAACTTGCTGTGAAAGAGCTGTCATGCCCGTTTGCCATCATCTGAAAACTGTTCCGATGGTGCCGTACGGTCCCGATCAAGACCGAACAGACCCGAACAGACCCGAACACATCTGATCGACCCCTCACTGAAGAAACCTGAAAAGACCTGAAAAAAGCTGAAAGAACCTGAAAGCGGCAAACGCACGATCTTCAGCAATACACTGGAGATCGTCACGGAAACTGGCTACATCGGGCTCCGAAAAAAAAGTTGCTGAAAGACCTGAAAACCGTCCGCGATCTCCGAAATCCGACCTCCCGGACGAACATCGCCGAAGCGCCTCTTGGCATCCCCTAGACTGCGCAGCGCAAGGACACATCGGGGTGTCTTGCCCAGAAAGGATGTCGCGATGAAAGCCGCCGTCTTCCACGGCCCCAATCAGGATCTGACGATCGAAGACGTAGACGTTTCCAAGCCCGGCCCGCGTGAGGTGCTCGTCAAGACCGCCGCTTCCGGCGTCTGCCACTCCGACCTGCACTTCGTCGAAGGGCTCTACCCGTTCCAGGCCCCCGGCATCCTCGGACACGAGGCCGCCGGCATCGTCGAGGAAGTCGGCGAGCTGGTCCAGCAGTTCAAGGCCGGCGACCACGTGATCATGTGCCTCTCGGTCTTCTGTGGCAACTGCTCCTACTGCCTCAGCGGCCGACCCAACCTCTGCCGCAGCCCGGAAACCCAGCGCCGACCCGACGAAGATCCGCGTCTCTCCTGGAACGGTAACCCGGTCGCCCAGTTCGCCAACCTCTCGACCTACGCCGAGTACACCCTGGTCCACGAGAACGCGCTCGTCTACGTCGACGATGAGATGCCCCTGGAGCAGGCCGCTCTGATCGGTTGCGGGGTCATGACCGGCGCCGGCGCGGCGATGAACACCGCCAAGGTGCATCACGGCAGCACCGTCGCCGTCTTCGGCGCCGGTGGCGTCGGCCTCTCCGCGATCCAGGGCGCCCGCATCGCCGGAGCCAAGCAGATCATCGCCGTCGACCTGCACGAGCACAAGCTCGCGCTCGCCCGCGAACTCGGCGCGACCCACTCGGTCGACGCCTCCACCGGCGACCCGGTCGCCCAGATCAGGGACATGACGGAGGGCGAGGGCGTCGACTTCAGCTTCGAGGCGATCGGCCTCAAGTCCGTCGCCGAGCAGTGCTTCGCCGCGATCAAGCGCGGCGGCGTCGCCACCATCATCGGCATGGTCCCGCTCGGACAGACACTGGAGATTCCGGCCCACGAACTCCTCTCCGAGAAGGTCCTGCAGGGCTCAAGCATGGGCAGCAACCGCTTCCGCACCGACATGCCCAACCTGGTCGAGTACTACCGTCAGGGCCGCCTGATGCTCGACGAGATGGTCAGCGTCACCGCGCCGCTCGAGGACATCAACGAAGCGTTCCGGGCCATGAAGGCCGGCGAAGTCGCCCGCACGGTCCTGACCAGCTTCTAGGGAGTTGCCCCTCTCCAGGGGATCAGGCCACATCTCCGCCCCGGTCGCAACGGCCGGGGCGGAGTCGTTCTCCCGCGTGTTGATACGCTGAATCCTGCGGAGGGGTGGCCGAGCGGACGAAGGCGGCGGTCTTGAAAACCGTTAGGCGTGCAAGCGTCTCGGGGGTTCGAATCCCTCCCCCTCCGCCAGCAACTCTGTGAACGTTGTGCCTCAGCGACCCGCGATCGCCCGGGCCACCGTCAAGACCGCTTCGACCGTGGTCGGGTGCGGCAGACCGCTCCCTCGTTGGTGCGCCGCCACCCTGACCATCGACGCCGTCGGCGCCACCTCGAACTGCATCGTCGCCTGCTCGCGCAACACACCGCCGACCCAGCGCGTGATCCGGTCGTTGTCGCTCAGCAGTTGCACGACCTCCGAGACACTCGCTCCGGTCGCATCAAGCGGCCGCCAGACGAAGTCGCGGGTCTGACCGAAGTCGCTCGATGCATCGCTCGGCTGCGCCTGAATCGGCGTCGCCCAACGCGAAGGCCACTGCTCCGGCAACGCACGGCGATCCAATGTGACATGCAATCCCGTCACGATAATCCGCCCCATATGCCCGGCGGCGTCACCGCCAATCCGGGAAGCGATCACGTAGCGCAGCGGGTCCTCATCATCCGCAAGCTCGACCACGGCCAGGGTCCTCGAGCCCCGGGCCAGCGACAGTTCCAGCACCACCCCCTTGGGATCGACCGCCGGATGGCCGCTGACGCTCCGCTTCACCAGCATGTCGATCAGAGCCCTGGTCGATTCGTCGTCGGGACCACGTCGGCTCAGTCGTCGGAGTGCGCGCCGCAAGATGCTCACGAGACCTCCGATGATCGCTGTGCCGTCTGCGCCATAATGCTAGGCGCTGATTGGGCGCTGATTGGGCGCTGAACAGGAGGCAACCGATGCTCGTCGTCATGCGCAGGTTCTGGATTCAGAAGGGCTCGTTCGACGAGTTTGAACGACTCAGCCGAGAAGAGATCTGGCCGCCGATCGAAGCCGCGGGCGCCCGCATCCTGGGCATGTTCCGGGCCGAGGAGCCGCACCCCAATGACGAGGTCACCGAGCCCTGTGACATGGTCATCCTGCTCACGCAATACACCGATCGAGACCACTGGCACGCCACTCGAGCTCGCGAAGACACCTGGCGCGGGCCCGATGACGTGCGAGCCAAACTCGCCCAAGGCGGTCGCGCCAGGCACGAGCTCACCCTGGCCACGCATCCCACCTTCACCGAGCCCGTCCACGTGAAGATCGGCGGTCCCTTCTTCACCTGGAAGGAGGAACCGATGGGGAGCGTCGAGTAGCGTCCCTGGTCGCGCGCAGCGAGAACATCAGTGGCAGCCTCTGGTCTGGCTTGCCTTCAACGTCGGGTAATCGCCAGACGCCTCGCTCCGTCTCAACCAGCCAGGGCAGCGCCGGATAGACGGTCCAATCCTGCTCGTGCAGGAAATCGATCTGCAATCCTGCCTCCAGCACGGCGGTCACAATCTGGCCCAGGCCGTGATTCCACTCGTACGATTCCTGGTGCTCGAACGCGGCTGTCGGGTCCGCGTAATCGCCGTCGCCGCTCCAGTGCAGCGGCTGCTCCGTCTCGAAGTAGGGGTAACGCAGAGGCAACTCACCTACAGGCGCGTCGTCGTCGACCGAGAACGTGATTGGATGTACGTCCCGGACGTATAGCTGGCCGCCGTCCTTCAGGAATCCGGCGCAGACTTTTGCCCAAGCGGCGATGTCCGGCAACCAGCACAACGCACCAATGTTCACGTAGACCAGATCAAACGTCCCCAGCCGGTCCGTCAAGACCTCGGGCGATGCATACAACTCCGATTCAACAAACTCAGCATTCAAGCCTGCCCGATCGGCAATCTCGCGAGCGGTATCGACCGCTGAAGGAGCGAAGTCGACGCCAACGACTTCGGCTCCCAGGCGAGCCCAGGACAGGGTGTCGAGCCCGAAGTGGCACTGCAGGTGCAGGAGGGACTTCCCTGCAACATCGCCAACCTCCTCGAAATCGAGTGGCAGCAGCGTCGAGTCGCCCGCCAGGAATCGCTCGACGCCATAGAACTCTGATGCGGCATGAACCGGAACCGACTCGTCCCATCGAGCCCGGTTCGCGGCCAGATACTCGTCAAGCGATGACACGCGAACCCATCCGCGAGGCCAGCACTTCGGGCAGGATGACGGAGCCGTCCGACTGCTGGCCGTTCTCCAGAAGCGCAGCGATGGTCCTGGGCAGTGCCAGACCTGAGCCGTTCAGCGTGTGCACGAACCGCGTGCCCTTCTTGCCCTCTGGCCGATAACGAACATTCGCCCGCCGAGCCTGGAAGTCGGTGCAGTTGGAGATGCTGGACACTTCCAGCCACTCCTGCGCTCCGGGTGCCCAGATTTCGAGGTCGTAGCTCACCGAGGCGCTGAACCCGATGTCGCCGCTACAGATCTGCAGCACCCGATATTCCAGGTCCAGTCCCTGCAACAGGGACTCTGCTGAGGCCAGCATCTCGTCCAACGCCGACGCCGAAGTCTCCGGCGTCGTGAACTGATACATCTCAACTTTCTCAAATTGATGCACCCGCTTGATTCCGCGTACATCGCGTCCGGCGCTGGTCTTCTCGCGCCTGAAACACGGTGTGTGCGCGGCGTAGCGAATCGGTAGCTGATCCTCTGACAGGATTTCGTCGGCGTGCATGTTGGTCAGCGGCACCTCGGCCGTCGGAACGAAGTAGTAGTCTTCTTCCTCGTCGCGGTAGAGATTGTCACGGAACTTCGGCAACTGACCCGACGCGCGCATGGCGTCCCCCCGAACCATCGCCGGGACATAGCATTCCTCGTAACCCGACTGACCGTGGCAATCGAGGAACCACCCGATCAGCGCGCGCTGCAACCGCGCGCCTGCGCCCTTGAGCGCGTACATTCGAGACCCAGACATCGCCGCTGCCCGTTCGATGTCGATGATCCCCAGCGCCTCCCCGAGCTCCCAATGCGGCTTCGGCTCGAAGTCAAGTGCCCGACGCTCGCCCCAGTCACGCACAACCACATTCGACTCTTCGTCGTCGCCGTCCGGGGTTTCCTCGCCAACCACGTTGGGAATCTCGGAGAGGAGGGCATTCATGGATGATTCAACTGCTCGAAGCTGTTCTTCGAGCTCGTCGATTCTCGCTGCCGACTCTCGTTGGGCGGCGATCAGGCGCTGGCGCTCCTCGTTGTCCCCGGCCTTGCCGATTGCTCGGCCGGCGTTGTTCCGTGCGGCCCGAAGCTCCTCCAGTTCGACCAGCACTCCACGCCGCTGCTCGTCGGCCTCGATCGCCGCGTCGAGCGGGGCATCGGCACGCCGACGCGCCAACGAGCGACGAATCGTCTCCGCTTCCTCTCGAATCATCTGCGCTGAGATCACGCTCCGGTCTCCTCGAATATTGCTACATGGTCAATTGCCGCCATCCCTAAGATCCGCACGTCCTCCGAGATCTGCGCCGAGACGCCGTCGAGCGTCATCGGCGCGTCATCCTCAAGCTGTTCTCGGCTGACCCATCGCCAGGTCTCGCCTGGCGGTTTCGGTCGTTCGCTGTTCGTCGGGCGTGAGAAGTAGATCATGTCGATGTGGTGATGCGCGTCTTCGCCGCCAAATGACCGAATTGGCTCCACCATGATCGTCGCAGGCGTCGACAACTGTGGTGGATCGTCATATGCGAACGGCGTCGAGGTCGGCAGGATCTGCACCGAGAACCCGGTCTCTTCCAACGCCTCACGACGCGCGGCCTGCATCGGATCCTCATTCGTCTCAATGTGGCCGCCGGGAGGCAGCCACAGGCCAACTTTACGGTGCCAGTGCAACAGGGTCGCGCCATCCATCGACACGAACGTCGTCACCGTGAAGTGTCGGATACCGTCCACGGCACGTACCGTATCGCACATGGAACTGATCTCCGCCGAGAACGGCATGTCGCCGGCCTGGTCGCCCGACGGCCAACAGATCGCCTTCCTCAGCAACCGCGCCGAAGGCTGGGATTTGTACACGATGCCCGCTGCCGGAGGCGAGGCGACCCGGTTGACGAGCGGCGCCACCGCCGACGATCCGGCCTGGTCGCTGGACGGTCACTGGATCGCGATAGAGCGGAACCATCGGATCGAGGCGATCTCGCCGGATGGGAGCGAGCGTCGCGTGTTGGTTCGAGATGCCAGTCAGCCGGCGTGGTCACCACGCCAACAACTTGCCTTCGTGCGCAATCGGGACCTCTACGTTCAGGAGCCGGATGGCACGGAGAGCCTGATCCTGCGAGATGCCGATCAACCTCATTGGTCGGCGGATGGGGAGACCATTGTCTTTGCGAGACGCGGGATCTGGGAGTTGGATGTTGGAAGCGGCAGGCTCAGGCAGCGAACGCAGAATCCGACAGACGAGTCGCCCTGCATCCAGTTCGACGGCGACATCGTCTTCATTCGCAATGCGCAACTCATGATCATCCACCCGGACGGCGCCATGACGGATATCTCCTACCACCCATCTCCGGCGGGCGCGCCGGCGCCACATCCGCTGGAGATCGACACTGTGGCCTACCAGCTCCACGACGGCGGCAACTGGGATGTCGTCACCGCCTCGCTTGAGCATGGCAACGTGCGCAAGCTCACCCGCGCGACCTGGACGTCGTGGAACGCGCGGCTGTGACTGCCTGGATCCCAGCTTCGGTATCGTGACCGCATGTCGCACTTTCTGATCCGGCAGGCCGCGCGTGTGATCGCCGGCTCGGCTGCACCGCAGGTTGCCTCCCAACTGGCTCAGCGCTTGACCGCGCAACAGACGCGAGACGAGGATCGCCGTCGCTTCCTGATCTGGCTGGCCGGGCCGTTCAAGCTGTCTCAGCCCGACGCGTATAGGCAACTCTGGCCCCGGATGAGCGGCAACGATCAGACGATCAACGCGCTGACGGGGGTCTTCCTCGAACTCCAGGCCGCCGGGCCGAGCGCGTTGACCGCCTGGTTTACTCAACTGGCGGAGTCGGACCAGCAGCACTTCGACGAGCTGATCGCCGCCATGCAGCCGAAGCAACCAGACACGCAGCAGCTGATGAAGCAAGCCTCGAAGGAGGCCGAGTCCACCTTCAGGGGCGCCGCGCGGTTCCTCGGCCGCACCTACCGCAAGACGAGCCAGACCCACCAGGAACGACGCAATCGAAAGCGATAGCCCCGATGCCGATGATCGATCACATCACCGACGAGCAAGCCGATCTGATCCGCAACGCCAAGGTCTTCTTTGTCGCCTCGGCCGACCCCACGTTTGGCGAGGGTCCCAACGGCGAGGGTCCGGTCAACCTGTCGCCCAAGGGCGCGGCCGACCTGCAGGTCATCGACTCACACACCATCGCCTACTTCGACTATCGCGGCAGCGGCAATGAGACCGCCCGGCACACTGCGGGCGGCGGGCCGATCACGGTGATGGTCACTTCATTCGACGAGGATGCGGCCATTGTGCGGCTGTACGGTCATGCCGTGGCCAAGCCGCTTGAGGAGTCGATCCTGGCCGAACAGGCCGAGGCGCTCCGCGCGCTCGAGATGCCAACGCCTGAGCGGCAAGTGATCGAGATCAGCGTCGACTGCACGCAGACCTCATGCGGCTACGGAGTGCCAATCTACGAATACAAGGGAGATCGCTCTCGCGACGAGCGCGGCCGCCGCTACAAGTAGCTACGCGATCAGCTTCGCCAGTCGATCCAGCTCCGGCACGACCTCGTCCGCCCCTGCGTGGGGCAGACCAAAGACCACGCGGTCAACGCCGAGTCGCTCGTACTCGGGCAGCGCGTCCTCGATCGCCGGGAAGACGTTGATTGAAATCGAATCGAAGTCGCGTCCGGCCAGTTCGGCGCGCGATTTGATGTCCTGCATTGCGCGCTCGACGAAACCGGGCGCGGGAATGTTCGGCAGCCAGCCGTCGCACCAGTCGACCACGCGCTGACGCGCCCACTTGCTGCCGGCGCCCATCAGGATCGGTGGGTGCGGGTTCTGCACCGGCTTTGGGATCACGTGCGTGCGCGGGATGTCGACGAACTCGGAGTGATACTCCGCGATCTCCTCCGTCCACATCAGCTTCATCGCCTCGATCCGCTGCTGGGTGACCTTCCAGCGATCCTTAAAGTTGACTCCGAGCGGTTCCATTTCCTCGGCCAGCCAACCGGCGCCGATGCCGAACTCGAAGCGCCCGCCCGAGATGAAGTCGAGCGATGCCACCTGCTTGGCCAGCGCGATCGGCTCATGCTCCGTGACCAGGCAGATGCTGGTGCCGAGCCTAATCTCCGAGGTCGCGCCGGCCGCCGCGCCCAGCGCCACGAACGGGTCGTGCAGGCGGTAGTACTGCTCGGGAAGCGAGCCGTCCTCCGAGCGCGGGAACGGCGTGTCGCGGTCGGCGGGAATGTGCACGTGCTCCGGCACCCAGAACGACTCGAAGCCGCGCTCTTCCGCCGCCGCCGCCAACGCCCCCGGATCCATTGCCATATCAGTCGCAAAGATCATCACGCCGTATTTCATTTCTCACCTCGCTTGGGGACCGTCTGCTGCGCGGTGTTCAGCGTAGGGCACGGGGTGGCCGGGAGCGGGTGATCCGCGGAAAGAAAAAAATGCGCGGGTCGAAGAGATGAGGTTGGCGATTACAAGGGGTCGTCGTCTTCCTCGGTCAGCTTGTCGCCGGAGGGGGCGGCCCCCTCCGCCCCTACCGGGGCGCCTCCCCCGGCAGGGGAGGTCTGCGGTCCGTCGTAGAGGTCGCGGAGCTTGTGGCGGGCGACGTCGTAGGGGTCGGTGGCGAAGCAGAGTTGCTGGTTGAGCCGGGCCTGCTCGGTGGGGGCGTAGAGTTCGCGGACGATGGCGCCGAGCGCCCTGAGGCGGATGTAGCCCGGGTTGTGGTCTCCGGACTGTCGCCAGAGGTTGTCCATCCGGGCTCGGAGGTTGAATCGGTTTGGCATTGGGAACGCTCCTGGTTCTGTTAGATGTACGTATGTTCTTATGGTAGCACGTTTGGGCTATGGTTGGGGTCTGGAGCGGCCAGAGGGTGAGGCGAGGGTTACTGTCTTGCTGCACTCGGTGATCGAGGTCTGGGCCCCGCGTCGGGGCGCAGGGCATCGATGGGGACGGGAGTTGGATGGGGCGAGGTCATAGGCTGGCGCTATGCAGCATCACATTCTGATTCCGCCGTTGCCGCCCCAGCGCGTGCCGATGGTGCTCGACACCGATACCGCCAACGAGATTGACGACCAGTTCGCCGTCGTTCATGCGTTGTTGTCGCAGGACCGGCTTCAGTTGGAGGCGATCTACGCGACGCTGTTCCTGCGCCAGGGAGACTCGCCTGCCAAGGGACTGGACGAATCGGAAGCGGAGATTCACCGCCTGCTCGACCGGCTGGGGGTTGACGGCAGCGGCCGGGTGCATCGAGGGGCAGATCGGTTCCTCTCCGAGGAGCTCAGCTCGGTCGACAATGCGGCCTCGGACGACCTGATTCGACGGGCGATGGAAGCGCGGGATGGTCCGCTCTGGGTTGTGGCGATTGGAGCATTGACCAACGTCGCGTCGGCGCTCAATGCGGCGCCGCAGATTGCCAACCGGATCGTGATCGTCTGGTTGGGCGGCCAGCCGCAGCATCGCGAAGATGCGCGGGAGTTCAACCTGTACCAGGACCCCGTGGCCGCACGCACAGTGTTCGCCAGCGGAGCGCCGCTGGTGCACATCCCCTGCTACGGAGCGGCGTCGCACCTACTGACGACGACGGCTGAGCTGGACGCGTACGTCCGCCCACAAGGGGCAATCGGCGAGTACCTGAGCGACATCTTTCGCGATCACAGCGCGCAGTATCCGGGCCGCTCCAAGGAGATCTGGGACCTGTCGGCGACGGGTTATGCCGTCAGCCACTCGTGGGTACCGACGCGCAGCGTGGCGCGGCCGATTCTGTCAGAGGAGATGAGGTGGGTGGCAACTCCGGACGACGCGCCGCTGGCCCCGTTTGCCGAGGCACATTATGTCCAGCGCGACCCGATCTTCAACGATCTGTTTGTCAAGTTGGCTGAGTTTCACTCTGGCGAACGGCGCGCCGGATTCGCCGACTAGCAACCTCAGAGCGGCACCGTCACGGGACGAGTCATGCCGCCGAAGGTGGGCATCCAGCAGGAGTGTTTGCCGGGTCCTCCGGCGACGATGATGTGGATCTCGTCCGGCTTGTCGGTAATCGGCAGCCACTCGTCCGAGCTGTGCGTCGGTAAGATGCCGCCGGCCATGCGGATGTTGACTGACTCGAGGAACTCTTCGCTGAGCTTGCTCGCCGGGTAGCGGGCATTCTCCCAGAGGTACTCCTGCACGGCTTCGCGGGTCCAGCCCTCGGCGGCGACGGTTTCCGCGTGCTCGGGACCGAAGGCGAGGACCGGCTCGCCCTTGCCGAGGATGTTGTTCGAGCCGGCCTGGCCCATCGCCCCGGCGACGGTCTGGAGGATGCCGGCCGCCGTGTTGCTGCCGTGATCCTGGATGTTGTGCGGTCCCTCACAGGCCCAAGTGGTGACGCAACTGTCCTCGGCGTTGAGCCCGCGGGTGGTCTGGAACGGCGGCCAGGGCGAGGCGTCCTCGCGCTCGGTGGCGCAGAAGGCAAACTTGGCCGGCGTGCCCTGGGTGGCGCGGTCACCTCGACCTGGGGTCGCGCCGGCGACGTTCAACTGGACCAGTCGAACGGCGCGGCCGATCGTCGCGTTGGAGGGAAACGTCGGTCCGAAGCAACCAGAGCCGCCATGAATGCCGGCCGACCGCGCAGCGGGTCCGGAGGCGAGGATGAAGACGGCGCAGGGGTGCGTTGTGGCGTTGATTCCGTCGAGGTTGAATGGCGGTTGGGCGATCGCCTCGACTGCGGCGAGGACGACCGGAAACTGCTGCGGTCGGCAGCCGGCCATGACCGCGTTGATCGCGATGGCCTCGACTGTCGCCTCGCCCTGCCGCGGCGACAGAACACCGAGCACTTCCAGGGAATCGCGATCCGACGATTCCAGCATTGCTTCGACTCGATCCGGAGTCGGAGGGATCAGCGGCAGGCCGTCCGACCAGCCGCGACGCTGGCACTCCTGGGAGAAATCGAAGGGGTCGGAGGGAAGCGTGAATCGGTCGGCTTCTCGGCCTCGTGATGTGGTCACGAGTTGGCCGCCTGACCGAGGAGGGCGGCTTCGAGTCGATCGAGGACGCCGTCATCGACGCGGGCGCGGACTCGCTCCGGGCGCAATCCACCCAGCGGGTGCGGGACGATCAGGCGATCGAGTTCGGGCAATCCGCGTTGCTCGGCTTCAAGCTGCAGCAGGTCGGTGAAGGCGGAGGTGCCGACGGTGACGGTCGGGATTCCCATGTCTTCGAAGAGGACGGAGGCGTGGACACTCCACGTCGTGCAGCTGCCTCAATCGCAGCTGCCGATGAGGAGGAAGTCGGCGCCGTTGCGGAGGGCGTCGATGGTGGAATCGGAGGGCGGTCCGCCGACGGGCTTGCTGCCGACGACGACGTCGCCGAGGTCGTGGCGCTCGCCGAGGCGCTCGACCATGGTCTCCATGAGCAGACGGGCGTTGGCTTTGCGGTTCTCGAGGATGCCGGGTCGGAGGCCGTTGAGGGTGAGTGGTCGGGGTGCGGCCGTGGCTTCTCGGACGGCGACGTGGGCAAGCGGGCTCAGTACTTCGATCGTCTCAGCCATCGTTCCACTCCTCTTCGATGGGCGGCTCAGTCGAGGCGAGAGTAGATCAACTCGCGCAGCTCATCCATATCGGGGAAGCGGCCCATGGCGGCTTTGCTGAAGACGAGGTCTCCGTTGACGGACCACTCGAACAGGCCTTTGGTGTCGGGGATCAGCTTCACGTCGGAGACGAGGTGCTGGATATCGGTCATCAGCTCGCCCAGCATCCATGAGGTGCGGGGCCAGTAGCCGCAGTCGGCGCAGTAGACGACCTCGATGGCAATTTGTTTCTCGGACATGAGACTGTCCTAGCCGAGGTATTGCTCGAGGCGGCGGCCGACATCCATCGTGTCGCCGGCGGGCAGGGGGATCATCTGCAGGTCGGCGCCGGCGTCGGAGCGGGCCTGGAGTTGCTCGGGCACCGACTCGATTGGGCCGATCACCTGGATCTCGCGGACCATGCTTTCGGAGAAGGCCATCAGCGCGCCTTCGGAGTCGCGGTCGGCCCAGGCGGCGCGGGAGTCCTTGATCTCGGATTCGAAGCCGGAGCGTGAGAGCATCTGCCAGTAGAACGAGCCCATGCGGTTGGTGTAGTGGAAGAGCGGCTGTCGAGCGTTGCGCCAGACCTGCTCGTCGTCCCCCTCGCCGGTGACGTAGACGTTGGTGAAGGGGGCAACGGAGACTGAGTCCTCGGGCCGGTTGGCGTCACGGGAGGCGCCGGCGAGTTGGCGCTTGAGGGGCTCGAAGCCTCGCTTTGGCCAGTGGATGGGATAGATGCCGTCGGCGATTTCTCCGGTTTGCTGGATTGAGCGCGGGGTGATGGCGGCGATCCAGACGGGCATGTCCTCGCGCACGGGCTCGTAGCCGAGCAGTCGGAATCCACGCTGAAGCGTGTAGAGCTCGCCCTCGTACTGCAAGCGCTGTCCGCTGAGGAGCATCTTGATGATCTCGGTGTACTCACGGATGCGGCGCAGGGGTCGATCGAACTCGACGCCGTGGAAGCCCTCGATGACGAGGTTGCCGGACGATCCGAGACCGCAGACCATGCGCCCGCCAGAGATGGTCTCCAGTGTCGCGAACTCTTGCGCGATCGCAGCGGGCGAGCGCGAGAAGGTGTTGAGGATGCCGGTGCCGATCTCGATCTTCTCGGTGTTGGCGGCGATCACGGTGAGCCAGGGCAGCACAGAGTGTCCCCAGGCCTCGCCGGTGGAGATCATCTCGTAGCCAAGATCTTCGGCGATCTTGATCTTTTCGAGCGTGTCTTGCCAGTTGGCGTCGAATCCGGCCAGGATGCCGAGTCGCATGTGACGTTCTCGTTCTGGTTGGGAGGGGCCAGTCCCAGCTCGGGGGCAGGGACGTGGACTGTTATTCGATTTCGACGATCATTTCGATTTCGACGGACATGCCCATGGGCAGGGACTGCATGCCGACGGCGGAGCGGGCGTGGCGGCCGCTTTCGCCGAAGAGTTCGACGAGCAGGTCGGAGGCTCCGTTGGCGACGCCGGGGTGGTTACCGAAGTCGGGGGTGCAGTTGACCATGCAGAGCAGCTTGACGATGCGAGAGACGCGGTCGAGCGAGCCGATTTCGGCCCGCAGCGAGCCGAGCAGCTGGACCATGACGGCTCGGGCGGCCTGGTAGCCGGCGTCGACATCCAGATCCTCGCCGAGCTTGCCGCGGATCAGTTCGCCGTCCTGGAAGGGTCCGTGTCCGGAGAGGTAGACGAGGTTGCCGGTCCGCACCGCGGGCACATAGTTGGCGAGCGGCGGGTTGGTGGAGAGATCGAGGCCCATCTCCAGAGCCTTGGCATCCGCATTGTGTGCTGACATCGCGCGCTCCTTTTGGTCAGAAGTTGTCGAGAATCAGGCTATCGCAGGCTTCACTGGTCGCCCGGGTAGGCTCGGAGCTCAATCTCGTTGCCGTCGGGATCGCGAATGTAGAGTCCGTCGGCCATCCCTCTGGCTCCGAAGAGAGCGAAATCGGGATCGCGGACGATGTCGAAGTCGCCGGAGTGGCGGACTTCGTCCATACTCTCTGCGGTGACGACCATGCAGAAGTGGTCGAGGTTTCGGGTTTCGTGGTCGACCTCGCCGGCGATCAGATCGATGATGGCGTCGGCCGAGATGCGGACGGATGGAAAGGGACATTCGCCGGCGCGCCACTCGTCTACCCGAACCGGTTCGAGCCCGAGCATGTTCGTGTACCAGTCCAATGAGCGCGCAACGTCGGCGACGCGTAGTACGATGTGATCAATCGATTTCACCTGCACGATGTGGCACTTCCTCTCGTTACGTCGACCGTCGCTCAGCGCTTGCGTCCAATGCTTGATCGAGTATAAACGTAAAACACTCGTGCTGTGCTGATGCGAGGTTCGGAGCAAGATCGATGAGCGTGGAGATCCGAATGGCGCGGGGTCTACGGGTGCATGTGGACGTACCGGAGCGGGTCAGCGTGGAGGGCGGCACGGCGCGGGAGGCAATCGAGGCGTTGATCGAGATCCACCCCGTGCTGCGCCGGTTCGTGCTGGACGACGCGCGTCGGCTTCGCCGCCATGTCAACCTCTTCATCAACGACGAACAGATCTCCGACCGCGATCAGCTGTCGGACCCGGTTTCCGACGGAGATCGGATTCACATTCTGCCTGCCGTCTCGGGCGGCACTAGCGAGGACACTCACGGACTCAGGAGCGAACATGACTGAAACAGGTCTGCTGGTGAGCACGCGGAAGGGGCTGCTGGTCGGGCGAAGTTCCGACGGCCGGTCACGATGGGAGTGGTCGGCTCTGCACTTCTCGGGCTGGGTCATTGACTACTCCGCGCGCGACTCGCGCAGCGGAACGATCTGGTGCGCGGCCCATCACGAACAATGGGGAGCTCGCCTGCACCGATCCGACGATGACGGCGCGACCTGGCGCGAAGCCGGGATGCCGGCATTTGCCGACGGGGAACGGTCGCTGGAGAGCATCTGGACGATCGAGCCCGGGGCGCAGGAGGGTGTCCTGTTCGCGGGCGTCATGCCGGCGGCCGTGTTCCGCTCGGATGACGACGGTGATAGTTGGCAGGAGATCGAGTCGCTATCCAGTCACCCGTTCTCCGAGTACTGGATGCCGGGCGCAGCCGGATTGATGTTCCACCACCTGAATGTCGATCAGGACGACTCGGACCGGCTCGTGATTGGAGGCTCCGCCACCGGGATCTTCGCGTCATACGACGGCGGCGAGAGCTGGGAGCCTCGCAATGCCGGGATTCGCTCCGATCACATGCCGCCCGATTTGCAACACATGGCGCCGTGCGTTCACTCGATGTTCGCCCATCCGAAGCAGCGCGGCCGGATCTGGCAGCAGAATCACTTCGGCCAATATCGGTCCGATGACGATGGCGAAACGTGGATCGATGTTGGCCAGGGCCTGCCCGGAGAATTCGGCTTTGCGTCGGCGATCGATCCGGGCGATCCCGACGTGTGTTACTACATCCCGCTCGATTCCGATCAGTCGCGCATGCCGCGAGACGGCGCGCTCGCGGTGTTCCGCACGGCAGACGCAGGAGAAAGCTGGGAGCGGCTCTCGTCCGGACTGCCGCAGTCGGGATTTCACCAGGGGATTTTCCGGCAGGCGCTGGGGCAGGACGGCGGTGATCCGCTCGGACTGTACATGGGCTCCAGCGGCGGCCAGCTGTATGCGTCGAACAATGCCGGCGAGAGTTGGACACTGATCCGTTCGAACCTCGCTCCGGTTACCGCGGTGCGCGCATGGCAACTGGACGGGCAACTGGACGAGTAACTCGACGACACTGAATAGATCGGCGTTACCCGTATCTTCGGGACGTGTCCCGTCAACCTCAGGTCCCACAAGAATCGGCACCTAACCAGCCGCTGTCACCGCTTGAGGTCCGCCGACCGCTGACCCTTCGTGCCGGAGCACTGGCGATGCTGCTCGTCCTGCTCTGGGGCGGCCAACCGGCGGCGATCAAGGCGGGTTTGGAGGAGGGTGTCGGGCCACTGCGCCTGAGCGCGATCCGGATGGCGCTGGGCGGCGTCGTGGTGATCGGCTATGCGATCATCACCAGGACTCCTCTGCGCCCGACGCGCAGCGAATTGCGGCCTCTGTACGGACTGGGCGTGCTCTTCGTTGTCCAGACGATGCTGATGTACGTCGGCGCCGACAACACCAGCTCGGGACACGCCTCGGTGCTGATCTTCTCATTCCCACTCTGGACCGCTGTACTCGGCCACCTGTTTGTCCCCGGCGACCGGATGTCGACGCGGCGAACGGGCGGGCTATTGGTCGCCTATGCGGGCGTCGTCGTCGTGTTTGTCGGAGGATTCAGCGCGCCGGGCGCGAGCGTCTGGGGTGATCTGATGACCGTGACTTCGGCGTCGCTGTTGGCGGCGCGCCAGGTCTATCTCTCCCATTTCTCGCAGAGCATTCATCCGGCCCGGCTATTGATGACGCAGTCGGTCGCGGCGGTGTTGATCTTCGGTCTGGCCGGTCTGTTCCTCGAGTCCGGCGGGATCGCCTGGACCAATGAGTTCATCATTGCCCTGCTCTACCAGGGCGTGGTGATCGGCGGATTCGGATTCATCGGCAACACCTGGCTGGTCAAGCGCTACTTCCCCTCGCAGGTTTCGGCGACGATGCTGTTTGCGCCGATCTTCGGCGTGATCTTCAGCTGGGCGATCCTGGGAGAGTCGCTTGGCTACGAGGTGCTGGTTGGTGTGGTGCTGCTGGTAATCGGCAGTTCGTTCGTGCAACTGAGGCGACAGCCGCAAGTCGAGTACTCGGGCTAGTTCCAGTCGTCGAGACCGAGCAGTTTGCGGCCCAAGGGCGTCAAGTCGGCCGGCGGCGACTCGGTTTCCTTGCCGCGAGGGTCGCCGGGGAAGGCGCGAGGATTCTGGAACGCGGGATGAGTTCTCTCGCGCCAGGACGCGATCCGGGCTTCGCGCTGCTCCTCGTCCGAGGGCTCGGCCGGGAAGAGCCGCACGTATTGCGCCAGTCGGGGGTTGTCGGAGAAGTTGCGGCTGTTGCCGTGGGGCAGGGCCGAGTGCCAGATGATGAAATCGCCGGCATCAGCCTCGACCTCGATCGGCGGACCGATCTGTTCGTGGAACCGCTGATGCAGCTGCTGGTGGCGGAGATCCTGATCGGAGATGCCTGCGGAGATCTCAGCAGCGCGGCGGTGAACTCCGGGCACGCACTGGAAGCCGCCCTCACCCCGCTTCGTATCGACCAGATAGAGCACGCCCTGGACCAGGAAGGGCGTCGGCGTCTGGCGGACATCGATGTCCCAGTGGACCATGCCGTGGTGATCGTATTCGGGATGCATCTCGTTGGGCGGCGGCTTGAGGTTGGCGCGGTCGATGAAGACCCAGAGGTCGTCGCGGCCGAAGAGTTCTCGGAAGAGCTCGTAGATAGCCGGGTTCTGGCGCACATCCCAGAGCGCCTGATGGTGATACATCTCCACCATGCCGTTGACGCGGTGCGGCTCGCGGTACCAGTCGGACGGATCTTCGCGGTCGAACTCGAGGAAATCCCAGATGGCGTCGACGACGGCCTCGACCTGGTCTCGGGGAATCAACTGTCTGACGACGAGGAAACCGTTCTGGTCAAAGAAGGCTCGATCGGCGTCCGAGATAATCTGCGACATGCTGCTAATCGGCGAACGGCGCGTCGACGCCGGGCGGCATTGCGACGTTGAACGTGTTCAGTCCAATTGAGACCAGTGCGTAGTAGCCCATCACCGACGCGACTTCGAACACGCCGCTTTCACCGATCAGGCGCTTGAGCGTCTCGTAGGTCTCGTCGGAGACCCGCTGGTTCTCGATCAGCTCGCGGCCAAACTGATAGACGGTCTGCTGACGCTCGTCGCCAAAGAAGGGTTGCTCGCCGTCGCGGATGGCGTCGATGGCCCCCTCGGACACGCCGGCGTTCTTGGCCAGCCGGGCATGGGCCCAGAACTCGAAGTTGGCGCGCCAGTGGCCACCCATCGTGCAGATCGCGACCTCAAGCAGGTCGGCCGGTAGCGAGGTCCCGTAGCGAATCGCCGCGCCCAGCTTCTGAATCGCGTCGCCGACTTCGGGTGAGAGGAAGAGGGCGTTGAAGGGGCCGATCAGGGCGCCGTCGGCGCCAGCCAGACCGCCGTGCTCGCGCTCCGGGTTCCCTCGGGGTCCCGTCGTGATGTTCTCCCAGAGCACTCTCTGAGCGTCGTCGAGGGAGTCGAAAGTTTGCGGACCCAGTCGTGGCATGATCATTCCTTCGCGTTTCCATTGCCTGATGAACCTGATCGAGCATGAGTCGGCAGGAGCTCGTCGGGATATGCAGTCCCGACCAGTCCCTTCGCTTCCAGTCCAGCCAGTTCTTGGTCTGTGTAGCCGAGCAGGTCGCAGTAGATCTCGTGGTTGTGTTCGCCCAGTTTGGCGGGTGGGGTTCTGAGTTGGTTGGGGGTCCGACTCATGGTGAAGGTCAGTCCCGGATAGCGATGGGTACCGACGCCCTCAATGGTCATCTGCTCGAAGAAGCCGACTTCGCGCAAATGCCGATCGGACAGGGCGTCGAAGGGGTCGTTGAGCGGGCCGGCGCAGATACCGGCAGCCTGCAGCTTGTGGAACAGGTCTTCCTTGTTCCAGACTCTCGTCTCTTGCGCGATCAGCTCATCCAGCGCATCCGAGTTGGCCAGACGCGCTTCGGCGTGGGTGAAACGCGTATCGAGTGGCGCGTGGGCCAGGTCGGATTGCACCGAGGCCTCTCCGGGGCCGGCGGCCAGAGAATCGCAGAGGGTGACGAACTCAGCATCGGAACCGACATCGATGGCTATCCACTGGTCCTCGCCGCGGCATGGGTAGACGCCGTAGGGAGCGCGAATCTTGTGGCTGTTGCCTTGCGAGGGGGGATTGACGCCGTTCATGGAGTATTCGAAGAGATACTCGGCCAGCGTGGGGATGAAGCCCTCGTTGAGCGGCATTTCGATCTGCTGACCGAGCCCGGCCTGCTCGCGGTGACGCAGCGCCATCAGCACGGCGACGGCGCCCTGCACGCCAGAGAGTCCGTCACTGGCCAGGGTCTCGCCAATTCCCTCCGGACCGCGATCGGGATATCCGCGCAGGTGGGTGTGGCCGACCATTGCCTCGACGTGCAGACCGAACGCGCGATAGGAGGAGTATGGACCTTCGAGCCCGAATGCCGGCATGCGCAGCATGATCAGCCGAGGGTTAATCTCCCGCAGCACGTCCCAGGTGATTCCGGCTTTATCGATGGTGGTCGGTACGTTGTTTTCGACCAACACATCGCAGTGTTTGATCAGCTTGAAGAAGGCCTCCCGGCCTTCGGGCGACATGATGTCGCAGGTCATTGAGCGCTTGTTGCGGGCGTGCGAGTTGAACGAGGCAAACCGGTTCCAGGGATCATCGCCCGGCTCGGCATCGGGATATTGCGGTTGCACGCCAATCTCCGCACCTCGTAACTGGGTCTCGCGGGTCTGGACGTTTTCCGCTCCTCGCGTGTACGGCTGGATGCGATTGACCGGCTCGACGTTGATCACATCCGCGCCCCACTCGCCGAGCAACTGGGCGACGTGCGGTCCCGCCCAGACGACGGTGATCGCTGCGACGCGGATGCCTTCAAGCGGCAGGTGTAGCGAACTTGATGGACCTTCGGGCAGGGGATGGCGTTCATCCTCAAGCGGGTCGGGCGGCGTGAGATCGAGGACGACTCGGGAGTGCTCGCCAAGCCGGGGCGATCGCTTCGGTCGGGGCGGATGCGATTCACTCATGCGGAAGGGGAATCCGGGATAGGGCAGCGAGGTACCGTGCCAATGCGTGATGTGATGCCACCAGTCGCGAGACTCAAGCTGTGGATCGCTGAGTACATCGCGGACGGTCATCACTGCTCCGGCCAGCAATCCGGCGGCCTGCGCCGAGGCGACCGCATCGACCTTGCCGAGGTCGGCCAGGTGAGCCTCGACCGCCTGATCAACTCTGGCGCCGAAGCCCGACCCGGGGCGCGGGCCGGCGAGGTAATCTTCGTCCTCGAGTAGATCCTCTCTGTCAATCCAGCGCATCAGCCGCGGCATGCGGTTGCCGGAACCGACGATGTTGACGAAGCCGTCGGCGCAGGGATACATCCCGAAGCCGACCAGCCGACGAGTAGGCAAGGCGCGACCCGGGGCGACGCCGCTGTACTCAGCCGCCAGCAGCTGTATCGTTCGCCGATCCCGGCAGCCGGCCTGACAGCGATAGACCGAGATATCGATCCAGTCGCCGGCCAGTTCGTCGTCCTTGACGCGCTTCAGCGCGAGCAGGATCGCGAACGCGGCAGTTGCTCCGGCGTGATAGCCGGCGTAGTGGCCGGCGACTTTAATCGGTTCACGATCGGCCGCGCCGGTGGCGTGCAACGGTCCGCCGATCGCCTGCATCGTGATTTCCGAGCCGCGGTAGTCGCGGTACGGACCGGTCTGTCCATAAGGCGTGATCGAGCAGAGAACCAACTTCGGGTTAATCGCGTGCAAGGTCTCCCAGCCCCACCCGGCGGTCTCCGCTTCGCCGGGAGGCAATGCCTCCACGACCACGTCGACCAGTTGGGCGAGTCGACGGACCGTGGCCCCGCCATCATCCGTGTGCGGATCGAGCACGATCGACTGCTTGTTGGTGTTCAGGTGCATAAAGAGGCCGGAGGCTTCGGGATTCGGCTGGTGGTCGGGGAACGGTCCGGAGAGGCGCGACGGATCGCCACCGCGCGGCTCGGCCTTGATCACCCTCGCTCCGTAGTCGGCCAGCAGCTTCGTCGTGTAGGGACCAGCGGTGCCGCTGGTCAGATCGAGGACGGTGATTCCCTCCAGCGGACCGGCCATACGTCTCCCCGGCGAAGCGACTGGATCTCAACCGGGCGTGTGCGCCCCACCAGCCGTTCTGATTCGGTCATGCTAAGCCACATCCGCCCCTCACCCCAACCTCTTCCCATCGGCGCGGGAGGCCGAGGGAACAGCAAGCTGCGCTAACGGGAGCGTCGGGGCGGGAGTCCCAGTTGTGGACGCGACCCCGCGTCGAAGTTCCATTCCAGGGCCGCACCGTGTTGACGGGCGGTCTGGAGGTCTCGCCAGCGGCGTTCGAGGGTCCAGGTCCGACGGGCGGCGCTTGTGCCCCCGGCGCGGAAGAGGCGTTCGACGGCGTCGACGCAGGCATGGACCGCGTGGACGTTGGCGAGCCGACAGCGAGCGAGCAGCGCGATATCGGGATCGCCGGCGATGACGGACGGCCAGGCTCGCGTCCAGGTTTCCTGGACGAAGGCTCGGGCCGAGGCCACTTCGGCCTGAGCGCGGGCGAATTCGAGGCGGAACGGCTCTCGATCCCTGAGGGCAGCGCTGTCGCCGGTGGTTGCCTCGGAGGCGGCGGCAGCGAGATCGTCGAGTGCGCCCTGGGCTGTGCCGACGGCGTGTCCGGCATTGGCGATCCAGGCGACCAGGGAGCGATCGGGGATTTGCCATTGAGGGCCCTGCGCTCCGATCGGCCCAAGCGCGGCCCAGGTGTGCGCGTTCTGGACGAAGGCGTCGGTCAGTTCCCAGTCGTGACTGCCGGTGCCGCGTAAGCCCATCGCATCCCAGGTCTCGATCACCTTGCCGGCGCGTTGCGGTAAGAGTGCGAAGCGGACCTGGTCGTCGGGATCGAGGAAGGTGGCGACGATGTGGGTCGCGTGCTCGACGCCGCTGACGAAGTTCAGCCGACCGCTGAGGCGGTAGCCGGCTACGTCAGGCTGCGCTGTGGTCATGACTCGCGACGAACCGACGATGCGGCAGCTGGGGCCGCCCGGTTCCTCGCCGCCGATCATCTGGCTGAGCACGGCATTGGGGAGGTATGCGGCGAGCAGGGAGACTTCGGATGCGATCATGACGACCCAGGCGGTCGATGCGTCGGCGTGGGCCAGGGCCTCGATGACGTGGAAGACGACGAGCGGATGGGCCTGTTCGCCGTAGCTGGCGGCGGGAATCGTGAGGCGGAAGAGTCCCTTTCTGGTGATCGCCCCGATCAGGTCGGTGGGGATGCTGCCGGTTTGCTCGATCTCGTCGGCGCAGGCGCGGATTGCGGGTTCCAGGTCTCGAGCTGCCGCGATGAGCGGATGGTTTTCGTATTCGACGAAGGGGTGGGTGACTGCGGGTCCGCCAGGCATGCGCGCAGGGTAGAGGCGCTCTCCTAGACTGTGGCGCAGTTCACTCTCTGGGGATTGAGGGACGGTATGACCAGCGAACGAGCACGAGCGGCCGACGCGGCGTTGCGCGAGCGGGCGCAGGCGGTGATTCCGAATGGCATGTATGGACATCAGAACGCGTCTTACCTGCCGGAGAACTTCCCGCAGTTCTTCGCGCGCGGCGAGGGATCGCGTCTCTGGGACGCGGATGGCAACGAGTACATCGATTACCTCTGCGCGTATGGCCCGATCCTGCTCGGGTATCAGCATCCGGCCGTCGATCAGGCGGTGGCGGAGGCGCAGGACGCCGGCGATTGCTTCAACGGTCCCTCGGCCAAGATGGTCGAGCTGGCCGAGTTGCTGGTCGAGATCACACCCTGGGCGGACTGGGCCTGGATGGCCAAGAACGGGACCGACGCGACGGTGTTTGCGGCATCCGTTTCGCGGACGGCGACTGGCAGACAGACGATTCTGCGGGCACACGGCGCGTACCACGGGGCGTCGCCGACGTGGATTTCGGGCGGCGACATGTCGCTGCAGGCCGAGGGAACGATCGAGTATGAGTTCAACGACCTGGGCAGCGTGCGGGCGGCGATCGATGCGGCGGATGGCGACGCGGCGGCGCTGATCGTCTCGGCGTTCAGGCACGACGTTGGCTTCGATCAGGAACTGCCGACGGTGGAGTTCGCGCAGGGGGTGCGCGAACTCTGCGACGCCAACGGGATCGTGCTGGTCCTCGATGACGTGCGGGGCGGATTCCGGATCGACATGGCGGGCAGCTGGGCGCCGCTAGGGGTCGACCCGGACCTGAGCGCGTATTGCAAGGCGATCGGCAACGGCCAGCCGATCTCGGCGCTGATGGGTCGGGAGAGCCTCAGTGAGGCAGTCTCCGGCACCTTCGGCACGGGATCCTACTGGTTCACGGGCGCTCCGATGGCGGCGGCGCAGGCGACGATTGAGACGATGCTGGAGACGGATGGGATCGCCCACCTGGATCGCGTGGGCAGCGCGTTGCGTCAGGGCTGGCAGCGGGCGGCGGACTCCCATGGGGTGGGCATCCGGCAGACGGGGCCGGTGTCGATTCCGCTGATGCTGTTCGACGGCGACGACATGACGACGCGGGACGTGCCGCGCGCCTACCGGTTCGCGGCCGAGCTGGCCGAGCGCGGGGTGTACCTGCATCCGATCCACAACGGCTTCCTTTCGACGGCGCTGACGGACGAGGATGTGGCGCACACGCTCGAGGCGTCGGATGAGGCGTTTGCGGCCGTGGCGTCGGAGTTTGGGGAGTAAGCACGGCGTCCCCGGGTCAAGCCCGGGGCGGGCGGGCGCGGGGCAACGGATTGGGCAGGGCGTGAGGGAGAGGGCGGGGTTTGGTGTGGGTTAGCGGGGGCGATTTCGGGGGTGGATGAAGGAGATGACGAGGCCGAGACCGGCTCCGATCATTGCAGCGGCGGCGATGTTGCGGCGGAGGGACGGCGAGCGGCCGGTTCCGTTGGCGGTGGACGCGGGGGGCGGCGCGTACTGGCCTCGAAGCTGGAGGGCGTAGACCTCGGCGACACTGTTGACCGGGAACGGGTCGCCGCTCTGAGGCGGGGAAGCGAGTGAGGCCAGCCCCGGAGGCGCGTCCGGGCGTTCGATGCTGGCCGCGGCGGGTAACTCGGCGCTGCGGAGCTTGATTTCTTTCATCCGCAGGACGGCCAGCACGGAGATGAAGACGATGGCGGCGGCGAGGAGGAAGTTGTCGGTGATCGCGGTGGCGACAGCGGTCTGCACCTGGGGTTCGGCGACGGCCCAGACCTCGGCGCCCAGATCTTCGACCAATCCATCGCGGAAGAGCGGATCGACCAGTTTCTCGGGCTGGATGACGTCGACGAGGTCGGGGGCCAGACGCTCCATCAGTCCGCTGGCCAATCGGGCGTTGAACAGGGCGCCGATCACGCCGATGCCGATCACGCCGCCGACCTGCTGGAAGAACTGGTTGAAGGCGGAGACGATGCCGAGGAACTTCTGCGGAGCAGCGTTCTGCGAGGCGATCGACATGACCGGCATCATCAGGCCCATGCCGATGCCGAAGAGGAACATCCGGCCGAGGACGCCGGGGATGGTGGTCTCGCGGGTCATGGTCGAGAGCAGCAGCATCGAGGCGAACATCATCAGCGAGCCGGTGACGGCGAGGATCTTGTAGCGGCCGGTGCGGGACATGACCTGACCGGAGAGGATGGAGCCAGTGACCGAGACGAGGATCATCGGCCCCATGACCAGACCGGCCGTCGCAGCGTCGACACCGATGCCGACCTGGAGGTAGAACTGCAGGTAGACGAAGACGCCCATCATGCCGACGCCGATGAAGAAGTTGACGACGGCGGCGGTGGCGATGGTCTGAATCTTGAAGAGCTGGAGCGGGACGATGGGCTGCTCGGCGCGCTGCTCGATGCGGATGAACAGGAGGAGCGCGAGCGCCGAGACGAGGAAGAGGATGAGGGTCTGCGGCGCGAGCCAGCCCCACTGCGAGGCGAGGCTGAGGGCGATCATGGCCGGCATGAGCATGAGCGAGAGGGTGAGCACGCCGGCGACGTCGATGCGGAACTTGCGCCTGGGCGGACGCAGCCAGGGCATCTTGAAGGCGACGACGGCGATCACGACGGGCGCGAGGAAGAGCATGATCCAGAAGACCCAGCGCCAGGAGAGGGTCTCGGTCAGGACGCCGCCGATGGGCGCGCCGATCAGGCTGCTGAGCGCGAAGACGCCGCCGAAGAGTCCGATGAAGCGTCCGCGCTCGGCGGGCGCGTAGAGATCGCCGACGACGGAGAAGGAGGCAGTCATCAGGATGGCGGCGCCGACGCCCTGGACGGCGCGGAAGGCGATGAGCTCGTAGATGCCGGGCGCGAAGCCGCAGAGGGCGGAGCCGAGCAGGAAGATCGCCATGCCGGCCAAGAGGACCGGCTTGCGGCCGAACATGTCGCTGAGGGTGCCGGCGACGGGGATCGTGACGACCTGGGCCATGATGAAGGCCTGGACGAGCCAGGGGTAGAGCTCGAGGCCGCCGAGGTCGGAGACGATCTGGGGCATGGCCGGGCTGACGACGCTCTGTTCGAGCGCGGCCATGAACATGCCGAGCATGGCGCCGATAATGATCAGGCGTTTGGTGCGGCGGGGCAGGTCGATGCCGAGCGGACGCTGCTCGTCGGCAGCGGGAGTCCCCGCCGTAGATTGCCGCAATGTCATGCAGACGTTGTTTCGAGTGCGCGAACTAACTTCAGCGTATGAGGGCGCGTCGACAAGGGTCAACGCTGAGCGCCGTCGCCGGCCCTGATGTCTGCGGCTTCAGCGAGCCTCAATCACAACCCGACCGCCGTCTTCGATCTCCATGAACAGACTGTGGTTCTCGAGCAACCGCATGCCGACGAGGGGCGTTGTATCGGCCGCGCCGGCCTCGACATACCTGTCCTGACCGTCCCAGCGCACGGACACGCCGTAGTAGGGAAACATGGTTTGGCTGCCGTCTGCCAATGTCGCCCGAGCCTGTCCCTCGAACACCAGACCCAGCTCCGACGCCAGCCCTGGTGTCACTGTCAGATATCCACTGAAGCCGGTGTCAATCACGGCCTCAATCTCACGCTGCCGCCCTTCCGGACCCCATACAAGAAGGTCCAGCACCGCTTCACGGGCGTCGGTCACCACGCCCTCGATCATTCGCTGCTCCTGAGAGACCGTCCGCCGTAGTGATGAAGCGAACGATGCCCTACCCGAAGCAGCCAGACGTCAAACGCCTCTGGTTGCTGTTTGCGCAACCGCTCGCGCGCGGCAATCACATTCTCCCCGATCGCCCAATGTCCACTGCTCACATCAATCGCAACCACCTCTCCGGGATGCTCCGCCTCAACTTGCGCCCGAATCTCGCGCTCGTATATCTCGTCGCCCAGACGGGCAGTTTCTTCGGCCGGGCGGGGCGCTGGCATCAACCGCTCCCTTAACTCGGTGCGTGGGGTTCAGATTAGCGCGAACGGGTCGCACACCCGTCTCCGCAGCGTTCGAGCGCCAACCGCGTCAACACAACGGATACCAAGCCTGCACAGTGCTAACCTGTCAACACTTCGAATCTCGCCGGCGAAAGGGACTGTTGCGATGGCCGAGATGATCTGCGACCGGATCAAAGTGATCGACTCCGACACCCACGTGTCCGAACCGGAGACTCTCTGGACGGATCGAATTTCCACGAAGAAGTGGGGTGATCTCGTTCCCCATGTGATCTTCGACCCGGAGATCAACGAGGATCGCTGGGTGATGGGTGGGAAGAAGTTCATGCCGACCGCGGGCGCGGCGATGGCGGGCTGGAAGTCGCCGCCGCCGAATCACCCGCCCAGCCTGAAGGAAGCGGACCACGGCAGCTGGGAGATCCGCGAGCGCCTGGAGCGGATGGACGAGTACGGGATGTACGCGCAGGTCGTGTACCCGAACGTGGGCGGCTTCGGCTCGGGCAATTTCCTGCAGATGACCGACGACGAGCTGCGGCTCGACTGCGTGCGCGCTTACAACGACTTCCTGGTCGACTGGACGTCGGTGGAGCCGTCGCGCTTCATCCCGATCATGGCGATGCCGTTCTGGGACGTGCAGGCCTGCGTCGACGAGATGCAGCGCGCGTACGACCGGGGTCACAAGGGCGTGTTGATGACCAACCAGCCCGATACCTTCGGCCTGCCGCGGATCACCGACCGTCATTGGGATCCGCTCTGGCACCAGGCGCAGGACATGGGCCTGTCGGTCAACTTCCACATCGGCTCAGGCGACCTCACCCAGGTCCGCAACGCCGACGTCGACAACGGACGCCAGGCCGCCTACGCCAAGATCACGGTCAAGCTCTTCCTCGACAACTCCAACGCCATCCTCGACATCATCCTCGGTGGCATGTGCCACCGCTTCCCCGACCTCAAGTTCGTCTCGGTCGAATCGGGCGTCGGCTGGATTCCCTACCTGCTCGAGGCGATGGACTGGCAGTGGCTCAACTCCGGTTGCCGCGAGGAGCACCCCGAGATGGACCTGCTCCCCTCCGAGTACTTCCGCCGCCAGTGCTACGGCTGCTTCTGGTTCGAGGAAGACTCGGTCGTCAAGGCGATCGAGCAGTTCGGCTCCGAGAACTTCATGTTCGAGACCGACTTCCCCCACCCGACCTCGATGTCTCCGGGACCGAACAGTATCGCCCGCAACCCCAAGCAGCACGTCGAGGAAGTCCTCAGCGTCCTGCCGGAGGAGGACCTGCTGAACGTGTTGCAGCGCAACGCGATGAAGGTCTACAACTTCGAGGTGTAGACCCGTACCGTCGGAAGACCAAACTGCCGCGCCGGGCTCCTGATGGAGTCCGGCGCGGTTGCGTATCCGTCCAGATCCGTCAGGTGGTCAGTCGTCCCATCGAGTGATCTGGAACGTGCTGCTAAGAGTCCAACCTGCTTTCCCGCCAGGAAGCAGGAAGCGTTCGGCTGGCAGGATGCGCTCACTGCCGTCCTCAGGCAGAAAGCTGAGTTCCGTGCGCTCGTCGGCCAGTCGTCGAGCCGAGATCCGGCCCAATACCTCGCCGTCGAGGATGACGATTGATGACTGCAGCCAGCGGTCGATTGCCGGTTCGGCGGGAATCAGCCGGGACGCCGGCAGTACCCGGGCGAAACCGTCTGCACGGAGCGCGAACTCGACCTGTCCATCCGAGTGGCGGCGAACCGCCAGCCTGGCATTGATTGGCTCTGGAGCGAGGAACACAGCAGGGGCATACACCTGTGCCGCGCTCAAGCGGACCGACCGATGGTTGCTCCAGCATTCGACCGCGCCGCTTAAGCGTAGTCCGCAGCTACTGAATCGCCCGGCGCTGACCCGAGTGAACCGTCCGTCGGGATGGTCCAACTGGCCCGAATCGTTTTGGCCCCAACAATCGACCGTCCCGTCGATCCGTAGTCCACAACCATGACTCCAGCCGGCAGACACCTGCCGGAACAGGCCAGGAGGCGTGTTTCCGACACCGGCATAGTCGCTCCCCCAGCAGCGAATCTCGCCCGCCCCGGTCAACCCGCAGCTATGGAACAGGCCGGCGCTCACGTGTGTGAATCGTTCGCGCGGCGGAGCGGCGCGACCATCCTGGTTCTCGCCCCAACATTCCACGGCGCCGCTCTCACGCAGCCCGCAGCTGTGCCGGACGCCGGCGCTGAGCTGAACAAAGCGACCACCCGGGGGACTGGACTGGCTCCTCTCGTCAAATCCCCAGCACGAGGCCGTGCCGGAAACGTTGAGGCCGCAACTATGGCTACCGCCGGCGCTCACCTGTTTGAACCGGCCCTCTGGCGCAGCGGCGCGACCGCCGTCGTTGGAGCCCCAGCACTCGACGGTTTCATCTGGTCTGATTGCGCAACCGTGTTCTTCTCCGGAACTGACCATCGCGTAGAGTCCGGACGGTGGATTCGCACGATCGCCGCCGGCTTCACCCCAGCACTCAATCAATCCCACATTGGTCAGACCGCAAGTGTGGCCCCAATCGCTGCTGACCTGGACATATCGCCCGCTGGGTGGAGTCGCCTGGCCGTACCTGTCATATCCCCAACACTCCACAGCGCCATCAGCGGTCAAGCCGCAACCGTGCCAAAAGCCGGCGCTGATCGAAGTAAACGTGGTAGCGGGGGGAGCAAGTCGGCCGAACATCTCGCTTCCCCAGCATTCGGCGACCCCTTCGCTCGTCAATCCGCAACTGAAGGCAGACCCCACGCTGAGCTGGTCGTAATGACTACTCGGCGGATTGGTAAGACCCTCCTCGTCCCAACCCCAGCATGTGACCTCGTTGTCGATTGTCAGAGCACAGCCATGCACCCAACCGACCTCAATCTGTTTGAAGAGGCCGACTGGTGGAGCCGTTCGTCCGGATCTGCGGAGACCCCAGCATTCAATCGATTGCGACTCCGTCAACCCGCAACTGTGATGCTCCCCCGCGCTGACTGCCAGGAACCGACCATCTGGAGGATCGGCTTGTCCGTCTTTGTTCGAACCCCAACAAACGACGCCACCGTCTTCGCTCAGCCCACAAGCATGCCTCGAACCGACGCTGACCTGTTCGAACGTGCCAACGGGGGGCTCAGTCTCCCCATGAACGTCAAACCCCCAGCACTTGAGTTCTCCGGCGTCTGTGATCGCGCAGTTGAATCCTCCGCCGGCGCTGACCTGACGAAACTGCCCGACTGGCGGAACCGACTGCCCGTAGTCATTCGCGCCCCAGCACTCGATGGTTCCCGTTTCGGTCAGTCCGCAGGTATGGGACGACCCTGCGCTGATCTGCGTGAGTCGGACGACATCGCCTTCAGCGCGAATGGTGTCCGGCCCGAATAACAAGCAGAGACCAGCGATCAACGTCACAATGACATTGACAATGACGGCGACGGTTACCGAATGCCGTTTTCCATCGCCGTCCCGCGCAGTGATCATCAGCGCTTTTCCGTGGCTGCCGGAGACAGCCGCCAGAATACTGCGACCAAGCAACCGCGCCATCCGCTGCACGAGATCATCCCGTGGTCAACCCGCTCCGATTCTGCAATCGAACGCAGACTTGGAGAGCGTTGTCTCTCGGAGGCGATTGACCCGACTTCGGAGTCCGAGCACTGCGCGGTCACCGGATCCTGTCAACGTCGCAATGCACGTCGAACGTGGGTGCGCTCAGAGTGGCACGCCTCCGAGCTCGCCGTGCCCGGCCCAACCGCTACACTGCCGATTGACCTTCAGCGACAGGGCGCACCTCCCAGATGGGCGCCTCACAGAGAGGAAACTGCACGATGGAAATGCAGAATGTCGTCATCGTTGACGGCGCTCGTTCCGCCTTCACTCGCGGTGGGCGCGGCGCGTTTACGGCGACCCGTTTGGACACGATTGGCGTCCAGGTGCTGCAGGAGCTGCTGGGCCGCTACCCGCAGCTGTCCCCGCACGACATCGAAGATGTCGGCATGGGCTGCGTCGGCGGCGTAGCTGAGCTGGCCGGGATCGGCGCGAACCACATCGTCCGACTGGCCGGTCTGCCCGAGTCGGTCTGCACGTTCGACTCCAACCGCCAGTGCGGCTCGTCAATGGAGACGATGCACCGCGTGGCGCAGGAGATCATGGTTGGCGCGATTGACGTCGGCGTGGCGCTGGGCGTGGAGCGCATGGGTCGTCAGCTGGGCGGCGGCGGCGGCACCCCGCCGAACCGGATCACCGAGTTCAACCAGGACCGTCACAACATGACCGAGGACCAGCGCAACCTGGCCCCCTCGCACGGCCTCGACTTCTCGGTGCCGATTCCCGACGAGATCCTCGACTCCTCGCCCGTCTGCTCCATGCTGCAGACCGCCCAGAACGTCGCCGAGATGTACGACATCTCGCGCGAGACGCTGGACGAGTTCGCGGTCGAGTCGCACCGCAAGTACGGCGAAGCGCTGGCCAACGGCTTCTACGACGGCGAAATCGTCCCGATCGAGGTCCAGCGACCGGTCTTCGACGAAGAGGGCAACCTGCTGCTCGACGAAGAGGGCGAAACCGTCACCGTAACCGTCGACGAGGGCTACCGCCCGGGCACGAACTTCGAGGGCCTCAGCGGCCTGCGCACCGTCCGCGGCACCGTCTCGCACACGCAGAGCGAGATCCGCATCACGGCCGGTAACAGCTGCCCGACCAACGACGGCTTCACCGCCGCGCTGCTGATGAGCGAGCGCAAGGCCGACGAGCTCGGCCTCGAGCCGCTCGCCCGGATCGCCGGCTTCGGCGTCGGCGGCGTCAAGCCGCAGGTCATGGGCCTCGGTCCGATCCCGGCGACCCGTAAGGCGCTGGCCCACGCAGGCGTCGACGCCTCGCAGATCGACCGCGTCGAGTTCAACGAAGCCTTCGCCGCTCAGGTGATTCCGTCGGTCCAGGAACTGGGCATCTCGATGGACAACGTGAACGTCAACGGCGGCTCGCTGGCCATCGGTCACCCGCTGGGCGCCACCGGCACCCGCCTGGTCACCACCGTCGCGCGCGAGCTCAAGCGCTCCGGCGGCCAGTACGGCCTCGCCACCCAGTGCATCGGCGCCGGCATGGGCATCAGCACGATCATCGAGGCCGTCTAGGGCGAACCGACCGCCCAGCCATCCTCAATGCACGCGACAGGGGTACGGGCTCGGCCCGTACCCCTGTTTCGTCTTTGCATCTCGTCAAACAGGAACTTAGCCTGTTTTGAATGCGAAACTCCAGCGATTGAAGGCATTGATCCGAAGGAGACGACATGTTGCAACACAGATGGAAATTGCTGAGTCTGGCCCTGATTGGAGTGATCGGCATCATCGCCGGCGTGGCGTATGCCGTGCATCCCGGCGAGACCGAGGTACGGGTCGCGACGATGCGCCTCAGCGACGGCAGCGTTGAGGTCGCGGTCCAACAACGCGACGCCGACGGCAGCTGGGGCGAACGGCAGCTCCCTCCGGCGCGCTTCCTGACGCCTGATGTCGTCGGTGAGTGGCGGGTCTCGTCGCCGGTGAGCGTCGCGGTCGCCACGGCGATGGCCGACGACGCGATGTCGGATGCGATGTCGGATGCGTCGACGATGGACGCACCGGGCGAGCTGTACTGCATCGTCCACCACGGGGCGGCGAACGATCCCTTCTGGGTGACCTTCAACACCGTGGCCGCGGCGAACGCGGCCGAGCTGGGTCTGACCAACGTCGAAGTTCACGGCGAACCGAACGTGGCGGATCAGGCGGCGGCGGTGATGGACTGCATCGACCGCGGGGCGCTTGGGATCGCTTCGTCGATTCCCGACTTCGACGGCATGCGCGAGGCGCTGATCGCGGCCCGCACGAGCGGGGCGTTCCTGGTCACCTTCAACTCGGGCGCTGAGTTCGCGGGGCTGGTCGGCTCCTCGGTCCACTACGGACTGGACGACCGCTCGGCCGGCGAGCTGGCGGGACGCAATTTCAACGACGCCGGCCTGACCGGCACGGTGCTCTGCGTGCTGCATGAGCCGGTGAACATCGGACTGGAAGATCGCTGTGACGGTCTCGAGAGCGAGTACAGCGGCTCGGTCGAACGAGTCCAGCTTCCGGTCAGCAGCCTGACGGACCCCGTTGCCGCAGGCACGGCGATTGGCGGCGCGATCGCGGAGCATGAGGCCGCGGGCGTGTTGGTGTTGAACGCGGAACTGATCAACACGGCGATCGGCACGGTGCAGTTCCTCCAGAGCGACGCGAAGGTGGGGGCCATCGGACGCTCCGACGCCTCGCTGGTGCTCGTCTATGAGGGTCACATGCTGTTCGCGATCGACGACGGTGCGCTGCCGCAGGCGAGTCACGTGATGCTGGCGATGAAGAACGTCGACTCGAGCCCCAGCATCCGGGCGATGCTGGCGTTGACGGCGACGCAGGCCGCCGAGACGACGGTCATGCTGATCAGTCCGGTGGTGCTGAACCAGGCGTACATCGACAACCTGCCTCCGGGTTGGCAGCAGGGGGTCTGCGCGCTGGCGATGCAGTTCGCTCCGGGTCAGGTGCCGTCGTTCTGCGACCAGTAGGCGGTGTATCGCGTGAGGCGATCAGAGGGCGGGCCGAATGGCCCGCCCTCTTTCGTGCGCAACCACTTGCCGCGTCGCGCAATCTGCTTGCACCGTCTCTACTCCGCTAAGCCGGATGAAAGCCCGTCGTTTCACCCTCTCCCCTATCCGTCGAGGACACGCTCTGTATCGAGTTTGCAGTCATCCAACTTGCGATGCAATAGCGAGATCAAGGACAAGAAGTCAGCCGCATTCTCCTCGCCCTCCCAATGGATACGCGGCTCATGCGCAATCGGGTTACGAATCGCGGCGAAGCATCCTTTCAACAAGGCGGCGAACCCTCGGTGCTCGCTCCGGTGTGTCTCTGTCTCAAATGGATTGAATTTCAAAATCGGGTCTTCGCCCATGAAAACTCTATCGACTAGCTTCGCCCCGTCGCCATCAACTCCGGACATCTCTCGAATCCGGTAACTCAGCCCCTTGGCAGCCTCCAGAACGGCGTGAAAGTAGTTGTCCGCCATCAGCTCGGCGGTGCAGTATCTCCACACTTCGGGATGGATATCCCGAGCTGAGAATTTCTCTCTTATGGCATTCGATCTGGCGGTGGCATCGCTGAGTGAGTGAGCCTTGAGAAGAGTCTGAAACTCGCCATTGTCCAGGTATTCGATGCCCGCAAATCTCAGAACACCATTGACGTCATTGAGTGCTGTTCGAAATCGATTCGGATCTTTCACGAAGGAGACAGGGTTCAGAAATGATCGAATCGCACCCAAGGCGACACTTGCGTCTCCATCGTCCGCTTGCTGGACCTCGAACACCCATGCAAACGTCTCCACTTCGTTGACTGCCCTGAGTCATCCCGGACGCTTGTGCTGTTGAAGTAGGCAGTAATTTCGCTTCCGGTAGAAAATTCTCCCAGTATGCGGGCGAGAGCTTCGATGGTTGCACGGTCCATCTTCACAATCGGTGGCATCACCACCTCCCCAACCGCGGATGCCTCTGCCGCGAAGTGGTCCTACGCCCCCGGAGAAGAGTCGAGCACGGTTGCCAAGTTCCGTTACCCTCAGATTACATGCGATTGGAGCCCGTTCATGGTCACTGAGACACGACCCACGACGCCGGTTGGCGTGACACACCCGCTTGACCCCTTGACCTCTGAGGAGATCTCGGCGGCTTCTCGGATTGCTTCCTCGCGGGAGCCTCGCGATGGTTGGCGATTTCCTCTGGTGGCCCTGGACGAGCCTTCCAAGGATGTTGTTCGCGGGTTCTCGGACGGCGATGCGATTTCGCGGCTGGCCCTGGTCCTGCTGCATGACATCACGAACGGGGACTCGGTCGAGTGCGTGGTCGACCTGGGTTCGGAATCGGTGATTCGCTGGACTCCGCTCGAGGGACAGCAGCCGTTTCCGCTGATGGAGGAGTTCGGCCGCGCCATCGAGGCGGTCAAGTCGGACGACCGCTGGCTCGCGGCGATGAAGAAGCGCGGCTATTCGGACGAGCAGATCGAGCTGATCCAGGTCGACCCCTGGCCGGGCGGCAACTTCGGCACGGCCTGGGAGAACGAGCATCGCACGCTCAAGGCGATCTCCTACCTGCGCGACTCGGAGGAATCGAACGGCTACGGCCGGCCGATCGAGCACGTGATGGCGGTCGTCGACCTGGTTGAGAACCGCGTGCTTGACGTGGTCGACGAGCCCGGTCCGCCGCCGCCCGAGACGTCGCTCGACTATTCCTATAACGACATTGTGCCGCGCGAGGACCTGAAAGCGCTGGACATCGTCCAGCCGGACGGCGTCTCGTTCACGCTCGACGGCCATCTGCTGTCCTGGCAGAAGTGGCAGATGCGCGTCTCGCTGCACCCGCGTGAGGGCCTGGTGCTGCACCAGATCGCGTACAACGACGACGGCGAGCTGCGGCCGATCTGTTACCGCGCCTCGATGACCGAGATGGTCGTGCCGTACGGCGACCCGTCGCCGACGCAGTACTTCAAGAACGCGTTCGACTCAGGCGAAGTCGGCGGCCTCGGCCGATTGAGCAACTCGCTCGAACTGGGTTGCGACTGCCTGGGCGAGATCGTCTACCTCGACGGTCACGTGACCAACGAGTTCGGCGGCTCGCACACGATCAAGAACGCGGTCTGCATCCATGAGGAAGATTTCGGGATTAACTGGAAGCACACGCGAGTCGAGAACGACATCCCGGTCTCCGAGGTGCGGCGTACGCGGCGACTGGTCGTCTCGGCGATCGCCACCGTCGGAAACTACGACTACGGCTTCTACTGGATGTTCTACCCGGACGGTTCGTGGGAGCAGGAGGTCAAGGCGACGGGGATCGTGCAGACGATCGCGGCGGACGCGGACGACCCGCAGATCACGCGTCACATGATCGCGCCCAGCCTGGCCGCGCCGATCCACCAGCACTTCCTCTGCTTCCGCATGGACATGGAGGTCGACGGCGGGACCAACACGGTCTACGAGGTCGACACGATGCCGCTGCCGGCCGGTCCCGACAACCCGCACAACAATGCGTTCACGGCGGTCGCCAAGCCGCTGATCAGCGAGTCGGACGGCGAGGGTGTGGTCAACTCGGCCTCAGCGCGTCACTGGCGGATCGCGAACACCAACAAGGTCAATCACGTCGGCCACGCGCCGGCCTATCTGCTCGTCCCTGGCGAGACGGTCGCCATGATGGCCGGCCCCGATGCGGCCGTCCGCGGTCGCGCCGGTTTCACCCAGAAGCAGCTCTGGGTGACGCCGTACGACGATTCGGAGTTTTATCCCGCCGGTGACTACCCGAACCAGAGTCTGCCGGGCCAGGGTATTCCCGCCTGGGTGTCGGCCGATCGCGAGATCGCCGATGAGGACGTCGTGCTCTGGTACACGGTCGGGATGAACCACATCGTGGTGCCCGAGGATTGGCCGGTGGCGCCGGTGCATCGCAGCGGATTCAAGCTGCGACCCTCCGGCTTCTTCAGCCACAACCCGGCGCTCGACCTGCCCGCACCCGACCACTGCGCCCACGACATGGATCACGAGGGACACGACCACTCGAACCACGTCGGCCACAACGGTCACAGCTAAGGGCGCAGCGAGGAGCGTCGGTGGTCACGGAAGCTGTAACGCGGACTCATCCGCTCGACCCGCTGTCGGCGGATGAGATCGTTCGCGCATCAACGATCATCAGCGAGCACTTCGGCTCGCCCGAGTCGTTGCGCTTTCTGCTGGTCGCCGCGCTCGAACCACCGAAGGGCGCGACGGCGGCGCCGCGCCGCGCGGAGGCGGTCTGCATTGACATCGATTCCGGTCTGACGACCGAGGTCGTCGTGGACCTCGACGCCGGCGTGGTCACTTCGGTGACCGAGCGTCCTGATATCCAGCCTCCGGCGCTGTTCGAGGAATACGAACGAGCCGAAGCCGCGATCCGCGCCGATGCGAGTTGGCGCTCGGCGATGCGCGGCCGCGGTCTCAACGACGAGCAGATCGACCTGTCCTTCATTCACCTCTGGCCGACCGGCAACTTCGGCTCCAAGTGGGAGACGGAGCACCGCATTCTCAAGGGGATCGTCTACCTGCGGGATGAACCGGACGACAACGCCTATGGACGACCGGTCGAGGGACTGATCGCGATCGTCGACCTCGCGGCAGATCGAGTCCTGGAAGTCGTCGACGAACCCTCACCGTTGCCGCCGACCTCGTCGCTGCGCTTCGACCACGCTCACGGCGGGCCGCACCGCGAAGATTTGAAACCGCTCGACATCGTCCAGGCGAATGGACCGTCCTTCAGCCTCGAAGGCCATCTGCTGCGCTGGCAGAAATGGCAGATGCGGGTCTCGCTGCATCCGCGCGAGGGACTGGTGCTGCACAAGATTGGCTATGAGGACGGCGGACGCCTTCGCCCCATCTGCCATCGCGCGTCTCTGGCTGAAATGGTCGTGCCGTACGGTGACGCGTCGGTGGGACACTACTTCAAGAACGCGTTCGACTCGGGCGAGTGCGGGATCGGACGGCTGGTCAACTCACTCGAGCTTGGCTGCGATTGCCTCGGCGAGATCGCCTACCTCGACGGCGTCGTCACGGATGAACGCGGCGGGGCGCGGACGATCGAGAACGCGATCTGCATCCACGAGGAAGACGCGGGCCTGCTGTGGAAGCACACCTATCGTCATCCTGACGAGCGGGGCGCGCAGTCGTGGTTGCGCCGCTCGCGACGGCTGGTGATCTCGACGATTGCCACGGTCGACAACTACGACTACGGCTTCTACTGGTACTTCTATCAGGACGGCTCATGGGAGCATGAGGTCAAGGCGACCGGGATTGTACAGACGATGGCGGTCGAGGATGACGACCCGCAGATCACGCGCCACCTGATCGGCTCCAGGTTGGCCGGAGTGCATCATCAGCACTTCCTCAGCTTCCGGCTGGACATGGAGGTCGACGGCAGCGAGAACACCGTCTACGAGGTCGACACGGTCCCGCTGCCTCTCGGTCCTGAGAATCCGTATCACAACACCTTCACTGCGGCCGCAACGCCGATTTCCGAAGAGTCACAGAGCGGGCGGGAGGTCAAATCGTCCGCGGCTCGACATTGGCGGATCGCGAATGACTCGGTCAGGAACCCCATCGGCGAATCGCCGGCCTATGTTCTGACCCCGGGTGCGTCGGTCTCGATGATGGCCGACGAGCGCTCGATGATCGCGCAGCGCGCCGCGTTCGCCCGCAAACAGCTCTGGGTCACTTCGTTCGACCCGGCACAGCGCTACCCGGCTGGCGACTATCCGGCCCAGAGCGAGCCCGGACTGGGCATTCCGGACTGGATTGATGCCAATCGCCGCCTGGAACAGGCGGATGTCGTGCTCTGGTACACCGTGGGAATGAACCATCTCGTACGTCCGGAAGACTGGCCGGTCATGCCGGTGCAGCGCGCCGGGTTCAGCCTGAAGCCGTGGGGATTCTTCGACCGCAATCCCGGCCTCGACGTCGCGCCGCCCGATCACTGCGAGCACGACATCGATCAGGGAACCGACCATCACCCGCATCATTCGCAGAACAGTCACAGCTAGGAATCAATGACCAGAGCAGACGAGATTTCGAGTTCGAGATCGGGCATAGTGGGGGTAGCGGCCTCCGGCGGGGTGCCTGATTGTGAGGGTGGTGGATGGTCTCCGGTGTCTCTGCGATGAGCGGACTTGAGGCGTTCGACGAACTGGAGTCGGAGGTTCGCTCCTACGTCCGGGGCTGGCCCGCCGTCTGGTCGCGGGCGCACGGCGCTTCGCTGTGGGACGAGCAGGGTCGCGAATACCTCGATTTTTTTTCCGGCGCGGGCGGTCTCAACTACGGACACAATCCGGATGAGATGATCGCCGCCCTGACTCGCTATCTGCAGTCGCAGGGGATCATGCACTCGCTCGACATGGCGACGACGGCCAAGCGGGACTTCCTCCAGCGATTCAACGAGGTGATCCTCAAGCCGCGCGGGATGTCTTACAAGGTGATGTTCCCCGGTCCGACCGGGACGAACGCGGTCGAGGCGGCGCTCAAGCTGGCGCGCAAGGTGACCGGGCGACGAGAGATCGTCTCGTTCACCAATGCGTTTCACGGGATGACGCTGGGCGCTCTGGCGCTGAGCGGCAATGTCGCCAAGCGCGAGTCGGCCGGTATTCCGCTGGAACACCAACTCACGGCTCCGTACGACGGTGAGCTTGGCGCTGACGTTGACACCATTTCGGTGCTGGATGCGATGCTGGTCGAGGATGGCACGTCGGTTGCCGGGGTGATTGTGGAGACGGTCCAGGGCGAGGGCGGACTGCACACCGCCGACTTCGGCTGGCTGCGGCGATTGGCCGAGTGCTGCCAGCGACACGACGTGCTGTTGATCGTCGACGACATCCAGGCCGGCTGCGGCCGGACCGGCACGTTTTTTTCCTTCGAGCCGGCCGGGATAGAGCCGGACCTGATCTGCCTGTCCAAATCGATCTCGGGCAGCGGCCTGCCGATGTCGCTGACGTTGATTCGTCCCGACCTCGATATCTGGTCGCCAGGTGAACACAACGGCACGTTCCGGGGCAACAACGCGGCATTCGTGACGGCGACCGAGGCGCTGAACTGGTGGGTCGAGGAATCGCTCTCAGACGAAGTGCGTCGCAAGTCCACGATGATCCAGGCGGAGCTCGAGTCGATCGCGGCGGAGCACGAATCGATACGAGCGACCGTTCGCGGACGCGGGTTCCTGCAGGGGCTTCACACGCCGATCGACGGCCTGGCTTCCAAGATTTGCGCAGCAGCCTTCGAGCGAGGGCTTCTGATGGAAACGTCGGGCGGGGCGGCCTCCGACGTGGTCAAGCTGATGCCGCCGCTGACGATCGCAGACGAGGCGCTTGAGCGCGGGCTGTTGATCCTTCGACAGAGTGTCGAGGCGACCGCGCTCTAGGCCGGGTTGAGCGTCAGGCTGCCTTCGCTGTTGGCCTCGATGTCATCCCATTCGATGTAGAGCGGGAAGTACTCCATCTCAAGCCACTTGTGGATGTGGTCGTTGTAGTGGGGGCTGTCGGGACGACCGGAGTTACCCGGCGGCAGGACGATCCGCGCGCCGTTGAGGTTGGACAGATCGAAGATCTGGCGGTAGCTGACGCCGTGGTCGGCGGGCTGATTGATCAGGCCGGTGGCGTTGTTGGGGGTGTTGCCGTCGCCGCCCTTGGGGAAGTCGCCGACATTGAAGCGGGCCGCGCGCTCGGGATCCCGGCCGAGATTGTGACGCCAGGTGACCGGGTGCGCATCGCCGTAACGCCACTGGCTGCGGTCGTTGCCGTGGCGCTCGGCCAACACGGTTGCGGTCGTGGCCAGCGCTTCGCCGATGACATCGTCCCAGGTCTTGCCGTCGGGCAAGGTGAGGGCGCTGTCCGCGTGGAGCTGCTCGTGCAGGATTCGCATCTCCTCATAGGAGCTCGCCGCCAGCCGTGATGGCGAGTCGAAGTACGCTCGGACAGTCAGGGCGATGAGTTGCTCGCAAAACTCGTAGTAGGTCAGTGCGGCGGTCGAGTCGACCGCCATATGTCCATCCCAACCGGAGATCATCGACTGCAACTCGGCGGCTCCATTGGCGGCGACTTTCGCCTCTCCCACGCGACCGGCCATGAATCGGGCGTGGAGGCTGGTCTGATCGGACTGGACCTCGGGCATGTCTTCCGGCGACCAGTCGTCGCGGCCCTGCAGCAGCTGGCGCAGGCGGTCGGCTCGATAGGGGGTCTGGCTGAAGCTGAGGTAGTAGGGGTAGTCGTCGGTCGTGGTGCGGTTGTTGGCGGTGATGATCACGCCGTCGGCGGGATTCAGATCCTGAGGAAGCTCGTCGGTGGGGACGTCTCCGTTCCACTCGTGCTGGCCATCCCAGCCGTTGACGGGCGTCAGTTTGGGTTCCCGAATCGGAACGCGGCCGGTGTACTGGTAGCCGATATCGCCTTGCTGGTCGGCGAAACAGAAGTTGCCGGAGATCGAGTCGTAGCAGCGGAACCCCTGGCGCGCGTCGTGGATGTTGTCGGCGGTGAAGATGGTCAGCATGCCATCGAAGTCATGACAGGGTTCGGCGAGCCCGAAGCGGGCCGCCAGGACTTCTTCATCGGATTCAGGATCGCCCTGGACAACCGGTCCGTGGCGCGTGGACCAGATGGTCTGCGTGATCGCTTCTTCTCCGCGGATCTCGATGACTTCGTCGCGGCGCTGCAACGGTTCGGAACCGTCGAGCCACTTCGCCTCGAGACCGGAGCCGTTGCGGTTGATCCGCTCGCGATAGACGTCCCAGCGGTCGCCCTGGGCGTGGGTCATCGTCCAGCCGATCCGGGTGTTATGTCCGTAGTAGACCGGGCCGGGATATCCGGGGTTGCACGGGCCGGCGACGGTGAAGTCGGGGCACTGCATGTGCATGACGTACCACTGGGGCGGCACGCTGAAGGCGAGGTGCGGATCGCCGACCACGAGCGGTTTCCCGCTGGCGGTGTGCGCGCCGTCGATCACCCAGCAGTTGGAGCCGTCGAGCCCGCCGCGCCTCGTTCCAGGCTCCGACTCGAGGTCGGCCAGCGCGCCGGCAAACGCGTGCGCCCCGTTGGTCCATGAGGCGCCAGCGGGAGCGATCAGGGCAGAGTCGGTAGGAACGTCGGGAATCAACGCTTGCAATGCCTCGACGCCCAATCGCGACGCCACGGCGCCGTTGCCGATCTTGGTTGCCCAGTGCACGTTGGCCGAGACCATCTTGAGGATCGCGAGCGAGTCAACCGGCGACCAGGGCTGCATCTCGTGTTCGAGCAGATCAAACTCGACCGGCGCCGGGCCGGCGGCGATCGCGGCGTTGACCCCGTCGGCGTAGGCCTGGAGGATCATCCGCGCCTCATCGGACTGTTCTTCCCACTCGCGGGCGGCGTCCCGGCCGAAGCCGAGGGTGCGGTTCATCCGGTCGATGCGCAACAGGCCCTTGTTGAGCAAGGACGCAGCGCGTCCGTGGGCCATGTGGCGATAGAGCTCGAGCTGCCAACCCCGATCCTGCCCGAGGCAGAATCCCTGGGCGAAAAATGCGTCGCGGGCGGACCCCGCTTCGGCGTGTGGCACGCCCCATCGATCTCGGACGATGCGGACCGGGGCCTCCAGTCCCTCAATTTCGAGTTCGCCGTCGATCTGCGGGAGAACGGACTGGTCGGTCATTGCGAACGCTCCGATGTGCTGCTTCGGCCGTCGCTAGGCATAGTAGACGCCGCTCGCGAAGTCGGGTCCGTTGCGGACGGTCGCCGTTGTCAGCGCCTCACCGGCCTGCGATTGGGCAGTTATGTAAGCTCGGGGGTCAACGTTATGATCAGCGGGAATTCATTCGGACACAGTATCTCCAGGAGGCAGCATGAAACGCGTAGGCAAATCGCACTTGCTCACACTTGTCATTGGATTGGTGCTGGGGGCGATCACACTCGGAGTAGTGCAAGCGGCGATCAGCGTGACCAGCGAGGTACGGGTCGGAGTCAAGCGTTTGGCGGACGGCCGCGTCGAAGTCAAGCTGCAGCAGCTCGACGCGGACCAGAGCTGGAACGATCTGGAGCTTCCTCCGGCACGTTTCCTGACGGCCGACGCGCCGGTCGACCGGTGGCGGTACACCAATCCGGTTGACGTCACGGTCGTCATCGAGGAGCGGCAGCCGCCGGTGATGTGCGTCCTCGGCCACGCATATCCCACTGAGGACCGATTCTGGCGCTGGACCCTGAGTGCCGCGGATGTGGCCGGATACCAGTACGGCGTCGACATGGTGCTCTATGCCGCTCGCGACAGTGCTGAGCATGCCGCCGACCTTCGCGACTGCATCAGCCACGATCCGATCACGATTGCCACGTCGTTGCCGTACGCCGATGACCTGCGGGAGCCGATCGCCGAGGCGCAGGCCGCGGGCATCCAGGTGGTGACCTTCAACTCCGGCGCGGAAGACGCCGACAGCGTGGGATCGCTCCTGCACATCGGTCTTGATGACTTCGCCGGCGGTGTCCGGGCGGGAGATGAGTTCGACGAGGCGGGGGTCAGCGGGACCCTGCTGTGCATCATTCACGAGGAGGACAATGTCGGTCTGCGCGATCGCTGCGACGGCATCGAGCAGAGCTACGACGGCGGAGAGGTCGAACGTATCTCTGTGGACCTGTCGGGCGTGCCGGACGATGACGCGGAGCATCAGGGTCGCACCCAGCCTCAATATCTGCAATCGCTGATCGTTGAACGAATCGCCGCAGGCGATGTCGGGGCCATCCTGACCCTGAACCACGACAGCGCGGTCGCGGCCATGAGCGCCGTGGAGGAGGCCGGATCGGACACTGCGCTGGCCAGTTTCGGCTTTAGCGACACCCTGGCCGACGCCGTCCGCGACGGTCAGCTGCTCTTCGTCGTCTGGGATCATCCGGTCGTGCAGGGCTACCTCGCCGTCTCGGCGATGGCCATGGCCTACACGCTCGAGCTGAGCCAGTTGAACGCCGAGGTCTTCTTCAACGGGGCGAAAATCCTGATTGAGCCAACGCTGGCCGACCGGGAACGCGCAAGCGAACTGAAGTCGATGTTCGCCGGTCCACCGCCGAGCCCGCCGGACGACGCCGGCGACGACTCGACGGAGTCGGAGGAGCCTGAGTCCTAGCCGCGACAGACGGACGGAGTCCCGAAACGCGGCTGATCGTCTTGATCAGCCGCGTTTCGCATTTCAGACTGTTGACGCCTGCGAATAGATTGAACCAGTCCAGAGGACGTCGATATGCGATACATCATCTACGGCGCCGGCGGGATCGGCGCGGGAATCGGCGCGCTGCTGCAACAGGCGGGTTGCGACGTGGTGTTGATCGCCCGCGGAAATCATCTGACGGCGATGCAGGATCACGGGCTGTTGGTGCGCCGCCCCGGAGGTGAACAGCGCGTCGCGGTTAGGGCCGTTGGACATCCTTCGGAGCTGGATTTCGCCGAGGGCGACGTGGTGCTTCTAACCATGAAGGGACAGGACACGTCCGGCGCGCTCGACGACCTTGAGCGCTGCGCCGGACCTGAGACTCCCATCATCTGCGGCCAAAATGGTGTCGCCAATGAGCGCAGCGCGGCGAGACGATTCCTCAACGTGTACGGCATGCTGGTGGTGATGCCGGCGACCTTCCTGGTGCCTGGCGAAATCGCGCTGTTCGGAGCACCGAAGCCGGGACTGCTGGACAGTGGCCGATTCCCCAATGGCGTGGATGAAACGATCTCACAGGTCTGCGCCGACCTGTCGGCGGCCGGCTTCAACGCTCGGCCAGATCCGAATGTGATGCGTCTGAAGTACGGAAAGCTGCTGGACAACCTGGGCAATGCGGTCGGCGCGCTCTGCGGAGAGGCTGCGCTGCGCTCTGCCGGCGACGAGGTGCGTGCGTTCATGCGGCGTATGCGCGACGAGGCCACCGCCTGCTATGAGGCCGCCGAGATCGACTACGCGCCTCGCGCGGAGGTCGGCGAGCGACGGGCGGCAACCTTCAGCGCCGGCGACATCCCCGGTGTCGAGCGCGGCGGCAGTTCGACCTGGCAGTCATTCCGCCGGGGGCTACCGGCGATTGAGACCGACTGGCTCAACGGAGAGATCGTGTTGTTGGGCCTGGAACACGGGGTGCCCACGCCGGCCAATCGAGCACTGCAGTTGACGGCCAAGCGGACGCTGCGGGCGGGCCTGGGCGACGGCGCCGTGTCGATTGAAGAGATCGTGGCGCTCGAAGAGCGGCTCACCGAGTACTAGCCGATTGCTAGCCGGCCAGCCCTTCGACGACGCGAGCATTGGGAAGCCGGGCGAGATCGTCGGCCTTGACTCCAACCTTGAGCGACCGGCTGCCGCCTCCGAGCCACATCACGTCCTCACCGGTGATCCGGGAGTCGATCAGCACGGGGATCTCCGGCGGCAGATCGAACGGCGTGACGCCGCCGGAGATCATGCCGGTCACCTTCTCCGTTTCCTCGAATGACGCGAACGAGCATTTTCGGACGCCCATTTCCTTGCGCACGGTGCGGTTGACGTCCAGCCGCGTGTTGGCAAGGACCAGACAGGCGGCGTAGCTCCTGGGTTCCTTTTTCGATGCCACCAGGATGGTGTTGACCGATCGGTCGTGGGGGATGCCGAAGACCTCGCAGAACACATCGGTGTCGGCCTGGTCCGGTCGGCAGGCGATGGTCTCGAAGGCGATCTCGCAGTCAGCCAGGAACTGACGCACGCGATTTTCGATCGCTTCAGCAACCGGATTGGAATCAGACACCTGACCGCTCCTATACATCCGGACTACGAAGGGTTATATTACGCCCACGCGTAACGCCGCCTGCGCTGCGGACCTTCTGCAGTTCGGCCGGCTGGTCACAGAAGGAGCGAACCATGACAGAGCGCAACTACTGGAAGCGGATGCAGCGCAAGCGCCTCAGCCGGCGCTCGCTGATGAGTGCATCGGCCCGAGCTGGGGTTGGCGCCGCCGGCCTGGCGCTGGTCGGCTGTGGTGATGATGACGATGATGGCCAGCAGGCCGCGGCGCAGGTTCAGCAGCAAGAGCAGGCTCAACCTCAACCGCAAGCGCAGCAGCAGGCCGAGCAACAGGCTCAGCAGACTGCCGCCCAACAGGCGACCACGCAGCAGGAAACTGCGGAGGAAGAAGCAGTGGCGCTGCTTCCCGGTCAGTTGACCGCCGAAGAAGAGGCGATGTCGCTGACTGCTGAGCAGGAATGGCGTCTGCGCTTCCACTGGTCGAAGCTGCAGAACCTTCCCGGTCAGGCCGATGGACCCAAGCACGGCGGCACCTGGCGTCTGGCCCACGCCGCGCCGGCCAACTGGAACGTGCTGGGACCGAACGCCAGCCTCATGGCCGCCTTCGCGCCCATGTTCTATAGCCAGCTCGTGGTCTTCCCGATGGACGACTACGCGAACGCGCACTACTACCTCAACGAGGGCGACCTCGCGGACGGTTGGGAAGTGCCAGAGCCGACCACGGTGGTGTTCCAGCTTCAAGATGGCATCACCTGGCAGGACAAGCCGCCGGTCAACGGTCGGGCGATGACCGCGGAAGACGTGAAGATTGCGTATGACGCGCTTCGTGAGGAAGGTCGCGTCCAGGCGTCGTCGTACACGGCCGTCAACACGATCGATCACGACAACACGAGCAACACCGTGCGGTTCAACCTGGCCGAGCCGGCTGCGTACCTGCTCAACAACATGATGAACCCGTTCCACACCGTGGTGGCGCCGGAGTTCGTCGAGGAGCCGAGTCTGCTCGACCTGGCTGAGAACACGGTCGGCACCGGTCCCTTCAACCTCGACAGCGCGACGACCGGCTCGGAGTGGCGCGGCAGCCGACACCCCGAGTACCACAAGAAGGACCCGCGCACGGGCCTGCAGTTGCCCTACATCGACAACATCCACGGTCTCGACTTCGTCGGCCAGCGCGAGTCCGAGTGGGCCGCCTGGGAGACGGGCGAGACCGACTGGATCCGTCTCCAGGACATCACCGAGTACGAGCGCGCGATCGAGCAGCACCCGGAGATGGTCGTGCAGGTCACGGCGCCGCCGCCCGGCTGGCAGCCGCACATGACCTTCAAGGACCTGACCGCCGAGCCGTTCAACGACCCACGCGTCCGCCAGGCGCTCTCGCTGGGCATGGACCGCGAGGAGCAGGCGGCCGGTGTCTACTACGGACTGGCCGCCGGCGGCTACGGGCAGAACTGGACGTTCTTCAAGGACGAAAGCTCGCCCTGGGGCTTCCGCGAGTGGCCCTGGACGTTCGAGGAGCTGGGCGACTTCCACGTCTTCAATGCGGCGGAAGGCAAGCGCTTGCTCGACGCGGCCGGCTACAACGAGGACAATCCGCTCTCGTTCCAGGCCGCCTTCCACACCGTGCCCGGCTTCTACCTCGACCACTTCCTCCTGGTTGTCGACCAGTGGAACCGGAACCTCGGCGCCAACGTCGAGCACGAGCAGATCGAGTGGGAATCCTGGCTCGCCTTGCTGTTCACCAAGGAGTACAGCGGCACGCTGTTCACCTGGCTGGTCGGCAGTGAGATGGACGCCGATGGTCTCGCCTATGGCCGGATGCACTCGGAGAGCCCGGGCAACATCTACGGGATCAACGACCCGGACGTCGACCAGTGGGCGGTCGAGCAGCGCCAGGAGTTGGATGTCGTCAAGCGCTCGGAGATTCTTGAGAAGATTCGCGTTCGCGAGCTCGAGAACATGTGGCGCATCTTCTGCGTCAACCCGTATCGCATGGCCGCGCGGCGCGAGTACCTGTTCGGTCAGATGGACACCTACAACGCCTGGAACCCCGGTTGGGGCGCGACCAACACCGAGAGGATCTGGAAGAACCTCTAACCGATTGAGGGCTCGCTCAGCGCTGAGCGCTGAGCGAGCCGTCTCCCCGGTGGTGTAGAGCAGCGGAGGGCGCGATGACCGGTTACATCGTCCGCCGGATTATCGGAGCACTGTTCGTGCTCCTGATGTTGTCGTTCATTGTGTTCATGTTGGTGAACTCGGTGCCCGGCAACACGCTGACGCGGCTGCTCAACCAGAGCCCGCAGGGCGCCAACCTGACACCCGCACAGATTGAACAGTACGAGATCGATCTCGGTCTCGACAAGCCGGTGCTTGAGCGTTACGGCAACTGGCTGTGGGACGCGTTCAACGGGGATCTGGGCAAGTCGTTCGCCACCAGCCTGCCCGTCTGGAGCATGATTCAGGATCGGCTGCCGCGCAGCGTCCAGCTCGTGATCATGGCGACGCTGATCTCCTCACTGATTGCGATCCCGATTGGAGTGTTCTCTGCCATCCGGCAGGGAGGAGTGGGTGACTACGCCTCCAGAGTGTTCGCCATTCTTGGGCTCGCTGTGCCCAACTTCTTCCTGGCGGTATTGGTCGTGACCTTCGGCGCCGCCTGGTTGGGAGTGTCGCTCTCGACGATCGATCCGCCCTACATCTGGGACGGAGTTGGACGGAACCTGGAGGGGTTGATCGCGCCGTCACTAGTGCTCTCGGCATCGCTGATGGCGACGGTCATGCGCATGCAGCGCTCGACGGTGCTTGAAGTGGTCAACGAGGACTACGTGCGCACGGCCCGGGCAAAGGGCCTGGCCGAGCGGGCGATCATCATGCGTCACGTGATTCGGAATTCCCTGATTCCGGTCATCACGATCTTCGCGAATCAGTTCGCCTTCCTGATCAGCGGCGCGGTGATTGTCGAGTTCATCTTCCGGATCGACGGAATCGGCGCGCTTGCCGTCCGAGCGATTCGGCAGGTTGACTTCACGCTCGTGCTGGGCATTTCGCTCGTCGTCGGCTTCGGTGTCGTCTTCATCAACATCCTCGTCGATCTCAGCTACGCGTGGCTGGATCCAAGAATCCGTTACTCCTAGGGATAGGGATCGGAAGGCAGCTCTATGGCAGCGACTGCGGACGTCGCAGAGATTGCACTCGAAACTCGGGGTGACAGCCCGGGATTCTGGAAGACCTGGGGGCGGCACGCGCGTAACAAGCCGCTCGGCGCGATCGGGGCGGTATTCATCCTGATCCTGATCGTCGCTGCGATTTTCGGACAGGACATCAGCGTCGGCGGGGAGACCATCATTCCCGGCTTCTCGCCGTATCCAGCCAGCGAAACCGACATCATTAACAAGCTGGGCGCACCGACCTGGCCCGACCACATTGCCGGGACCGACTCGCTCGGCCGTGACTTATTCAGCAGGATCATCTTCGGCGCGCGTCCGGCCATCATCATCGGTATCGTCGCCACCGGACTCGGCATTCTCGGTGGCATGATCATTGGTATGACGTCGGCCTATGCCGGCGGAGCCACGGACCTGCTCCTGCAACGCATCTCCGACGCGTTCCAGGCGCTACCGCCGCTGCTGCTGATGATGACGTTGGTCACTGTGCTGACGCCGAGCATGACGACGGTGATTCTGGTGATCGTGATTTTCCTGATACCCGGGACTCAGCGTGTCGTGCGGGGAACTGTGTTCTCGACGCTTGAGAACACGTACATCGAAGCCGCACGGACGATTGGCGCCGGGCCACTGCGGATCATTGCTTGGCATATCCTGCCGAACATCATGGCTCCGATCCTGGTGATCGCATCGGTCACGATCGGCGGCACGATCCTGGCAGAAGCGGCGCTGTCGTTCCTCGGCCTGGGCGCGAACTCAGCCGAGAATCCGACCTGGGGATTCATCCTCTTCGAAGCGACTCAACGCGGAAACCTCGACCGCTGGCCGTGGCTGGCGCTGACGCCCGGCGCGGCGATCACACTGATCGTGCTGGCATTCAACCTGCTGGGCGACGCCCTGCGCGACGTTCTCGACCCGCGGCTGCGGGGGACCGGCGCCGGCGCGTAACTCTTCCCCCTCTGCGGGAACCTTTTGGGACTCTTCGTCGTCTTGTATGTCGGAGGGTCAGTGAGGTCAGACGGTAGAAACTGTCACCCCGCCCGCCCACCGAT
>JAPPNI010000021.1 GCA_028873865.1 Chloroflexota bacterium | reverse complement strand
CCCGGGGTTTTATGGCTGGGCCTGTGGCAGCCCCGTCACCGGCCGCGCCCACGACGGTAGCGACCTCGACCTCGTCCTGCGCGCTCCCGACATGAAGAAGCTGCCGGCCGGGCAACTGCTGGACTTCGAGGATGCGATCCGCGAATCGACCATCCCGTTCCTGGTCGAAGCCCAGGATTGGGCCTGCCTGCCGGAACGGCTTCACCGGGAGATCGAACGCGGCTACGTGGTGATGAGCGACGGCGCTGCGCCGAATGCCGAGCGGCGCGGCCGGGCAACTTCTGAATCCGGCTCGGAGTGGCCCGTTGTCCCGCTGGAGGAAGTATCCAGCGACGAGCCGGGATCAATTGCAATTGGCCCCTTCGGCTCGAGGATGAAGTCTGACGTTTATACGCCCTCCGGTGTGCCGGTCATTCGAGGAACCAACATCTCAACCAGCAGGGCCTGGCAGAACGAGTGGGTGTACGTCTCCGACGATTTCGCAGATGGACTGCCGAACTGCAACGCCCACGAGGGCGACCTTGTCTTTCCGCATAGAGGCTCCATTGGAGAAGTCGCTATCATCCCTGGCGACAAAGCGAGATACATGCTCTCCACGAGTCTAATGAAATTCCGGCCTGATCCTGAGAAGGTCTCACCCCTGTTTCTCTTCTACTACTTCAGATCGGACACCGGACGCGCCGAGATCATGCGATACTCCTCTCAGGTGGGCACGCCGGGGATAGGTCAGCCGCTCAGCAGCTTACGCCAGTTTCGGGTTCCCATTCCTCCAAGAGCGAACCAGGAACATATTGCCGGCATCCTCTCGGTTCTAGACGAAAATATCGAGATGAACCGGCGCATGAATACAACTCTGGAGGCAATGGCAAGGGCACTGTTCCGGTCCTGGTTCGTCGATTTCGACCCGGTGCGGGCCAAGATGGAGGGTCGCGACACCGTGTTGCCGAAGGAGATCGCCGACCTGTTCCCGGACCGGCTGGTAAACTCCGAGGTGGGCGAGATACCGGAGGACTGGCCATTGCTGCCGCTGCCCGAGTTGATGGACGTCAACCCGTCAAGGCCATTGCGAAAAGGGGACGTCGCAACCTATCTCGACATGGCGAATATGCCGACACTTCGTCACGCGCCCGATTCGGTCGTCCGGCGACCGTTCGGCTCGGGGATGCGGTTCGCCAATGGAGACACGCTGGTGGCGCGGATTACGCCATGCCTGGAGAACGGAAAAACCGCCTACGTTGACTTCTTGCGAAACGACGAAATCGGGTGGGGATCGACAGAATATATCGTCCTGAAGCCCAAACGTCCACTCCCGAGCGAGTTCGCGTACTTCTTGGCGCGTACCAGCCGATTCCGAGAGTTCGCGATCCAGAACATGACTGGGACGAGCGGGCGTCAGCGTGTGTCGGCCTCGGCGCTATTGGGGTTCTCGATACCCTCGCCGCCTGAGGCGATCGGCGTGGAGTTCGGGCGCACCGCCCGGTTACTGCTTGGACGAGCGAGGGCAGCCGTAGACGAGTGCTACGTACTGGCCAATTGTCGCGACACATTGCTGCCGAAGCTGATCTCGGGAGAGATGCGGGTGGGCGACGCCGAGAGGCTCGTCGGAGCAATCGCATGACAGCGACGCTGCTAACCGGCCCGGACCAGAAGGAGGGGTTGTCTCTAGCGTACGTCAAGGCCCTGGCGGCGCGCGCGGGATTCTCGACGGCGGTGCCGGTGCCTGACCGGGACAGCGTCGATGTGCGGATCATGGCGGGTGGGCCGCGTCGGCCGGCCCTCGACCTGCAACTGAAGGCCACGGCCGAACTCGCCGAAGCGCAGGACGGCTTCCGCCGGTTGCGGTTGGGAATCAAGAACTACGACGATCTTCGCGTTGAAACGCAGACACCGCGGTTGCTCGTGGTGCTGGACCTGCCGCGGGACGAGGTGCAGTGGATGACGGTGACGACCGAGGAGCTCGTCCTGCGGCGGCGGGCGTACTGGTTGAGCCTGCAACGAGGTCATGAAGAGGTCGTGAGACAGGAGACCGTCACGGTTCGCATTCCGGAACGGAACGTGTTCGACGTCGCGACGCTCCAGACCCTCATGGAGCAGTCGCGCAA
>JAPPNI010000037.1 GCA_028873865.1 Chloroflexota bacterium | reverse complement strand
ACACGACGCCGCTGGACGACGTGATTGACGCGATTGTCGAGAACGCGGCCAGCGGACAGATCGGCGACGGCAAGATCTTCGTGCTGGATGTCGAGGACGCAGTCCGCGTACGCACCCGTGAACGGGGACCGGCCGCCGTCTAAGCGCCTGCCGCTGCTCAGGAAGTGGGTAGGCGGTAGACCGACGGCCCATCCCCCTCCGCGGGGACCGGTTGGGGCGGGGGCAGCTCTACGGAGCGGCCCCCGCTTCATGCGTTTGATTCGGTCGAGAGGTCTACCCTGACCTCCTTATGTCCCTGACGATCGAAGTCCTGCCGGATCCGGCCGCCAATGACCTGCGGCTGACCCAGCTGGCGGCGGAACGCTCGTCTCCGCTGGAACGGCTGAACCTTCTCCACGGCTCCGCTTTGCAGCGGCTGTCGACGCAACGGATGCTGGCCGAGGCCAATGGCGGCGCGCTCGCCGCGGTGTATGGGTTCACTCCCGTTGACCTGGCGCAGGCGGCATTGCAACTGGGGGAGGCGAGGGAACGTCGGACGTGGCCGCCAGGGGCGGATCTGGCGACGCTGCGCCGAGTGTTGGGGACGCTTTCGCTGGAGAAGCTGAATCCCGACGCGCCCGGCGTTGCGTCGGCTCTGCTGCGGACGCTGACCGATCTGCGCGAGGCGGCGCTGTCGCCGGATGATCTGCCCGAGGGCGATCTGAGGAGGATCCATTCGGCCTGGCTGGAGGCGGTGTCGGCCTGCGCGGACCGTACCTCGCGGTATGAGGACGCGATCGATGCGGCGACGCCAGACTCGGCGTTTCGCGAAGCGCTGGGCGATGCGCCGCTGATCGTTTCCGGGATCTACGACCTGACCCGGATCCAGCGGCTGCTGCTGGCCCGAGTGTCGGCAGCGGTCGATGTGCGGATGTTGCTGGTTGCGCCTTCGGACGATGCGGCATCGCCTGCTCAGCGAACGCTGTCGGCGCTGCGGAACGAGCTGAATCCGCGGGTGATCCGTTCGCTGATCCCTGCCGCCGCGCCGGCGGAGGAGCGCTATTTCAGCACCGGCGATCCGACGGCGGAGGCGGACGAGATCGCGTCGCGCGTCCTGCAGCTTGGAGGTCAGAGGGTCGCGTTCCACCGGATCGCGGTTCTGCATCAGCAGGGCGCTCCGGCGGACGAGCGGATCTGCATTGCGCTGGAACGGGCGGGGGTTCTGTCGTGGAGAGTCGGCGGTCGGCGACTGTCGCAAGCGCCGATCGGCCACGCCGCGCTCGGTCTGGCCGGCATCCTGCTGGATCCGGAGCATGTCGAGCGCAGCGGGCTGCTCGACTGGATCTCGCATCGATCGCTCTGCGAGCGTCCACTTGGCCAGACTCGCCGTCCAGCCGGGTGGGAACGGGCGGCGCTGGACGCGGGCCTGACGCAGGGGCTGCATCAGATGGAGCAACGCCTGCTCGCGTGGCGCGGGTCGACGGGGACGAGCGAAGCAGGCGAGCCGGCGGAGCCTCTGGGCGAGCTCCTGGGCGACCTGTGCGAACGCAGCCGGGAACTTGAGGAGTGTGGCTCCTGGGGAGCGGCCGCGGATGCGTTGGTCGGGGCGTACGAAACCTACTTCAGCGAACCGTCGCTGTTCGGAGGTGATGACCTGTTCGAGGCTGTGCGGGACAGCTTCGACCAGTTACGCGGCCACGACGCGATCGGCGCGGAGTGGTCCCCGAAGGACGGCTTGACAGCGCTCAACCGCGCGTTCGGCTCGCGAGTGGTCCGCGATCCGAGGCGTCTGATCGGCGGCGTCAACGTGGGAGCTGCGAGCGGCCCGGCTCGCGGGATTCGCTATGAGGCGCTGTTCGTGGCGGGCGCGGCCGAGCGGGTGTTCCCGGCGGTCGGGCGACAGGATCCGCTGCTGACCGACGACGAACGGGCAGCGATCAATGCGAGAATTCCGAACGCGCTGGCGCTGCAACGCGAACGGGCAGACAGCGATCGTCATGCCTGGGCGCTCGCGCGCGGCGCGGCCGTGCAGCAGTTCACGGCGAGCTGGAGCCGGAGAAGCAGCGCCGTCGGCGGCCCGGCTCGGCCCTCGTCGCTGATTCTCGAATCGGCGGCCGGGAGCGTCGGGCTGGAGCCCGAGTCCGCGCTCGTGGAGCGCGGCCGGATCGAGCGGATCGACACGGCGCTGGTGACGAGACGACCGGGACAGGAGCAGGTCGAGGCTGAGGATTGGTCCGGTGTCGTTGGGGTACCGGATGAGCGCAGTCTCGATCTTGCGCTTTTGACGGCCCCAGGCGTTGACATCTCGGCGCTGCTTGGTCAGATCCGGCCGGAGACCGAGGCGGCTGATCGGGCGCGGCGGGAACGCAATGCTCCGAGGTTCAGCGAGTACGACGGGCTGCTCGATGCGGATGGCATCGCCGACGACTGGCGTCCGCTCGAGCGGATCTGGACGGCCTCGGCGCTCGAGACCTATGTGACCTGCCCTTACCGCTTCTACCTGCAACAGATCATCGGCGTGCAAGGGGGCACGGAGCCGGCCGGCCCGGATCGGGGTCAACTGCTCAATCGGGATCGCCTGATGCGCCGGATCCTCTCGAGCTGGGTGCGGGAGTATGAGCACTTCAAGGAGGATCGGACCTGGTTCGAGTACAGCGACAGTCCCGGCTACCTGAACACCGTGGCTCGCCGGATTCTCGATTCGGCTGAAGGCTCCGGCCTGCTCGGTCCGCCGGCGCGAGCGTCGGCGACGCGCAATGAGATCCTGCGCGACCTCGACCGGGCGCGTCGGCGCGAGGCGTCCGAGGCTCGTGGCGGTTGGCGGCCGCTGGAGGTCAATGCCGCTTTCGACGACGCTCCGATCCGGGTGAGCAAGAACCGGACGCTGCGCTTGCGGGGGATGATCGACCGGATCGACGTCCACGCGAGCGGGCGGCAGCGAGCGCTGAGTCTCTTCACGGGACGCACGGTTCCCGAGGTTCGCGGCTTCGTCAATGGGTCGTCATTTCTGTCAGTAGCCGAGCTGAGCGCGTTAAGCCAACGCGGGGTTGCGATTCGAGAGGCCGAGGTTGAGCACCGCTCGGTGAGCAGCAGGGGAAAGTTTGAGTCGCAGACGCTGCAGGGCGAGTCGTTGATGTCCAGCGGCGGAGCGTCTGCTCACAGCGACGGCGAGCGTCTGCGCGACACCCTGGCGCTGATCGCCGACCGGCTGGAGGCGGCAAACTTCATCCCGTATCCGGGCACCCCGTTGCGCGAGCGACCCAACTGCCGGCGCTGTCCGTACGAGTCGGTCTGCACGGTCGATGTCGGTCGGCGTTATGAGCACAAGGCGCGTCAGCACCAGGACGCCGTTCGCGATCTGGAAATCCTGCGGCGGCAGCGCGTATGAGCGACGACCGCCAGCCTCCGGCCGACCAGGACGTGCGTGAGCGGTTCATCAACGAACTGGACACCTCGTTTTTTCTCGAGGCCGGCGCAGGTTCGGGCAAGACGTCAGTGATCGTGGCGCGAATCGTGAACCTCGTCCGCAACGGGCGGCAGCTTTCCGAGATCGTCGCGATCACGTTCACCGAGAAGGCGGCGGGGGAACTGCGCGAACGGGTTCGGGAGGAACTCGCGGGGGCAGGGATGCAGGAGGCGCTGCGGGATGTCGACGCCGCCCCGATCCAGACGATCCACGCGTTCGCCGCGAACATCCTGCGCGAGCGAGCGCTCGATGCCGGTCTGGACCCCGACTTTCGCGTGCTCGATCAGCTCCAGGCCGATCTCCGCTTCGCCCAATCCTGGCGATCGTGGTTGTGGAGCGACGAGGCGCCGCAATCCGGGCTGCAGCGGGCGTTGGACCTCGGACTGCAACTCCGGGATCTCCAGCTTGCCGCCGAACAGCTGTCGAGAAACCGCGATCTGGGCGGCGAATACCTCGCGGGCGAAGCGTCGGAGGAGGAAGTGGAGGGCCAGGCTGAGCGGGACGAAGCGCTGGGCGGCTTGACCAATGCACTGCGAGGGTTCATCGACGAGGACGCTGGGCGGCGGCGGCGCGAGGGGGTGCTGACCTACGACGACCTGCTGCTCGAAGCGCGCGACCTGCTCGTGCGATCGGCCGAGGCTCGTCGGGATCTGCGCGGCCGTTACCGCGCCATCCTGATTGACGAGTTTCAGGACACCGATCCGCTGCAGGCGGAGATCGCGCTGCTGCTGGCGGCCGAACCGGACAGCGACGACTGGACGGAGGCCAGACCGGGACCCGGACGGCTGGTGCTAGCGGGCGATCCGAAGCAGTCGATCTACCGCTTTCGGCGGGCCGACATCGACATCTACGAGCAGGTTCGGGACATCTTCTGGGCGTCGCCGGAGACTTCGTCGGTCGCCAGCCTGACGGTCAATTTCCGGGCTCGGCCGCAACTGTGCGCGTGGCACAATCGGGTGTTGCCGCGCGTGCTGAGGGCCGACGCCGATTATCCGAGGGCGCAGGCGCGGTGGGAGGCGACGGATCCGGATCGGGATGAAGGCGGGCCTGCGGTGGCGGTGATTCCGAGCAGCCGGCAGTTCGACCGCGCGCCCGAGGCTCGGAGCGCAGAGGCGGAGCTGGTCGCCAACCTGATCGTCCACATGCAACAACCGGACGCGATGCTCGGTACGGTCGGCAGAGCCGGCGTGGAGCGTCGGCCAGAGTACCGTGATGTCGCCGTATTGGTGCGGACGCGGACTGCCGCCGATCTGTACACCGCCGCGCTGGATCGGGCCGGTATTCCTTACCACTTCGACAGCGGACAGGGCTTCTATCAGCAGCCGGAGATCCGCGCCGTGGCTCAGTTGTTGCGGGTCCTTGACGATCCCGGTGATGAGGTTGCGATGGCTGCGGTGTTGAAGTCGCCGCTGGCTGCTGCGTCGGACGAGGAGTTGTACCGGCTTCGCGGCGCTCTCGGCGATCGGCGATTGGCTCTTGATCCCGCGGCACTGCCCGAGGGCTACGAGGGTCGGCTGGGCGGGGCGATCGCCTCGTTGTCCGAGTTGCGCGGCGAGTTGCAGCGCTTGAGGCTGCCCGAGCTGGTGGACCATGTGATCCGCGCTTCCGGGCTGCTGGAGACGCAGGGTGTCGGCGTCCGGCCTGCCGTGATGCGGCAGCGGCAGGCCAATCTGCGGATGCTGCTTCAGCGCGCGGCCCACTTCGCCGACAACGGCAACGACAGCCTGCGGCCGTTCGTCCGGTGGCTGTCGCAGCGCGGGGTTCGCAATCTGCCGGAATCGGAGTCGCCGACGACGGAGGCCGACGACGACGCGGTGCGGATCCTGACGATCCACCAGGCCAAGGGACTCGAGTTCCCGATCGTGGTCGTGCCCAAGCTGCAGGATCAGCCGGCGTCGGGCGCGGACTTCATCGTCGACCGAGAGCACCAGCGGGTGGAGTTCAAGCTGGGCGACGACCGGGCTCCGTTCCGTACGTCCGGCTATCTCGCCGCGTTGCGTCGTGATCGGGCCTACTCGGAGGCGGAGGCGCGGCGGATGCTGTACGTCGCCGCGACGCGGGCTCGCGACTGGTTGATCCTGCCATCCTTCCCCGCCGACAGCCTGTCGCGCGGTGATTCGTTCCATACCTATCTGGATGAGGCCGCTCCAGACTGGCTGGTCCGCGATGGCGGCACGGACACGCTGGTCTTCTCGCCGCGAACATTCGATGCGGCGCCTGTCCGTCAGCCGAGGTTGAGCGTGCCGCCGCTGGATGAACTGAAGGGCGAATGGCGCGAGCGGCACGAGGATTCGATCGCCGGGGGTCGGCGCGATATCGAAGCAGTGACGCCGTCGAGGCTGGGCCATGAGATCGAGGCCGATCCGTATGACGGCGGCGCGGATGAGAGCGAACGGGACCTCAGATCGATCGACCCGCTCGATTTCGGGAAGGCGGTGCACGAAGCGTTGGAGGCGGCCGACTTCAACGACCTGGAACGATCAGTGGGTCGAACGGTTCGGATCTGCCGCAGACATCACATTCCTCCGGAGCCGGTGATCGAACACATCGAACGGGCGCTGGGATCGGGGCTGTTGCAACGCGCGGCCGGCGCAGAGACGGTTCGGCGGGAATTGCCGCTGGCGACGATTCGATCGGATGAGGATCGGATCACGATCACCGAGGGCGTCGCCGACCTGCTGTTCCGGGAGCAGGGTCGTTGGGTGCTGGTTGACTACAAGTCGGATGAGGCGATTCCCGACGAGCGGCTTGAGGTGTACCACGTTCAGATTCAGCGGTACGCCGCCATGCTTGGCGAGGCGGGCGTGGTGGTCGATGAGGCGTACATACTGCTGACCTCGAACGGTCAGTCGCTTGTGGTTCCGCTTGATGTCGAGTCTGCCTCCTAGTCCTGCCAGCGGGTATGGTCAGTCCGAAGATCAGCGCCTCGACCTTGCTCAGCGTAGGAGCCGCATATGGCCGCCAACCCGCTCAGTCCGCAGCAGATTCGCGAAGACCTGCTCATGCGCCGGCAGAAGATCGTGTCGGAGATGGGATCGGGCGAGCGGATCGCCCGGCAGCATGCCAAAGGCCGGTTGACGATCCGCGAGCGGCTGGACCGGCTCTTCGATCCGGGCAGTTTCCGCGAGATCGGCACGTTTGCCTTCTCCGAGCACCCGGAGGTTCGCGATCGGACGCCGGGGGACGGCAAAATCGGCGGCTGGGGGACGATCGACGGGCGTCCGGCCAGCGGCTGCGGCGACGACGTCACGGTGCTGCATGGTTCTTCTTCGGTGGTCGGCGGAAAGCGGATGAAGCGGATCTATGAGCAGGCGCTGATGCAGGGGGTGCCCTACGTCTACTTCGGCGAAACGGGCGGGGCGCGCCTGCCCGACGCGCTGGGCTCGGAGGGCTTCAGCAAGATCCCGCCGGGGATTGAGTCCGCTCGGCGGCGGCGGCGGATCCCGATGGCCACCGCGATCGTAGGGGAGTCGTTCGGCGGCTCCAGCTTCCACAGCGCCTATTCCGACTTCACGACCCAGGTGCGTGGGTCGGCGTTGAATGTGTCGTCGCCCCGGGTGATTGAGATTGCGACCGGCGAGCTGATCACCCTGCAGGACCTGGGCGGGGTCGACATCCATCTCGATCTCACCGGCCAGATCGACCAGTGGGCCGAGACGGAGGAAGAGGCGATCGAGCAGATCAAACGGTTTCTTTCCTATCTTCCGTCGAACTGCTGGGAGTTACCTCCGGTCGTTGACGGTTACGACCATGCCGAGCCGGACCCGGCGATCGCCGACCTCGTCCCGACGCGCCGGCAGCGGGCCTATGACATGCACCGGGTGATCCGACGGATCGTCGACGACGGCGAGATGCTGGAACTGAAGCCGCGATTCGGGCGTTCGCTGATCACAGCGCTGGCGCGGATCGGCGGACGCACGGTCGGGATCCTGGCCAGCAATCCGATGTTCAACGCGGGCGCGCTGGATCCGAACACCTGCGACAAGGGCACGCAGTTCGTCTGCCTCTGCGAGGCCTTCAACATCCCGACAATCTGGCTGCAGGATGTGCCGGGCTTCATCGTTGGCTCGCAGCCCGAACACGCGCGTCTATTGCACAAGGCGATCATGTTCATGGAGGCGCTCGGGCTGATGACGGTGCCACGGATGACGGTGGTGCTGCGCAAGGCCTTTGGTCTGGCCTACTTCTCACTCTCCGGCGGGAGCATGGGCAATGCTCTGATCACCGCCTGGCCCGGGGCCGAGATCTCGTTCATGGATCCCGGCGTGGGGGTCAACGTCGTCCACGCACGCGACATCGCCGGAGCCTCCGATCCGGATGCTGAGCGGCAGCGGCTGGTCGACGAGTGGACGCTCGGTCACGAACCGTGGGGCGCCGCCGGGATCATGAACCTGGACGAGGTGATCGACCCGGCTGACACGCGGCGCTGGCTGCTGGAGAGTCTGCAGCGCTTCCCGGTCACGCCGCCGCGCAGGGGTGAGACGAAGGAGCTGGCCAGTTGGCCGACGTGCGTCTGAGCGCACGTTGCCGGAGGGCTCAGTTCGCACGGCGCTCGCGCATCCGACGCTGCATGGCCTCCGAGGGTTTGGCCTGCTTGTGGCCGGTCTCCAGCTTGTTGCGGACTTCGCGGAGCACCCTCGGCGCCAACCGAGCTTCGCGATCGATGATGTACTCGATCACGGCGTCCGGGTCTCGGATCGCCAGTTCGCGTAGCGCCCAGCTGAGAACCTTGACGTGCAGGTCGGCGCGGTCGTCGATGAACAGCTCGCAGATTGCCAGCGTGCGTGCGGCGTCGCCCTTGCCCAGGTGACGTTCGTTGAGGGCGATCGTTGAGACGAGGCCGGCGCGTCGCCACCAGAAATCGGACGATGTCGCCCATCGGTGGATGCGCGCGTCGGTGATCTGTCCCCGCTGCCACGCGGGGCCGCTGAGCTTGCGGGCGAAGTGATCGACGCTGGCCCAGCCGTCCAATGTGCGCCCCAGGCGTTCGAGTTCTCGCCAGTTGAGGAGAGCGAACGCCTGCCGGTGCATCCAGGCGATGTCGAAGGCGACCATGCGCGACTCGTAGGCCGGGCCGTGTTCCTTTCGTCGCACCCTGCCGCTGCCGCCGTGCTCGATCAGAAAATTGCAGAGTTCGAGCACCTCTTCGCCGGAGGCGATCTTCAACTCTCGGGCCTCGCGCCGGGCGATGCGCCTCAGTTGCGGCGTCATCAGCACCTCGGGCGAGTCGAGGATTTCGCTCAACAGGGCTTCGTCGCGCTCAGACGGGCTCAACTGCGGCGCTCCTTCCCGCGATCCGTCCGAAGACGCTGCCGGCCATGAGTCCGGAGCCGCCGGCGTAGTTGTTGTAGAACAGGCCGCCGACCAGCTCGCCGGCCGCGTAGAGGCCGGTCATCGGCCGATCCTCCGTGTCCAGAACCTGTCCGCTGCGCGGATCGATCTTCAAGCCGCCGAAGGTGAAGGTGATCCCGCAGGTGACCGCGTAGCCGAGATAGGGCGGTGAATCGAAGGGCAGCGCCCAGTTCGACTTCGGGGGCGCGATGCCGCGGGTTCCGACGCCGTCGAGGGTCGAGGGGTTGAAGTCGTCGATTCCGTGCTCGGGGCAGGAGCGGTTGTACTCGTCGACGGTCTGTTGGAGACCCTCGGGGTCGACGCCGAGCGAGTCGGCCAGGTCCTCGATCGTGTTGGCCTGGGCCATGGTGACCTGGCGGACGTGGTACTCGTCGCGCAAGAGATGGGCGGTGCGCTGGTCGAAGAGCTGAAACGCGGCGCGCTCGGGCTGGGCCAAGATGGCGCGACCGTACTTGGCGTAGGTGTAGTTGCGGATGTCGGCGCCCTCGTCGACGAAGCGCTTCCCATCCAGATTGACGATCAGTCCATAGGGGTAGGAGTGCTTCTGGTAGAGGTCGGCGACGATGCGGTTGCCGGTGGGCGGGGCATTGAGGTCCCAGGCGACGGCGTGCGCGCCGGACCAGTTGCCGAACGGCTGCGCGCCTGCGTCGATGGCAGCCTGGATCGCGTCGCCGGTGTTGAAGCGCGAGCCGCGCACTTTGGCCATGTCCCAGCCGGGGCCGAGGTAGCGGGTGCGCATCTCGATGTTGGCTTCGAATCCTCCGGCCGCGAGGACGACTGCGTCGGCCTCGATTCGCTCGACGGCGTCTTCGGTCCAGAGTTCGACTCCGGTGATCCGACGGCCGTCGCGCAACAGATTGACGACCTTGGAGTCGTAGCGGACGTTCACGCCGACCCGCTGGCCCGCTTCGAACTCCTGATCGGAGAGTCCCTTGCCAGCGCCGACGGCTTCGACCGTGAGTCCGCCGTAGAAGACCAGTTTGCCGTCCACTTCGTTGGCCTGGCGACCGGTCATCAAGGTGAACTTGACTCCCTGATTGTGCAGCCACTCGATGGTGGGCGCTGCTTCACGGACCAGAGTCGATGCCATGCCGTCGTCGATCAGGCCGTCGGTGACGCGGGCGAGGTCGGAGTGGAAATCCGATGCCGAGTATGAGCCGACGTCGACGCGGTCGATTTCGGCCTCGCTGAGATCGGGGATGACACGGAGGATGTCTTGCATGCCGTCGTAGGGGAAGCGGAAGCCGCCGCCGGTGAAGTAGGTGTTGCCGCCGCGCTCGCCCTCGGGTGCCTTCTCCAGGACGGTGACCTCGGCTCCATGCTCGCGGGCCGACAGTGCAGCGCAAAGGGCAGCATTTCCCGCTCCGACGACAATCACATGGGTCACGTCGTTTCCTCCTCCACGGCGACCGCGGCCGCCGGCCGCCGTTCGTCCAGTCCGTTCAGGCCATTGTCGCGGTGCGACATCGACTTCTGGCCTCGGAAGAGCGGCACCATGGCTGATATCTCGACCTCGATCGCCTCACGCACGACCTGGACGCCCTCGGCGGCCTTTTCCGCAACGATTCGGACGCCCCGCTGTCCGCCGAGCAGTGAGAACAGGATCGCCGGAGATGCGGCGGCGGTCGCGACGAGCAGGGCGGTGCGGAAGCCCTGCATGATGGCATCGCCGCTCTCGGCGGCGATGCCCTGGTCCAAAGCGAAGCTGGCGGCGACCGAGGACATGACGGCCACGCCAACGGACGTCCCGAAGGCGTTGCCGAAGGTTCGCGCTGTCGTCTGCGAGGCGGAGGCGGTGCCCAGCCGTTCGGGCGGCACCGCCGACATGATCACCGAGGTGTTGGGAGAACTGAACGTGGACGTGCCGACGCCGAGCAAGAGCATCCGCATGGCGAAGTCGACCGGTGAGGTATCTGCCGTCGTTCTTGAGAGCAGGAACAATGCCAGACAGACGACGACCATGCCGGCCGTGGTTAACGGGCGCGATCCGAAGCGGTCGGATAAGCGCCCCGAGACCGGCGACCAGAGCAGCATCATCAGAGAGAGCGGCACCATCATCATGGCCGTCTCGGTGGCTGTGAAGCCACGACCGTCCTGTAACAGGGTCGGCACGAGATAAAAGGTGAAACTCATGCCGAAGAATTGCAGGATCGCGGCGAGGATGCCGAATGAGAAGCCTCGGCCCTTGAACAGTCCCAGATCAACGACCGGCGAGGGCGAGCGGCGCTCGACGATGATGAACCAGACCATGAAAATGAGGCCGGCCCCGATGACGACGGTCACCATGGTCGAACTGATGCCAAGATCGCGGGCCCTGTTGATGCCGAAGGTGAGGCAGGCCAGCATCCCGAAGAGGAGCACCGCACCGGGGATGTCGAGCCCCTTCGGCCGCTGATGGCTGGGCGCGTCGGTCAGGTATCGCCAGGCGAGGAAGGCGGCGAGCAGTCCGAACGGCACCCGTGTCCAGAAGATCGCGCGCCAGTCAAGCAGATCGATCAGCAGCCCGCCGAGGATCGGACCGGCCGCCGCGCCGGCGCCGACGGTTGAAACGATCAGGCCCAGCCCGGTGCCACGCTTCGAGGGCGGAAAGGCTGCGGTGATGATCGCCGCGCCGTTGGCCATTGTCATTGAGGCGCCGATGGCCTGGAGGATGCGTGTGCCGACCAGCTCTTCCAGCGAGCCGGAGATGGAAGAAAGGAAGGTGGCGATCGTGAAGACGACGAAGCCCCAGGCGTAGAGCTTCTTGCGGCCGTAGAGATCGCCCAGCCGTCCCATCGTGAGGGAGAGCCCGGTGCTGACGACGATGAAGGCGAGGGCGACCCAGATGACGTCGTCCAGCGGGCGGCCGAACTCATCCTTCATCGTGGGCAGGGCGATGTTGGTGATCGTGTTGTCCATGACACCGAGGAAGGTGCCGACACAGACCACGATCGCCGCGACCCAGTGATAAGGGATTGGTCCGACCGACGGTCCCGTGACCAACGGCCGGTCGTCTTGCTGGCGCGCAGCGCCAGCGCTGCGCGGGTTCGGCCCGTTCCTCTGCGCCATCGCCGCCTCTTCACAGACCCGCCAGGAGCCGCTCCGGACGCGCCGCAGGGTCAGTTTAGATGGTCAATTCGCGCCGACGAAATAACTCAACTGCTCCGGCACTCCTCCTGGGTATCGTCGCAATCCAACCTCGTAGACTCAGCCCATGACCACCGAGACCCACTCTCTGACCGACGAACTCTCAGCGATCGATTACTGCTACGAACAGGGCTGGACCGACGGCCTACCGGTCGTCCCACCGGTCCGGGAGCGGGTCGAACGCTTCCTCATGGCTGCCGGACGCCCACCCGAAGAAATCGTCGCGCGGCACCCAGCGACGGGGCGCGAGTGCAGTGTTCAGTCGGCGGCCGTCAACGCGGTGATGGCGGGCTGTTTGCCGCAGTACTTCCCGACCGTGCTCGCCGCACTCGAGGGCCTGAACGAGGACGCGTACAACTTCCACGGTTCGACCGCGAGTACCGGCGGCTCCGCGCCGGTCGTGATCGTTTCGGGGGACATTCGCGATGAGATCGGTATGAACGCCAGCGTGAACGTGTTCGGACCGGGGAATCGAGCGAACGCGACGATCGGCCGGGCGATCCGGCTGGTGATCATGAACATCTTTCAGATGATCCCCGGCGTCTCGGACCGATCGACGACGGGCTGGCCGGGCAAGTATGCCTGCTGCATCGCGGAGAACATCCTGAACAGTCCGTGGGAGCCGCTGCACGAATCGCTGGGTTTCCCGCCGGAGGTATCGACCGCGACCGTCTTCGCGGCATCGGGCTTCTACAACGTGGAGAATCACTACACCAGCGATCCCGAGCGCCTGCTGGACACGTTCGCCGACGCGATGGGATCGCTGGGCGCGCTCACGGACGGTCAGTCGCTAGTGGTGATGTCGCCGGAGCACGCGCAGATCGCGGCGTCAGGCGGGATGTCGAAGCAGGATGTGCAGGCATACCTCTTCGAACACGCCAGTCGCGACCCCGACGAGATGCTAAGCAAGGGCAAGTGGCCGTCCGAAGCCGGCCATGACGGACTCTCGGAAGGCGAACGGGGTCATGATCGGACGAGAGGCCGGTTCCATCGCGGACGCAGCCCGGACGACATCCTGCTGGTCGTGGCCGGAGGCGAGGCGGGCGGGCACTCGGCCTTCCTGCCCTCGTGGAGCCGGGGCCGCAACTCGATCTACCAGACCAAGGCGATCGGCGTCTGCCTGGACTGCTGAGCCCGATATCGGAGGCCGTCATGCCGCTCGAACTGTTCGACCCTACCGGGGAACCAACGCCGACGGGCTACACGGCCGCACCCAGGCTGACCAGTCTCGGTGGACTGAAGGTTGGTCTGTTCTCCAACGGCAAGGTCAACGCCGACGAGCTGCTGCGCTATACCGCCGAGGTCTTCGAACGCGAGGCCGGCTGCAGCGTTGTGGCCGATTCGGGCAAGCGGAACGCCAGCCGGATCGCGGAGCCGCAGGTGCTGGAGCGGATCGCCAACGATGTCGATTTCCTGATCACGGCGGTCGGTGATTGAGGTTCCTGCTCGACGTGCAGTGTGCACGACGGGATCACCTTCGAGCAGTACGGCAAGCCGGGCCTCGTCCTCTGCACTCACCCATTCGATCCGACCGGGAGGATGATCGCGAAGACGCTGGGCATGCCGGACTTCCGTTACGCGCTCGTCGACCATCCGATTGGCAGCGCGGGGATCGAGGGTCTGCAGGCACGGGCGCTGGACGCGTATGAGCAAGGTCGGTCGATTCTGCTTGGGTTGTAGCGAGGATTTCACTCTCTGGGGGAGCTATCCCTGAGGGCCTGGGGAGGCTCCCCGCCTTGAGCTGTGGCGGCAGCCCCCTCCGCTGCTTCGCGGCACCTCCCCCAAGGGAGAGGGCCTCGCTCACTCTGGACCGATCAACTCCCGACCGATCAACATCCTTCTGACCTCAGAGGTGCCGGCGCCGATTTCCAGCAGCTTGGCGTCTCGGACGTAGCGCGCTACGCGGCTCTCGCTCATGTAGCCGTAGCCGCCGTGGATCTGGACGGCCTTGTCGGCGACGCGGCTGGACATTTCGGCCGAATAGAGGATCGCGGCTGCGGCTTCCTTGTTGCTGCGGATGCCGCGTGATGCGGCCTCCTCGACGACGTGGGCCGTGCGGTAGACCAGCCAACGCGCTGCCTCGAGTTCGGTGTACATGTCGGCGAGCATTGCCTGGATGAGTTGGAAGTCGCCGATTCGTTGGCCGAACTGTCTTCGGTTGCGCGCGTATTCAACGGCTTCGTCGAGCGCCGCCTGAGCGATGCCCAATGGCTCACCGGCCAGGAATGCGCGCTCGACCGCCAATCCCTGCATCATCACCCCCGCACCTGCGCCTTCGCCACGCAACACGTTCGACGCTGGCACGATGCAATCTTCAAGGATCAGCTCCGCCGTCGGCGAGCCGCGATGTCCGACCTTGTCGAGGACTTGTCCGACGCCGAAGCCCTCGAACTCAGACTCGACGATGAATGCGGTGACTCCTCGTGAGCCCGCTGCCTCGTCCGTCTTGGCATACAACACCAGGGTGTCGGCGACGGATCCGTTGGTAATGAACATCTTCGACCCGTTGAGGCGGTAGACATCGCCGTCGCGTTCGGCGGTGGTGCGGATGCCCATGGCATCGGATCCGGCCTCAGGCTCAGTCAGCGCCAGCGCGCCGATCTGGGTGCCATCGCAGAGGCCGGGCAGATACTGTTCCTTCTGTGCTTCGCTGGCATTGGCTGCGATGTTGTTGGCACAGAGGTTGGCGTGCGCACCGTAGGACAATGCTATTGATGCGCTCTGCCGGGCGATCTCTTCAGTAGCGATCACACCGGCGAGCAGTCCGGCATTCGATCCACCGTACTGTTCTTCGATCGTTACACCCAGGAGCCCAAGATCACCCAGCATGGGCCAGAGATGACCGGGAAATCGATCTTCGCGATCAATGTCGTCGGCGATCGGGGCAATCTCGGTCTGAGCGAAGTTACGTACTGTCTGTTGAATTAACCGTTGCGACTCCGTCAATTCAATCATGACTTGCCCTCCGTCTCTCGTCGAGCGAATTGCCGATCCGCCCTGAGCATACAGGCCGGCAACCGGTTGGCTGCTAGACTCTGCCCATGATCACGCGCGACGAACGCAGTGCCGTGCTTGCGGCAGGTCTCGAAGCCGCTCAAGGCGAACTGTTGCAATGTGCTTCGTGGGGTGATGTCTGGCGATACGCGAGTTCGCTGACCAACGAAACGCCCACGGTCTCGCCGGCTGCGTATGAACACCTACAGCAAGGGGACCTGCCTGATGTTAACGATCCCCTGCGGTCCATCGCCGACCGAGCAGTTGGCATTACTCAAGCAGAGCTTGCAATTGCCGAAACCGGCTCGGTACTACTGATTGAACCATCCCCACGGGACCGTGCCGTTTCGTTACTGACGAAACATCTGATCGTCGCCGTCTCAGAAGGGGACATTATTGAGGAACTTGCCGATGGTTTCCGCTGGCTCGCGCGGCAGCCTCGCGCGGCGTCGTACGCCACATTCGTCACCGGCCCGTCGCGCACCGCCGACATCGAACGCTCACTCACGATCGGTGTGCAGGGTCCCAGTCGGCTGACGGTGGCGGTGCTCGCATGAGTGCGTCGACCGCGCCGTTCAAGGTTCGTTACCGGCGCTCGGTCGGCGACCCGGACCTGAAGCCGCGGCTGCTTGACTTTCAACGTTCCTGGCGCGAGAGCCGCGACGCCCAGGTGCGACGGCTGGAACAGCGCACTGAGCGCTCCTTCGGCGAACTGCGCCGCGACTTCGCTGCAGTCAAGGATTCGACGCTTGAGCGACTCGACGATTACATCGCCGAGTTCCGCGCCCAGGCCGAGGCGGCCGGGGCGACGGTGATTGAGTTGTCCTCAGCAGCAGAAGCGGTCGACTACATCGCCGGGGTCTGCAAGTCGCGCGGGATCGAGCTCGTCGTGAAGAGCAAGTCGATGGTCTCGGAAGAGATCGAACTCAACCATGAACTTGAGCGACGTGGGATCACGGCGATCGAGACCGACCTCGGCGAATGGCTGCTGCAACTGGCGGAGGAACGGCCCTCGCACCTGGTGATGCCGGCGATTCACCAGAAACGGCAATACGTGGCGGAGATCCTGGGTGAGGAGCTGGGCCGCGAGTTTGATCCGGATGACATCCCGGCGATGGTCGCGAGCGCCCGCGACGGCCTGCGCGGTCACTACCTTTCGGCGGGTGCGGGGCTCACCGGTGCGAATGCGCTCGTCGCTGAGACCGGCAGCATCATGGTGGTGACCAACGAGGGCAACATGCGCCTCGCCACCTCGTTGCCCGACGTTCACTTCGTCACTGCAGGGATCGAGAAGCTGATCCCGACCTGGGCCGACGCCGAACGCCAGCTTCAGCTGCTGCCTCGCTCGGCGACCGCACAGACGCTCAGCACCTACACGACGTGCATCACGGGCGCGCAGCCGGGCAAGGAGATGCACATCATCCTGCTCGATAACGGGCGCCGGGCCATGCGCGAGACGGGCACCATCGGCGACGCCCTGCGCTGCATCCGCTGCGGCGCCTGCGCCAACGTCTGCCCGCCGTACCAGATCGTCGGGGGGCATACTTTCGGGCACATCTATACCGGCGCCATCGGACTGGTGAACACGAGCTTCCATCACGGCATTGAGGAGGCAGCAGGACCTCAGGGACTCTGCGTCTCCTGCGGCGCTTGCCAGACCGTCTGTCCGGTCGATATCCCGCTGCCGAAGCAGATCCTTGAAGTCCGGCATCGGGCCCACGAGTCGGGGCATGCGCCGCTCTGGGAGCAGATCGCGCTGCGACTGTGGGCCAAGCCGCGGCTCTTCCGCCACCTGATGGGCCTCGCCGCGGTCGGGTCGGGCATCGCAAGGCTCGTTGGCCTCGTCCATCGAGACCACCTCCGCCTGCCAATGCCCAAGCGCCTTCGCTGGCGATCAGTGCCTGCCTTGCCGCTACGCAGCGGACAGACCCTGGTCAAGAGCCGTCCGCCGCAACGCCCGTGGCCCAACTCGCCCTCCACAGGCCAAACCGTCGACCTGTTTGCCCAATGTCTCGCCGACCGGCTGCTGCCGACCGCCGTGGATTCCGCCGCCAGCTTGATCGAGGCGGGCGGCGCCTCGGTCAACCTCCCCGATTCACAGCACTGCTGCGGACTTCCCGCCTTCGACGCGGGCGATTGGGAAACCGCCCGGCGGATGGCGAAACACACGATTGAAGCGCTGGAAGGCAGCGAGCGTCAGATAGTCACGCCGGCGCCGAGTTGCGTGATTTCGATGCAGGATCACTGGCCGCGCCTGTTCGATCACGATCTCGAATGGAGAGATCGAGCCGCCGCCGTCAGCGAGCGGGTCCATGACCTCGCCGAGTGGCTCGAGGGTCCCGGACGACTTCCCAACGGTTGCCTCAGCAAGGGAAGCAGGAAAGCCTGGACTGCGCATCGATTCTGCCAGGCCTCAAATCGCAATGATGCCGGCGCTCGGATCGATCAGCTCGTCGAACGCCTGACTAGTGAGAGCGCCAATCCTCTTCAGGAACCTGACGTCTGTTGCGGGTTTGGCGGACTGACATCGCTCGCAGCGCCGGAGGTCGGCGAAGGCATCCTCGAGCGCAAGCTGGCTTGCGTGGCCGAATCTGGATGCGACACGCTGATCACCAACAATCCCGGCTGTGTCATCCATCTCCGAGCCGGTGCCAACGCCAGCGGCGCCAGTCATCAGACCCTGCATTACGCCGATTTCCTCGCCGCCCGACTGCCGAAGGACCCGTGAGGTGAGCCAATGCCGACCGTGATTGATGTCCACGTCCACCTCTGCCGGACGCCTGAGCAGGAGGCAATCGTCTTTCCCAGACGCGGCCTGCCGCTCGAGTGGCGCTGGGCCAACGGCGACGCCTGCGGCGAATACATGACCCGCAACGATGTCGAGGCGATCGTCGGGCTGAACTACATGGTCGTGCCGGAGATGTTCGAGCAGCAGCGCGAGCGACGACCAGACGCACCTGCTGAAGAACTGCTGGCGATGCTGCACGAGCGGGTGCGCAGCTTCAATTCCTGGACGCTGGCGCGCCAGGCGGAAGATCCCCGCATTCGAACGTTCCTCTGCTGCGATATCGGCACCTGGGTCGAGACCGACCTGCTGATGGAAGAGCTCGAGCGCGGCGTCGCGATGGGGGCGCGCGGCGTCAAGATGCATCCCGGTCTGGGTCGTTACTTCCCATCGGACGAGCGGATGATGCCGCTCTACGCGCGTCTGGAAGAACTGGGCTTGCCGATTCTCAGCGACACGGGTGCATTGCGGGGTGGTCCCGGCGAGGATGTCTACGGGATGCCCGACCACTTCATCCCCGTATTCGAGCGCTTTCCCCGACTGCAGTTCATCATGGCCCACATGCCCGGCGCCTATTGGGACCAACGGATCGATATCGCCAAGCGATTTCCACAAGTCCTGTTCGACACCGCCGGGGGCTTCGACGACGGTCACTTCACCTGCCGCGACGGACGCCGGGCCTGCGCCCTGGAAGATGCGGCTCGGCTGATACGTACGCTGGGAGTCGAGCGGGTGCTGTTCGGCTCTGACGCGCCCGGGGCGGATCAGCAGCCTCAGGTGTTGCAACTCCTGCGCAGCGGCCTGACCGACCGTGAACTGGATCAGGTGCTGGTTGAGAACGCTCGGCCGGTTTTGGGTCTCAACTGACACCCTAGACTCGCCGCATGAGCAATCAACCCGACCGCAGCGCGCTAGGCAACCTGCAGGACAAGACGGCGATCGTTGGCGTCGGCACGACCGAGTTTGGGGCGATCTACCGCGATCTCGACCCTGAGCGTTCGGCGTACGAACTGGGACTGATCGCCTTTCGCGAAGCGCTCAAGGACGCCGGGTTGAAGCGCACCGATGTCGATGGCGTGATCGTCTCGCGGTTGCCGCACTATGGGCGTATGTGCGAGATGATTGGTCTGCGACATCCCCGCTTCGTCAACGTGTTGCCCGGAGAGGGTCGGCAGTCGGGCATCGCCCTGCAGTATGCGGCTCTGGCTGTGGCCAACGGCATGGCCGACGTGGTGGCCTGCATCTATGGCAACAACGGGCGTTCGGCCGGGGCCAAGTATGGCGGCGAGAGCCGCGGCATCTCGACACAGGCGATGTTCGAAGCGCCCTACGGGATGACCTCGCCCGGCGCGGTGACCTCGATGATGTTCCGCCGCCACCAGTACCGCTACGGCACCACCACGGAGCCGCTCGGCCATCTGGCCATCTCCAACCGCGCCAACGCGGCGCTCAATCCCAATGCCGTCATGCAGCGACCGATCACGATGGATGACTATCACGGCGCGCGCTACATCGCCGAGCCTCTTTGCCTCCTCGACTACTGCCTGATCAATGATGGCGGCGTCTGCTTCATCGTCACATCAGCCGAGCGCGCCCGCGACCTGAAGCACACTCCCGTGCTGATCCACGCGACCTCCCAGGCCTCTGACATCACACCCGTCTACGTCGCCGATGACTTCTGGCATGAGCCGATGTCGCAGATCGCGGACGACCTCTTTGCAAATTCTGAGGCCCAGCGCGACGATCTGGCCTTCGCCCAGCTATACGACAACTTCACGCCGACGATGCTGTTCACGCTCGAGGGCATGGGCTTCTGTGAACCAGGCGAGGGCGGCGACTGGATTACGCCTGAACGAATCGGTCTGCACGGCGAAATGCCCCTCAACACGGGCGGTGGACACACCAGCGAATCCTACATGCAGGGCTGGGCGCTGCACGTCGAAGCCGTGCGCCAGCTACGGCAGGAGTGCGGCGACCGCCAGGTCGACGACGCGCAATATGGGCTCTACGCCTGCGCCGCACCCCTGGCGACCGGACACATACTGAAGCGGGACAACTGATGACCACCGAATCGCAGACTCCGGAACTCAGTTACGACAAGCCGTTGCCGCCAGTACTTGAACTGACCAAACCGTTCTGGGACGGTTGCCGAGAGGGCATTCTTCAAATCCAATTCTGCAACATTTGCGATCTGTCGTGGTTCCCTCCGGCCGAGGCCTGCCCCCGCTGCCTGCAGGACGATTGGGAGTGGAGGCCTATCTCGGGTCACGGCACCGTCTGGTCTTGGATCCGCATGTGGCAGAAGTACTTCCCCGGCTGGTCGCCCGACGAATACCCATACACGGTCGCCTTGATCAAGCTCGAAGAGGGACCATACATGTATTCGACGCTGGTTGGGATCGACGACGCGGACGTCAGCTGCGACCTGGCGGTTGAGGTCGATTTCCGCAAGGTGAACGACGAGATCACGCTACCGGTCTTTCGGCCGGCGACCACGTAGCTAGGACCGGGCAGCCAACTCGCCCAGCACCTCGTCCTGATGCTCGCCGAGTCTCGGTGCCGGGCGGGTCGGGGTTGGAACGGGGGTTCCCTCGAAGTCCCATGGTGGGGCGATCTGACGCATAGCGGAACCGTCGGACTGTTCCAGATCGATGATCGCGCCGACCGCTTCGACCTGTGGATCCTTGCTCAGGCGCTCGTAGTCGTGCATGGGGAATGCCCAGCCTCCGTGGCGCTCGACGATATCGATGACCTGGTCGGCGTCGAAATTGGCGAAGCCGCGTTCCCAGAGGGGGGTGAGTTCAGCGGCATAGCGGCCGGCTCCACCAGCGCCGTCGGTGCGGAGCCTGTCGTACTCGGGATGCTGGCGCGCCCAGTCCATGCCCAGCTCGTCGATCAGGGACTCGAACGCCTCGCCGCGGATCCGGGCGAGGGAAAAGTAGATCGGCAGGTCGCGGCACTGGTAGCCGTGGTCAGGCGGTTTGACGTAGCTGTCCAGGTGGAAGCCCCACCATTCGTCGGGATTCGAGAGCGCGACCCACAGCGTTGAGCGCATGGCGATCAGGCTGCCGAAGAGCGAGACCTCGACTCGTTGGCCGCCGGAGGGGTTGGACGGATCGCTGTCGTCGCGGGCGTAGAGCGCGGCGCAGATTGCCTGGATGGCGTTATTGGCGGCGAAGACGGAGCCGATATCGCTGCCGTGACGAACCGGCGGCTCGCCGAGGTTGCCCAGCGACGAGGTCGCCTCGCTCGCCATCTGGGTCCCGATTTCCGAAGCGGGTCGGTCGGACCATGGTCCTTGGGGTCCGAAGCCGGAGATGGCGCAGTAGACGAGGCCGGTGGCATCGAGTCGTTCCCAGCCCAGTTCCTGCGGCAGGCCGTACTTGTCCACGACAGCGACGTCCGCCTGCGCCAGCAGGCGCCTCGCGATCTCCACGTCGCGTTGCGAGGACCAGTCCAGGACGATCCCGCGCTTGCTGCGGTTCAGGGTGCGAAAGACAGGAGAGTCGTCATCGAGCGAGGGCGCCCAGTCTCTCGATCGATCACCTTGCGGCGGCTCGATCTTGACGACATCCGCGCCGGCGTCGCCTAGCGACATGGCGGTGTACGGCCCGGCGACGCCTTCGGCGATTTCGACGACGCGATATCCGTCGAGCGGTCCCGGCACGCTAGTCGCCGATCACCGGCGCGGGCTCTTCGGCGGCGGCCTTGTGGGCCGCGAGTTCGTCGAGGATCTCACCGGTGTGCTCTCCGGGCAGGCAAGCGCCAAACCAACGGGCCGGAGTGCCTGAGAACTGCCAGGGCGCGCCGCCGGTCCAGACCTTGCCCCAGCCGGAGGTCTCGACCTCACGCAGATACTGATTCTCGACGGCCTGGGCATGGTGCTGCAGCGTTTCAAAAGAAATCGGATAGCCGCAAGGAACTCCGGCAGCGCTGAGCCTGAGCATCCAGTAGTGCCTGGGCCGCTGGAGGAACCCCGTCTGCAGCATGGCTGCCAGCTCGGTCCGCCGGGCGACGCGATCGCGGTTGGTGCTCCAGCGCGGATCGGTCGCCAGATCGTTGATTCCCTCAGTCTCAGCCTCGGACTGGCGCATCACCGCGGCGAAACGCTGCCATTCGTCTTCGCTCGTGACCGAGACGCCGATCCAGTCGCCCCACTGACACTGAAAGGCCTGATCGGGCGCGGTGGCAAAGGCGGCCGAGCCCTGGGGCTGATGCAGTGCTCCGGTGCTGAGGTATTCAGCAATGCGGCCGCTTTGCAGGGCCATGCCGGCACGCAGCATGCCGACGTGGATGCGCTGACCCTGGCCGGTGCGTTTGCGTGCGAGTAATCCCATGAGCACGGCTTGGGCGGCGACGTTTCCCGTGGTTGCATCGATCTGGGCCATGTGGCGGTAGACCTCGGGTCGGCCGCCTTCGGATCCGCTGACCGACCAGAAGCCGGTGAAGTACTGCGCCTGGACGTCGGCGCCCGGCTTGTCGCGCATTGGCCCCACTTCACCCCAGCCGGTGATCGCGGTGTAGATGATGTCGGGATTGACCGCCTTGACCTGCTCGTAGCCCACGCCCATGCGCTCGGCCGCGCCGGGGCGCATGTTGATCAGGAACACGTCGCAGGTCTGGAGCAGGTCGTAGGCGATCTGCCGGTCGCTCGGCGACTTGAGATCGAGGAAGAGACCTCTCTTGTTCTGGTTCCAGGTCATGTAGCCGATCGAGGTGCCGTTGATCGTTGGCGGCACGCCGGCGCCCAGCGTGCGCGGATCGACGGATGGCTGCTCAATGTGAATCACATCCGCGCCGAGCGCGCCGAGCTGGGTCGAGGCCCAGGGTCCGACCATCCAAAGGGTCAGATCAAAGACTCGTACACCATCAAGCGGTCCCGGCATGTCGGCCTCCAGGGGCAGTCGCTGTCAACCGCCATGATAGGTCCGCCGCTCAGCCGCCGCCGCGCTGGGCCTTGAGCATGAAGCGGTCGATCAACGCATCCAGCGCCTCTTCCGAGCCGGCGGTGAACACGAAGTAGTGCTCGTCCATCTTGGTCGGTAGGCGGGGATGCATCGGGCGCTGTTCGGTTCGCCAGATCACTGTCCAGCCGTCACCGGACATCGCGGCGTCGGGCCGGACCACTCCATCCGGGTCGGTAGCCCCGGGAGGAGGCGGCTCCACTTCCCTGCCGCCCAGCTGCTCGAGGTACTGGCGCATCAGCCAGATAGGGACTGCTCTCAGCGTGAGTTCCCGTACCGCCCGCGGCATGCAGCCCAATCTTTCCGATTCTCGTGATAACTGCGTTACGGTACCGCGTTTCTGGTGTAACGTTTCCCGCAATCGGCTGATCCGGCGGCGGGCTCGGAGGCCGGATACAGGAGGAAACGATGAGCGAGCGTTCCTATTGGCAACGGATGGGCCGCAAGCGGATGAGCCGACGCGGAATTCTCCGTGCTTCCGCCCGGGCGGGGGTTGGCGCCGCGGGGTTGGCCCTGGTTGGTTGCGGCGACGATGATGACGATGGCCAAGCCGCCGCACAGGTCCAGCAGCAGCAACAGGCGATGCAGCAGCAGGCTCAACAGCAGGCGATGCAGCAGCAACAGCAGCAAGCCATGCAGCAGGACCAGGGCGAGCAACAGGCACAGCAACAGGCGGCGCAGCAGCAGGCGCAGGAACAGACCGCTGAAGAGCAGGCGGCCCAGCAGCAAGCAGCTCAACAGCAGGCAGCGGTCGCCTCGACCAAGAAGTACGGCGGATATCTGATCGAGCAGTCCGCCAATGTGTACGAAACCTATGACGCCCAGCGGACGGTCGCGTCGCCGGTGCTCCAGGTTCTGGCTCGGGTGCAGTCGAAGCTGCTTCGCTTCTCCAACCCCGATACGGGCGAACTGGTCGGCGATCTGGCCGAGA
>JAPPNI010000041.1:7597-123501 GCA_028873865.1 Chloroflexota bacterium | reverse complement strand
GCCCGCACAAAGAGGGCCGGAGGAGGTCATCGCCCAGGCGACGATGACCTCCTCCCTAGGCGCGGTCCGCTCAGCCGCCGGCGGCGGCCAGTCCTGCCTCCTGCTCGCGTTCCAGCGCCCAGTCGAACAGCGAAGGACCAGAAGGTCGCGTGCTGCGACCGCGGGGCTTCGGTTCGTCGGGCCCGTCGGCCAGGAACTCGGCCCAGCTGAACAGCGTCTGCTGCTCGCCCTGGCCGTGGTGGCTTGCGCAGGGAACCAGGTCGACCACTGGTTGGTCGGCGGCGTCCGAAGGAGCTGGAAGGACCAGCGGCTCCGCTGCCGGCTCCATCCGCTCCCAGTCGGCGTCGACCAGCAAGTGGTCCGCCTCGGCCGCCACCTGCTGCGCTTGCCGGAAGATGTCCTCGACCTCCCCGTCGTCGGTCTCGCCCGAGACCAGCTTGCGGGCCAGGGCCATCATCAGGTCGTCGCCGGTGTCGCCGTAGGCGGCCAGCCCGTCCTCGGGCAGATCGCCCTCGACCGCCAGGGAGGACTGCAGCTTCTGCGCGACCAGCTTGAGCGCGTCGGCCTGGAGCGTGTTCCGATAGGCCATGAACACGACCTTGACCGGCCGGTGCTGACCGATCCGCCATGAGCGGCGCGAAGCCTGGCGCATGGTGTAGACCGAGTAGTCCGTTTCATACCAACAAAGTGTTGGGAACTGGATCAGGTCGAGCCCGGTCTGGACCAGGCGCGGGTGGCAGATGAGCACATCGATGCCCTCCTCGACCCGCTTCGCGACCCAGGCCTCGCGCTGCTTCGGCTGGACCCTATCGGCCTTCATCACCGCCGTCTTGAACCCGTGCCGGGTGAGCAGGGTCTCCAGCCGCCCGGTGATGTCGCGCGTCCCGGTGTGGGTGGCGTAGACCAGCACCCGCCGTCCGGCCAGGCGTTCGGCGGCAACCAGGTCTATGAGCTGCTGCTCCTTGGGATAGACGCGCTCGGCATCGAGCGGCGGCAGCTGGACAATGAGGTCGCCCGTGTCCGGATCGAACACGGACTCGCCTCTGGTGCAGCCCTCGGGATAGGCCAGGAGCGCCTGCAGGTAGGTCGAGAGCAGCCGCTGCGAGCCGCGCTCGATCGCTTTGAGCAGCGCCCGCTTGAGGTCGGTCGCGAGGATGCGGTAGGCCGAGGCCTGCGAGAGGCCGTGGATGCCCTCCTCGGTGTCCATGCTGGCCACCTGGATCTGCTCCTCGTAGGGCGGCAGCTCCGAAGCGACATCGGCGAGCCTGAGGAACAAGGAATGGCCAATCAGGTGGAACAGCGCCGCTGGCGCCATGCCCGGCCGCTCCTTCTCCTGCTTTCGGTAGCTGCGCCGGCGGGAGACCGAACCGTCCTCGGTCGGGTCGTCGTCGCGGTCGTTGCGCACTCGTTGTTCGAGGAAGCCGTAGCGCTCGACCCATTTGCGCTCGTCCGAGCGGCCGAACTCCGAGCGGATCTCGGGTGAGAATCTATAGAGCAGGTGGAAGAGGGTCGAGGCATAGCCTCCCATGAGCGTTCCGCTCAGGCTCAGCGACTTGCCGCAGGCATCGGCCAGGATGCCGGCCGAGAGGCCCTGGGCCGAGCCGCGCCCCTTGTGCTCATGAACCTCGTCGACGATCAGAAGATCGAAGTAGCCGCGCATGTGCTGCTTGACGTAGTCGGCCAGCGGGTACTTGCGCGGTCCCTGGCCGGGCGTGCGGCGGGCCACGAGGCCGGCGTTGTGGCCGGGCGTCTCGGCCTCGACCGGACGCGCCTCCGCTGTCCACAGCGGCGTCCCGCACCTGGGGCAGCGGTGCCGCTTCTTGTCCAGCTGCCGGTGCGTGACGGGGACGCCTTCCGCGTCCACGATCTGCTGGGTGCAGTCTGGGCAGGCCGGAGTCATGATGAACTCCGAGGTCTCCTCGTCACGGACGGGCTGGCCGTCCTCGTCCTTGAGCCGGCGCATCCAGTAGGCGGGGCGGAAGCGGTGGCCGAGCTTGGCCCGCGAGTGCGACATGACCACGTACTGGGGGCCGGAGCCTTCCTGACGCCGCAGTTGCTCCAGGTCGCTGATGCTGTCGGCGATCCCGGTGCGGACCAGAGGGATCGTCTCCTCGATCTCGCGCTGCCACTTGCCGACCAAATGGGGCGGGCAGAGCACCAGCACGCACTTGAAGCCGGCCAGCTGGGCGGCGGCGATGGCGATGAACGTCTTGCCCACGCCCATCTCGCCGACCACGGTGGTGCCGCGCTGCTCGGTGAGGCTCAGGGCGGCGCCGCGGATGATGGTCTCTTGGGCGCCCATCGGTCGGCGCTTCAGTCGGGGCATCGGGCGGTGGTCGGCCTGAGGCCGGTAGCGGGGTGGGTAGCTGTGGACGATCCGCTTGGTGATCGCCTCGCGGTAGATGTCGATGAACTCGGACAGGTTCATGGCGTTGGTTCCTCCTCAATGTGGGCCTGCGCGTCCTGGACGCAGTCGGCCAGTCGTTCGTACTCGTGGCGGTTGAGATCGCTGCGGCACCACCAACTGAAGGTGCTGCCCGCGGTCCTGTTGCCGTGTTCGCCTGGGGCGACGAGTTCCTCGAAGAAGATCTCGCAGCCCTGTTCGTTGCTCCATGGATCCATGGTCGGGTTCCCCTCTAGCCCGACCCACAAGGTCGGTGGGTCAGGCGGATGGTTGGTCTAGGCCGTGAGTGCGAGCGTCAGCTGTCGCTCGGGGGCGATCTCACTGAGGCGCTCGGTCAGAAGCCGGGCGAAGTCGCGGTCGGCGAAGTCGTCCAGGTCGAGCCAGCCGAGCTCAAACAGCATGCTGATCACCTGTCCGACCGTGACGTAGGTGTCGAAGTCGGGCAGTGCCGAAGCTGGTTCAGGCATCGGTCGCCAGCCAGACCAGGTCGCTGGGTTGCCAGGCGACCAGTTCGACCCGGTCGTCGGGCGGCCAGCGCTCGACGTAGCGGCCGTCCGGGACCGTGCTCTCGGCCAACACCTGCCGCTCAACCGCTGCGCGGTTGGTAGTCGGCGGGTCGAACATCGGGTACTCGCGCTCGCGGCAGCCTCGGGCCTCCCGGCGGGCGCAGGCCGAGCACTGGTTGAGCGGCAGGGCGAGGGCCTCGGGTGTGTAGGTCTGGTCACCGACCTCGTAGGTCTCGCGGCAGAAGCCGCACTGGGTAGTCTGGGTCATGTCAGGTTCTCCTTATCTGACGAGAGCGGGCGAGGGACAGTGGCCCTCGCCCGCTCGCTCGATTGGCTCTGGGGTTGGTTGGCCTAGCGGTCGTCGTCCGTGATCCGCTCGGCGCTCTGAGGCGTGTGCTCGGTCATGTAGCAGCAGCCGTCGCAGGGAGCGCGGACGACCTCGGTCTCGTGGTAGCGGTAGTCGAAGAACTCGGCCCTGGACGTGTGCCCGCAGCGGTCGCAGGCGTAGTGGACTCTGAGTCGGGGCATGGTGGTCTCCTGTTCCTGCCCGGGGTGTGCCCGGACAGATGATTAGAACTCGCGGTGCTCGCGCGGGTGTGCGCAGGCGTGGCCCATGGCGTCCTCGACAAGCGAGGCCAGCTGCTCGTGGGTGGGGCGCGCCGGGAGATAAAAGTGGTGGTCGCACTGCTCGTCGGTCGAGGGGGCTAGTGCTCCAGTCTCGTCCTCGCCGTAACCGGGCCAGGGACAGCCGATCGGCGGCAGGCCCCGGAGCGCCTCGATGTAGGCGGCGATGGTCAGCACCTCGAACGAACGCGGGCGCCGGTCGGCCTCGGCCTTCTGCTGCGCGGCGAAGGCGAGCATCAGGCGCTGCACGCAGTCCGTGCAGAGCGGGGTCGCCGTGGTCTCCGCTTCGTCGATCAGGACGTAGAGGACGGGACCGCCGTAGGTCTCGTCCCGGTGGTGGGCGCAGTGCCAGTCCGTATAGGGCTGGTAGTCGGGGCAGGTGGTGGTCTCGGTGGTCATGGGTTCCTTTCCGGTTCTATGCCGGCGGCGGTGAGCCGCCCGGTTGGATGAGTGGTTGGGTTCGTTCGGCCCTGCTAGGCCTCGATCCGTTCGATCCGGCCCGAGTCGAGGTCGAGCGTGACCACGCTGGTGCGCAGCTGCTCGCGGTAGACGTCGTGCGTCTCGCCCTCCTCGACCAGGACCATCTCCTTCTTGGTCTGGCCTTTGACCAGCACGCGCGATTCCGGGGTCTCCAGTTCGAGGTTGTCGAGGAAGCCGGCCGCGACGAGCATCGCCAGGTGCCCCTTGCGCAGCGGCATCAGCGGGCGCGCGGTCGCGTCGGTCGGCGGCCAGAACGCCTCGGTGATCTCGTCCTGGGTCCAGAGCCCGCGCCGGCGCGCCTCGGCGACCGCTTTCCGGAAGTCGATCACCCGGGTCGTGAACATCACCGGACCGGCCGCCGACATGCCCACGTCGTACTCGGGCGCGAGATCGCGGCTGAGCGGGGCCAAGTCGTCGATACCCTGGACCAGGTCGCGCATCGCTCGCGCGTCGGGCCGCGGCTGCGGCTTGCGCACGCCGATGACCACGACCTGGTCGAACTGTTCGACTTCGGGCTCGGGGAACGACCAGGCCCTGACGCGCCGGTAGTTGGTCGTCAGGAAGCGGGCCGAGGTCGGGAGCTGGTTGCGCGGGACGATGTAGACCAGCACCCCGTCCGGCTCCAAGTACCTCGAGCAATGGGTAAGAAACGCCTGCTCCACCCGCTTGTCCTCCCGGTCCCAGTCGTAGGGCGGGTTGAGCCAGAGCAGGTTGAACATGCGGTTGGCGATCGAGCAGCGGAACAGGTCGCTCGAGAGCGCGTGATCGAGCTGCCCGGCCGCCTCCTGCGCGCGTTCGGCGTGCAGCTCGACCCCGTAGGTCTCGACCGTCACGTGGCGGTTGATCGAGCCCGCCAGTTGCCTCAGCGCGTCGCCTGGTCCGCAGCAGGGGTCGAGAACCCTGACGATGTCGTTCCGGTTGCGGCCGTAGCGGATTGGCGCGAACAGCAGCGAGCGGATGTGGTCGACCACGCGCGGCGGCGTGGGGTAGTACCCCCCTTTCAGCTGGCCTCCGAGTCTCATTGGTTGTCTTCCTTTCGTTGGTCGCCGGCCTCGACGAGGCCGACGAGATGGTCTTCAAGGTCTTCCGCGATCTGGGCGATCTGCCAGCAAGACTCCTTCGGTTGGAGCCGCCAGCGGGCGGTCTCGTCCGCGCCGCGGCGGACCGCGATGATGATCTGGTCGTGCGGGGAGTCGGTCACTCGCCGCCTCCCCCGTACTGCGCAAGCAGGTTGAGCAGGTGGTCGTGCAGGTCCTCGTGGACATCGCCGTCGATGTAGGCGGCGTCTTCCTCGAGGTCGAGGTTGTAGGTCGCCGTGATCTCCTCGCCCAAGACGTCGTCCTCGCCGGCGCGGGTCTCGACCGTGACCGTGACGTGGCGGTGGCTCATGCCGCCGCTCCGTTCAGCTGGCTTGGCAGCCCGAGCGCGCCGTACCTGACGGCGGCCGAGAGCTCGTTCTCCAGCCCGTGCGGGTCGTGGTGGCAGTACCAGGCGTGCAGGCCCGCCGACTTGAGCGGGCGGATCGCCTCCGAGTCGAGACCCTGCTGCCAGAGCCAGCCGGCCCAGCTGCGGTGAATGGGCAGCTCGGTGCGCTGGTTGAGGAAGCGCAGGTGCAGCGCCGGGGCGTCCTCAGCGTCCGGGGTCAAGAGCAGGAAGGCGTCGCGCTCGAACGAGAGCTCGGCCATCTGCGTGTAAACCATCGCGTGCCAGGCGCCGGCCTGGGGCAGCCGCGCGATCTTCGTCTTCCAGGTGCCGATGCTGGCCTCGGGAATCTGGCAGCGTTCGTAGCCGCCCTCGTGCAGTTCGTCCACGGCGCCTCGAATCAGGAAGGCGGGCGAGGGCGGTGAGTTGAGCAACGCCGCCCAGATCGCCTTGAGCGAGGTCTGGGCGCCGACCATCGAGCAGAACCAGAGCTGGTTCTGCTCGGGGTCCGAGGCGAAGGCGTCGCAGGTGGCGGAGAAGCCGCCCGCGGTGATCGTGTAGAGCTGGGTCTCGGGTTCGTCTCCGTCAGAAGACGTGGTGGGGGTGTCGAGCATCGCTCGGTCCTTTCCGGTAGGTGAGAGAGATGGGGTCAGCCGGCCTAGAAGAGACCCTGGGTCTTGAGCGAGACCCAGCCGTCTGAGCCGATCACGACGTGGTCGAGCAGCTCGATCCCGAGCAGCTCGCCGACCTCGGCCAGGTCCTTGGTCAGCTTGATGTCATCGCGGCTGGGTTCCGGGTCGCCCGACGGGTGGGAATGGACCACAACGATGTGCGGTACCGCCTCGATCACGGCGGGGCGAAAGACCTCGGCCGGACGGACCAGCGCCGCATAGGCATTCCCCTGGTAGATCGTGCGCTGGCCGACGACGCGGTTCTTGCGGTCCAGCAGCAGGACGCGGATCTGTTCCTGGGCGAGTTGGCTCATCTCGTCTCCGAGTAGGTCGACGACCGTCTCGGGCCGGTAGATGATCGGCATGTCCAGCGGGCGTTCGGGCTTGGTCTCGACCTCGTAGCGGATCGCGAGCTCGCCCAGGACGCGCAAGTTCTGGCGCAGGGCGTCGAGCAGCGCCTGACGCTCGGGGTCGCCGGTGGACGGGATCGAAGGAGGATGGTTGGCAGTGGTCACGTTGGAGTCCTTTCTTCGGTGAACGTGAAGCGGGGCCGCGTCCCGTGAGGGAGCGCGGCCCCGCCTGCCCCGCACTTGCCTGCCCCTGGCTTGACCAGGGGATGCGGGGAGGTGCGCCTCGCTGTGAGGCGTCGTGGTTCGATGGAGGGCTAGAAGGGCTGGTCGCCGTCTCCGCCGGCGTCTCGTCCGTTGCGACCGTTGCCGTTGCCCGAACCGAGGAAGATCACCTCGGAGGCGTGGACCTCGGTGCGGCTGCGGCGCTCGCCCGCGTCGGTCTCCCAGCTCTGTTGCTGGAGGCGGCCCGAGACGTAGATGCGCTCGCCCTTGCGGACGTACTCGGCCACGGCCTCGGCCTGCTTGGCCCAGCAGACGACGGTGTGCCAGTCAGTTTGGGTCTCGCCGTCGCCGTTGCGGTGGTCGGTCGCCAGCCGGAGCTGGACGACGGCGGTGCCGCCCTGGGTGCGGCGCAGCTCGGGGTCGGCTCCGACCCGGCCCAGCAGTTCGACTCGGTTGATCGTGCGTGACATTGGTGGTGCTCCTTTCAGAGAGCGTGTGTGGGCGCAGATCCCCCTCCGCTCAAGCCGAGGCGAGCCGCGCCCGTTAGACGAGGCAGCCCCGCGTCCCGATTGGGGGACGCAGGGCTGAGTAGCGCCCGGTTGAACGGGCGTCGATTCGACAAGTGGTGTGGTCAGCTGACCCGGAGATACTCGCTGACCTGTTCGGTCACGACTTCGGCGCGCTGTTCAGGTTCGAGCAGCGCGTTGAGCCGCGTGTGGTCGACCGAGTAGCGGCGGCTCTGGACGATTCCGACCGTGCGGGTCTTGGTCGATCCATCCAACCTGGCTTTCTCTACTCCTTTCCCTTGGAGCCAGTGCTGGAGCGTCTGGAGCGAGCCGCGCTTGTCAGCTTCAAGCGATTTGATCCGTCCCTGGACCTGCTCGTACTCGCGCAGCGCCTCGCGCGCCTGTTCGTCCGAGACCGGCTCGGCGGGCTCGGCGTCGTCCTCGGCCTCTCCCGCCCCGCCGGGCTGGCAGCGGTTGAGGTAGGGGCAGCGCTGGCACTGCCAGTCCGAGGCCGTGAAATCGCGTTCCGGCAGCGCGTCGGGGTCTGGTCCGTGCAGCCCGTGATGCTCAACCAGCGCCTCCACGCGACGCGAGGCGTTGCGCCAGGCGCGTTCCGCCCGCTCGGCCGGAACAATCTCGTGGTCCCAGGTGCGTGCGCCGGTGTCGAGCGTGGCGATCACCACGTCGCGGCACTCGCCGTAGAGACCCAGCGAGTAGCAGGCCGCCTGGGCGACCGACTCGGGGTGGCTGCGTTCGGCCCCCAGCGTCCGCCAGCGCTTGAACGCCTCCGGCCCGCGCGTCTTGACCTCGATCACGAGGTCGTCCGTTTGCGCGGAGGGTTCGTCGTCGCCGAACAGGAACTGTTCGACGGCGGCCGGCGCTCCGCCCTCAACAGGCGGGCAGCCGGTCGCGTCGGGATGACCGGTCACGGTCAGTCCCGGCGCCGCCTCGACCGAGACGGACAGGGGATCGGCGCGGTCGGCGGGCGTGACGCGCCAGCCCGAACGGCGCATGGCGCGCACGACGACCGGTTCGAGCGCGTTGCCCGCTTCGAGCAGGGTCAGCGAGTCGGGCTCGGGCGGGTTGGTGACCGGTTGCTCGGTCGCCGTGTACCAGAGCGCGCGGCGGCACTGGCCCAGGGCCGAGGCACGGATGTCCAACCCGCCCGCGAGGAAGCGGGCGGCGGGGCGGCTGAACACGTCTCGCGACGCGTGTGCGGATGTGGTCATGTCGGATTCCTTTCAGGGGTCCGATAGAAGAGAGGCGAGGCGGTTCAGCCTTGCTCCGTCTGGCGTCGCTGTTCGAGCTTGTCGGCGGCCGAGGCGATCAGCGGGTTGAGCTCGGCCGGGCCGAGTTGGTCCAGTTCGCGTCCGGTCTTGGCCTGGACGGCGGAGCGGACCTGCTCCTCGGTGAAGCCCTGTTCGGTGCACAGCTCGATCAGCTGGCTGCGCAGGTTGGCGGCATCGCGTTGGTCGTCGTCCGCCGGCTCAGCCGGTTGCACGACCCGTCGTCTCGGCTGCTGGGCAGGGTTGCGTTCCGCTGTCGGTTGCGGTCGAGGTTGCGGGTCCCGCTCGCGGGCTGGGTCGGTGCGGGCATGGGTCGGCGGATCGCCGTAGAGGCCGTTGCCGAAGCGGTCGCCGAAGCTGCGCAGCGCGCGCTTGAGCGCGTCGGTCACACAGCCCTTGTAGGCGGTCTCGTGGCCCTCGGGCGTCTCGTCCGCGACCGGCTGGAAGCCGACGTCGGTGCGCGAGGGCGCTCCGGGGACTGTGACCTTGACGACCGCCGAGTATGCCGCTGTGCGGGTCACCTCGCCCGTGCGGGAGTCGGTCTGCTCGATCGTGCGCACGCTCACGTCGCCGACGAACTCGTATCCCCAGCCGCCAAAGCCGAAGATGCTGTTCGCCTGGTCGATCGCCGTGTGCCCTTCTATGTAGTCGAACTTCCTGCCGCCGCGGCCCTTGCGCTGCGAGACCAGCTGCGGGTCGAGCGGCTGGGCCAGCGCCTCGGTCACGCGCGGCGCGAGCGCGTCCCAGTGCAGCGCCTCCGGCGCGGTTGGGGCCGGACTGCGGTCAACGCCTGTCGGCCGGTTGCGCGGTGTTCGCCCGCCGGTTCCGTTGCTCCCGGACTGCGAGGGCGTGCGACCGCTCCGGTTGGAGCGGACGGCCGTGGCGGTCCCGTTTCCGTTCTGATTCCTGCCGTTGTTCATCTCGTGCTCCTGTTCAAGTGGTGGGTTCCGGTGGTTGCGGCCGCCGAATCGGTCGGCCGTGAGCCGTGCTTGAGGCACGGTCGTTTAGAGGCCAGTTGCTGACCCTCCGTTCGTTGAATGGGGTGGTTGATGGGTGGGGCAGGACGCATCCCGCCGGTTGGACCTGCTAGCGAGCGAGTCGCGCCGCACGCTGCAGCGAGTCGAGGAAGATGGAGCGCCCGTCCGGTCGGGTGCCGAGTTCGGCGACATCGCCCACCCCTGCGGGCAGCGTCACGACGCGGGCCCGGTGCGGACCGAGCAGTGCGCCGAGTTGGCGTGCGGCGTCCAAGCCGGCCTGGTCGGCGTCGAAGGCGAGGAAGACGCGCGGCCTTCCCTGTAGCGAGGAAGCCAGCTTGTCCATCCCTTGCGTTCCGAGCGCGGCCACGGCGGGCAGGTCCCAGGCGCTCAGCACGAGCCAGTCGAACAGACCCTCGGCGACCACGACCCAGGGCGTGGGGGCGGGTAGCCGCGAGAGTCCGAGCACGGGCTTGGGGCCGGGCAGGGCCTGGAAGCGCGGCAGAACCTCGGGCCAGACGGCGCGGCCGGCGAGCCAGTGGACCCGGTTCCCGACCAGGTCGGGCACGACGATCATCCCGCGGAAGCGCTCCCGGCCGCCCGAGGCGAGGCCGCTGCCGAGGATCCGCCGGTCGTCGAAGCCCGCCTGCACGAGCCACTCCCGCAATCCGCGCCCGCTGGCGTAGCCCAGGCCCAGGCGCCGCGCGGCCGAGGCGTCGATTCCACGTGAGCCGAGGTAGGTCTGGGCGGGCTCGCTGAGATGCAGCTGGCGCTGGTAGCAGCGCATCGCCGCCGTCAACAGCGCCGGGTCACGGTCGCTCGGCAGCGCTTGAGACGCGCGAGTGGGAAGAGCCGGTCTGGCGATCGGCCGAATCTGCGGGGCGGCCTCCAGCCGGCGGATCGCCTCCGGCAGGCCGACGCCGTCGGTCCGCTGGATGAAATCCAGCACGTCGCCGCCCTCGCCGCAGCCGAAGCAATGCCAGCGCTGGGTGTCGGCGTAGACGGTGAAGCTTCCTTCCCGTTCCTCGTGGAACGGACAGATTCCCTGGCGGACGCGGCCCCGCCCCCGCAGTTCGACGCCGGCCGCTTCGACCAGATCGCCGAGCGGATGGCGTCGCTTGAGCGCAGCGATGTCGACCCTAGCGGGGGCGGCGTTCACGGCGCAGCACCCTTCGCCAGGGGTCTGAGCCCCCTGAGGCTGCGCCGCGAGACGATCTTGCCCGGCCGCCAGCGCATGCACAGGACGGCGCGGACTTCGAGCGTGCCGTCGTCGTCATCGGCGTTGTCGGTCAACACGGCGGCGCGGCCCGTGGCGGGTCGATAGACAAGCGCGTCGTGATCGGGGAACCGTCGCCGGGCCAGGTCGAGGAACTCGGCGTGGGCCCAGCCCCGCTCGCCCTTGGTCGCCTCCGACAGGTCGAGGTCGGCGAACACGGCCAGTGCCTGATCGAGATCGCCCATCTGTCTGAAACGGCGCGCCTCGTGGATGCCCGAGGCCGGGGAGGTCGTGGGCTGGACCGTGTCGTCCAGGCCGAAAATGGCGTCGATGATCCGGTCGACCAGTTCCTCCAGCGTCGGCCGGGGAGCGGTCATCGTCGTGGTGGCTGCAGTCATTGGGGTCTCCTTTCGTCGAGGACGTGCGACTGCGTCTGAATGCGGGTTGCCCTGGGGCAACGAAGAAGGGCCGCTCCGGAGAGCGGCCCTTGAAGTGGATGGACTGTGTGCGGATGGTTCAGTTCGGACGGCCTCCCTTCGCGGCCGCGCGGCGGCGGCTGACTAAGAATCGCCGCGCGAGCCAGCCGGCCCAGGCGAGGCCAGCCGCATTGAGCGCGGCGACCTGGAGGTCGTAGCCGAACAGGAGCGGCGCCGCCAGCAGCAGGCCGATGAGCGGCGCCAGGACGATCGGCATGAGGCGGCCGCCTGTGCTGTCGGTCTCGTTAGGCGTCGTTCGCGTTGTCGTCGATGGCCGGGGCTCAGTCGTGTAGGCCGACCAGATCGACTCTCCGGTCAGTTGCTCCAGCGAGCGGATCACCCGCTCCCGTGAGCAACCGGCCGAGCGGCAGTGGACATCGATCCCTTCGCCATCCGGCCGCTGGCGGAAGGCCAGTTGGTCCTGTTCCGAGTCGTGGCAGACGGCCTGGGTCCAGAACCAGCCGCGTTCGAATCGAACCCGCTGTTGTGGCGCGATCAGATCGGCGATCCGGGCGGCCGAGTGGCCGACGTAGCGGCCTCTGGTGCTTGTGGTGTGCTTGACGTGTTCCATCGGGAACTCCTTTCTCGTTCCGGTGTTGGGCGTGTGGTGATCGAGGTTGGTGGTTGGCGACCGGCGCCGGCATCCGGTGGCACAGGTCTTCGCGGTGGGCAGATGAGACGGGGTGATCGACGCACTCCGCCTGCGGTCGGATGCCGGGACCGGCGGGAGTCGGAGTGCGGTGAAGAGGGGGTGGGCGGTTCGGCCGAAGCGCTGCGGAGAGCGGTTGCGCTCGATCCGTCGTGCTCAGTCCAGGGGCGCGGGTACGAAGCAACCGAACCTCGCGTTTTGCGGTTCGGCTGGGTGTCGGTTCCGAGGCCGGCGGGCGCTTCTCAGGCTGGCGGCCGCCGTCCGGGTCGTTCCGCGTCTTGAATCCGGTCCTCGGAGAGCAAGGCTCGATCACTGGACCGGTTCGCGCTGCGGAGAGCGCTTGTCCCTCAGTGGCGCCGTTCCCCAGGAGAGCAAGGCTCTGATCCCGAGGCGCGGTTCCGGGTCGGGGACGAACCCGCCAGCTTTCTCAGGAGGAAGAGCTGGCGAAAGCCGGAAACCATTTCCAGTTGTACCCCGCCTGGATGCGATGCGAACAGGGCGCGGGCGTCGAGTTTGCCCACGCGGCCCAGGCTGTGTTGTGGATAACAGCGGTGCCCCGCGCGACCCCGGATCCTCGTTGGCTATCGTCGGCACAGGGCGGACGGGAGCGACCGATGCCGACGGTCGAGCAGCTGGCCGGTGCGCTTGAGCGTGAGCAGCCTCAACTCTCCGCGGCCGAGGGGCGGGCGCAGGGCTTGGCCCGCGAGGCCCAGCGCGAGCTGAGCCGCTGGGGACACGATGCTCACGAACTGACGCTGGAGCGCGTTCAGCGGTCGCCCGGCTCCGGCGCCCTGACCTGCTGGTTCTGGTGCGAGAGCTGCCACGTCGCCCAGCTGCTGGTGCTGGACCAACCGCGAGTCCGATAGGAACGAGCGCGGCGGCCGCAGACCGGGGTGCAGCGCGCCTTGCGCGGGGCAAACTCCAGAGCGCTGGTTCAGTCGGGGCGACCGCCAATCGCATGAATCGCCTTCGACACCCGCGGTGCAGCCCGAAGCGGCCGCGGACGGTATCGTGCCGCTTGGAGAGGTTGAGGATGAGGATGAGCCTGAACACGCACGAGTCGGGACCCGCGCGGCGGCTGGGAGCGGATGCATGGGTCCAGCCGGCGGCGCTGGTGTACGCCCACGGCGGCCTCGCCGCCGACCTGAACGCCTGGGGCCACGCCGGTCACCTGGTGCTATTGCAGCGCGTGGTCGAATCCGGCGCCGAGCCGGACGAGCGGCGCTGTCTCTTCTGGTGCGAGAGTTGCAAGCTCTGGCTGCTCGCCCGGCTGGCGGAGGCGGACGGGCGCTAGCGGCGCGCCGTCCCGCCGCTCGACGGCTCGCTGGCGGAGGCCGGAATCACTCTCTAGCGCCGAAGCGCGAGCCGAACGTCGTGGTCGAGGTGACCGCGGGCGGTCCGGCGGAGGGGCGCGGCACCGCTGCTGAGGGCCCAGGGGCAGCAGAAGGTGGAGCCGCCGGAGCAGGCTGCGCGGTTTCGACTGGACGCAGCCGCCAATGGTTGCGGCCTGTGTTCTCGACCTCGCCCTGTTCCTTCAGCCGCTGCAGCGCGGACTGCAGGGTGGCCATCGGCTTGGCTGAGCGCGGCGTCGCCTCTTACTGCTCCAGGTAGGCGAGGATCGCGGTCGCGTGCACTGGTTGGCGCTGCGCTCCGAGGAACTCGCGAATCTTGCCGGTCGTTAGCCCGCGCGGCAGGCGCGGACGCTTGGCCGCCGTCGCCGTCCGCCGGGCTGTACGCCCGTCCCGCGTCTTTGCCGCCGGCGCTGCGGCGCCGGAGGCGGACTCCAGACCGAGCAGCTCCTCAATCAGCCGTCGCCTGGTCGCGAGGCGTTCGAGCTCCGCCTGGATGCCGTCGAGCTGGTCGCGCAGTTGATCAGCGAACGAGTCGGCCATGGGGGTCGGTCCTTTCGGCGACAACGTCGGTTGCTCGACGGTGACTGAACCACGGGTTCGTGGGCGTCCGCAGGGCTGTTTCAGCATAGGACCGCACTCACGTTCCGCGTCGCCCGGCGAGGGCGACGCCGGTCGCCAGCGCGCCGAGGCCGACGAGAATAAGAATCGGTCCGACGCTCGGCAGCAACACAACGCCGGCGACCAACAGCGCGATCCCCAGTCCCAACAGACAGCGTGAGAATGACAGGCGAGACATGCGAGCCAATCAAGTGAGCAAGTCCCAGAGGCTGAAGAACCAGTAGGCCCAGAGCAACAGGGCAGCCACGACGCGCCCGCGCGAAGGGACGAGCACTGCCGCTCCGCTGATCGCCAACGGCACCAGGACCAGGATGACGAAGCCAATGACGCTGAACGCGGCGAGGAAGCCGACGAGTGCCGCCGCGACGCCGACCAGCACCAGCGCATTGGACCAGCGTCGACGCCGATCCGCCTCTGGCATGACCACTCTCCTAGTTGACGACTCCCCTTGCCAGTGACGCTACACCGCCGACTACCGCCCCCACAGCCCCAGTGTCAGCAGCCGCAGCATCCAGTGCACGACCTGCGCCCGGCGCCGGTCGCGCCGCACCCGCCGGAGCGCCTCCCGCGTCACGCGCAGTTCGGTCTGCCGCCTGGGCCCGTCCCAGGGGCGGCCGGCGGGCGGCAGGGTCAGCCCGTGCTCGCCGACCAGTTCGAGCTCCAGCTCCAGCAGCCGCTCGTCGGCTCGGAGCGTGTCGAGCCTGTTGAGCGTGGTGAGCGTGTTGGAGGCCTGCCCCCGTCTCACTCTCGCCCGACGCCAGGCGGAGACGGTCGGCATCGCCTGGCCGTAGAACCGCCGCTCACCCGGCTCCGCCTCAATGGTCACCAGCTCGGGGTACTGGCGGAGGGGGGAGTCCGTCGTCTTGATGCCTGCGGCAGCCCCGACCGATGCGACCGGCCGCTCCACCTCCCCACCCCGACAGTGCGCCGTCACCTGCTGCTGCAGTTCTTCCACAGTGGACGCGAGCCGCTCCACAGCCCCGGGGAGGTCGCCGATGTTTTCGGGCAGTGCCTGCTCCAGTCGATCCAGACGCCGCCTCAGTTGCGCCAGCTCCGCCGCCGTCTCCATGCTCAGTGGGCTCAGAGGGGACAGCGGGGACAGAGCCCCCGGTCCCGACTGCTTTGCCTCGTAGTCCTCCGGCGCGCGCAGGAACTGCTCGCTCAGTTGCTCGCCCGCCTCCACCCGCTCCACCCCCTGCAGGCGCCGCACCCGTTGCAGCGTGCGTTCACTCAGGCCCAGCAGCTCCGCCGTCCGGCGCCTCCCGTGAGTACGCAGCAGGTCCTGTAGGAGGCCGCCCAGCTGCCCCGCCCGGTCGCCCGCCGCCGCCTCCCCGCCCCCAAGGGCAGAGCCGACCCCGCCCGCCCCGGCCACGTCTTCCTCACCCGCTCGTTCGCTGTCACCCCCCTCTGCCGCCCGCTTCCCGCTGTCCAACTGCGTGAGAACCAGCACGCGCAGAAACCAGTCGCCCCGCCGCCGCCGGCGAACCCCGTTCGCCCTGCGAAACATAAGGCGCCGCGCCCATCTGTCCGGGCTTTGTCATTTGCCTTCTCCTGTACACGGGTAAGGGGTCAACCGCCCGACACTCGCTGGACAACTCGCATTGGCGGAGGCAAGGGACCGGGTGGCTTCGTCCACCTCCTAGAGCAAGTTGACGACTTGAAGAATGATGTTGACGAGGCCACTGAATGCCAGCGTTCGGGGCTCGCCGGAGGCCGACCGAGAGTTGATCCGGGGTGCCGTGGCGCGCGTAACGCCTCGCAGCTGAAGTTTTCGGCGGTTGTGGGCGGGCGACCGGAGGTGACCCGCAGGAGGCAGGGAAGGCGAGGTCCGATAGAGAGGAAAACGTTCGGACTAGCGACACGCGACGGAGAGTAGATGCGGTCGATCTGCGGGTTCGGGCCGTGGGCGCGGACACGAAGCGACCGAACTGCGCCATCCGCAATCCGGTCAGGTGTCAGTTCCGGGGCCTTGGAGCCAATCGGCGTCCGCCCGTGTCGATTCCGCTTCCTGAACCAGCGTGGGGGAGAGCAATCCTCATCCCTTGGCTCGTTCGCGCTGCGGGAGCGCTTCTGTCCCTCGGTGAGACCGGACGTGGGAGAGCAGACCTCATCCAAACTTGCCGGTCTCGGATCAGAGACGAATCCTCCAGCGTTTCTGGGCGGGAAATGCTGGCAAAGCCTGAAACCATCTCCAGTAGTACGCCGCTCCAATAGGCGCGAACAGGGCGCGGGCGTCGAGTTTCGGCAATCTCGCGGGAGCGCGGCTTCAGGTGGAAGAGGTGGACACCCGCGGTGGTCCGTACCGGGGCCGCCTATGCTCTGCGGTCGGAGATGCGATGACAATTGCAGCGGCACAAGTCGGCGCGGCGTTGGCTAACGCCGAACCACAGGCAGAGTTCGAGCAGAACGGCCTGGCCGTGCTGGCCGAGCGTGCCAACGGCGAACTCGACGCTTGGGGGCACGCGGGCCACGAGGTCACGCTGGAGCGGGTGATCCCGTTCTACGGCGATACGCGCGTGCTGCGCTAGGCGTTCTGGTACGAGACCTGCGACGTCTCGCAGCTGGCGCTGCTCTTGCGGCCGCAGTCCGAGTGACTCTGAGGAGATGGAGATCGGTTGCCGAACGAAGAGAGACAAGAGCCAGTTCTGGAGAATGGCTGACCGGCGATTCAAAGCACATGTTTCGAATCACCTACATCCTCCGGCTGCCTGCCGCTGCTGCATCCTCCTGTGAATCCCCGAAACTGCAATGGGCCTCATCCGTTGGTGGAGGAGGTGACTCGCCTCTACAACAAGTCTTCAACCACCTGTTTCGTGCGCCCGGCGATCCGCTTGCTACTTTCGACTACTGCTTGATTGTGTCGTTCGACAAAGTCGTCATGGCAGATTCCGACGCCTATGTGACGTGGTTTGTCAGAGAAGGAGATCGCCACATCTGGCGCCAAGGGGAGCCACGTGTTTGCTCCTTGTCCTGAGGGAACAATCGTCGTCCCGTGGCTGCCGATGACGAACTCCATTGTGGAGGAATCGATTACCGCAACGTGCAGGCCGAGAGGGTCAAGGAACCCAATCTCCTTCTGGATATCGAGAGGATCGCTCCCGCCCGCAAACGTCGCACGATGATTCTGCTCGATTGTGGACACGAAATCTGCAAATCGCGGATCTCCAACCATCTCAGCGCGCGAGGAAATCGTTTCTCCAAGAGCGACTGCGCGTTTTGCTGCCACCTCATAGACGATCTCAGATTGGTCCTCGCCAAACCCCACCCTATCCTGGGATTCCCTAGTTCTCCGAGCCTGGGCGACGATCAACCGCTTGCACGTCTCAAGTGTGTCCTGCGCAGGTCCAGAATCGATCTGGACGCCATCTCGATGCTGTCTCGCGAGAGTTATCAACTTACGTGCTGCAGAGGAAGCAGCACCGTCAAACTGCGCAAGCAGATTCTCATCACGGTCCGATCTCACCGGCTTCATTGAGCCGTCGGCCTGCTCCTCAAAGTCCGTGCGGGTGTTTGCGTCCTTGCGGACGAATGCATCACCGATTCTCACCGCCTTCACTTCGCCGGACCCGACAAACCCCATCCAAAGAGACTCCCCACTGTCAAAGCAGAACCAGCGAAGAAGCCACCGCGGAACTTCGTGATGTCTTCGCGAAATCGCCATTGGGTCAGTCCTTTCAGCTACCGAGCTACGCAAGAGCCCTTCATTCCGTCGAGAACGATAAACGCAGCGACGAAGCTGCGAAAACGTTCGGCAACATACTCCGGGTGACCTGCGGCTCCGAACCCTCAACCCGATTACGAGCCATTCCGCCTGCGTTGGCGGAATCTCATCGTCGGTCACCTTCTCCAGACCCACAGGGTCACTACGCGGCCCATACGCCATCGCCACCGCGCCCGTCGCAGGTTGGAGCGCGCCGTCCCCAGCCGCTGCTCTCGCCGTGCTGCCTCCCGCCGGCGCTAGTCCCACTCCCAGGGCAGCTGGCCGGGCGCTAGGGTCTAGGGTGAGGCGGCGTTCCTCGATCAGTTGCAGCTCCAATTTGAGCATCCGCACCTCCGCCTCCAGCCCTTCGACCGAGGACCAGTGCGCCTTGAACCGCTCATGTTGGCTCCGCCACTCGCCGAGGAGGGGCATCACCTGTCCGATCACTTCTGCGTCGTCGGGCAACGCCTCCATCGTGATCGCCTGGGGGTAGGTGCGGTGGGACCGCGCGCAGTCGAAGCAGTCGAAACGGTGTCCGACCCTAATCCCGCCGGTCCCGTTCCAAGGCGTTGCGCAGCCACGGCGTCAGCGGGCCCGCGTCGAGCGCCCGCCAGTTCCTCCGGCAATCCGCTCAGACCACTCGCCAGTTGCCCCTCCACGTCCAGTGGGCGCCGCTCCAGACCCGCCACCTGCAGTTCCAGCTGTTCGCCGCCCGCCGCCTCCCGATTTGCAGCCTGTTCAGCCGCCTGCCGTTCCCGTTCCAGGGCGTCCCTGAGTCTCGGCGTGAGCCGGCCCGCGTCCTGCGCCGGCCAGACGGTCTTGCGGTCGACGCCCAGCAGTTTGGCGGTCTTGGTGACGTTCCGTTCATTGATCAGCAGCTGGAGGAACTCGATCAGCGGGTCCTGGTCTTGTTCAGCACCATCCCCTGCTAGGCGCTCGGGTGGAGCTGTGCTTGGGTCGGTGTCCCCCACCTCCGGCTCTTGCGCGTCGTGCCCCGAGTTATCCACAGCAGCCTCCATGCAGCTGTCGGGTGGGGCGGCGACAGAGTCAGATCCCTCTCCCCGTGTGACTCGAGCGTCGCTCTGCGGTTCATCCACAGCAGCCTCCTTCGTTACTCATTGATGCGAGCCAGCCGGTCTGTTGATGAGGTGGTCGGGGAGGTGCAGCGGGGTGCGGTGGAGTGAGTCGGAGTGCCCGCCCCGTCTTCCGAATCCCGTCAGTCCCCATCGCCACCACCCCGGGGTGGTGTGGCTTGGTTGACAGAGGGCCTCCGGCAACAGGGGGCAGGGCTCCGGTAGGGGGCCACCCCACCCCGCCCCGCATGTTCCAACTGCCCCATTTGCCGCCCGTTCTGCCCCATTAGCCCGGAACCAGCCCTTCCACCCCGCCCCTTCAAATCCACCTGGCCTGCAACAGCGTTCGTCCAGTCCTGGACTGGAGATCGTGCCTGCATAGCCAACTGCCACAGGACGGGGAGTCCTGTACACGCCCCCGACTTGCCCAGCTCTCCCTGGCCCGGTGTTGTCGCCTGGGCAACAGACTCGCCTCCGATCTCCTCCGGACTCCGGCATGGGGACGGTCCTGCATGGTCCACCTCGATGTTTGAGGGCACCTCAGCCACCGCGGACTCGGCGTCGCTGGCAGGCTTATCGCCGATTTGCCGCTCGTTGATCGGCTGCGGCTCGACTGCCCTTGAAATGCCTTCAAATGTCCGCAAACTGTCCAAACGCTTGGACAGCACCCGGACGAAGCAGCCATCAACGCGGCTCAAACTGCAATCGGAGTGCAATCGCACTGCAATCCGGGGGGAAGGAGCCCTTGCGCCCCTGCGCTTGCGATTCAAGTGCGGTAAGGACTCCAAGTTCAGCCCTGGACTGGAGATCCGGCCCCGATTGCACTCTGCAATCGAGTCTGGATTCCTGTACACGCCCCCGACTGCAATCGAAACGATCCTGCGATCCAGACGGATCGAGGGTGTCGGCGGCAACAGTGAGGACGAGGCCGGCACCGGCGCTAGCCGCAACGCTCAAGAAATCGATCCAGAACCAGACGCCAGGATGTGTTTGTAGAGCGGACCGGCCATCAACGGCCAACGAGCGATCACCTGGTGAAACGGCCTCGATGCGCGCTTCGCGATTAGTCTGGACCACCTGGCGAACGACAGCCCGTTGAGTTGAGCGACCGAGATTCGATCTCGGCTGAACAGACTGCAATACGCGCCCACCCAGGTTGGTTATGGGAAACGAACCGCTGGAGTTCTCGACAGGTACGTATCCTGTTGTACGTGGCACACAAACTGCCGGAAGGCGGCGGGCCAGGCGGCATTGACGCACTTTCCCACGCCGAGTTCCCCTCTTCCGCCAACCTTGCGGGCGGCGCAAGGCGCTTGCCCTGGCGATGCCTGTCGGTCGACCTAGAGGTGGCCGTCCGCGACCGGCGGATCCGAGCCGCCGCGGCGGTTCGCTCGGACAACGATCGATCGCGGACCCTGTCGAGGTTCCCACAGTGCCCAGCGAGCGGCCTGAGGAAACTCGACCGGCTGAGCGAGGGATCGCAGCTGCTCCTAGGTCACAACCTGATCAAGCATGATCGGCCGATCCTGGAGGCGACCGAGCCCAGTCTCGCGATGTTGCGCCTGCCGGTGGTGGACACGCTTTGGCTGAACCCGCTCGCGTTTCCCCGCAACCCCTATCACCATCTTGTCAAGCACTATCAGGACGGTCAGCTGAAGCGCGGCCGCGTGAACGACCCGGAGCTGGACTGCCGCCTGGCGCTCGAGCTCTTCTCCGATCAGCTGCGATCCCTCCGAGGTGCCGATCCCGATCTGCTCGTTGCGTGGCACTGGCTGACCTCGTCCTCCGACGAGAGCGGCTTTGGGCAAGTGTTCCGTGCCATTCGCGGCGAGGCGCGGCCGCTGGGCGGGGAAGGGCGCGCCGCCGTCACCGCCCTGCTGGCGGACACTGCTTGCCGGACACAGTCCGAACAGTTGTTCCACGAACGAGGGGAACTGGGCTGGCCCTTGGCGTATGTCCTGGCCTGGCTCTCAGTTGCCGGAGGCAACTCGGTGATGCCGCCCTGGGTACGGCACCAGTTCCCCGAGGTGGGACGCCTGTTACGCCGGTTGCGTGACACGCCTTGCCACGCGCCGGACTGCTACTGGTGCCGCGAGCGCCACGACGCCGGACTCGAGCTCAGGCGTTGGTTTGGATTCGAGCAGTTCCGACCCGAACCGGAGACCGCCGACGGTGCACCGATGCAGCAGGCGATCGTCGAGTCCGCCCAGGGAGGTGAACATCTACTGGCGCTGCTACCGACCGGCACGGGGAAGTCGATCTGCTACCAGTTGCCGGCGCTCTCGCGCTATGACAAGACCGGCGCCTTGACGGTGATCATTTCACCTTTGGTCGCGCTGATGGCCGACCAGGTCGCCGGCCTCGCCGCCCAAGGGATCGACTCCTGCGTGACGATCAATGGACTGCTCTCGATTCCGGAGCGGGCCGATGCACTCGACCGGGTCCGGTTGGGAGACGCCTCGATGCTCTTGATCGCTCCCGAGCAGCTGCGCAGCCCGTCCGTCCGCCGGGTACTGGAACAGCGGGAGTTGGCCTCCTGGGTCCTGGACGAGGCGCACTGCCTTTCGCGCTGGGGCCACGACTTCCGTCCCGACTATCGCTACGTCGGGCGCTTCATCCGCGAGCGAACCAGCCCGGAGGAGCGGCCGCAGATCATCTGCCTGACAGCGACGGCGAAGCCGGAAGTTGTCGAGGAGATCACCGAGTACTTCCGCGATCAGCTGGGCGTCGAGCTGCGCCTCTTCGACGGCGGGGCGCAGCGGACCAACCTGGAGTACCTGGTCGTGCCGACGACTTCGGCGCAGAAGCTCACAGACCTCGAGACGATCCTTGAGGATGGATTGCCGGTTGAGCGATCGGGCGGGGCGATTGTCTACGCCTCGACCCGGCGGCGGACCGAAGAGACGGCGGAGTTCCTCGCCGCGCAGGGAGTGTCAGCCGAGCACTTTCACGCCGGTCTCACGCCGGAGCGCAAGCAAGATGTACAGGCCCGCTTCATCGCCGGAGCGTTGCGCGTGATCGTGGCGACCAACGCGTTCGGCATGGGTATCGACAAGCCCGATGTCCGGCTGGTCGTCCACGCCGACATCCCCGGCTCCCTGGAGAACTATCTGCAGGAGGCTGGGCGGGCGGGGCGCGATGGGGAGCCGGCGCGCTGCGTTCTTCTCTATAGCGAGGACGATGTCGAGCGCCAGTTCCGCTTGATGACGGGTTCACGTCTGAGCCGGGTGGACATTGACGGGGTGCTGCGATCGCTGCGCCGATTGGCGAAGCGGGCTCGGACGCCCGGTGATGTCATCGCGACTGCGGGAGAAATCCTGAGCGAGGATGAAGCGGGCGTATTCCAGCGCGATACCGCCACCGACGACAACCGCGTGCGCACCGCTGTGGCCTGGCTGGAAGAAGCCGTGCTCGCCACTCGCGAAGAGAACCAGGTCCAGATCTTCCCCTCCTCGCTGCGGGTCGCCTCCGTCGAGGAGGCGCGCGAGCGTCTGGGCCAACGTGAGATCCGGCCGGACTACCGCCGCCAGCTCCTTGCCGTGATCGAAGCGCTCGTTGATGCTCGACCCGACGAGGGCATCTCGACCGATCAACTGATGTTGCGCGGGCGGTTGACACCCTCTGAAGTGCGGGCCGTGCTTTACGACCTGGAGCGCTACGGCATCGCCGCAAACGACACCGCGCTGACTGCCTACGTCCACCAGGGCGTGGTGCGCCCATCGCGGGACCGGCTGAAGAAGTCACAGGCGCTGGAGCAGGCGCTGATAAAGCTGCTGCGCCGGGGCTATCCCGACATGGCGGTGGGCGACGCGGAGACGCTGCATCTGCGGCTCGCGGCGCAGCAGCTCAAGGACGACGGCCACGACCCGGCCGTTCCCGAGACTCTGCGCCGGCTCCTGCGCAGCATCGCGGCTGACGGCCGTGGCGAGGGAAGACGCGGCGGCAGCATGGCGGTGCGCAGCCGCGATCGCGAAACCGTCCGGATCACCCTGCAGCGTGAGTGGCGGATGATCGAACGGACGGCGCAGGTGCGCCGCGATGCGGCCGGTCGGCTGCTCGATCACCTGCTGGACTCCCTGCCGCGCGGCAGCCGCGGCGCCGATCTGCTCGCCGAGACCACGTTGGGCAAGCTCCTGGGCGTCATCCGTGCCGACCTGATGTTCGCTCAGCAGGTCGGCGACCCGGCCAAGCTGATGGAGCGGGCGCTGCTCTGGATGCACGAACAAGACGTGCTGCGCCTGAACCGGGGCCTGACCGTTTTGCGTCCGGCGATGACGATTCGCGTGCCGCGGACTGGCCGCCGCTTCACCAAGGCCGACTTCACGCCGCTTGAGATTCACTACAACGAACAGGTGCTGCAGATCCACGCGATGGCCGCCTATGCGGAACGCGGCCTGCGCTCTATCCGCGATGCCGAACGGCTGGCCGGCGACTACTTCGCACTCTCCACGGACGAGTTCCTCAAGCGCTGGATGCCCGAAGTCGACCGCGCGCAGTTGCGGCCCGGGACGCCGGAGTCGTGGCGTGCGATCGTAGACGATCTGGCCCGCCCGGCCCAGCGCCGCGTGGTTGCAGATGACCGCGAGCAGACCAACGTGCTGGTCCTGGCCGGACCGGGCTCGGGCAAAACCCGTGTGCTGGTACACCGGATCGCCTACCTGCTACGGGTCCGGCGCGAACCGGCACGAGGCATCTTGGCCCTGGCCTACAACCGCCACGCGGCTCTTGAGATCCGTCGACGGCTGCGCGAGTTGATCGGTGACGACGCTCGTGGGGTGACCGTGCTCACCTGCCACGGGCTGGCCATGCGGCTGGTCGGCGCCAGTTTCGAGGGCCGCTCAAACCGACTTGGCGATGCCGACTTCGCCGCCGTCCTGCGCCAGGCAACGGCATTGCTCCAGGGCGAAGGACTCGCTGAGGCGGATGCTGACGAGCGACGCGAACGGCTACTGGCCGGGTTCCGCTGGATCCTGGTCGACGAATATCAGGACATCGGTCCCGACCAGTACGCACTGATCTCGGCGCTGGCCGGACGCACCCTGGCCGACGGCGAACGCAAGCTGACATTGTTCGCGGTCGGTGACGACGACCAGAACATCTACGCCTTCCGCGGTGCCTCGGTTGAGTTCATCCGCAAGTTTGAGAAGGACTACGCGGCTCGACCCGCGTACCTGACCGAGAACTACCGCTCCAGCCGCCACGTCATCGAAGCCGCCAACGTCGTGATCGAAGGGTCGCAAGAACGGATGAAACACGGTCGTCCGAACCGCGTCAATCGCTCACGCCAGAAGGGACTCTGGGGCGGGCGCTGGAGCGATTTAGATCCGCTCACCGAATGCCGCGTCCAGATTCTGCCCGCCGGAGAGACGCCCTTCAGCCAGGCCCAGGTGGTCGTCGGCGAACTCAGCCGGTTGGCCGGGCGAGCGCCGGACTGGTCCTGGGAGCGTTGCGCGGTAATCGCCCGCCAGTGGCGCTATCTCGATCCCGTGCGCAGCCTCTGCGAACTCGAAGGCATCCCCGTACAGATGGCGAACGAGGACACCGCATCGCTCTGGCGCCTGCGCGAGACCCAGACCCTGCTCACCGATTTGGCCGACGGCGACGCAGCGATGATCAACAGAACGCACATCGACGGATGGCTCGCGCGTCAAACGGCCAACGAGTGGACAGACCTGCTCACCGAGGCGGCGAGTGAATTCGAGCAGGAGTTCGGGACGGCTGGAACGCCGTTCGATGGGTTCCGGGAGTGGCTGGCCGAATGGAGCCAGGATGCACGCCGCCGCCAGCAAGGACTGCTCCTGCTCACCGCATACCGGGCTAAGGGGCTTGAATTCGATCACGTGGCCGTGCTCGATGGGGGATGGCAGCGAACGGGCGCTGACGAAGACGTCGATGCCGCACGGCGGCTCTTCTATGTCGCCATGTCGCGGGCGCGCGAAACCCTCTGCCTCGCTTCAATGGGCCCCGGTCATCCGTTCCTCGCGGATCTGGCCACGAGTCCAGCGGTGATCCACCGCGAGTTGCCGGAGCGCGTCCCGGCAACGCCGCGTGAGCTCTCCCGTGTACACCGGCGGCTCGGCCTGAGCGAAGTCGTGCTGGGCTTCGCTGGACGACAGCCCCCTCGGCATCGGGTCCACCGCTCCATCGCCCGCCTCCAGCCGAACGACAAACTGCAGATCCGTGTCGACGAGAATCGCTGGCGCTTGCTCGATTCGCAGGGCGTGGCTGTCGGGCAGTTGGCGCGGAAGTTCCGACCGCCGCGAGACATGAAGTGCATCTCGGCTAGCGTCGCTTCTATTGCGACCTGGAACCGCGAGTTGACTGAGCCGCAGTACCGCTCAGAAACTCGCTGTGAAACGTGGGAAGTGGTCGTCCCCGATTTGGTGTTCACGCCTCTGGAATCATGATCGGGATGGGCTGGCTGCGAGCGCAGGCGATTCGCACCGCCATCAGAGAGAGCCGGTGTCCACGGCATCTCCCTTCCTTGCCACCGGGTTCTGCAGCCGGACACGGTAGACTCTGCGAGCCTGCGCCGAGGGAAGAGGATATCTACAGTGCCTAGGTGTACTGACTACAGAGGTGTGAGACGCGGCTGATAGGCGGGAGGCCTCCGAGCGAGCCGTCAGGCCAGCGACGATTGTGCCAGCGTAGCCAGTCAGGGAAGGCGGAAGCGCGGGAGGGTAGGCGTGGGCCCAGCGCGGCGCCCGACCATTGATCTCGTCCTACAGGCGCTACGACGCCGAGGGGCTACAGAAGGCGCTCAAGCTCGAGGCAGGACCAATGCGCCAGCCGCAGCGATCCGGCAATGGAGCCGACTGGTAGGGGGCTCGCCTTACGGCCGCCGCCGCGATCCGGCGATCAGGATGCTCGCCGGACGTCGAACGTCTCAGCCGAGCTTTCCTGACGTTGACGTCGGCCGATCGCACCTTTCGAAGCGGCGCGGCTCTTGCGGTTGTCAACCAGCTTGACCTCCACGCGGTAGTCCATCGCCCGGGCGATCTGCACCAGCGTCTCCAGCTTGGGGCTGTGTCCACCGTTCTCAAGCCGGCTGATCACGCCCTGGCTTACGCCCGCCCGCTGTGCGAGATCGTGCTGCGTGAGTTTGCGCATCCTGCGCGCGCGGACCAGCGCGGCGATGGCGTCGCGCCGCGGTCCGAGAAGGGCGTATTCCTCGCGCAATTCGGCGCTTCCCGCCTGAAGCAAGCGGTCGCGCATCTCTTCGTGAGTGGGTCCGGTCCGAGTTGCCATAGTTGTCGTCCTTTCGTGCGGCGGAGCTTCACTCGCCGCGTCGGTCTACGGCGCGCCAATAGTTGCGCTGGGCGTTCTGCAACGCCCTGGGATCGAGCCTTCGCGTCTGCTTCCGCCAGGCGTGCAGGAGGACCAGTTCGTCTGCGATGGCGGCGTATGCGATCCGATGATTGCCGGGCCGCAACTCCCAGATTCTGAGTTCGCGATCGATCAAGCGGCTGAACGACCGGCCCATCTGTTGCGCGCCCGCCATGCCCATTTCCGCCAAGAGCTCGATGTCAGAGAGGATGCGCGCCGCTTCTGCGCCGCGTCCCGCCCGATCCAGGGACACGATGTAGTCAGCGACCGGAATTGACCCACCTGCATCTTGGAAGTAGCGAACTGTCGGCATACCCTGACCATAGCACGAATGCGATATTGAGTAGCGTTGTCTGAAGCGCGGCGCACAATCAGGCGATTAGTTGATCGCCGGCGGCGAAGACGTTTGGCGCTCTCAACGGAGATAGGCATACTGCTGGTCGATTCCATCCGCCTTGTCTCCCGCTCACCGCCGTAGACAAGGGATGCAGGTCGAGGGTGTTTGGCCGCGGTCCACGATGCGCTGCGAGTAACGTAGTCCGAGATGTCAACCCTCGCTGCGTTAGGGAGAATCGGGTTGTGTAATGACAGAACTCCGCCAGGCCGTCAAGCAGTACCTCGACGCGATATCGGCCGTCAACCGCGTAGGGACGCCTGAACTTTCGCACTACACCGCGCTCGACAACCTGTTTGACCCAGTCGGCGACCAGCTCACGCCAAAGGTCAGCGCAGTTGTTCAACCCAGCGAGGAGCGGTACGGACAGCCCGATTTCGGCTTCTACACCGCCGACAACATCGAGCCAGACCACGGCGTGGTCGAAGTCAAGGGATCTGAGGCCGAGCTTGATGAACTGACTGAATCGGAACAGGTCAACAAGTACTGGACTCAACGCAGGCTCGTGCTCTGCACAAACCTACGAGAGTTCGCCTTGGTCGGGGAGGATCGCGACGGCGCGAGGACTGTCCTTGAACGCTATTCGCTCGCGAATACCGACGATGAGTTCGCGGAACTGCTGAACCATCGCACCGCCGCCGCTAGACGACACGGCGTCGCTCTGGGGGAGTATCTCGGTCGTGTCATGTCGCACCAGGCGGCCATCTCGGATCCGCGCGACCTGGCGCAGCTTCTGGCTTCTTACGCCCAGGATGCACTGCGTCGGGTCGAGCAAGCCGCCGACACCGAGACCTCGCTCGGTCCGATCCGTGAGGCCCTGGAACAAGCGTTGGGAGTGAGCTATAGCGACACACGGGGTCAGGAGTTCTTTCGTTCCACCCTTGTCCAGACGCTGTTCTACGGCATCTTTACCGCATGGGTGTTGGCGGCGCGCGCCGACCTTTCGGACGAACAGGCTGAGCGTTTTCGCTGGTGGGATACGTCGCACCGGCTGCGCGCTCCGGTGCTGCGGATGCTGTTTCACCACCTGACGGACCCCGGCCGGTTGGAGCGATTGAACCTGGTCGATGTACTTGACTGGACCGAAGCGGCGCTGGAGCGCGTCGACCGCGAGTCGTTCCTCACGCGCTTCAGCGAAGGCGAAGCTGTGCAGTACTTCTATGAGCCGTTCCTCGAAGCCTTCGATCCCGACCTGCGCAAGAAGCTCGGCGTCTGGTACACCCCGCGAGAGGTTGTCCGCTACATGGTCGCCCGGGTTGACCGCGCCCTGCGCGACGACCTGGGCATCGCCAAAGGGCTCGCCGCAGACAATGTCTATGTGCTCGATCCCTGTTGCGGCACTGGCGCGTTCTTGATCGAGGTGTTGCGGCGCATCGCTGAAACTGAGCGTGCGTCAGGGCAAGGCGCCGCCACGCCCGCGGCCGTGCGGCAAGCTGCTATGACTCGCGTGTTCGGATTTGAGATCATGCTCGCGCCGTTGGTCGTCGCCCATCTTGAGGTCGGAATGGCGTTGGAGGAGCTGGGCGCAGGCTTGGCCGGCGACCAACGAGCCGGCATCTTCCTGACCAATGCGCTCCTTGGCTGGGAACCTGAGACGACCAAGCCGATGCCCTTTCCCGAGCTGGAGCATGAGCGGCAGCAGGCGGACGCGGTCAAACAGGAACAGCCGATCCTGGTCGTGCTGGGCAACCCGCCCTATAGCGGATTTACGGGTGTTGCTGTGGATGAAGAGCGCGAACTGTCAGACGCCTACCGCGAAGTCAGCACCCCATACCTGCCAAAACCGCAGGGACAAGGGTTGAACAACCTCTACGTGCGCTTCTTTCGCATGGCCGAGCGCCGCATTGCTGATCGGACTGGTCAGGGCATCGTCTGTTTCATCTCCGATTACTCCTGGCTTGACGGCCTTTCGCATCCTGGCATGAGATTTCGATATCTCAATGCCTTCGATGCCGTAAGAATCGACAATCTGAATGGCGATAGCAGGCGAACCGGTAAGCGCACACCTGACGGTCTACCTGACCCCAGCGTGTTCTCGACCCCCGACGATCCCGTCGGCATCCAGGTTGGCACGGCCATTGCCACACTCGTCCGAAAGGACGAGCATTTTGGCACAGGCCATGTAAGCTACCGTGATCTTTGGGGCCAGTCCAAACTTGCAACGCTAGATGCCGATGCTGACCGCCCACCTGAGCATCTGTACGAGCCGATGCTCCCAATCGGTCCGATAGGGCTCCCCTTTGCCCCTATCGCCATCAGCCACCACTGGTTCGACTGGCCTTCACTGATCGATTTGTTTCCCACCCAGTTTCCCGGAGTCACTACCAGCCGTGATGCTTTTCTGGTCGGCCACACGAAGGACGTGCTTGAAGCTCGAATCTCGGACTACTTTGATCCCAATCAGGAGCATGAGGAGATAGCTAGTCGCTATCCCATTGTCATGAAGGAAACCGGCCGATTTAAGGCAGAGCGGACACGAGATATCTTGCTCAAGCGTGGCAAGCCCTATCCGGAAAGCATCGTGCGGTACTCGTACCGCCCATTCGATGAGCGTTGGCTCTATTGGGAAGGCGAGACAAAGCTGCTAGACGAGAAGCGCAGCGAGTACAAGCCTCATGTGTTCGAGGACAATCTCTGGTTTTGCTCTTCGCAGCATTTGCGAAGAGGGGCATCAGAGCCGCAGGCCGCATTCACGAAACACCTAAGCTCATATCACCTTATCGAGCGCGGGGGCCTCTGGTTCCCTCTCTATCTCCAACAGGACCCGCTCAACCCCCAGGGTGATCAGATGCTTGTCGATGTCAACGGGGTCGATCGGGTCGCTAACCTGAGCGAGCGCGCTCAGACGTACATTGAGTCCGTGGACGCCTCGCCCGAGGACCTCTTCCACCACGTCCTCGCCACGCTGCACGACTCCGCCTACCGCGAGGCCAACGCCGGCGGTCTACGCATGGGCTGGCCCCGCATCCCCCTGCCCGACGATCCAGCCGACCTCGCCCAGTCCGCCGCCCGAGGCCACCGCCTCGCCCGCCTGCTCGACACCGAGTCCGACGTCACCGACCTCCTCACCGACCACACCCACATCGCCGTCCCTACCACGGTCGACGGCAACCCAATGCAACCCGACGACTTCAACGTCACCGCCGGCTGGGGCCACTTCGGAGCCAACCAGGCCGTCATGCCCGGCCAGGGCAAGATCGAGCGTCGGGGAAACGTGGTCGACGTCTACCTCAACGATCGCGCCTATTGGAAAGACATCCCCCTAGAAGTCTGGAGCTACCGCCTAGGCGGTTACCAGGTCCTCAAGAAGTGGCTGAGCTACCGGGAGTCGAAGGTCCTGGGTCGGGCGCTGACCTTCTCGGAGGTCGCCTGGTTCTCGGAGGTAGCGCGGAGGACTGTCTCGCTCCTAACCCCCTAGCTCCACCCCAGACCGCCACGCAAACTCTGCTCTCCCCCAAGGGGTGAGATGTCACGGAGTGACAAGAAGAGGGCGCCCCAGGTAGCCCAAAGCTCCCCGTCCCCGCTTCACGCGGGGACCCGCTCCCCCCGGCCCCCAAGTCCCCGCTGTCCCGCAGAGCGTGCCCCAGTCCCAAGCAGGCGTATTGCCCGTGCTCATCGCGGTGTTGTGGATGGTCCCCTCTGATGCCCAGTGGTGCCGGTAAGCTGGATGGAGTAATGGCTTACTCCCATTCTCCGAAAGAGAAACGCCATGGCGACCTTCGAGCACAAGCAGCTAGTTGAACGTCTTGCCAGGATAGAGAAGGTACCGAATGACGAGTCGGAAGTCGTCACTTGGATGCGTGGAGACGAACACCTTCAATTCTTGCGTGACGATGCCAAAGAGTCCGAGTTGACGATCGCTGCGCTCACCAGAATCCCGGGGCCGACATGTCTCAATTCGTACATCGTGCCAGTGGATCTGCTGAGCTCGCGAGAAGGTGCTCTGTCATTCGCCGCATGGTCTCCGAACCCCTATCACCACACCGCTGCCAAATACTCTTGGGGTGGAGGAAGTGATGGCGTCAAACCCCATTTTGGGAACGGCGGGATGGGCGGACCGTTGCCATCAGGGGTATCGTCGCTCGTGTTCTTTCGCAGCACTGAGGGGATCAGCGGCACCAGTCGAGAAGTGGCGCAAGACTTCATTCACACAGCGGGTGCCTACTGGCGTCGAGAGCGCAACGCTCACTCCAAACTTGATCATCGTGGAGACTGGCTTGATGTCGTTTCCCAATCTAACGGTGACGATTCCGCCGCTGTCAATCTGATGTCGGCGCATCGAGAGACTCTCGACCTCCATCTTGTCGCGGTGCGCTCGGTGTTGGTGAGGGTATTCGAATTCGATCTGAACAGATGGCCACTTGGGCACCACTTGGACTTCGACCGGTCCACAAAGCGGGTCACGACACGAGAACCTGACTTCCAATATTCAGAGTTACTGATTGAGGGTCAACTCAACCGGATTCGTGGGGCGCAAGTCATCAGACCTCGGCTCGCACCGAAACAAGTCGAGCAACTGGTCAGGGAGGGCCGAATAATCGATCCATCGGAGAGTGAACCAGTCGAGTTCGTTGTCGAGGATTGGCGCAACATGCGAATCGCCACAGTTTCGACCGATCCGTCCACAACCACGAACTACTTTGTAGCGAAGGACAACGCGCTGCCGTACGAGACATCACCGGCCTATTTTCGACCGGAGGTCCTGTCGAGGTACAAGGCTGATCGAGAGAAGTACGACCTATCAGATGGCTGGATCACTTGCCGCGGAGCGTGGTCTCTCAGGAACTACAGCATCAATGACGCTGGTCAGGTAGCTGCCTACATCTGCTACTTGCGAGAGATTCCCCGTGAAGAACAGCTGTATTGGAAGGCTTTCAATGAAGAGCCTCAGACCGGCCTGTCCGAGCGAGCTATACAAAACGACTTCTTGGGCCAATGGGCGGACGAATCGGCCCCGCTGGAGCAATTGGGTTTGGTCTTGGACGGATGGCAGGCGAGGCGCGTGGATTGGTGGTCTGCAGGCTCTGAATACTCACACACTGATCTGACGGTTCCATATGGCGACAACCGTGATGAGTGGGCCCGAGCAATAGTGGCGCTTTCTAATGCTGTTGTAGAAGGCTTCCAGGTCAAGGCGTTACGAGTCCGACTGCGAGCCTGCGGGGTAACGGTCGACAAACAGAACAGAGGTATAGCTCTATTAGAGCAGTTGATGCGAGCGCTGGGGGTACTCGAAGATGGCGATAAGCTCGAGTTTCTGCGCGACGTGAGTAGGTTGAGATCGCAAGCCGGTGGTACCCACAACACAGGAACAAAAGCACGTGAGGAGGCACATGAGGTGCTCGAGGATCACGGCAGCTATGGGAACCATTACGAGCATTTGTGTCAGGGGCTTTCAGGCGAGTTGGAGATGATCGAAGCGGCGCTGAACGGTGGCTGATTTGCCCACTGTTCTTTCCGCATGATGTCGCAGACCGTCTTGCGGGTCTGGGCAAAATTGTAGGCGCATTCCCGGCAGAGGCGAGGGGCCGCAGAACTGCAGAAGGCTTGTTCGAAACGGAATACCGGAGCGGTGGTGATTGGCGCTTCGCAGGCTCAGACAGCCGCCAGGGTCGACTCCTCGATATGCAATTGCGCCGCCGCTTTCGCCACCCTCAGGCCGACCGCCTCGACGTAGTCCCCTCGGATAGTCTCGCCTGGGTGGTGGGGATCTTTACGCGAGGTGGCCGGGAACCAGGCACCGATCACGCCTGGTCGCAGGTTGGTGACTGCCGGAACATGTTCGCGGCTTGCGCGCGGCAATGGGGAGGGATGTCAAGCCCTACTTGTGAGGCTTATGGCGCTCCTCAGCACTCCGAGGCTTCGGTGAAGCTTCCTGCTCGTCCTCCCAATCCGGGGGACGCTCCTCCTCGCCCCGGGACTGCCAGTAGGCGTCGTTGTTCGGGTTCATTTGATTCGCGTGGTTGTCACGGTCGCTCTTGCTGCTCATTGATTCTCGCTCCGTTGCTTCTAGGTCCTTCCGACTTGGTTCGACGATACCCGGAAACAGCCTCAATGGCGCACCCTCGATCTGCCCGCGCCGGGTTCGTGTCCGTGGTGGGACATGGCAGCCGCAGCGCCCAGGTCGAACAACTGAGCGCTCGGCGTGTGGCGTCTCCCAAATGGAGAGCATAGGGATAGCGCGCTCCGCCTCATGGACCGCACCACCTGCGGCTTCGGAGCTCGCGCTCCACCAACGAAAACACCCGTGGCGCGGGAGATGTCAGATCGGCGGCGTCTTCGGCCAGACAATCCGCGGATGGGGCTATAGCGAGTACAATGTTTCGAACATGGATCAGGGCCGCAAGGACTGAATCCGCCCACTTGGGAACCAGGACAGGCACGGGGTCCAAGCGTAGCAAGGCTAGGAGAAACCTCCCATGAACGAGTCAAGACAGCCAAAGCCAGCTGCCCTCTACGCCCGCGTGTCCTCCGACCGCCAGGATGTCGACCTCTCAGTCGCCGCCCAGCTGCGCGCGCTGCGCGACTACGCCGGGCTCAACGGCTACGTGGTCGCCCGCGAGTACATCGACGAAGCCGAGTCGGGCCGCGTCGCCGACCGGCCGCAATTCACGAAGATGCTGGACGAGGCGGCGCAGCTGGACGCGCCGTTTCAGGAGATCCTGGTCTGGAAGTTCTCCCGCTTCACCCGCAAGCGCGAGCACGCGGTCGCCTTCAAATCGATGCTGCGCCGGCGCGGGATCCGCGTCACCTCGATCACCGAGCACGCCGACGACACCCCGACTGGCAAGCTGATGGAAGCGATCATCGAGAGCGTGGATGAGTTCTATTCCGAGAACCTGGCCCAGGAAGTCACCCGCGGCATGCGCGAGGCCGCCGCGCGCGGGTTCTTCCTCGGCTCGCGCGCGCCGTACGGATACACGCGGGTCAAGGTGCAGGACGGCGGCAAGGAGCGTCCCACGCTGGAGATCGACCCGGCGACCGCGCCGATTGTCAAGGAGATGTTCAAGCGCTCGGCCAGAGGCCAGGGACTCAAGGAGATCTGCCAGGACCTCCATGACCGCGGCATCACGAAGAACGGCAGGCGCTGGCAGAAGAACATGCTGCACTACGTGCTGACCAACGAGGCCTACACCGGCACGGCGGTCTGGGGCAAGACGGCCAAGGACGGGCGAACTCCCAGTCCAGTGCGAGTCGCTGATGCCTGGCCGGCGGTCGTCTCACGTGAGCTGTACGAGTCGGTCCAGGCCGGACTCCGAGCCCGGGCGCCGAAGATCCAGGCGCCGGCGCGCGTGGGCAGCAAGTTTCTGCTCTCGGGCCTCCTGCGCTGCGGCGTCTGCGGCAAGCCCTACACCGGCCAGAGCGCCAAGAGCGGTCAGTTCGGCTACTACGTCTGCAACAAGCTGCTGCGCGAGGGCGCGGGCGCCTGCGACGGCCGCTACCTCAACGCCGTGCGGATGGAGGACCAGGTCGTCGGCAAGATCATGCAGTGCATCCTGAACGAGGGCACGATCACCGAGTTGGTCCAGATGGTGGCCGAGGAGATCGACGCGCTGGCCGAGGAGCGAGCTTCGGACCTGGCCATCGTCGAGTCGGACCTGGACGATGTCCGCCGCCGGCTGGAGAAGCTCTACGACGCCATTGAGAACAGCGACCTGACCTACGAGGCGCTCTCACCGCGCATCCTCAAGCTGCGCCAGCAGGAGGATCAACTGGCTGCGGCCCGGGACGACGCCGTACGTCAGTTGGAGCAGCGCCGCGCTGACCTGCCGTCCACGCCTGAGATCAGAGGGTACGTCGCCGAGTTCCGCGAGTTCCTCCGGGCCGGCACGATCCCGGAGCGCAAGGCGCTGATCCGCAACTTCGTCCAGGGCGTCAAGGTCGACGGGGATGAGGTATCGATTCGGTACACCATCCCCATGCCCTCCGACGGCGCGACCCAGGACCGGGAATCGGTTCTCGATTTCGTCCAGTCCGGCCCACCGCGTCCTTTCGGTAGGCTGCATCCAGGACCACTCCGCCAGCGCAGGAGCATGCTATGAGCCTCACCCAAATCGCCCCAGATCTATGGGGCACGCCCCACTGGCCTGTGGAAGACTACGCCAATACCCGCGCCTACCTGTTGACGCGGCCGCAAGGCAACGTCCTCATCTACGGTCTGGGCTTCCAGCGCGACGAGGCAGACGAGGACCTGCTGGATGAGATCGCGGCGCTGGGCGGGGTGCAGGTGCAGATCCTCTCTCACGGCGACGAAGCGAGCCATTCGCTCGAGGCCGTGCGCCAGCGCTTCGGCTCCCGCTTGGCCTGCAGCGCGGTGGAAGTCGACCAGATCGACAACTACGCCGAAGGCCTCAGCATCGACCTGGCCTGGGAGCCGGACTGCGCCGATGATGCGTTGGATGGTCTCGAGATCATGGCCACGCCCGGTCATACCAGAGGCAGCATCAGCGTTCGCTACGAGTCGCCCCACGGCCAGACCTACCTCTTCACCGGTGACACCATCGTGCCCAAGGACGACGGCGGCTGGGTCGTCAACGTGGCCGAGCAGCAGGGCGGCACCGCCGCGGACCTGGAGCGCTCCTTGCTGGCGTTGCGCACACAGTTCTTTGACCTGCTGGCCAGCAGCGCTTACGTCGGCGAGACCAGCACCGCCTCTCCGTCGCGAGAGGAGTGGCAGGCGATCATCGACCGCCGCATCGAGCGCCTGCGCGTGTGGGACGCTGCCCGCGCCTGAGGTTCCCGCCCGGCCCTGCACGATCTTTCCCCTTCGAGGTGATGACGGGACGGCGTTCTCGATTCGACCTGCGCCGAGCCCTCGGTCCACTGGTGACCCCAGACCAGGCGCCCGAATAGTCCTCATTCGCGAGCAGGCCGTGGACCGAGGTCTTGAGCCGGGCGTCCTGCATCTCAGAGGGACATATCCCAAACGCAGGTTCGCTTCATCACACTGGACGAAATCGAGAACTTTCGAGTTGACGTTTCCGCTGGACATGCAAGGCGGTTCCAGCGGGTGCTAGCGCGGGCCCACCGTCAGTCGAGACTGAGCAGCGTCTGAAGGAGTTTCCGTTTCGCCTCGTCCAGGTCGGTCGCGAAGTCTTCCTCGGGCACGTCGTCGAGCAGGGCCATCGAGTGGATCCGGTTGCCCACATCCTCCGGCATCCCGGAGATGAGCACCCGCTTGGCCCCCCGCGACCGCGCGACATGGATCAGATCGCTGATCGTCACGGCGGCCGAGTCGTCCAGAAATCGGACTCTGGACAATTCGAAAATGATCGCCCGGTGCTGGCTCAGGTCGACGCGCAGCACGCGGCCAATCTGGCGAGCCGAGGCCATGGTCACCCGGTCGGGCAGCACGACCAGCCCGCTCCTCGCCCGGAAGCGATCGGCGTCGACGATTTCGTCTCCGCGGAGCACGGTCGCATCGAGCAGCGGGACGGAGACCAGGGAGCGCATTTCGAGCGCTTCCAGTCGGCGCGCATTGAGCAGCCAGGCCACGACCAGGCCGATCACGAGCGCCGCCGCCAGCGTCGTCAACACGGAGAGGACGACCGTGACCACCAGCACGATCGAGAACGACGCCGGAATCCGGTGCAGCCGGAGGATGAATCGCCAGTCGATCAGACTCCAGCCGGCCGCGATCAGGATGGCGGCCAACACGGCCAGGGGGATGTGTTCCACTACCGGTCCCAGGAAGACGATCACCGCGAGCAGGAATCCGGCCACGGTCAATCCCGCGACCACGGTTCGCCCGCCGCTGAAGATGTTGACGAAGGTGGCGGAACTGGCCGCGCCCGACAATCCCCCGAACGTCGCCGCGATGACGTTCCCCAAGCCGAGCCCGAACAGCGTCCGGTTCGAGTGATGCTGGGTTCCCGTAATCACGTCCATGTTCAATGAGACGACCAAGATCGAGATCGAGCTGAGCAGGGCGAGCATGAACGCCGGTTCAATCGCCCGCACCACGAAGTCGGCTGAGAGCGCCGACAGCTCGACGCTGGGGAGGCCAAGTGGGATTTCGTTGACGACGGGCGCCGAATCGAGCCACAGCGCGCCGACCGCGGTGCCGACCAGCAGCACGACGAAGGAGCCCGGTAGCCACTTCGTCAGGCGTCCGCGCCAGAGCGCGCCCAGGACCAGGCAGAACAGCGCCAGGGTCAGCGCCTCGGCATTCAGGTCGCGGATCGCGTCCGGCAAGGCTCGGAGGTTGTCGATCAGCCCGACCCCGCCAGTGGCGACGCCCAGCGCGGGAAACACCTGGCTCGCAATGACGAGAACGCCGAACGCGGTGAAGAAACCCGAGATCAGGGATTGCGGAACGTACGTCACGTAGCGACCCAGCCGCAGCAGGGCGAAGATGAGCTGGATCGCGCCGGCCATGATCCCGATCGTGGCCGCCTCAGCCAGGCTGGAAGCGTAGTCCGTCACGACCACGGCGACGATCATCGCAACGATCACGTTGGGCCCGGCGATCACGCCCCGAGCTCCTCCCACGATGGACGAGATCAGCGCCGTGGCGAATGCCCCGTAGAGCCCGGCGGCGGGACCGAGTCCGGAGAGAATGCCGTAGCCCATGGCGATCGGCAAGGAGACGACGCCGGCGGTGATGCCGCCCAGCAGGTCTCCGCGCAAATCGTCGATGCCATAGCTCGGACGCTGAAGTCTGAGGGAAACATTGAGCGGCGTGATCGCGAGTCTCTCTCAGACCGGCGGGCAGGCCGGCCATCGGCTCGGCAATGGAGCTCGGATGTCCCCGGATCAGTCCGCCGGTCGGTCCGGCAGATCCGCGATTCGCTGTTTGACCGCTGCCACGTCGTCCGACGTGGCGCCGCGAGCCAGCAGCATGCAGCCGAGCCCCGCGTCCCTCATGATTTCGAGATCGCTGGCGGTCACTTCGATTGGGCAGAGAATCGCTAGGGGAATGCCGGTCAACATGCGCAGTCGCTGCATGTTCGCCGCATCGCGCAAGCTCAACGGAAATTGCGGCGCCGGCGCGAGGGCGGTGGGTCGGAACCTGGCCAATGCGCGTAGAGTGGCCTCGTCCATGTCCGTGTCCAGCAATCGCACGACAATGTCGAAGTCCGGGTCGAGCGCGACCTCAGCCTGTGCTTCGTTGATCGTGCAGGACGCGTACGATGCGCCCCGCGCTTTCGCCATCGCGACGCGGTCGGAGGTCAACACAGTGAACCGAATCCCCCAGATCGGCACGCTCGCCTGCTCGATATCCGCTGCATCGTCTTCATTGAACGCGATGCAATGATCCGCGCCAGCCACCAATCCAATCGTGCCGACAAGAACCTCAGGTGCATTTCTCGCTTCGCCCGTCCGGGCATCCCGCCCTTGCCGGCTCTGCTGCTGCCGGGCGTCGATCGCGTCTGCCAGTTGTCCCATTCCAGTACTCCTTTCCAGTACTCCGTCATGGCTCTCGCTCTCAAAGCGGCTCTTTGAGCGACGCATGTGCACCTGGTCTGACCGGTGGGCGACGCGAATACACCGCACCGCACGACCCGACCGGTCGAGTTACAACATGTCGTCCGTCCTGTTCTCGCGTCCATCCGAAGGCTGAGGCTTCGCCATCCGGTAGCCGACGCGGGCCTCCGTGAAGATGTAGGTGGGATTGCTGGCCTCGTCGCCCAGCTTGCGTCGGATGCTGTTGATCGCCGTACGCATCGGGCGCACGTCGTCGCCGGCCTGCAGTCCCCACACCCGTCGCAGAAGCTGTTCATAGGTCACCACGCGGCCCGCGTTGGCCGCGAGTTCAACGAGCGTCCCGTGCTCCATCGGGGTCAGCGAGACCGCTTCCCCACCAAGGACGACCCGCCGTTCGTTGAAGTCGATCAGCAGATCGCCCATCACATACGGCTCCTCCGGCTCGGACACCGCGCGCCTGCGAAGGGCCGCCTTGATCCGGGCGCCGAGCTCCGTCGCCGAGAAGGGCTTCACGACGTAGTCCTCAGCTCCCTCTTCGAAGGCGCGGGCGATCAGTTCATCCTGTCCGTAGGCCGAGATGAAGATCACCGGGATATCCGCCATCGCAGTGATTTCAGCCATCAACTCAATCCCGTCGGTCCCCGGGAGGCGCAGGTCGAGCAACGCCAGGTGCGGGCGTTCGTCTCTCATCAGGGGGAGCGCATCCTGGGGTTCGGTCGTCACAATCGGCTCGTACCCGGACTGGATCAGCGTGGCCCGGATGTAGCGAAGCGCCTCCGGGTCGTCGTCCACGGCGAGCACCCGCAACCGCTCCTGCTCATCCGGTCGCGCGGTCTGAGTGGTCGGCTGGCTCGGTCGGGCACGGGCGGTCGCCTCGACCGTCTCCACGGTGGGGATGGTGAAGGAGAAGCGGGCGCCGGTCCCGGGCCCGTCGCTCTCCGCCCAGATCCGGCCGCCGTGCGCCTCGACAATGCCCTTGCAGATCGCCAGGCCCAGGCCCGACCGCGCCACGTCGCGTTCCCGTTCCTCGGCCGTGATCCCCGAGAACTTGCGGAACAGACTCGGCAACTGGTCGGCGGGCACACCGCTCCCCTCATCCGCCACCGTGACCGTGACCTGGATCTCGCCCCGCTCGACCAACAGTCTGATTGGAGAGGTCTCCTGCGAGTGTCTGGCCGCGTTGAACAGCAGGTTGTTCAACACCTGGACCATGCGCAGCCGGTCGGCCATGACCAGGGGAAGCTCGGGATCGAGGTCGATCAGCAGGGTGTGCCGACCACCCCCGCTCTGGAATGCTTCCCTGGCTTCACCGACCAGGGTCGCCAGATCCGTAGGTTCAGGAGCGACGCTGAGCGTCCCGGTGTCGATCCGCGCCACGTCGAGCAGGTCGGCGATCAACTCCCGCATCTGGTCGGTCTGGGAATCGATGATCCGGTGGAACTGGAGAATCTCGGCCGGATTGAGAGGACTCGAAGGGTTCAGGAGTGTGGTGATCGAGCCCTTCACCGAGGTGAGCGGCGCGCGCAGTTCGTGGCTCACCATGGCCAGGAACTCGGCCCGCAGCCGTTCCAGCTCCCGCACCGGCGTCATGTCCTGCACGGTGATCACATACTTCTCAACATCTCCGTTCTCGATCCGGATCGGAGTGGCGTTGATCAGCGTCGTGAGCGCGCGGTTACCCGGCGTCGTCAGCGTGATCTCCTCTCCGCGGATCGTCTTTCCAGCCTGCAGCACCTCCACCAGGGGAAAGTCGGGCAGAGACGACTCGCGTCCGTCCGCCCGATGCAGCGTCAGCATTTTCAGCAGTTCGGCCGGCGACTGACCGGGGCTGAGCAGGTCGACGAGCCGCTTCGCCTCCTGGTTGACGGACACCAGAGCCCCTGTCTTGGCTTCCAGGACGACGACGCCGACCGGGGCGGTGTTGACCAGGGTCTCCAGATCGCCCCGGGCCCGCTGGACGTCCCGGTGCCGCCGGGCGTTGACGATGACCAATGCCGCCTGCGAGGCGAACATAACCAGCGTCTCAGCGTCCGCTTCGCTGAACTCCTGGCTCGCCTGGTCATGTCCCAACCAGATGATTCCGACCAGTTCTGCCCGATGTCGCATCGGCGCGGCCAGACCGGAATACACCGTCATCGGCAGTTGGCCGTCCAGTCCCACCGACTCCGCGTACTGGCGGTAGTTCTCCACACGCAGGGGTCCCTCGAGCCGGCTGAAGTGCTCGAAGATCCTCATCCCTTCCGGCAGCGTGGTGAGCTCCTGATGCTCCTGCGCGGTCGTCCCGGAGGTGAGCAGCGCACCTAGGCCGACGCGCTCATTCATCGTCGCGATCACCCCGTAGCGGGCATTGGTCAGGCGCAGCGCTTCGTCAATCGTTTCCTGAAGAACAACGTTGAGATCGAGGCTCTCATTGATGCGCACGCTGGCTGCGCTCAGCTTGGAAAGGCGTTCCCGCAGGGCCTGGGCCTCGAGCCCTGGTGATTTCTCTTCCGTGCTCATGGCTACCCCAATGTTATGCAACCGCACCGCGCGGCCGACAAACACTAACACAAAAGTGATGCTCTATAAGGATGTTCTTATAGATCTCTCATATCTTCTCTGTTTTGGTCATCTATTGTTCGCCCGTGCTGACGTCCTGCAAAGAACCACTGAATGCCCTGATTGCGTTCGCCACTGCCGGCGAAACGCCCCTGCAGAACGAATGCTGCTCCCGCCGGAGCGTCTCCTGAGAGGAGTCCTTCCGTGCGTCCCTGGATCAAGCAGCGCACGCCCCGGATGCATCTCCCCTCGTTCTCGCGCAGGCGCGCGTTCCGCCTCTTGGTCCCCGTCTCGGCCCTCCTCGCGCTGGCGTTGCTGCTCATAGCCCGGCCCGACGTCGGCGCCGACGCTACCTGCAGCGTGCCCCCGTTCAACCTCACCAGCGCCCTCAACGTCGACGGCATAGCCGTCGTGCTGAACTGGGAAGCCTCGCCCGACTGCGCGCCCGACGAATATGCCGTCTACCGCCGCGACATGGATGTCGAGAGCGCGCGGATGGTCAAGATCGACAGCGTCGACGGCAGTGTCCTGACCTACACCGACACGACCGTCGCCGCCGGCGAGGACTACCGCTACCGGATCCGATCGAACGACCAGGGATCCAGGTCGAACCGGACCGACATCACGATCCCCGAGGCCACCGCCAGCGAGCCCGAACCGGAACCAACCGAGCAAACCGTCGAACAGCAACCCCGCTCCGTACCGCGCAACGAGGTCACGCTGGTCGGGAACTTCAACGAGACTGCTGGAACCAACTCCAACACGATCCAGGCCCAGGGGTTCACGACGGGTAGCAACACGGACGGCTACGGGCTGACCAGCGTCCAATTGGATCTCACAGGCACAGGCAGCTCGACGACGTTACGCGTCAGGATCTTCACCACGAACAGCGACGGATCCCCGAACACGCTGCATGCCACATTGAACAACCCCGATTCCATCGGCAACGGGACGCAGACATTCACCGCGCCCGAGAACACGACGCTTATGGCCGGCACCACTTACGCCGTGGAAGTCAGCAGCTCCAGCGGCGGCACCATCGATGGAAGCCTGAGGCGGGTCAACACCACGGGCGAGGACAGCGGTGGCGCAGACGGGTGGACGATTGCCAACAGTCGATTCCATAAGGCCATGGCATCGGACAACTGGTCCGAGGACACGAGCAATCTGCTCAAGATCAGGGTCAAGGGAACAGTCCTTCCCCTCGACAACACCGCGCCGACGCTGCAAACGGCCACCGTCGGCGGGACCTCGCTGGTGCTGACCTACGACGAGACGCTCGACTCGGGTTCGACGCCGCTCGCCAGCGCTTACTCAGTGACGGTTGCCGGTACTTCGGCCGCGCCATCCAGCGTGTCGATCAGCGGCATGGCCGTCACGCTGACGCTGGCGTCGGCGGTGATCTCCGGCCAGACGGTCTCCGTGACCTATACGGTCCCGACCGGGATGGGCGCCACGCCGGTCCAGGACGAGGCCGGCAACGACGCCGCCGCCCTGACCAACGAGTCGGTGACGAACAACACGGCCAACAGCGCGCCCAGCTTCAACGCCGGCCATCCCGCAACCCTCAGCGTTCCCGAGAACACCGCATCCGGCGTCAACATCGGCGGCCCGTTCACGGCTACTGATCCGGACACGGGCGACACGCTGACCTACTGGTTGACGGGCACCGACGCCCCTTCGTTCTCGATCGGCTCGACCAGCGGGCAGATCCAGACCAGCGCCGCGCTGAACTTCGAGTCGAAGTCCAGTTACAGCGTCACGGTCAACGTGCGCGACAGCAAGGACGCCACCGGCAATACCGACACGGTCGCGGACGACACCCACAGCCTGACGATCAACGTGAGCAACGTCAACGAGCCGCCTGCCATCGGGACCGTGCTCCTCTCTGGCGAAAGACACGAAGGCACGCCGACCTCGGAAGTGCTCGCCACCTACACCGCGAGCGACCCGGAGTCGGACCAGCTGGTGTGGTCGCTGGCCGGTCTGGACGCGGGCGACTTCACCATCGGTTCAGGGAATGGCGAGCTTCGGTTCAGCAGCGTGCCGGACTACGAGAGCCCGGCAGACCAGGGCGGGAACAACGTCTACAACGTGACGGTGCAGGTGCGCGACGGCAAGAACGCGTCCGGTGGGAGTGACAGCACGATCGACGATACCGTCGCCGTCACCATCACCGTCCGCAACGTCAACGAGCCGCCGGACATCTCGAGCACAGGTTCGTCCCACACCGCGATCAGTAAGCCGGAGGGGAGCGCGACCTCGGATGTCCTCGCCACATACACGGCGAACGACCCTGAGAGCGGCGACACGCTGACGTGGACGCTGGCCGGCGCCGACGCCGGGGACTTCACCATCAACTCGTCGACGGGCGCGCTCACGTTCAGCTCCGTGCCGAACTACGAGTCTCCTGCCGACTCGGGTGGCGACAACGTCTACAACGTGACCGTGCGGGTGCGCGACAGCAAGATCAACCTGGAGACGAACAACGGGGACCCCGACACCGCCGTCGATGACTTTATCGCCGTCGTCGTCACCGTCACCAACATTGACGAGCCGGGCACGGTGACGATCTCTGGCATGGAGTCGGGCGGCCAGGAGCTGACGGCGTCGGTGACCGACATCGACGGGACGCCGACCAGCGTGTCGTGGAGTTGGCATCGGGCCGCTTCGGCCTCTGGACCGTTCGCCCCGATCAGCGGTGCGACATCCAACACCTACACAACCGTGGCCGCCGACGTGAACCGGTACGTGCGGGCCACCGCGTCCTACACGGACCCCCAGGGATCCGGCAAGTCCGCAAGCGCCGTGACCGGTCAGATCGGCGCCAGCAACAATGAGCCGACGTTCGACGAGACCTCTCCAACAAACCGGAACCTGCCGGAGAACAGCGGCGGTTCGGTGAACGTCGGCTCGCCGATAGAGGCCTCTGACGGCGACAACGACACGCTCACCTACTCGTTCGGCACCGGCGGCGATGAGTCATTCTTCACCATCGATTCCGGCACCGGGCAGATCAAGACCAAAGCCGGACAGAACTTCAACTACGAAAGCACCTCTGCCATCTTGAACGTGTCGGTGCGCGTGCGCGACAGCAAGGACGCTGCCGGCAATGCCAACACCCTCAATGACGACACCATCAGCGTGCTCATTCACCTCACCGACGTCAACGAAACGCCGACGATCGAGACCACCACGACCTCAATCTCCGTCCAGGAGAACCAGACCTCCGTCCTCACCTATGCCGCAGACGACCCGGACAACAACGGCGAAACCGACGACGCGAGCAACACGCTGACTTGGTCGGTGGAGAGCGCCGACGACGGAGCGTTCTTCGAGATTGGCTCGACCAGCGGCGTGCTCACGTTCAAGAACGCGCCCAACTTCGAGGACCGGCAGGACGCCGGCGGCGACGGGGTCTACAACGTCACAGTCACGGTCACGGACAACGGCGTCGACGGCGCGCGGGGGTCGTCGAATCACCTCAGCGCCTCCAAGTCGTTGGCCGTGACCGTCACGGACGTCAACGAGACGCCCACGTTAACCACCGCCCCCAGCTCCGCCACGTTCGACGAGAACGCGACGGGTTTAGTTGCGACGTACATCGCGACCGACCCCGATGCGACGACGGGCACGATGTCGTGGGACCTGCAGGGCAACGACGCAGGCGACTTCAACATCACCTCGAATGTGAATGGAACCGCTGAGCTCACGTTCAAGAACTCGCCGGACTACGAACATCCCGACGACACCGGTTCCAACAACGTCTACGACGTGACGGTGCGGGTGCGGGACAACGGGAGCCCCAGGCTGGAAGACACGCAGAGCGTCGCAATCACGGTCAACGACGTCAACGAGACGCCGGTGGTCAGCGGGAACGCCGGGCCGAACTTCGCGGAGATCGAGTTCGATCACACGGCGACGGCTTCGGAACTTGTGATCGGCACCTACGCCGCCACCGACGACGACAACGCGGATAACGCCGGCCTGCAGACGATCACGTTCGACGTGTCCGGCACGGACGCGGCCCACTTCAGCATCGACGCAAGCACCGGCGTCCTTTCCTTCAGCATCGAGCCCGACTTCGAGAATCCCGTCGACCTGGCCGACTCGAGCATGATGGGCGCCTCCGACAACATGTACGAGATCGTCGTGGAGGCGGACGACGGCGCGGGCGAGTCAAACAGCGTCGGGACGTTCCCGGTCACCGTGACGGTCACCGGGGTCAACGAGACGCCGGAGATCCCGGCCGGCGTCCCTGATGAGAGCTTTGCGGAGATCGAGTACGACGCCGAGACCGCCGACCTCGACGTGATGACGTACATCCCCCGTGATGAAGAGTTCAGCGTGCTTACCCAGCTGATGTGGTCGCTGGCGGGCACCGACGCCGCCGACTTCCAGATCACCAGGGACTCCACCACCGGCCACGGCACGCTCAGCTTCCGCGACCGACCCAACTACGAGGATCCCGCAGACCGCGCCAACACCGCCGAGAGTCACGCGGCCGGCGACAACATGTACCAGGTCGTCGTCAGGATCAGCGACGGTCCGAACACGCGCGAATACCCGATGACCGTAACGGTCACCAACGTTGACGAGCGACCGGCGTTCACACAACTGGAGACCGGCCGGCACGCCGACGAGATCGAGTACGACTCGGGGATCACCGTCGCCGATCTCTCCACCATCCCGACCACCGTCCCGAACCTGGCCTATTGGTACCCGTTCGAAGCCCGTGACGAGGAGGGACAGGACATCGTCTGGACGATCACCGGGCCCGACGCGGCCGATTTCGTGATCACTGAGGACGTGGACTTCGTCATGACGGCCGACGCCGACGAGCGAGCCATCGCCCGCTGGACCATCGTGCCCGACTTCGAAGATCCAATGGGTTCGTCAACTGTGGTCGGGCCCAACGGGTATGTGTTTACCGTCAACGCGTCTGACGGCACCAACGTCTCGACGCATAATGTCTTTGTCCAACTCCTTGACGTCAATGAGCGGCCGGAGTTCACCGGCACGATCGAGACGGCGATTTCCCTCGACGAACATGACGCCACCCTGGACGCGAGTTTCGAGGAGCCACCGTACGCATTCCCGACCATCGCCACCTACACCGGGCGCGACGAGGAGGGCGGTGTCAACTGGTCGCTGACGGGTATGGATGCGGGCGACTTCGAGATCGACTCGGGTGGCAATGTCGTCTTCAAGGAGACGCCCAGCTTCGAGGGTCCCAAGGACTCCGGCGGGGACAACGTCTACAACTTCACCGTCGTCGTCACCGACATTCAAAGCAAGACGAACCGTCGCACCGCCATGCAGCCCGTGACCGTGACGGTCCAGGACATCGAGGAGACGGGCGTCATTCAGGTGAGCAACCTGGACCCGGTCGTGGGCGACACGATCACGTTCACGCTGACCGACCCCGACGGCGAAATCGACACGAGCCAGACGAGCATCAGTTGGACCCTGAGGGCGCGGGAGTCGGGCGTCTGGCAGCCAATCACCATCGGCAGCACCGCCTCGACCACGCTGACCTACACCGTGGATGAGGACGACGCCGGGAAGCCGCTGCGGGCCGAGGTCTCCTACTTCGACCGGCGAAACGCGGACCGAAACTTCGCCAACCGGAAGATGCTGACCAGCGGCGAGACTTCGCCGGTGGAAGCGGACCCGCTGCCCAATGTGAAGCCGCGATTCCGCTCGGGCACCAGCCAGGCGATCGAAGAGGGTCCTGCCGGCAGGGTTCTCTCCGAACGCATCACCGCCACCGACCGGGACGGTGACAACCTGACGTTCGGTATCGAGGCCGGACAGGACTCCGATCTCTTTGAGATCGACGCGTCGAACGGGCAGATCACGGCTGTCGGAGCGTTGGACTTCGAGACGGCAGGATCGAACGGCTTGCTGTTCTTCACCGTCACGCTGCATGACGGCAAGGGCCTGGACTCCAACGACCTGGAGATCAATGACGACTCCATCGACGTGACCACCGTGGTATCGGTGCGCGTCATCGACGTGGAGGAGGAAGGCGTCGTCACCCTGTCCGACCTGGAGCCGGAGGCCGGGTCGCCGGTGACGGCGACGCTGTCGGACGGCGATGGCGGGGTCACCGGCGAGAGCTGGCAGTGGTCCCGCTCGCAGGACGGGCGGACCGGCTGGTCGCCCGCAACGGGATCGGGAGCGACAAGCAACAGGTACACACCCACGGTGAGCGATGAGGACTCCTACCTGCGGGCCGTGGTGGAATACACGGACCGGCGCGGCGTCGGCAAGCGGGCGGAGGCGATCACCAGTCCGGTACCCAGCGAGAACCGCCGACCGCTGTTCCCGGCGTCGGAGACAGGCCAGCGGACGGTGGACGAGAACACGCGGGCGGGCGCCAACGTCGGCGCGCCGGTGGCGGCGGAAGATCCTGAGCGCGACCGGCTGACGTACTCGCTGAGCGGTACGGACGCCTCCTCGTTCACCATTACGAGTACGGGTCAGATACGGCTTGGATCGGGTACGACGCTGAACTTTGAGACGAAATCCTCCTACAGCGTCACAGTGGAGGTGCACGACGGGAAGGACGGCACGGGCGCCACATCGACCGCCATCGACGACACCCAGAACGTGACGATCACGGTGGTGAACGTCGATGAACCGGGGACGGTCACGCTCTCTTCGGAGACCGCGACGATTCAGGCGCGGGTGCCGGTGACGGCCTCGCTCGAGGACGATGACGGACCAAGCAACGTCACGTGGCAATGGTCGCGCTCTCGCAGCAGTACATCGGGATGGGCCAACATCGCCGGGGCGACCTCAGCCACGTTCACGCCGCAGGACTCCGACGTCGGCGGCTACATCCGCGCGACCGCCAGCTACAACGACGGCGAAGGCTCGGGTAAGACGGCCGTCCGGGTGTCACCGCGCGTCGGACAGCCGCCGCCGGTGAACTCGGCGCCAGCGTTCCCGGCGACGGAACGGGGCCAACGCGAGCTGGCTGAGGACGACCCTGGTGGCACTCCGGTCGGCGATCCTGTGGTCGCCACCGACTTCAACAACGACCTGTTGACGTACACCTTGAGCGGAACGGATGCAGCGCTGTTCACGATCGGAGAGAACGACGGACAGTTGCGGGTCGCGAGCGGTGCAGAATTCGACTACGAGACCAAACGCACGCTGCGGGTCACGGTGGAAGTCTCGGACGGTGCGGACTCGCTGGGCGACCCCGACGATGACGCCATCGACGACCGGCAGAGCGTGATCATCACGCTGACCGACGTGAACGAAGCGCCGGTCGTCAGCGGCGACACTGCGCCGTCGGTGAACGAGAACACCAGCGCCGTCGTGGCCACCTACACGGCTTCCGACCCGGAGCGGGACACGCTGACATGGTCGGTCAGCGGCAGCACATTCTGGATTTCCCAGCGGGGTGAGTTGTACTTCCGCTCGCCACCCAGCTACGAGGATGTAACAACCTACTCGGTGACCATCGCGGTTGAAGACCATGAAGGTTTGTCCGACTCGCTATTCGTGTCTGTCGCAGTGACGGATGTCGAGGAAGAGGGCGTCGTCACCATCACCCCGCTGCGCGGCTGGGTTGGGACTCGCTTCAACGCAGAGCTCATGGACGACGACAACGGCGAGAGCGATGAGACCTGGAAATGGGAGCGGTCCCGCAACCGTTCGAGCTGGGAGGAGATTAGCGGCGCCAGTTTGGACAGCTACACAGCCACTGAAGACGACGTTGGTCACTATCTGCAGGCGACCGTGGAGTACTCAGACCAGCGCGGCGGCAACAAGGTGGCTTCGGCGACGACCCGGTCGCGGATCGGCGAGACCCAACCGACTACCACCAACAACGCGCCCGGCTTCACAGAAACGTCGCCGACTCGCAGCATCCGTCAGGGGTCGGGCAAGGGCAGACCGGTCGGCGCACCGGTGAAGGCCGATGATCCCGACCCGGACGAGGCGCTCACATATGACCTGGGCGGTACTGACGAGGAGCACTTCACGATCGATCCAGACACGGGTCAGATCCGGACCAAGGACGTGCTGCTCGAAGGGGAGGAGTATTCGGTCAATGTGGAGGTTCACGACGGTTTCGATGACTTCTACACCCCCAACGATGGCGTAGATGACTCGATTGAGGTCGTGATCACGGTCACGGGCGGCGCGTTCGTTCGGTCCGGATCCTCAGCCGGCGGAGGTGGTGGAGGTGGAGGCGGCGGCGGTGGCGCGCCTGCGACGCCGGTTCCCTCCGAGGCCGACTTCGACTGGAACGTGACGCGCGATCTGGACGAACTTGATCCCGAGAACGAGAATCCGACCGGCATCTGGTCGGACGGACAGACCATCTGGGTGCTGGAGAACTCGGCGACGGGATCGGACCGCGTCTTCGCCTACGACTTGCTGACCGGCGAGCGTATCGAAGCGGCCGAGTTCGAGCTCGACGCCCGCAACCGATTCTCCCACGGCATCTGGTCGGACGGCGAGACGGTTTGGGTCGCCGACAGCGGCCAGGACCAGATCTTCGCGTACCGGCTCGACGATGGCGCCCGGCTCCCTGAACGAGATCTTGAACTGGACGAACGCAACCGCGATCCGCGCGGGATCTGGTCCGACGGTGAGCGGATGTACGTGGTCGACAGCGTCAAGGATGCGCTGTTCGTCTACGACCTGGCCAGCGGCGCGCTGCTGGCGGAGTACGAGCTTGACTCGCTCAACCGCAGTCCTCGGGGCCTCTGGTCCGACGGCGTCACGATCTGGATTTCCGACGACGGCGCCAAGCGCGTGTTCGCGTACCGAATCGTGGACGGCGAGCTCCAGCGCCTCGAAGAGGTGGAGTTCAGCTTCCGCTCCCTGCTCAAGGCGGGCAATGGCGACGCGCGGGGCATCTGGTCTGACCTCACGGTGCTGCTGGTCGCCGATGCACAGGACGAGAAAGTCTATAGCTACAACCTGCCCGATGCGATTGATGCGCGTTTGGCCTCGTTGTCGTTGAGCTCGGTAGAGATCGGTAGTTTCTCCCCGTTGCAGACGGAGTACATCGGGGTCGCTAACGCGGCTGACAGCACCGTCGTCGCGACGCCGGCGCAAGAGGACGCGCGCATCTTGATCGAGCCAGCCGCCGCCGACGGCGCCGGCGGGCACCAGGTCGTGTTGTCGGAAGGCGCTCAGATCATCGTCACGGTGACGTCGCCGGACGGTAGCCGTGAGCGGGTGTACCGCGTGACGATCGAGACCGGCAACCAGGCGCCTCAAACGACTGCGCTGCCGCCGCTCCGGTTGACGGCTGGTGGAGAGCCGACACGTCTCAGATTGGCCAGGTACTTCAGCGACCCCGACGGCGACCCGCTGAGCTACACGCTTGGGCAGGTTTCGGACCCCGGCATTGCGGAGGCGGCTGTCGCCGACGGCATCCTCAGCGTCACTCCGATTGGCCCCGGCACGGCGAACCTGACCGTATCGGCCAGCGACGGCTCGTTGAACAGCCCAACCAGCAGGCTGACAATCAGGGTCGATCCGGCTGCTATGCCGCCTGAGGTACGGATCGCGGCTCGGCGCGTGGCGCGCGAACGGTTCGAGTTCGCCCTTCAGGAGCGGTCGCCTGAAGGCGGGTGGCAGGACCGGATCCTGCCCCGGCTGCGCTTCTTCCCGATCTCGAGCGATTTGGGACGATGGCGGAACAGCAGCGCGTTTGTCGTCGGTGAGGACGACGGTGCTCGGGCGATCCGGATTGTGGCTCGACGGGTGAGCAGCGGCCGGGTCGAGTTCGCGATCCAGCTGCGGTCGGCGGATGATGAATGGGGCGAGCGGTTGCTGCCCAGGCAGCGCTTCCTCCGCATATCGGTACCAGTTGACCGTTGGTTCGTGAGCACGCCGCTCGACGCGTCGGAGCCCTAGGCCGAATCTTGCGGGGCGACCTTCGCCGCGACACGGCCCTACGGTCGGGTAGAAGCAGATCCCTGACGCTCGGGCGGGCGGGTATGGTGCGGCTGTCCTCGATCCGAGAGCGGGTCTCGGGAATGGGGATTTGCGGTACTCAGTATCCTCGCGACCGAGACCTGACAGCAGCTGAGCAGCAACTCGGCAAAGAGTCGGCCGGAGTTCCGGAGCGCGCGTATGGATGTTGAGAGCTTCAATCTGCTTGATCCTGAGACCCTGGAGTGCCCGTATCCCTTCTATGAGGCGCTTCATGCTGAGGCTCCGGTACACATTGCTCCCGAACTCGGCGTCACCATCGTGAGCAGCTACGACCTGCTGCAGGAGGTGGTTCACGATCCCGAGACGTACTCCTCGGCGGTGCCGACCGGCGGCGGCAACCTCCCTCGCGGTCGGGCCAATGCTGATGATGAGGAGATCGTCCGGCTGCGGCGCATGTTTGATCGGGCCAATGTCCCGACGCTGCTCGCGGCGGACCCGCCGCACCATGCCCGCTACCGGTCGCTGGTCAACAAGGCGCTGGCGCCGCGCCGGGTGATGGGGATGGAGGGATACGTCCGCGAGATCGTGACCGGCCTGATCGACGGGTTCATCGACGCGGGCAAAGTCAACTTCACCAAGCAGTTCGCGGATGAGCTGCCGATGGCGGTGATCGCGGACCAGATTGGCGTGCCTCGTTCTGACTTGAAGGAGTTCAAGCGTCGGGCCGACTTCGCGATCGGCGGCATCGAGCGTTCGATTCCAGCCGAGGAGGAACGCGTGATCCTGGAGGCCGGGATCGAGCTTCAGGAGTTCTTCCTGGAACGCGCCGAAGAGCGACGGCGGGATCCTCAGGACGACATCCTGACCACCCTGGCGACGGCGGAGCTTGAGACTGACGGCGGTTCGCGACCGCTCAATGATGAGGAGATCCTGAGCATCCTGCAGCAGCTCCAGGTGGCGGGCAAGGAGACGACCGCGCACCTGATCGGCAGCGCGCTGCTGCTGTTCGTGGAGCATCCGGACCAGCTCCAGGTGGTGCAGGCTGATCCTTCGTTGATTGGGAACATGGCCGAGGAGGCGCTGCGGGTGGAATCGCCGGTGCGGGCGCTATTCCGGACGACGACCCGGCCGGTGAGGCTGGGCGGCGTGGACCTGTCGGAGGGGACGCGGATCATGCTGCTCTACGCGGCGGCCAACCGCGATGAGTGCACCTTTGCGGAGGCGGCCCGGTTCGATGTGCGGCGTGAGAATGCTGCTCGACATGTGGCGTTCAGCGCGGGACCTCACTACTGCATCGGTGCGGCGCTGGCGCGGCTGGAGATCCAGGTTGCGTTCGAGGAGGTGCTGGGCCGGATGACGAACTTCCGCCTCGATCCCGAGCAGCCGCCGCCGAGCCACGTGCCCAGCTTCATCCTGCGCGGCCTGAACGATCTGCATATCCTCTTCGACCGGGTCTAGGGTCGAGATGCCGGACGAGTTCGACCTGCCCGAGATGTTTCGTGAGCATGGGGAGGCGTCCTACACATCTCAACAGCTTGAACCGACTCTGCAGCGGCTGCGGGCAGCGGTTGACGATGTCTCGGCGTCTCCGGTTACGCCTCAGGCTCTGGCGGCGGCGTGGACTCGGATTGCGGAGCTTCGACTGCCTCGCAAGGCGGTGCCGGGGGCGGTTCTGCATGAGATCGAGGAGCTTGTTGTCGGCTGGGGATCGCATGGGATCGGCGGAATTGCGGCCCAGGCCTACTCGCTTGGAGACGCGGAGCGGGAGCGGGAGGCGGATCGGATCCGCGGGATGCTGGCGATCACCGAGGCGGCGGCGGCGAACGCTCCGACGTTGCCGCTGTATGAGACCGAGTAGCGGCTAGCCGTCGTCGTAGGCCACCCACTGGTCGTAGAGATGGTGGAAGTGGCGGATCTTGCCTTCCTCGTAGGCGGCCAGGTAGATGTAGGGGTTGACCTTGGCCTTGAGACCCTTCTGGATCTTGGGCAGGTTGTAGCTGTCCTGATTGAGGACGCGGGCGAGGCCGCCCATCTCGGGGGCGTCGGTCCAGTGGTCGTCGGGGCCGAGCCAGTGGATCGGGGCGGCCGGCGGCCTGGGTTTGTCCTCGGGCCAGGGGGCGAGGTAGATGACCTCCATGATCGACATCTCGGGATCGCTGCCGTAGGGCCGGAAGCGGTAGACGATGCGGCTGAATGAGCCCCAGGGATGGAAGTTGGGGAAGAGGTTGTTGTACTGGCCGTCGATCAGCTCGGCGTCGCAGTAGATGTCGACCCGGTCGCCGATCGTTTCGCGCAGGCTCTCGCGCATCATGTTGGCCATCCTGTTGCGCGATTCGGACAGCTCCTCGCGCGGTGGATGGAGGTTGAGGTGGGCGCTGGTCTTGACGGCGAGGGTGACGGCGCGAGACCAGTTGTCGAACGAGTCGTACTGGTGGTTGGCACCGTCGCCGCCGTAGATCATGAGCTGCGGATGAGTGGCGATGATGTGGTAGCCCTCCATGAAGGCTTCCTGGTTGGTCTTCCAGTTGGCCCGCACGATCTTGGCCACGTGAACCTGCTTGTACTTGGTCTCGTAGTCGTACTTCTCGTAGTGGGCCGGCAGAGAGCCGAGGAAGTCCTCGAAGGGTTCGCCGTCGGGATCGGGGTTGATGAAGACGAAACCGCCCCAGGTTCCGACCCGGGCCTCGGGCAGTTGGCCGACATCCTCGCGGACCTCGGGGAAGTCCCACTCCGAGGGAATCTCGCGCAGCGAGCCGTCCAGTTCCCAGCACCAGCCGTGGAAGGGGCAGCGGAACTCGGTGGCCTGCTTGCCGTCGAACTCTCTCAACTGGCGGCCGCGGTGGAGGCAGGCGTTGTTGTAGGCCTTGAACTCGTTCTCGCCGGTGCGCACCACGATCCAGGAGAGATGGGCGACGTCATAGACGATGTAATCGCCGATTTCGGGGATGTCGTCGACGTGGCAGGCCATCTGCCAGACGCGTTTCCAGAGCCGCTCGACCTCGAGGTCGTGCCACTTCTGATCGGTGTAGCGCTCGGTGGGCACGCGGCGGACGCCGCCGGGCTGTGAGCGCTCCATGCGCAGGGTGTCGGGGATTCGCTCGGGGAACTGGTCCATCTTGAGCAGTTCCATGAAGGAGATGCCCAATGAGCGGCGGCCGGCCGGGGTGTCGCGGCCGGGGTCGCCGGTGTAGCGGGTGAAGCTCTCGTCGACCTCGCCCAGCAGGGCGGTGCCGCCGGTGTACTGGGCCTCGGCCGCCTGGGCGTCGCGCTGCATCTGCGAGGCGGAGTTATTGCGTCGCGGGTCGCGTTTGGCGGCCCTCGAGGGCAGCTCCGGACCGCCGACCCACTGGAGGAGATGCGGATCGGCGTGCATCAGGTCGCCTTCGATGTGGTGACCTTCCCAGTCGAAGATGCCGTACTTCTGCGCCTTGTCGACGCGGACCTTGCCGTCGCCGAGTTCGGTGTAGGTCGCGCCGCTGAGCGGATGGACTTCAGTCTTCATCGCGTGCTTCTCCGGTTGGCCTGCAAGAAGTTTTCAGGGGACTTTCAGGGAGGATGTTATTGGCCGGCTCGGTTGAGCGGGAATTCCAGGAGGAGATCGGCGATCGCGACTGGCCGTTCGGATTCTTGAGAGATTTTTTCGGGCGAATTTGGCGGATGTGCTGCTGTGGACTGGACATTGTCGCGGCGGCCGTTCGGAAATGTCCAGATTCGTCCAGATTTTTCCGGTTATTTTCGGATTTTTCCGGATGGTTCCCGCTGTCTCCGGTGGAATTCCTGCCTGGTGTGGGGAGTCCGGGGGGAGAGGATGGACTTCCGGCTTTCAGCATTTTTCAGGTTTTTTCAGGTCCCGCGTCCGGGTCTGTTCGGGTGTGTCCGGTTCCGGTTGGCGGAGAAATGAGGGGTCTGGACGGACATGGGCTGCGGCTCCGACCACTCGACGAGAACTGGTGGTCTGATTGTAGCCGATGGATCTGCGAGCGGGTCGGAGCGGCTATCGAGTCGCACTGTTGCCGGGTTGTCGCTGGGTTGTCGCTGGGTTGTCGCTGGGTTGTCGCGCCAGCGCCGGAGTGATCAGCGGCGGACCTACGTGAGCGGGGTCGGGTCGAGGAACCGGTCGAGCACGTTGCGGGTCATGCGCGAGACGTTGTTGTCGTGATCGTTGTGGAACAGGGCGGAGCTCCAGCCGATGGAGCCGGTGGAGAAGACGGCGCCGCCTCGGGGGGTCTCAAAGAACACCACGTCGGCGTGGACCTGGGGGTCGTCCTGTCCGCCGATCGAGAGCAACATGTGACCGATGTCCTCGTTGACGCGGATGTAGGCGTCGGTGTGTTGCTCGGAGGTGGCGACGGTCAGGGCGTGGGGCGGCGTTCCGTAGCCGCGGCTGGCCGAGTCGAGTTCGAGGCCGGCTGCGCCGCCGCCGATTAGCCCGAAGTCTCCGATGATCTCGTCGTCGATGCCCTCGAAGATGAAGGCGGCTCGCGGGTCGTGACTGTCGGCGGTGCGGCGGAAGTAGGAGGAGTGGTCGAAGCCCTGGGCGATGAAGCCGTTGCCGACGAGCGACTGCGGGGTGCGTCCGGCGCGCCACCAGAGGCCGCCGTACTCGCCGGTGAAGGCCATGTAGTACTCACCGGGCTCGCTGGCCCAGGAGCGGGAGCCGTCCTCGGTGCGGCGCATTTCCATGGCGCCGGGCTTGTCGTCGCGGTAGGCGACGCGCCAGTAGAAGCCGTTGCCGCCCATGTACATGAGGCGGCCGCCGCGCTGGGTGTAGGCGTGCACGGCGTCCCACATGTTGGTGGAGTAGTACTCGGGGTGGCTGCAGGTCATGACGCAGGAGTAGCGCTCGAGCAGTGAGACGCCGTCCTGGTGCATGTCCTCGTCGGTGATCACGTCGAAGGGGATGCCCTGCGCCTCGAGCCACTCGACGAGGTGCATGTCGGCGCTGAGCTGCCAGAGCCAGTGATGGGTGGGGCGAATGTTGATCAGCGGGCGGAGGCGCGAGGAGTAGCAGACGCCGGTGCCGTCGTTGTGGTTGTCGTACATCGAGTTGCCGTACTCGGGGTGACGGTTGAGGTAGCGCTCGTGGGGTCCGATCACGGCGAGATGGTTGGCGAGCAGTTCATTGCCGAACTCGATGCCGCCGCGGGAGTTGCCGTAGGCCATGTAGCTGGCCGTGGGGATGAGCAGCGCCAGCGAGGCGGTGGCTGTGTTCCTCGGCGGGCGCACGACGAAGGTGATGTGGTCTTCCTGGTCGCCGGCGGTGAGGCGGGCGGCGTAGAGGCCGCTGGACGTGTCGGCGGGGACTTCCAGTTCGAAGTCGACGTCCCACTCGCAGTCGTAGAGCGAGTCGTCGAGGAAGTGGATGGCGGCGTACTGTTCGGGCGCGTGGTTGAAGTCCAGCTCGTCGCCGGTCCAGTTGGAGCCACGCACGGCGCGGATCGGGAGGTTGATCAGTTCGCCGTGGGCCCGGTTGGGCGAGATGTCGATGATGTCGTCGGTGTCGATCGCGTGGGCGAAGTCCCAGGCGGCGCAGATGTCAGGGCGCAGGTCGAGGGGCACCGGCCCTGTGCGCAGGGCTTCGATCTCGCTGTCTTCCAGGACGCGTGAGGCGACGACGGGACGCTCGATGCGGCCGTTGAAGATCATCTCGCCGACGGGCTTGCCGCGAGCCTCTTCGCGGCTGGCGGCGGCGATCAGGAGGGGCGCGTCGCAGGCGACGACTGCGGTTCCCTCGCTGGCGTGCCTGGCCTGGCCGCTCGAGGTGTCGAGGGCGTAGGAGTCGAGCAGCTGCTGGCTCAGGTGGACTTCGCCGCCGGCGGCGTCGTAGGTGGCGCTGACCAGGTACCACTCGCGGGCAACGAAGGCCTGTCCGAGCGCGAATTCCTGCAGGCTGCCGGCGCCGTCTCCGAGCTGGAGGACGAGGCCGTCGGCGGGGTCGGTCCAGAGGGCGAAGCCGCGGCCGGCGTCGACGTCCATCTTGGAGATGAGGCAGGCCCGGCGGAGGCCGGGGAGCGTGGGGAAGATGGCGGCCTGGAGGGAGAGATCGTTGAGGGCGCTGAAGGCGGGTCCGTCGGGAACGACGGCGTAGGAGCCGCAGTAGGTCTCCTGGGTGCGACCGGGGTACTCGCCGCTGACGGGAGTGGGCAGGAGTTCGTCGCGGTAGCCGGGACCGTCGGGCTGGCGGTCGCCGGAGATCAGGCGGACGATGTCGGCCTGGTAGCGGTCGACGCCCGGCTCGCAGCTGACCATGAAGCGGATGCGTTCGCCAGGGGCGACGCTGATCTCGTCGCTGTAGCCCGCGATCTTCTTTTCGAGCATGGATTCTTTCCTCGGCTCTGAGTCAGTCGAGTACGAGTGGGGTTCCGGTGATCAATTCCCAGCGCATTTTGAAGACGGCTCGCTCGGCGTCTTCGAGGGAGGTGAAGACCTGGTCCTCGAGGAGGGTGACGTCGACGCCGCGCTGTCCGGAGAGCTGGGCGAGGCCCCATTCCTGGTAGGGGACGCGTGTGACGAGGACGTAGCGGCCGGCCGCTTCGGTGTCGCGCATGCGGGTGACGATGCGCTGGAGGGCGGCGCTGTGCGGGCCCATGGGGTTGGCCATGAACTCTCGGGCGAGGTCGGTCCGGCCTGGATCGATGGGGTACTGAGATGGCATCGGCAGCCTCGGGGTTTGGCTGGCTCAGGCTAGGCGCAGCGGGTCAGGGATGCAATCGGCGGGCGCGGCGGGAGCTGGCGTGGCGGACTAGACTGTGCGCTCTGCGGGCGTTGTGGTCGGAGGAGTGATTGCTGGTGGGGTTCTCCACGCATCCTCAGTTTGTCAATGAGCATCGGGCCGAGGATGGTTGTGGGGGTTGCTGGCGGTCGTTTCCACGGGCGTGTCGGTGCGGGGGGCAGATCCATGCGGAGCGCGGGGACGAGAGCGAGGCGGGCGATGTCTGGCTGCGGCGGTGGTGCTCTCGGTGCGGGATTGACTGGGATGAACCGATTCGGGCGAAGTCGTAGGGGGGGCCGAGCGGGGGCAGTCGGGTCGCTCCGCCTCTGCGCTAAGAGGCCCCGCCTGCGCGGGGCCGACTTCGTGCGCGCGGGTCAGCAGATGCATTGTTCGTTACGGCTCCGGTTGGAAGTGGGGGTGGTCGACGGCTTCGTCGGGCCAGAGGAAGTCGAAGCCGGCCTTGAGGGCGTACTGGCGGTCGAGGTCTTCTCGGTCGCCGATGTGCAGGTAGACGTCGGCCTCGAAGCGGGCTTTGACGTCGGGCAGCATGTGCTTGCCGACGACGAAGTCGACCTCGATGTCGTGGTCTGCCCAGATGGCTCGCTGGCTGCTGAGGGTGCGGTCGGAGCAGCTGCCGATGAGGAAGTCCTTGTCGCGGACGAGGCGGACCATGTCCATGGTCAGGGGGCCGGGCGGATCGCCGACCTCGAGGGTGCCGTCGATGTCGAAGCTGATGAGTATCGTCACGGACTGCTCTTGGTTCTCCGACATAACGGGCGTTCCCTGCAGCCCCCCGTTCGAGCCGGGGGCAGGCTCCTGGCAGCTTCCCCCAGAGGGGGAAACGGGAAACGGGCTTAGTCGGGGCTGGCGCTCCAGACGGTGTAGTTGCCTCCGAGGGGCATCGGGCCTCCGGAGACTCCGACTTCGGGCTTGACTCCGGTGACCTGTCGCGCGCCGGCCCGGCCCTGGAGTTGCTGGATGCAGTCGGTGTGCATCCAGACGCGGCTGCGTCCGCTGCCGACGTTGCCTCCGCTGGGCGAGACGGGGTTGGGGCCCTCGATGCTGATGTCGGTCTGGTAGAAGTCGAGCGCCTCGCCGAACTTGATCCCGCGATAGCCGAGGCCCTCGAGGTGGAACTGGTGGAAGAGGGAGAAGCCGTCGTACATGTTCTCGAAGGAGAGGTCGTCGGCGGTGATGCCGGCGCCCTCGTAGATCTTGCGGCCGGTGCGAGCCGTGTCGGCTTCTACTTCATCCAGCGTGGGCACGAGGCTGCGCGGGCGGGTGTTGCTGGAGGCGTGATTGAGGATGTAGACCGGGTTCTGCTTCATGTCCTGGGCGCGCTCGGCGGTGGAGAAGAGGTAGGCGCCGGACATCATGATGGGGATGTCGTTGTCGAAGAGGTTGGCCGGCTTGGCGATCCAGCGTGAGGCGAGGTAGTCCTCGGGGATCAGCTCTTCGGGGCGATGCTGGGCCCAGTAGCCCTCGGGGAAGCGGAGGCCGTTGCGGCGCGAGTTCTCCATGAAGGGGGCCATCATCTCGTGGGTCTTGCCGTACTTGCGGCAGTACTCGGCGAACTGCAGGGCCGTGCTGTAGGAGGCGGGGCCGCCCCAGAGCTGGGTGACGGCGGGGGTGCCGGGCAGGGCGTTGCCGGCGTTGGCGCCGCCCTGGTAGTAGCGGCCCTCGAAGTTGTGCCAGCTCTTGACGACGAGGCAGGTGTGGGTGAGGCCGTCGCCGACGGCCTGGGCGGTGACGTTGAGCGCGTTGGACATGCAGCCGGGGCCGTACATGGTGAAGTTGACGTTGGTCAGCTCGGGCATGTTGGCGAGCAGCCACTCGGCGCTGAGCTTGGCGATGCCGTCGAGCGGGTCGTCGGTCTGGTTGAAGCTCTGGATCACGTCCATGGGAAGGGGCTTGCCCTGTTCCCAGAACGCTCCGGTGGTGGTGACGGGGACGACGACGAGGCCGTCGATCTGGTCGGGCGCGACGCCGGCGTCGTCGATCGCCTTGCGCAAGGCGTCGATCGTGATGGCGCCGACGCAGGTTTCGGGGCGGCCGTCCCAGCGTCGGGACGTGGGCGCGTGGCCGACGCCGACGGCGGCGACCTTGCCTCGGTGTTCCCAGATGCCGAGTCCTTCGTCGTTGCGGTACATCGCGTCGGGTGCGGTTGGTGTCGTCATTGCGCGTTCCTTGCTCTTCGAGCCGTCAGGTGGATCGGGATCAGCCGTCGATCACTCGCCACTCGGGGACGAGTTGGCCGTTGGCCGAGGGCTCGAAGATCACCTCGACGGCCGCGCCGACGGGGACGTCGTCAACCGGTACGCCGGGGAGGTGCGAGTACATCTGGATGCCCGGATCGTCGTCGAGCATGATCACGGCGAGATTGAAGGGCTGATCCTCCTGGAGGAGGCGGACCGGGCAGTCGTGGACGACGCCGTAGTTGTAGATCGTGCCGCGTCCGCTGACCTGCTTCCACGCGAGTTGTCCGCCGTCGTCGCAATCGCGGCAGGTGTTGGAGGGCGGATGCTGCAAGCGATCGCAGTCGACGCAGTTCTGGATGACGAGTCGTTTCTCGTTTGCGGCGTCCCAGAACGGTTGGGTGAGTTCGTCGGGCTCGACACCTTGCTTGGCCATAGGTTCTCTCCGTCGTTGGGCGGCGCTGGCTGGTGGCGCTGATGGGCCGCCTGCGGCGTTGGTGCAGGATACCGGCAGGGATTGGCGGATTGGGCGGGCGCGCCCGATTGGGTGGCCCCAGGGTGGTTGGCGGAAATTTTTCTTTGCGGAGCCGGTGGAGAAAAAATGGGGGTGCGGGGGCGGAAAATACTGGGTTTCGTGGAGTTCGGGGTGGTGGGAGGTGGTTGGGTTTGGTTGGTTTTGGAAAGTCGTGGTTGATCGACGAGGGGCGCATCCGGATACCTCCGCGCGTAGGTGTCGAGTGATTGTATACGGACTGATGTTCGATGGAGTGGTCGGTGTGGCTGGTGTGCTGGGACGACGTCTCGAGGGTGACACATTTCGGCAACATTTCGTCGTGATTGTGAGTGTCAACGCAGCATCTTCATGAAGGGAGAGAGCAATGACACTCGCGAAGCTGCTGAAGAGGACCGTCCTGGTGGGACCGATCGTGGGAGCGATGGTCGCCGGAGCCGTTCTGATCGGCTGCTCGTCGGGGCCCGGAGCGGGCCCCGACAGCGACCGCGCGGCGGTTAGCCAGGAGATGTCAGAACGACGGGATGAGAGCTCGAGAGGAGAACACGACCGGAATGGCGAACAGGGCCGCGAAGCCGGCGGCGAGCACGGTAGTCAGAGCCAGTCGGCCGGCGAAGGCGGCCAGCATAACGAGGCTGCCGAGCGTAGTGGCGAGTCGGGCGACGGCGACGGCGGGGAGGCCCGCAGCGTCGACGCGTTGGCTCGGGACGCGACCTTCGACGAAGTCCGCGGCGGGGCGCGGCTGGCGCTCAAGTTCGACGATGCATCGAACTCGTTCCGCGGGGTCGTTGAGAACACCAGCGACCGGGTCCTGACCCGGGTGCGGGTGGAGGTGCACCTGGACAACGGCGCGGAACTCGGCCCGACGCCGCCGACCGACCTCGCTCCGGGTGAGACGCTTGAGATCGTCCTGCCGTCGACGCCGGAGCCGTTCGATTCCTGGACCACCCACGCGGAGGTGGGCAGCGGCGAGGGCGGCAGCGAGCACGGCGCCGGCGGCGAGTCGGGCCGCGAAGGCGGCAGTGAGAGCCGCGAGGCCGAGATGTCGAGCCCGATCATCCCGCTTGACCAATCCTGGAGCGGTGTGCTCGGCGGCATTGCCGTCGAGGCCAGCTTCGACCGGGCCACGGGGACGGCCCACACGACCGTCCGCAACACCCTGGGCGAGACGCTCTGCTTCGTGCAGTCGGAGCCGCACCTGAAGTCCGGGACCCGGACCGTCGGTGAGCTGGGACCGGATGTGATTGGCGATCTGGCTCCGGGCCAGGAGGTGACGACCAGCATCTCGGTGGCCAGCGAACCGGGGCTGGCGGGCGTCTCGTTCGACGGCTACGTAGTGCACCTCGAAGTGTTTGACTGTAACGGTCCCGGCCCGCAGCCCCACTCAAGCGAGGGAGGCGAATCGAGTGAGACCGGTGAAGGCCGGGAGTCCTCCAGGGAGCATGGCAGCGACGGCGAGTCCGGGGGCGAGCACGGCTCCGGCGGCGAGGGCGGCAGCCACGACTAGCGCCGGCATCGGGGCAGCCCGTGAGTGGGGGCTGCAAGGAATAGAATCCGCGCAGTTCCCACTCGCCGGACGCAGCGCCCGCCAGAGGCGCTGCGTCCCGGCCGGATTATCCGAGGAACGAAGATGAGCGGCAGCGTTCTGATCATCGAAGACGATGCGCGGATCGCCGACTGGGTCCGGGTCTATTTCGAGCGGGCCGGATACTCGGCCGAGGTCGCGCATGACGGGCAGGTTGGCCTGAACCTAGCCCGCCGGCTGGCGCCCGACCTGATCATCCTCGACCTCACGCTGCCCCGTCTGGACGGGGTTGAGTTGTGCCGGATTCTGCGGCGGGAGTCGGATGTGCCGATCATCATGCTGACGGCGCGAGAGGCTCCGGCGCAGCGGATCGTCGGGCTGGACAGCGGCGCGGACGACTACATCGTGAAGCCGTTCGATCCGAAGGAAGTGATCGCCCGCTCGGAGGCGGTGCTGCGCCGGGTGCAGGGCAAGGTGCAGCAGGTTCTGACCATCGGCGGGATCAGCCTGAACGAGAGCGGCGGCAGGGTGACGGTCGATGGCGATGAGGTCGAACTGAGCCAGGCGCAGATCGCCCTGCTGGCTACGTTCATGCGTCATCCCAACCAGTTGCTCAGCCGGGACCAGCTGATCTCATTGACCTTCGATCATGGCTTCGACGGCTTCGACCGGGCGATCGATAGCCAGGTCGCGCGGCTGCGCAAGCGGATCGGCCGCGACGGGAAGCAACCGATCGAAACGGTCTACGGCGCGGGTTACCGGTTCGTCGCGGAGGCGGAGTGATGTCGCTGCGCCAGCGGATCATAGCGGCGACCATCCTCGTGGTCGTGCTGACGGTCCTGGCCAGCGTGGTGGTGGCGTATCTGGCGACCGAGTCGCGGCTCGGGGTGTTCGTAGATCAGATTGGGGACGATACGGCCAATCAGTTGTCGCAGGGCCTGAGCCGGGCCTACACGGAGGCAGGTGGCTGGCAGACCGCTGCCGCTGTGTTGGCGGAGGCCGGTTTCTCCTATGAGGGGGTTGTTCAGCGAGAACAAGGGGAGGGTGGCGAAGAGAACCACGTGGAGATCTTCCACCAGGACCCGATTCGGGTGGTGATCGTGGGCGACGACGGGCGCGTCGTGCTGGACAACTTCGGCCAACTGGCGCCGGGGGACAGGCCAGCGAGTCTGGACGGACATCGGGAATCGGTGGTCGATCTGGCTGCCAACCAGACGGTCGGCCTGGTGCATGTGGATGTCAACCAGGAGTTGCTGTCGAGCGAGTCCCACGGATTTCTGAGCACGCTGCTGTACATCATCCTGATCGGCGGAGTGGTCACGATCGGCATCGCGATTCTGCTGGCCGTGTGGTTGTCAAAGCGCATCACGGCCCCGGTGCAGGCACTGACCGAGGCGACGCAGGCCGTCGCGCGCGGAGACGCGACGCGGTTGCCGGTTCGGACCTCGGACGAACTGGGCCGGATGAGCGAGGCATTCAACCGGATGAGTTCGACCCTGGAAACGCAGCGGGAGCTCCGCCGCCAGTTGGTCGATGACGTGTCGCACGAGCTGAACACGCCGCTCAGCGTGATCCAACTGGAGGCGGCCGGGCTGCGCGATGGACTGCAATCGCCGGACGCTGCCTCGGGCCAGATCATCCGAGAAGTTGAGCGGCTGCGCGGCCTGGTGACCGACCTGGACTCGCTGGCCGAGACGGATCACGGCGAGCTGCAGCTCACCCTCGAGGCGGTATCGGTTGAGGAGCTGCTCAACGCCGAACTGGAACGCTGGTGGCCGCGCGCGCAGGCCGTGGAGGTGGAGCTGTCGATGCGGCCAGCAGGCGATCTGCCTGTGCTGGAACTCGATCGCAGCCGGATCGGCCAGGCGCTGGGGAATGTGATCAACAATGCGATCCAGAGCGTCGAGGCCGGCGGGACGGTGGTGCTCGACGCCCGTGAGGAAGACGATCAAGTGCTAACGATCGCGGTGATCGATGACGGGATCGGCATCGATCGGTCGGATCTGCCGCGCATCTTCGACCGGTTCTATCGGGCCGACCGGGCTCGGAGGAGAGGCGTTCGCGGCACGGGTCTGGGGCTGGCGATCACGCGGGCGATCGTTGAGGCGCATGGGGGAAGAATCGAGGCGGCGAGCGAGGGGCCGGGTCAGGGCGCGACGGTAACGATCCGAATGCCTACTTGATGCCGAGTGCCTGGGCGAGGGGGGCCATGGGGGCTTGGGCGCGTTGGACGGCGTCTTCGATGGCGCCTTGCCAGAACTGGGTGAGCGGGCGGAGTTCTTCGGCGTCGAAGCGTCGTTCGCGGACGGCGAAGGCGTCGTTGAGGTAGACGACGGCGTCGACCGGCGGGCCGACGTCGGCGGAGCTGGCCTCGGTCGAGTTGAAGGAGATCATGGCGAGACGGAGCGCCTCCTCGAGGGTGGCTTCGTAGCGCAGGGCGCGATCGAGAATGGGCTTGCCGAAACGTGTCTCGCCGATGATCAGATACGGGGTTCCCTGGGAGACCTCGACCCAGTTGCCCTGGGGGTAGAGCAGGTAGAGGTGGGGCGCGTCGTCTTCGGCCAACTGGCTGCCGACGATGCAGTGCAGGTCGAAATGCAGTCCGGCCTTGATCAGCCAGTCGTTGTCCTCGTCGTAGACGCGGCGCATTTCCTCGGCCAGGGCGTTGACGGCCTGGTAGGAGCGGGAGAGGTGGCTACCGTTCTGGCGCAGGCGCTCCTCGAAGTAGGTGATCGCCTTGTCGCGGACGGAGCGCAGGCCGCTGGTGAGCACGAACATGGAGTGACGTTCGCCCTGGTGGACGGCGATCTTCTTGGCGGTCGACACCTCGGAGCCGCTGGTGATCCGGGTGTCGGCGATGGCGACGAGGCCGTCCCCGCACTTGATGCCGAGGCAGAAGGTCATGTCAGGCCTGACCGATCGATGTCTGACTCTGGAGGGACGCCGCGTTTGGCTCGGCGCGGAAGATGTCGCCGGTGATGGCGCGGTCGATTTCGATCAGGCGCTGCTGGAAGGTGTCGAGGAAGCCGTGCAGGCCTTCGTCGATGAGCTGGTCCATGTCCCGGGCGCCGATGTCGAGATGGAGCAGGGCGATGCCTCGCTCGGCGGCGGCACGGCGGCGTTTGGGCGTTTCGCCGGTGGCCTGCTGGAAGTGTCGCTGGAGGGCCTGGACGCAGAAGGCGAGGCTGCGGGGGAAGACCTGGGAGAAGATCAGGAGCTGGGCGACCTGGATGCCGTCGACCTCGTTGTTGCCCATGCGTCGGTAGGCCTCGCGGGCCGAGGCGGAGCGCAAGACGGCCATCCACTGGAAGCGGTCGAAGGCGCCGCCGACCGAATCGCCGCTGGGCAGCAGGATGTGGTACTTGGCGTCGACAATGCGGCTGGTCATGTCGGCGCGCTCGAGGTACATGCCGCAGCGGAACCACTCGCGGCCCTCGTCTCTGAGCACGGTGTTGTCGTAGAGACCGAGGATGGTCTGGGTACGCCGCTGGGTCTCGGAGCAGAACTCGTGGATGTCGTTGGCGATGTACTCCTTGCGCAGGGCGAGGTAGAGGTAGAGGGCGTTGATCTCTTCCCAGACCTCGCGCGAGATGTGCTCTCGCAGGCCGCGGGCGAGTTCGCGGGCGCGGACCAGCGTTGATCGGAGGGAGGCGGAGTTTTGCATCGAGTAGATGAGGAACTCGGAATGGGTGAGTTCAGGTTCTTCGAGCAGCGTGTCCCAGAAGAGCTGGTTGGAGGCGGTAGTGCTGACCAGGCTGTGCCAGATCTCCTGGCCGCTTTCGAGCGAGACCTCGTGCTCGACGCGGGCCATGCGGGCGATGTTCTCGGCGCGTTCGAGGTAGCGCCCGAGCCAGAACAGGTTCTCGGCGACGCGGCTGAGCATCAGTCAGGCTCCTCGTTGAGTACCCAGGTGTCCTTGCTGCCGCCGCCCTGCGAGGAGTTGACGATGTAGGAGCCCTCGCGCAGGGCGACGCGGGTGAGTCCGCCGGGGATCACCCAGACGTCCCGGCCGGAGAGGATGAACGGACGCAGGTCGGCGCGGCGCGGCTTGAGGCGGTCGTCGTCGAAGGTGGGGATCGAGGTGAAGTGGAGCAACGGTTGGGCGATCCAGTTGCGGGGCTCGGCTTCCACCTGGGCCAGCGTTTCTTCGAGTTCGGCGCTCGAGGCCTGTTCGCCGATGAGGACGCCGTAGCCGCCGGATGCGTTGGCGGGTTTGATCACGAGGTCGCGGGCGTTGGCGCGAATGTGGTCGAGCTCGGAGGGGACGAGGGGCGAGTAGGTCTCGACGTTGGGCAGCATCGGGTCTTCGTCGAGGTAGAAGCGGATGATGTCGGGCACCCAGCGGTAGACGACCTTGTCGTCGGCGACGCCCGCGCCGGGCGCGTTGACCAGGGTCACGTGTCCCTTGAGGTAGGAGCGCATCAGTCCGGGCACGCCCAGGAGGGAGTCGGCGCGGTAGACCGTGGGGTCGAGGAAGTCGTCGTCGATGCGGCGGTAGATGACGTCGATGCGCTCGAGACCGGTGGTTGAGCGCAAGTAGACGAAGTCGTCGTCGCCGACGGTCAGGTCGGAGCCCTCGACGAGCGGGATGCCCATCTGGTTGCTGAGGAAGGAGTGCTCGAAGTAGGCCGAGTTGTAGACGCCCGGGGTGAGCAGCACGGCGCGGGGCGGGTCGCCGCTGTCCGCGGGCCGCACGGAGAGCAGCATGGCCATGAGCTGGTTGGGGTAGTCGGCGACGGCGCGGACTCCGCCGCGGGGGAACAGGTCGGGGACGACGCGCAGCATGATGGTGCGGTTCTCGAGCACGTAGGAGACGCCCGAGGGAGTCCTGAGGTTGTCCTCAAGTACGACCAGACCCTGTTTGCTATCGCGAACGAGGTCGCAGCCGGCGACGTGCGCGTACACATCGAGGGGTGGTCTGAAGCCCGCCATCTCGGGCCTGTAGCCGGGGGCGCCGAGGACGATTTCCTCGGGAATAATGCCTTCCTTGATGATCTGCTGGGCGCCGTAGATGTCGAGCAGGAACAGGTTGAGCGCGCGCAGGCGTTGTTTGAGGCCGGCTTCGACGCGGGCCCATTCGCGGGCTCCGATCACCCGCGGGATCAGGGAGAAGGGGAAGATGCGCTCGGTGCCCTCTTCCTCGGAGTAGACGTTGAAGGTGATGCCGGCGCTCAACAGGGCGAGGTCGGCCCGCTCCTCGCGTTGCAAGTGTTCATCCAGGGACCATTTCTGGAGGATGTTTCCGAGTTCTCGGTAGTCGTGCCGGAGGGCCCCTGCGTCGTCGAACATTTCGTCGTCCGATGGACCGGTAGCCAGGTAGCCCTGCAGGAGCTCATTCATCGTGCACCGATCCTCGCGGCGGGCATTGTACCGCAGCGACCGGGGCCGGTTTGTCAGGCTGAGGCGGAGGCTGACAGGCGCTGATCGGATGCTTCGCCGGGACGTGACAACCGAGGTACGACGCCGAAGTGACTGTGATAGGTTGGCGGCGCAGGACGGGCGCGCCGCGCCGGGAACCTCCTTATTTTGAGCTTGAAGTCACGCTCCGGCCGGCCGTTTCTTATCGAGGAGGAATCTATGTCCGTTTACTCCTGGAAGACCCTTCTGACTGTCGGAATTGCACTGCTGCTGTTTCCGCTGGCGCTTGCCTGCGGCGGCGACGATGAGGATGAGCCGTTCAGGATCGGCGTGATGGAGTCGGCCACGGGTCCCGGGGAGACCTACGGCACCGTGGCGATCCAGGCCAAGGAGATGGCGGTCGAGGAGATCAACGCGGCAGGCGGGATTAATGGCCGGATGATCGAGCTGATCGTCGAAGACTCCAAGTGCAGCGCTCAGGACGCGATCACCGCTTACAACAAGCTGACTGATGTCGACGGGGTGAAGATCATCCTGGGTACCTCGTGCAGCGGCGCGATGCTGGGAGCGGCGCCGCTGGCTGAGCGCGACGGGGTGATCCTGTTCTCCGGTCTGGCGACGAACCCAGACATTGCAGAAGCCGGGGACTACATCTTCCGCACCTCGCTGAACGATGCCCAGCTCGGGGTCGACACGGGCAACCTGCTGTGGGCCGACGGGGTCCGCACGCTGGCCACGATCAGTGAATCCACGGACTACGCCGAAGGCGTGCGGCGCACGACGGTCGAACAGTTCGAGCAACGCGGCGGCGAGGTCGTGGGCGAGGAGCGCTACGCGTCGGACGCGACCGACTTCCGTACCTCGCTGACGAAGCTGTTCAGCGAGAATCCGGATGCGCTGCACATCGCGTCGCAGTCGGAATTCGCGGGCGGCACGATCGTGAAGCAGGCGCGGGAGCTGGGCTACGAGGGTCCGATCTACTCGGAGATCGTGCCGATCGGCACGACTGCCCTAGAGATTGCGGGGGATGCGGCGACCGGGCTCAAAGCGGTGATCACGGACATCGATCCGGCCAACGAGAAGGGCCAGGAGGTGTTGTCCAACTTCCGTGAGAGGTACGGCTACATCACGCTGCCCTGGTACCTCGGATCGGCCTACGACGATGTCTACATTGCGGCCGAGTGTCTCAAGGAGACCGGCGACGACCAGGATGCGGACGGGTTCCGCGACTGCCTCTACGAGATCACCTGGAGCGGCGCGATCGGCGACGATTACAGCTTCGACGAGCGCGGCGAGGTGGTCGGGCTGACCAACGTTGTGGTCGAGGTGCTGCCGGTCTCGGAGCGCAACGAGGACAACAACGGCTATCGGGTTCTGGGCCCTGCGCCTGGTAGCTGATTCGGGCAGCTGATTGGGCGGCTGCTCAAGTAGCTAGCATCGGGCCGTGAGCGCACGGACCAGCCGAATCGACCTGAGCGAGATCGGAAATCGCCCGCGCGATCTGCTCGCCATCGTTCTGGCTGCGGCGGTCGTCGGCTACATCTGCTGGGCGATCAGTCAGTCACCGCAGCAGGCGCTGCAGTTCACCTTCAACGGCCTGTCGGTGGGGGCGATTTACGCGCTGCTGGCGGTCGGATTCACGCTGGTCTACAGCACGGTCTGGTTCTTCGATCTGTACTACGGCGCGGCGGCCGCGATCGGCGCGTACGGGATCTTCTACCTGCGTTCGGGCGAGGCGTTGGGGGGTCAGTACCAGGTCAATGATCCGACGGTCAACGTCGTGTTCGCGCTGGTGACGGCGGGCGTCGCATTCTGGGCGCTGCGGGAGCTCTACGGACGGCGGCTGCGCGACCGATTCGGCCGTCGATCGGCGCTGGGCCTCGAGGCGTTCGTCGGCGGCGTTCTCGGCGCTTACATGGGCGTCGTGCTTGCCTGGCCGGGTGATCTGAATGTCATCTTCGCGCCTGCGATTGGTTTGACCACCCTGGCCGCGGTCGCGTGGCTGGTGCGAGCCGCGGCAGGGAAGCTGACGATGCGGACTGATCGGTCGGGATTTGCCGTCGCCAGCGTGATCGTGGGAGCGGCGATGGGGGTGGTCGTGGGTGTGGCGCTGGCCAACGCGGGCGGATCGAGGCTGTACCTGAGCTGGGTCGTTGCCTGTTTGCTCGCGGGGATGGTTGGCCTGGCGTTCTATCGCGGCCTGTATGTGCAGATCATCAGGCGGACGAACTCACGGCTGATCATGTTGGTCGCGTCGCTGGGCGTCCTGCTGGCTCTGACGGCGCTGACGATCATCGTGTTCGAGAGCGCTCCGCGCCCGCTGCCCGAAGCGTTCGGCAGCGCGCCGTGGCAGGTCGGCGGGGCGACGATCAAGGGCTTCAACGTCTTCGCGATCGGTGTGGCGATTGCCGCGTTCGTTGCCCTACTGCTCCTGCTGAAGCGGACATCTTTCGGCAAGTCGGTGCGGGCGATCGGCGACGACGAGGAGGTGGCGAAGGTTGTCGGAATCAATACGACGGTGGTGATCGCGATCGTGTTCTTCATCGGCGCGGTCTTCGCCGCGCTGGCCGGCGTCCTGAACGGTCACGACACGGCGATCCAGCCGCGCATGGGACTGATCATGCTGCTCAAGGGCTGGATCGCGTCGGTCGTCGGCGGGATCGGCAATCTGTATGGCGCGATCGTGGGTGGGTTTGCTCTGGGATTGATTGAGCAATTCGGGATCTGGAACCTGGCCGGCGAGTGGAAGGATGTGGTCTCGTTCGTCGTGTTGATCCTGTTCCTGTCGTTCTGGCCCAACGGACTGTTGCCGAGGAGGTAGCAGGATGTCGCTGATCACCCAGGCGATGCGGGGGTTGCGGGCATCGGGTCCGCTGCGAGGGATACCGCGCGCGAACGTCGAGCGGATCGCGACCATCCTGGTCCTCGTCTGGGCAGTGGGATTCATGCTCTGGCAGGGGGCCGGGTTCACGATCACGCTGACCACCGTCTTCGCGATCTGGGCGATCCTGGCGGTCAGCCTCAATCTCGTTGTGGGATTCACGGGGCTGCTGTCGGTTGGACATATCGGGTTTTTCGGGATCGGCGCGTACACGATGGCGATCCTGGCGTCCGATGCCTCTTACGACCAGCTCCGGACGGAGTCGATTCCCACGCCGGACTGGCCGTTCTTCGCTGCGCTGCCGATCGGCATTGCCATCGCGGGACTGGTCGCGCTGGGCGTGGGCGTGGTCTTCAATCGCTTCCGCGATGACATTTTCGTGCTGGTCTCGTTTGGGTTTGCGATCATCTCGTTCAGCTTCTTCCTCAATCTGCGGGAACTGACTCGAGGGGCGTTCGGGATCCATGAGATTCCCAGACCGGCGTTCGGCGGCTGGGTGCTTGATGGTGAGGTGGAGTTCCTGGCCTTCGCGTTGGTCTGTCTGGCGCTGGTCGTTCTGATCTGCTGGCTGATCGTGACCTCTTCCTTTGGTCGGGTGCTGACCGCGATCCGCGAGGACGAAGAGGCGATCGCCGTGTTCGGGTATCGGGTGACGCACTTCAAGCTGGCCGTCTGGGTGCTGTCGGCGATGATGGCCGGACTCGCCGGAGCGCTGTTCGCGAGCTGGACCAGCTTCATCGATCCCAACTCGTTCATCCTGTTGGAGTCGATGTTGCTGACCGCCATTGTGATCCTGGGCGGACTCGCGACGATCTGGGGTTCATTGCTCGGCGCGTTGGCCTTCGTCCTTCTGGAGGAGGGCATGCGCTTTCTGCCTTTCCTGCCGCCCGAGTTTGTCGGCCAGGCGCGCCAGGTCGTGCTCGGCGTACTGTTGGTGGTGTTGATGCTGTTCCGGCCGCAGGGACTGGTCGGGAGATACCAGCTGTGACTGAGTCGACCGGTAACGCGATTCACACGATTGACCTCTCCAAGCATTTCGGCGCCGTCCGCGCGGTCGACGACCTGACCGTGGCGATCCCAAAGACGGGAATCACGAGCATCGTGGGACCGAATGGGTCAGGGAAGTCGACCCTGGTCAACCTGCTCAGCGGGACTCTCCCGCTCGATGGCGGGATCGTGATCATCGAGGGGGTTGGCCTGAGGGTGGTCAAGGCGCATGAGTCGCCGCAGTACGGGGTCACCCGCACGTTTCAGGAGGTTCGTCTGTTCGAGCAGATCAGCGCCTGGGACAACATCATGGTCGTGCTGACCGAGCGTCGGCTGATTCGGTCCCTCTTCGAACGCGTGACGCCGTCTCACAAAGAGACGGCCGAACGCATCCTGCGGGAGGTCGGCATGTGGGAGAAGCGCGACGCGATGGCGGGTGAGCTGTCGTACGGGCAGCGCAAGCTGCTGGAGATTGGCCGTGCCCTGGCGATGGATGCCCAGACGTACCTGTTCGACGAACCGTTCGCCGGGCTCTTTCCGGAGATGCTGGAACGGGTGAAGGAGATTGTGGTCACGATGCGTGAGCAAGGGCGCACGCTGATCTTCATCTCGCACAACATGGACATCGTCCGCGAACTGCCCGATCACCTGATCGTGCTGGACAGCGGCAGGCTGCTGACTGAAGGCGAGGTCGATGACGTTCTCAGCCGCGAGGAAGTGATCGAGGCGTACCTGGGGGAGTGACACCGCGAATGGATGCGTCGAACGAGGTCTCGCTGGAACTGAGGGACATCGCCGTCCACTACGGCGCGGTGCGCGCGCTGGACGGTGTGTCTCTGGGCGTCAGGGAGGGCGAAGCGGTAGCGGTGATGGGGCCGAACGGAGCGGGTAAGTCGACTGTTCTCAAGGCGATCATGGGACTGGCTCCGGTGGTTGCCGGTGAGGTCCACTGGCGGGGCGGGCGGCTCGAAGCGGAGACACACGAGATCGTCAGGGAAGGGATCTGCTTCGTTCCCCAGGGACGACGTGTGTTCACCCACCTGTCGATCGAGGAGAACCTTGAGATGGGCTGCCTCTATCTCGCGGACGACGAGGAGAAACGGCGGCGCCTGGAATCGGTGATCGAGCTGTTTCCGATCCTGCACGAGAAGCGGGGCGACATGGCCAGCCAGATGTCGGGCGGGCAGCAGCAGATGCTGGCGATCGGCCGCGGCCTGATGGGGGCTCCCGACCTGCTGTTGCTCGACGAGCCGACGCTGGGGCTCGCTCCGATCGTCGTCGGCGAAGTGTTCGAGAAAGTGCGTGAGATCAGTGACCGCCTGGATACGACGGTCATGATTGTCGAGCACAACATCAAGGGCGTGCTCGAGATCGTCGACCGAGCGTACGTGCTCGACAAGGGACGAGTCGTGCATGAAGGCACGCCGGAATCGATCCGTGAGACGAACGTCCTGACTGACGTGTTTCTGGGACGGGCGCAGCCTGACCGGGATGATGGCGAGATTGACGAGCCGTAGACCTTTGGCGGTCGCATCGTGGCCGCGACTATGATCCTGCCGGAATTGACCCGAGATCGGTTCGAGGAGGAGGCGCATCCCATGGCTGACGAATCGGTGGCCCGCGTCACGCATCTGACATTTGACATCTTCGGTACCGTTCTTGATCTAACGGGCAGCCTGGCCCCTCCGGCGGGCGAGTTTTTGGCGGCGCACGGCTCGGAAATGACTGGCGAGGCGTTTTACGCCGAATGGCGGGCCCGACAGCGGATCGAGCAGTATCAGGACAATCTGCTGATGCTGGGACACAGCGGTTACCTGGAAACCTGCCGCCGAGCGTTCGTCTACTGCCTCAAGAACCACAGCGTCAGCTACACCGATGAGGATGTCCGGGAGTTCATGCAGGTCTACCGGGGGTTGCGGCCCTATGACGACGCTATCGCGGGGCTGCGCTCGCTCGGCGAGCGCTTTCAGCTGGTAGCCCTGTCGAATGGCGAGCAGTGGTACCTGGAGGAGTTGCTGGCCAACAACGTGCCGATTTCGTTCGACGCGATCATCTCGGTGGACCAGGTGGGCGCGTTCAAGCCCTCGCCGGGCATCTATCGCAAGGCGATTCAGCGTCTGGGATGCGAGCCTGGCGAGATCATGATGGTCGCCGCCCACGCATTCGATATTCTGGGCGCGCAGGCATGCGGGTTCAGGGCGGCGTACGTGAACCGTTATCGGCTGCCGACCGAAGACTCCGAGTACCAGCCGGACATCATTGTCGATGACTTCGTTCAGTTGGCGGACAGGTTGTTGACCTAGCGGCCGGGCCGAACACGATCCGGATTCGCGCTCAAGTTCCTATCCTGATCTCGGAGTTCTATCGACCCAGTGGTTGGGCCAGGAGGAGATCGATCATGAGTGAAGCACAGGCAACCGACAGTGCCCGCGTTGATGTCGGCGGCATCGCCTTTGCCATGCGTTACCGCGACGACATCGCCGGCGATGAAGGACTCTGCATCGAAGTTCGCGCGGATGTCGAGGGACACGACACGGAACTGCTGCGTTTCGATTGCTTCCGGGTCGCGCCGCACTACCACTACGGACCGGAAGCCGACGACGAGCGCCTGATGCTTGACCTGACGGCGGCCGGTGACTCGCTCGACTGGACGCTGAATGTCTTTGAGCGCGGCCGCCTGAGGTCGATGATCGAGCGCGCGGGCTACGAGTCCGTCGCCAGTGGTCTGGACGAGGCTGAGGTCGCCGAGGCGATGCCCCAAGTGGTCAGCGCCGCGCGCGGAATCGTCGAAGCGCGGCAGTCGTAGCCGGCCACGACAGGCCGTTCATTCGGCGGGCGATGCCGCCTGAATGGTGTCGAGAACGACGCGACCTCTCGGCGACAGCTCGTATCCAACCTCGAGACTGATCGTCAGGCCGAGCGCCTTGAGCTTGCGCACGTCGGTCTTGAACTTCTGGGTCTCGCGTCCCTGCGCGGCGGCGAGTTCGGCTGCCCGGCGACCGGGAGCGACGGAAATCGCTTCGAGAGCTGCCCTCGTCCAGGGTCCGTGGCGGGAGCGAGCGTCCATCTTGCCCAAGCGCTCGGTGAGCGTCGCGAGTTCATCAGGCTCCAACTCTGCATCAGCCGCAAGTGTTGACCGCGGATCCGGTTGCTCGCCGAGGCTGCGAAATTCAACGCGATAGAGCGGCGCATTCCCATCTGCGCCCTTGCGCTGATTGCGGAGAATCGCCTCGAGTGCGGCTTCGGCGGAGTCGTGGCCGGCGGCGCGAGCATCGGATTGTGAGATCTCCGCAGGCTCGATTCGTTCGACGGCGGTTACCTCAATCACGAGTCCACCGACCCGGTATCGACCTCCAACCCGCGCCTGTGGGCTGCGCCAGCGGCGAAAGGTGATTGTCAGTGCTCCGCTGGCAATGGCGTCGCGGTCGCGTTGACGGAACTGCATGGCGACGTCACTCTCGTTGGGGCCATTTCGGGGTCGGGACGCGGGCTGCTCGCGGGCTTACAGGCCCTGCTCCTCGATCCAGCACAGAACCTCGGCTGAGAGAGGATCGGCTTGTTGCTTGCTGGTCGTGCACCTCGACCAGTGTACGGAGGGGTCTCGGGTCGATGCTCAACTGTCGTTGTCGGTTCGGGTCGCCAACATGGCCGGCTGCCGGGCATCATCGTTGCCGAGCGAATCAGTGCGGTCTAGCCTCCGTGGCAACGGAGCGAAGGAGCGAACGATGACCGATTATGACCAGCCGCAGCACGAAGCGATCATCATTGGCGCCGGCGTGGCGGGCATCTATCAGATGTACAAGCTGCAGGAGCTAGGGATCGATGCCACCGTGCTCGAAACGGCCGAGGGTCCGGGCGGCACCTGGTACTGGAATCGCTATCCCGGCGCGCGTTTCGACTCCGAGAGCTACACGTACGGTTACTCGTTCTCACAGGAACTGCTCGATGAGTGGGACTGGAGCGAGCACTTCGCCGGACAGCCGGAGACGCTGCGCTACCTCAACCACGTCGTTGATAAATTCGATCTGCGGAAGCACATGCAGTTCGGTTGCAGGGTGGCAGGCGCGTCGTTCGACGATGACAGTTCTCTCTGGACGGTCCGCCTGGAGGACGGTCGCGAACTCACCTGCCGCTTCCTGCTGACCGCGATTGGCATGCTCTCGGCGGCGACGATGCCGAAGATTGAGGGCGTCGACAGCTTCGAGGGTGACGCCTGGCACACGTACTACTGGCCGCACGAGCCGGTAGACATGGCGGGCAAGCGCGTCGCGGTGATCGGTACCGGCGCGACCGGGGTTCAGGTGATCGCGGAGATCGCCGACAAGGTCGGCGAGTTGACCGTCTTCCAGCGCCGGCCCAACTGGTGCGCGCCGCTGCATAACAGGCGCATCGATGATGCGGCCCAGGCCGAGATCCACGCGACCTACGATGAGATCTTCGAGCTCTGCCGGCGAACGCCCGGCGGCTTCATCCACGCGCCCGACCAGCGCAAATTCCGTGACGTGCCCGAGGAGGAGCGGCTGGCGCTGTGGCAGAAGCTCTACGAGACGCCCGGATTCAGCAAGTGGATGAGCAATTTCATCGACGTCGGGATCGACCCGGAGGCGAACGCCGGTTACTCGGAGTTCATCGCCAACAAGATTCGCGAGCGGGTGGACGATCCGCTGACCGCGGAGAAGCTGATCCCGAAGGATCACGGATTCGGCACGCGCCGCGTGCCGCTGGAAACCCGTTACTACGAGGTCTACAACCGCGACAATGTGCGGCTGATCGACATCAATGAGACGCCGATCGAGCGGATCACGCCGAAGGGCATCCGGACTTCATACCAGGAGTTCGAGTTCGACCTGATCATCTACGCGACCGGCTTCGACGCGATCACCGGCGCATTCGACCGGATCAATTTCACCGGTTCGGGCGGGGTTCCACTGCGCGACAAGTGGTCGGATAGCCCCGACACCCTGCTGGGCATGCAAACCTCCGGCTTCCCCAACCTGCTGATGCTCAGCGGGCCGCAGGGCGGGTCGGTCTCGACCAATTACCCGCGGGGCATTGAGACGTCCGTCGACTGGATCTCCGACCTGCTCGGCTACATGCGCGACCACGGATATCGGCGAGTTGAGGCGCAGGACGGGGCAGAGCAGGAGTGGCGGCAGCACGTGCAAGAGATGTACCAGTTCCAGCTGATGAGCAAGATCAAGAGCTGGTTCACGGGCTACAACTCCAACGTCGAGGGCCACGGCAAGCACGACCATCAGCGCTACATGATCTACCCCGGCGGTGCGCCGCGATACCGCGAACGGCTGGCCGAGGTCGCTGCCAACGGCTACGAGGGCTTCAGCCTGTCCTGACTTTGGACATCGGCGCAGGGCGGCCTGCTGGCTCTTAGACTGCTGCCACGCCTCGATGGGCGGATTCCGACACATGCCTTTGGAGGGGTGAGATGTTCATCGGCTACTTCACTGAGCGGCCATACCAGGACCCCAGCTCGGGTTACTTCGGCGCCGCCGGACGCGACATCCAGGACCTCGACCTGAGCAATGGCAGCTACGACCCGCGGATTGGCGCGGAGCTGTACAACCGGTACCTGGACGAGAAGATCTACGCCGAAGAGATGGGCTTCGACGGGTTGATGCTGAACGAGCACCACTCGACGCCGTTTTGTATGGGCGGCGTGATGAACGTCGAAGCCGCGATTCTCGCCCGAATCACGACTCGGGCCAAGATTGTGCTGCTGGGCAACGTGCTGCCGATCTGGGACGATCCGCTCTGGCTGGCCGAAGAACTGGCAGAGATCGACATGATCTCGCGCGGCCGTCTGGTCAGCGGCTGGGTACGCGGCACCGGCAGAGAGTCGGTCGCGCACAACACGGCCTCGCCGTTCAACTGGGAGCGCTACCAGGAAGCCCACGATTTCATCGTCAAGGCCTGGACGACGCCCGGTCCCTTCCGCTGGGAGGGCGAGCACTACCAGTACCGCTACGTCAATCCCTGGGCGCGGCCTTACTCCGATCCGCATCCGCCGATCTGGATTCCCGGCGTAATGAGCCGGAACACGGTCAAGTGGGCGGCGGAACGGCGTTATCCCTATGTGATGCTCGCGACCGATATCGGTCCGACCAAGGAGTCATTCGATTACTACCGCGCCTGCGCCCGCGAGGCGGGCTATGAGGCGGGCACGCAGCACACCGCCTACCTGTTCAAGGTCCACGTTGACGAGACGGACGAGTTGGCTGAGGACACCGCGCGCAAGTACCTGCAGGGGCCGAGCAATCCGTTCCTCGAAGGGAACCAGGGTCAGGTGCGGCCGTTCCTGCAATCGCTGCCGGGATTGACCTCGCGCACCGACGTGTTGCCGACCTCGCAGATCCGCGCGATCGCGGCTTCGCGGGGACGCACCGAGCGCCGGCAAGCGCTGACGGGCACGGCCCAGCCGGCGGAGCCTCGCGACTATCGAGGCACCTTCCAGGAGCAGGTCGACAAGTTGAGCATCATCCACGGCACTCCGGCGACCGTGCTGCCGAAGATTCGCCATGTGCTGGAAGAGCTGCGCCCGGGAGCGATCATCTTCTGGGACGGCGATGGCTCGATGAGCCATGACGACGCCATGCGCAGTCTGAGGTTGATGGGCGAAGAGGTTCTGCCCGCCGTGCGCGAAATCGGCGCCGAGCTCGACCTCAATGGGCCTTTCGAGGTCGATCCGGCCAGCAATGAACGGATCGCCGCCGCCGACTGATCACGGTTCTTACGAGTCTGCTTCGGTGCGCCGCTCTTGCGATCCGACGCATCGCTCCTATCCTGTTGCTCAGTATGAGTGACGTACTCGGCAACCTGAGTCGCCTGGTGACCGCCCGTCCCTGGGTGACCATCGGGGTGTTGCTGATCATCACCGTGATCCTGGCCGCCGGCGCGGGCAGGCGCGTCCCGATTATCGATGGCACTGACGTGGGGCTGCTGCCGCAGGACGGCCCGCTGGTCGCTGCGATTCAAGAGATCTCCGACGAATTCGAGGCAAGCGGCGACCTCCGACTCGTCACCCTTGTCTTCCGCGGGGACGCGCTGACGCCTGGCGGCCTGGGGCAGATGAACGATCTGCTTGACGAGATCGTTGGCAACTCTGAGATCGCTGCACTGCTCGCTCCGAGCGATGCGATTATCTCGCCGTCGCTGATTGTTCAGGGGGCGCTCGGCGTCAGTGACCTCGATTCGGTCAGCCAAGCCGAGATCGATGCCATTGGAAACGCCCCGGAGATCGGGCCCGTGCTCGACGCACTGACGGGCATTGACGCCGACGGTACGCAGATCGCCATCGCCACCGTCCGGCTGCGCAATACACAGGACGAGGGTGTGGCTGAGGCTGAGCGGCTGATCAACCAGTTGGCGATTGACGATAGTGGACCGCTGAGCGTGAGCAGCGTGTCGCCGGCCATCGTCGAGGATGAATACAAGCAGGCCACCGAGGACGGCATGGGGCCGTTGATTGGCATCGCGCTGCTGTTGATCGCAGTACTAATCCTGCTCTTCCTGCGCACTCTCTCCGACCTGTTCCTGGCGCTGGCCGGATTGTTGGTCTCGCTGATCTGGGTGGTTGGCCTTGAAGGGTGGCTCGGCCCGGACGGGGCAGGTGTGGTCGGCCCGCCGAACGCATTGACCGCGATGGTGCCGATCATTGTGATTGGTCTCACGGTCGACTATGCGATCCAGGTTGTCTCGTACTACCGGGAGCAGCGGCACACCGGAGCGTCGGCGCTGGAGGCCGTGCGCTCAGGCTGGCGTCACGTGGTGATCCCGTTGTTGCTCGCTGCGGTCACGACGATGGTCAGTCTCCTGGCGAATCTCTTCTCGCCGGTCGAGATCGTGGGCGACTTCGGCATCGTCGCCGCGTTCGGTGTGGGGATGAGTCTGCTGGTGATGCTGACGCTGGTTCCGGCCGGGCGCACGATCATCGACCGACGGCGCGAGGCGCGTGACAAGCTGCCGCCGGTCCGACTGGTCTCCCGGGCGCTGCCCGGGATCGAGCGGGTGGCCGAGCGGCTGGGCACCAGCGTGGCCTTGAGGCCGGCGCCGTACCTGGCGGTCGTCGTGGCCCTGACGATTGGCCTCGGATTCGCGGCGACCGATCTTGAGTCGGAGTTCAGCATTCGCGACATCCTGCCCCGCGGAGGAACGGTCCTTGAGGATTGGGACTCGCTCGATGAGGCTGTCGGCGGTTCAACCGAAGTGACTTCGGTCCTGATCAAGGCGGAGGCGACGGAAACGAGAACGTTGCTCAACCTTCGGGACATCGAGCGTACGTTCGCCGACGAACGGAGCCGACCAGAGTTCGCCGCCGGACCGCTACAGACGTCCTATGAGTTGTTGCTTCGAGACTGGGTGACCGACAGCGGGGATCCGGGTGACAACTATGACCCGGATCTGGCGGGGATCTTCAGCGAGGCGTCGGCTGGACTGCAGATTGACACGGCGTTGATGCAAGGGATTCTCGATCGACTCGGATCACTGGATCCGGCGTTGTCTCACGCACTGGTCAACGACCCCGATGGGGTCGACACGATTCTGGTCCAGTTCCCCACCTTCTCTGGGGACTCGGTTGGCGCGAGGCAGGTACAGGAAGAGCTCGAGTCGCTCTGGCTGAGCGGCGACCAGGCAATCACGGCCACCTCCGAGAGCATCATTGGCGTGACGATCACCGATTCGATCACAGAGCGGCAGACGGAAGCGATCAGCATCACGATCGCGGTGGCGCTTGGTATCCTCGCGATTTTCTTCTGGGTGACGCAGCGTCAGCCGGTGCTGGCGCTCGTTGCGGTGGTTCCGATCGTGTTCGTCCTGATCTGGGTGCTGGGCACAATGGCGCTGCTCGGCATCCCCTACTCGCTGATCACGTCGATCATCACTGCGCTCTCCATTGGCATCGGGGTGGATTACACGATCCACCTGATCCATCGCTACCGGGAGGAGTTCTCGCGGCTGCGTGATCCGGAACAGGCAGCCATTCGAACGCTGGCCACGACCGGCTCGGCGCTTCTCGGCTCGGCTATGACGACCGCGCTGGGTCTCGGCGTGCTGATCGCGTCGCCGCTTCTGGCCTCGCAGCAGTTCGGGATCACGGCGGCGATCACGATTGCCTATTCGCTGATCGTCTCGATCCTTGTCGTGCCACCGGCGATGACCGTCTGGGGCGCGTTCCAGAACATGCGACTGCGCTCAACGATGCAGCGGATGTGGGATGAACTGGACGAGGCGATCGACGACATCCAGGAGCGCCACGAGCGGGAATCGACCGAGTCCTGAGACCGTAGGTCAATCTAGTGGAGGACCGGGCAGCCCATGACGGGTTCTGAGCCGTTCGGCTCACCCGCCGGGGGAATCTCGCGCCGTTGGCGGGCGATGTGGAACTTCACCTTGTTGCTGATCGACAGGGACGGGAACGGGCTGATGCGCAGCTTGGCATTAACAGGCCGGACTTCGACGTCGTAGTAGTAGGCGATCATGAGCAGGTCGACCGCCATCTGCAGTTCCACCCAGCGGTTGCCCAGACAGGTGTGCGTGCCCAGTCCGAAGGGCGCGTAGCCGATCGTGCGATGCTCGTCGCGGCCGGGCAGATATCGATCGATGTCGAATGTGTGCGGGTCGGGGAAGATATCGCTCATGTAATGGGCGGCGGTTTGCACGACCAGGACTCGAGCGCTCAACGGCAGCTCATAGTTCTCGACGACGCAGCTGTTCATGACGTTGCGCAGCGAGCCGGGAACGACCGGGTACAGGCGCAGGCACTCGAGGACGAAGCGACGAGTGACATCGATTTCAGGACCCTGGAACACCTCGGCGTCCGGATCGCCATCTGCGAAGATCGCGTCGGCCTCGGCCTGGATTCTCTTGTACAGATCCGGCTGTGACGCCATCGCGTAGAGCGCAAACCCGAGGGTGTCGCCCAGATACATGCTGGCCAGCAGCGGGGCGGACAGCGCGAACTTGAGACTCGACTCAGGCAGCAGCTGCGGATCATTTGCGTGCAGGCTGAGCAGGTCGTCGACGATGTCGCGTGGAGCATCAACGCGCTGGGCCGGCGTATGGGCCCGTTGCACTCGCTCAAGCATCTGCTCGATGCTCTTGGCGCGTTGCTTGATGGCTGGAGTCCGCAGCAAGAACTTGGGCATCACCTTCGCCACGCGCGTGTTCAAGGCGCGCTCTTTGTATGCGATCAAGTCCTCGATGATGTCCTGCGAATCAACGCTCGCCAGGAGGGGCGAGATCTGTGCATTGGTCATCAGCCGCGACATGGTCTTGGCCGGCATCGCTTCGCCGACGTTCCATTCGGCGAGGTGCGATCGCATGCGCCGATACAACTCCTCCAACTGGCTCTCCAGTCGGGCCCGGGACAAGCCGGGTTGCATCGCCTTGCGCATGCGGAAGTGATCGGAACTGTCCAGCGACGGGATGATTCCGTGGGCGCCGTACTCCTCCTCGAGTTCGTTGAGGTACTTGGTCGAGGTCAGGAATCGCCGGCCCTCCCGCTGAGCCCAGCGATTGGCCTCCAGGCCGGTGAGGAAGATCGTCGGCTCCTGGAACGGTGGGGCCAATTGGAAAACCGGTCCGTACTCCTCGGCGAGACTGGCGAACAGTGCCGGAACGTTGCCCGTTCGGGCATGTGGATTGAACACGAGCCGAAGCAGGCTGACCTTCGGGATCGACCTGGTCAGCGCCGATTGTCGAACCAGCGGGCTGGTCAGATTGAGGGAAACGGCGTCGGAGATCGATCGGCCCAACAGATCAAGATTGGCGATGAACTCGACGCGCTCTTCATCCTTGGGTTCGAGTTGGAAGATGAAACGCAGCACATCGCAGGTGTTGAGCAGCGAAATCAGGATCGCGTCCCGCGGATCGGGAATCTCGTCTTCGAAGATGACACGCGCAATGCGCGATCTGACTGATCCGGCGGCTGAGATCGTCCCGGCCTCGCCGCTCTGATCGGATTGCCACGCTGAGTGCGTCAGCGTCCAGAATTCCCCTTCGTGATGCTGAAGGATGTCCATCTCTGCGAGACGATCGAGGGCAACATCGATGAAGGTGTCGGCCCGAGGCGCGAGGATCTCGACCCAGTATTGAGCGTCGTGCTGCTCGGACTCGGCCACGATGGCCTCGAGGATCGGGTCCAATGCCGCGTGGCCCGTCGGCGTCGAGTCGAGCAGTTGCAATGAGTCCATATCGGTGTCGATGCGACCGATCAGAGAGAGTTCCGCCAGCCCGGCGCCGACCATGGCGCAGTTCAGGTTCCAGCCGCGCACCTGGCGAAAGTAGCCGCTCTCTTCGTTGAGCAGCATCAAGACCAGTTCCTGAGGCAAGGTCATTTGCTGGGCCGGCGCGTCTGAACGTGCAAGCGTCATCGCTGGAAGCCTCTGGTCTCTCCACGGTCACGAACGAGCCTCATTGGCTCGCCGATCTCCAACTCTTCTTTACCGCATCTTTACTATAGGTTGTCAGACGAAAAGGCAGTCTGGGGCGACCTCGCACCGACATAAATCCGTTGCCGTCCGCGCCCGGCTGACCGGGGTAGCGCACATGCTCGTCACGTTTCACACCGTGCCAATTTTTCGCTCAGTAGAACCCCAGTGGTTTGGTTGCCTACAGTGATTGTGTAGGCGGTGGACCTGTCCCTCAGGATAGGGATGAAGCGGATCGATTGATGCCGACCGAGTTGCGTGAGACACATGTCAGGCGTCCGCCTTCTCCATTCCCGGAGGGCTGGTACTTCGTCGCCAGGCGAAGCGATGTCCAGAGCGCGAAGCTGCTTCAGAGGACATGGATGGGCGAGGAGATTGTGGTCTGGAGCGACGACGAGGGAAGCGTTTGCGTCGCCGAGGCTTACTGTCCTCACATGGGCTCGTATCTGGGCCCCGATGCAGGCGGGCGCGTCTGCGATGGACGGCTGGTTTGCCCCTTTCACGGCTTCGAGTTCGATAGCGGCGGTCAGTGCGTTGATACCCCCTTCGCCGCCGCTCCCCGGTCGGCGAGGTTGGGAATCTTCGAGACTCGGGAGGTCTGCGGATTGATCTTCGCCTGGTGGGGGATCGGGCGGCGCGAACCGCAGTGGCGACTGCCCGGCGAGGAACCCGAACAAGCCGGTTGGAGCGGTCTCAATGTCCAGACCATGCGCTTCCCGGGTCATCCTCAGGAGGTGACGGAGAATTCGGTCGACATGGCTCATCTGCGATATGTGCACGGCTATCACAAGGTCAACGCCGACTATCCGGTTGTGGTCGACGGGCCGTACCTTGAAAGCCGCTTTGACTTCAGTAGCACCCGGTCGGTTGGTCGTGTCGCTGGTTTGACCTTCGACATCAGCGCCCGGGCTCGGATTGCCGGGCTCGGTTACTCGTTCGTTGAGGGTCGAGAACACTCGATTGGCATGGACTTCCGCCTGTGGGTGCTGGTGACGCCGATCGACGGCAACCTCATAGATTTGACGCTGGTGGAGCAGCTCGGGGCGATGCGCAGTCCCAAGCGACGGCTGATTGGGCTGGGCTTTCTGCCGACCGGGCTGCGCGCCCCGCTGATGAACAAGATCCTCGCATCGTTTCAGCGGAAAGACGTGCTGCAAGACGTCGTGATCTGGACCCGCAAGCGGTATGTACCCCGTCCCCGGCTCTGCCGTTCGGATGGAGAGATCATGACCTTCCGGGCCTACTGCGACCAGTTCTATCCCGAGGACGAGGACATCCTGGAACTGTCAGCCGAACGGTTCAGCTCCGCCCGGACGGCGACCCGCTGATCATGCCGAAACGCGTGGCGATTATCGGCGGCGGCGTCTCCGGTTTGGGCGCGGCCTGGGCCCTGCATCAGGACCCCGATCGGTTCGACGTCTGGCTGTACGAGGCGAACGAACAGCTTGGCGGTAACGCCTTCACGGCCGATATGCCCCAGGACGACGGGAGCTCCCTTCCCTTCGACATTTCGGTGACCGCGTGTATTCCGTCGGTTTACCACCACATCGTGCTGCTGATGCAGCAGTTCGGCATCGAGCTCGTCGAGACGCGATTCAGCTACAGCGTGAAGTACCGCGGACAGATCTACGCGCACGACTTTGACTCCGAGCTGCGGCAAGAGCTGAAAGAAGAGATCGCGCGGTTTCAGCGGTTGTTGAGGGTGCTGCACCGGTTTGGCGGGCTAACCCGCTCTCGGTCGAAACTGCTCAACGCGCTCAACCCGTTCAACTACATCAGTATGGGCACGGTTCTCAACCTGGGCGGGTTCTCGGGCGACTTCCGCTACAAGATTCTGAAGCCGATGTTCGTCAACTTCCTGATGGCGACGAACGTCTTCGACATACCGGCGGCGTTGTTTTCGCGCTACCTCGAGTTCTTCGACATCGAGGCTGCGACCCCGATGCAGACGTGGGACCAGGGCACGCGCCGGATCTACGACCGCCTGTCGGAGGAGTTCCGGGACCGGATCTCCCTCAATCGGCCAGTGCGGAAGGTGTATCGACGCTCTTCTGGTGTGGTGGTCGAAGACGAACGCGGCGTACAGGAGTCATTCGACGATGTGATCTTCGCCTGCAACGCCAACCAGACGCTGATGATGCTTGACCGGCCGAGCATGCTGGAGCGCTACATCCTCTCGTCCATCCGCTATGAGAGCGAACTGCACAACCACGCGATCGTCCACTCGGACGCCTCGGTCCTGCCGGACAATGAGGTCAAGCCGCTGACGACGCGCAGCAATCACATCGAGCAGTACGGCTCGCGGCCGGACAACTACGAGATCACCTACATCATGCACAACCAGCAGCCCTGGGTGCACACATCCAACAAGCCGTGCCTGGTGACCTACAACCCGATCACGCCGATCGATCAGGACAAGGTCGTCGCGCGGCGCTGGTTCCAGCACGTCGTTCACGACGTCAAGCAGGTCGTCCTGCTGGTCCCTCTGTTCCGTTTCATCCAGGGCAGGCAGCGGACCTGGCATTGCGGCGCCCACACGTTGATCAACAGCCAGGAGACCTGTTTCGTCACGGGGTTGGCAGCGGCTCGACAGCTGGGCGCGGAGTATCCGTTCGACGATCCCGAAGCCAGGCGCTGGTTCAATCACTACGGCAGCCTGATGTACGGCTCCGCCTTCAAGAAGGCGTAGAGGTCAGAGCCATTCGACCTGTGGGGCCGGTTGATTCGGCAGGCTTCGATCAGACGGTCACCAGGCAAGGTCGGCGATCAGAGGCAGGTGGTCCGACGCATCGGTGTCGACCGTGCGGATTTCAATGATCTCGAAGGCGCCGTTGGTCAGGACGTAGTCGATCTGGCGTATCGGCCGGTCGGCCGGATAGGTCGGCACGGCGCGAGAACCGGCCGAGAGGCCCGCCTCCTTCAGCCGCCGGATCTCCGTGTGGTGGGGCTGTGCGTTCAAGTCTCCGAGCAGGATGGCGGGGCGACTCCAATCGACACCCTCCAGCAGGGCCCTCACCTGTGGCAGGCGGTGCTCGGGCTCGGACTCGACGTGGTGCAGGTGCGTGGCGACGATCTGCACCGGCTCGCCACCGACCTCGATGGTTACCAGCAGGAAGGCGCGGTCCAGGTTGAGTTCGTGGTTGTTGGGCATCGGCCGGTTCTCGACCTCGAGGATCGGGAAGCGGCTGAGCAGCGCATTGCCCCAGAATCGATCAGCGGCCGGTCCCCAGGCGGCGTGCATTCCGAGCCGCTGCGCCAGCCAGCTCAATGCGTCCACGGAGCCGTTGACGACCCAGCCGCGGGGCACCTCCTGCAGCGCAATGACGTGCGGACGCTCCGACTCCAGCGCGTCGGCGATTCGCTCAAGGCCAGGCATCCCGTACAGGTCAAACCCCTGGTGAATGTTGTATGTCGCCACTCGTAGGGGAGCTGCATTGGCCGTCGGCGATTCCGGCGCGCGCCAGGTGAGGAACTGGTAAAGCGGCAGGACGAACAGCAGGGAGGCGAACCCGATGAGCGCGGCCTCCCGACGCCATTTGCGGACCGACGGTGTTGCTCGCTCAGGCGTCCGGGTGCACTGCGGAAGGGCACGAAGCAGCTTCCAACAGACGACAACGAAGACCGCCGTCGCGGCGCAAAGTGGAATCGCCCACTGTGGGAAGCCGATGTCGATCTCGTAGTGGGCGTACCAGCCGAACAACACCAGGGGGATCGCCAGGAAACCGACGGCGGTGGGTGTCCAGCCACGGCGCCCTCTGCCTTCAGGCGCGAGAGTTTCGGCCAGCAGCACGACAACGGCCACGGGCGCGGCCAAGGCGATGATCGCAGCGAGGACCGGACTGGTAGCTGGCGCGGCGCAGCCAACCAGCGCGGCGGCTGCGAGCAGCGGAACCCATCGGGGCCTCGCAGCGCCTTGCCGCGACAGAATGATCGCCAGCCAGAGGGCGAGCAGATTCGCCGTCAACAGCCAGGCAAACGTCGCCGGCGGTTCCCATCCAATCAGGACCACTTGCCGAGCGAGATTTTGGAACAGCAATACTTCCAATGCCAGGAGCGGTCCGACGCAGAAGGCCCGGATCGGCGGGCCGGCCGGCGCATCTGGGGGAGGTTCACGCGTTGCGCGCCGACGCGCCACCTGGGCAGCCAACGCGATCATCGCGAGTTGGGCAGCGGCCAGCGCGACGGTGAAGATTAGCGGGCCGAGCTCGGCGGAGAAGCCCGGATCGAGCGTCGCAAAACCGCCGCTGATGGCGGTGTCCAGGATCAAACCGAGCAGGATGGCGATCACCGGCCGGCCGCTCCGGGCGCCGCCAGATGTTGCGAGCGGGGCCGCGATCATCGATTGCAGGAAGCACAACCAGACCACGACGCCCGCGATCTCCACACCCAGGCGGGCTTCCGGGGTTGGCGACAACTGCTCGGCGAGCCGCAGCATGGCCAGCGCGACTGCCAGGAAGAGCAGGCATCGGCGTGCTCCCAGGGCTCTGTGAATCAGCGGCGCGGCGAATCCTGACAGGAAGATCAGGAAGATGATGCCCGCGAGCGTGGCCGGCTCGACGTCATGGATTTGTCCGAGGTAGACGGACAGACTGGCGAGCAGTCCACGCAGCAGCTGCAGTCCCTGCACGACCGCGACCGCCGGGACCAGCAGAACGACGATGGAGTGGAGAGGGAATCCTTGACCGTTCACTGGTTCTGGAAGGTACCGGGAACGTCTCAGCGGCGGCCGGCGGTCGCGAGTGTGACGTGAAAACTGTTCTCATGGCGGAGTTGGGAGACAATAGCGGCTGTCTTCGATGGATGCCGACAGCTATGGGATTGGGAGCGGAAGGAAGCGTTGTGAAACTGAAATCTGCCCTCGCCATTTGTTGTGTCTTCCTGGTCGCGCTGGCTTTCGCAGCCTGCTCCGACGACGACCCGCCACAGGCGGAGGAGCAGTCAACGGCCAGGTTGGAGTCGGTCGCCGAGCGAGCGCAGCAAGAGGCCGAATCCCGGGCGACCGCTACGGAAGAAGAGGAGCCGGAGTCAGGCCAGGAAGCGTCGGTTCAGCAGCAAGGAGAGGCCGGGCAGGAGGAAGAGCGGACCGCGGCGACGGCGGAGGCGGAAACGGAACCAGAGGACTCCGAGCAAGAGACGAGCGCCGAAGCCGAGTCCGAAGCTGCCGACTGGGATCCTGATGAGCTGTTGCCCTTCGACCCGGATGCTGTCCGGGGCGAGCTGAGCAACGGACTGACCTACTTCATCCGGCAGAACGTGGAACCTCCGGCTCGCGGGCAGTTGTCGCTGGTCGTCAGGGCCGGCTCGATCCTGGAGGAAGAGGAGCAGCGCGGTCTGGCGCACTTCGTCGAGCACATGGCGTTCAACGGTACGGCGCGATTCGCGAAGCAGGAGATCGTCAGCTACCTGGAATCACTGGGCAGCAGCTTCGGTCCCGATCTGAATGCCGGGACGAGCTACGACTACACCGTGTACTGGCTCGAGATCCCGACAGATGATCCCGAGATTCTTGAGACCGCCTTTCAGATCCTGAGCGACTGGGCCTTCGCGATCTCATTCGATCCAGAGGAGGTCGAGCTGGAGCGTGGTGTGATCCTGGAGGAGTGGCGGTTGTACCAGGGCTTCGACAGCCGCTTCTTCAGAAACTTGAACCCGCTGCTGTTCGGCTCATCCCACTACGCCGACCGCGAGGTGATTGGGCTCGTCGAGGTCATCGAGAACGCGCCGGTCGAGCAGCTGGTCGCGTACTACGAACGCTGGTACCGCCCGGATCTGATGGCCGTTGTTGCGGTGGGCGATTTCGACTCCGGCGTCATCGAGGGCAAGATCAAGCAGCACTTCGCGCCGCCGCCGGAAGGGGAATCGACGTACGAGCGCGCTGCCGTCGCCGAGCCGACTGACCGGCCGACATATGACGTGCCGGACAACGAAACGCCACTGGTGGATGTCTTCACTGATCCCGAGGCTCCCGGCACGCAGAGCATATTGGTCCGCAAGGTCGCGCCAGAGATTGGACAGGATTTGGCGGGCTTCCGACGAGTCGTGGCGGAGCAGTTGGCATTCATGATGCTCAATGCCCGCCTGTTCGAGCGGGGCCAAGAGGCCAACGCCCCGTGGCTCTGGTCGGGCAGCGGGCGAGGCGAGTTTGTCGAGCCATTCGACATTCTGACATTTGCGATCGTGACCGAACCCGACGGCGTTGAGAGCGGGTTCCAGGCGCTGCTCGAGGAGATGCAGCGCGCCGGACAGCACGGGTTTACCGATGGTGAGCTGGAGCGAGAGCAGACCAACCTGTTGAGCTCGGCCGAGCGCAGGTACACGCAACGCGACCAGGTGGAGTCGACCCAGGTGGCTGAACGGTTCAGGCAGCACTACCGAGTTGGCGCACCGGTCCCCGGGCCAGAGGCGGAGTGGGATCTGTACCAGCGGGTACTGCCGCTGATTTCGCTGGACGAGGTCGACGCGCTCGCGCGATCCTGGATTCAGTCTGAGAACACGGTGCTGCTGGTGCTGGGTCCGGAGGAGATCGATCCGAGCGGTGGCGAGGAACTGGCTGCCGCGCTGCAGTTCCAACTCGACCACGCCGGCGTGATGGTGGTTGACCCATACGCCGACACATTCGACGACGTTCCATTGCTCGCGCAGATCCCGACTGCGGGCAGCATCGTGTCGGAGGCATCGATCGACTCGATCGATGCCGTTGAGTGGACGCTGTCGAACGGCGTCACGGTGATCGCCAAGCAGACCGACTTCAAGGACGACGAAGTGCGGTTCACATCGTTCAGTCCGGGCGGCCACTCGCTGGTAAGCGACGAGGACTTTGTCTCGGCCTCGTACGCCGGCGAGATCGCCGCCGGCAGCGGCGTCGGGCCTCACGACCTTGTGGCCCTGGACAAGCTGTTGGCCGGCAAGCGCGTTTCGGTGACCGCCTACATCGACGAGCTGTTCGAGGGCCTACGCGGCAGCGCCTCGCCGCAGGACCTTGAGACCCTGTTCCAGCTGAGCTACCTGTATGCCACCGAGGCGCGGTTCGATCCCGACTTCTACTCGACCTTCGAGGCGGGCCTGCGGAGCCAGGCCGAGCTTCGGCCGACCCAGCCCGACTGGGTGTTGTTCGACCGGGTGAACACCCTGCTCAGCGACAGTCATCTGCGGCGGCGTCCGCTGTCCGTGGCCGTGGTCGACGAGCTCAGCTTCGCGCGGGCCGAAGCTGTGTACGCCGAGCGGTTCGCGGACATCAGCGATTCGACCTTTGTCTTCGTCGGCGCCTTCGACTGGGACGAACTGCGCTCGCTGGCGGAGACGTATCTGGCCAGCCTGCCGTCGACCGGGCGGACCGAGCAGTGGCGGGACATTGGCGCCTCGCGGCCGCAAGGAGTGATTGACGAGGCAGTGCGGATCGGTATCGAGCCGCGCAGCAATACCGTCTGGGTCTTCTCGGGCGAGATGGACTGGAGCCGGGGCGAATCGCTGGCGCTGACCGCAGCCGGCGAGGTCCTGCAGATCCGCCTGCGGGAGCGGGTACGGGAACAGCTGGGCGGCACCTATGCGATCCAGGTGGGGACCCGGGCGACTGCGTTGCCCGATTCCGACTTCCTCTTCTTCGTCATCTTCGGCAGCGATCCTGACCGTGTCGAGGAGTTGCTCGGCGAGGTCGAAGGCGAGATGGACTGGCTGCGTGGGGGCGGCGAGCAGGAGTACCTGGACACCGTGAAGGAATTGCTGCGGACCGATCGCGAGGAGGACCTGCGCGACAACGGGTTCTGGCTCAGCAGGATCACGAACACGAGACAGCGAGGCGATTCGTTTGAGGCGGTCAGCGAGTTCGACGTGCGACTGGAGGCGTTGACGCTGGAGCAGGTCGTGTCCGCAGCCCGGCGCTATCTGCCCATGGACCGCTTCATCAGGGTCGTGCTCTATCCGGAAGCCGAGTAACCGCGAGTCCGGGTCGGGCTAGACTCGCTGATGAACCACGAGCCATGATCCACTAGCGAGGCAGAGGACATCCATGAGCACCGTCGGATTCATCGAACGCAGCCTGGCGTTTACTCACGCCGCACTGAAGGACGCCCGCAACGGGACGGATGAGCAGCTCCACTTCGTGCCCGACCACGGCAGTCACTCGATCGCCTGGTGCCTGTGGCATACGACTCGGGTGGAGGATCTGATCATCAGCCGGGTTACGGGCGGGGCGCCGGTCTGGAGCGAAGACTGGGCCGCGAAGACCGGTCTGCCGTTCGACGGCTTCGGGACCAACATGTCGGACGAGGACGCGCAGGAGATCCATGTCAGCGACATGCAGGCGCTGGCCGACTACCAGGATGCGGTCTTCGAGCGGACAGCCGACTTCCTGGCCAACGCGTCGGATGAGGACCTGGAGCGGGAGATTCCGGCGCGCAACGGGACCGAGAGCGTGGGCGAGGCGATCTCGCTGCACATGATGGGTCACTTCAACGGGCATCGTGGTGAGATCAACACGCTGCGCGGGATGCAGGGGATGCCGACCGTGATGGCGGCCCAGGGCACGCACTAGCAGCACGATGACCGACTACGTCGACCGCGAGCACGAACCGGCCGCGATTCGGGAAGTCCGCCAGGCGGCGGCGCGGCATGACATCCAGATGCTGCCGCCGGATATCGGCCGATGGCGGGCGGCGGTGCTGATCGGCCTGCTGCCCTACGACGATCCCGAGGTGATCCTGACGGTGCGCTCGCAGGAAGTGGAGCATCACAAGGGTGAGATCTCGTTCCCGGGCGGGGCGCTGGACTCGGCCGACGAGCATCCGATGGCGGCGGCGCTGCGGGAGGCGGATGAAGAGGTGGGACTGCGGGCCGAGCATGTCGAGGTGTTGGGCGAGCAGTCGCACTACCGGACGATGTCGAACTTCCACGTCACGCCCTACGTGGGGTTGATCGACCGGGCGCCGTATCCGTTTCGGCCACTGGCGATCGAGGTGGGGGAGATCATCACGCCTTCGCTGTCGCATCTGCTGGACCCGTCGAACATCGCGTTTGAGCGGCGCGAGCGGGAGGGCGAGGTCTTCCACATGCGCGAGTACTGGTACGAGGGGCATCGAATCTTCGGGGCGACAGCGACGATGCTGGGTCGGTTCCTGGATGACCTGTCGCGGCTGCGAGGGTTGCCGATTCCCGAGCCGGGGTAGGGTCGGGCCGCAGCTTCACTCCGTCACTACGTGACGCCTCCCTCGGAAGGGGAGGTCGTCGTCAGCACGACCTGGCCGTTTCGGGCGACGGTGAGGACTCCGTCGTGGGCGAAGCGGGCGATGAATTCCAGATCCTGGATGACTTCGACTTCTCTGACTCCCTTGACGACCCACATGTGGGGGCCGACGGTGACGTCGATGCGGTCGATGGCGGGCCAGAGAAGGACACGGATGTTGCCGCTCTCGGATCGGTGGTTGACCTGCCAGACGCCGTGGTCGCTGTTTGGGATATCGAACTCTTGCCGTTCAGCATCAGTGTCGAAGAGCGCGGCGATGGCGCTGATTGCATCTGGTGTGACGCTCTGGAATGTCTCGCGCGGCTTCATGGAGTGAAATCCCGCTCACCCTGCTGGTAGAAACTGGTCCCCGCGAGCTCGTCGGGGAGGTGTTGCTGGTCGGGGGCGACGCCTGAGTCGTAGTCGTGGGCGTACTGGTAGCCGCGGCCGTAGCCGTGGGCGGCCATGAGGCCGGTGGCGGCGTTGCGCAGGTGGAGCGGGACGGGGAGCGCGCCGAGTTCGCGGACGGCGGCGCTGGCGGCGCTGTAGGCCTTCATGGCGGAGTTGCTCTTGGGGGCTCGGGCGAGGTAGATGGCGGCCTCGGAGAGGACGAGCGTGCACTCGGGTATGCCGATCAGGTGGGTGGCCTGCTGGGCGGCGACGGCGACCGAGAGCGCCTGCGGATCGGCGAGGCCGATGTCCTCGGCGGCGAGGATGACGATGCGGCGGGCGACGAACATGGGGTCCTCGCCGGCCTCGAGCATACGGGCGAGCCAGTAGACGGCGGCGTCTGGGTCGGAGCCGCGGACGGACTTGATGAAGGCGGAGATGGTGTCGAAGTGAGCGTCGCCGCCCTTGTCGTAGGGCAGGGCGCGCTGGGCGACGGTCTGGACGGTCTCGACGGTGACACTCGCGTCCTGGGCCCGCGCGTCGCGGACGGCGGCCTCGAGCGCGTTGAGGGCGACGCGGGCGTCGCCGGCGCCGAAGGTCGCGAGGGCGTCGATCGCGTCCGGTTCGATCAAGGGCGGATTCGGAGCCAATCCACGGTCGGCGTCGTTGAGGGCGCGAACGAGGAGGGACTTGACGTCTTCATGTTCGAGCGGTTCGAGCTTGAACACGCGGGCGCGGCTGAGGAGCGGGGCGACGACCTCGAAAGAGGGGTTTTCGGTGGTCGCGCCGATCAGGGTGATGGTGCCGTCCTCGACGGCGTGCAGGACGGCGTCCTGTTGGGCCTTGTTGAAGCGGTGGATTTCGTCGATGAAGAGCATGGTGCGGGCGAGGCCGTCGCGGCGACCGGTCTCGGCCGCTGCGATGACCTTGCGCAGGTCGGCGACGCCGCTGGAGACGGCGGAGAGGGTGGCGAAGCGGGCGTTGGTGACGCGGGCGATGACGCGGGCGATGGAGGTCTTGCCGCTGCCGGGCGGTCCCCAGAGGATGCAGGAGGGCGGGGCGTCGGCCTCGATGGCCCGCCGGAGGGGCGCGTCGGCACCGACGAGGTGGGACTGTCCGACGACCTCGTCGAGGGTTCGCGGTCGCATGCGTGCGGCGAGGGGCGCGGAGCGGTCGACGGCCTGCGAGTCGTCGAACATGCTCCGAGTGGCGGACATGGCTGATTCGTTGGCTGAATCGGGCCGGGGTCGTCTGGTGGCCATGGGATGAGGGTAGCCGGGCCGATCAGCGGCGGCCCCAGTGGCTGAAGAGCCGCTGGAAGCGGGGGCTGTCGGGGCTGAGGTAGCGCATGTCATCCGGGTCGTAGGGCGGGTTGGGGATGTCGTCCTCGGCGAATTTGGGCGCGGGGACGGGCGTTTCGCGCATGGTTCGCTGGCTGTGCTGCGCTGGGCGCTGCCGATGCTGGGGCGGCCGCTTGAGTTTCTTGCGTTTGGGCCTCGGCGGGGCCTTCACGGGCGGCTTTGGGGCCGATTTCTGTTCGGATTTGTTCGATTTTGTTCGGCTGTGTTCGGATTTGGGCGGGATTTGTACGGATTTTGTCGATGCTTGTACGGGTTTGGCCGGGTTTGGAGGGGAAGAGGCGGACTGTGTTTCGCGGCGGCGGGACTCGTTCGGTCCGAAGATTGGTTCGAGCAGGTGCTCGATGTCGTCGGCGCCGTTGGAGACGTCCCAGCGGCCGGTCTCGATCATGATCCGCGCGATCTCTTCGAGGTCGGCGATCTCCCGCTCGGCGTCGTGGACGTTGTGCTCGTGGATGCGGCGTTCTCGCTTCTGGCGGCGGTCCTCGATCTGGTCGAGCGAGTTGAGCAGCAGGCGCAGCTCGCGGGCGCTGGCGATGTGCTGCTGGTGCAGGTCGCGCTGGTCGGGCTGATCCGGCTGGTCTGACGCGCCGGGCTGGAGGGCGGAGACGGAGTGGATCAGCAGGTCGGCGGTGAGCGATTCGATGATCTCGCCGCGGTTGGCCTCGAAGCGGCGCACGTAGCCGGCGGCGGTCGAGGCGGCGCAGTTCATGCGCTGGCCGATCTGTCGGTAGGTGAGTCCCTGGCAGCGCAGGTTGTGAGCCTGCAGGCATCTGGATCGTTGGGCGAGATTCATCGGCTTCGTCCTTGCTGTCGCGGTTATCGCACCTCAGTTCTTCTTTGATGATAGATGGACATGGGTTCTAGTAATGTCGCGTTGGCGACAGTCCTGGGTATCGGTTGGATCGGCTGAGGCGAGAGGGACGCCCGACTGCTCGCGATGTTGGGTGCTCTGAGCCCCGCGTCGGGGCACGGGCATCGGAGGGGAACGGAGAGCGGATCGTTGGCAGATAGACTGAGGGCATGACGACGCGGAGCGACTGCCACCTGGACACGGCTGATGAGTTCCTGGGCAAGGCTCGGGCCTACCTGGAGGAGGGCGACCTGTTGCAGGCGTCGGAGAAGGGATGGGGGGCCGCAGCGCGAACGGTGAAGGCCGTGGCCGAGCATCGCGGTTGGCGGAATTCCACGCATGGCCACCTGTTTGGTGTTGTCGATCGCCTCGTTGATGAGACGGGTGAGGTTGAGTTGCGTGATTTCTTCGGCGCGGCGAATGAGTTGCACCAGAACTTCTATGAAGGTCACATGTCAGTGGCGTGGGTGGCGCAGAACCTCGATCGAGTCGAGGCGCTGGTCGTGCGACTGCGTGGTCTGTTGGGATAGGACTGGATCGCTTCGGTCGGGGTAACGGCGGCGCTGTCCTGAGGGTCAGATGAGGCGGCGGCCCTGGCCTCGGCGGTTTTCGGTCCAGGACTGGAGGAGCATTTCGGCTCGGCCCTGGGCTTTCTTCCAGGCGACTTCCTGGCCGTGTTGCTCGACCTGGTCGGGGTGAGCCGCGCTCCAGGCGTCGCGGAGTTCGTCGGGGCGGAGCTCGCCGACCATGGCTCCGCGGAGGAGGGCGAGGCGGAGGATCTCGGCGGCCTGGTCGTTGGGGATGAGCGGGGCGCCGCTGGCGCCGGGCGGCTGGAACATCATCACGGCGGCGTCGACGAAGCCGACGAGGGAGTCGGGGTCGATGCCATCGAGTCCGTGCAGGACCTGCTCGGTGGCGCGTTTCTCCTGGACGTAGGGCTGGACGGCGGTGCGGTCCTGGTAGATCTGGCCGATCAGGGTCATGGCGAAGCGCTGGCGTCGCTGGCTGAGCAGAGCCATGCTCCAGAAGGCGGGGTGGGCGAGGTTGGAGAGGTCCCAGCCGCTGACCCCCCAGTTGCCGGAGCGTCCCTTGCGTTTGGGCAGCTGGGTTGTGAAATCGTCGGCGGCGATCTGGAGGATGCTGCGCCGGACGCGGTAGGTGTTGGGGCGGCGGTCGATGGCTTCGGCGATGCGTCGGAGGACCATGATCCGCAACCTCAGCCGACGAGGGTGACGATGGTGACGCCGTCGCCGCCCTGGCGGGGCTCGGCGCTTTCGAAGGTAGTGACGAGTGGATGCTTGCGCAGCATGTCGCGGACGGCGCGTCGCAAGGCGCCGGTGCCCTTGCCGTGGACGACTTCGAGCCGGGTCTGTCCGGCGCGGTAGGCGACGTCGAGGAAGGAGTCGACCATGGGCAGGGCCTCGTCGGTGACGCGCCCGCGCAGGTCGATCTTGGAGCCGGGATCGACTGGCGGTTTGGGGAGGTTGGCGACGGTGGCGTGCATGCCACGGAGGGGACGTTCGTCGGTTGACGTTCTGGCGCCCGCTGGAGCTAATCGCTCGATCTGTTCGACGCGGACACGAGTTCGCAGCGCTCCGAGCTGGACATCAAGTGCGCCGTCCTCAACGGCGGTGAGGACTTCGCCGGGCTCGGGGAGTCCGCGCAGGTAGATGAAGTCGCCGGTGCTGAGCTGGTCGGGCTGGACCTGGGCGTCCTCGTGCTTGGTCGGTGAGCGTCGGCGTCGGCGATTGGCGCGCTCGCGGCGGACGGTTTGCAGTCGTTCGCGGCTGTCGTCGGCGCGGCGCTCGGCCTGGGTCTCGGCCTGATCGCGCGACTGCTGTTTGTCGAGCTCCTTGAGTCCGGCGCGGATGTTGCGGCGGAAGACCGCGAGCTCGTCCTCCATGGCGCGCTCGGCGCGGGCGAGGACGGCGTCGCGCTCGGCTTCGATGGCGTCGCGACGTTCGGCCAGGCTGGCGCGGATTTCCTCGGCCTCCTCGCGGGCGATGCGCTCGGCGCGGACCTGGTCGGCGATCGCGTCGCGTTCCTGTTGCAGTTCGCCGAGGAGTTGTTCCATCGATGCGGTCTCGGTAGGAGCTGATTCGCGGGCGCGGTCGAGGATGCGCTCGGGCATGCCGAGCCGCTGGGCGATGGCGAGGGCGTTGGAGCGTCCGGGGGTCCCCATCAGCAGTCGGTAGGTGGGCTGGAGCGAGACGGCGTCGAACTCGGCGGAGGCGTTGACGATGCCGTCGGTGGCGTGGGCGAAGACCTTGAGCTCGCCGTGGTGAGTGGTGGCGACGACCATGCTGTCGAGCTCGAGCAGTTCCTGGAGCAATGAGCGGGCGAGGGATGCGCCTTCGCCGGGGTCGGTGCCGGCGCCGAGTTCGTCGAGCAGGACGAGGGTCTGGGGACCGGCGGACTCGATGATGCGGACGATGTTGGTCATGTGGGCGGAGAAGGTGGAGAGCGACTGCTCGATCGACTGCTCGTCGCCGATGTCGGCGAAGACATCGTCGAAGACGGGGATTTGCGTGCCGGTCTCGGCGGGCACGGGCAGTCCAGCCTGGGCCATGAGGCAGAGCAGTCCGACGGTCTTGAGGGCGACGGTCTTGCCGCCAGTGTTGGGTCCGGTGATCAGGACGCAGCGGGCGTCCGCGTCGAGTGCGGTGGAGATCGGCACGACGTCGCCGGTGAGCAGCGGATGCCGGGCGGAGTGGAGGATGAGGTCGGCGTCCTGGCCGCCGACCCAGTTGAGCTGGTCGTCCTCGGTGGGCAGGGGCGCGTCGAGTTCTGCGGCGAGTCGGGCCTTGGCCTGGGCGAGGTCAATCTGCGAGAGGCAGCGGATGGCGGCTCGGATAGCGCCGGCCTCCGCGCCGATGGCCGTGCAGAGTGAGCGGAGGATACGTTCGACTTCGCGCTGCTCCTCGCGGCGGGCCTCGCGCAGACGATTGCCGAGTTCGACGACGGCCAGCGGCTCGACGAACAGCGTGGCGCCTGAGGCGGAGACGTCGTGGACGACGGAGGGCATCTGGCCGCGCAGTTCGGCCTTGATCGGGATGACGTAGCGTCCGTCGCGCTCGGTGATCAGCGACTCCTGGGCGACGCCCTCGGAGACGGCGTGTCGGAGGGTGCGTTCGAGTTGTCGTTCGAGGCGCTCCTGGATGGTGCGGACCTGGTCGCGGGCTTCGGCCAGGGCGGGGCTGGCGTCGTCGGGGACTTCGCCGCGCTCGTCGATGGTGGCTTCGATCTCGCGGATGATGGGCGAGAAGTCGGCGATGCGCTGGGCGAGGCGGGCAAGCTGAGGAAGTTCGCGGGAGAGCGGCGCGATCTGATTGCGCGAATGCCGCGCGGTGCGCAGGAGGATGGCGATCTCGAGGATGTCCGGGGTGGGGAGGACGGCGGAGCGGGAGGCGGCGAGGAGGGACCCTTCGATCTCGGGAGCCTGTCCCATGTGGAAGTGGGGCTTGAGCCGGGAGAGCGCTTTCGCCTCGGCGGTGGCGGCCAGGCGGCGGCGCACCTCTTCGGCGTCGGAGCTGGGAGTGAGTTTGAGGGCAAGGTCGCGGCCGCCGGGCGATCCGCAGAGGTCGGCGAGGCGCTCGATGATCTTGGGGAACTCGAGGACGGCGATGCTCTTGGCGTCCACACTCAGGCGCTTTCCGCTAGGCAATCGATGAGGGCGGTGACATAACCGACGCCCCAGGGATGCTCTGAGCACAGGATACGTGGGTGGGCGGTCAGTCCTGCGAGCGCGCCCATGAGGATCAGCGTGGGTGAGATGACGGACTCGTCAACTTCGCGACGGAGCGATTCGTCGATTGCGATCAGCGACTCGTGGTCCCAGTTCTCGAGGGCGGTCTCGTAGGTCTGCTGAACTTCCTGTCCGCGGGGATGCTGTCCACGCGGGGAGTCCTCGTTGAGTCGGTGGACGGCGTCGCCGGAGGCGATGATCGCGGTAGGCCCGGAGAGATCGGAGAGAGCTCGGCCGATGCTCTGGCCGAGGCGGAAATGGTCGCGGGCGGGTCGGAAGCTGATGCTGACGATGCCGACGGCGGGCGGCAGGGCGTCTCCGAGCAGGGTGATGGGCACGCCGACCGAGTGGTCGGACTGTTCCCAGATCGCGGTCCGCGTGAGCGGGAGGTCGGCGGGCTCGGCTGCGGCGAGTAGGCAGTGGGCCATGTCTTGGTCGATTGGGCGATCGAAGGTGAGACCGGGATGGCCGAAGCGCTCGAAGCTGCCGGAGAGGTCGGCGTCGAGCGCGTGGAACCGGTTGAGGGTCACGACGCCGTGAGTGGAGATGAGGAGGAGTCGTTGGACGTCGAGTTCTCGTAGGCGAACCGCTACGGTTTCGTATGCGTCCAGGGTGGCTCGGGCGTGGACCTCGCGGCCCTGCGCGATTTGCGGCAGGAGAATGGGCGGATGCGGGAGAACCGCGCCGAGAACGATCACGCGGGCGCTCCAAGGAGTTCCTGGAGCGCGGCGATGAGATCGGCGTCCTCGCCGGGCAGGACGGTACGCGGGTCGAGGATCAGTCGGTCGTGTTCGACGCGGGCGATGACCGGGATCCCTCGTTCGCGGAGTAGTCGTGCGGCGTTCGTCGGATGCGAGTGCGTCAGCGCCCAGACGAACGTGGGACGGGTCTCAGCGGGGAGCGAGCCGCCGCCGATGGCCGATTCGGCTGCTTCGATGTCGCCTGCGCCGACGGCGGAGCGCCATTGTGCTGCGCGCTCCTGCAGTTGTTCGGGTTCGGCGGCGATCATCCGCCAGATCGGGACGGTTTTGACGGCCTCGCCGAGCAGGTAGTGCTGGAGCGTTGCGCCGAGTCCGGCGATGGCGGCCTTGTCCAGTCGGAGGACGCGCATCAGGGGATGGGAGCGGAGCGGGTCGACGGCGTCGCGATTGCCGATGATCAGTCCGGCCTGGGGTCCGCCGAGGAGCTTGTCGCCGCTGAAGAGGACGAGGTCGGCGCCGGCCTCGATACTGTCTTGCGGTCGAGGCTCTTCGGCGAGGCCGAACTGGCGGGTGTCGAGCAGGCAGCCGCTGCCGATGTCGTCGATCAGCATGATTCCGGCGTCGTCCGCCACCTGGCGGAGTTCGGCGAGGGTCGGCTCCTCGGTGAAGCCGACGATGCGGAAGTTGGAGGAGTGCACGCGGAGGATGGCAGCGGTGTGCTCGGTCTCGGCCGCGGCGTAGTCGGCGGCCCGGGTGCGGTTGGTGGTTCCGACTTCGACGAGGGTCGCGCCGGCGTCGCGGAGGACGTCGGGGATGCGGAAGCCGCCGCCAATCTCGACCGCCTGGCCTCGGGAGACAATGACCTCCCGACCTGCACAGTGAGCGGCCATGGCGAAGTAGAGGGCGGCGGCGTTGTTGTTGACGGCGATCCCGGCCTCCGCGCCGGTCAGGGCCTGGAGCAGGGCCTCGAGGTGGTTGGCGCGGGAGCCGCGCTCTCCGGCGTCGAGGTCGTATTCGAGGTTCGAGTATCCGGCTGCGGCCTCGGACATGGCGCGGGCGGCTGCGTCGGATACGGGGGCGCGTCCGAGATTGGTGTGGATGACGACGCCGGTGGCGTTGATTGTGCGCCGTAGCGAAGGTTGCAACTGCTGGTTGAGGGCGGCCCCGGCCGATTCGGCGAGATCGGCGGGCGCAAACGCGGCATCCGTGCCGTTGCCGAGCAGGGCGCGGGCGATGTCCAGCTCGGCGCGGACGGCGTCGACGACCCGAGGTCTCGGCCACTGCGCCAGCGCGGCGCTGAGGGCGGGCTCGGAGAGCACGCGATCGACGCTGGGCAGGGAGCGCAGTTTGTGCGACAGATCGGCGGGATTGCCGGACGGGTTCGACATGGTCAAGGTCAGTCGCGCTGATACGATTCGACCAGCGCCCCGCGATTCGACGATCAGGCGCTGACCACACTGGACGATCCAGTGACTCCATTCATCGTAAAGAACGGTGTGAGCTAGCAATGTCCACGAATCTGCGCATTCCCGGTCCGACCCCATGCCCGCCCGACGTCCTGGCTGCGGCGGCGGGCGAGATGATCAACCATCGGGGACCCGAGTTCGCCGAGTTGCAGGAACGATTGACGGCGGGCATCCAGCCGTTTTTCGGCACCGATCAGGAGATCCTGCTGATCACGGCCTCGGGCACAGGCGCGATGGAGGCGGCGATCGTCAACACGCTGTCGGTGGGCGACAAAGCGCTGTGCGTCACGATCGGCTCGTTCGGGGATCGGTTCGGGACGATCGCGGAGCGCTACGGCGCGGAAGTGACGCGCACGGAGATCGAGTGGGGCGAAGCGGCGGCGCCCGAGCTGGTCACGGAGCTGATCCAGCAGGACGACTACGACGCGCTGCTGATCACGCACAACGAGACCTCGACCGGCGTGACCAATCCGATTGGCGAGATCGCGGCGGCGGTGCGCGCAGTGGCGGATCCGCTGATCATCGTTGATGCGGTGTCGTCGCTGGGATCGGTCGAGATGCGGATGGATGACTGGGGTCTGGACGCGGTGGTGACGGCGTCGCAGAAGGGCTGGCTGTCGCCTCCGGGGATCGCGATGGCGGCGCTGTCGGAACGAGGCTGGGAGGCGGCGAAGACGTCGACGATGCCCAGCTTCTACTTCGACCTGACCACGCACCACGACTACGCCGAACGCGGTCAGCCGCCATGGACGCCGGCGCTGCCGACGATGTACGCGATGGACGCGGCGCTGCCGATGCTGATCGCCGAGGGTCCGGAGGCGATCTACGCGCGGCATCACCGCTTCGCTTCGTGGACGCGCTCGGCGGCCAAGTCGCTGGGCCTGGAGTTGCTGGCGGACGAGCGATATGCGTCGGACACCGTGACGGCGATTCAGGTGCCCGAAAGCATTGTTGGATCGGCGGTGACGAAGCGGCTGCGGGAGGAGCATGACGTCGTGATCGCCGGTGGTCAGGGCAAGCTGGCGGCGTCGATCTGGCGGATCGGCCACCTGGGCTACCTGGACGAGGGCGAGTTCGCGGCCTGTTTCTCGGCGCTGCAGCAGGCGCTGGTGGCGGAGGGCTTCTCGGCGGCTGAGGGCGCGGTGATTCCGGGGATTGACGGGTAACGAGCATATGGGCGGCCCCCTCAGTCGCTTCGCGACAGCTCCCCCAGAGGGGGAGCTCCTGGACATGCCGCCATGAACCGCATTCTGGTCAGTGAGTCGCTCGCCGAGGAGGGGTTGGCGATTCTGCGTGAGCGTGTGGAGGTCGATGCGCGGGCCGGACTGTCGCGGGAGGAGTTGGTTGCGGCGATTGCGGATTGCCAGGGATTGATCGTCCGCAGCGGGACTCGGGTGGATCGGGAGCTGATCGAGGCGGGACCCAGACTCCGCGTGATCGGCCGGGCCGGGGCGGGCGTGGACAACATTGACCTCGACGCGGCGTCGGAGCATGGGATCATCGTGCTCAATGCGGCGGGCGGGAACACGGTCTCGGCCGCCGAGCTGACGATTGCGCTGTTGCTGTCGTTGTCCAGACACCTGTCCGAGGCGAACGCCTCGCTGAAGGCGGGCGAGTGGAACCGGTCGGCGTTTGTCGGCGCGGAGCTGCGCGGGAAGACAGCGGGCATCGTCGGCCTGGGACTGGTCGGAGCGGCGGTGGCTCGGCGGTTGCAGGCGATGGAGATGCGGACGATCGCGTTCGACCCGTTCGTCTCGGAGGAGCGGGCGCGCAGCGTCGGAGCCGAGCTGGTCCAGTTGCCGGAGCTGCTGGCGCGTTCCGATGTCGTGACCCTGCATTCGTCGGCGTCGCCGGATGCGCGGCCGCTGATCGGTCCGACCGAATTCGCCGCCATGAAGCCGGGGGCGTTGCTGGTCAATACCGCTCGCGGGCGGCTGATCGACGAGTCGGCGCTGATGCAAGCGCTGGAGTCAGAGCGTCTGGGCGGCGCGGCGCTGGACGTGTTCGCGGAGGAGCCGGCTCACGGCAATCCGTTGGTGGCCCATCCGCGGGTGCTGGCGACACCTCACCTGGGGGCCTCGACGCAGGAGGCGCAGGAACGGGTGGCGGTGGACATCGCGACCGAGACTCTGAAGGTGCTGCGCGGCCAGCCGTCACAGGCGGCGGTCAACGCGCCGCTGATCGATCCGGAGTCGCTGGAGGCGGTCGGTCCGTATCTGTCGGTGGCGGAGATGTGCGGGCGGCTGGCGACGCAGCTCGCGTCGGGCCAGTGGCGAGACATCGTAATTCACTATCGGGGCGAGATCGCCAACCATGACGTCACTCCGCTCAAGGCGTCGGTCGTGGCGGGGTTGTTGGCCCCGATCTCGGACGAGCACGTCAACCTGGTCAATATCAACAACGTGATCGCGCATCGCGGCTGGCGAATCTCCGAGCGCAAGACCCAGGACGCCGAGCCGTACACGTCGACGATCACCGTGGAGCTGCGGACGTCGGCGGGAGCAACTTCGCTGATGGGCACGCTGGAGCACGGCCGGGCCTCGGTGGTGGAGATCAACGGCTTCTACGTGCACATCTCGGGGGCGCGGTTCGGGAGTGGGCGGGCTCCGGATCACCTGCACCTGCTGGTGCTGCGGAATGAGGACCGTCCGGGGCGGATCGGCGAGGTCGGGATGGCGCTGGGCCGTCTCGACGTGAATATCGCGGCAATGGACGTGGGCTTCAGCGCCAACGACCCATCGGAGATGTCGTTGATGGCGCTGACGATCTCGCGGGCGCTGTCGGTGGAGGAGGTCGGGGTGATCAACGCGATCGATGGGGTCGAGGATGTGTCGCAGGCGCAGATGTAGGCTCAGTCGAGCGGGTGGAGGACGAGGCCGGTGGGGAGCTTGGGCACGAAGTAGGTGCTCTTCTGAGGCATGAAGCTGCCGGCGTCGGCGGTGTCGATCACGTCCTGGAGCGTGGGGGCGGGGAGGACGAAGGCGGCGCTGGCATTTCCACGTGTGACGGCTTCGAGCAGTTCGTCGAGGTGGTGGGTGTAAGTGACAGCCTGACCGCCGGCTAGGGCGTCGGCGTCGATGCCGAGCAGCGGTTCGAGGATCACGTGCTGGAGCACGGCAGGCGCGAGGTTGCGCCAGGCGTCGGGGACGTCGCCGGGCATGACGCGCGCGGCGGCGGCGGACGGTTCGAGCAGCCAGGCGCCCTGGGCAGTGACCAGTCCGATCGCGGAGCTGCCGTCGGGCAGGCTGGCGGCCAGGGTTTCCGCCGTTGACTCGTTGATCCGGAAGCTCCGGCCGAGCTGGGCCAGCAGACTGGCCGGGGCATCGGTGTGGACCACGCGATGAGTCGCGCCGACGACGAGGGCCGGATCGTCGGCGCAGGCGATGCCCATGAGCACGTATCGCGAGGCGGGACGTTCGTCAATGGCGTCGAGCGCCGACTCGTAGCGGTGATGTCCGTCGGCCATGTAGATGGTGTCGTGGGCAAATGCGTTGCCGATGCGCATGACGGTGTTGGCGCCGTCGATGCGCCGCAGGGTGTGGCTGTCGCCGGTCGGGTCGGTGCCCTCGTGGAGCACCGGGAGTTGCAGGGTGAGGTCGATCAACTCGGCCAGCGCGCCATCGGCGTCGGGGACGAAGGCCATCAGCGGGGACACATCGGCGCCGACGACGGAGCGCAGGGCGGTTCGGGTCGCCTTGGGCCCGGGCATGGTGCGCTCGTGGGCCATGACGCCCTCGCCCCAGGGGGCCAGCTCGACCGCGCCGAAGATCGCCCGGCGAACCTGTCCATCGCCGAAGTGGTGCTCGTGCAGGTAGTAGGAAGGCGCGTCGTCGCGGACGATGGCGCCGGACGATCGCCAGTCCTTGAGGGTCCGGGCGGCCGCGGCGATGTCGTCGCCCGCCGCTGTTTCGATGTGTGCGATCTGGTGCGGACTGGACTCCTTGAGGGCGGCGGTCTGGGCCTGATCGACGATGTCGTAGGGCGGGCCGAGGAGCGCGCCCCAGTCGCCGACGACGTCGGGGTCGTAGCGGAGGCCTCGGAAGGGTTGGACGTTGACCATGTGCGGCAGTCCTCGTTCGGCAGGGGACCGAGCGGGTCCCCGCTCGGGGACGGGGACGGGATCGCTTGATTGACTGAGAGGATCGTATCTCACGGGTTTGCGCGGTCGGGGGATTGGTGCGACGCTGACTGTCATGCCGAACAAGAAGGGGCAGCGTCCGACGCGGTTTTGCGTGTTTTGCGGGATTGCGGACGGTTCGGAGTCGGCGCTCTTTTTCCGCGACGGCGAGCGACGCTTCACCGACTCGCGGCGCGGTGATCCGTCAGCGCCGTGGTCGGACGAGCGGCCCGAAGTGTTCGTCTTCGAGAACCAGTTCCTGTTCTTCGACCTGACCTCGCTGGTGATCCCGCTGGAGCACTCGGAGTCGGCGATCCCGTTCTACTCGCAGCAGAGCGAGCTGTGGTCGAACCTGGGCGAAGTGGGCGCGACAGCGCGAGATCACGGCATGCAGACGGTCGAATGGTTGCGGGATCGGAATGCCGACCGAGCGCCGGCCGGTTACCGCGTGTTCTGCAACTTCGGCTCGATGGGCGAACAGTCGCAGCCGCACGCGCACCTGCAGGTTCATGCGGCCAAGGAGCTTGATGCGTCGCGCTGGGCTCCGACCGGCGAGCCGTGGCTCGAGGCGGTGACGAAGAACGGCTCGACGATCGTCCACGAGACGGAATCGACGATCTTCTACGACGCGCTGCCGACCCTGAAAGAGGGGCGCTCGAGCCTGTGGCAGGTGACGGTCTCGGTGGGCTTCTCCGCGCCTCACCGGTCGCTGCCGAAGATGGCGCTGCTGGCGGTGCCGCGAGAAGCGGCCTCGCAGTGGTCGATGTGGAAGGACGTGGGTCAGCTCGGTGCGGATGTGGTGGAGTACGGCGCCGAGGCGTCGCCGGGCGGCTTCCGCGTGATGAGCAATTTCCCCGGTCAGCAGTCGGACGAGGAGTTCGGTCCGGCGCACGTCCTGCTGGTCGGCGGGAGTCACCTGGGTCTGTACGCGGACTACTTCTGATCGAGAGCCGCCCGCTGTGCGGCGAACATTTCCCCGAGCGCCGGCTGAGCCGCAGCGACCATGTCGCCGAGTTGTTCCGGGCTGAACGACCGGCCCTCTGCGGTGCCCTGGACTTCGACCAGTCCTCCCGTGGCCAGGCCGACGATGTTGCAGTCGACATCGGCGCCGGAATCCTCGGCGTAGTTGAGATCGACCAGTACTTCGCCGTCGATGATGCCGACGCTGACCGCGGCGACCGCGGAGATGATCGGCGAGGCGTCGTAGGCGAGCTTGTCGATGGCCTGCTTCACGGCCACGAACGCGCCCGTGGTCGCCGCCGTCCGGGTTCCTCCGTCGGCGTCGAGGACGTCGCAATCGATATTGAATGTGCGCTCGCCGAGGGCATCGAGGTCGACCGCCGCTCGCAGGCTGCGGCCGATCAGACGCTGGATCTCCTTGGTCCGGCCGGCCGAGAGGACCCGTTCACGGTTGGAGCGCGTGTTGGTGGCGGCGGGCAGCATGTTGTACTCGGCCGTCAGCCAGCCCCGTCCGGAGCCGCGCATCCAGCGCGGGACCTGTTCCTCGACGGTCACCGCGCAGAGCACCCGAGTATCGCCCAGGGAGACGATGCAGGAGCCGTCGGCGTGCTTCTGCACGCCGAGTTCGAAGCGCAGCGGACGTAACTCGTTGGGCCGGCGTCCGTCGATGCGTACCATGCGTAGAGCTTAGGAGAGGACGTTCACATGGCAATTCAGGGCTATTCGGATCTTGACGCGGTCGAACTGGCGCGGATGGTCGCCGGCCGCGAGGTGACGGCGAGCGAGCTGCTGGAAGAAGCGATCGAGCGGGCCGAACGGGTCAATCCGCAGATCAACGCCGTCGTCTACCCGTGGTACGACCACGCGCGCGAGAACGCGCTGAGCGGCCTGCCCGAGGGCCCGCTGCACGGCGTGCCCTTCCTGCTCAAGGACCTCGGGACGCTGTACGCGGGACAGCCGATCTCCAGCGGGTCGAAGGTGTTCGCCGACACGATCCCCGACCACGACTCGGAGATGGTGATCCGCTACAAGGCGGCGGGACTGTCGATCTTCGGCCGCACGACATCGCCGGAGATGGGGATCACCTCGACCACCGAATCGCAGCTGCACGGCAAGACGCGCAATCCGTGGAATCTGGAGCACACGGCCGGCGGATCGTCGGGCGGCGCCGCGGCCGCCGTGGCGACCGGCGTGATCCCGGCGGCCAACGCCTCCGACGGCGGTGGATCGATCCGCATTCCGGCCACCTGCTGCGGGCTATTCGGTCTCAAGCCGACCCGCGCGCGGACGCCGGCCGGTCCCGATGTAGGCGAAGGCTGGGCCGGGATGTCGACCGTCCACGCGGTCTCGCGCTCGGTGCGCGACTCGGCTGTCTTGCTCGATGCGACAGCGGGCCCCGACATCGGCGCGCCATACTTCGCGCCGCCGCCGGAGCGTCCCTGGACCGAGGAGGTCGGGCGCGATCCGGGCAAGTTGCGGATCGGCCTGATCGTCAAGCCGTTCAACGAGTGCGAGATCGACGGCGACTGTATCGCCGCCGCCGAGCACTCGGCCGAACTCCTGCGCTCGCTCGGCCACGAGGTCGAGGACGCGGTGCTGGACATCCCGGAGGAGGTCCGCAATCCGCTCTTCGACATCGTGCGGCCATCGACCAAGCTGGCCTTCGATCAGAAGGCGGAAGAACTGGGCCGCACGCCCAATCCCGAGGACATGGAGCCAATCACCTGGCGGATGATCTCGGGCGACATGCCGACCGCGACCGAGTACATCGCGGCGACGCGAGCGGTGCACGCAATCGGCCGCTACGTCGGCCGCTGGTTCGCCGGCGTCGACGGTCCCGGCTACGACATCATGCTGACGCCGACGATGGCCACGCCGCCGCTGGAGCTGGGCAAGCTGTCGCTCGACCGCGACGACATGCTGGCGCAGGGCCAGGATGTGCAGCGCACCGTGGGCTTCACCTCGCTGTTCAACGCATCGGGCAATCCGGCCGCGTCCGTGCCGCTTTACTGGAACGAGGCCGGTCTGCCGGTCGGGACGCAGCTCGTCGCGCCCTACGCGGACGAGGCGGCGCTGTTCCGCCTGGCGGCGCAGCTCGAAGCGGCCCAGCCGTGGGCCGGCCGCAGGCCTCCCGTACACTCCGACTAATCACAACCGTTTCTCGCTCCGCAGCGGGCGACGAACCTGACCCGGAAGAGCTGACACATGAGAACCGCAAACGCGATTGCCGAGATGTTAAAGCGGGAAGGGGTCGACTTCGTCGTCGGCTACCCCGTCAATCCAATCTTCGAGGCCGCGGCCGAGGCCGATATCCGCACGATCATCGTGCGACAGGAGCGGACCGGGATTCACATCGCCGACGCTTTCGCCCGGATGAACTCGGGCGACCGGGTGGCGGTCTACCTGACCCAGAATGGCCCCGGCTCCGAGAACTCGTTCGGCGGCCTCGCCCAGGCTTGGTCGGAGTCAGCGCCGATGGTCGCGATTCCCGGCGGCTACGCCCGCGCCCAGACCAACGTCGCGCCCAACTTCTCCGGGCTGGTCAACTTCCAGCACGTGAGCAAGTGGACCGAGCAGCTGACCGACGCCAACGACCTGGCCAACGCCGTCCGCCGCGCATTCACGCACGCCAAGAACGGCCGCCAGCGGCCGGTCGTGCTGGAGATCCCCGGCGACCTCTGGGGTGCGGAGATCGAGGAGCCGATCAACTACACGCCGACGCCGGCCTACCGCTCCGGTCCCGATCCGGCCGACGCGCGCAAGGCGGCGCAGACGCTGGTCAACGCCGAGCGCCCGGTGATCTACGCGGGCCAGGGCGTCCATTACGCCAAGGCCTGGGACCAGCTGAGGGAACTGGCCGAGCTGCTCGAGTCGCCGGTCACGACCTCGCTGCAGGGCAAGAGCGCCTTCCCCGAGACGCATCCGCTCTCGCTGGGCTCCGGCGGCCGCGCCTTCCCCCAGGCCGTGCACGAGTTCCTGCGCGACGCGGACGTGATCTTCGGCATCGGCTGCTCCTTCGCCAAGACCGGTTTCGGTCTGCAGATGCCCAAGGGCCCGTACTACATCCACTCAACGCTCGATCCCGAGGACTTCAACAACGAGGTCGAGATCTCCGAGGGCGTCGTCGGCGACGCCGCGCTGGTGCTGGACGCGATCATCGCCGAGGTGCGCGAACTGATCTCCGGTCCGCGTGGCCGCGCCGACGCGATCGCCGCGAAGATCGCCGAGGTCAACGGCGCCTGGCGCAAAGACTGGTCGCACAAGACCGACTCGAACGACATGCCGATCAACCCGTATCGCGCGCTGCGCGACCTGCACGCAACCCTCGATGAAACGGTCGGGATCGACAACGTCGTGGCGACCCACGACGCCGGTTCGCCGCGCGACCAGATGTCGCCGTTCTGGAACTCGACCACGCCGCTCAGCTACATCGGCTGGGGCAAGACGACGCAGCTCGGCACCGGACTGGGCTACGCCATGGGCGCCAAGGTCTCCGATCCCGAGAAGACCTGTGTCAACGTCTGGGGCGACGCCGCGATCGGCATGACCGGCATGGACTTCGAGACCGCCGTGCGAGAGAACATCCCGATCCTCAGTGTGCTGCTCAACAACTTCTCAATGGCGATCGAGCTCCCCATTATGAAGACCGCCACCGAGAAGTACCGAGCCACCGACATCTCCGGCCACTACGCCGACATGGCCAAGGCCTTCGGAGGCTACGGAGAGCGCGTCGAATCTCCCGGAGACCTCAAAGAAGCCTTCAAGCGAGGCATCCGCGCCACCGAAGACGGTCAGCCAGCGCTGATCGAAGTGATCACCTCAAAGGAGATCGACTACTCGGTCTTCCGCTAGGGCAAAAGAGCTCCCCCAGAGGGGGAGCTGTCACGAAGTGACTGAGGGGCCCCGCCTGTCCCCCGAGGGCAGTGAGTTCGGCGGGCGTCCGCCGCATGGTCGCTCTACGCCCGCACTCGGAGCCACGGCAAAATGCAGGCGAAGAGCTTGCCGCTGCCTGGCCCTGTCGCTCAACGACGCCGGCGCTCTGCAGAGGCCGTGCCAACGCCGCTACATCCGACCGGGATCTGCATCTCCTTCGAGGCCCCAGCACCATACAATGAGCTTGTCTGTTCGATATACCGACAACGAAAGCGCAGCCTCATGCCGACCCTGGCCAAACCCATCGATCCTCTTGTCCTGCTCACAATCCAGTCGTACAGAATCGAACAGAGCCGAACGCTCCGAACCATTTTTCTCTCACCGGGTTCTCTGAAACGACCTGAAGAAACCTGAAAGAACCTGAAAAAAGCTGAAAGTTCTGAAACACGAAACCCAGTAAAACACTGGAGATCGTGGCGTTTACTGCCTGAGAGAAAAAGTTCAGCTGAAAGCTGAAACGACTCCGAGTCGCGCTACTCCAGCACCCCGTCCGCCTCCAGGCGCGCAACTTGCTCGGCAGTCATCCCCAGCCAGTCCGACGCGACCGACGCGTTGGACTCGCCGAAAACTTCGGGGCGGTTGTAAACCGTGGCCGGGGTTCGCTCGAAGCGGAGCGGGAGGCGGTCGACCGTGAGCGGGCCGATGGCCGGATGGGGATCGTCGAAGTCGAAGTACATTTCGGCGTGGGCCAGTTGCGGGTCGTGGCGGGTCAGGTCGAGGCCGGTCTGGACGACGCCGGCGGGAACGCCGGCCTGCTGACAGCGATCCATGAGCTCGTAGCGGTCCTGCTCGCGGGTCCATGCGCTGATCCGCTCGTCGATCTCCGCTCGACGCGCGTTGCGACCCTCGACTGTGGCCAGCGAGGCGTCATTGAGCCAGTCGTCGGCGTCCATCAACCGACACATGGCTCGCCACTGTTCGTCATTCACAACGGCGATCGCGCACCACTCGTCGTCGCCAGCACAGGGATAGACCGAGTGCGGCGTCCACGACTCCCAGGGCGGGTCGTTGCCGACCGGTTCGGCCGCGACGCTATTGGCGAACCAGTCGAGCAGCGCGGGACCGGAGAAGTTGACGCCGACCTCGAATTGGCTCATGTCGATCCGCTGGCCGCGGCCGGTCAGGCGCCGAGCCTCGAGCGCGGCGAGCACCGCAACCGCGCCGTGCAGGCCGGCCATGTGGTCGTTGTAGCTGAAGCCGATCCCGATGTCGTTGCGACCCGGCACGCCGGTCAGGTAGGTCAGGCCGGCGAGCGCGTGCACGGTCGGCGCGTAGGTCACGTAGTTCGACCAGGGCCCCGTCGTGCCCATGCCCGACATGCCGATGTAGATCACGCCAGGATTGTCGGGGCTGACCGCGTCGCAGCCGATTCCCCATCGATCGAGCACCCCGACCGAGAAGTTGTCGATCACAATGTCGGCCTGGAGCGCGAGCTCACGGGCAATCTCACGCGCCTCGGGACGGGCGAGGTCGAGCTGGAGGACGCGCTTGTTGCGGTTCCAGAGCGCGTGATAGGGGCTGTCGGGACCGCCGGCCAGCGAGACGCGGGTTTCGGACATGATCTTGACCACGTCCGCGCCCATATCGCCCAGCGCGCGTGTGGCAAAAGGCCCGGCGAGGACGTGGGTGAAGTCGAGGATCCGGATGCCTTCGAGGGGTCCGGTCGTGGCACGGCCGCTGCGGGGGAGCCTCTCCGCCTTCGGCACCTCTCTCTGCAAGGAGGAGGGGAGAGATCCGTCGTGCGGACCGACTCGCCAGGGAGTGTCGGAGAAGTGGTACGGGGCGCCGGGACCGGCGACGCTGGCGTCGCCGACCGGGTAAGGCGTCCACCAGTCTCTGGCTTCGAGCTGCGGATTGGCGGCGACCTCGGGCGTCGTCATCACCCAGCCGTAGGGGTGATGGCGAGCCTGGGCCTCGTGGAAGAAGGGCTCGACCTCCTTGGTCGACACCCAGTCGCGCAGCGTGGTCATGGTCAGGTTGATCATCTCGGCCACGTTGGCCGGGTCGCTGAAGCGCTCATCCAGCAACTCCAGGCCGAGGCCTTCCTCGACCAGCCACGCGACCTGCCGGGAGAAGTCGGGCGTCGGCGTGATCATGATCGAGCCGCCCACGGCCTGCATCACCACATAGGCGTTGGACCAGTGCAGCGAGCCGCGCCGGGGCAGGACCGGGCCGTCGGCGAAGGGCACGAGCTCGTGGTACCAGGCCCACATCAGCACATGCTCAAGGATCGTGCCCAGCGCCTCGTGGGTGGAGAGCCGCACGATCTGTCCGTTACCGGTCTGGCGAGCGTGGTTGAGCGCGGCCAGCGCGCCGATGGCAGCGTAAGCGCCGCCGACAAAGGCGTACTGGTCGCCGTAGAGCTTGAGCGGCGGCGTGTCGGCGTCGCCGGAGGTCGCCGCAACCCCGCCCAGCGCCTCGGCCACGAGTCCGGGCGCCTGGTAGCCCTTCCAGGGTCCGGAGCGTCCGAAGGAGGTAACGTCGACGATCACCAATCGCGGATTGGCCTCGAGGAGCGCTTCAGGATCGGGCAGCCGTTCGCAGTCGAGGATGACATCGGCGGTCGCTGCGAGTTCCGAGATCACATCGGCGTCGCCGCCTACGAACTGTCGAGAGCTGGCGAAGAAGGCGTGCCAGAGCGAGGCCCCGTTCTCGTGAAAGGGGGCCCGCCCGCGAAGCGGGTCTCCGCCGGAGGGTTCAACCCTGGTGACATGGGCGCCAAGGTCGGCGAGCAGTTTGCCGGCGTAGATCGCGCGGTCGTCGGTCAGGTCGATGACTCGGACATCGGCGAGCGGACCGGGCAGGGCGTCGGGCATGCGGGAGAGTCTACAGCCGACCCTTTGTTACCCTGACCCCCACGATCCGAGCATTGCGGTAGGCGAGCGGGAGCACTGACATGGACTTCAAATTTTCGGCCGAAGACGTGGCGTTTCGGGAGGAAGTGCTGGATTTCCTGGGTGAGCAGCTGCCTCCGGGCTGGGCCGATCTGTCGGAGGGGCCGGCCGAGGACGGCGCGGCGAACCGGGAACGCTGGGAGTTCACACGGGGCTTCCACCGGGCCCTGGCCGAGCGCGGCTGGCTGACGCTGGGCTGGCCGCAGGAGCACGGCGGCGCTGGCGCGGGGCCGATCCGCCAGGCGATGTTCAACGAGACCATGGCGCACCACCGCGCGCCGGTCTACAACCAGGGCGTCGACCGGGTCGGGCCGACGGTGATCATGTACGGCTCGGACGAGCAGAAGGAGTTCTTCCTGCCGCGCATCCGCTCGGCCGACATCCAGTGGTGCCAGGGATTCTCCGAGCCCGGCTCGGGCTCCGATCTGGCCTCGCTGCAAACGCGCGCGCAGCGCGACGGCGACGATTACATCATCAACGGACAGAAGATCTGGACCTCGGGCGCGCAACACGCCGACTACATCTTCATGCTCGCGCGGACGGAGCCGGACGCGCCCAAGCATCGCGGCATCTCTTTTTTCCTGGTCGACATGAAGACGCCCGGCATCACCGTGCGTCCGCTGGTCAACATGGCCAACCGGCATCACTTCAACGAGGTCTTTTTCGAGGACGTGCGGGTGCCGGCCAAGAACCGGGTCGGCGAGGAGAATCGCGGCTGGTACGTGGCCACGACGACGCTCGACTTCGAGCGCTCGGGCATCTCGCGGGTGGTTTCGGGCGTGCGTTTGCTGGGCGAGCTGACCGACCTGGCCAGCCAGCCCGGACCGGATGGCACGCGCCCGGACGAGGACCCGCGCATCCGGCACCGGCTGGCCGACCTCAACATCGAGTTCACGGTCGGGCGCTGGCTCGCCTACCGGGTGGCCTGGATGCAGTCGCAGGGCCTGGTGCCCAACCACGAAGCCTCGATGTCGAAGCTCTACGGCACGATGATCAATCAGCGCCTGGCCGGGATGATCAACATGTTCGGCCTCGGCGGCGCGCTCTCGGGAGAGCAGGAACACGCCCCCCTCCACGGCCGGATGCCGGACGAATACCTGAACTCCGTCCCCCTCACGATCGCCGCCGGAACGTCGGAGATCATGCGAAACATCATCGCGACGCGAGGTCTGGGATTGCCGCGCTGAGTTACCTTCATCAGTCCTGTCATCGCGGGAACAACAGGTCGTTGGGTGGGAGCTATCGGGAGGTGGCGCGGACGTAGGCATTGCCCAGCGCGCCCCAGGAGGCGACGACGAAGGGGACGCAGTAGGTGAGCGGGATCTTCCAGGCGAGTTCGGTGGTTCCCTCTCCCGCGACGATGACGGTTCCCTGGTTGATGGCGACGAGGATCGTGCCGACGACGGCTGAGGTGAGAATGGAGCGGCGCAACATGCCTCGGTTGCGGAAGGCGCAGCGCCAGCATTCGAGGCGCGACTTCATGCGGAAATGCCAGCTCTGGGGCGGATTCGGCAGGTGCGGGCAGGCGGCGATGCTCATGGCAGTAATCTAGCTCTTGTGCGGCCGCTGAATATCTTCTTCGACGTCGACGGATGCCTGGTCTCGTGGAATCTGCATCTGCGGCCGTATGCGCGGGAGGTGTTGGAGCGGCTGCAGGAGCGCGGGCATCACGTCTACATGTGGTCGGGCTACGGGGCGCGTCGCGAGGTGGCGGACAAGCACGACCTGTGGCCGCTGCTGGCCGGCATCATGGGTAAGCCGATCTTCCAGTACCGACAACGCCTGCACCTGTTCACCGACATCGTGCCCGACTTCATCATCGACGACCATCGCGAGATCGTCGACGCGCTGGGCGGCGCGGTGATCAAGCCGCCGCGCGAGCCGCTGGCCCGGGATCGGGAGATGGTCCGGGTCTACCGGCGGATCCTGGAGTACGAGCGGGAGCATCGACGCCGCTGGGCCTGACCTAGCCGCCCTCTTCGGACTCGTCCTCGGGCGGCGGGAGTTCGCGGCCGGTCGGGTAGGTGTCGAGGCTGGTGTCGAGCCACGAGGTGCTGAGGTGATCGGTTGACCAGGCGTAGTCGAAGAGACGTGGGTCGGGGTGCAGCCAGGGTTGGTGGATGCCGAGCTGGATGCCGTTGAGCAACGGGACGCGCCACTGGTGGGCGTCGCCGCTGAGCAGCAGTTCCTGAACCTGCTGGCCAATCTGTTGCCGCCCCGCGAGGTCGAAGGTGGTCGACATCCCGTCGATCAGCGCGTCGAGGTTGGCGCTGGCGTCGTTGCTCCAGTGTCCGTCGCCGGATGAATGAAGCGACTGGCGCCAATCGTCGGTCGGGTCGGCCCCCTGCGGCACCGCGCCCCAGCCGAGGAAGCAGAATCGCTCGCCCGCTCGGAGCTGATCGATCGCTTCGGCGAAGGGACGATTCTCCAGCTCGACTTCGAGTCCGGTGGCGTCGGCGATCATCGAGCGAACCGCCTCACCCGCGCCGGCGAAGAAGCCCTCGAACAGGTCGGCGACGACCAGGGGCAGGGAGGCGGAGGCGGCCGTCGCGCCGGCGGCGCTGATCAGCTGGGTGATCTCGGCGAGGTCGGCCTCACGGTCGGTCCGGTAGCCGGGGTAGCTCGCGAGGGTCTGGTCGCTCAGGCTCCATCCGCGGAGGTACCAGGGCAGTGGCCCGGAGGCGCGGCCATGGCCGCCGTAGAGCCGATCGATCAAGCTGGGTCGATCGATCGCGATCCCGACGGCTCGCAGAACCCTGGGGTCGGCGAGCGGCGACTCGGGATCGGCTGAGAGCGGGGTGAACAGTTCGACCGGCGCAGCGAGCGGCAGTTCGAAGGTGGGATGGTCGGGATTCTGCTCTCGCAGGGCCTCGACCGTCTGATTGTTCAGGGGAAAGTCGGCGCGGTCGAAGGCGGCGGAGTCATAGAGGCTGACGATGTTGCCGGCGTCGCCCGAGGTGAAGGTGATCCCTTCGGCCCAGGCGGAATCGCCGCGCCACCAGTTGCCGGAGCGGGCCAGGGTCAGTTCGAAGCCGTTGTAGAGCAGCGGTGTGTACGGTCCGGTGCCGCTGTTGAGGAAGACATCGGAGGGGTCGTCGCGCCAGGCGTTGCCGAACTGCTCGGCGCCCTCGGGGCTGGTCATCCAGGCGAAGGGAGAGGCGTGGATGGCGCCAAGATAGGCGGCGTCGGGCGCGGCGGTCGTCAGGGTGATGGATTGTTCAGTCGTGGTTTCGGCCGAAACGGTCCGATCATATGCGTCGCGACGGAAGAAGTGGGGATCGGGCAGGCCGTCGGCGTCGACGGCATCCTGCTGACGCTCGATGTTCCAGCGGATGTCCTCGGCGGTGAATGCGCGGCCGTTGGCCGGCTCGTGATCCCAGAAGACCGCGCCGGGTTCGACCGTGAAGACGTACGTGACCTCGTCCGGGGTTTCGGGCAGGCCGCAGAGGTCGGCCTCGAGCACGCCGTCAGAGGTGGAGGCGGGGCGGATCAGGCGGTTGTACATCAGGCTGTGGGCGGACTGGGTGTAGCGGAAGCGGGAGCGGTGCGGATCCCAGCGGTCGTGGCGCTCGGTCGGCAGCCAGGCGCGGATGATGCCTCCCTGCAGCGGACTACTCGGCGGCTCGGCCTGAGCAGCCTGCTGAGCGGTCTCCTGAGACTGCTGTTGGCTGTCCTGTTGCTGGGTGTCAGGCGGCTCGGGCGGCTCGTCCTGCTGCGAGATCTCCTGCTGCTGCAATTCCTGTTCAGCAGGCTCGTCGTCCGAGCAACCGACCAGGGCCAGGCCGCCGGCGCCGACGCCGGCGCGCGCGGAGGCGCTGAGCAGGGAGCGGCGGGAGAGTTTGCGGCGGCGTATCCGGGTCCAGGCGCCGCGTCGCGCCGGGACGGGCTTCATGCCGTCCGAACTTCTCATTGACATACGCGTTATCGTATCCGCGATTTCCCTATGGCGGCATTCGCCAGTATCAATTCGATCAGGCAACTAGACGAAAAGGAGGAGTGGCGCGATACTTGTCTGAGCCGGTGAAACTGTCGCCGTGTCCGGCGAGCGAAGGGTTGATCTGATGCCGCCTCTGGTTCCTTCCTTCATGATGCCGCAGTGGCTCAAGGATGCGCCGATCCCGATTCAGATGGCGCTGTTGCTGCCCGGTTTGATCGTGGGCAACATCCTCGCGATCGCCGTGCACGCGATCATGATCAACCTGGGCGCCGGCAATCAGCACCTGTCCTCGGCCAACGGCGGGTTCGACGCCTGGCTGTTGTGGATCATCATCGGCGCCGGCCTGTTCATCGGCCTGGCGGCGGGCGGCTTCGTCTACATCGGCGTGGGGCTGGGCGCGGACAAGGAGTCCGAGGCCGAGCCGGACGAGGCAGAGTCGGGGATGCTGGAGCTGTAAGGCGCCACCCGCTCATTGCGCAATACGAAGCGGCCCCCCCCCCCAGGGGGGGGGTTGATGGTTTTGGGAGGGGGCGTGGGTTGGGGCGGCGCGCCGCGGGCGCGAAAGCCGTGAGGGTGTGGCACGGGGCGGGGGGG
>JAPPNI010000041.1:2920-7587 GCA_028873865.1 Chloroflexota bacterium | reverse complement strand
CCGCGGCCGACCCGGACGCGGCAGTGGCGGGTATGCTGGAGCTGTACGCCCCCACCCGCACTTGGCCAAAAACCAACCCCCCCCCCTACCGCGGGGGCGCTTTCATGTTATGGCCAGGGCTCTTGGCTAGGCCTGCAGCTCCGCGGCGAAGAAGGCCTTGAGCTTGTCCCAGGCGTCGGCGGCGGCTTCGGGATCGTAGATGTCCGAGGTGTCGTTGAAGAAGCCGTGGTCGGAATCCTGGTACATGTGGATCTCGTTGCGCACACCGGCACCGTTGAGGGCCGACTGAATGCCCTCGACGACTTCGGCGTTGATCCATTCGTCGCGGCCGGCGAAGAAGCCCATCACCGCGCCCTGGATGTTGCCGGCCTCGCCCATGCCGGCGCCGGGCACGCCGTAGAAGGGAGCGGCGGCGGTGACGGCCGGGTTGTTCATCGCCAGCAGCAGCGACATGCCGCCGCCGAGGCAGAATCCGGTCACGCCGATCCGGTCGGAGCGGACGTCGTCGCGCGCCTGCAGCGCCGAGACCGCGCCGGACATGTCGACCAGCGCGTTGGGCTCCTGCAGGGTCATCATCAGCTTCTGCGCCTCGTCCGGCTCAGCCGTAACGGCGCCGTGGAAGAGGTCGGGCGCGAGGGCGACATAACCCTCGGCGGCGATGCGGTTGGCGATGTCGCAGATGTTGGGGTTGAGACCCCACCACTCCTGGATCACGACGACGCCGGGGTAGGGTCCGCCGTCGACGGGTTTGGCCAGGTATCCGGAGGCAGTGCCTCCGTTGGCGGAGAACTCGACGGTTTCGTGGGCGAGGATGGCCATGGTGAGTTGCTTCCTAACGCGGGGCCTGGGCAGGCCAGGGATTCTTCTGCGAGCCGAGATAGGACTGGGCAGCGACGCGGTCGAGTTCGTCCAGGCTGAAGCTGGAGCCCGAGGCGTAGACGGCGGCCTCGACGGTCGGCAGGTTGTACATGCCGACCTCGTTGCCCCAGACGAGGAAGTCGCGGCCGTTGATGTTGGCGGCGGCGTCGGTGCAGAGCCAGACGGTGAAGGGTGAGACGTTCTCGGGCGCCATCATCGCTTCGCGGTCGGCGCCGAAGTCGATGTCGCCGGCGTCGCCCGCGGCCAGACCCGCCTCGCGGGCGCGGCGCTGGGCCTCGGCCAGTTCCTCGGTCAGGGTGAGGCGGGTGCCAGCGCGCGGCCGGATCGCGTTCGCGGTGACGCCGTAGCGTCCGAGGTCGCGGGCGAGGGTGCGGGTCAGGCCGACGATGCCTTCTTTGGCGGCGGCGTAGTTGGCCTGTCCCATGTTGCCCAGCCCGGACTCGGAGGACGTGTTGACGATCCGTCCCGAGCGCTGCTGACGGAAGACCTGGGAGGCATACTTGGTCACGGTGAAGTGGCCCTTGAGGTGGACGTCGACGACCACGTCCCACTCCTCTTCGGTCATGTTGAAGACCATCCGGTCGCGCAGGATGCCGGCGTTGTTGATCAGGATGTCGAGCCGGCCGAACGAGTCGAGCGCCTGCTGGACCATGCGCTCGCCGGCGGCCATGTCGGCGACCGAGTCGTAGTTGGCGACGGCGTCGCCGCCGGCGTCCTTGATCGCGGTCACCACCTCGTCGGCGGGTCCCGCTTCGCCGTCGAGCTCGCCGCCCTGCGAGCCGCCGTAGTCGTTGACCACGACCCGCGCGCCCTCGGAAGCGAGCAGCAGGGCATGTCCGCGGCCGATGCCGCGTCCGGCGCCGGTCACGATTGCGACGCGACCATCAAGTCGATCACCCATTGGTTGGGTCCTTTCTCGGGGTTGTTGATTCCGCAGGCAGGATACAAGGCGGTCGGACTGCGAACGTCGATGATCGCCGCGGCAGTGGGGCGCTGCTACTTGACGGAACGGTGATTCGCTTGCTAAAGCGGTAGTGGCGGTCGGAGGGTTGGGTCTCCCGGAGTGAGGGTGTGATGGTTACGACTTCCGTGGCGTCGCCGCTGGCGGCGCATGCTCTGCTGGTCGACGGCGATGCGGGCTCGACGGCGAACGCCCGCGAGTCGGCAGCGCCGGTTCGGCCGGTGGCCTGTTCGATCCTGACGCCGTCCGGCGCACTGCTGGCCCGGGCCATGGTCAGACCGCGCCCGGCCGCGCTGCCGGCCGATACCTACGCGGTCGAGATCAGCCAGGTCGAGCCGCAGGGTGCTCTGGAGCCGCTGCTGCGGACCAACCCGCAGGTCGTGCTGCGGATGCCGCACGAGGCGCAACTGGCCCTGCGGATCGACCACATTATCGGCCCGCGCGAGCAGCGCACCTACTATCTGCAGACCCTGTCCGGCGAGAGCGACTAGGATCGGCACAGACCTACACGTTCTGGAAAGCAGACATTGATGGATTTCGTCGAGCTGGCCTCGGGGCTGGAGTTTCCTGAGGGGCCGATCGCGATGGATGACGGCTCGGTGCTGTTGACGGAGATCGCGCGCGGGACGCTGTCGCGGGTGACGCCCGACGGCCGAGTGGAGGTGGTCGCCGACACCGGCGGCGGTCCGAACGGGGCGGCCGTGGGTCCGGACGGTCACGTCTGGATTACGAACAACGGCGGCTTCGAATGGAACCGCGCGGGCGGTCGGCTGTTGCCGGCTGGACAGGCGCGGAACTACACGTCGGGATCGATCCAGCGGGTCAACATCGAGACCGGCGCGGTGGAGACGGTCTACACCGAGTGCGACGGGATCCCGCTGAAGGGGCCGAACGACATCGTCTTCGACGCGACGGGTGGTTTCTGGTTCTCAGATCTGGGCAAGAACCGCGAGTACGACCGCGACCTCGGCGCGCTCTACTACGCCACGACCGACGGCAGCCATATCTCGCGGGCCGTCTTCCCGATCCCGGGCGGGGCCAATGGGGTGGGCCTCGCGCCGGACGACACCCATGTGTACATCGCCGAGACGCCGACGGGCCGGCTCTTCGGCTGGGAGATCTCAGAACCCGGCGTGCTGGCTTCGGACAACGCGGCCGCCGGCTTCAACTCCTTCATCGCCAACGCCGGCGGCTACACGCTGTTCGATTCGCTCGCGGTGGAGGCGTCGGGCCAGGTCTGTGTCGCCACGATCGGCCCGGGCGGAATCACGGTGATCGATCCCGACACGGGCGATGTCGAGCACGTCGCGGTCGGCGACGATCCGCTGACGACCAACATCTGCTTCGGCGGCGCCGACATGCAGACGGCCTACATCACGCTCTCGACCACGGGCCGGCTGATCTCATGCCGCTGGCCGCGTCCGGGGCTGCGGCTGCACTTCAACGCGTAACTCGCGTCCGTCACCCGCCGAAACCGGCTTGTCCGACCGGCCCGCCGCGCGCTGGGCGGCGAGTCTGCGGTGGGCCTGCGGCTTGTCCGCTATCAGGGGCGCGGATAGCATGCGGGAAGCGCCACGCTCAGTTACGGGGTTCAGTCACGGGGGACGGGGGCCGGGATGGAACGCTTCGCCGGGCTGCTTCAGCAACTGCCGCGTCAGCAGGGCGAAATGCTGCGCGCGCTGCACCTGGCTCAGGAGGAACTGGGCTGGATCTCGCGCGACGCAATCCGCCTGATCGCCCGGCACCTGCGGGTCTCGGAAGCGCAGGTCTACGGTCCGGCCACGTTCTACGCGGAGTTCCGTCATTCGCCGCCGCCGAAGACGCTGGTCACCTGGTGTTCGGGCCCGTCCTGCCGAGTGGTTGGCGGCGACCGGGTGCGGCGCATCTTCGAGGCTGAGTTCGGCTGTCACCTGGGCGAGAACACGCCCGACGACGAACTGGGATTGTGGCTGGGTCAATGCAACGGCACCTGTGAGAAGGCGCCGATGGTCTGGGTCAACGGCCGGGTCGTCGGGCCGCTCTCGATGGTCGATTCGGTCAAGCTGGCCCGGCGGCTGAAGGCCGGCGAGGACCCCATCGACTGGCCGGAGCGGCCGATCAAGATCGCGCCGGCCACGTTCGTCGACGCCGAGGCGACCTACGGCGTCGAGCACGGGCATGAAGCGGACGGGGCGGCCTGATGAGCAGCATCTACGACGAACTGCGCGAGGCAGCGGAACTGGCCGCCGCGCCGCGCCGCTCGCCGGCGCGACCGCTGGTCCGGGTCGATCTCTCCACATCATCGATCGCGGCCGAGGCCGACCGGCTCTGGGAGGCGCTCGAGCCGCTGGCCGCTGAGCACGATGTCGAGCTGGTGCGGGTCGGCACGCTGGGGCTGTCCTGGCTGGAGCCGGTGGTCGAAGTTGAGCGGCCGGACGCGATGGGCGGCGGAGCGGTGGTCTATGGACCGGTCAGACCCGAGGAAGCAGCCGAGTTTCTGGCGGCCGCCCTGGGCGACGATCCGGCCGAAGCGGCGGCGCCATGGCTGATCGGCGCGCGCACGCCGGCCGCGGGCATCCCGCCGCTGGCCAATCATCCCTTCTGGGGTCCGCAGGAGCGGCGGCTGATGCGGGTGATGGGGATCATCGACCCGGAATCGATTGACGAAGCGATTGCCGAAGGCGCCTACGAGGCGCTGGACCGCGCCGTGACCATGGATCCGATGGCGATCTGCGACCTCGTGCTGGCCGCCGGCGTCGGCGGCCGGGGCGGGGGGGGGGGTTAACCCCCGGGAAAATGTGGGTTTGTAGGAGGGGCGGCCGGGCCCCCCCAAAAACATGGGTTGAAA
>JAPPNI010000041.1:0-2910 GCA_028873865.1 Chloroflexota bacterium | reverse complement strand
CGACCCGTAATCTATTGACTATGCTTTTGCGGATGGCGCCTACGAGGGGGTGGACCGCGCCGTGACCTGGGGGCCGGGGGGGGCCGGCGCCCCGGCGGGGGCCGCCGGCGGCGGCGGCCGGGGCGGCGGCGGCTTTCCCGCCGGTCAGAAGTGGAAGTTCCTGCTGGGCGCGCCGGGCCCGACCAAGTACCTGGTCTGCAACGCGGACGAGGGCGACCCGGGTGCGTTCGTCAACCGCGTGCTGATGGAGTCCGACCCGCACCTCGTGATCGAGGGCATGGCAATCGCCGGCAAGGCGACCGGCTCGGATTACGGCTTCATCTACATCCGCGACGAGTATCCGCTCTCGATCGGGCGGATGCAGCTGGCGCTCGAGCAGGCGCGCGAACGCGGCGCGCTGGGCCGCGACATCTTCGGCTCGGGCTTCGATTTCGACCTGGAGATCACGCGCGGCGCCGGATCCTACGTCTGCGGCGAGGAGACGGGCCTGATCGCGTCGGTCGAGGGCATCCGCGGGATGCCCAAGATCCGTCCGCCCTTCCCCGCGCAGCGCGGCGTCTTCGACCAGCCCTCGAACGTCAACAACACCGAGACCTACGCCAACGTACCCCTGATCGTGCAGCACGGCGCCAACTGGTATCGCGAGCACGGGACGGAGTCGGACCCGGGCACGAAGATGTTCTCGATCTCAGGCGCGCTCGAGCGTCCGGGCATCCTCGAGGTGCCCTTCGGCATGGGCATGGACGAACTGCTGCTGGGCTGCGGCGGCGGACCCCCGGACGGCCACGCGCCCAAAGGGATCCAGCCCGGCGGGCCCCTGGGCGGTCTGTTGCCGGCCTCCGACCTGAACCTGAAGCTGGAGCGTCCGCCATTCACTGAGCGCGGCGTGCTGCTCGGTTCCGGGGGGCTCATCCTGTTCGACGAACGCGCCTCGGCGGTCGACCTGACCAAGTACTTCTCCGAGTTCTGCGAGGACGAATCGTGCGGCCGCTGCACGACCTGCCACGGCGGCTCGCAGCGGCTGGTCGAGGTGTTGGAACGGATCATGCACGGCGACGGCCGGCTCGAGGACCTCGATCGGATCGGAGCGATCGACCGCACGCTGCAGAACGCCAACTGCCTGCACGGTCAGTTCACGCCCTACGCGGTGCGAGGGCTGGTCAACTATTTCCGCGACGAGCTGGACACGCACATCGACGAGAAGCGCGATCCGGCGCTGGTCGCGCCCGGGCTGACCCGCTACCTGATCACGGACCCGGCCGATCCGCGGCTGGCCGAGGCGGCCGAGCTCTGTCCGGCGGCCTGCATCGAGCGGGCGCCGGTCGAGGCGGATGAAGACGGGATTGACGAGGGCGAACCGGCCGAAACCCTGGGCGACTGGCAGATCGACGATGCGCGCTGCATCCGCTGCGATGTCTGCCGCGAGATCGCGCCGGAGTCGATCCGGATCGAGGACCGCTACCTGGCGATGCTCTCGGTCGTCTGAGCGCGGGCGGGCCAGGCCCGCCAGTTGTCCACAGGTTCCCCACGCGCGATCCACGAATCGCACCGCTGGCTTCGCTTCGGTCCCGGATATTGATAACCTGTCTGAGCAGTTGAGTATCATCCGGGTAGCGATGCTACACGGTAGCGTGTAACATATCGGCATGGCGACACCGGTCCGGCGGCAGTATCTGGATCTGAAGGCCCGCTACCCGGACGCGATCCTGCTCTTTCGCCTGGGCGACTTCTACGAGACCTTCGACGAGGATGCGAAGCTCGTCTCCGAGGCGCTCGATATCGCCCTGACCTCGAAGCCGATGGGCGGCGGACTGCGCTCGCCCCTGGCCGGGGTGCCGGTGCGCTCGGTCGAGCAGCACCTGTCGCGGCTCGTGGCGCAGGGCCATCGGGTCGCGATCTGCGAGCAGCTGGAGCAGCCGGGCGCCTCGCGCGGGCTGGTCAGGCGCGGCGTGGTGCGGGTCGTCTCGCCGGGCACGGCGCTGGAGCCGGCGCTGCTCGAGGCGGGCCAGGCCTCGGCCTGCGCGGCGCTGGTGGCGCGGCGCGAACGGCGTCTGCTGCGTCTGGGCATCGCCGCCGCCGACATCACGACCGGCGCCTGCCACGTGGCCGAGCTGGAGAGCGCGGTGGAGGACGAGGCCGCGCTCTGGCAGCGCGCCGGCGACCTGCTCGAGCGGCTGGGCGCGCGCGAGCTGCTGATCGCGGACGAGGCCGAGCCGCCGCCGCTGGAGTTGCCGCTGAGCCGGCGGGCGGCGGCGGAGTTTCGTGCCGAGCAGGCCGAGCGGGCGCTGGCCCGGCAGTACGGCGCGCCGGCGGCGGCGTTCGGGCTGGAGCCGGACTCAGCCGCCACCGGCGCGCTGGGCGCGCTGATCGGTTACCTGCACGGCGCGCTGCCCGGCCGCACGGCGGCGGCCGAACCGGATCGTCGTGGGCAAGCGGCGGAGGGAGACGGAGCCGCTCAGCCGGCTGAGCCGGACGGCCCCGGCCCGCTGCCACATCTGTCGCCGCCGCGCCGCTTCGAGCTGGAAGCGCATCTGCAGTGGGATCGGGCGACGGAGCGGGCGCTGGCGGTGTCCGAGCCGGGGTTGGGCGCCGCCGAGGCGGGGCCGTCCACGCTGCTCGAGGCGCTGGACCGCTGCGGCTCGGCCCCGGGCCGACGCTGGCTGCGTGCCGCCGTGTCCGCGCCGCTACTCGATCTGGAGCGGATCGACCAGCGCCTCGACCGGGTCGAGGCCCTGGTCCAGCGTCCGGCCCTGCGCCGCGCCCTCGCCGGGCGGCTGCGCGGATCGGCCGACCTGGAGCGGCTGTTCGGCCGCGCCGCCTCGGGGCTGGCCCTGCCGGCCGAGCTGGCGGCGCTGGCCCGCGGTCTGGTCGCGGCGGCCGAGCTGGCCGGGGTGATCGGCGACGCGACCT
>JAPPNI010000015.1:312334-313429 GCA_028873865.1 Chloroflexota bacterium | reverse complement strand
CGCCGAAGCCGCCGGCTAACAACCCGACGCCCGTACCCTCCTACCACCTCCGATGCCCTGCGCTTGACGCGGGGCCCAGACCTCGATCATCGAGCGCAGCGCCAGCGTCCCTCTCGCCTCGGCTACCGGCTAGCCCCGCCTGCCCCACGGGACGATCACCCTTTACGATCCTCCCATGACCCAACTCACCGACTACCCGGCCTCTCAGGTCTACTTCTCCCAGCGCCTCCGCCTCCACTACGTCGACTGGGGCAACCCCACCGCCCCGCCCCTCATCCTCGTCCACGGTGGACGCGACCATTGCCGCTCCTGGGACTGGGTCGCCTTGGCGCTCAAGGACCGCTACCACGTCATTGCCCCCGACCTGCGCGGCCACGGCGACTCCGAGTGGGTCAACGGCTCCGGCTACGCCATGATCGACTACGTCTACGACCTCGCCCAGCTCATCCGCCAGAAACACCTCGCCCCGGTCACCCTGCTAGGACACTCGCTCGGCGGCCGAATCTGCATCGAATACGCGGGCGTCTATCCCGACCGCGTCGCGAAACTGATCGCCATCGAGGGCCTCGGACCTTCCCGCCGCGAGACCGACATGCACTCCTCGACCCCGGCCCACCGCCGCATGACCGAGTGGATCTCCGAGCGTCACCGCTTCGCCGACCGTCTGCCCCGCCGCTATCCCACCCTCGAAGACGCCGTCGAGCGAATGCAGGAGGCCAACCCGCGCCTCTCGGCCGAACAGGCCCTGCACCTGACCACCCACGCCGTCCACCAGAACGAGGACGGCACCTTCGTCTGGAAGTTCGACAACTACGCCCGCGCCCACTCGCCCTACCCGTTCAACGAGCAGGACGCCGAAGAGATCTGGGAGCGCGTGACCATGCCCACCCTGCTCGTCGGCGGACTCGAATCCGCCGGCGACCCGAACAGTGACGAACGAACCAACACCTTCCCCCGGGCCAGGAAGCTCGGTATCGCCGACGCCGGCCACTGGGTCCACCACGATCAGCTCGACACCTTCCTCGGCGAGGTCAACACCTTTCTCGACTCCTAGGACCTCCCCCTCTGGGGGAGGTGTCACGAAGTGACGGAGGG